>CAVTLB010000011.1:0-302403 GCA_963735415.1 uncultured Actinomycetota bacterium | reverse complement strand
CCGCCCAGGGCATCGGCCCGCGACATGCCCGGGAGGCTGACCGGGCATACTGTCATTCACTATGAGCCAGCTGCTGCCACTGTTCCCGCTCGCGACCGTCCTGTTCCCCGGGATGATCCTGCCGTTGCGCGTCTTCGAGGAGCGCTACCGGCTCATGGTCGCCGGCCTCCTGGAGCGGCCTGAGCCGAGGGAGTTCGGCGTCATCGCGATCCGCAAGGGCCGGGAGGTCGGCGCCGAGGCGGTGAACGAGCTCTACGACATCGGCTGCGTGGCGACCCTGCGCGACGCGAAGGAGCACCCGGACGGCCGGTTCGACCTGGTGGTCGTGGGGTCGCGGCGGTTCCGGCTGCTGCGCGCGGACCAGACGCTGCCGTACCACCAGGGAGAGGTCGAGTACCTGCCCGATGAGGAGGGGGAACTGGAGCCGGCTGACCCCGCAGATCACCCGGCGGACGAGGCGGCCGCCCGCGAAGAGGCAGGCGCGAGGACGATCGCGGCGGTCCAGGCGGGATTCCGCGATTACGTGAACGCGCTCGCCGACCGGGCGGGCGCGGTGATCCACATCGCCGACATCCCCGATGACCCTGTCATGCTGTCCTACGTCGTCGCGGCGGCCATGATCATCGACCTGCCGGAGCGGCAGGCCCTGCTCACCGCGGCGGACTGCATCACGCGGCTGAGGGCCGAGCGCCAGTTGCTGACCCGTGAGCGCGCCATGCTGCGCGTCACGACATCGCGTCCGGCACCAGACCTCAGCCGCGAGCCGTACAGCCCGAACTAGCCAGCCGCGCCACGCGGCGCGGGCGGTCCTAGCTGGCGGGCGCCGGCTGGAGGAACTCCAGCCGGTTGCCCAGCGGGTCACGGGCGTAGAACCGCCGGTAGCCGAGGAACCTGTGGTCCCACTCGACCGCCACGCCCTGCTCGGCGAGCCGCGCGGCGAGCGCGTCGATGTCCGCGACGAGGGAGCCGGGGTGGGCCTGGCGCGGGCACGGGGCGTGGGCGTCAAGGTCGACGTCGAAGTCGAACTCCAGGTCGCCGGAGCGGAAGTGGCAGCCGCCGGGCCCGGCAGCCGGGCCGCCGTCAGCGACCTCGGTCATGCCAAGGATGCCGCCGTAGAAGGCGCGCACCTGGGACTCCGCCCCCGGCGGGATCGTCAGCGAGATATGGTGCACTCCCTGCCAGTACCCCTTATGAGCCGACTCACGCTCCATGACTGCCTCCCCGGGACTCTCAGTGCTCATGGATGATGACCCCGCGGATGTTGCGGCCCGCCAGCATGTCCTCGTAGCCCTGGTTGACCTGGTCGAGGGTGTAGCGGGTGGTGATCAGCTCGTCGAGCTTGAGCTTGCCGGACTTGTACAGGCCCAGGAGCCGCGGGATGTCGTCGAACGGGGCGCTGCTGCCGAACAGCGCGCCCTGGAGTCGCTTCTCGAACAGCGTCAGCTCGAAGCCGGACACGTTCACCGTCTTCTTCGGCGGCCCGTTGAGCCCGGTGATCACCACGGTGCCGCGCTTGCGGATCGCGGCGAAGGCGGCGCTGACGACCTCCTCGGAGACCACGCCGACCGTGACGAGGGCCTGGTCCGCGCCCACGCCCTCGGTGAGCTGCAGGACGAGGTCCTGTGCTTCCTCGGCCGACGCGACCGCGTGGCTCGCGCCCATCTTCAGCGCGGTGTCGCGCTTCAGGGCCACCGGGTCGACCGCGATGACGTAGCGGGCGCCCGCGAACGCCGCTCCCTGCACCGCGTTGATGCCGACGCCGCCGACGCCGTAGACGACCGTGGTGTCGCCGGGCCGCACCTCGCCCGGCGTGCACCGCGGTGCCGAAGCCGGTGGGCACCCCGCAGCCGACCAGCGCCGCGACCTCGAACGGCACGTCGTCGTCGATCTTGACGGTCGAGGCCTCGGAGAACACCGCGTACTGCGAGAACGTGCCGAGCAGGCACATCTGGCCGAAGTCGGTGGCGCCCTCGTGGTACCGGAACGTGCCATCGGTCAGGCAGTTGTCGACCAGGAGGCGGCCGAGGTCGCACAGGTTGGTCATGCCCCGCGCGCAGAACCGGCACTTGCCGCAGACCGGCAGGAACGAGCCGACGACATGGTCGCCGGGACTGATCCGGTCCACGCCGGGGCCGACCCGCTCGACCACGCCGGCGCCCTCGTGGCCGCCCACGATCGGGTACCGGCACCGGGATGTCGCCGGTGCGCAGGTGGTCGTCGGAGTGGCAGAGGCCAGACGCCTCCAGCCGGACGAGGACCTCGCCCGCCTTGGGCTCGTCGAGGTCGAGCTCGACGATCTCGAAGTCCTTGCCCACGTCCCGGAGCACCGCTGCTCGCGTCTTCATGCCAATCCTCCCGGTGATGCACACAGTTCGCTGGTCATCATCCGCCCCATAGTGACGCGGGTCACTGGGAATTGGCAACAACAGCCCACCATCCCCGGTTGTGGTCCCGGCATCAGGTCGCGCCACCGATGGACGGCGCCACGGCAGCCTCGGCGCCGGGCCATCCGCCGTGCCGCGAGGAGGCGGCGCCGCCCTGGCTCGGCGCAATGCCGATCAATGCCTGGCACCTATGCTGATCTGTGCTGTTACAGTTCGGTATCCAGCTAGTGCCTTTGCTACTAGTGCTTTGGTATGGTCGCTCGGTGATCAACTCTCGCAGTGCCTCCAGGAGCAGTGCCGCTATGAAGCGTGGTTCCCGTAAGGCGGTGGTGACCGGGCTGGCATGCGCGAGCGTGGTGCTGGCCCTGGCCGCCTGCAGTTCGTCAAGCAGCTCATCAGGTTCCACCTCCAGCCCTGCCAGCTCCGCGAGTGCCACGGGGTCCGCGTCCCCGTCGGCCACCGCGACCGGGACTGGCCCGGTTGACGTCCTGTACGCGGGGTCGCTCGTCAACTTCATGCAGAAGGTCTTCGGCCCGCAGTTCCAGACCGCGACCGGCTACACCGTCACCGGCTACTCGGCCGGCTCGAAGGCGCTGGCCACCGACATCAAGGGCAAGGTCTACAAGGGCGACGTCTTCATCAGCGCCAGCCCGAAGGTCACCACCTCCCTGGAGGGCGCGAAGAACGGCAACTGGGTCTCCTGGTACGCCACGTTCGCGACCGCGCCGCTGGTCATCGGCTACAACCCGAACAGCAAGTTCGCCGCCGACCTGAAGAGCAAGCCGTGGTACGACGTCATCACCGAGCCCGGCTTCAGGATCGGCTTCACCGACCCCGCGACCGACCCGAAGGGCGAGCTCGTCGCCGAGGCGCTGACGGATACCGCCAAGAGCCGGAAGCTGCCGGCGCTCACCGCGATCGAGAACGACAAGAGTGACGTCTTCCCCGAGGAGACGCTCGTCGGGCGGCTGCAGTCCGGGCAGCTGGACGCCGGCTTCTTCTACACCAGCGAGTCGACTCCGGCCAGCATCGCGACCGTCCCCGTGACCGGTGAGGACCTCAAGGCCACCTACACCGTGACCATCCTGGCCAGCGCGCCGGACGAGGCGGCGGCGGAGTCGTTCATCAGCTACCTCCTCGGCTCCTCCGGCCAGGCGGCGCTCCAGCGGGCAGGCTTCAGCCTCGTCACGCCGGTCAAGGTGACCGGCACCGGGGTGCCGCCGAGCCTGTCGTCGGTGCTGCCGTAACCGGTTCGCCGTTCCCCGGTTCTTTCCTCGTGTCATAGTTTTCCCTCGTGCCGTACCGCGCGCCCCGCAGCCCGCTGAGCCTCCGTGCCCTGCACGCACTCGGCGGGCTGCTGGCGCTTTACCTCGGCATCCCGCTGGCCGCGTTCCTGGTCCGGCTCGCCCAGCCGGGCGACCGGGGGTTCGGCGCGCCGGGCCTGTGGCCCGCGCTGTGGGTCTCCGTGCAGAGCGCGACCATCTCCACGCTGCTGGTCGCGCTGTTCGGCATCCCGCTGGCCAGCTGGCTGGCCCGGTCGCACGGGCCGCTCGCGCGCGTCGTCGGGGTCCTGGTGCAGCTGCCGCTGGCGCTGCCGCCGGTGATGGCGGGCATCATGCTGATCTACCTGGTCGGGCCCTACACCTGGCTGGGCACCCACGTCGACGGGAACCTGACCGAGTCCGTCACGGGCGTGGTCATCGCCCAGACGTTCGTGGCCGGGCCATTCCTCATCATCGCCGCGCGGTCGGCGTTCGAGTCCCTCGACCCGTCACTGGATGACCTGGCGGCCAGCCTGGGGCACCGGCCGCTGGCCCGGTTCTGGCTGGTGAGCCTGCGCGCCGCGCTGCCGGGGATCCGGGCGGGAGCGCTCATGACCTGGCTGCGCGCCATCGGTGAGTACGGCGCGACGGTCCTGCTGGCCTACCATCCGTACTCGCTGCCGGTCTTCACCTACGTTGAGTTCTCCTCCACGGGCATCCCCGACACGCAGGCGCCGACGGCGCTCGCGCTCGGCCTCTCGGCCGTCATCTTGCTGCTGAGCCAGCTGCGATGGCCGTCGTGGCGACGCTCCCCGGCCCGGCTGCCCGCCCCGGTGCCGCCGGGCCCGCTGACGCCGGTTCCGGTCAGCTTCGACATCGACGTGACGATCGGGAGCTTCCGGCTGACGGTCGCCCACAAGGCGGCCAGCCACCGGATCGCCATCCTCGGGCCGTCCGGTGCCGGGAAGTCGATGACGCTGCGCGCCCTGGCCGGGTTCCTCGGCCCGCGGGCCGGCGACGTCCGCTACGGCGACGCGCTCGTCTCGGCGGTCCCCGTTGAGCGGCGGCACATCGGGTACGTGCCGCAGAGCCTCGCGCTCTTCCCCGGCCGCACCGTCTGGCAGCAGGCGCTGTTCGCCACCGACGCCGATCCGGGGGTGGCCGCGTGGTGGCTGGCGACCCTGCGGCTGGACAGCCTCGTGAACCGCCTGCCCGGGCAGCTGTCCGGCGGCCAGCGCCAGCGCGTCGCCCTCGCCCGCGCGCTGGCCAGGCGGCCCCGCCTGGTCCTGCTCGACGAGCCGTTCAACGCCCTGGACGCCCCGGTGCGCGACGAGCTGCGCGGGGAGCTGCGGCGGCTGCAGCGGGAGGCCGGGCTGTCCACCGTCCTGGTGACGCACGACCCCGAGGAGGCGGCGTTGCTCGCCGATGAGATCCTCGTCATCGATGAGGGGCGGCTCCTGCAGGCGGGGCCGCGCGCCGAGGTGTTCAACCGGCCCGTCTCACCTCAGGTGGCGCGGCTGCTCGGCATCCAGAACCTGAGCGCGGGCACCGTCGCCGGGCCGGGGGTGATCGCCGCGGGCGCCGCGCGCATCAGCGCCGGCACCGGGAACCTCCCGGCCGGAACCGCGATCTTGTGGTGCATCCGCCCGGACCACGTGATCGTGGCGGCCGATGGCGGCGAGCGGCGGCCGCGGGCGTACCCGGCAGTCGTGGCTGACGTCGCCGACATCGGCAGCATCATCACGCTGACGGTGCGCCTGGCGGGCGGGCCGGAGCTGCGGGTCCGGGCAACCGGCGCGGGCGGGCTGGTGCCGGGTGATCCCTGCGACGTGACCCTGGACCCGGGGTCCATCACGCTCTGGCAGTCCTCGGGGCTATGAGGGAAAGCTCAATTCCGAGCTGTGGTAGGCCGCCAGGCCAGCCAGCTCGGGGCTGTAGCGGGCGATGACCTGCCGCACCCGGCGGGCGGCGAGCGGGCCGAGCAGGTCGTAGCAGGTGATGAACAGGTCCCGGGCGGCGGACCGCGGCCACGCGTCGGGCAGCAGCTCGGCGGGCAGGTCGGGATCCTGGCCGGGGAAGGCGCGCCACTCGTCCATGACGCGGGTGCGGGCGACAAGGGCGTCCATGGGCGGGACGAGACCGGAGGCGGTGGAATCGCGCAGCTGCCCGGCGAAGGAGATGAAGCGCTCGTAGCGGTCCTTAAGGCCGTCGAGGTCCCAGGCCCGCGCCGGGATGCCGCTGTCGCCGTCGGAGCCGGGGATGGCGGTCGCGCGGAAGGCGGTCGCCGTGGTGATGCCCAGCTCCTTCAGCCGGGTCAGGACGTCGCCGACGTGGTCACGGGGGGCCACCCACAGGCCGTCGTAGAGGGGGGCGAAGCCGAGCCAGCGCAGCTCCTTGCGCAGCTCGTCACGGGCGGCGCGGTTGTTCTCCGGGATGGAGAAGGCCACCAGCGACCACATGCCGTCCCAGGGGGAGGCCGGGGCGCCGAAGGAGAAGATCCGCCGGGCGCCGTCATCGAGGATGCCGGCGGCGCGCCTGGACAGCTGGACGTACGTCCGGCGCCCGTTGCGGGAGGTGACCAGCAGGCCGTTGCGGGTCAGCCGGGACAGCGCGGCGCGCGCGGCCGAGTCGCTGACCCCGAACTCCGCCAGCAGTGCCACGATCGCGGCCGAGGGCAGCGGCTCGGTGCGCTGCCACCAGTAGTCGCCCAGCAGCGTGAGCAGCAGCCGGGGCGGCCGCTGCGCGACCGGGCCGGGGAACGTCCACGCGCCACGGCCATCCTCGGAATCCAGCTCATCGAGGTCCATCGAGGGGCTACTCACGGGCACAGGATAACCGTGGCGGCTCTACGCCGAGGAATCGGAAGCAGTTATGCCAGAGAATGTCGGCAAGCTCGCCTTCCGAAAGCCCCATCGACTGGAGCGTGGCGGCGACGGGGTTCTCCCTCGGCATCGCCGGGAAGTCCGAGCCGACCAGGAGCCGGTCCGTGCCGAGCATCTCGGCGAGGTAGCGGATGGCGCGGCGGTCAAAGACCAGCGAATCGTAGTAGAACCGGCGGGCCAGCTCGATGGGGCCGTGCTCGGCGAACCACGGCCGCGCCTGCGGCCGCTGGTCCTCGGGCGGCGGCGGCTCCTCGTTCCAGGTGCGGCCCCAGAACCAGTGCGCCCGGGTGAGCATGAGCGGGAACCCGCCGGCCGCGTGGCTGAACGCGATCCGCAGGCCCGGGTACTTCTCCGCGACCCCGCCCGAGATGATCGCCGACGCCGCCAGCGCTCCTTCCAGGCCGACGCCGAACGTCGCGGTGGCCGGTCCCGGGCACCCGGTCCGACGGCGCGGGCATGCCGTGCACGAAGACGGCGCTGCCCAGCCGCTCGGCCTCGGCCCAGAACCCGTCGAACCGCTCGTCGTGCAGCGACAGGCCATTGACGTTCGAGGCGATCTCCACGCCGGCCAGGCCGGACTTGGCCACCTCGGTCAGCTCGGCGGCCGCCATGTCGGGGTCCTGCATCGGCACCGTGCCCAGGCCGAGGAACCGGCCGGGGAACGCGGCCGCCAGGCCGGTGATGTACTCGTTCGTCACGCGGGACAGGTCCCGGCCGGCCCTGGCGGCGGCCCGGTAGTTCAGCAGGGCGGGGAACGGGGACAGGGCAACTCGGCGTCGACGCCCCGGGCGGCCGACGCCTCCAGCCGGCGTTCCGCGTCGAACCACACGGCCGCCGCCGGGAACCGCATGGGGCCGTTGACGAGGACCTTGCCGCCGTCGGCGTCGAGGTTCGGCTCGGTGGCCGGCCAGGCCGCGGGGTCGCACCCGGCGGGCGGCGGCCCGAAGTCGGCGGGGAAGATGTGGGCGTGGGTGTCGATGACCTTCACGGGGACCACCTCACAGGCTCTGCTAGCTACTCAAACGGCCGGGTGCCGTGCTGAAAGACCGGGCATGATCGCGACGTGGATGCCGTTCTCGCCGGGCACCTCGCCGGCGAGCAGCCGGATGGCGTGCTCGACATCGTCGAGGCCGAACTTGTGCGTCTGCATCTTCTCCAGCGGGAACTTGCCGGACTCGATGAGCCGGATGGCGTCCATGTAGGCGGCGGCGTCCACGCTGAACGCGCCCTTCACGGTGAGCGCCTTGTTGACCAGCATGTCGGTGGGCAGCGAGACGGCGCGCGGGCCGTCGTCGGAACGGCCCTTCAGGCCGGCCAGCACGATCGTCGCGCCCCAGCGTGCCGCGTTGACCGCGTCCAGGACGGGCGACAGCGCGATCGGGGTGAGGTCGAGCACGACGTCGACGCCGTCGCCGCCGGTCAGCTCGCGGACCCGCGTGACCGTGTCCTCCTCTTCCACGTTGATGGTCACGTCCGCGCCGAACTCCCGTGCCAGCTCAAGCTTGCGCGCGTCCCTGGCCAGCCCGGTCGCGATGATCAGCCCCGCGCCCGCGTAACGGGACGCCAGGATGGCGGCCAGCCCGCGCTGCCCGGCCCCGAGTACCAGCACCGACGAGCCCAGGTGCACCCCGCCGTACTGCAGCGCCCACCGCACGCCCGCGCCGAGCGGGTTGAACATCACCGCGATCTCGGCGGGCAGGTCCTTGCGCACCGGGTGGACGATCGAGTTCGGGTGCAGGTGCATGTACTCGGCGTAGCCGCCGTACAGGCCGAGCCCTCGTTCCGGCGGGTTGTAGCCGCCATGGCTGCCCGGCCTGTTCTTGCACTGCATGTACTGCCCCGCCAGGCACAGGGCGCAGGACCGGCACGGGATCAAGATCTCCACCGCGACCCGGTCGCCGGGCGCGACGCCCCAGCGGGCGGCGGTCTCGGGGGTGATCTCCTCGATGATGCCAAGCGGCTCATGACCGGGGATCATCGGCAGCCCGCGGCTGCCCATGGCCCCCTTGTACTGCTCGACGTCGCTGCCGCAGATGCCGCACGCCTCGACGCGCAGCAGGGCGCCCTCCCCGCCACCGCCCCTGCCTCCCGGCCCGCCCGCCCCGATGACGGGCCGGGGGAACTCGCGCACCTCCATCTGCCGGGGTCCCGTCTGGACCACGGCACGCACCATGTCAGCCATGGGGCTGACGATATATGACACTTGGATCGACGGGAAGCGCATGATATGAAACCTAATGTCGGGTCAGCCGTATGGCGGCCTGTCACGAGTAGGGCCGCAACGAGGTAGCCGCATCCGCCAGAGGAGAGCCACATGAAGACCCGGGCCGCTGTGCTGCGCAAGGCGGGCACGCCGTGGGAGATAACCGAGCTTGACCTGGACGGTCCCAAGGCCAACGAGGTGCTCATCCAGATGGAGGCGGCCGGGCTGTGCCACTCGGACGAGCACATCCGGGCCAAGGGCTTCGCGCGGCTGCCGCTCGTCGGCGGCCATGAGGGGGCGGGCGTCGTCGTCGAGGCCGGCCCGGGCGTCACCCGGGTCAAGGTCGGCGACCGGGTCTCCTGCTCCTACATCCCGGTGTGCGGCAAGTGCCGGTACTGCTCCACGGGCAAGCAGAACCTGTGCGACGCGGGCAAGTGGGCCGGCGTGGGCTGCCTGCAGGACGAGACGTTCCGGTTCCACCAGAACGGCGAGGACCTCGGCGGCATGTGCGTCGTCGGGTCGTTCGCCGAGTACTCGGTGCTGTCGGAGTGGTCCTGCGTGAAGATCGAGGACTACGTCCCGATGGAACTCGCGGCCCTGGTCAGCTGCGGCGTCACGACCGGGTTCTGCTCTTCGGTCATCGCCGGCGACACCCGGGTCGGCGACGCGGTCGTGGTCTTCGGCACCGGCGGCGTGGGCATGAACGCCGTGCAGGGCGCGGCCTTCGCCGGCGCCAAGTACGTCATCGCCATCGACCCCAACGAGTGGAAGCAGCAGCAGGCCCTCCAGTTCGGCGCGACGCACGCGTTCGGCGACCCGGCCAAGGCCAAGGAAGTCCTCATCGACCTCACCTACGGCCAGCTCGCCGACGTGGTGGTCTGCACGGTCGGCGAGATGGACAACGAGGTCGTCAAGGCGGCCGTCGACATGACAGGCAAGGCAGGCACGATCGTGATCACCGGCGTCGGCTACTACGACATGGTCTTGCCCGGCGGCATCCTCATCGGCTATCACCGCCGCATGCAGGGGTCGCTATTCGGCGGGGCCAACCCGCTGCACGACATCCCGAAGGTCCTCAGCCTCTGGCACGAGGGCAAGATCAAGCTGAACGAGCTCATCACCAAGCGGTACGCGCTGGATGAGATCAACGAGGGCTACGCCGACCTCATGGACGGCAAGAACATCCGCGGCGTCATCGTTCACCAGCATTGAATCTCCCCCGGGGGACGACCCCCCGGGCCCCCCGAAGGACGGGACCATGCCGAACGCGATCCTCGACCCCACCGGCGCCACCCGCCTGGCCGGCGGCCCGCCGCCGCCCGCGCCCCTCGCCGCCGCACGCTGGCGGGCGCCCGGGTCGGCCTTCTCATCAACACGAAGCAAAACGCCCGGCCCTTCCTGCTTGAGGTGGGCCGCCTCCTGCGGGAGCAGTACGGCGCCGCCAGCGTCACGCAGCGAACCAAGCTCAACTTCGCCGTCCCCGAGCCGCAGGAGGTCATCAAGGAGCTGGCCGCCGAGGCCGACGTGGTCGTCACCGGCGTCGGCGACTGCGGCTCTTGCAGCGCGGCCGCCGCGGCGGACGGCGTGGTGCTCGAGGCCGCCGGCCTGCCCGCCGCGGTGATCGTCACCGACTCCTTCCGCACGACCGCCAGCAAGATGGCCGAGCTGCGCGGGGCACCCGGCTACCAGTACGCCACCACGGCCCACCCGGTGGCCGTGCTCTCGGACGAGCAGGTCAAGGAGCGCGCCGCCCAGGTCATCGAGGACGTGGTCCGGCTGCTGACCGAGCCGGGCCCGCATGACGGAAACCGGGAACGACCCCACGGTGCCACTCGATCCCGGTGCCACTCGACCCCGATGTGGCGCAGGCCGCCATCGAGTACTGCTACCGGCAGGGCTGGTCCGACGGCCTCCCGCTGGTCCCGGCCTCCCGGCCGCTGGTCGATCAGTTCCTCGCCACCACCAAGCGGGCTCCGGAGGAGGTCATCGGCTCGCTGGAGCAGGTCGGCCGGGACGTCACCGTGTACCTGGCCGCGGTCAACGCCGCGATGGCCGGCTGCCGGCCGGAGTACTTCCCCGTCGTGCTCGCCGCGTTCGACGCGCTCATGCGCGAGCGCGCGGCGCGCGGCGGCGGCTTCCAGTCGACGTCCGGGCCCGCCCCGCTGATCGTCGTCAACGGCCCTGTCCGCACCGAGCTCGGGTTCAACACCGCCGGCGGCGCGTTCGGCCCGGGATTCCGGCCGAACATGACGATCCCCCGCGCGATCGGGCTCATCGTCCGCAACGCGTTCGGCATCCACCCCCACGTGCTGGAGCAGGCCACCCAGGGCGTGCCGGGCCGCTGGTCGATCTGCGTCGCGGAGAACGAGGAGGAGTCCCCGTGGGGGCCGCTCGCGCAAGACGGCGGGGTGCCCGGCGGCGAGAGCGCGGTGACCTGCACGCTTACCCGCACGATGGAATTCGTGGACAACCGCCACACCCCGAACCACGAGGACGTGCTCCGCGACATCGCCGACTCCGTCGGCCGCCTCGGCCCCCAGATCTTCCCGCGCACCCCGGTGGCCCTGGTGCTGTGCCCCGAGCACGCGCAGATGTTCGCCAGTGCCGGCCTGTCCAAGGCCGATGTGCAGGACTGGCTCATCGGCCACTCTGGCCGTACCGCCGGCCAGCTGCGCCAGGCCGGCAAGGGCGGCGTACTCACGTTCCCCTCCCATGACGACGGCTCAGTCCCCGACGAGGAGTTCCACCGCGTCCTGTCCGAGCCCAGGCAGGTCCCTGTCATCGTCGCGGGCGCGAAGACCGCGGCCATCTCGATGGTGGTCCGCGTCTTCGGGGAATGGTCCGGGCAGTCCGTGGCGGTGAGCGAATGGCGGTGAACGGCCGGGTCGCCCTCGTGACCGGCTGCGGCAAGCGCGACGGGACGGGCCGGGCGATCGCCGTCACGCTCGCGCGCCCGCCCGCGGCCAGCTGAGCGAGGAGAGTGATGGTCATGGAAGGGCGCCCCGCGCCGCCTGGGCTAGCACGGACCGCCCCGCCGTTTCGCGCCGATCACGTCGGCAGCCTGCTGCGCCCGAGGCGGCTGCTGGCCGCGCGCGACGACTATGCCGCCGCGGCCATCACGGCCGGCGAGCTGCGGTCGATCGAGGACGAGGCGATCCGGGAGGCGGTGGCCTTCCAGCGGGACGTCGGGCTGCGGTCGGTCACCGACGGGGAATTTCGCCGCGCCTCCTGGCACATGGACTTCATCTACCAGATCGGCGGCATCGCCAGGGTCCCCGGCAGCCTGGTCTCCACGTTCCACAATCCCCGTGGCGACATCACGTTCACCCCGGACGCCATCCGGGTGACCCGCAAGGTCACCATGGACGCGACCATCTTCGGCCGCGACTTCGCGTTCCTGCGGTCCGTGGCGGGGGAGTCGTCGACGGGCGCCGTCCCGCTGGCGCCCAAGCAGACCATCCCCGCGCCCAGCATGGTGCACTACCGGTCCGGCGTCCGCGCCGTGGCCGACGAGAGCGTGTACCCGGACGCCGAGGAGTTCTGGTCCGACGTGTCGGCCGCCTACGCCGCCGAGATCGCCGGCCTGGCGGGCCTCGGCTGCACCTACCTGCAGATCGACGACACGTCCCTGGCCTACCTGAACGACCCCGGTCAGCGCGCCTACATCGCCGCCCGGGGCGAGGACCCGGCGGCGATGCACCTGCGGTACATCGCCCTGACCAACGGCGCGGTGCGGGACAGGCCCCCGGGGATGGCGATCACCACCCACTTGTGCCGCGGCAATTACCGGTCCTCATGGGTCGCCTCCGGCGGCTACGACTACGTCGCCGAGGCACTGTTCAGCGAACTGGACGTGGATGGCTTCTTCCTGGAGTACGACGACGAGCGGTCCGGCGGCTTCGAGCCGCTGCGGTTCGTGCCCAAGGGCAAGTACGTCGTGCTTGGCCTGGTGACGACGAAGCGCCCCGAGCTTGAGCCGAAGGACGAGCTCAAGCGGCGGATCGACGAGGCCGCCAGGTACGTGCCGCTGGACCAGCTGTGCCTGTCCGGCCAGTGCGGCTTTTCCTCCACGGCGGAAGGCAACGCGCTGACCCGGGCCGACCAGGAGGCCAAGCTCCGCCTTGTCGTGGAAACGGCGGCCGAGGTCTGGGGCTAGCGGAGGGCTAGCGGCCCTGCGCGGGATTGCGCAGGTAGGCGACATGCCCGGCCGGGTTTGTGCCGAAGCACAACGGCACCGTGCGGGCGGGCGTGCCGAGGATACAAGGAGATCGGGACGCTCGCGTGACCTGGAAAATCCGCTCTTGCAGCATCATCGAGCGGGTGAGAGTATCCAAGACAAATCTCTGGACGCTCGGCTGAATTAGTGTCACATACCAGCGTAGTAATTATCACGAGTAGGTGAATGCCGTGAGATTCCGGCAAAAGTCAATGCGGACCGCCTGCCTCGCTGGAGCGGTCGCACTCGTCCTGGCTGCTGCCGCCTGCAGCTCATCACCGTCGTCTTCGGCGAACAAGAACGGTCCCTCTAACGGCCCCATCGCGACCTCCGCCCCGAAGGCCGGCGGCTCCATCACCGTCCTGGAGAGCACCGGGTACTCCGGCGCGTGGTCGACCCTCGACCCGGCGCAGAACAAGGAGGGCGCCGCCACCCAGGACTTCATGGTGGCGATCTACGGGCAGCTCTTCTCGCTCGGCGCCGGCGGCTCGATCGTCCCCGACCTGGCCACCGGGTACACGTTCAGCCCGGACGCCAAGACCGTCACGATCACGATCCGCCAGGGCGTGAAGTTCACCGACGGCACGCCGTTCAACGCGCAGGCCGTGGCCTACAACTGGAACCGGGATCTCGGGCCGATAGCCATCAAGAACGGCCTCAACCCGCAGTGGCTCATCGCGGAGCAGGCGGCGCCGAAGGGCAGCCCGCCAGGAACGGCAGAGCCGCCCGTCGCGGGAGACATCCAGGTCACCGGGCCGTACACGATCGTCGTCCACCAGACCGTGCCGAACGGCGCCTTCGTTGACCAGCTGTTCGACTCGATCCCCAACTGGATCGCCTCGCCCGCCGCCTTGCAGAAGGAAGGCGCGTCGTTCGGCCAGAACCCGGTCGGCGCCGGGCCGTTCACGGTGGCGACCAACACTCCCAACGAAGCGCTCGTCGTCAAGAAGAACCCGGGCTACTGGCAGCAGGGCCGCCCGTACCTGGACCAGATCACGTTCAAGACCGTGGGCAGCGACGAGGCGGCCTACGAGGCGCTGCTGGCCAGCCAGGGCCAGGTCTACGAGAACATGTCCACGACGCAGCTGATCGACGAGTCCGCATCGCACTTCGAGGTGGAGAACAACCTCGGCACCTCGCCGTACGACCTGCAGCTGAACACCGCGGTCCCGCCGTTCAACAACCCCAAGGCACGGCAGGCGATCTACGCGGCGACCAACTTCCAGCCGATCCTGCAGCACCTGTTCGGCGGCCGGTACCCGATCGTCCAGGGCTTCACCGGGCCTGGCGGCATCTGCTACCAGCAGAACGTGCCCGGGTACCAGGGCTATGACCCGACACTGGCCAAGCAGCTGATCCAGCAGGCCGGCCTGGACAAGGTGACGATCCAGCTGGGCACGATCGCCCTGTCGACCGCCCAGGAATCCATGCAGGCGCTGGCCACCGAATGGGAGCAGGCCGGGCTGCACGTCAAGCAGTCGTCCTGGCCGCTGTCGGGGCTGATCGCCGCGTTCGAGGCGAACGGCGGCAAGTCCTGGCAGTCCATGGTGCAGACCGCGGGCGCGTATGACCCGGCGGCCGCCCTCGGCGTCAACTTCCGGTTCGGCTCCATGTCGCCGTTCAGCGGCGTGCACGACAAGCACCTGGACTCCCTGCTGCAGAGCGCGCAGGCGCGCACGAGCCTGTCGGTCCGGTGCGGCTTCTACGACCAGGCGGCCGAGTACATCGCCAAGAACTACTACGGGCCGTTCTACTTCGCGTTCTCGCCCGCGAACATCTCGGTGCACGGCATCGCCGGGCCTGGCCTGTCGTCGCCCCTGGCCTCGGTCGCGGTCGTCCCGACGATCCCGTGGGAGGACGTGTACTACACCCCTGGCTCCTGACGGCTGAAATCCTCACGACGGGAGGACACAGGAAAACATGGCGCTGGTCCAGCAAACCCAGCTCCCGCAGGGTGAGCCCGGCGCGCGCGATCGCCGCGCGCCGGGCCGTCGGCTCGCCGGCCCTGCGCATGGTGGGGCGGCGGCTCCTCGCCGTCATCCCGGTGCTCGTCGGCGTCTCCTTCCTGACGTTCGCGATCATGAGCGCGCTGCCGAACAACACCGCCCGCGCGATTCTCGGGCTCAACGCGACCCCCAGCGCGGTGGCCGCGCTCAACCACACACTCGGCCTGGACCAGCCGTTCTGGCAGCGGTACTGGAACTGGCTCGTCAACGTGCTGCACGGAAACCTCGGCACTCTCCGTCCAGGGCCAGAGCGTCAACCACGAACTGGCCATCCACGTGCCGACCACGCTGGCGCTCCTGCTGTACGCGCTGGTCGTCTCGGTGGTGCTCGCGATCATCGTGGCGACGCTCGCGGCGCGGCGGCCGAACGGCATCGCGGACCGGATCAGCCTCGCGGTGAGCATGATCGGGCTGTCCACCGCGCCGTACGCGTTCGCGTTCCTGCTCATCATCATCTTCGCGGTGAAGGTGCAGTGGTTCCCGGTCCTGTCCGGCCCCGTCACCGGCCCCGCCTCGTTCTTCAAGAACCTGACGCTGCCCGCCGCCGCGATCGGCTTCGGGTTGTTCGCGATCTACAGCCGGCTGCTGCGGGCCGACCTCATCGAGCAGATGCAGCGCGAGGACTACATCGTCACCGCCAAGGCCAAGGGCGTCCCGCCGTGGCAGGTCCTCATCCGGCACGCGCTGCGGAATTCCATGTTCACCCTCATCACGACCATCGCGCTGAACCTGGGCGGGCTGGTCGGCGCGGCGGCCATCATCGAGACCATCTTCCAGGTGCAGGGCATCGGCAACGACCTGCTGACCGGCATCAGCAACCACGACGTGCCCCTCGTCGAGGGGATCACGCTGGTCTTCGCGCTCGTGACCGTGGCCGGCAACCTCCTCGCCGACATCGCGTACGCGGTACTCGACCCAAGGATCCGGTATGGCAGCTCCACTTCGTGACGAAATGCTCGCCGGCCCCCTGCCGCCGCTGCTGCCGTCCCTGGTCAACGCGCGCCGGCTGCGGACGCAGCGGTTGGGCCGCACGCTCCGGTTCTGGGTGCCCGCCGGGGTCCTCATCGCGATCCTCGCCCTGTGCTTCCTGTTGCCGCTGGTCATCACGCTGCCCTCGTCGACCAGGGGGAACATCATCTACAACAACGAGGCACCGTTCTCGCCCGGGCACCTGCTCGGCACCGACGTGCAGGGCGTCGACATCTTCTCCCAGCTCGTGCACGGCGGCCAGGTAGCGTTCGAGATCGGCGTGGCCGTCACCCTCATCGGCATCGCGATCGGCGGCACGCTCGGGGTCGTCGCCGGCTACTTCGGCGGCTGGGTGGACGCGGTGCTCTCGCGGGTGCTCGACATCCTGATCGCGTTTCCCGCCCTGGTGCTCGCGCTGGTGATCTCCGAGGGACTCGGGCCCAGCGAGATGCACGTGATCTGGGCGCTGTCGGTGTTCGGCATCCCCACGGTCGGGCGGATCACGCGCGGCGCCACGCTGACGATACGGGGGCTGCCGTTCATGGTGGCCGCCAGCCTGGCCGGCACCCGTGGCTGGCGGATCATCGCGCGGCACATCGCGCCGAACATCACCCCGACCATCGTGACGTTCAGCCTGCTCGGCACCGGCGTGGTGATCATCTTGGAGGGCGCACTTGACTTCCTCGGCTACGGGATCCCGCCGCCCGACGGCGAGCTGGGGCAACATGATCTCCAACGGTCAGCAGATCCTGTCGGCCCAGCCGGAGTACGTGCTGATCCCGTCGATCGCCCTGCTGATCACCGTGGCGTCGCTGAACCTGCTCGGCGACGCGCTGCGCGAACGATGGGGCACGCAATGAGAGACGCCCTGCTGCAGGTCGACGACCTGCGGGTCACCTTCGCGGTCGGCGGTCGTGAGGTGCGCGCCGTCGACGGCGTCAGCTTCACGGTCTCTCCCGGCGCCACGCTCGCCATCATCGGCGAGTCCGGTTCCGGCAAGACCGTCAGCTGCCGGGCGATCATGGGGCTGCTGCCGGCCGGGCCGCCATCGGCGGGTCCGCCCGGCTGCGCGGCACCGAGCTGCTCGGCCTGTCCGACGCCGAGCTGCGCAGGCACCGCGGCTCCGACGTGGCGATGGTGTTCCAGGACCCGGCGCGGTCGCTCAACCCGACGATGCGAATCGGCCCGCAGATCGCCGAGGCCATCCCGACGCACCGCAATACGCGGGCCAGATGAGCAAGCGCGAGGCGCGGGAGCAGGCCATCGAGCTGCTGCGGCTGGTGCGCATACCGGTGCCGGAGCGGCGCTTCCACGAGTACCCGCACCAGCTGTCGGGCGGCATGCGGCAGCGCGTCATGATCGCGATGGCGCTGGCCTGCCAGCCGCGGCTGCTGATCGCCGACGAGGCGACGACCGCGCTCGACGTGACCACCCAGGCGCAGATCATGGAGCTCCTGCTCGACCTGCAGGTCCAGCTGGGCATGGCGCTGATCATGATCAGCCACGACCTCGGCCTCGCCGCCTCGTACGCGGACGAGGTCATCGTCATGTACGCGGGCAAGATCGTGGAGCAGGCGCCGGCGGCCGCGCTGTTCGGCACCGGGGGCGCCGTCCGGATGCGGTACACCCGGGCGCTGCTCGACGCGATCCCGCACCTGGAGCGGCCGGCGCACACGCTGCTGCCGGTGGTCGGCGGGCGGCCGCCCGACCCCACCGCGCTGCCACCGGGGTGCTCGTTCGCCGCGCGCTGCCAGTACGCCGAAGACGACTGCCGGGCCAAGGTGCCGGCGCTGGCGGAGCACGTCCCCGGCCACCGCTGGGCCTGCTGGCATCCCTGCGAGAACGGAGAGGTTCTCCATGACTGACCAAGATGAGCCGCTCGGGGGCAGCTGCCCCGGGGAGAAGGCCGCCCGTGCCGTCTGGACTGAGTGGAGCGACCGAGGAACGAGGGAGCGCAGCGAAGGAGACGGCACGCCGGAGGGCGGCCGTGATCCGGGTCCGGGGTCGCCCCCCCGGGGGAGAAGGCCGCCCGTGCCGTCTGGACTGAGTGGAGCGACCGAGGAACGAGGGAGCGCAGCGAAGGAAGACGGCACGCCGGAGGGCGGCCGTATCGGGGTCCGGGGGGTCGCCCCCCCGGGAGATACTGTCGGTGCGCGACCTGGTCCAGGAGTTCATCGTGCGGGAGCGCGGCGGCGGCAAGGCCGGCGTCGTGCAGGCCGTGTCCGGCGTGTCGTTCGACATCATGGCGGGCGAGACGCTTGGCATCGTGGGCGAGACCGGCTCGGGCAAGTCCACCCTGGCCCGGGCGATCCTGCAGGCGCCGCGGCCCAAGTCGGGCTCGGTGGTCTTCCGCGGCACGGAGCTGACGAGGCTCCGCGGCGGCCGGCTGCTGCAGGCGCGGCGGCACATGCAGTTCGTGTTCCAGGACCCGTTCGGGTCCCTGGACCCGAAGTGGAAGGTCCGCAGCATCGTCAAGGAGCCGCTCATCGCCTATGGCGTCGGCAGCCGCGAGGGGCGGCGCAAGCGGGTGGAGGAGCTGCTCGACCTGGTCGGCCTCGACCCGGCCCGGTACGCCTCACGGTATCCGCGGGAGCTGTCGGGCGGCCAGGCGCAGCGGGTGGCCATCGCCCGCGCGGTGGCGCTGGAGCCGTCGCTGATCATCTGCGACGAGGTGGTGTCCTCCCTGGACGTGCTGATCCAGGCGCAGGTGCTCAACCTGTTCGAGAAGCTCCGCCGCGAGCTGTCGCTGTCCTACTTGTTCATCGCGCACGACCTGGCGCTGGTCAAGCAGGTCAGCGACCGGGTAGCCGTCATGTACCTGGGGAAGATGTGCGAGGTCGGCCCGGGCGAGGACGTCTACCGGCAGCCGCTGCACCCCTACACGAGGGCGCTGCTGGACTCCATCCCGTCAACCGAGCCGGGCGCCCGGCGGGCCACCGCGACGATCAAGGGCGAGCCGCCGTCACCGATCAGCCCGCCGTCCGGCTGCCGGTTCCGCACCCGGTGCCCGCTGGCCCAGGATCGCTGCGCCACCGAGGAGCCGGTAGCCTCGCGAGCTCGCGCCGGGCCACGTGGTGGCGTGCCATTTCCCGCTGCGGGCCGCGACGGGGTCGTCATCGACAAGGCCGTGCTGACCCCGGGGGGCGACCCCCGTAATCCCGCGAGGGGAGCTGTCTGGATGAGACTGCGCATCCTGCTTGAGCCGCACCACGGGGCGACCTATGCGCAGATCCTCGCGCTTGCCCGGGCGGCGGAGGAGGCCGGGTTCGACGCGTTCTTCCGCTCCGACCACTACCTCGGCATCGACGCCGACGACCTCACCTACCAGCCGACCGACTCGTGGACGACGCTGGCCGGGCTGGCCGTGCAGACCGAGCGGGTGCGGATCGGGACGCTCGTCAACGCCTCGACCTTCCGGCTGCCCGGTCAGCTGGCGGTCGAGGTGGCGACCGTCGACCAGATGAGCGGCGGCCGGGCCGAGCTGGGCATCGGCGCGGCCTGGTACGAGCGCGAGCACCAGTACTTCGGCATCCCGTTCCCGGCCCTGGGCGAGCGGTTCGACCGCCTCGCGGAGCAGCTGGCGATCATCACCGGCATCTGGGACACCCCGCCGGGGCGAGCGGTTCAGCTTCGACGGCAAGTTCTACCAGGTCCAGGACTGCGCGGCGATCCCGCGGTGGGCCGCCCGGCCGAAGATCATCATCGGCGGCGCGGGCGCGAGGAAGACCCCGACGCTGGCCGCGCGCTACGCCGACGAGTTCAACGGGGCGCTCGGCCTGGACCTCGTCGAGCGGTACGCCAACTTCCGGCGCATCTGCGAGGAAGTGGGCCGGGACCCGGCGCGGGTCCGGCTGTCGGCCACGCTGCCGGTGGCCATCGGCGCGGACGCCGCCGACCTGTCGCGGCGGCTGGAGTCGCTCGGCGAGCCGGGTGCCCGCCTGCTGGCGGCCGGCGTCACCGGCTACGGCGGCGACGTGCTGCGCGTCCTGGAGAACCTGGCCGGGCAGGGCGCTGACACCGTCTACTTCCACGTGTACGGGGCCAGCGACGTCGACCACATCCACTTGCTCGGCAGCGAGGTCGCGTCCCGGCTCTGACACCGGGGATACGCGTCATAAGTCACGGGGCCTGGCGCGCCTCGTCCGCCTCTTGCTGGTCGATGAGACGTCCGCTGGCGGCGTCGCGCCGCGTTGTGGGGGACCCACAATAGGCGCGCCTGAAAGCTTGTCTCGCCGGATGAATGCCCCCTGGCAGGTAATCCGGCACGATGAAGTACGTGGGACAAGTCGTCATTCGAGGCTGCTCGCCGGCGTCCGGTCGTCCTTTGTGGCTAAGCACAAAGGCAGCGACCCGGTGAGCGCTGGCCCGCTGCCGGTGGAGCTGCTGCCCGGGCCGCCGCCGGACTGGCGGCCAGGGCCGGGCGAGCCCCGGCTGCCCGTCCCGCCAGTCCCGCGCCTCTCGCCGCGCCGGGCCTACCTCGCGCAAAGGGCCGTGCGGCCCAACTGGCTCAACAAGCGGCTCGGCGCCGCCGTCGAGCGCTGGCCGCTGGCCCGCAGGCTGTTCACGGCGGCGGAGCGGAAGTCGAAAGCGGACCTGTTCGGCTGCCGGATGTGCGGCCAGTGCGCGCTGCCGGTCACCGGCTACTCCTGCCCCATGGGCTGCCCGAAGGAACTGCGCAACGGCCCCTGCGGCGGCGTCGGCCCGGGCGGCGCCTGCGAGGTGTACCCCGACCGGCGCTGCGTGTGGGTGGCCGGCTACGAGCGGGCGGCCAGCGAGGGGCACGCCGATGACCTGCGGCGGCTGCAGCGGCCGGTCGATCACCGGCGGTTCGGCGAGAGCTCCTGGCTGAGCTACTGGGCCGGGCGGGACGACAGCCTGTGGACCGACGACGACGGGCTGGCGTCCCCGGCGGCCATGGGAGACCACCCGTGAGCGAGCGGGAGACGGAGTGAGCGCCCTGCGGGACCGGCTGGCGGCGGGCCAGTTCACCGTCACCTCCGAGCTGGCCCCGGTGCGCGGCGCGTCGGCCGGCGCGATGAGGGAGCGGGGCCGGCTGCTGCTCGGCTGGGTGGACGCGGTGAACCTCACCGACAACCAGGGCGCGCACGTCCGGATGTCCAGCTGGGCCGCGGCGCTCGCCGCCCGGGACGTCGGCCTTGAGCCGATCATGCAGATGACGTGCCGGGACCGCAACCGGATCGCGCTGCAGTCCGACCTGCTCGGCGCGGCGTCGGCCGGCCTGGAGAACGTGGTGTTCATGACCGGCGACTACCCGAAGTTCGGCGATCACCCGGGGGCCAAGCCGGTGTTCGACCTGGACAGCGTCACCATGCTGTGGACCGCGCGGACGATGCGGGACGAGGGGAAGCTGCTATCGGGCAATGAGCTGAAGCCGCCGCCCGAAGGGCTGTTCCTCGGGGCGGTGGAGAACCCCTTCGCGCCCCCGGAGGAGTTCCGCGCCGCGCGCGCCGCCAAGAAGATCGCGGCCGGCGCGCAGTTCCTGCAGACCCAGTACGTGTTCGACGTGCCCGTGTTCGAGCGCTGGGTCAAGGCCCTGCACGAGGAGGGGCTGACCGGCCGGTGCGCCATCCTGGCCGGGGTCGGGGTGGTCCGCTCCGTGCGGGCGCTGGACTTCATGACGTCGGGGAAGGTTCCCGGCGTGACCGTGCCCGCGGCCGTGCAGCGGCGGCTGCGCGGGGTTCCCGCCGACAAGGTGGGGGAGGAGGGCCACCGGCTCGCCGCCGAGGTCATCGCCCAGGTCAGGCAGGTCCCCGGAGTGGCCGGCGTCCACCTGCTGACCGCCGGGTACGAGAAGAGGGTGCCGGACCTGCTGGAGCTCGCCGGGGCGGCGCAAGGGCGCGGGCCCGGTGCCCGCGACGGCGCCGCCGCCGACGCCGCCGGTGAGCGCGTAGCGGGGCGACGATGCACATCGAGGTGCGGCCAGTGCGCAGGCTCCGGGACTCCGAGCGGGTGCGCGGGGCGTTCGCCCCGATGCTGGAGGCGATCGCCGCCTCCGAGGCGGACCTGGACCGGCTGCGGGTGGTCTGCGACTGGATTCAGTACAAGGCCAACTTCCGCGATCCCGTGATCAGCCCGCCCGGTGCTCGGCGAAGCGGCCGCCGGCTCCCATGAGGTCGCCGTCGACCTGCGCAGGTGCTCGGCGCAGGCAGCGGACGCGTTCCGGGCGCGATGAGCGCGGCGCTGGCTGAGGTCGCCGCGCTCCCGGGCGGGCGGGCCGCCGCGGGGCCGCCGCCCGATGGCCGGGCCTGGCTCGAGCCCTGGGTGGCGGGCAAGGACAGCATGGTCTGGCGGTTCAACGCGCTGTACTGGCAGGCGCTCGCGGACTGGGAGAAGACCACTGGCAGGGAGTACGAGCAGTCGCTGCCCAACGGAGAGTCGGATGCCCGCAACGCCGCCGCCGCCCAGGAGCTGATCCTCGAGCTGTTCCGGGTCTGGGACGAGCTGGAGGCCCGGCGCGCGCTGCCCGAGGAGCTGTACGTCCTGGAGCTGGGGGTGGGCAACGGCGGCCAGGCGCGGACCTTCCTTGACGAGTTCGCGGCGCTCGACCGGCGGCACGGCCGGGGCTACTACCGCCGGCTGCACTACCTGATGGGCGATTACTCGGCGCACGTGCTCGACCGGGCCCGGCAGGAGATCGGGCAGCACCGGGAGCACACCAGCGGGCTGGTCCTGGAGGCGACCAGGCTGTCGGGCAGCGTGGGGTTCCTCGCCGGGAAGGCGTTCCTCGTCTACATCTCCAACGTGTACGACAACCTGCCCACCGACGAGGTCGCCTCCATCCGGGGCAGGAACTACCTCGTCGAGGTCCGCTCCTACCTCCCCGCCGCCGACGCGGACGCCATCGCCGCGCGGTTCGGGCTGCCGCGCGACCAGTTGCCCGCGCTGACCGGGCGGCTGCTGCGCATCGGCCCGGAGCTGCTGAGCGAGTCGCTTCCCGCGCAGTTCCCCGACACCGGGCAGGCGGTGCTCTTCTGGCAGGCGACGTGGGAGGCGCTGCGCCTGGCCGAGCGCTACATGCTGCTCGAGGGCCTCGACACCTACCAGCTCACCCCCGCGGTGACCGGCGAGGTGCTGCGCCCGCTGCTGTCGGCGGAGGGCGACGTGCGGATGCACGTCAGCAACGGGACGCTCGCCAGCTTCGCTGACACGCTGCCGCTGCTGCACCCGTTCGGCCGGGTCGTCTGCCACGACCTGTTCACGACCACTCCCGGCGAGTACCACGGCGGCTTCTTCGGGCCGGGCAAGTACGACGGGTCGGTCGTCAACTGGGTGAACGGCCCGCTTTTGCAGCTGCTGGCCAGCAGGCGCGGCTTCAGCGTCGCGTTCAGCCCCTTCAAGCAGCGCCCGGCCTCCCACGTGAAGACAATGACCGCGCAGGTCAGGGATTGACCCGCCGATGACGCCGAACGGGCTTTCCCGCCTTTTCCTGCCGACGACGGTCGTGGGCTCATACTCGGTCCCCGAATGGCTGGAGCGGCTAAAGACCGAGTACTACCAGCGGCGGATCAGCGCGGCGCACCTGACCGAGATCTGCGAGGTCGCGATCAAGGCGGCCATCAAGGACCAGGAACTGGCCGGGATCGACATCGTGTCCGACGGTGAGCTGCGCCGGGATAACGACATCGACTACTTCCTCGCCCGCGTTCCCGGCGTGCGCATCGCGCAGCGGGCCAAGTCCGACTACTACGACTATTACGACGCAGAGGTCACCGCGCCGCTCCCGGAGGATGACAAGGCGGCCCTTGGCCTGGCCGATGACTACGCGTTTACCCGGACGCTGACGGACCGGCCGGTCAAGTTCTCCTTCACCGGCCCGTTCTCGCTGTCGCGGCGGATCGCCGGCGCAGGGCGGCCGGGCACGGCCTACCCCGACCCCGCCGACCTGGTCCGCGCCCTGGCCCGCAGGCTGAACGCCGAGGCCCGCCTGCTGGCGGCGGCCGGGGCGACCTTCCTGCAGGTCGACGAGCCTTTCCTGGCCGGCTACCCGGAGCAGGCCGCGCTTGCCGTCGAGGCGGTCAACATCGTGACCGAGGGCGTGCCCGCCACCTGGGCGCTGCACGTCTGCTACGGCAACCGCTACGCGCGCCCCTCCTGGGAGGGGCACTACGACTTCCTGTTCCCCGCCGTGCTGGCGGCCCGCGTTGACCAGCTCGTCCTGGAGTTCGCCCGCAAGGGCCTGGCCGACCTGCGGCTCATCCGGGACCATGACTGGCCGAAATCGGTCGGCCTTGGCGTGATCGACGTCAAGTCGCCCGCGGTCGAGTCCCCCGAGCTCGTCGCCGCGCGGATCCGGCACGCGCTGCAGTACGTGACGCCGGAGAAGCTGATGATCAATCCTGACTGCGGACTGCGACATCTTGCTCCCGATGTGGCGCGGCGCAAACTACGCGCTATGGTTGCTGGCGCGGCAGTTGTCCGGGGTGAGCTGGGCGAGTCCGTGATGGCATCCCCGAGTAGCCTACAAAACCTATAGTTTTGGGAGATAAATCGCTCCCGTAGCCCAGGAGACAACCATGAGCAGCGGATTCCTCTTCACTTCCGAGTCGGTGACGGAGGGGCACCCCGACAAGATCGCCGACCAGATCTCCGACGCCGTCGTCGACGCGGCGCTGGCCGGGGACCCGCTGTCCCGGGTGGCCTGCGAGACCCTGCTGACCACTGGCACCATCGTCATCGCCGGGGAGATCACCAGCAGCTCGCTGATTGACTACCAGTCGCTCGCCCGCCAGGTCGTCAACGAGATCGGCTACGACAACGGCGAGTACTACTTCGACGGCAACGCCGTCGGGGTGCACGTGATCGTGGACAAGCAGTCGCCCGACATCGCCCAGGGCGTGGACACCGCGCACGACTCCCGGGTGGGCGGCTCGGAGGACCCGCTGGACAGGATCGGCGCCGGCGACCAGGGCATGATGTTCGGCTACGCCACGAATGAGACCCCGGAGTACATGCCCGCCCCCATCATCTGGGCGCACCAGCTGTCCAAGAAGCTGTCGGAGGTCCGGCACTCCGGTGTGCTGCCCTACCTGCGGCCGGACGGCAAGACCCAGGTCACCGTCCGCTACGACGACCAGGGCAAGCCGACGGGCATCGAAAAGGTGCTGATCTCCACCCAGCACCAGGACGGCGTCGAGTCCAAGCTGCCGGACGCGCTGTGGACCGAGGTGGTGCTCCCGGTGCTCCCGGAGGGCATGTACGACCCGGCCAAGCTGCGCGCGGAGTTCTACTGCAACCCGACCGGCCGGTTCGTCATCGGCGGCCCGGTGGGCGACACCGGCCTGACCGGCCGGAAGATCATCGTCGACACGTACGGCGGGTTCGCGCGGCACGGTGGCGGCGCGTTCTCGGGCAAGGACCCGTCCAAGGTCGACCGCTCGGCGGCGTACGCCGCGCGGTACGTGGCCAAGAACCTCGTCGCGGCTGGCCTGGCCGACCGGGCCGAGGTCCAGGTGGCCTACGCGATCGGCGTGGCGCGCCCCCTGTCGCTGCTGGTCGAGACCTTCGGCACGGAGAAGATCGACCGGAGGCGGATCGTCGAGCTGGTTGACGAGCACTTCGACCTGCGCCCCGGCGCGATCGTGCGCGACCTTGAGCTGCGCCGCCCGATCTACCGGCCGACCGCCGCGTACGGCCACTTCGGCCGGACCGAGGGCGATGGCTTCACCTGGGAGCGCACGGACAAGGCCGCGGCCCTGAAGGCCGCCGCCGGGTTGTAGGTCCGTACCCTTCACGAACGCCCGTCCCGTGTGCCGCACGGGGCGGGCGTTGCTATTTTCTGGGGCTCGTGGTGTGGCTGTGGCGGGAAGTTTGTGCGGAGTCTCAATTTCCCGCCCGTCGAATTTGGGAAGAACGGCATTGCCGCCGGTCATGGCCCATGCGATTCTCGCGGGGTACGCTACTGCGCCGAACCGCGACCACGCGGAAAGGGGCCGCCCGAGGCACGTCACGGTTATGCCAGGTATCAATGGAAGTGATGCCTGAACCGTAATGGAAACGTATCTGTAGCACGTGCCCTATGGGGTCCATGATGGCGATAACGTCACCGGAAAGGCCCGGCTGGCGGCAGCGGAACAGAATCTCAGGCAATCCAAAGGCAGTGCGATGAGGCACGGAATACCCGCGAACGTCGTGCCCTCAACAGCGTGCCTCCAGGCGAGTGGCCTTACACGCGAGAGCTGCCGGGGCCGTTCGGAATCATCTTTGGCCGTAGCCACGAGAAGGCAGTGAATTTCATGCAGCAACCCCACCCCCGAAGATGGCGGCTCGCGGCCGCGCTCGCCCCGGTCCTCGCGGTCGTCGGCGTCCTCGCCGGATGCAGCTCAAGCTCCAGCGGCGGGCAGCAGCAGCAGCGTTCTGCCTCCGCCCCGGCTGGCTCGGCCCACTCGAGCTCCGCGACGGTCAGCACCTCGCAATGCGGCACCAACCCGGGCGTCAAGGCGACCGGTACCCCGATCAACCTAGGCGCGATCGCCACCGACCAGCCCGGTACCTCGTTCACCGACATCCCGAACATGGTGCAGGCCTACTTCACCTGCGTGAACGACAATGGCGGGGTCAACGGCCACCCGATCAACTACACCGTCGAGACCGAGCAGACCCAGGCCACGCAGGTCGCGTCCGAGGCCAAGCAGCTCGTCACCGGCGACCACGTCGTCGGGATCGTCGGCAACACCTCCATTATCGAATGCACCATCGACCACAGCTATTGGGAGAAGCTCGGCTTCTACATCATCGACTCCGGCATCGCCCCGGAGTGCTACTCGACGGCGAACAGCGCCGCGGTCAACATGGGCCCGCGCTACAGCTCCGACGGCGCGGTGCAGTACGCGATCTCGCAGAAGGTCAGCAAGATCGTCTTCGACCAGTCGAACGTCCCCGGCACCGCCTACATCGCCGCCGGGCCGAACGCGCTCGCCAAGGCGGCCAACATCCCGATCTCTGACAACACCACGAACGTGCCGATCTCCGACGCCGACTCGGTGGCCATCAACCTGGTGAACGAGGCCGGGCCGAACGGCGCCGTCGTGCTTAACTTCACCCCGCCGGACGCGCTGGTCATCCTGCAGGCGGCGCAGAAGCTCAACATCGAGACGCACGTGAAGCTGTGGGGCTGCTCGACGCCGTGCGACACCGACTTCCTGGCCAAGTCGCTCGGGCCGAAGTGGGACAACCGGCTGTTCGTCAACGCCGAGCTGACCCCGGCCGACGGGGTCAACACCACGACGATGAACTTGTACAAGGCGATCCTGGCCCAGTACGGCTCGAAGGTCTCCGGCGGCATCGGCTCCTTCAGCCAGTTCGGCTTCGTCGAGGCACGGCTCGCCGTCACGGCGCTGCAGACTATCCAGGGCGACTACACCGTGGCGAGCGTCAACGCCGCGTTCAAGGCGCTCAGCAACGTCAACACCGGCATGCTCTGCCAGTCGTGGAGCTACGGGAGCTACGCGCTGCACATCCCGAACAACGAGGACTACACGGTGACGCCGACCGGCAACGGCCTCATGGAGCTCGTCCCCGGGTCGGGCTGCCTGGACATCTCCACCACCGACCCGCAGATCGCCCAGTACGTCGGCGCCGCCGGGCGCGCGCCCGCCGACCCGACGTCGACGGCTTCCTCATGACGAACGTGGACGGTAATGAGCTGGTCTGAATTTCAGCCCTTCATCGTCAGCGGCCTGGCCCTGGGCGGGGTATATGCCCTGTCCGGGGTCGGGCTGGTGGTCCTGTACCGCGCCACGGGCGTGCTTTACCTCGCCTTCGGCGCGGTCGGGGCGATGGGGGCGCTCATCGCATGGCAGGTCCAGCAAGATGGCTGGCCCGGCTGGGCATCGTGGATCCTGTGCATCGCGTTCAGCGGCGTCGTGACGCTGCTGTACGGGATGATCTTCGGCCCGCCACTGGCCGGAAGGGATCCGCTGGTCCGCGCCGTCGCCACGCTCGGCCTGACGCTTGTGCTGTTCGGGATCATGACCCTGGAATGGACCACCAGCGGCGGCGCGGTGCGCTCGCTGGGGCTGCCCACCGACAACGGCGGGTTCACCGTCGGCCAGGTCCAGGTGAACTGGACGCAGGTGATCTCGCTGGCCGCGGGGGTCGCGCTGGCCGCCGGGACCGCCGCGTTCCTGCGGTACACCAAGCTCGGCACCGCGATGCGGGCGATGGCCAACGACCGGGAGATCACCGCGACGCTCGGCGTGCCGGTGCGCCGGGTCGAGGCCGCCGCCTGGCTCGGCTGCGGCATCCTGGCGGGCATCGCCGGGCTGCTGCTCGCCGACCAGGTCCAGCTCGACGCGAGCACCCTGACGTTCCTGGTGATCTCCTCGCTGGCCGCGGCCCTCATCGCGCGGCTGCGCTCGATCGCGGTCACGTTCGCCGCGGCCCTTGTCGTCGGCCTTGTCCACGATCTGCTGACCCCGGTCACGCAGCTGACCAACTACCGCGACATGACGCCGTTCGTGCTCGCCGCCATCGCCCTGCTATGGGTGTCGCGGCGGCAGGCAGTCATGACCCGATCACGAGAGGAGGGCTAGTGATCGACACCACGGGTGCCGCCGCGACGACGGCGGCACGGCGGCGCGGCTCGCTGCTGCGCCGCCCTGACCGTCCGGTGCGCCTGTCCGTCACCACCGTCCTGGTGCTGTTCGTCCTGCTCGGGCTGCCGCAGTTCATGAGCCCCTACTACACGGGCTACATGACGCTGGCCGCCATCTACGCGATCGTCGCCCTCGGCCTAGGGCTGCTGGTGGGGCGGGTCGGCCTGTTCTCCCTCGGCCAGGCGGCCGTGCTGCAACTGGGCGCCTGGACGGGCGCGCGGCTGCTCTTCGCGACGAACCAGCCCTTCCCCGTCGTCATCATCGAGGCCGGCCTGGTCACGATGCTCATCGGCACCGCGATCGGCCTTCCGGCGCTGCGGATGCGCGGCCTGTACCTGGCCCTCATCACGCTCATGATGGCGGGCGCGATCACGGTCCTGCTCGCCACGGTGAACTTCCCCAACGGCGGCGGCGGCTTCACCGGCTACAACGGCAACGAGGTGCACATCCCGCCGCTGCGGCGGCCCTCGATCGCCGCCAGCGACCCCGCGTACTTCCGTTACACGATCGTCGTCGCCATCGTGATGTTCGCCCTGGTGATCATCCACCTGCGGGCCCGGCCCGGCCGGGCCTGGGCGGCGATCAGGCAAAGCGAGCCGGCGGCCCTGGCCGCGGGCATCAACACCACGCTGTACAAGCTGTGGGCGTTCGCGCTCGCCTCGTTCATCACCGGGGTGGCCGGCGGCCTGCTGGGCGGGCAGGCGCACTACCTGTACTCCATCAACTTCACCACGCAGGACTCGATCACCCTGCTCGCGGTGGTGCTGATGGGCGGCGTCTACAACCTGTGGGGCGCGGTGGTCGCCGCGCTGCTGCTGGAACTGCTGCCCGCCTTCCTGCAGAGTCTCCACGTCTCCTTCGCGTGGCTCACCATATTGTTCGGGATCGGCATCGCGGCGACGCTGACCACGGCCCCGGCCGGCCTCGCCGACCAGTTCCCCAAGGACATGCGGAACCTCGGACGGCTGATCTGGCACCTGGTCCGGCGTCCACGCGCGGACGCTCCCGAGAGCGGAGGCTGACCGTGATCGTCGTGGAGAACCTGACCGTCCGGTATGGCGGCGTGACGTCGCTGGACAGGCTGAACCTCACCTTCGACCAGGGCGTCTGCGGGCTCATCGGCCCGAACGGCGCCGGCAAGACGACGTTCTTCAACGTCCTGTCCGGCTTCGTGCGGCCGGATTCCGGCACGGTCACGGCATTCGGCGATAACCTGCTCGCGCTGCAGCACTTCAAGCGCGCGCGATGGGGGGTACGCCGGACCTTCCAGACCGAGCAGGCCATCTCGGACCTGTCGGTCTACGACAACGTGGCGATGATCGCCTCCCGGCTGCGGGGCGCGCGCGCGGCGGGCGGACGTGCTCGCCGCGATCGACTTCGTCGGCCTCGGCGAGCAGCCGGCGGCCAAGGTAGGGACGCTCAGCGCCGGGCAGCGCCGCCTGGTCGAGGTCGCCCGCGCCGTTGCGGGCAAGCCCCGGCTGATCCTGCTCGACGAGCCGGCCGCCGGGCTGCCGGACGCGGAGACCGGCCACCTCACCTCGGTGATCTCGGCCATTCCCGAGTACACCGGGGCGCTGACGATCCTCGTGGACCACGACATGTCGCTGGTGTCGGCGGTCTGCGGGCAGACAGCGGTTCTTGACTTCGGCAAGCTGATCGCCACCGGTCCCACCGCCGCCGTGCTGCGCGACGAGCACGTGATGCGCGCCTACCTCGGTACCGCGGAGGTCTAGTGAGCGAGTGGAGGGACGCTGATGAGTGAGCTGGTACTGCGCGACGTCACCGTCGAGCGCGGCGGCCGCCCGGTCGTCAAGGACGTGTCCATCGCCGTGCCCGCCGGGGAGGTGACCGCCCTCCTGGGGCCGAACGGCGCCGGCAAGTCCTCCCTCGTCCTGGCCGTCGGCGGCGTGCTCCGGCCGCGCCCCGGCTCGGCGTCACCCTGGACGGCGCCGAGCTGGCGGGCAGGCGGCCGGAGAGGATCCGCGCCGCCGGGGTCGCCATCGTCCCGGAGGGCCGCCGCCTGCTGCCCGACCTGACGGTGGACGACAATCATCCGCGTGGCGACGTACGCCCTGTCCAAGCAGGCGGCGGCCGAGGGCCGCTGCCCGCGCGCTCGAGCTGTTCCCCCAGCCTAGGCGAGCGCCTCAAGGTCCAGGCCCGGCTGCTGTCCGGCGGCGAGCAGCAGATGGTCGTGCTCGCGCAGGCCCTGGTGTCGCAGCCGAAGTTCATCCTGATCGACGAGCTGTCCCTGGGACTGGCCCCGGTGATCGTCAACCGGCTGATCCCGGTCATCCGCTCGATCGCCGAGTCCGGCACCGGAGTGCTGCTCATCGAGCAGTTCGCCACCGTGGCGCTGTCGCTCGCGACGCGCGCGCACGTGATGGAGGGCGGCGTGCTCCGCTACTCGGCACCGCCGCCGAACTGCGCGACAACCCCGACCTGCTGCACTCGGCCTACCTGCTGCGCGGCGCCGCGAGCGCCGGTGCCGCTCCTGTCGGCTCGGGCGGCGACGCGGCGGCGGAGCCTGGGCCGTCCTAACGTTACGCGTAATTTGCCCTATTCGTGCCATTCGGACGGCCGTTGGCCGTTACCAGTCGATAATGCTCAACGGGCCTAGCTGATTCAGGCTGTGGTTGCGCCGTGGGCGTTTCAGATCAAGCTGAGTTCCCGGCGGTTGCGGAAGCGGACCGCTATGCGTGATTTGCTACGTTTGCACGCTTTGCGTAGCTGTCAGTTGTCGCTAGTCGATAGCGCTCAACGGGCCTAACTGATTCAGGGTGTGGTCGTGCCCGCGACCGAATCGTCAATCATTTAGGCCTGGCGACAATGGGTGACCATGCCCGGCCCGGCCGCCGTCCCGGCCATCGAGCGAGCGCAGGAGCGCAATGGGGCACTATAGGCCAACGGATAGCAGGAAGCCTGGCCGTTAAGGCCGGGCTTCCCTCGCTGCTACCTCAGCGCTGCCAGGAACGACGTCCACGCGGACACGGGCACGCTCAGCGTGAACCCGGCCCGGTTGGCGGTGTCGCGGACCATGATCGCGCCGCCGTCGCTGGCCATCTCTACGCAGGACCCGTTGGACCCGCTGTAACTGGACTTGCGCCAGCCGTCCATAGCTCTCCTGCTTTCCCGATGATCGCCGCGCTCTCAGATACGCGGTAGCTCTCACCCCGAATCGTAGCGAAGATCCTTTCAAGCCTGGTAACGGCCTCGTCCTCCGTGTACACGCCGCCAGCCGCCAGGTGCTCAGCGTACGCCGCGTTATTGTCCGCGATGATCAGCTCGCTCGCCGTGGCGGGATGGGCGACAGCCGGAAGCACCTGAAGAGTCACGTTCGGCAGGCTGGCCATCTCGGCAAGGTGGCTCATCTGACCGGCCATGCCCCCTGGTGACCCGACACAGCGGTAAAGCGCCGCATGGTCGACGATGCAGGACACCTGCGGCGGGTCTTCCCGCATGAGCACGCGGCGCTGACGCTCCATCCTGCTGGCCAGCCGCGCGGCCACTACCTCGCCAGCGACACCAGGAAGCACGGCGATCAGCGCACGGGCGTACTCCTCCGTCTGGAACAGCCCGTGGACGATGCCCGGTGACCACACGCTCAGGCGAACCGCCTTGTCCTCGTGCTCCGCCCACGACCTCAGGCCCGGTGGCATCCACGACTTGGACTCCTCGTAGTACTCAAGGAACCACCCGCGCCGCTCAGGAAACGCCCTGTCGCACGCCAGGGCCACGCCCTCGGTTGGCGGACGGTGACCGTTCTCGATCCTGCCCAGGTGACTGAAGTTGACGCCCGTCCGCGCGGCGAGCTGCGGAGCGTCCATCCACGGGCCAGTCGCTCCTTCTTCATCTGCCGCCCGAAGTGCGTGGCCGGGCTACCGCCATTGTGTGCAGCCATGCCGATCATGTTGTCATAGCTCTGGATCCGGTGCGGGACTGGACGGCACGCTGTGACGCAAGGCAGCCCCGGCCTCCGGGCAATCGGCGGCACTGGTTACACGGGATGCCTGCGGCAGCCCGCCGCCGGGTCCGGCCCGTGCCTCCCCGTCCTACCAGACCCCGTCTGCTGCCGGAAGCACGGACAACAGCACAACGGCGGGCTGCCACCCCAGACGACTGTGGCAACAACGCGATGGGGGAGTGACATGGGAACGAAGGAACCAGAGCCAGACAACGAGACCTACGAGCCGGGCGGCCGCAAGCACCAGCTCATCGACAAGATGAGCACAGACGACCTCGCGGCAGCCTACGGGGACGGCGTGAGGTTCAGGTCGCACGGCATCTCGTCCTGGACTGACCAGACCCTGGCACGCTGGCTGACGGACGCGCGGGAAGAGCTTCAGGAAGCGCGGGCACCTCGACCTCATCAAGGAGCACCTCCCCGTCTACTTCGACCCCTCGCGAAACCCTCCTGTCTTCGGCCCCGGCGCGCCGATGGTGACCCAGGGAGCCATCGAGAAGGCGATCGCCCCCCGCGCACTCAAGTCCGCCGGGTGACCATGCCAGACGCGGAACCCGGCGAGACGCCGCCCGGCGGCTGGACGACAGCGAAGGACAGCGGACAGAGCCAGCCCCGGCACCCTTGACTAAAGGCGCGTATCCCCCAGGAGAAACTGAATCTCCGGGTCGCACTCGACCACGCGCGGCGGCGCGCCCTGGCCGGACGGGCCGGCGACAAGCAGGGCGTGATCGGGCAGGCCCTGCAAGACCGTGGGCTCGACCGCGAACTCGTAGACGCGCTGCCTGCCCGCCGAGTCGCCCCAGCTCGTCCCGTCGGCCTCCGACCACGATGTGCCCCAGGTCCGCGACGACGACGTCCCGGTCGTTGTCGTCCGGCCGCCCGAGTGCGAGGCGCCAGGCAGCGGGCCGGCGCCCATGGCGCCTGACCAGCCGCCCGTCCTGGCGTCGCTGGAGTTCCTCCCGGTGCCGTGGGAGTCGCTGGTACCCCGGGTCGCGGTGCGACTGCCGCCCCTGGTCACCGTGTACGAGGACATGACGAATGTGTGCCGCCGCCCGAGGTAGCTCGCCGCCTGCTCGGCCTCCGCGTGGTTGCCGAGCCGCATGAACGCCGCTGTTCCGCCGCCGAGCAAGCCGGCGGCGTCGTCGCGCAAGTGCCGGAACATCAGCGTCAGCGGCACTGCGCGCAGCTCGCACGCGTCCGACAGCCGCTCGGCGTGCGCCCGGGGCACCTCGTCGGCCCCGGCGATGATCACGGCGGGGAGTGGCCGGGCTGGCCGGGCGGCGGACGCGGCGGCCACCTGGACAGTCAGCCACTGCACGATCAAGCTGGTGAGCACCTCGCTGGCCGCGCTGCGCGCGGCCGGGTCCAGCACCAGGCAAGTGAGCCATCCCGGACGGCCAGGCCAGCCGTCGGCGGCGCTGGCGGCCAGCTCGGCCAGCACCGCGTCCAGCCGGACAAGGCTCCCCGTCACCTGCTGGCGGTACGCCGCGGGGAATAGGTCGCCGGCGATGAGGTCCGCCTCATCGCCGCCAAGCAGCCCCCGGCCATGACTCCCCGGCGGGGCGGCGCCCGCGCTGATGCCGCCGAGCGCGCAGCGGACGGCGGCGGCCAGCCGCCGTGGGGTGACGCCACGCGCGGCTAGCACGCCCGCCAGCTGCTGGAGCACCCGGACGTCCAGCGCCCGGTCGGCGCGCGACGTCGCCATTCCCGGGCCGCCGCCCGCGTGCACCGCCTCGGCGATCGCGGCGGCGAGCTGCGGCGGCGGCAGCTGCGCGAGCAGCCCGCTGCGGCCCAGGTCCCGGGGCATCCGGTAGACCGCGACCGGAACTCCCTCCTGGTCGGCGGTCGTCATGAGCGCGTCGGCGCAGCGCTGCCCGGACAGGTCGGCGACCAGGACCGGCCGCTCGGCGAGCAGGGACGCGCCATGCACGGTGAGCAGTCCCCGCCAGCCGGCGAGCGTGCCGCCGAAGACGTCGGTCCGCCGGGTGGGGGAGACCAGGCTGGACCACTGCGGCTCGGCCGCGGTCCTTTCCTCCTCGGCGGCCGCGTGATCGGCCGCGCGCACGTCCCACTCAGCGAGGGCCTGCTGGTACTCCTGCTCCGGCGCGGCATGGCGCAGCTCCGCCCGGCGGCGCCAGCACCAGCCGGTGTAGCCCAGGCCGGGCAGGCACGCGATCGCCATCGTGGGCCCGAGGACCGGCAGGCCGTAGGGGCCCGTGAGGGCCTTGGCGCATCCCGCGATGACCACCAGGACGAGCGCCACGCCAATGCTGGGCTTGCCGGCCCACCGCCAGGCCCGCGACAGGGCCCGGTCGGCCGCGGCCACCTGGGCCACCGCCCGTGCCTGCAGCGCCCGCCGGTCGGGCGGCGGTTCCGGGTAGGGGATCGCTAGCTCGCGCCGGTCAGTGAAGACCCAGCCAAGCCGCGGGCCCGGGCTGAACAGCACGTCCGATGGCGCGGCGCGCGACGGGATCGCGGCGGTGGAACGAACAGGGCGCAGGGCGATGGCTGCTCCTTCCGCCAGGAGGATCGGATAACCGGTCGGTCACTCTATGACGCCATATGATAGCAAAAAGCAACCAACATTGATAGCTTAGCGTGCTGATCCGATTACTTTTCCGTGCAGGTCGCTGAATGGCCGAAATTCGGTTGCCCAGCGCGCCGCGTGGGGTTGGGTGGGGGGCCATGCGTGGACGCCGGCCACTCGCCCGCCGCTCGGTGCCGCCCAGCACCATGAGCCTGCTCGGGCTGGTCCGTCACGACGGTCGTGCCGGCCAGTAAGCGGTCGCCCGCCCGGGTAGCATGCGGGGGTGGCTCTCCTGGTGGTGTTCGCCGGGCTTCCTGGTTCGGGGAAGTCCGTGCTAGCACGCGGGGTGGCAGACGCGATCGGCGCGACGTACCTGCGGATCGACACCATCGAGTCGGCCATCGTCTCGACGCTCATGCCCTACCAGGACAACCCGGTGGGCTACGTTGTCGCCGAGCGGGTGGCCGCCGACCAGCTCATCGCCGGGCGGGACGTGGTGGCCGACGCGGTGAACGCCGTCGCCCCGGCACGCGCCGGGTGGGTGGCGCTAGCGGAGCGGACCGGTGCGGGGCTACGGTTCGTGGAGGTGCGGTGCGGCGACGTCGCCGAGCATCGCCGCCGCGTGGAGGGGCGCGAGGCGGAGATGCCCGGGCACGGCGTGCCTACCTGGGCGCAGGTGCAGGCGCGCGGCTACGAGCCGTGGCCTACGGAACTGCCCGGCCGCCTCCTCATCGACAACATCGGCGACCCGGCGGGGAACATCGCCCGCATCCTCGCCGGGCTGCCGCTCAAGGCGTAACGGGGGCGGCGGCCGCGCCGGCCGTGACCCACCGCCACCGGCGCCAGCCCGCCTGTAACGGAGGCGGGCGAAGTCGAGACTACGAAATGTACGCACAGCCTGACTCTCCTGAGAAGTCGTGATCACCATGGGGACCGCATACGCAGCCCAACCGCCAGCACGCGCCCGCACCTGCCGCCACCTGCCGCCCTGCCCGTCGGCCAGCGCGCGGGACCGGCTAGCGGCGAGGATCGTCGCCGGGCACCCCGAACAGGGCTGGTCGCTGCTGTGCAACGGCATCATCACCTTCGATGACGCCGGCGCGCTTACCCCGGGCGGCGGCGTCATCGCGCCACCCCACGCCGCCTAGCCGCACTGCCTAGCCGCACTGCCTAGCCGCACTGCCTAGCCGCACTGCCTCAAGCGCGGCCCGCCATGGTCTAATCGTCATGTGCTGGAAACGCCGGAGGAGATGGACCGCCCGCAGCGGTTGCTCGACCGCAGCGCCGCCACGGCGGGCCCGCACCTGAAAAGCATCGGCGCCCGCATAACGGCCGACAAGATGTTCATCTTCGCTTCGACCAGCTGACGTGGGCCTCATGGACCTATCCCGGCAGAGCACGGCAGGCCTAAGGCGACGGCTGCCGCGGTGGGCAGGGTACCCGGCTGGGGACGGCTGCCGCGGTGGCTGCGCCGGACCCTCATCGTCATTGTCGCCTTCGGGGTCGCCGTGACCGGAGCGTCCTACGGGTACAACCTCGCGACCGACGGGGGAGCGCCCCGGCCGGCCGGGCTGCGCTTCGCGACGGGCGGCGGGTTCACCACCCGCTACCTCGAATGGGGAACCACCGGGACGCCCGTCGTCCTCATCCCCGGTGCCTTCGAGTCGGCGGACACGTTCTCCCTTCTCGGCCCAGCCCTGGCGGCGGCCGCCACCGGGTGTTCGCCATCGACCTGACGGGCACCGGGTACAGTGCGCCGAGCCCGCCCTTCAACGCCGGGCACCTGGCGGACCAGATCATCGCCTTCCTGACGGCCGAGCACCTGACCGGGCCGGACGCCGCCGTCCTCGTCGGCCACTCCGCGGGCGCGGCGGACGTGGGCATCGCCGCGGTGCACGACCCGGATGCCGTGCGGGCCGTGGTGTTCCTCGACGGCGACGCGACCCCGCTGCCCGGCGGCGGACCGGGAATTCTTGGATCACTGCTGGTCAACCCGTTCCGGACGACGATCCTGCGGCTCGCGCTGAGCGACGACTCGCTCGATCCGCGAAGCGCTCTACAGCTCGCAGTGCGGCCCCACGTGCCCGGGGCTGAGCGCCGCGGGCGTCAACACGTGGCGCTGGCCGCTAGAGCAGCCGGGGTTCAGCGCGGAAATCGCCTACACCGCCCGCAACGGCATCACCGCGATGACCAGTGCCCAGTTCGCCGCGCTGCGCGCCGACCCGGTACCCAAGCTGGTCGTCGTGGGCGTGAACGACCCGCAGATGTCCCGCTCCGACGCGACCGCGACGGCCAGCGCCATCGGCGCGCCGCTCCCGGTCTACGTCCCGGGTCGCCACCTGACGATGATCGCCTCGCCTGGCCCGGTAGCCGCCATCATCAGCCAGCTCATGGCCTGACGCCCGCAGAGGAGGATCATCGGCCCCGTGAGGATGACCCCGGGGTTAATTCTCGGTGTTGGCCAGGTGAAGACTTGCCGCGGCGCAATCCGGGCGACACGCCCGACTCGTTGCTCGGGCAACGGTCGTCAGGCAACGGTCGTCGGGCAACGCGAGCGCAGGGGGAGCCGGCATGTCCTCGCTTCGGTCAGGTGCACAGGCAGCGCTGGAGGAGACGGGCGATCGCATCGGAGCGGAGTTCCAGCTTGGCGAGCGCATGGGGGCCTGGACGCGGTCCCGGCTCCGGGGCCGGGCCGGCGTTGGCTGCGGGATAGCCCTCCGCTCGATCGCGCGGACACGTACATGTCAGACATGATAACAGCAAGAAGCGAGCTGGCCTCGGGACGCGATCGCGAGCCGGCACTGGAGGGCCTAGACAATGGCTAACGAGATACAGCAGGCGGAACTGCACGCCGAAGGCGACCACATCGGCGCGGACTTCGGCCTCGGCCTGCGGACGGGCGCGTGGTCGCGCCGCAAGCGCCCGGCCAGCTTCGGGTGCGGCCTGACCCTACTCATCGTGGTGATCATCGCGGGCGTGGTGCCGTTCACGCCGATGCCAGGCCCGGTGCACCTGGTTCGCTACGTCGTCTACGGTGCCCTCATCGTGCTGGCCGTGACGATGATCGCCCGGTCGCGCTCCTGGCAGGAGCGGCTGTTCCGCTACGAGCAGGGGGTCGCACTGTTCGCCAACCGGGCGCCCGAGCCGACGGTGCTGCGCTGGGCCGGCCTGACCTCGCTGAGCCTGCGGGTCGTGACGAGCTACGAGAGCCACTCGCTGATGTCCTGCGTGCTGCGCGACACCGCCGGGCAGACGATCACGGTGGAGTCCGGCTACGGGACGGCCTGCGACGACATCAGCGCGACAGCCGAGCAGGTACTGTCCTCGCGGCTCGTCCCCACGCTGATCGCCCGCTATGACGCCGGGGAGCCTGTCACGTTCGGCCATATCGTCGTTGACCGGACCGGGATCGGCTGCCCCGGCGACGGGTCGGCCAAGCCGTGGAACGCCTACTGGCGGGACACGCGCTCCGTCGAGATGCTCATGCACGCCCACCGTCTCACTATCACGCCGCACTCCGGGAGGCCGCGGTCGGTCTCGCTGGACGGCGCGCCGAATGACTTCCTCGCCGGCTACGTGATCGCGCATGCGGCCGGGCGGGCCGGCGTTGTGGTCTCAGCTCATTGATGCGAGCCAGCGGCTGACTTACGGTCGGCCACATGAGCGGCCCCCCGACTCCCGGAGAACAGCCCCCAGGCCCGCCACTGGAAGACCCGGGCGGGCGCTCGACGGAGTGCGGGTGCTTGACCTCACCCACCAGGTGGCCGGCCCGTCCGCGACGCTCATGCTCGCTTACCTGGGCGCGGAGGTCGTCAAGATCATCGCGCCCGGCAGTCGGGACAGCTACGACGCGGTCCCCTTCTACCTCAACAACGCCAGCAAGAAGTCCATCGAGCTGGACCTCAAGTCGCAGCGGGCCGGGACACGGCGATCGCGCTGGCCATGAAGGCCGACATCTTCGTCGAGAACTTCTCCCCGGGCGTCATCGACCGCCTCGGACTCGGCTGGGACGTGCTGTGCGCGCTCATCCGCGGCTGATCTACGCGCAGGTCAAGGGCTTCGCCGAGGACTCGCCGTAGGGAGCCTTCCCCTGCTTCGACCCGATCGCGCAGGGGTTTTCCGGGGCGTCCGCATCACCGGAGAGCCGGACGGCCTGCCGATGAAGCCGGGCCCGGACGTCGGCGACACCGGCACCGGGATGATGCTCGCCGGCGCCATCCTCGCCGCGCTCTACCAGCGAGAGAACGACGGGCTCGGGCAGCGCGTGCAGATCGCGATGACCGACCAGGTGGCGACGTTCATGCGGATCCACTTCGGCTGGCCGATCGAGCGGCACATGGACACGCCCCGCTTCGGTAACCGCCCGCCGTTCCTCGTCACCACCGCGCCGTCCGACATCTACCCGTGCCCGCCGTTCGGGCCGAGCGACTACGTGCACATCCACTGCGGCAGCGACCGGCAGTGGGAGCGCATGGCCGCCGTCATGGAACGCGAGGACATGCTCGCCGACGACCGGTTCGCGACCATGGCCAGCCGCGGCGAGCACAAGGCCGAGGTCGACGCGGCGGTGCGCGCGTGGACCGCCACCATGGACAAGCTGGCCGTGATGCGGGCGCTTGGCGATGCGGGCGTGCCGGCGGGCGCGCTCCGCTCCACCACCGAGGTGCTCGCCGACCAGGACCTGCGGGACCGCGGCATCTTCGTCACGGTCGATGACCCGGGCAGGGGCCGGTGACCCTCCCCGGCTACCCGGTCCACATGTCGAGGTCCCCGGCTCGGGTGACCGCGCCGCCGCAGCCCGGTCAGCACACCGCCGAGGTGCTGCGCGAATGGCTCGGCGCTCCCTCTCCGCAACGATCCGGCCCCGGCCGCCCGCCGGAGCACGCGTGATCCGGCGCGAGGTCGCGATCGTCGGCATCGGCCAGACGGCCTACGGCAAGGCACTACCCGGCACCGCCTGGGACCTGGCGATCGAGGCGATCTTGGCCGCGCTCGCCGACGCCGGCCTGGAGCCGCGGGACGTTGATGGCATGTGCCGGTTCGCGCCGCCGTTCGAGCTGGTCAGCGAGCCGATGCTGGTCCGCGCGCTCGGCCTCCCCGAGCTGCGGTTCTTCGCGGAGTCGCCGCTTGGCGGCGAGGCGCTCGGCGGGTGCGTCGCGCACGCGGCGGCCGCCATCGTGGCGGGCCTCGCCAGGATCGTCGTGGTGTACCGGGCGCTGTCCCAGTCCCGGCGGGCGGTTCGGCCGCGCCGACCGGGCGGTCCCTCCGTTCCCCCGGAGGGCGACGTCGTGGTCCCCGAGGAGGCACAACCGGTCGTTCGCCTGGCCGTACGGCCTGATGTCGCCCGGCCAGCTGTTCGCGCTGTGGGCCGCCCGGTACGCCACGTGCACGGCCTGACCGATGAGGACCTCACCCGGGCGCTCGGCTCGATCGCCATCACCCAGCGGGCCTACGCCAGCAAGAACCCGAGCGCGATGATGCGGGACCGCAAGATGGACTGGGACGACTACCGCGGCGCGCGGATGATCAGCGAGCCGCTGCGGCTGTTCGACCTGTGCCTGGAGAACGACGGCGCCTGCGCCTACGTCGTCACCAGCGCGGCCGTGGCGCGGGCTGCGCGACGACCCGGTCTACGTGCTGTCCGCCACCCAGACGCTCAGCCCCTACCGCGAGCCGATGGGCATCTACGTCACCGGCGAACTGCTAGAGCTGTTCCCGCCGGCCTCCGCGGAGCGACTGTTCGCCGAGGCCGGGGTGGACCGGGCGTCATGCGTCGCCGAGTTCTACGACGCCACTTCCTATATGCCGCTGCGGTCCCTGGAGTCCTACGGGTTCGTTCCCGACGGCCAGGCCTGGCGGTACGTGACGGGGACGGCACCGGCCAGGGCAGCCCGCTGCCGGTCAACACCCACGGCGGTCACCTGTCCGAGGCCTACCTGCACGGCATGAACGGCGTGCTCGAAGCGGTCCGGCAGCTGCGCGGCACCGCGATCAACCAGGTCCCCGGCGCGGAGGTGGCCCTGGTCGGCGCCCCCGCCGGCTCCGCGATGATCCTGGCGAGGTGATGGCTGATGGCGCGCGTTGTCCCCGGGATGACCGAGCTGACCGGGCCCTACTGGGAAGCGGCCCGCGAGAAGCGCCTCGTGGTGCAGGAGTGCCAGTCCTGCCGCCAGCTGTGGCACCCGCCGCTGCCCCGCTGCCCGCACTGCCACGCGGCGGACCCCGGCTGGCGCCAGGTGAGCGGCGACGGCACCATCTACACGTACACGGTCGTCCGGCACCCGACGCACTCCGCGCTGGCGGACAGTCCCGTACGTCCTCGCCATCGTCGAGCTGGCCGAGGGACCGCGCCTGGTCACCGCGATCACCGGCGTCGCGCCGGACGAGTACGGGCCGGGACGCCCGTCCGCGTCCGGTTCCCGTACGTCGCCGACGGGGTGACCCTCCCGTACTTCGAGCCCGCCGTCAGAGCAGGGGATGACCAGGGACTTCTTGACGGCAAGGTCGCCTTCGTCACCGGGGCGGCGCGCGGGCAGGGCCGGTCGCACGCGGTGCGGCTCGCGCAGGAGGGCGCCGACATCATCGCGCTCGACGCGTGCGCCACGCCGGACTGGCTGAGCTACCCGCTCGCGACCGAGGCCGACCTCGCGCAGACCGTCAAGGAGGTCGAGGCGCTCGACCGGCGGATCATCGCGCGCAAGGCCGACATCCGCGACCTGGCCGCCGTTGCGGCGGTGCTCGCCGAGGGCCTCGCCGAGCTCGGCGGGCGGCTGGACATCGTGGCCGCGAACGCGGCGATCATCTCCTGGCCGAAGGACACCTGGGCGATCGACGTGGCCGAGTTCCGCGAGCTGATCGACGTGACGCTGACCGGGACGTTCATCACGGTCAAGGCGGCGGTCCCGCCCATGATCGCCGCGGGCAACGGCGGCTCGATCGTCGCTGACCTCCTCCGGCGCGGCGATCACCGCGGGCAAGGGCCTCGGCCGACTACAAGGCGGCCAAGGCGGGCGTGCTCGCGCTCAAGGACACCCTCGCCTACGAGCTCGCCGAGCACTTCATCCGGGTCAACGCGATCTGCCCGACCGCCGTCGACACGCCGATGATCCACAACGAGGCGCTGCGCGGGCGTTCCGGCCCGACCTGGACGCACCCGGGCGGGACGACGTCAAGGCGGGCTTCGCGGAGATGAACCTGCTGCCGATCCCGTGGGTGGACCCGGTGGACATCTCCAACGCGATCGTCTGGCTCTCCTCGGACGCCGCCCGCTACGTCACCGGCGTCACGCTGCCGGTCGACGCGGGCAACCACCTCAAGTGCGTCAAGGAGGAACACCATGCGGACGCAAGCGGCGGTGCTCTACGAGGCGGGCACCGACTGGAAGGTCGAGGACATCGAGCTCGACCCGCCGCGGGCCGGCGAGGTCCTGTGCGGGTGGCCGCCGCCGGGCTGTGCCACTCCGAGGAGCACCACCGGACCGGGCGACGTGCCGTTCGCGGCGCCGATGATCGGCGGCCACGAGGGCGCGGGCTTCGTCGAGGCGATCGGGCCGGGCGTCACCCTGGTCAAGCCGGGCGACTACATCGTCTTCTCCTCGATACCGAACTGCGGGCGCTGCCCGTCCTGCGCCCAGGGCCGGCAGAACCTGTGCGACGTCGCGGCCGGCATCATGACCGGCGGTCAGCTACTCGACGGCACGTCGCGGCACCGCAACCGCGCCGCGGCCAGGACCTGACGATCACCTGCCTGGTCGGCTGCTACGCCCGGCACACCGTGGTCAACGAGGCGTCGGTCATCCCCGTCGACCCGTCCTTCCGGCCCGAGGCCGCCTGCCTCACCGGGTGCGGCGTCGGCGACCGGCTGGGGCTCGTCGGTGTACGCGGGCGGCGTCAGGCCGGGCGACGCGGTCGCGGTCGTCGGCGTCGGCGGGCTCGGCTCGGCGGCCGTGCAGGGCGCGCGGCTGGCCGGGCGCGCGGCACATCTTCGCGATCGACCCGGTGGAGTTCAAGCGGACCTCGGCGCTCGGCTTCGGCGCGACGCACGCCGCGACCGACGTGGCGGCCGCGTTCGACCTGATCCGCGAGGTCACCTGGGGCCGGATGTGCGACGTGGTGGTGCTGACCATGGGCACCGGCCGCTCGGACCTGATGGAGGCCATCCTGGCCCTCGCGGCCAAGCGCGGCCGGATCGTGGTGACCAACATCTACCCGTCCGACACGGCCGCCCCGTGCTGCCGCTGAACGGGCTGGCCCAGTGGGAGAAGCAGGTCGTGGGCTGCATCTTCGGCTCGGTCAACTCGCGCGCCGACGTGCCGCGGCTGCTCAACCTGTACAAGGACGGCCTGCTCGACCTGGACGGCATGGTCACCAGCACCTACCCGCTCGAGGACATCAACCAGGGCTACCAGGACATGCACGACGGCAAGAACATCCGCGGCGTCCTGGTGATGTAGCGGCCCGACGCCCCCCGGCGCGCGTACCCCCTCCCGAGTTCCCGCATGTCATCGGGGACTCTTGGCCAATGCGCGGCGAAGGTATTGACAGCGCTTACATGCATATCTAGTGTCCGCAGGTAAAAGGCAATGTAACCGCTGACATTCATGAGGAAGTCCGTGACAACCATATACGATGTTGCCCGCGTGGCCCGCGTCTCCACGGCCACGGTCTCCCGCGTCATGCGCGACTCTCACCTGGTGCAGGCCGAGACGCGCCAGCGCGTGCAGGCCGTGATCGAGGCGCTCGGCTTCGTGCCCGACGCCACCGCCCAGGGGCTCAGCCGGCGCCGCAAGGACATCATCGGCTTCGTCGGCCTGGAGCGCGGCGAGGCCGAGATCGACATCGAGCGCGAGAGCCTGCTGTTCGTCGACCAGATCGTCCACGCGGCCGAGGCGGTGCTGCGGGATACCGAGTACTCCCTGCTGCTGACGTTCGGCTCCAGCGGCCAGGCGTTCGAGCGGCGGGTCCGGGCCCTGTCCGGAAAGGTCGACGGGCTCCTGGTGGCCGAGGAGGTCATGGCGGTCGCGGACCTGCGCCGCCTGGCCGGGCGGATTCCGGTCGCGGTCATCGCGGGCCGGCCCGACGAGACCGGGCTCGACGTCGTGCTCGTCGACAACACCGGCGGCATCACCGCGCTGGTGGCGCACCTGGCCGGCCAGCACGGGTACCAGCGGCTCTGCTTCGTCACCGGGCCGCCCGACGCGCCGGACGCCAGGGAGCGGCAGGCCGCCTTCGAGAACGCGGTGCTGGCCAGCCCGGGCTGCGTCATCGACCAGGTCGTGCACGGCGACTTCTCCGAAGGCAGCGGGACCGAGGCGGCCCGCGCGCTGCTCGCGCGCGGGCCCTGCCGCAGGCCGTGGTGTGCGCCAACGACCAGATGGCCATCGGCGTGCTGCGGGAATTCCAGCGCGCGGGCGTCAGGATCCCGGGCGACGTGGCGCTGACCGGGTTCGACGACGTGTACCCCAGCCGGCTGGTCGACCCGCCGCTGACCACGGTGAGCCAGCCGCTGCGCGAGCTCGGCGTCCGCGCGACGCGCCGCCTGCTGGCCCGGATCGAGAACCGGGCACTGCCGCCCGAGACGAACGTGCTGCCGACCCGGGTCATGATCCGGGCCAGCTGCGGATGCCAGGGGAGGGACACCACCTAAGCGGGAGTGGGGACTCACCGGTAGAACCCGAAAGGAGCAGCGCCGTGCGCAAACATCTGGACTGGCTGACGGGGTCGGGGACAGGGGGCGCGGCCAGTGTAAGCGGCAGGGTAGCAGGCAGGGCCGCGGCGGGCGGGTGGTGCTGGTCGCCGCGCTCGTCCCGGCCGCGGCGATGCTGGTGACGGCGGGCGACGCCAGCGCCACCACGGTCCCGCCGCCGCCGACCGGCTGGACGACGACGTTCAGCGATGCCTTCTCCGGAGCAGCTGGAACCGGGGTGGACGGAAGCTGGACCTACGACCAGGGCACCCAGTACACCGGCAGCGGCTGCGCCGCCAACTGGGGCACCGGTGAGGTCGAGCGCAACACGAACTCGACGACGAACGTCTCCGAGGACGGGAGCGGCCACCTCAACATCACCCCGGTGAACTCCGGCGGTTCCTGGACCTCGGGCCGGCTCGAGACGGTCTCGAGCAGCTTCGCCGCCCCGGCCGGGGGCGAGCTGGAGGTCAGCGCCTCGGTCAAGCAGCCCAACCCGGGCAGCGGGCTCGGCTACTGGCCCGCGTTCTGGATGCTCGGCGCGGGCTTCCGGGCCAGCGGGGCCGGCACCTCAGGCACCATGACCTGCTCCAACTGGCCCTCCGTGGGCGAGATCGACGTCATGGAGGACGTCAACGCGCTGTCCGAGGTCGCGGGCACCCTGCACTGCGGCGTGGACCCCGGCGGTCCGTGCAACGAGACGACAGGATCTGGCAGCGGACTGGTCGCCTGCTCCGGCTGCCAGACCGGGTTCAACACCTACTCGATCATCATCGACCGGACCAACACCGCCAGCGAGTCCATCTCCTGGCTTCGCAACGGCACCGTCTACCACACGGTCACTGAGGCCCAGATCGGCACGTCGACCTGGCAGGCGGCGGTGGACCACGGGTTCTTCATCCTGCTGGACGTGGCCATCGGCGGCGGGTTCCCGAACGGCGTCTGCAACTGCTCCACGCCGGTCAGCGCGACCAGCTCGGGCGCGGCCATGAGCGTCGGCTACGTGGCCGTCTACTCCAAGGCGGCCGCCGGCGGGGGAGGCGGCGGCACCGGCGGTGGCGGCACCTCCTGCACCACCACGGCCACCGCGGACATCTCCGCCGACTGCTACAGCGCCAGCCAGGGCACCATCAGCAAAACCACCACCACGGACACCGACCCGGCCGGGGTGGACTGCAACCAGGTCGCCCAGCTGACCAACGGTGAGTACCTGAAATACAGCGGCGTCAACTTCGGCTCGGGCTCGACGCAATTCGACGCCCGGGTGGCCTCGGGCGCCGCGGCGGGCGTCAGCGGCCTGGTGGAGGTGGTGCTTGACAACCCGGCCAACGCCCCGGTGGGCAGCTTCGCGGTGGGTAATACCGGCGGCTGGTCGACCTGGAAGACCGTCCCGGCCAACATCTCGTCCGTGACCGGTACCCACGATGTCTACCTGGAGTTCGTCTCCGGCGCGGGCGGTAATCCGCCGTTCGTGAGCCTGCACTGGTTCAGCTTCCCCGCGACCTGACCTCACCCCGCGTCGTCGGCAGGCGGCGGCACCGGTGCCGCCGCCCGCCGACGGCCGGCCTAAATCTGCGACCCCTGATAGGCGGGGAGACCGTACTTACGAGCGATGGGCGCCCACGCCTTGGCGAACGCCTGCTTGTCGGAACTCGCCGTCCCGTCCGGGCCTAGGCTCGCCTGGTAGCTGGGGTCGTCCTGCACCTTCTTCGGGTTGCAGCCGCCGCTGATCTGGTCCTGCGCCCAGCCGTGCAGGTCGTTGTCCACCTGGACCGAGGCCTGCCAGGCACCGGTCAGGTCCTGCAGGAGCGACGGGGGCAGGGTGGCCCGGCCGGGCAGCGTGCGCAGCTCGTTCAGGAGGTTTTCCCTGTTGCCGGCGGACGAGCCGAAGGCCGACCGCGCGGTGCGCAGGCGCTGGCAGGACTCGACGTCGCCGACCGCGGCGTTCACGTCCGCGTGGAAGGCGCCACTCTGCTTGAGCATGCCCGACAGCCGGGTCGCCGCCGCCTTCTGCGCGGCGTCCGTGGCCGGGCCGGACGCCGACTGGCTGGAGCCTTGCGTGCCCTGCGACGCCGTCGGCGTCGGAGTTCCGTGGTGGCTGGTCGTGACGAGGACGGCCACGATGACGATGACCGCCACCGCGCCGACCGCGGCGATCGGGATGAGCGGGCCACGGGACCTCAGCGCGCTCAGCCGCGACGCGCCGCGCGGCCGCGGGCCGCCGAACTGCGGGTCCTGGTAGGCTGGCCGGGGTACTGCGCGTCCGGGTACTGCGGACCACCGTACTGGGGACCGCCGAACTGGGGGTCGCCGTACTGGGGGTCCGCGTAGGGCTGGCCGCCGTACTGGGGGTCGTTGTACTGCGGGTCCGGGCGTACTGCGGGCCACCGTACTGTGGACCGCCATACGGCGGCCCGGCCTGCTGCTGCGGTCCGCCGTACTGGCTAGCGTCGTACTGCGCCGTGCCCGCGTAGGGCGGCGCGGCCGGGTACTGCTGGCCGCCGTGGTACTGCTGGCCAGCGCCGTCTTGCGGGCCATAGCCGGGCGCGTCGTACTGCCAGGACCCGCGATCCGCCGATGGCGGCACGCGAGGCATGGTCGCGGACGGGGTGTCACTCTGACGGGCGCGCGGCTTGCCGTACCACGAGGCCCACGGGTCGTCCTCCTGCGCCGGCCCGGCGGACGGCGCGGACCCGTCCGGGGGTGGTGGCCACGCCTGACGTGACCCCGCGGACGGGGGCGGTGGCGTGCCAACGGGCGCGATGGCGGTCATGGTGGCCTGATCCGGGTAGCCGCCATTGGCGGGTGGCGGACCGGGCTGGCCGCAGACGCCGCAGAACTGTGCTCCCGGCTGCACTGGATGACCGCACGCCGGACCCCACGAACTATCCAAACCGACCACAGACTCCTTCTCGATCCTCCAGCAGGCTAGTGCAGATAGCCGCGCGCGCCAACCGGAACGGGACTTCTCACAGCTTCCTGACGGGTTCACCCCGGCTCGTACCGTAAGGCGACGGAGCATACGGAAACGGGTAATGTGACTTGGTATGGCGGACGGTAGTAGGGGGCGGTACCGGGTCCGGGGTTCCGCGCTCACGGTGGTCAGCACGGTTGGTGCCGTGGTCGCGCTCGTGGCCGCCCTGGGCATCTTGTACCTCGCGTTCGGCGGGCCCTCGGGTGGCGGCACGACCGGGGCCGGCGTCGCGGCTGGCACGATAGCGGCGCAGCCGTCAGGCCTGCCGCCCGCGAGCGTCCCCGCCACGGTGGTACCCGCATCGCTGCCTGCCTCGGCGCCCGCCAGCACGCACCCGGCTACCCCGCACGCGACTGCCCAGGTCACCGGGCGGCCGCAGGCCAGCCCGCTCGGGCCGGCGATGCAGTCGTACCTGGCCGGCCGCTCCGGCACCGTCCGGGTGGCCGTCTATGATCTCGGCACCGGCCAGGAGTGGTCCCTCGGAGAAGGCGCGGCGCAGGCGGAGGCCAGCATCGTCAAGGTGGACGTCCTGGAGACCCTGCTGTCGCAGCGGCCCGCCGGGCTGACGGCCGGCGATCAGTCGCTCGCCCAGCAGATGATCGAGGACAGCGACAACGACGCGGCGACCAGCCTCTGGGACGACGTCGGCGGCGCCGCGGGCATTGGCGCCTACAACTCCCGGGCCGGGCTGACGAGCACGACGCCGTCGGCCTGCGTGGTGTGCGCCGGATTCCCGTGGCCTGGCTGGGGGCTGACCACCACGACCCCCGCGGACCAGATCGCCCTGCTGCGGCGGATCGTCGAGCCCGGCGGGCCGCTGACCAACGCCGAGCGGCAGTATGCCCTGTCGCTCATGGAGAACGTCACCGCCGACCAGGCGTGGGGGGTCAGCGGCGGCGTCCCGGCCGGGGTGACCGTCGCGCTGAAGAACGGCTGGCTGCCGCTCGACGACGCGGATACGGACTGGCAGATCAACAGCATCGGCTGGGTCTCCGGCGATGGCCGGGAGTACCTGCTCGCGATGCTGAGCACGGGCAACCCAAACGAGCAGTACGGCATTGACACGCTGAACTCGGTCGGCTCTATGGTGTGGAGCGCGATGGGCTGAGCGCCCATCGCGCCGCGTCAGATCTCGCTGCCGTCAGATCTTGTCGCCGCTGTACTGGGAAAGGCTGTACCGGCCGGCGATCGGGTTCCACAGGTTCACGAAGGCGTTCTTGTCGGTCGTTGCCTGCTCATTGGGCGTTTCCGCCGCCGCGTACCCGGGATCCTGGAGCGTGCAGCCCGACGAGTTCTCATCGCCTGCCCACTGCGCGTAGTCATTATCGACCGACAGGGATGCCTGCCACGCGCTGGTCAGGTCCGACAGCATCTGGGTGGGCAGCGCCTGCCCGTTCGGCAAGCTGGCGAGCTGGTTGAGCAGGTACTGCCGGTTGGATGCCGCCTGCTGGAACGTCTGCTGGTCACCGGAGAGGTTCCCGCCGCAGCTGTAGGCGTCGTTGTAGGCGTCGTTGATGGCGGAGCGGTCGGAGGAGCTCTGCTGCAGCAGCCCCGCGAGGGCGGTTGCCGCCTGCTGCTCGGACGTATTGTGGCTGGGCGGCTGGCTCGACGGCGGGGTGGCGGGCGGCGTAGTCGGCGGTGTGGTCGGCGCAGTGGACGAGGGCTGGGCCCCGGTGGCCGGGCCGGTCGCGGACGGGTTCCCGGGCGTGGGCTGCGACACGTTCGCCGCGTTCGTGCCCGGCGCGGTCGGGCCGGTGGAAGACGAGAACGGGTGGGCGATGAGGACGTACCCGCCAGCGCCGGCGCCGAGCAGGGCGGCAGCGGCGATGGTCACCGCGATGAGGGGCAGGCGCGATGGCCGCTGCCCCCCGCCCGCGGGCACCTGGGGGTTGGTGGCCGCAGGACCCTGTGGCCCGGTGCCCTGTGGCCCGGTGCCCTGCGGCCCCGTGGCCTGCGCGCCGTATCCCTGGTTGAAGCCCTGCTGGTTGAAGCCCTGCTGGCCGGGCTGCTGCGGCGTGAGCCACCACGGGACCTGCTGTTCCTGCTGCCAGCCGGCCCCTGGGTTCCAGTCCTGGCCAGGGCGCCATTCCGGGCTCGCGCCTGGCCCGGCATTCGCCGCGGGCGGTGCGCTCTTACCGGGCGCTAGCAGGGTCTGGGTATCAGGGCCGCCTGCCCCGCTCCCGGCACTGGCGACCGGAACGCCGCAGCTCGTGCAGAAAAGAGTGCCGGGCTTTTGCGGCTTACCGCACCCCGGGCAGTTGTTACCGGTGTCACTCATCAGCATTCCCCCCATAGACCCCATGCTTCGGGACCGATATCCGCCGACGATACGGCGCATGATTTCAGTCTAAATCTGCACCGATCGCTAGGCGAGCAACATCCGCGCCTGAGACAATCCGGTACGAAAACAGGTTGGGAAGAGTTTGATTTCGTGCCTACAGGGGTTGAAGATGACGGAAGGACAGTTGGTCTCGCGCCGCGGCGCGCTGACCATGGCGGTCACGGGCCTGACGGCGACCGGCCTGGCGGCGGCCGGGCTGGTCACGGCGCCCGCCGCGCGCGCCGCGACGAGCACGGGACCGACCGGGGTGCACGCGCCGTGGGCGATGGTCGCCGACGCGGCCTCGGGCGCGGACATCTGGTCCCGGTCGTCGACCACCACCCGGCCGATGGGCTCCATCACCAAGGTGATGACCGCGTACATCGCCATCAAGGCCGGCGGCCGGCCGGGTGATCACCGTCCCGGAGGCCATCCGCGCCTACGACGAGCGCTACGACGCCAGCACGGCGGGCCTCGTCCCCGGGGAGAAGCTCACCGTCAATCGAGCTCCTCATCGCGATGCTGCTGCCCTCGGGCTGCGACGCCTCCTACACGCTGGCCAATGCCTACGGGCCGGGCACGCAGCATTTCATCAACACGATGAACGCCACCGCCAAGGCGATGGGGCTAAGCCACACGCACTTCGCGGACTTCAGCGGGCTGCCGGTCGGCGGGGAGTGGGCGACCTACTCCAGCGCGGGCAACCTGGTCACGCTCGGCCGGGCGGCGATGCGGTTGCCGGCGTTCCGGCAGATCGTCGCCATGCGCCAGTACCGGCTGGCCGCCGGGTCCGGGCACCGCGCGCACACCTGGACCAACCTCAACCCGCTGGTGGGCAGCTACCCGGGAGCGATCGGAATCAAGACCGGGTACACCGCCACCGCCGGGGACTGCCTGCTGTTCGAGGCGGCCCGCGGCAGCAAGGCGCTGACCGGCGTGGTGCTGCACAGCTCAAGCTCCATCACGGGCCTGAACGTGGCGGCCAGCGACGCCGAGAAGATGCTCGACTGGGGCTTCAGTCACTACCGGTAGTTCCTAGGTAGCTGGCCGCTAGCATGGCGCTGTTGCCGGCGAGCTCGGCGGCGGTGCCGCTGGCGGCGAGCTCGCCGTGCGACAGGATGTAGCCGCGGTCGGCGATCTTCAGCGCCAGGTGCACGTGCTGCTCGACGAGGAGGACGCCCATTCCCTTGCGGGTGGCCAGGTCCCGCACGATGGGCAGCAGTCGCTCCACGATGACCGGGGCGAGGCCGAGGCTCATCTCGTCGAGCAGCAGTACCTTGGGGTCGCGGGTGATCGCGCGGGCGACCGCCAGCATCTGCTGCTCGCCGCCGGACAATAGGCCCGCCCGGCGCCGGAGCAGGCTGGCGAGCGCGGGGAAGTGCTCGAAGGCGGCCTCGTGCTGCGCCGGGGTGGCCAGCCCGGCGAGCCGGAAGTGCTCCGCCACGGTGAGGCCGAAGAAGATGCCGCGGTCGTGCGGCACGTGCGCGATGCCCTGGCGGGCCCGCGCCGTGGGGCTGACCCCGGCGAGGTCCGCCCCGCCCAGCCGGATGGCGCCGCTGGTCACCTTGAGCAGCCCGGAGATGCCACGCAGCGTGGTGGTCTTGCCCGCGCCGTTGGCGCCGAGCAGCGCGACGACCTCGCCGGCCGCCACGGTGAGCGTCAGGTCGCGGACGACCGGGGCGCGATCGTAGGCGATGCTCACCGCGTCGAGCTCGAAGCGCGGGGGCCGTGGCGATGGTCCGGGACGCCCCGGCGCCAGACGGTGCGGGCGTGGCCTCGGGCATCGGGATTCTCCTCAGCGGGATAATTGTGCCGGCACCTGGCTATGCCAGCTGCAGACATTGTGCGCCATATGCGAAGGTCGCGGGAAGGCGTGGCGCTGTCATTGGCCCGATAGCCAACTTGCCTGGTGCCGGGCTTGTGACCTGCTGACACTTGACGCGATTGTGACCTGGATGAGTTGCCGGGCCGTTGACGCCCGGCGGGCTAGGGATCATTACTAAAGGGGTATTTCAGCAGGTTCCTGATCCCCGGCCCGGAAGGGGACGCGATGTCGCGGATCCTCGTCACGCACGCGGGCAGCCTGATCCGCCCCCATGAGCTGCTGTCGTTCCTGTCCGCGATCGACAACGGCCAGCCTTACGACGAGGCGCGCGTACGGCGCCGCGCTGCGCGGCGCGGTCACCGCGGTGGTCCGCAAGCAGTTCGACGCCGGCGTCGACGTGATCGACGACGGTGAGATGGGCAAGTCGAACTGGATCTCCTACCTGTACGAACGCACCCGCGGGCTGGAGCCGCGGCCCATCGGGCGGGACCTGTCGGAGTTCATGCCGCCAAGCCGGGACCGCCAGCACTTCCCCGGTGCCTACGCGCGGCAGGACGCGCTGGACACCGCCGCGACGAGCTCGAGCTCGCGCGCCACGGCCGGCGACGACGGCGAGCCGGGGTCGGGCGGCATGGTGCTGTGGGCGTGCACCGGGCCGATGAGCTATGACCCGGCCGCGCAGCGGCGGGACATCGCCAACTTCACGGCCGCCCTCGCCGACGCGCGGGTCACCGACACCTCGCGGGTCTTCCTGCCGGTCGTCGCGCCGGCCAGCGCCTACTGGCTGCGCAACGAGTACTACGCGACCGACGAGGAGTTCGTCTACGCGCTGGCCGACGTGCTGCACGAGGAGTACAAGGGCATCATCGACGCCGGCTTCCTGCTGCAGGTCGACGACGCGGTGCTGATGCACGAGGCGGACTCGATGCTGTCGCTTGGCAAGTCCTGGGCGGACTACCGCGCCTGGGCGCGGCTGCGGGTCGAGGCGCTCAACCACGCGCTGCGCGGGCTGCCCGAGGACCGGATCCGCTATCACGTCTGCTTCGGCAGCTGGCACGGCCCGCACGCCTACGACCCGCCGCTGCGGGACAACATCGACCTGGTCCTCCGGGTGAACGCGAAGTACTACCTGATGGAGCAGGCCAACCCGGCGCACGAGCACGAGTGGCGAATCTGGGAGGACGTGCCGCTGCCCGAGGGCAAGGTGCTCGTCCCCGGCGTCGTCACTCACCACACCAACGTGGTGGAGCACCCCGAAGCTCGTCGCCCAGCGGCTCGTGCGGCTGGCGAACGTCGTCGGCCGGGACCGCGTGATGGGCGGCACCGACTGCGGGTTCGCGCAGGGCGCGTTCATCCAGCGGGTGCACGAGGAGATCCAGTGGGCCAAGCTCGCCTCCCTGGCCAAGGGCGCGCGGATCGCCTCCCGGCAGCTGTGGGGGCGCGGGCGGTCTGGGCGGGCCTGAAGGAGACACCGCATGAGCGATCGATCTACTCATCGAGGAGGAAGCAAGAGTGCGCGGATACAGATCGGGCCGTCGATCGGCCTCACCTGGGGGTGGCGGCTCTCGTGGCCGCCGCGCTCGTGGCCGTCGGCTGTAGCAGCTCAAGCTCCGGCGGCGCCGCCTCCAGCACGACGGGGGGCGGCGCGGCGAACCCGACCGGCGTGGCGACGTCCGCCGAGCGGCGTCGGCAGCAGCCAGCACCCCGGCGTCACTGACTACCTGAGCTACGTGGGCGGCAAGTCCGGGGCGGCGAACAGCTCGCTGGCGCCGGTCGAGATCGGCTACGTCAACCAGCAGGGCGGCCAGCAGGTCATCGGCGCGCTCGCGACAAACGGCGCGCAGATGGCGGTCAACTACATCAACCAGCAGCTTGGCGGCGTGGACGGCCACCCGCTCAAGCTCGTCACCTGCTTCATCGCCTCCGCCGAGGAAGAGGGCACCACCTGCGCGCAGAAGTTCCTGGCCGACAAGAACATCAAGGTGATCGCCACCGGCGGCGTCGTCATCGGCATCCAGTCGTTCTTCTCCACGCTCAACGGGGCGGTGCCGGTCTTCGATGGCGTCGCCGTGCTCCCGGTCGACGGGGCGCAGAAGAACACGGTCGTCTTGTTCGGCGACGGCACGCACGTGCTCGGCCCGATGGGCACCTACGCCTCCACGGTCCTGCACGCCAAGACCGCGGCGGTCATCTACCCCAACGACGCCTCGGACACGCCCGGCGCGCTCGCGATCAAGGCGGGCCTTGAGGCGGCCGGGGTGAAGGTCACCATGGGGCCATTCCCTCCGAACGCGACCGACTTGACCGGCGTTCTCACGGCGGCCGGCGCGACCACCGCGGACATGGTCGTCCCGTTCGTGACCGCCAACCAGTGCGTGAACATCGCCAAGGCGCTCACCCAGATGGGCATCACCGACACCAAGAAGATCGTCTCCGCGCCGCTGTGCCTCAACGGCCAGGTCGCGGCGGGCCTCGGCGGTGACTTCCCGAAGTGGACGTACTCCATCGCCAGCTCGCTGTACGGCGACACGTCGGACCCGGGCATGCCGGCGTACGAGGCCGTCACGGCCAAGTACACGACCGCGGCGAACGCGCCCGACCCGTGGGAGATCGTCGACTTCGGTCAGCTGCTGACCGTCGACAAGATCCTCAACCAGGTCGGCTACGCGAACCTGACCCCGTCGGCGATCCTGGCGGCGGGCAAGGCGTTCAAGGGCCCGCAGGCGCTTGGCGCGCCCTCGCTTGACTGCGGCCAGTTCCCGTCCGCGCCCGGCATCTGCAACGACCAGGCCCAGTTCTTCGAGTACGTGGGCAAGAGCAGCAACCCGCCGTGGATCAAGGTGGCCGGCTGGCTCCAGCCGCCGTCGTGACCCGCGCCGCCCGGCAGCGCCGCGGCCGCGGGGCATCGCCTCGCGGCCGCGGCGCTGCCCGGCGCCCGGCGCTCGCCGGCGCTCGCCCGCCCGCAACCGTCCCGCCCCGCGACCTCCTCAGGCCCGACGACCTCCCAAGGAATGACCCTCCGTGGAAAACATCCTGCTGTTCATCCTGCTCGGGCTCGGCTCGGGCGCGCTGATCGCCGGCATATCGCTCGGCGTCGTCGTTTCCTACCGTGGTTCCGGGGTCATCAACTTGTCCACCGGCGCGATCGCGATGCTCGGCGGGTACGCCTTCTGGGCGCTGACCAGCGGCCGGATCGCGTCGCTGCCGATCGGCGCCGCGCTGCCGCTCGCCCTGCGTGTTCGTGGTCGCCGTCGGGGCGCTGTTCGAGCTCGTCGTGTACCGGCCGCTGCGCAACAACGCGCCGCTGGCCAAGCTGATCGCGTCGCTGGGCGTGCTGCTCGTGGCCCAGTCGTGCATGCTGCTGTCCTTCGGCGTCACCCAGCAGGCGGCGCCGAGCGTCTTGCCGACGCCGCTGATCCGCATGCTCGGCTCCGGGATCACGCTCGACCGGTTCATCTTGACCGGGATCATCATCGTCACGGCCGCCGTCCTGTTCTGGGTCTACCGGTGGACCCGGTTCGGCCTGGCCACCCGGGCGTCGGCGGAGAATGAGGTGGCCGCGATGCTCGGCGGGCTGTCGCCCGCCACGATCTCCCTCATCAACGCGATGATCGCCGCGTTCATCGCCGGCTCGCTCGGCATCCTCGCCTCCTCGATCACCCAGCTCGACCCGGAAACGCTGCCGCTGCAGATCATCCCCGCCCTGGCGGCCGCGCTGATCGCGAACTTCACCTCCTTCGGCCTGGCGACGGCGGCGGCGTTCGGCATCGGCATCCTGGACTCGCTGCTGGAGTACGCCTCCAACCAGTCCTGGTTCCCGCAGTCCGGCGGGGTGCCGCTGCCCGGCGTCGATGACCTGCTCGCGTTCCTGATCATCATCGGCGTCCTGTTCTGGCGCGAGGCGCGCATCCCGGGCCGCGGCGAGGTGCTCGAGCGCCGGCTGCCCGAGGCGCCCAGGCCGCAGCACCTGTGGCGCTCCGTGCTGATCTTCGGCGGGGCCGCGGCCGCGGCGCTGGTCGTCTTCCCGTTCGACTTCCGCAACGCGCTCATCAACACGCTGATCGGCATCCTGATGGCGCTGTCGCTGGTCCTCATCACCGGCTACGTCGGGCAGATCTCCGTGGTCCAGCTCAGCCTGGCCGGCGCCGCCGGGTTCACGGTCTCGCACATGGCGAGCAACTTCGGGATCACCTTCCCGGTCGCGGCCCTGGCGGGCATCGCGGTCGCCGTCGTCATCGGGGTCGTCACGGCCTTCTCCGCCGTCCGGGTGCGCGGCGTCAGCCTCGCCGTGGTCACCCTCGCCGGCGCGGTCGCCATTGAGAACTTCGGCTTCCAGAACAGCACCTGGGGCGGTGGCGGGCGTCGGCTCGCCGGTGCCGGACCCGAAGTGGTTCGGCCTTGACCTCGGGCCGAACGCCCCGTTCCGCGGCATCGACGGCAACCAGCCCAGCCCCGTCTTCGGCTGGGTGGTGCTGGCCTGCTGCCTGCTGGCCTGCGTGGCCGTCGGCTACATCCGGCGCGGCAAGCTCGGCCAGCAGATGCTCGCCGTCCGGTCCAACGAGCGGGCCGCCGCCGCGGCCGCGATCAACCCGCGCACGGTCAAGCTGTACGCCTTCACCATCGCCGCGGCCATCGCGGGCGTCGCCGGGGTGCTGTACTCCTACGACTTCGGCTCCGTCAGCGCCGACCGGTTCGACGCCGTCACCGCGCTGTCCCTGATCGCGTTCGCCTACGCGGGCGGCATCACGCTCATCTCCGGCGCGGTGTTCGCCGGGCTGATCTCGGCCCAGGCGATGATCCCGTACGCCCTCGACAAGTGGTTCGGGCTGAACGGCAACTGGTTCCTGCTGTTCGGCGGCGTCGTGCTGATCCTTACCCTGCAGCAGAACCCCGCTGGCGTGGCGGGCGACATCTACCGGCGGCTGCACAAGCGCCCGCGAGTCGCCGCCCCGGACGTCAGGCCGGCCGCCGGGCGGCCGCGGCGGGCGGCCCGGCGGGACTTCACCGGCGAGAAGGTCGTGCTGGCGGTGAGTGACCTATCGGTTTCCTTTGGTGGCGTGCGGGCGGTGCGGGAGGTGTCGCTGGAGGTCCGCGACGGCGAGCTGGTCGGCCTCATCGGCCCGAATGGCGCCGGAAAGACGACGCTGGTCGACGCCATGACGGGATTCGTCCCGTACGCCGGCAAGGTCGAGCTCGACGGGGCCGACATCTCGCGGCTCCCGGCCTACGAGCGCGCCCGCCGGGGCCTGGCCCGCACCTGGCAGTCCACCGAGCTGTTCGACGACCTGGACGTCACCGAGAACCTCACGGTCGCCACGGCGCACGCGAGCCCGGCCGCCGGGTCGGCCGCCGGCGACACGCTGCGCCTCGTCGGCATGGGCTGGGCCGCCGAGGCGATGCCCTCCGGGCTGTCAGCGGGCCAGCGCAAGCTCGTCGGCGTCGCCCGGGCCATCGTGGCGCGGCCGCACGTCCTGTGCCTCGACGAGCCCGCCGCCGGACTGGACACCGCCGAGTCCGCCGAGCTCGGCGCGACCCTGCGGGAGCTGGCCGACCAGGGCCAGTCGATGCTGCTCATCGAGCATGACATGGGACTGGTCATGTCCGTCTGCGACCGCGTGGTGGTCCTGGAGTTCGGCGAGGTCATCGCCGACGGCCCGCCCGAGGTGGTGCGGGCCGACCCGCGGGTCGTCGCGGCCTACCTGGGTGACTCCGGCTCGGCGGCCGGGGCGGCCGAGCCGGTCTCCGCGAGCGGGGAGCAGGGCGAGTAAACGATCCCCGGTGATGTTTCAGCCTGTTCGTTTCAGTTCGATTGGGTACTGATTAAGGATCCGAAGGGAGGAACGGCCAGGAGGGGGCAGGGACATGGGACTGACGTACACGAGCGTGGTGCACGCCGAGCCGGAGGAGGTGTTCGCCTGGCATTCCCGCCCGGGCGCCCTCGCGCGCCTCCTGCCGCCCTGGCAGCCGGCCCGGGTGGCGAGGGAGGCGCCGTCGCTGCGCGACGGGCAGGCGGTGCTCGCTCTGCCCGGCGGACTGCGCTGGGTAGCCGGCCACGACCCGGACGGCTACGACCCGCCGCGTCAGTTCGCCGATGTCCTGCTGCCTCCGCTCGGGGCCGCGCTGCGCTGGCGGCATGCCCACATGTTCGCGCCCGCGCCCGGCGGGGGCACCCTCGTCGTCGACGCCGTCTCCACGCCGGTCCCCGCCGCGGCGCTGCGGCCGATGTTCGCCTACCGGCACCGGCAGCTCGCGGCGGACCTGGCCGCGCACGCGCGGGCGCGGGAGGCCTGCCCGCGACCGCTGACGGTGGCGCTCACCGGCGCGAGCGGGCTGGTCGGCTCGTCCCTGGCGGCACTGCTCACCACGGGCGGCCACCGGGTGATCCGGCTGGTGCGCCGGGCGGCGCGCGATGACGGAGAGCGCGAGTGGCGGCCGGACGACCCGGACCCGGGGCTGCTCGACGGTGCCGACGCGGTGATCCACCTCGCGGGCGCCCCGATCGGCGGGCGCTTCACCCCCGAGCGCAAGCGGAGGATCCTGTCCAGCCGGGCCGGCCCGACCCGTGCGCTGGCCGCCCTGGCCGCCGGCGTTTCCCGGCCGGCCTGCGCGCCTTCGTCACCGCCTCGGCGGTCGGCTATTACGGTGCCGATCGCGGCGACGAGATCCTGACCGAGAACAGCGGGCGCGGTGACGGGTTCCTCGCCGAGGTGGCCGCCGCCTGGGAGGACGCGGCCGCTCCCGCCCGGGCCGCGGGGATCAGGACGGTCCAGGTCCGCACCGGCATCGTGCAGACCCCGCGCGGCGGGGCGCTGCGCCTGCTGTACCCGCTGTTCGAAGCCGGCCTGGGCGGCCCGCTCGGCGATGGCACCGGGTGGCAGCCCTGGATCGAGATCGACGACCTGCTCGACATCTACCTGCGCGCGGTCACCGACCCGGCGCTGTCCGGGCCGGTCAACGCGGTCGCGCCGGGGGCGTCGCGCGGCCGCCGAGTACGCGCGCACCCTTGGCCGGGTGCTCCGCAGGCCGGCGCTGATCCCGGTTCCCCTGGCGGGCCCGCGGCTGCTGCTCGGCGCCGAAGGGGCCGCCGAGCTCGCGACGGGCAGCCAGCGGGTCCGCCCGGCGGCGCTGGCCGCCGCCGGCCACCCGTTCCGGTACCCGGGCCTGGAGGGCGCGCTGCGGCATGTCCTGGGCCGCGAGCCGGGCGGCCGTCAGCGCGGCACGCTGTGCCTGAGCCGGAGCGCGGCGGGGAACGGCGCCAGGTACGTCTGCCCGGCGAGCCAGGGCAGCTCGCCGTCGCTGGCGTAGTGGGCGAGGATCGCGATGGGGACGCTCAGCGGGTCCGCGCCGCGCCGGTAGGACTCGATCCGGGACAGCAGGTCAGCGCGCCGCCGGGCGCCGAGCTCCCGGCCGATCAGGCCGAACGCGTGGTGCAGCGCGTTCGCGTTCCTGCCCCGGCTGGCCCGGGCGATCATCGCCGCCTGGAACACGTCGCGGTAGGCGGCCTCGGTCGCCTCCCTGGGCGCGCTCCCCGGCCGCGGCGACGATCCGGCCCGCGCGCCGGTAGCGCGCGGGATCGTGCGCGAGCAACTGGAGCTTGTGCCGGGCGTGGAAGGCGACCAGGTCACGCGGGTGCCCACGGCGCGCCGAGCAGTTCGCGGAGCCGGGCGAAGGCGAACACCCGTTCGGTGAACTCCTCCCGCAGCACCGCGTCGTTGAGCCGCCCCTCGTCTTCCGCCGGAAGCAGCGGGAACCGGGCGATCACCCGCTGCGCGAACACGCCGCGCCCCCGGTGATCAGCTGGCTGGCCACCCGGGCCGTAGCGGGCGATGCCGTGAATGCCGCAGCTCGGCGACTTCGCCTTGAAGACGTACCCGTCAAGGCCGGCGGGCAGCGGCAGCGCCGCCATGGCCGCGGTGTGATCGGCGCCGCCGCCCCGGCTCACCAGGCGGCCGTCGGCGGTCAGCCGCAGCGTCTCCCGCGGCGTGCCCAGGCCGATCTCCATCTCGGGGCAGTACGGTACCCAGTCGACGTACGGGCCGAGCTCGTCGGTGAGGAACCGGCAGCGGCTGTGACCGCCGTTGAACCGGACCGGCTCGCCGAGCAGGCAGCTGGACACGCCCACCCGCGGCCGGGCGCTCGCGTCGCTTCCCTCGCTCATGGCCTCACTTGTACCCAGGGAGCGTGATGGACACCGCCATCGTGGTCTTCACCCGTGACCTGCGGGTGCGCGACAACCCGGCGCTGGCGGCCGCGTGCGCGCGGGCGCGCCAGGTGGTGCCGCTGTTCGTCGTGGACCCGGCGCTGCCCGTGCCGCCGAACCGGGCGCGGTTCCTGGCCGAGTCGGTCGCGGCGCTGCGGGAAGAGCTGCGCGAGCGCGGCGGCGACCTGGTGGTCCGCAGCGGGGACCCGGTCGCCGAGGTCGATCCGGCTGGCCACCCGGACGGCGGCGGCCGCCGTGTTCGTCGCCGGTGACGTCTCCCGGTACGCGGCCCGGCGCGAGCAGCGGCTCGCGCGAGAGTGCGCCAGGCACCGGATGGCCCTCGAGGTCACGCGCGAGCCACGCGGTCGTGCCGCCAGGCGATCTCCACCCGGCCGGCGGCGGTCACTACCGGGTCTTCACGCCGTACTGGCGCGCCTGGCGTGCCGCCGCCTGGCGGCGGCCCTGCCCGGCGCCGCCGGCCATCTCCGTTCCCGCGGGCATCGAGCCGGGCCTCGCGCCCGCCCAGGACCAGGCCTGCTCGGCGGGCCTCGCGCCCGGCGGTGAGCGCGCGGGCCTGGAGCGGGCCCGGGCCTGGCTGGACGGCCCGCTCGGCGGAATACGGCGACGGGCGGGACGACCTCGCCCGCGGCGAGACGTCCCGGCTGAGCGCCTACCTGCGGTTCGGCTGCGTGTCGCCGGTGGAGCTGGCGCGGGCCGCGCTGCCGCGCCCGGGCGGCGAGGACTTCTGCAGGCAGCTGGCCTGGCGTGATTTCTTCCACCAGGTCACGGCCGCGCTTCCCGGACATCGCCACGGCGGACTACCGGCCCGGCCCCCGGGCGGCCGCGGGACTGGGCGCGGGACGCGGACGCGCTTGACGCCTGGCGGGCAGGGCGCACCGGCGTCCCGGTCGTCGACGCCGGGCATGCGGCAGCTCGCCGCCGAGGGCTTCATGCACAACCGGGCGCGGATGATCACCGCCTCGTTCCTCACCAGGACGCTGGGCATCGACTGGCGCACGGGTACCGGCACTTCGGCGAGCTGCTGGCCGACGGCGACGTGGCCTGCAACGCGGGCAACTGGCAGTGGGTCGCCGGGCACGGGCAACAACCCGCGTCCCGGCCGGGTGCTGAACCCGCTGCGCCAGGCGGCCCGGTTCGATCACGACGGCGAGTACGTGCGCCGCTACGTCCCCGAACTGGCGGGCCTCGCGGCGCCCCAGGTGCACGCGCCGTGGAAGCTGCCCGGCGCGCGCCGCGGGCAGCTCAGGTACCCGGATCCGCTGATCGATTTCCGGCCGGACGGGGCCGTGCGCCCCGCGCCGGGCGGACCGGGATCGTTACAGTGACATCACGGGCCGCTGAGAGTTCCGCTCAGATTTTGGCGTGATGGCAATCAGTAGATACCGTCCTACACGTGAGCGATCCTGGTGATGACCGCCCGCGCTACGAGCCGGGCCCTGGCGGAACCGTGCCGCAGCCGTCCTCCGGGCAGCAGCGGCCGCCCTGGGAACATGCGCGACCGGAGGAGCCTGACCAGTGGTCCCGGGGCCAGCAGGGCCGCGGCGGCCGGCAGGGCTACGGCGACCAGTCGGGCTACGGCGACGACGAGGGCTACGGCGACGACGAGGGCTACGGGCCGCGGCAGGGGTACCGGGGCGAGGGCTACCCGGGCCACCAGGATTATCCGCGACAGGACCAGGGCCAGCGCGGCTATCCGGAGACGCGCGGCTACCCCGAGACGCGCGGCTACCCCGAGACGCGCGGCTACCCCGACCAGCGCGGCTACTCCGACCAGCAGGGCTATCCCGACCAGCGGCACGCGGGCGGACCGGACCACCGGTCACAGCAGGGTTACGAAGGGTACGCGACCAGCCGGGTTTACGGGTCCGCGCGCGGCGGCGATCCTGGCGCCACCCAGGCGGGCGGCAACGGCGATGGTGACGGCCGGCGGGGCGGCGGCCGGGCGGGGGGCCGCAAGCCCAGGGCCATCCTCATCGGCTCGGTGGCCACGGTCATCGTGGTCATCGTCGCGGCGGTCGGGTTCGTGGTCCTGCGCCATCGCGGGGGCCCGCCAGTCACCGGGTTCGTGCCTACCGGGACCACGCCCGGCCAGGACGCGCAGCAGCTCAGCACGGCGTTCCTGACGGCCTGGCAAGAAGGCGACATCGCGAAGGCGGCGGGCTACACCGACAACCCGGTCGCCGCGCGGGCCAGCCTGACCGCCTACGGCAAGAGCCTGGGCCTGCGCAGGTTCAGTGCCGCCTTCCAAAGCGACGCCGCCGTCACGGTGCACCCGGCCGCGGCCTCGTCGCTCAGCGCGAGCGCGAGCGCCAGTGCCAGCGCCGCCGCGGCCACGCCCCACCAGTCGGTGACCTTCCGGGTCACTGACACCGTGAGCGCGCCGTACGACGGCAAGACCGTCACCGGCACCTGGAGCTATCACTCGACGCTGGTCGCCTACCAGCAGGCGGGCTCGCCGGCCTGGTACATCACGTGGCAGCCGAGCGTCGTCGCGCCGAACCTGACCTCCGCCACCCACCTGGCGGCGATCGTCGTGCCCCCGAAGGTCGAGCAGGTCACCGACGGGACCGGCCAGACGCTCACCGGCTACAACGACCCCGGGCTGCAACACGATCTCGGGCCGGCTTTCCAAGGCCGCCCCGGTCAACCAGGGCGGCACCGCCGGCCTCGACGTGGAGATCGCCAATGCCAAGGGCGTCGCCGTGCCGAACAGCCAGGCGGCCATCGTCAACCCGAACAACATCCCCACCCTGGCCACCACGATCATGCCGCAAGCCGAGAGCGCGGCGCAGTCGGCCGTGAAGATGCACGCGCAAAGCTCGATGGTCGTCCTCCAGCCGTCGACCGGCCACATCCTGGCGATCGCGAACAACGCCGGCTTCAACGACTTCGCGCTCACCTCCGACGTCGCGCCCGGCTCGACGATGAAGGTCATCACGTCGACGGCGCTGTTCAACGCCGGCGTGCTCACCCCATCCAGCCCGGTGGCCTGCCCCGCGACGTACCTGGTCCAGGGGATCACCTACCACAACGACAAGAACGAGACGATGCCCGCGGGCACGCCGTTCGTGGACGACTTCGCGCAGTCCTGCAATAACGCGTTCACCCAGCAGTGGCCCCACCTGACCGGCGCGAACTCCCTGGCGGCCACCGCCAAGGCGTACTACGGCCTGGACCAGGACTGGGCCATCGGCATCCCCAGCGTCTCGGCCAGGTACTTCAACGCGCCAGCCGACGCGAGCGGGGCCGAGCTCGCCCAGGAGGCGTTCGGCCAGGGAAGCCTGACGGCCACGCCGCTGGCGATGGCCTCGGTCGCGGCGACCGTGGACACCGGTGCCTTCAAGCAGCCGATCCTGATACTCGGGACCAAGCAGGTGACCGCCACGCCGCTGCCGGGGACCACGGACGCTGACTTGAAGCAGCTGATGCGGGCCGTGGTGGCCAACGGCACGGCGGCCGGGATCGGACTGGGGTCCACGGTCTACGCCAAGACGGGCACCGCCGACATCCAGCACCAGGAGCAGCCGAACAGCTGGCTCATCGCCTTCGACCCCACGAAGGACGTCGCGGTCGCCTGCCTCGTGCTCGCCTCGGGCTACGGCGCACAGGTCGCAGGCCCCGAGGTCGTCGCGTTCCTGAACAAGTACTCATCCTGACCCGGTACTCATCCTGACGCCTTCTGCCCGCTTATTGACTGGCAAAAGGGGACTGAAACTCCGATACTGGCCACGTGCGCGCGTGGCGGCTCTTCGGGGCAGGCTCTCCGGCGGCGGGGAACGGCCAGGCGGACGGCGCAGGGGAGCACCGCCAGGACGGGGTCACGCAGGACGAGGTCACCCAGGAGCTGACGGCGAGCTACTGGCGGGCCTACGACTCGCGGATGGCGTCCGTCGGGTTCCGTGACGTCGCCCGGCGGTTCCCTGGCCTCGTCGTCCAGGCGGTCCGGCTCGGCTGGGCGGCCAGCCGCCGGGACGTCGTGGCGACCATCGCGCTGAACCTGGCCTCCGGGGTGTTCGCCGGGTACGCGCTGTTCGCCACGACCGGGGTGCTGGAGGCGCTGTTCGCGGGCGGCCCGACCCCGGGCAGGGTGCGCGCCGCGCTGCCGTCGCTGGTCACTCGTCGCCGTCTCGTCGGCGATACGGTCGGCCCTGCAGAACGCCGCGGGCCTCGCGCAGGGCCGGCTGGAGCCGCAGGTCGAGCGGGTCGTCGAGATGGACCTCTTCGGGCTGACGACGAGCGTGGACCTGACCGCCTACGACGACCCCGACTTCCACGACCGGATGCAGCGGGCGCGCGACCGGGGGATCTACTCGGCGACGCAGGTGGTGAACGACGTCATCAACTGCCTCACCGGCCTGACCGGCCTGGCCTCGGCGGCGGTCGTGGTGGGCGTGCTGCAGCCCGTGCTGCTCATCTTGCTGCTGGCCGCGCAGCTGCCGGGGGCGTGGGCCGCGGTGCGGGCGGCCCGGATCCGGTACGTGACCCGGTTCGCGCTGATCGACAGCCGCCGGCGCAAGTGGATCCTCACCGACCTGATGGCCGAGCGGAGGACCGCCGCCGAGCTCCGCTCGTTCACGATGCGATCGTTCCTGCTGGACCGGGTCGCGCGGCTGGCCGCCTACGCGCGGGACGCCGAGATGACCGCGGCGCACCGCCAGGCGACGACCAGGCTGGTCGCCTCGGCCCTGGGCGGGGTCGCCACCGTCGGCGTGTACGCGGGGCTGGGCGGGATGCTCGTCCTCGGCTGGCTGCCGCTGTCGGTCGCGGGCACCGCCGTGCTGGCGATCCGGTCGGCGGGATCCTCGCTGCAGCAGCTCCTGTACTCGGTCAACCAGTGCTATGAGGACGGCCTGTACTTTTCCGACTACCTGGCCTTCTGCGCCGACGCGCGCGACCGGGTGCCGCCGCCGGGAACCGCCCCGGTGCCGGCCGGGTTCGAGAAGATCCGCGCCTGCGGCGTGTCGTTCTCCTACCCCGGCAGCGGACGCCCTGTCGCTGGACGACGTGAGCGTCGAGATCGGCCGCGGCGAGGTGATCGCGCTCGTGGGGGAGAACGGGTCAGGCAAGACGACGCTCGCCAAGGTCCTGGCCGGGCTGTACCGGCCGTCGTCGGGCACGCGTCACCTGGGACGGCACCTCGATCTTCGACGTGCCGGCCGAGGACGCTGCGCGAGCAGGTCGCCGTCATCGCCCAGGACCACGCGAACTGGCCGCTGTCGGTCCGGCACAACATCACGATGGGGCGTCCCCTTGACGAGGCCCTCCTGGAGGTCGCCGTCGGGGCCTCGGAGGCCCGCGTGGTCATCGACGGGCTGGCCCGCGGCTACGACACGGTGCTGGCGCGCGAGTTCAAGGAGGGCGCCGAGCTGTCCGGCGGGCAATGGCAGCGGATCGCCGCCGCGCGCGCGTTCTACCGGACCGCGCCGCTGCTGATCATGGACGAGCCGACCGCCGCGCTGGACGCACGGGCCGAGTACGCGCTCTTTTCCACGCTCCGGGTGCACGCCGCGACCCGCTCGGTGCTGATCATCACCCACCGGCTGGCCAGCGTCCGGCAGGCCGACCGGATCTACGTCCTGGCCAAGGGCCGGGTCATCGAATCGGGCAGCCACGCGGAGCTGATGGCCCTCGGCGGCCAGTACGCCGAGCTGTACACCCTCCAGGCTGCCCAGTACGAGCCCTGACCGCCAAGGCACAAAGCGCCGGGCGGAAAGTGATTGCGGTCGATCCCGTCACGCCCCGCGGCGGTGCCGGTATCGCCGGTTAATGTCGCAACGGAGCGGCGAGTCATATGCTTACCGCGTGACGGAAGCAGCGGGACTCGTCGAAGTCCGTGACCTGTCGAAGAAATTCGGCGACAAGATCGCCGTCAATGGGCTTTCCTTTACCGTGGAGCCGGGGCACGTCACTGGCTTCCTCGGGCCGAACGGCGCCGGCAAGTCGACCACGATGCGCCTTATCGTGGGGCTGGACCGGCCCACCAGCGGATCCGCGACCATTGGCGGGCTGACCTACGCGCAGCTGCGGCGGCCCCTGACCGTCGTCGGCGCGCTGCTGGAGGCCCGGGCGCTGCACCCCGGCCGCAGTGCCCGCAACCACCTGCTCTACCTCGCGCAGACCCAGGGCCTGCCCGCCCGGCGGTGCGACGAGGTCCTGGAGATGGTCGGGCTCACCGCCGTGGCCCGCAAGCGCGCCGGAGGGTTCTCCCTCGGCATGACGCAGCGGCTGGGCATCGCGGCGGCCATGCTCGGCGACCCGCGGGTGCTCATGCTGGACGAGCCGGTCAACGGGCTGGACCCGGAGGGCATCCGCTGGGTCCGCAACTTCATGCGCCACCTGGCCAGCGAGGGCCGCACGATCCTGGTCTCCAGCCACCTGATGAGCGAGATGGCGCAGACCGCTGACCACCTGATCGTCATCGGCCGCGGCAGCCTCATCGCTGACTGCTCCACGCAGGAGTTCATCGAGCGCAGCTCCGAGCGCTCCGTCCTGGTGCGCACGCCCGACGCCCGGCTGAGTGACCTGATCACCGCCAACGGCGGCGAGGTCAAGCCGGAGCCTGACGGCGCGCTCGGCGTCACCGGCCTGGAGGCGCCGCGAATCGGCGAGCTGGCGGCGGGGGCCGGCATCGTCTTGCACGAGCTGACCCCGAGGCTGGCCTCGCTGGAGGAGGCGTTCATGGAGCTGACCGCCGACAGCGTCGAGTACGGGCGGCCGGCCGGCCGGCCCGGTAGAGGCGGTCCCGGCGGCGCCAGTCAACCCGACTACAGCGGACGGAGCATGGCGTGAGTACCGCTGCAGCAGGCACCCAGCCCGGTCGTCCCGGCCGGGCGGAACGCCACGACCCCGTGGACGGGGCTGCTCGCCGCCGAGTGGACCAAGATCCGCTCGGTGCGCTCGACCGTGTGGTCCCTCGCCGCGTTCATGGTGGTGGCCATCGGCTTCAGCACGCTCATCGCGTTCGTGCTGCACCACAACTGGAGCCAGCCCGGCCCGCACCCTGAGCTGACGCAAGTCCAGTCCGACCCGACCGGGGTGATCTTCGGCGCGGGCTTCGGGCTTGGCCAGCTCGCCATCGGCGTCCTCGGCGTCATCGTGATCACCAGCGAGTACACCAGCGGGGCCATCCGCTCCTCGCTGCTCGCGGTGCCCAGGCGGCTGGAGATGCTGGCGGCCAAGGCCGTCGTGTTCGCCGCGCTGATGATCATCGTCGGCGCCGTCACGGTCTTCTCGGTCTTCTTCATCTCCACGTCGATCATCAGCGATGACATCTCGATCACGCTCGGCCAGCCGGGCGTCCTGCGCGCCACCATCGGCGGCATCCTCTACCTCGCCTTGGTGGGGCTGTTCGCGCTGGCCATTGGCGGCCTCATCCGGCACACCGCCGGGGCCATCGCGACCGTGATCGGCATGATCCTCGTCGTGCCGATCCTCGTCGGCCTCATTCCCGGGACGATCGCCGCGCACGTCCAGGCGTACCTGCCGACGCAGGCCGGGGTGCTGATCGGGCAGACCGCGCAGCAGTCCGGGGACCTCCTGTCGCCCTGGCAGGGGTTCGGCGTGTTCTGCCTGTGGGTGGCCGTCCTGCTCGCCGCGAGCGGCTGGCTGCTGGTCCGCCGCGACGCGTGAGAAACTCCGCAAAATTTCCTTCCGCGGCCATTCGGGCTGACGAAGTCCATTTCTCGCGCGTCACATTTGGCGTACCCTGCAACATGCGCCACAGTCCGTTTTGGAATCAATGTCCGAATCTCCGTAGACGGACGTAAATCATAGCTCTGACCTGCGGCCATGCATCGAGTCCTGGAGCTAGCATGGGATGGGCGGCTGCATACGAGCGGCCGCGCAAACCGTGGAGTCATACCCCGGAGCATGAAAATGACCGAGGAATCCAGGCAAACCCTAGCGGTGGCCTGCCCGGTACACCCGGAAAATGCCCGTATTCGTCGGGTATCTGTCGTGTACGAGGAAATGTCCCCGCGACTGCTGAGCCCGGGGCCGGTCCTGCGGGCGGCGACCAGGATCGCGTGGACCGGGACCGCCTGCGGCGTGCTGGGCATGGCGATTATCTGGATCGGCAACCTGATCGGCGGCCAGGCGGTGCGGCCGGCGCTGATCGCCGGGATCGTCTGCGTGGCGTACGCGCTGGCCCTGTACGGCTGGGCGGGGGCGCGGCGGGCGCGGCTGACCATGGTCGAGCGGGGGATGCCGGGCGCGATGGCCGTCTGGCGCGCCGCGTGGTACTGCGACCTGTGCGACGGGGTCTTCTTCCAGCCGGGCGCGCTGCGCCAGGCGCCCGTCGCCCGGGTCGTCGCGGGCAGCGTCAAGGACGGCGACGTGATCAGCCCCGCGGCCTTCCACCGCCTCGTCTGGAAGGCCGGCGGCTACGGGGGCACGCCCGGCCGCCTGGCCGGGTAGCACGAGGACCGCCGTTCCCGGCGGCCATCGCCGGGAAGTGCCTCGGTAGCCTGGCCGGGTGGGTGAACTAGACGTCGTCGCGTTGCTGGGCGAGATCTCCGAGGTGGGGCGCGATGCCCGGCGGGGCGGGTACTCGCGGCACGTGTTCGACGAGAATGAGCTGTGGTTGCGCGAGTGGTTCGCGGGGCATGCGAGGAACCTGGGGCTGACCGTGCTTCCGGATGGCAACGGGAACCTGTGGGCGTGGTGGGGACAGCCCGGGCCGGGTGCCGTGCTCACCGGCAGCCACCTGGACTCGGTGCCCGGCGGCGGCGCGCTTGACGGGCCCCTCGGGGTGGCGAGCGCGCTCGTGGCGGTGGGCCGGCTGGCCGCTGACGGGGCGGTGCCGTCGCGGCCACTGGCCGTGGTCGTGTTCGCCGAGGAGGAAGGGTCGCGGTTCGGGCGGGCGTGCCTGGGGTCCAGGCTCGCGGCCGGCCAGGCGGACCCGTCGGCGGCGCGAGGGCTGCGCGATTCCAGCGGGATCGCCTTCGCGGAGGCCGCCAGGTACGCGGGGATCGACCCGGCCGGGCTGGGGCCGGTGGGCTGGGCGGCCGAGGCGGCCTGCTTCGTGGAACTGCACGTCGAGCAGGGGCGAGGCCTGGCCGATCTCGGGTACCCGGTGGCGGTCGGCACGTCGATCCTCGCGCACGGGCGGTGGAAGCTGGAGTTCGGCGGGCACGGCAACCACGCGGGAACGACCCGGATGGACCGGCGCCGCGACCCTGTCGTGGCGGCGGCGCGGACGGTGCTCGCCGCCAGGGACCTGGGACGAGCGGCCGACGCCGCATCCGTGGCCGGGCATGATAACAGCAAGAAGCGGCCTGCCGCCCGGGCAACCGTCGGGCGCGCCGAGCTCATCCCCGGCGGTACCAACGTCATCGCGTCGACCGCGACGGCCTGGCTGGATGCCCGCGCGCACAGCGACGCGGCGCTGGCCGCGCTGGTGCGGGAGATCACCGAGGCCGCGCGGGACGCCGCGGCCGCCGAGGGATGCACCGTCGAGGTAACCCGGGAGTCGCTGTCGCCGCTGGTGGAATTCGACGCGGGACTGCGGGACCGGATCGCCGCGCTGCTGCCGGGCGCGCCGCTGCTGGCGACCGGGGCGGGCCACGACGCGGGAGTGCTGGCGGCCCTGATGCCCGACGGCCATGCTCTTCGTCCGCAACCCGACCGGCGTCTCGCACGCCCCCGACGAGGGCGCGACCGACGAGGACTGCCGCTCCGGGGTTGACGCGCTGGTCACCGTGCTGGGCAGCCTGGCCTTCCGCTGAACGCCCGCGACGCGTCCCGGGCGCGGGCGCTGCTGGAGACCCTCGACCTGCTCGATGAGTCCCACCCGGGTACCGCGTCCGTCCTGGTGACCCACCACCTGGAGGAGCTTCCCGCCACTACCACGCACGCGCTGCTGCTGGCGGCGGGCCGGGTGGTCGCCGCCGGCCCGGTGGCGGACGTGGTGACCGCGCCGCACTTCTCGGCCGCGTTCGACTACCCGATCGACGTCCGGCGCGACGAGGACGGCCGCTGGTCGGCCCGCGCCCGCCGGTCACCCGGCTGGTCGTGATCTCGCCGCCGCGGTTACCCGGCTGGCAGGCTGGCGTGGCCCGCGAGGCACCGCCAGCCGTCCGGCGTGCGGACCCACGTCTGGGTCAGCCGCAGGCGGAACTCCCGCTCGCGGCCCGCGACGGACACCTCGTCGGTCACGGCCGCGGTCAAGACCGCCGTGTCGCCCGCCGCGACGACCGTGACGTCCTCCAGGCGCTGCGCCCGCCACCGCAGGTTCCCCCGGACGTTGCCCGCGATGTAGTCCTCGTAGCCGAGCACCTCGCCGCGGAAGGTGGTCCACCGCAGCCCGGGGTGCATGAGCAGCCGCAGCGCGGCCTCATCCCCGGCCGCGAGGGCCGCGGCGCGGCGCAGCGCCGCGGCGGCCACTTCCTGTTCCGGACGGGAATCATCGCGCACAAGCACCACTGTGCCACGTTCCCCGCGGTAAACGCTGTCCACGCCAAGTACACGGGCCGATAACGCCTCCGTGCCGGCCAGGCAACATTCGCCGCGCACAATGGGGCCATGACCGCACCCGTACCGAAGCACATCGCCCTCGTCGCGCACGACGACAGGAAAGGTGACCTCCTCGAGTGGGCCGAGTACAACCGTGACATCCTCGCCGACCACGTCCTGTACGCGACCGGCACCACTGGCCGCCTGCTCGGCGACCGCCTTGACCTGCCCGTGACCTGCTTCCAGAGCGGACCGCTCGGGGGTGACCAGCAGATCGGCGCGCTGATCGCCTCGGGCGACCTCGACATGCTCGTCTTCTTCTGGGACCCGATGAGCCCGCAGCCGCACGACTCCGACGTGAAGGCCCTGGTGCGGATCGCGGTGGTGTGGAACATCCCGATCGCCTGCAACCGGACGAGCGCCGACTACATGATCAGCTCGCCGCTCCTGCGGCAGGCCCGCGCGCGGCGCGGCCCGCTCACCGGCACCCTACGCTAGGCTGGGCACGTTCAGGAGCGCTGTCGCAGCGCGCGGCCGAAGGAGGTGAGCCCGATTCTCGTTCACAGTCGGGTGCTCACCCCGTCACGCCGGAGTCTGTAAGAGCTTCGTCGTCATCGGTCCCTGGGCGCCCGCATCGCGGATGCCCAGAAAGGGACCAAGACATGTCGCAATTTCACGAATCGCTCCCGTCGACCGGGGATAAAACCATGGCCCACGACGTTGCCCTGGTTCTCGGTGGTGGCGGGGCCGCCGGGCAAGCGTGGCAGATCGGCGTCGTCGCCGGCCTGGCCGAGGCCGGCCTCGATCTGACAGAGACCGCCGACCTGGTGGTCGGCACCTCGTCCGGGGCCACCACGGCAGCGCAGGTGCGCAGCGGTATACCAGCGGCCGAACTGCTGGCCTCGATACTGTCCCCGCCGGCTCGGCCGGCCGGACAGAACCGGGAACAGCCGCCGTCCTTGCCGATGGCCACGGTGGTCGAGCGGATGAGGGCCATCGGCGCCGCCGCCACCTCGGCAGCCGACCTGCGACGCGCGATGGGCGCGTTCGGGCTGGAGAGCGACTCCATACTCGGGCCCGGGGCGGGACAGCGGCGGGCAACGGTCGCCGCCCGGTTGCCGCGCGCGCAATGGCCGGACCGGCCGATGATCGTGGTGGCCGTCGACGCGCACACCGGCGAGCTGGCGGCGTTCGACCGCGATTGCGGCGTCGACCTGGTGGACGCGGTCACCGCGAGCACCGCGCTACCCGGCCTGACCCCCACGCACGGCATCAACGGCACTCGCTACATCAACGGCGGCGTGCGCTCCGGCGAGAACGCCGACCTTGCCGCGGGCTACGCCAACGTCGTGGTGCTCTCGCCGTTCGGCGGACGGAACCGGACACCACCGGAACGGGGCGAGGGCCCGGCGGGCCAGTTCGAGGGCCTGCGCAGATTTCCGGGCACAGACCTGGCAAGCCAGGTCGAGGCCCTGCGTGAGCAGGGCAGCCGCGTCGAGGTGATCACCCCGGACGCCGGTTCCCTGGCCGCGATGGGGGCCAGCCAGATGGACCCGGCGACCCGCATCCCCGCCGCCCGGGCCGGCTTCGCCCAGGGCAAGCGGGAAGCGACCCGCGTGACGTTCCTGTAACGATTGCGCCCGCGCTCAACGGCAGTGCCCGCCGTCCGTGAGGGACGGCGGGCACTGCGTGAGCCCGTGCCGCGATCAGGGGTAGCTGGTCACGTCCACGGGCTCCACGGTTCCCGGGCTGGTGGAGGTGACGGGGCCGCCGACTCCGTTGACGACGGAGTCGATGCCGCCCGAGCCGACGATCCACACGCCGAAGACGTTGTGGAACTGGACGCCCGGGGTGTCGGGCGACTCGAACGCCTGGGAGACGTGGAGCGTCGCGGGCGTGTTGATGAAGACCACGTAGCTACCCATCGCGTAGCCGTTGAAGGTCTTCACGTTGTTGCCGACCTGGAAGGCCGGGTAGCCGAGCTGGGTGGCCGACTGGTTCCAGGCGGCCTGGCTCGGAGGGTCGTAGGGGAGCTCGTTCTGGAAGAAAACATTCGTGCCGCCCTGGCCGGTCCAGACGACCTCGGACTTCTGGTAATGCTCGACCGCGAGGCCGTAGGCGGTGACGTTGCTGCCGGTGACGACAAGGCCCGTGTCACCGACGTTCGCCGTCCAGCCGACGTCGTTGCCGTGGTCCGCGCGCCAGGCCCACAGGTCATCGATGATGGAGCTCGGCGCGTTGTCCAGCAGGCTCACCGTCGCCGCGGTGGCCGTGGTCTCCGCGCCGCCGATGCGGAAGAACACGTCCTGGATGGTGTCGGGGTCGCTGGCCGCCGCGGCCGCGGGCAGTGGCGTCCCGACCGAGACCAGGACCGGCGATTTCACCGGCCCGGCGTCGACGATGAGGCCGGAGACCTTCACGCCGACGTTCGGCAGGACCAGCAGCGCGGCGTTGCCCTTTTGCGGCACCAGCGTGGCGAAGCCCTGGCCGAGGACGACCGTGTCCGGGCGGCTGACGATGATCGGCTGGTTCAGGTTGTAGACGCCGGGCGTGAGGACGAGGTTCTTCCCTAGGGCCAGCGCGAGGTTGATCTCCAGGACGGGGGTGCTAGGAGTGGCGATGAAGAACTTGCTCAGCGGAAGGCTCGAGCCCGCTTCCTTGCCGCTCGACCAGGACGTTCCGGTCGTGCCGTGCTGGAGTGCGGGGACGAAGACATTGTCGTGGCCGTTCGCGTCGGTGTACAGGAACGGCGCTTCCTCAGAGGCCGGGCTGGCGGCCAGCACGGTGTTCTGCTGGCACTGCCCGGTGAAGACCGGCGCCGGGGCGCCGGTCACGCCGGAGTAGACCATGTTCCACAGGCCGTTGGGGCAGCCGTTCGTGCCGCCGATGGCGTCGTTGCGGACCATGTACTGCTGGTTGCCGTAGAAGTCCAGGTTGCCGCTGACCTGGCTGTCGGCCAGGAAACCGCCGCTGGCGTAGTTGTTGTTCGCGCAGTAGTCCTGGAAGACGACGCTGCCGTTGATGATGTCCCTTCGCAGCGGGGCGGCCTGGGAGGCGGCCCAGAACTCCGCGCTGTTGGCGCAGCCGGCGCCGAAGGCGTCAAGCGCGGGCGGCGCGTAGGCCGGCGGGCTGGACGGGAGGTCCACGTTCAGCGTCACGTTGGACAGCGACCGCCAGAAGTTGTCGTCGGCGTTGCAGTTGCTGGTGCCCGCCGTGCAGAGGTTGTTGAACACCTCGACGGCGCCGTTGATGACCGTGTCCTGCGGCATCGCCCCGAGGCCGGCGACCTCGGTGTAGTAGCCGACCTGGAACACCAGCGGATCGGCCTTCGAGCCGTAGGTGCCCGGCGCGAAGAAGATGGCGTACCGCTGGCTGTCGAACTGGCTGTCCACGGGGACCTGCTGGGTCGCGATCGCGTCCAGGTCCGCCTGGACCTGCGCCTGGGACATGCCGGGGTTAAAGACGCAGACGTTCGGGCCGAACGTCGCGGAGCTGGCGTCCGGGCAGATGCTCGCCGCCGGTGGCGGGGAGGGATCGGCCGGCTGCGCGCTGGCCCTGAGGCCCGTCCCGGCCAGCGTGGCGGCGGCCAGGGCCACCACGACGGCCAGCGGCCTGATCAATCGACGCATGAGCAAACCTCTCTGTGCTGCCTTCATCACCAATGACCCCCGAAGCGCGCCGTACTTAGGGCGCGACTTATTTCAAGGCGCAACGTAACCCGGGTGAAACCGGCGGTCAAGGGGGTAAAACCTCTCTAGCCACGCGCGATTGCCCTGTGGTTATGGTTGCGGAATTTTGTGAACTTTTGGGAGCGAGATGCAGGACCGCAAGCGCGGCACGGTTCGTGACCTGCGGCGCGACAACCGGGCGGCCGTACTGTGGGCGCTGTACCTGAGCCAGTGGGCCAGCCGACAGGACCTGAGCGCGGCCACCGGCCTCAGTGCCGCCTCCGTGACCAGCGTGATCCGTCACCTTCTCGATGAGGGCGTCGTCATCGAGACCGGCCTGGCCGAATCCGATGGCGGGCGGCCGCGGGTGCTGCTGGGGATGAACTTCGAGTACGGCTACGTCATCGGGGTGGACGTCGGCGAGACCCGGACCCGCGTTGAGCTCTTCGACCTGACGATGGCCGAGCGGGCGAGGGCGGAGTACCCGCTCGACCCCTATGAGCACGAGGTGGACGTCGTCGTCGAGCAGATCCTGTCCGGGTTCGACGCGGTCCTCGCCGTCAGCGGGGTCGACCCGGCGGCGGTCCTCGGCGTCGGCATCGGCGTGCCCGGGATCATCGAGCAGGGCCCGGAAGTGCTCGTGCACGGCCAGACCTACGGCTGGGACGCGGTGCCGCTGGGCCGGCTCCTGCGCGCGCGCCGCCTGCCCGATCCCAGCTGGCCGCTGCACTTCGACAACGGGGCGAAGACGATGGGGCAGGCCGAGCTGTGGTTCGGGGCCGGGCGGGGGGCCCGCAGCGCCGTCGTCATCCTGATCGGCTCCGGCGTGGGCGCGTCGCTGATCTCCGGCGGCTCCACCTACCGGGGCGCGACCTCGAGCGCCGCCGAGTTCGGGCACATCACCATCATGACCGGCGGGCGCACCTGCCGGTGCGGATCGGCGGGCTGCCTGGAGGCCTACGCGGGCGCGGAGGCGATCCTGGAGCGCTACGGCCGCCCCATGGCCGCCGCCGACCAGGAGGCGGCGCTCGCGGAACTGATCGACGCGGCCGGCACGTCGCCGTTCGCGGCGACGATCTTGGAGGAGACCTCGCAGTACCTGGGCGCGGGGATCGGCAGCCTGATCAACCTGTTCAACCCCGAGCGGGTCATCGTCGGGGGCTGGGCCGGCCTGATGCTGAGCGAGTCGCTGCTGCCCGCGATCCGGGAGGCGGCCCGGCAGCACTCCCTGCACCACCCGTTCAGCGCGACCTCGATAGAGCTCGGCGAACTGGGACCGTGGGCGGTCGCTCTCGGCGCCGCGACCCTCCCGATGGAGTCGTTCCTCAACGGGGCGGCCGAGCGCCGCTGACGGCTAAGGAAAGCGAGCCGGCGAAAGGGCCTCAGTGAAGGGTGAGGCTGATGGTTCGAGCGTTAAACCGCGCGCCGGAAACTTCCGTTAATATCCCGGACGCGGTATTGAGCGCGCGTTTCAGGCTTGCCAGCATCTCGTTACATGAGGCCACGGAGAACAGGCCCGGCGCGCGGGCGCGCGGTTCTCGCCGCGCTGGCGGTCATCGCGCTACCGCTGGGCGGGCTCGCGGCCGCGCCCACCGCACTGGCCGGCGGCACCGGGCTCGCCGGCGGCACCGCGCCGCCGCCCTTGCGCCAGGCGTTCGATAACGTCGGCATCACCGACGCCGCGACCGCGCCCGCGGGGAACCTCGACGGGATCGGGGACTCGTTCTCCGCCGCCTCGCTCGCCGCGGACGCGCTGTCGCCGGGCGGGACGCTGCTGCACGACGGCCTGACGATCCAGTGGCCCGACGTGGCGCCCGGTGCCCCGGACAACGTGGTGGCCGACGGGCAGACCGTGGCGGTCACGGGCGCCGGCACGACCCTGGGCGTCGTCGGCGCGTCCGCCTACGGCGACACCAGCGGCACGTTCACCGTGAACTACAGCGACGGGTCCGCCAGCGGCCAGGCGGTGTCGCTCGGCGACTGGATCGACGCCAGCCCGCCGGCGGGCAGCGACACGCTCGCGACGACCGGCGGCTGGAACAGCGGCGGCACGGTCCCGGTCCGCCTGTTCTACGCGGCGATCGCGCTGGCCGCCGGGAAGCGGGTTGCCTCGGTGACCCTGCCGGCGGTCGGCGGGACCGTCGCCAGGAACGTCCCGTCCATGCACGTCTTCAGCCTCACGATCGGCTCGCCCGCGGCTGAGGCGGCCGGCGCGCCCGGTGCCGCCTCCTCCTACGACGAGGGGCGCAAGGACTGCGCCGGCAGCGCGGCCGGCCGGCGCCGGCGCCGGGCCAGCCGGCGCCGGGCCGGCCTGTACCGCCTCGAAGGCCTGGTACACGGTGGCCGACGGGGTGCTGTCCGACGTCTACGCGCCGACGATCGACAACACCGACGTCAAGAGCCTCGCCCCGGTGGTCACCGGCCCCGGCTTCGCCGACCTGCAGCCACGGGACATGACCTACGCCGTCACGGCGCTCGACGGCACCGGGATGGCCTGCCAGGTCACCGCGCACGACGCGGCCCACCACTTCAACGTGGTCACCGACGTGATCACCGACCCGGGCACCGAGTCCGTGGTGGCGCGCTACACGCTCGTCCCGCTGCCCGGCGCGCCCTCCGGGATGCACCTGTACCTGGACTTCAACCCCCTCCTGAACGGGCACGCCGGCGGTGGCGCCGCGAACGCGGGCGGCGAGTCCGCCACGGTCGTGGCCACGCCGCGCGGTCCCGTTCCGCTGTCCTACTCGACGGACTCCTTCACCGAGGCGGTCAACCGCTCGTACGCGACGCCGATCTACGCGGCGCTCGCCGCCTCGCGGCCGTTCGCGCAGGTGGAGACGGGATTCGCGGGCACCGCGAGCGACGGCCTCAACGAGCTGGACGGCTCCGGGGCGCTGACCACCGCGGTCGGGCGGGGCGGGGCGCCGGACGCCAGCGACGGCAACGTCACGCAGGCCGTCGAGCTGCGCGGCGACAGCGACACGGTCGCGCTCGGCTTTGGCGCCTCGGAGCACTCGGCGCTGGCATCCGCCCTGGACGCCTCGGCCCGCCCCTGGGGCGCGACCTACGGCGCGTACCAGGCCGGCTGGCGGGCCTACGACGCGAGCCTGCGCCCGCCAGCGTCGTTCGGCGGCAGGCTCACCGTGGCGGACCGTAGCGCGTACTACCTCAGCGCGAACGTGATCAAGGCCAGCATGGACAAGACCTTCGCCGGCGCGAGCGCCGCCTCGCTGGCCAGCCCCTGGGGCCAGGCGGTCCCGGCCGGGCAGCCCAGCGGCGGGCTGGCCCCGTACTTCGGCTCCTACCGCGAGGTCTTCCCGCGCGACGCCTACGAGACGTTCACCGGGTTCCTCACCGACGGCGACCTGGCCACCGCGCGGCAGATGGTCCGGTACTGGTTCGATGACCTGCAGCTGCCCAACGGGTCGTTCCCCCGCAACGGGCTGCTGAACGGCAAGGCGGCACCGGACACCGGCGGTCTGCAGCTGGACGAGACGGCGGACCCGATCCTGGCCGCCTGGCAGGCGGGCCTGGCCTCGGACGACGCCCTGTACACCGGCCACATCAAGCCCGCCGCTGACTTCCTGGTCGCCAACGGCCCGGCCGACGGCGTCGAGCGGTGGGAGGAGCAGTCCGGCTTCTCGCCGTCCACGATGGCCGACGAGGTGGCGGGCCTGGTCGCCGCCGCGGCCATCGCGAAGGCGCACGGCGACACGGCCTCGCAGCGGCTGTTCCTGGCCACCGCGGACGACTTCCGCAACCTCATCCTGGCGACCACCGTCACCAGCGACGGGCCGCTGTCGTCGCAGCCGTACTTCATCCGGCTCAGCAAGAACGGCGACCCCAACTCGGCCTTCGACTACACGCTCGGCAACGGCGACCCGACCAGCTACGACCAGCGCTCGGTCATCGACCAGGGCTTCCTGGAGCTGACCCGGCTCGGCGAGCTCCCGGCCGGCGGCCCGCTGGTCACCAACTCACTCGCCGTCGCGGCGTCCACGATCGATGCTCCGACCGCGTCCGGCACCGGCGTCCTGCGCTACAACGGCGATGGCTACGGCGACTGCGAGAAGTCCGTCTTCGGCGACTGCTCGGCCGACGGGCAGCCGTGGGCCACCAGCGACGAGGGCACCGGGCACCCGTGGCCGGTGCTGTCGGGGGAGAACGGCGAGTACCAGGTCCTCGCGGGCGGCAGTGCCGGCAGGGCGGACGCCACCAGCGACCTGGACTTCATGCTGAACTCGGCCTCCGGCGTCGGCCTGGTCCCCGAGCAGGTCTGGAACTACCCGGACGTGCCCGCCTCGCCGTACGGCTCGGATCCGTCCACCGCCTCGATCGGGTTCACCAACGGCCAGGCCGACGGCTCCGCCGCGCCGCTGACCTGGGCGCAGGCCCAGCTGCTCCGGCTGATCGCGGACACGGCCGCCGGGTCGCTCGTCGAGCAGCCGTCCGTCGTCGCCCGCCGGTACACCTCCGCCGGGGGACGGAGCACGCCGCCGGCCCAGGCGCCGCTGAAGGTCACCGCGCCGGTCGCGGTCAGCGGCGGCAACGTCCCGGCGAACACCACCCGGCCGGGAGCGACCGTGGACGCCGCGACCGTGCCGGTCACCGGCACCACGGCCGCCGGCGCCACCGTCGACATCGCGGTCACCGGCACGGCGCCGGGCGCCAGCGCGCCCGCCACGACGATCACCACCGTCACGGCCGGCTCCGGCGGCGACTTCACCGCTACCGTCAGCCTCCAGCCGGGGACGAACTCGATCGAGGTCGCGACCACCACCGCGGCCGGCGCGACCGGCGAGGCGATCCTCACCGTCACCGACCTGTTCGTCCCGGGCACCGTCGTGCTGAGCGTCGCGGCGGCGCCGGGCGGCGGCAACGGCCCCGGCAGCTACGCCTACCCGACCGCGGCGAACTCCGACGGCTCGCCGGTGTTCGCCCCGGCTCGTTCCGGCTCAGCGGCCTCACGGTGACCGACTCCGGGTCCACGGTCACGTTCCAGGTCGGCATCGCCAACCTGCAGCCGACGTTCGGGTCGCTGCTCGGCGCCCAGCTGATCGACGTGTACATCCACGCGCCCGCGGGCGGTGTCCCCGCCGGCGAGGCCCAGTCGACCGCGGCGGCGGGCGCGTTCAACTACGCGCTCGCGCCCGGCAGCGCGTGGAACCAGCTGATCGAGGTCGACGGGTTCGGCACCGACGACTGGGTGACGCCGGCGACCTCGTCCTCCGGCCTGGGCGCCTCCTCATCGCTCGGCACGCCGCAGGTCTCGGTGGCCCAGCTCAGCCCGGCCGGCCGGTGACACGCCCGGCGTGGTCTCGATCACCGTGCCGACGGCGACGCTCGGCACGCCCGGCCCGGGCTGGACGTTCACCATCGCGCTGACCGGCCAGGACGGCTTCGGGACCGATGACGCCCGCACGTTCACCGCCACGCCGGGGAGCTTCACGTTCGGCGTCTGCTCGGCCGCCGAAGCCAGTGCGGCCTCGCCCCCCGCCATCTGCGCGGCCAGCCCGAGCACCGTCCCATTCGTCATGGACACGATCCCGCCGTCCGGCGTGGACGTGCGGGCCGAGCTCGACCCCACCGTCAGCGCCTCCGGCGTCCAGCTTCAGGGCGTCACCGTCCCCGGCGCCTCCTGACCCGACGCTCTCGGCGGCGGGGTCAGCGGCTCGCGGCGTAGATCCGCCGGACGACGTCTTCGATGTCGGGCTCCTCCACGGTGAGGTCGAGCACTTCGGCCTTATCGGAGACGGCCGCGAGCACCTTCGCCGCCGTGGTCGTGCTCGGCGTCGAACGCGAGCCGCTGCCGCAGCCCGCCCGCCTCGCGAGGAAAGGTGCCGGACGCCGTCTAGGCCGGGGGCCGGGGGCAGGTCAGGTCCGGCATGGGCTCGGCCAGGTCGACCACGAGCACCCGCTCGGCGCCGACGGTCCGCGACAGCCCGGGCAGGTCGCCGTCGTAGGCGAGCCGGCCGTGGTCGATCACCAGGACCCGGTCGCACAGCCGCTCCACGTCACCCATGTCGTGCGTGGTGAGCAGCAGGGTGGTGCCGTGCTGGCGGCGCTCGCTGACGAGGAACTCCCGCAGCCGCTGCTTGGACAGCACGTCGAGCCCGATGGTCGGCTCGTCCAGGATCACCAGCCGCGGTGAGTGCAGCAGCGCGGCGGCGACCTCGGCGCGCATCCGCTGGCCCAGGGACAGCTGGCGCACCGGGACGGACAGGAAGCCGCCGAGCTCGAGCTGCTCGACGAGCTCGGCGGTGCGGTCGCTCTCCCGCGCCGTGGCGAGGCGCGTGGATCGCGGCCAGGATGCGGAACGACTCGCGCACCGGCAGGTCCCACCACAGCTGCGAACGCTGGCCGAACACCACCCCGACCTGCCGGGCCAGCCGCCGCCGGTCCGGCACCGGGCGCAGCCCGCAGGTGAGCACGCGTGCCGCGGTGGGCACCAGGATGCCGGTGAGCATCTTGATGGTGGTCGACTTCCCGGCACCGTTCGCGCCGATGTAGCCCACCGCCTCGCCGGGCTCGATCCGGACGGTGAGGCCGTCGACCGCGGTGAGCAGCCGCCTGCGCTTCCCGTCGCGCACCCGGAACTCGCGCGTGAGGCCGTCGGTCTCGATGATCGCCCCGTCTCCGGCATTGCTGAGCTGGCGCTGCTCATCCGCCGCCTCCCTGGTAGTGACGCACGTCCCCAGCGCCAGCACAGCAGCGCCATCAGCCACGACCACGCCGCGGCGGCGGGGGCGCACCAGCCGAGCCAGGCCGGCAGCCAGCCGGGGCCGGGCAGGCCGAGCATCGCTACCGCCGGCAGGTAGGCGGTGAAGGCCATGGGGAAGAAGAACCCGAACACGAGCTTGAGGGGCCGCGACCAGACCGCGGCAGGCTGGGTGGCGGCGTAGCGGCCGCCGTAGACGAAGGCGTTCGTCATCTCGGCGCCGTCAAGGAGGAAGAACTGCAGCCCGGCCGCCCACACGAACAGCGCCGCGAAGGTGGCGTACCCGCTGACAAGGCCGAGCGCCAGCAGCACCACGGCCCGCGGGCCCCAGGGCACGCCGGCGGTGGCCAGGCCGATGCCCAGCGCGGCGGCCCCGACCGCCGCCCGGGCCAGCCGGCGCAGCGAGATGTCGCTGGTGATCAGCTGCAACAGGATGGGCTGCGGGCGCAGGTAGAAGGCGTCCAGCGTGCCGGCCCGCAGGAAGTCCGGCAGGCTGTCGAGGTGGCCGAAGGACAGGTCGGCCAGGGAGAAGGCCAGGTCGGCCAGGCCGAAGACGAGCAGGACCTGGTTGAAGCGCAGGCCGCCCAGGGCGGTGACGTTGGTGAACAGCACCCAGACCTCGGCCAGCTCGACCAGGCCGACCAGCATGGAGCTGCCCAGGTCGAGGGCGAAGCTGGTCCGGTAGGCGCGCTGCGAGCGGGCGCGCGAGGCCAGGACGACGCGGTAGGGCCGCAGCCGGTCCCGCCTCCCGCCGGGCGGCGCCGCCCGCGCGCCGGGTGCCCTCGTGCTAGCCACCCTGCACCTCCAGCCGCCGGCGGCCCGCCCGGGTAAGCAGCTGGCCCACGGCCGCGACCCCGGCGAGCCACGCGAGCTGCGCCAGGACCAGCCCGGCGGCGCGCCCGGCACCGCCGAGCCCGGACAAGACGTCGACGGGGTACATCATGATGGAGGGGAAGGGCGTGACCGTGGCGACGACCCGCAGCCACTGCGGGAACAGCGCGATCGGCACGTACAGCCCGCCGAGGAAGCCGGAAAAGAGCATGTAGAGAATCTGCAGGCCGCGCGTCTCCACCAGCCAGAAGCCGGCCACCGCGATCAGGTAGACCGTCGCCGCGGAGATCACGATGCCCAGGACCAGGCTGACCGCCCCGAGCAGGTAGAACACCGGCGACGCCGGCAGCCTCAGGCCGGCCGTCGCGGCGCCGAGCGCCACCGACGGCAGCCCGCGGGGGATCAGGGCGAACAGGGACGCGCCGGCCTCGGTGGCGATCGTCGCCGCCTGCAAGTCGACGGGCCGCAGGAAGTCGACCGCGACCTGGCCATCCTTGACCCGCAGCGCCAGGTCGGTCCGGCCGCTCAGGTTGACCGAGCCGAGCAGCCCCTGGGACAGCCAGACGTAGGTGCTCATCGAGGCGGTGTCGTACCCGTGCAGCTGGCCGCCCGCGGCCCGGACGGTGGCGAACAAGATCGCCACCTTCAGCAGGCCGAAGGTCAGGTTCGCGACAAGGCCGCCCAGCGCGGCGAGCCGGTACGCCGACTGGCGGCGGAAGCCGGCCACCAGGAGCCGCCAGTACACCCGGGCCGTCGCGCGCATAGGAGTCCTGATCCTACGTCCGCGCCCAGCCAATCCCCAACGAATATTGGCGACCCGCCCGCGGCGGCGATCGTCGCGACTAGAAGGCCGGCCCCAGGTCGCGGACGCCCTCGGGGGTGGCCAGGCAGATCATCCGGACCGGCGTGCCGTACTCGCTGATACCCCACTGGAGCACGCGAAGCCACTGCCGGTCGCTGCCGGTCAGCTCCAGCGGCCCGTCCCGGCAGACGGCGAGGACGAAGGAGAGGTCCTCGTCATCATCGAGGCCGTAGAAGTGCCGCAGCATGTGGAACGCGACCTCGACGTCGTCCTCGACGGGCATCTCCGGCATGCCGTCGAGAGGCACCAGGACGGGTGCCTGCGTCCCGTCGGAGTAGAAGAAGAACAGCCACAGGGCGCGCTGCGGGCGCGCCGCGGGCTCGATGATCTCGTCGACCCGGGCGAGGACGTCCGCGTCGGTGATCACGGGGAATCGGGCTAGCTGCTCGGCGAGCCTCGCGCCGTGGGAGGCTCCATGACCGGCAGTGTCCCACCCGCCACCGACATTCCAGGGCCTACCCGCCCGCCGCGCGCTGGCCGGCGGCTGGCGGCGCAGCGCCCGCTCGGTCAGCGCGGGCGGCGTCCAGGTGAGGTCCACCAGATCGGTGCCGGGCGCGACGATCTCGTCGATGCGGTCCAGCGCCGGGTCGTCGAGCTCCAGGCAGGCGCCCGCGAGCAGGTCCTCCAGCTGCGCGAGCGTCCGCGGGCCGAGGATGACGGACGTGACCGCCGGGTGGGCGAGCGGGAAGGCGACGGCCAGCTGCGGCAACGTGCGGCCGAGGTCACCCGCGAGCCCGGCGAGCGACTCGACCGCGTCGAGCTTGCGCTGGTTCTCCGGCAGGGAAGGGTCAAAGCGCGCCTTGTTGAGCGCGGCGCGCCCGGCGGCCAGGTCGATGGCCGCGCCCCGCCGGATGCGCCCGGTGAGGAAGCCCCAGGTGTACACCGACGATGACGTCGACTGGCTGGCGCTGTGCGCGATCCTGCGCGGCGCGGGGATGCCGCTGGAGGACATCCGGCGCTATACCGGGCTCGTCCGCGCGGGCGACGGCAACGAGCCGGAACGCCTGGCCCTGCTGCGCCAGCACGAGGAACGCGTCCGCGAGCAGCAGCAGGACCTCGACCGCTGCCTGGACCTGATCAGGTTCAAGATCGGGATCTACGAGGACATCCTCGCGGGCGGCGCCGCGTAGCGCGCGTGCCCGGGCCGGCCCCGCCGTCACCGCGTGCCGCGGCGCCCGCGGTCTAGGATGGGCTGATTCGTCGCGGTGGCGACTCGCCGCGCGCGCCGACGCCACATGGCCGGAGGAGGTGGTGCGCCGTGACGGTGCCCATGCGCCGTTTCCCGGCGCTGCTCGCCGCGGCGGCCGTTGCCGTGCTGGCGGCGTGCAGCGGGCCGCGGGGCAGGGACAAGGCGACACGCCGGCCGGGTGGCCCGCCGCGGCGGGGACGGCCTCGGCGCCGCCGCAGTCGACGACGCCCCTGGTCGTTCCCGCGGGCGAGGGCGGCGGGGCGCTGTCCACGCCGCGCACCCTGACGGTGCCGGCCGGGTGGACCGCCCGGGTGTGGGCGCGCGTGCCCGGCGCGCGGATGGAGGCGTGGACGCCCGAAGGGGACCTCCTGGTCAGCGAGCCGGGTCACGGCACCATCGCGGAGCTGCGGCCGGACGGGGCGGGCACCGCGACGATGACGCCGGTGCTGTCCGGGCTGACCAACCCGCAGGGCATGGCGTTCGCCCGGCTCAACGGCCGGTGGGTGCTGTACGTCGCGGAGTCGGACCAGGTCGACCGGTACCCGTGGGGGCCTGGCGGCATCAGCGGTGCCCGCACGATCATCGCCAGGGGGCTGCCTGACCTCGATCCCGCCGGCGACGACGTGCACCGGCGCGAAGGACGTGGCGGTGACCGCCGACGGGACGGTCTACTTCAACGTGGGCAGCTCCTCCAACGCCAGCCCCGATGACCGGGCGATGTCGCCGCAGCGCGCGGTGATCATGGCCGTGCGCCCCGACGGGACGGACCTGCGGGTGGTAGAGCGGGGAGTGCGCAACGGCGAGGGCCTGGCGGTGGCGCCGGACGGCGCGGTCTGGACAGCGGTGAACGAGCGGGACAACATCCCCTACCCGTCGCACGCGCCCTACGGCGTGTACACCGACGCGTTCGGCCAGGTCGTCCAGGCCTACGTCAACGATCACCCGCCGGACGAGGTGGTCCCGGTCACGGCGGGCCGGGACCTGGGCTGGCCGTACTGCGACCCGGACCAGGACGGCAGCAAGCCGGCCGGGTCGCTGGCCGGCGTCCCGCTGGTCCCCAACTCGGTCACCAACCCGGGCGGGTCCGAGCTGGACTGCGCCGCGCTGGCGCCGATCCAGGTCGGGCTGCCCGCGCACAGCGCGCCACTGGGCATGACCTTCCTCGAGGGCAGCAAGGTCCCGGCCCGGTGGTCGGGCGGCGCCGTGGTCGCCGTGCACGGCTCGTGGGACCGCCACCCGCCGCGGGCGCCCGGCGGTGCTGTGGATGGCGTGGAACGCCGCGAAGGGCACGCTGACGCCCGCGGTCACCCTGGTCAGCGGGTTCGAGAACGCCGATGGCAGCTTCTGGGGGCGCCCGGTGGACGCGGTGCCCGGCCCGGACGGCGCGCTGTACGTGAGCGACGACGCCACGGGCGCCGTCTACCGCCTGGTCCCCGCGCGCTGACCGCGCCCCGCCGGGCGGCCCCTTCAGCCGCCGGGCGCGGCGCTGCGCTCATCGGCCTCGGTGGCCGTGGCCGTGGCCAGGGCGAGGCCGGCGGCGGCGGCCTGGCGGCGGGCACCCGCCGCCAGGTAGAACGCCACCAGCGCGGTGGAAACGCACAGCGCGATTGAGCTGATCCCCAGGGAGGCCCGCAGGCCGAGGGCCGCGCCCATCAGGCCGACGGTGAAGCCGCTGCCGATGCGCAGCCCGTTGGCCGACATCCCGTACACCCCGACGACCTGACCGCGCTTCTCGCGCGGGGCCAGCAGCTGGACGACCGTCTGGGTGATCGACAGCGCCGCCAGGTTGGCGACGCCGCCGATGACCAGGAGCAGCGACGCGATCAGGTACTGGTGGCTGAACGCGAAGACCGCCGAGGTCACGCCGTAGACCGCGGTGGACCATACCGCCGCCGTGACCGACAGCTTGATCTTCCCGGTGCCCTCCAGCAGGATCCCGCCGATGACGCCGCCGAGGCCGTTGGCGAACAGCAGGACGCTGTAGGCGGTCGTGGCGGAGATTCCGCCCATGCTGTCGGCGATGGCGGGCATCGCCGTCTGCATCGCCGTGCCGACGAAGAACGCCCCGAGGCCCGCCAGCACGATCATCGCGACGAGCACCCGGTCCCGGCTGACCTCGCGCAGCACCTTCAGCGCGCTGAGCGCGCCGATCCGCGTCTTGGCGACGATGCCCGCGCGCAGGTGCCCGGTGTACTTGGTGCGCGCCATCAGGATGGTCAGCGGCAGGTAGATCGCCATGTTGGCGAAGATGCCCCCGGTCGGCCCGAGGCCCAGCAGCAGCGCGGACCCGACCACCGGGCCGAACAAGATGCCCAGGCTCCGCGCCGTCGAGTTCAGCCGGATCGCGCTCGGCAGCTCGGCCGGGCCCGACGAAGTCCTCGAGCATCAGCTGCTCGGCGGCGCCCCAGATCGCCCCGGCCGTTCCGTGCAGGATGAGCAGGACGCACGCGTTCCACACCCGCAGCTCGCCGGTGATGAACAGGATGCCCCAGGACGCGGACACGGCCATGAACAGGGCCTGCGCGCCCTGGATGAGCTTGCGGCAGTCATGGCGGTCGGCGAGCGCGCCGAAGTACGGGGACAGCAGCAGGAACGGCAGCCAGTGGCTGATGACCTCAAAGCCGGTGAGCGCGGGGGAGTGGAACTTCTCCCACAGCACCCAGTACGTGATGACGTGCTCGATATTGTCGGCCATCATCGACAGCATGCCGCCGACGAGGTAGACCCGGCAGGTCGGGTTGCGCAGCGCGGCGAACTTCGCGGGCCGGGCCGCTGGCCCGTCGCCGCCCGCGCCGGCCGGGCCCGGCGGCACCAGCTCGCCGTCGGCCGGGATGTGCGTGGGCACGCCACACGCAGCGCACATGCGAAGCTCCGGTGATCGCGAAGGGCGCGGGTCGCCTTCGCCCCGCGCGGGAGTGCGCGACGCGCACATAACAACCTAAATGGTACGCATTGCTAAATATTCCCCGGAATCGGGGCAGGCGGCGCCGGTCACGGGCCGCGGGTCAGGCGGCGGTGCTAGGTGGTGCCGCCGGCCATGCTGTGGTACACGGCCAGGAGCGCCGCCTTCTGGTCCTCGCTCAGCCGCGGGTCCGCGCGGATGGCCCGCTCGGTGTCCGGGACGGCTCCGGCATCGGGGCCGGCGTCCTTCGGCGCGTCGCCGGCGATCGCGTCGATGAGTCCGGCCTGGGCCAGGAGCGTCTCGGCCGAGAGGTTGAGGGCGTCGGAGATCGCCCGCAGCGCCCGGATCGACGGCTGGTGCAGCCCGCGCTCGACCTGGCTGAGGTACGGGTTGGACAGGCTGGTCTTCTCGGCGAGCTGGCGCAGTGACAGGTTGGCCCGCTGGCGCTGCTCCCGGATGAAGGCGCCAAGCACCTCCCGCCGTGCCTCCCACGCGTCGGCCATGCAGGGCCTCCCTTCCTGACCCTGCTAACTATAGTGCGCGGCGGTGCCGGGAAGCTTCCCGGCGCCGCCGCGCATCCTGGGCTTTCCGGGACGAGGTCACCGGGCGGGCCCGGTCTCCTCGGTCGCGGCACCAGTCCCGGCCCCGGGCGCGTCGTCAGCCCCGGCGGTGCCCTGAACCGCCGACGGGCGCAGCCCGGCGGTGATCTTCAGGACCTCCTCGGTGAACTTGCGCTGCTCGGCCAGCAGCTGCCCGGCGAAGTCGTACGCGCCGGCCACCACGGTCTCACGGGACGGCAGCTTGTCGGCCAGCGGGACATGGATGCCCTCGGCGGCGGCGGGCAGCCTCGCGGCCTGCTCGACGAGCTTGCGCTGCGCGGACAGGACCTGCCCCGCGAGGTCGTAGGCCCGGGAGACCACGGCCTCCGGCGACGGCAGCTTGCCGGCGAGCGGGAGGTGGAGGTCGGCCGTGGCGGCGGGCAGCTTCGCGGTGGCGGACGAGACCGCCTCGACGACGTTCTTGATCACGGCAAGCGTGGTCTCCTGACCCTGCCGGACGGCGGCGATGGCCTGTTCCCGCAGCTCATGGGCGGTGGGGTTCGGGGTGTTCATGGGGGTGTCCTCCTTGCGGTGAATCTCGCTCTCACTGCTAACTATATCTAGCGCGATTGGGATGTCAAGCGGATCGCTTGGCAAACCTAGCGGCCGGCGCGGCAGGCCGGCGCGGCCTCCTCGCCCGCGGGAAGTCAGGTGACGACGCGCCGCTATAGTGGGGCGCGACATTCGAGGGGAGACGCGGGTGGTCGAGCTCAAGACGCCAGGCGAGATCGAGGCGATCCGCGCCGCCGGCAAGGTAGTCGCGCGGGTGCTGGGCACCGCGCGCGCGCACGCGGCGCCCGGCGTCACGCTGCGGCAGCTCGACGAGGCCGCCCGCGAGGTACTCAAGGACGCCGGCGCCACCTCGCCGTTCCTCAACTACAAGCCGAGGTTCGCGCCCATCCCGTACCCGGCGGTCATCTGCACCTCGGTCAACGACGCCGCGCTGCACGGCATCCCGGACGGCTACAAGCTCAAGCCGGGCGACCTGCTGTCGGTGGACGCCGGGGCGACGCTGGACGGCTGGGTGGGCGACGCGGCCATCTCGTTCACCGTCGGCGAGGGCTCGGCGGATGACGCCAGGCTCATCGGCACCTGCGAGGAAGCGCTCAAGGCGGGCATCGCCGCGGCCGTCCCCGGCGGGCGGATCGGGGACATCTCGGCCGCGATCGGCGCGATCGGCCGCAAGGGCGGCTACGGGATCTCCACCCAGCTCGGTGGACACGGGGTGGGACGGACCATGCACGAGGACCCGCACATCCCCAACGACGGCAAGCCGAAGAAGGGCCTGCGGCTCCAGCCCGGCCTCGTCATCGCGATCGAGCCGTGGTTCATGGCCGGCGGCGACGACGACTGCTTTGCCGACGAGGACGGCTGGACCATCCGCACCGGCGACGGCAGCCGCGCCGCCCACGTCGAGCACACCGTCGCCGTGACCGCGGACGGCCCCGTCATCATGACCCTTCCCTGACCCCTACGGCTGCGCCCAGGGAGCGCCGTCCGCCCATCGGGAAGAAACGAGCCGCCCTGGCGGTCGTCCCGCGCGCACTCCCCCGTGGAACCTGACCGCAGGTGACGGACATCAGGGCTGCCGGTGGCCAAGGTCCCTGCCCGGGCGGGCAAGCCGGCAGCATCCTGGACTTGTGAACCGCAACGGTGCTGTGGACCGCGGCGACGCCGGAGTCTTCCGGGTCGAGGCCGTCACGAAGGTGTACCCCAACGGCGTCCTGGCCAACGACCAGATCTCCCTGCACGTCGCGCCCGGGGAGGTCTACGGCCTGCTCGGCCCGAACGGCGCGGGCAAGACCACGCTGGTCAAGCAGGTCATCGGCCTGCTCAAGCCCACCAGTGGCCGGATCACGCTGGGCACGCACGACCTCGTCGCGGACCCGGCGGCGGCCCGGCAGCTGTGCTCCTACCTGCCGCAGGCCCAGGTGCCGATCGACTCCTTCCGTGCCCGCGAGGCGATCGTGCTGTGCGGCCGGGTCCGGGGCGGCGCCCGCAAGGCCGTCGAGCGGCGCGCCGATGAGCTCATCGAGGCGCTCGACCTCGGCGAGTGGCGGGACAAGCGCGGGCTGGGGCTGTCCGGCGGGGTGAAGCGCCTCGTCGGGTTCGCCATGGTGGCGGTCTGCCCCGGCCGCCTGGTGATCCTGGACGAGCCGACCAACGACGTCGACCCGCTGCGCCGCCGGATGCTGTGGCGGCAGGTCCGCGCGCTGGGTGACCAGGGCACCGCGGTGCTCCTCGTCACCCACAACGTCCTGGAGGCGGAGAAAGCGGTCGACCGGCTGGCGATCATCGACAATGGGCGTCTCCTCGCCGAGGGCACGCCATCAGCGATGAAAGCGGCCGACCGGGGGCAGCTACGGCTCCAGCTGATGATCGCTCCCGGCCGCGACGTCCCGTTCGCCCCGCTGTTCGCGCGGCGCGCCACGCTGGCCGGGCACACTCTCATGGTCGTCATTGACGAGGCGGACGCTCCCGAGGGCATCAAATGGGCGCAGGAGTCCGTCGCGTCGGGCGACGCGGAGGAGTACGCGCTGGGCGCCACCTCACTGGAGGACGCCTACATCGAGCTGACCGGGCACGCGTCGGGCGACGGTGTCCTGGTCAATGGCACGGCGGGCTGACGATGGCCGGGCACTGGCTGCACCGGTACTGGCGGATGCTCGCCTGGGACTTCGCCGACTTCCGGATCTTCGTTCCGGTCCTGGGTTGTGTCCTTGTCCTTCAGGGGGCCGGGTTCGCCTACGGCATCGGGCTGCTGTTCGGCCGCGTACCGGAGGAGGCCGCCATCTACGTCTGCACCGGGGCGCCGGTGCTGAACCTCATCACCGCCGGGCTCATCTTCGAGCCGCAGGCGGTGGCAGAGCAGCGGATCCGCGGCAGCTATGAGTTCCTGCAGGCGCTACCGGTGCCGCGCAGCGCCGCCGCGCTGGCCTGGTACACCGTCTCGCTGCTCACCGCGCTGCCCGCGGTCGTCCTCACCCTGCTCGCCGCGATCGCGAGGTATCACCTGAGCCTGGCGGTCACGCCGATGATCGTCCCGGCCGTCCTTCTGACCTGCCTGACCGGTGTGCTGATGGGCCTGGCGGTGGCGCACGGCGTCACGGCTCCCGCGGTCGCCAACCTCATCAGCATGACGCTGATCTTCGTGATGTTCGGGTTCAGCCCGATCGTGTTCCCGGCCAGCCAGCTGCCCGGCTGGCTGGCCGCGCGTGAACCAGTGGCTCCCGTTCGGCTCGATGGCGGCCATCGTGCGATCCGCGCTGGTCCACGGCTTCACGGCCGGGTTGCCGCGCGCCTACGCCGTGGTGGCCGCGTGGGCGGCGGGATCGGCGATCGTCGTGGCGTGGGCGCAGGGAAGGCGGCGGTAGGCGTGCAGACCGCGGGTATGGGCATCAGGCGAGGCCCGGTCCACTGGGCATCCAGCTACGCGGCGATGCTCCGGTTCGACCTCGCCGCGCAGCGGAACTTCCTGCCCACGTTCCTGATCATGCAGATCCTGTTCGGCGCGGGGATGGCGATCATCTACGGCTTCTATATCGGGCACCTGTCGCCTGCCGCGGCCTTGTACATCGTCAGCGGCGCGCCCGCCCTGGCCATGCTCACCGCCGGGCTGATGGGGGTCGAGATGATGGTGACCGAGCGGCAGCAGGCCGGGACCTGGGACTTCATCTGGTCGATGCCCGCCCCCCGGTCGGCGGCCGTGGCGTCCATCTTCACGGTGTTCACGCTGCTCGCGATCCCCGGCATCGTGGTGACCCTCGCGCTCGCGGACCTGCGGTACGGCATCGCCCTCAGCGTGTCCCCGATGGCCGTTCCGGCCGTCCTGCTGTCGTCGCTGATGGCGACGTCGCTCGGCTTCTGCATGGCGGTGCTCATCGGCAAGCCGATGGTGACCAACGCCATCTTGAACGCGCTGATCTTCGTCGTGCTGATGTTCTCCCCGGTCCAGTTCCCGATCAGCCGCCTGCCGCTGTGGCTGGCCGACGCGCACCGCGTGCTGCCCATCTACTACCTCGCCGAGGTGCTGCGCGCGTCGGTGACCCGGGGCCTGGTCCACGACACCGGGCTGTCCTACGCGGTCCTCGGCGCGTGGACCCTCGCGTCCTGGGCCGCGACCGCCTGGGTCGTCGGCCGCCGCCGGTAGGCCCTCGCCTCGTTACCGAACGGGCCCGCCGCGCCGCCCACGTCGCGCACACCGTCGCCGTGACCGCGGACGGCCCGGTCATCCATGACCCTCCCCTAACTCAGAAGAGCGTCGGCGGCCCGGCGGGGACGGGCTCCGGGAGCGGCTCGACCCCGGGCACCCGGGCCCGCACGTCGTCGTGGAAGCGGCGGGCCAGCTCCGGCGCCCCGACATTGTCGGGCGTGTGGATGAACACCGTCGGTGAGCGGCCCTCGCGCAGCCAGCCGGCGACCGTGTCGGCCCAGGGCTGCCAGCCGGCCGCGGTGCGCGCCGCGTCGTCGCGGCCGATGTAGCGGACGACGGGACAAGCGGTGAGCGCCCGGGCCCGGCGAGGCAGCCGCGGCTTCTTCGCCCACGCCTCCCGCTCGGCCCCGCTGGCCGGAGGGCTGCCGAACAGCACGGTGGTGTCGAAGGTGACCCACTCGGCCCCGGCGCCGCGCAGGGCCTCTCGAGCCGCTGCTCCCAGTGCGGGTCGGCGAAGAACGCGCGGTGCCGCACCTCGACGCAGTACCGGTACTCGGGCGGGAGGCGGCGCAAGAAGCCCTCGAGGGCGCCCAGGTCCGCCGGGCTGAACGAGGGCGGCAGCTGGATCCACAGGGAGTGGGCACGCGGCCCGAGCGGCTCGATCGCCGCCAGGAAGGCACGCAGCGGGTCACCGACGTCACCCAGGCGGCGCTCATGGGTGATCGTCTTGGGCAGCTTGAGGACGAACCGGAAGTCCGGGGCCGTCTGCCCCGCCCACGATCGCACCGTGGCCTGCTGCGGCGTGGCGTAGAAGGTCGTGTTGCCCTCGACGGCGTTGCACCAGGTCGCGTAGGCGCGCAAGCGGTCGCGCGACGACAGCGCGGCCGGCAGGTAGCGTCCCTGCCAGGGAGCGTAGCTCCACATCGCGCAGCCGACGTGGAGCTTCATTCCCCCGAGGGTACCGGGGGCCGGTGGCCGCCGCCCCCGTGAACGCCTACGGCACGATCGTCAGCGGGACCGGCGAGTGCCGGGCGAGGCTGACCGCGACGGAGCCGACCACGCGGTGCGCGGCCTGGGATGAGCTGCCGACCACGATGGCCACGGTGTCACCGGGATGCGCCGCGACGATGCTCTGGGCCGCCGCGGCCAGCTGCTCGGCGATCAGTCCCTGCCGGCGCACGAACGACCACCGGTCCTCGTGGCCGCGGAGCTGCTCGCCGGCCTGGGCGCGCAGGTCCCGCTCCACCTCGCCGAAGACCTCCTCCATCTCGGCGACGGCGTCCGCCGACATCATCTCGGTGGCCGTCATGTGGGCGACGTAGACCACCTCGATGCTCCCGTCGCGGTCACGCAGCAGCCTGACGGCGGCGTCGAGTGCCCGGACGGCGGGCGCGGACCCGTCGTATCCCACCACGAGGTAGATCTTGCCGGCGGCTGGCGGGACGGCGTTCATGGAAGCTCCAGGGGGTCAGGCAGCGCGGGGGACCGGAACCTCAGCGGCTGACAGCGGCCGCCGGACGTTCCGGCAGTTCACGACGATAAGGCACCGGCCGCCGTCCCGGTTGCCCGGCCCCCGGCCCCACGCGACGGCAGCCGCGCGCCAGGCGCCGGGGCCGGCGCTCGTCAGCTGATTTCCACCAGGCCGGCCGCCGGCTCGGGGTCGCCGACGCTGGTGGCCGAGGTGCCCCGGCGGATGAACTCCCGGCCGGGCGGCCACATGGCCACGTGCTGGTCGCCGGTGGCCGTGTCATAGCTGATGAAGGTGACCTGGCTGATGCTCACCGCGAACAGGTGGAACCGTCCGGGCTGCGGCTTCCAGCCCAGGGTGGCGGCGACCGTCTCGGCGTAGCGCCGCTGCACCGCCGGGTCGCCCTCGGCGCGGGTGGTGCCGCGGACCTTGAGCTTCTCCGTCAGCGCCGTCCCGGCTGGTGATGATGCCGTGCACGAGGATTCTCGGGTCTCGCAGCAGGTCGCGTGCCTTGGCGGACTGCCACATCATGGACAGCCACAACTCGCCGTCCATCAGCAGCGGCTCGACCGGGCTGAGCCGGGGCGTGCCGTCGCGCCGGACGGTCGCGACGAGGACGACCCCGGGCTCGATCAGCCTCTGGTACCCGAGACGGGCCAGGCGCGGCTGGGAATGCTCGAAGTCCGACCAGTGCATGGCGCCTCCACAGGGAATCGGCTCGCAGTCTCCGCGCCTACCCGCGGGCCGGCGATGAAACCGAGGTAGGTTGACGCGATGACAGTCGAACTGAAGGTCAAGTTCCCCGTCGACGACGCCGCGCTCTCCGCATTGCACCGCGGGGCGTTCAGCCCGGACCGCCCAGATGCGGACACCGCCGCCCGCCCGTGGGCGAGCAGGCTGGAGCGCCACAGCCTGACCTGGGTCGGCGCGTTCAGCTCGGGTCAGCTCATCGGCTTCGTGCACGCCGTCTGGGACGGCGGTGCCCACGCGTTCATCCTGGATACCGCGGTGCACCCGGGCTTCCAGCGCCTCGGAATCGGGCGGCGGCTCGTGCAGGCGGTGACCGCCGAGGCATTCAACGCGGGCTGCGAGTGGGTGCACGTCGACTACGAGCCCGGGCTTGCCAGCTTCTACGAGGTCGCGTGCGGGTTCCGGCCGACACCAGCCGGGCTTCGCTCGCCCGCCGGGGCGTCTTAACCGTTGCGCTCGAGCGCTGCCCGGATCTGGCTGAGCCACTGCACGGCGAGCTGGCGTCCGTGAGGGAGCTGGTCGCCCTTTTCCCAGCGCCACGTGGTGATCATCGCCAGCACGAGGATCCGGCAGTCGCGCAGCAAGTCTTGATCGACATCCAGGTAGTGCTCGCTGACTTCCTCGGGCGCATGGGCGAGGTCGAACTCGACCGGCCCGCGGCAACATGTCTCGAGGTCGATGAACAGCAGCCCGTTCTTCGTGGTGAGCACGTTGCCCGGGTGCGGCTCACCGTGCAGTAGCTGCCGGGCGGTGCCACGGCCGGCGATCACCCGCCGCAGGCTTCGCAGCGTGTCGCCGAGGAGCTCCCGGTCCGCCTCAGCGAGCTCCCGGAGTGCGCTCGCGGCTCGCCACGAGCTGCTGAGCCTGCTCGACTCGATCGGTGAACCGCGGCGCGGGGATATCGAGCTTGCGCATGCCGGCGTGCAACCGCGCGAGCGCGCTGGCGTAGCCGGCTGGGGAGGCCTGTCCAGGTGCCGCCGGCTCGTAGTAGGTCCACAGCGTGACCACGAAGCCGTCCCGCTCATAGGCACGCGGGTCCACACGGGGATCCAGGGCAGCCACGGGGCACCCGGATTCGGCCAGCCGCCGGGCAAGCTCGACTTCGAACCGTGAAACCTGATGCGCTACAGGCGCCACCCGGGCGAGCGCGTCACAAGGCAGCAGGCGCAAGGTCAGGTTGTTCGAGTTGTGGACAACGATCGCGTCGTCGACTGCCAGGTCGAGTGATGAGGCGATCGACATGGCCGCGGCTACCGCCCGCCGGACCTCTGACGCCTGCATCGTCGCCTGGCCCTCTCCCTCGAGCGCTGCCGGACTATCCCAGCCGTGCAACCGGGGCAGCATAGCAAGTTGCCGACGGATGCTCTCGCAAGAAACCATGCCCCCCACGCGACCGTCCGTCGAATTCAAGCGCCTGCGCGCCGTGCAGAGCCTCGGGCAGACTGGCGCGGTGGACGAGCGGGCGGCTGGGCAGTTGCGCGTCATCATGGCCGTGGTGAACGCACTGGGGGCGGCCGGCATCCCGGCCTGGCTGTTCGGGGGCTGGGGCCTGGACGCGAGGATCGGCCGGGTCACTCGCGAGCACGGCGACGTCGAGTTCTGGGTCGAGCGCGTGGACGCCGGGCGATCGAAGGCAGCGCTGATGGGAGCGGGCGCCACGGCCCTCGCCACTCAGCCGCCGCAGGAGGCCTGCGAGTTCACCTGGGACGGCGTCGACTTCAGCACCGCCTACTTCGACCGGCGGCCAGACGGGTCGTTCAGCCAGCCCCTCGGGCGGTGGCCGGACTGGCTCTTCCCGCCAGGCTCCTTCGGCGATGACCCTGGAACCCTCGACGGCGTTCCGGTACCGGCCATGAGCGTCGCCGGCATGCTCGCCATGAAGGAGCAGTTCCCCCGCCTGCGCAACGGCCGGCCATGGCGGCGCAAGGACATCGACGACATCGGGGTACTGCGAGCGCTGGCCGCCGGGGCCGGAACGGAGCCCTGACGCAATGCCACGGCGCTCGCGAGCCGGCTAGGCGGGCGCCGCCGCGACGCGGTGCTTGGCACCGTCGCGGCCGACGCAGTCGTCAGGCGTGAAGGCTCGCAGCAGATGGTCGTCCAGGTCAGTGCCTGTGCCGACGGTGAGCCCGCACAGGCACCTGGTGCCCGGGGCGCCGTCGCCGGCCTCGGCGTGGACCCGGCCGTCGGGCGCGATGTCATCGCCGGTGAGGAAGACCTCGCCCAGGTGGTCGCTGAGGTCCGCGGCGCTGTCGGCCTGGAACCCGCAGCCGCACTCGTAGTCGCTCATGTCGTCGTGCCTTTCTGCCTTGAGCTCGAACCAGGTGACCAGGCGGCTGTCGCGGCGGAAGAAGCCCCAGCCGGCCGAAAGCTCCCCGACGAGCCACAGGCCGCGCCCGTCCTCGGCGTCGGTGTCGCCGGGATCGCCGGGGTCCGGCTCGGCCGGGCCGCCGTCGTCGGTGACCTGGACGACGGTCTCGTTGGGGGTGATCGCGACGGTGACCGTGATCGTCCCGCCGGGGTTGCCGGAGTCGCTGTGCCGCAGGCTGTTGGTGACCAGTTCGCTGACCAGGACGCCCGGCGGTCCCGTCGTCGTCGCGGGAGTGCGCCTGCAGGACGAGTGCCGTGAACGCCCTGGCGGCCCGGACGTGCTCGGGATGGCCGGGGATCGCCAGCGTGGAGACGAGCATGCCGCTCTCCCTGCCGTGTGCGTGGATGGATGCGAAATGTGATGACAACCTTTCCCCGCCGGGCATACTGTCCTCAACCGCTAACGGCACGTCGTCCATCGCCGCCCACTAACTAGTAAGGCGAGGTAAGGGAATGGCAGCCAGGGACAGGGACCAGGACGCGCTCTTCACGTTCGTCGAGGAACTGAAGGCCTACCGGGCCGACCGGGGCTGGTCACAGGGCGACCTCGCGGCACAGGTCAACTACAGCGAGGCGCTGATCGCCCAGGTGGAGTCCTACCGGAAGATCCCGACGATGCAGCTGGCCACGATGCTGGACCGGATCTTCCGTACGCCCGGCTACACCGAGGAAGAACCGGGCAAGCCAGGAACGCCGGGGACGTTCATGCGCCTGGCGACGCGGATCCGGCGGCTGTCGTTCCCGGTGGCGTTCCGCCCCTTCACCGAGGCGGAGGAGGAAGCGACCGCGCTCTACATCTTCGAGCACGTGCTGTTTCCTGGGCTGTTCCAGACCAGAGGACGTACGCGCGCGCGTGTGCTGGCGACGTATCCCAACGCCACCGACGAGCAGGTCGCCGAGCGCCTCACCGCGCGGCTGTCCACGGCAGGACATCCTCGTCCGCGATAGTCCACCACGCGTCTGGCTGCTGCTCAATGAGCCGGTGCTCTATCGCCCCGTCGATTCACCGAAGATCATGCATGACCAGCTGCTGCGCGTCGTAGAGGCGTCACGCAGCCGAACGTCACCGTCCAGGTCCTGCCGGATGGCCTGCAGTCGCGATGCAGGGGTCATTTCACATCGCCGAGGTGAACGGCGTGAACACTGCTGCCTTCATCGAGGACGCGACGGACGGGCATACCACTCAGGACCCCGCGACCCTTAACCGGTTGTCTGACCTCTTCCGGTACCTTCAGATGGAGGCGATGTCCCCGAGTGCATCGCGTGACCTCATGGAGAAGGTGGCGGCGGAAACGTGGAGCGAACCGTAACAGGCCTCGCGTGGCGTAAGTCGAGCTACAGCGGCTGCGTCAGGCAACGCCTGCGTGGAGGTCGCCGACGCCGACCGCGTGGTGCTCGTCCGCGACACCACCGACCGCGATGGCATTGTCCTGCGCGTTTCCGCGGAAACGTGGCGGAGGTTCACCCGCGCCCTCGGATAGCGGCCCGCGGTCGCGCCTGCCCCGGCCGAATTCCCGTTGCCCTGCCGGGCGGGTGATGGGAGTGTGGGAAGAATGGACGCACCAGAGGGAAGCCCGGGGTGGCTTGAGGCCGTCACCGCCGCTGAGCGGCCCGACGCGTGGGAGCTCGCGCACGAGCACGACATTTTCCACGGCGTGTGGCCTGAGTACAACCATCACGGCAACGACAGCGGCGCCTACTTCGGCGCGCTGTTCCCGCGTTACGCGCAGTTCCAGGCGCTGTTCCTCGACCGGCGCTCAGGCCAGATCATCGCGCAGGGACGCACAATCCCGTTTACCTGGGACGGCACCCTTGCGGACCTGCCGTCCGGCATCGATGCCGTGGGGCTTCGCGCGATCCGGGAGGACAGCCCGCCTACCGCCTTGTCGGCGCTGGCGGCGGAGGTCGACGCGCAGTACCAGGGATCCGGCCTGAGCCGGCTGATGATCTTGACGATGGCGGCGCTGGCCCGGGCGCAGGGGCTGCGGGCACTTGTCGCGCCCGTGCGGCCGAACTGGAAGGACCGCTACCCCCTCACGCCCATTGCCCGCTACGCGCAATGGCGCCGCCCCGACGGCCTGCCGTTCGACCCGTGGATGCGGGTCCACGTCCGGCTCGGCGCCGAGATCTTGCGCCCCGAGCCCCGGTCGCTGCACATCGCCGCCCCGGTCGAGGACTGGCAGGCCTGGACCGGCATGGCGTTCCCGGAGGACGGGCCTACACCTTTCCCGGCGGGCTGGCCCCGCTCGACGTGTCCGACGGCACGGGCGACTACTGGGAACCTAACGTGTGGATGATTCACGACGTGCCGTAGCGGCGAGACGGCTCTCACTCCGTCATCGCCAGGCCGTCGACGATGGCCCGGGCAACGGGCGACGGGTCAGTGCCGTCCACGGCGAAGCCGGCGGGCGCGCAGACGGCGGGCTGGGCGATGATCCGGGGCCCGGTGCCGCGGTGCGGCCAGGTGGCCGTGTGCACGATGAACGGATGGCACAAGAACACGTCCCCGGCCGAGCCGGTCGCGTGCGCGACGGGGCGGCACAGCGTCGAGGGGTACCACAGGTCGCCGTCGGCGTCGGTGCCCGCCTCGCCGTAGGGCGCCAGGAACCGCGCGACGGTCAGGTGCGAGCCAGCTACCAGCCGCGTGGGCGCGTCGTCACCTGGACCACCTACCCCGAGCGACTGGAGGCCGCGGGCATCAGCTGGAAGTTCTACCACGAGGCGAACACGGCCACCGGGCTGCCCACCCTCACCCACTTCACCCAGTACAACACCGCCCAGCCGGGCAACCCGCTGCACGACAAGGCCATGGCGAACTCGCCGGTCGGCAGCTTCGAGTACGACGTGGCCAACGACCAGCTCCCGACGGTCAGCTGGCTGCTGCCGCCCGCCGGGTTCGACGAGCACCCCAACGCGTCGCCCGCCGCCGGGGCCACCTACGTGGCGGCCAAGATCGACGCGCTCGCGGCCAACCCCGAGGTCTGGGCCAAGACCGTGTTCATCCTGTCCTACGACGAGAACGACGGCTTCTTCGACCACGTCATCCCGCCGATCCCGCCGGACGGCACCCCGGACGAGTACGTCACGCTCACGTCCAAGAGCGGGACGGCCGGCGGCAACCTGCCGGTGGGCCTGGGCTACCGCGGTCCCGTGCATCATCGTGTCTCCCTGGACGGTCGGCGGCTACGTCTGCTCCGAGCTGTCGGACCACACCTCGCAGCTGCGCTTCCTTGAGCACATCACGGGGATCAAGGAGACCAACATCAGCGCCTGGCGCCGGGAGACGGTCGGCGACCTGACCTCGGCGTTCCGGTTCGGCCAGCCCGGACTACAAGCCGCCGAAGCTGCCCGACACCCAGGGCCAGTACAACCTGTCGCAGTACGAGATCAGCCAGTTCCCGCTGCCTCCCCAGCCCACGACCAACCAGAGCATGCCGCGGCAGGAGCCGGGCAGCCGCCGCCGGATCCCGTAGCCCCGGCCGTCCCCGTCGGCGCAAGCGAGGGCCCTCGCGCCGGTCAGCAAGTCGCGGCCCGTGCCGGCCGCTATGGTCAGCGCGGGCCGCGATGGCTTTCACCCTTGCCCGGTCGCGTGACCCGTCACGCGGGTGGCCGGGCCGGCGTCCTCATCGCCGGCCGGCTCGCCTCGCGCTGGCGGTGCCATCCCGGGTCCACGGCTCATCCGCGGACCCTGGGCCATCGAGCGCCTCGACAGCGTCGGCGGCCAGGCCGGCGGTCGGCTCGACCCCGGCCGATGGCCAGGTGCGCAGCTCCACCTGGGGGATGAGCCAGGTCGCGATGAACGCGAGCGCGGCGACCGGGACCGCGATCAGGAAGACCGTCTGGATGGACTCGGCGTAGCCGGCCACGAAGCCCAGGTGAACCAGGTGGGGCAGGTGGGCGAGCGTCGCCGGGGTGGCGTCCGCGGCGCTGAAGCCCCTCGGCAGGCTGAGGCCGTGCAGGTGGCTGGCCAGGTTGCCGACCAGGACGTTGGAGAAGATCGCGCCGAAGATCGCGGTGCCGAACGAGCCGCCGATCGAGCGGAAGAACGTGGCGCCCGAGGTCGCCACTCCCAGCTCGCTGTGCGGCACGCCGTTCTGGGCGATGATGACGAGCACCTGCATGACGCCGCCGAGCCCAGCCCGAGGACGAGCATGGACAGCGAGTCCTGCAGGGTCGACGAGCCGGTGCCCATCAGCGACAGCAGGAACAGCCCGACGGTCATCGCCGCCGTGCCGACGATCGGGAAGAACCGGTACCTACCGGTCCGCGCGATGACCTGGCCGGAGGTGATGGAGACCAGGAGCAGCCCGGCCATCAGCGGCAGCAGGTACACCCCGGAGATCGTGGGCGAGATCCCCCGGACGACCTGGAAGAACGCGGGCAGGTAGGTGATCGCGCCGAACATCGCGAACCCGACGATGAAGCCCACCACGCTCGTCACGGAGAAGGCCCGCAGCCGGAACAGGTGCAACGGCAGGACCGGCTCGGCGGCTCGCCGCTCGACGAACACGAACAGGCCGATCAGTGCCACGCCCGCGACGCCCAGGATGTAGATGGGGGCCGACGCCCAGGGGTAGGTGGTGCCGCCGAGGCTGGTCAGCAGGATGAGCGCGGTGGCCGCGAGCGACAGCGTCGCGGTGCCGAGGTAGTCGATCTTGTGGTGCACCCGGCTGAGGGTGCCGGGGACCTGGCTGGCCACCACGGCCAGCGCTATCGCGCCGATCGGGATGTTGATGTAAAAGATCCAGCGCCAGGACAGGTCGTCCACGAAGACGCCGCCGAGCAGCGGGCCGATCACGCTGGACACCCCGAAGACGGCGCCGAACAGCCCCTGGTACTTTCCGCGCTCACGTGGCGAGACGACGTCACCGACGATGGCCTGCGCGCCGACCATCAGGCCGCCACTGCCGAGGCCCTGCACGGCGCGGAACGCGATGAGCATGACCATGGAGGAGGCGAGGCCGGACAGCACCGAGCCGATCAGGAAGATCACGATCGAGGCCTGGAAGAAGATCTTCCGGCCGAACTGGTCGCCGAGCTTGCCCCACAGCGGAGTGGACACCGTGGTGGCGAGCAGGTACGCGGTAATGACCCAGGCGATGTGCGACCCGCCCTGGAGATCGCCGACGATCGTCGGCAGCGCCGTGGAGACGATCGTCTGGTCGAGCGCGGCGAGCAGCATGCCGAGCATGAGCGCGCCGATGATGAGCAGGATGCGGCGGCGGTCGAGCCCGGGCAGGGCACCGTTGCCGGAGCCGTCCGCCACGGGAGCCTGGGCGTCCCGCCCTCGCGCGTGCTTGGCCATCAGAAACTGTCCTTCCTATCTGTCACGCTCTTGTCGCGCTCGCCGCGATCTCGCGCAGCGGGCTGCTTTCCGGCAGCCCGTCGGCGAGCGCGCCGAACGCGTGGTCTATGAGCTGCCTGAGCTGCACCGCGCCGCCGGAGCCGCCCCAGAACGCCGTGCAGGCGCGGGTCACGCCGACGGCCACGGCGGCCAGCACCCCCGGATAAGGGTCGGCCTCCGGGCTGACGCCGAGTCGTGCCGCCAGCCCCTCGGTGATGGCCCGCTCGATCAGCGCCATCTGCGCCGCGTGCGCCGCGCGCACCTGCGGGTCACCGCGTGCCACCTTGATCCGGCGCATCCAGTCCGCGGGGTCGCCGCCGAGGAGGCGGAACTCATCGACGATCGCCTCGGCGTCCTGCGCCATCACCATGCGCAGCGCGGTGAGCGCCGGCTCGCCCGGTGCCTCGCTGGCGATGCGGTCCCGTAGCCTGGCTGCCCGCTCCGGGTCGTGGCCGCCGAACAGCGCGGCCTCCTTGGACGGAAAGTAGTTGAAGAAGGTGCGCGGCGACACGTCCGCCGCCTCGGCGATGTCCTCCACCGTCACGTTCGCCAGGCCGCGCTCGGCCACCAGGTCGAGCGCCACGCAGCGCAGCAGCCGGCGGGTGGCGAGCTTCTTGCGCTCCCGCAGCGAGGCGGGCTGCTGCGTGACGAGGGTGGAGTCTGCGTCGGTAATCATGCACTCACCGAAACCTTGCGTTCCGTCCCAAATTGCACTTAGAGCATTCTTGCAGTGGCTGCAACGAAGCATACCTCAGGCTTATTCCGGACTTGTCAGGACACTGGGATGATGATCCGCCGCACTCGCCGGCGGATGCCAGGGCTGGCTACCGGCCCGGGAGCGACAGCGGTAGCCCGAACCAGGGGAGCACGCTGGCCTCGAAGCGGCTTGTGGCGCAGATCTGGTCGCCCAGCGAGGGTGATGGTGATCAGGCCGGTGCCGTGCCGGATGCCGGAGGGGGCCGCCGCATAGGCGCCGAACGCGGGCTGGCCGTTGGCGCGAGTCGGCACCAGGCTGACCCGGCGGCCCGCGGCGAACAGGCCGGCGCAGAAGCGGGCCACAACGTCGCGGCCCTCGTACTCCAAGGGAATTGGCGGCATCGACATGAAGACGTCGTCCGTCAGCAGGGCCACGAGCGCGTCAATGTCGGCCGACTCATAGGCGCTGGTGAACCTGGCCACGAGGGCGTCTTCGGCGGGTGACCCGGGGGCGGGCGGCGGCGCACCGCCGGCGACCGCCGGCCGGGCGCGCTCAAGGCTGGCCCGCGCCCGCTTGAGGGCGCCGTTAACCGAGTCAACGGTTACGTCCAGCATGCCGGCCACCTCGCTGGCGTGGAAGCCCAGGACGTCGCGCAAGATGAGGACGGCGAGCTGCCGGGACGGCAGCACCTGAAGGGCGGCCACGAAGGCGAGGGAGATGGACTCAGCCTGCTCGTAGCGACCTTCCGGGCCGGGTGGCTGGCTCATCGCCCCATCGAGGAGGGCGTCGGGGAACGGCTCGAGCCACACGGCCTCGCCGAGGCGGGTCGGCTCGGGCGGCTCGATCTCCGGGAACGTTCCACTCCCTGGCGGGCCTGCGGCTGGCCGTGCGCAGCACGTTAAGGCACCGGTTGGTGGCGATCCGGTAGAGCCATGTCCGCAGCGAGGAGCGCTCCTCGAACCCGGCGAGGCCCTGCCATGCCGCCAGCAGCGTGTCCTGCACGGCGTCCTCGGCGTCCTGAAGGGACCCGAGCATCCGGTAGCAGTGCACCTGCAGCTCCCGGCGATGCGACTCGGTCAGTTCCCGGAACGCGTCGCCGTCCCCGGCTCGCGCCCGGGTGATCAGGTCGTCAGCCACCAGCTCAACCATAGTGCTGCCTTCTTCCATGTCGCTTGTTCCGCCATGGATGGACACCGGCAAGAAGGCGAACTGGTCGGCCGGCGCCCGCCCAGTTTCCCGGCCTCGCGGGTTCTGCCCCGGTGGTAGCTCACATACGCCAGCCACGAAGGAGAACCGACATGGGAAAGATCATCCTCAGCCACAACGTCTCGCTGGACGGGGTCGTCCAGGACCCGACCGGCGAGGAGGGCTTCCGGCACGGGGGCTGGTTCCCCCAGTTCGGGGGCAAGGACCTGCAGGAATGGGGCAAGGTCGAACTCGACGAGGCGCTGCGCGCCGAGGTCCTGCTGCTAGGCCGGCGAACCGATGAGTGGTTCGCCGACCGGTGGCTCTCGCGGGACGGCGAGTGGGCCGACCGGCTCAACAGCATGCCCAAGTACGTCGTGTCCGCGACCCTCGACAAGCCGAGGTGGACCACGTCGGGGAACTCGACGGTGCTTGCGGGGCGACGTCGTGGGCGAGGTCTCGGCGCTGAAGCGGAAGATAGCCGGGGACATCGTCGTCTACGCCAGCGGCCAGCTGGTGCACACGCTGCTGGAGCACGACCTCGTGGACGAGGCGCGGCTGACGGTCTACCCGGTCGTGCTCGGGGAAGGCGAGCGCCTCTTCGGTCCGACCAGCGACACAGACGCCCCTGCGCCTCATCGCCGCCCGGACCATCGGTGACGGCCTTGTCCACCTGACCTACGAGCGCGCCGGCCGCGCCGTCTGACGCGTGCGTTGAGGCCAGGCCTGGCCCTTCGCGCAGCTCTTGGCGCGCTGACGCGTGCGTTAGAGCCGGCCTGACCTTCAGGCCCTAACCCTTTCCGCGGAGTGTGGCGACCCTTCGCCTTAACGCGTGGCGAATGACACGCTAACAGCTCCGAAATGCCCTGGTTGATCCATACTTGTGGCCATGGCAGACGACTGGGGGGAGGAAGAGGCGACACGCCGGGCGAAAGCCGCGCTCATCAACACCTCGGTGCCGAACGCGGCGCGTGTCGTCGACTACCTGAACGGCGGCCTGAACAACTTCGAGGCCGACCGCAAGGCCGCGCGGTTGCTGGCCGTGAGGGCACCGGTGGTAGCCGCCATCGCGCCCGCCGTGCGGACGTTCCAGCAGCGCGTGCTGCGCTACCTGGTCGCCGAGGCGGGAATCAGGCAGTTCCTCGACATCGGCACCGGCCTTCCCCTCGTGGGCAACACCCATGAGGTGGCGCAGTCCCTGGTGCCCGAGTGCCGCATCGTGTACGTGGACAACGACCCGATGGTGTTGTCGCACGCCCGGGCGCTGATGAAGTCCGCGCCTGGCGGCGCCGTCGGCTACGTCGACGCGGACGTCCGCGATCCGGGCGCGATCGTGGCGGGCGCGCGGGAGATCCTCGACCTCGGCCAGCCGGTCGCGATCGTGCTGCTGTTCACGCTCGCCTACGTCGCCGACGCGGCCGAGGCGGCCGTGGTGGTGTCCGCGCTGATGGCGGCCGTGCCGTCCGGCAGCTACGTCGCGCATCTACCACCTGGCCAGCGACCTGGACCCGGCGCTGGAAGAGGCGGGCAGGCAGTGGAACACGATGATGCCCGCGCAGCCCATAACCCTCCGCTCCCGCTCCGAGATCGCCCGCCTCGTGGCCGGCCTCGACCCGGTCCCGCCCGGCCTGGTCCCCGTCACCGACTGGCGCCCCGTCCCCGATGACCCCAGCTTCGAGCACGCCGTCCCCGTCCACGGCGTGGTAGCGCGCAAGCCGTTAACGTCCCCTTCACCGCGGAGCGATCACCTCAGGCGAAGACGTCGGCGACCGTGGCGACGGTGGCGGCGCGGGTGATCCACTCCTGCAACTGCTCCACGTCGGTGCAGCCGACGATGCGCTTGCGCTGGGCAGCGGTGACCTTGAGACCGCGGGCGTCCAGCACCCGCAGGATCGCGTCGGCCTCGCCGCTGCCTGCCTTCGGCCAAGCCCTGCTCCTGCTCGCTCACGCCCTGCTCGATCCCTCGCGTGAGGCCTCCTCGATGAGGCCGTCAATGAAGGGATCCTTGATGACGGTCTTCATGAGCTGCTCCAGTTCTTCGCGTACGGTCTCGGACACGACTGCTCGAACTATTCGAGAATAGCTTGCCCGTCGGTCAGGTGGCGCGATCGCGAGCGCTTCCAAGACTCGCATCCTCGCGCCGTGGGTGGTCATGTCAATTGACTGCGTGACCACATGGAGGACGGCCAGTTCAGGCGCGAACCCACCGGTTATCGCGGGCAGGCGGCCATGCCCGGTCGCGTAGGGCCGCAGGCTCGAAGCCGCGGTGCCCGGTGTGGATCGTCGCGCCGCCGCCGCGGACCGCCTCCTGGGTCAGGCCGAACACCAGGAAGCTGACGTCGCACTCGTGCTTGTGGCGGGCGACGCAGGCGTACGCGGGCCACGCCAGGACCCGGCTGTGATCCGGTGCCTCCGACTGGACCTCCACGATGGCCACGACCTTCCGGCCTGCCATGTTCCGGAAGACGAATACGTTGTCGGCCGTGTACTGCTTGATGCGCTCAGGATCGCGGACCGACAGGTTGCTGTCCGCGATAACGGGGGTGAGGCCGGACGGCAAGCGCACGCCGACCGTCCTCAGCAGCACGGCCACGAGTTCCGGCTCGTTCTGGAGGACCTCCACGACGGCCTCATGAGGAATGCCAGGCATAACATCGCCCACCTCCATCCCCCTTGTCGGGAAAGGCGTGACTTGCTGTGACATGCCCTGAAAGCTACCTCCAGGACCTGGAACTTTCAGGTGTTTTGCTAAATGGCAACGGGTTGCCAGAATTAAATTCAGGTGGCGTAAATGCATGTGCTTGAAGAATTCTGTTTTCGCGTTTCGGGCGCCCGGGTAAGGTAGGTGAACCCCTACCACGGAAGTAGGCGATGTCCCATGGCGGGCGGCGCGGCTCCCGGCGACGATAACTGGCATGAATAACAACCTTCCCCAGACGCTGTCCGTGTGCTTCGCCTTCACCTTCGTCGTGATCCGCGGGGTCCCGGTGTACGGGAACGCGGCGCGAGCACGAGGACGATGGCTTCCCCGGCCGCGTGACATCGGCTGGGGCGCCGCGCTGATCCCGGTAACCATCTTGCACCTGGTGATCTTCGGCGCGGTCGCGCTGGTCGGGCAGTCGGGCAGCGCGAACCTGTTCGGATCCACCACGCGGGCCGGAGCCGTCTACATGAGCATGCTGACGATTGCCACGGTGCTGGGCTTCACGCTCGTGTGGCCCCGGCTGGCGGGCTACCTGGCGGCCGTTGGGCTGACGGGCGCCGGCGTGTGGGTGCTCTGCGAGGCGGTCGCGTTCCCGGCCGGAACCTACGACTGGGAGTGGTACGGGTCCCTCCGGCACGCGCTGGACATCCAGGAACTGTCCCTGCTGGGGGCGGCATGCCTGGCCGGCGGGTTCGTGCTCACCCGGCGCACGATCGTGGCCGACGTGCGGTCCCGCCGCGCCGGCCTGACCGCCCGGGTGGAGCGGCTGACCCAGACCCGCGCCGAGGCGGTCGACTCCGCCGCGGCCGAGCTTCGCCGGCTGGAGCGCGACCTGCACGACGGGGCGCAGGCCCGGCTGGTCGCGCTCGGGATCAACCTGCGCACCGCCGAGAAGCTGATGGAGACCAGCCCGTCGCAAGCCCGCGCCCTCGTCGCCGAGTGCCGGGACACCGCGACCCTGGCCCTGGCCGAGCTGCGGGACCTGGTGCGCGGCATCTACCCGCCGGTGCTGGCCGACCGCGGGCTGGGGGACGCGGTCCGGGCGCTCGCGCTCGACTGCCCGGTCCAGGCCCGGTCGACATCCAGCTCAGCGGCCGCCCGCCCGTCCCGGTCGAGTCCGCCGTCTACTTCGCGGTCGCGGAGGCGATGAGCAACGCGGCCAAGCACGCCGCGGCGAAGTCGGTCTTCGTCCGCGTCGCGCACACCGGGGGCATGCTGCGCGCCGAGGTCCATGACGACGGAATCGGCGGCGCGGATCCGGCCGGCGGCACCGGGCTGGCCGGGATCGAGAGGCGGCTGGCCGCGTTCGATGGCATCCTGGCCCTGAGTAGTCCCGTGGGCGGCCCCACCATCGTCGTCATGGAGGTGCCGTGCGCCTTGTCCTCGCAGAAGACCTCTACCTCCTGAGGGTCGGCCTGCAGCGGCTGCTGACCGAGCACGGCTTCGAGGTCATCGCCGCCGTGGACAACGCGCCGGAGCTGCGTGCGCGCGCTTGTCGAGGAGAGGCCGGACGTCGCGGTCGTCGATGTGCGGCTGCCGCCCACCTTCACCGACGAGGGCCTCAAGGCGGCGATCGAGGCGCGCCGCCAGGTCCCTGGCCTGCCGGTCCTCGTGCTCTCGCAGTACGTCGAGCAGCTTTACGCCCGCGAGCTCCTCGCCGACCAGGCCGGGGCGGTCGGCTACCTGCTGAAGGACCGGGTGTTCGACGACGACCGGTTCACCGACGCGATCCGCACCGTGGCGCGCGGCGGCACGGTGCTCGACCCGGAGGTCGTCGCCAGGCTCATGACCCGGCGCCAGCGCGACGAGCCGGTCACCACGCTCACCCCCCGGGAGCGCGAGGTGCTGGAGCTGATGGCGCAGGGCCGCTCCAACGGGGCTATCGCCCAGCGGCTGTTCGTCTCGGAGAAGGCCGTCGGCAAGCACTGCACCAGCATCTTCGCCAAGCTGGGCCTGGCGCCCTCCGAGGATGACAATCGCCGCGTCCTGGCCGTGCTCGCCTACCTCAACTCCTAGCGAGCTCGTGGATGCGCCGCCGGAGAAACGCCTGCTCTGGGCGCGGGAGCGGCAGCTCAAGCGCGCGCCGGAAGGCGGTGAGCGCTTCCCCGGTCCGGCCGGCCGAGACAGCAGCTCGGCCCGCGCGATGTGGAACTGCGGCCAGCGGGCCAGCCGGGGGGCAAGGGGATCGAGGATCGCCAGGCCGGCGGCGGGGCCCTCGGCCATCGCGACGGCGACGGCCCGGTTCGCCTCCGTCACCGCGGTGGCTGCATACCGCGCCAGCTCGCCGTACAGGCCGGCGATCTCCCCCCAGTCGGTGACCGGCTCGAGGTGGCACGCGGCGATCGCGGCGTGCACCTGGTACGGGCCGGGGCGGCCGGCCGCGAGCGCCCGGGCCAGCAGGCCCGTTCCCGCGGCGATCTTGGCCGCGTCCCAGCTGCCGCGGTCCTGGTCGCCGAGCAGGACCAGCTCGCCCGCGTCGCTGGTCCTCGCGTCCCGGCGCGCGTCGGTCAGCAGCAGCAGCGCCAGCAGGCCGGCGACCTCCGGCTCGGCCGGCATCAGCGCCGCCAGGGCGCGGGCGAGCCGGATCGCCTGCTCGCACAGCGCGCCCTGAATCAGGTCGGGGCCGGCCGCGGCACGGTGCCCCTGGGTGAAGACGAGGTAGATCACCCGGAGCACCGCCGCCAGGCGGCGCGGCAGGTCCTCGCGGTCGGGCGACTTCAGCCGTATTCCGGCCTGGCGGATCTTGCGCCTGGCCCGGGCCAGGCGCTGCGCCATCGTCGGCTCAGGGACGACGAACGCGGCGGCGATGTCCGCCGTGGCCAGCCCGCACACGCAGCGCAGGGTCAGCGCGATGCGCGCCTGCGGGTCGAGCGCCGGATGACAGCACATGAAGATGAGCGCGAGCTCCTCATCGCCCGGCTCCTGCCCATCCGGCTCTTGCCCGCCCGGCGCGGCATCGCGCGAGCTTGCCCAGTCACGCGCGGCCTCGGCCTCCAGCGGCGCCCGCCGGGCCTCGCGGCGCAGCTGGTCGAGCGCCTTGTGCCGCGCAACGCCGATGAGCCAGCCGCGGGGGCTTGACGGCACCCCCTCGGCTGGCCACTGAGCCAGGGCGGCCGAGCACGCGTCTTGCACCGCGTCCTCGGCCGCCCCCAGGTCACCGGTGAGCCGCGTGAGGGCGGCTACGGCCGGCCACCAGGCGTCGCGGAACAGCTCGGCGTACGGGTCGCTCAGCTCGGCACCTGATAGAACGGCCGGACCTCCACCTTGCCGTCCGACGCGGTCGGCAGCCGCGCGGCCCACTTCAGCGCCTCATCGAGGCCGTCGCACTCGATCAGCGTCAGCCCGCCGAACACCTCCTTGATCTCCGCCGCCGGCCCGTCGGTGAGCAGCGCCTCACCGCCCCGTACCCGGACGGTCGTGGACGCCGCGGCGGGCTGCAGCGGAGAGCACTCGATGAGGACGCCCGCGTCCGTCATCGCCTGCCGGGCCTGCGTCCAGTCGTCGATCAACGCCCGCGCCCGCGGGGTGCCCGGGTCGGGCATCGGGCTATCGGAGTAGAGCAGCATCAGGTACTTCATGACACGTCACCTTTCCGGCTCGTGGCTGGTCTTTCCCTGTAGTCGAATGGCGCTGCCCAGGATCGACAGTAGGAACGAGAACGCCTAGGCTGGTATCTCAATGACCGAGACTAGCTGAGAGCCTCGAAAGGCTTCTGCCCGGTGATGGAGCCGGCGTGGGGTGCGTGTCCCCGCTCCGCGCCGCTACTGGACGGTTCCAGGTGATGACCACGGGTCGGTGAATCCGGACACCGACGACCCCGGGTGGTCCCGCCCCGCCGGGCAGCGAACGGGACACATCATGTCTTCAGCGACCTACCGCGCCCTGCTGCGCGCCCCCGGCGCCGCCGCCTTCTTCCTGACCGCCGCCGCCGGCCGCGTCGGCATCTCGATGACCAGCCTGGGCATCGTCTGGCTGGTGCACGCCAGGACCGGCTCCTATGCCACGGCCGGGCTGGTGACGGGCGCGTTCGCCGTGGCCGAGGCGGCGGCCGGACCGCAACTGGCCCGGCTGATCGACCGCTTCGGCCAGGGCAGGGTGCTGCCGCCCGTCCTGCTGGCCCACGCCGTGGCGGTGGCCGCGCTGCTGGCCCTGGTCGCGGCCCGCACCCCGGACTGGGTGATGGCGGCCGGCGGGGCCGCGACCGGCGCTACCATCCCCCAGCTGGGCGCGCTGTCGGCGGCCCGGTGGGTGGCGCTGCTGCGCGACGGGCGCGCCGCGGCGCTGCCCGTCGCGTTCGCGCTGGAATCGCTGGCCAACGAGCTGGCCTACCTGGCCGGCCCGGTCCTGGTCGGCATCCTCGGCGCCAGCGGGTACCCGGCGGCCGGCACGGTGCTGGCCGCCGCCTTGATCGTGGCCGGCGGATGGTGCTTTGCCGGGCAGCGCCGTACCGCGCCGCCGGCCTCGGGCGCGGCCGGCGCCGCATCGTCGCGGCCGCTCGCTGCTGCGGCCCGGATTCGCGGTCCTGGCCGGCGTGAACCTGGCCGTCGGCGGGTTCTTCGGCGCCATGCCGATCTCGGTGACCGCGTTCGCGGTCGAGCACGGCGCGGCGGGCGCGGCCGCCGCGCTGTTCACGGTATCCAGTTGCGCCAGCCTGCTGGCCGGCTGGCTGTACGGGCTGCGCCAGTGGCGCACGGCCCCGCGGGCGCAGCTGGCGGTGGCCGCGGCCTGGCTGGCGATCGGCTGCCTGCCGTTGCTGGTGGTCAGCTCGGTGGTTGAACTGGGGCTCGGCGTCGCGCTGACCGGGCTGGCGATCCCCCTGATCCTGATCTCGTGCTCGGTGCTGGCTGAATCGGCTGTCCACCGGGCCGTGCTCACCCAGGCCTTTGTCTGGCTGAACTCGGCCAGCGCGGCGGGCTCGGCCGGCGGGGCGGCGGCGGCCGGCTGGGCAGTGGACACCTTCGGGGTGCACGGCGGCTTCGCGGTGGCCGCGGTGGCCACCGGCGTCATGGCGCTGCTGGCCGTCGCGGGCGGACGGGCTGGAACCGTGCCCGGCTTACTCGTATCGTATGCGCGTGAGCGTAGAAACGGCCGGCGACGCCCCGCTTGTCGACGGCCCGCGGGTGGCCGTGCGCGTGCGCCGCGACTTCATCGTGACCGACGCTGAACGGCTGCTGGCAGCGGGACGCCGGGCCTACGCCCGGCTCAACCCCGGTGCTACGGGTGGCGCGGTCAGGTGACACTGGACGACCCCTGGCCGCTGCCGGCTCGCGGCGACTGCGTTGAACGTGACGTCTTCGCGCTGCCGTCCACGCAGGCATGAACGGCCTCAGCCCGCTCGCTACTCCCACTATGCGCATCCATAACACCGTAGTGTTCTCCGCAGGAGCTACGCCTACGACGAGGAAGGGGTGAACGTGGAGATCGATGCGATGCTCTGCGACCACGTGCAGGTCGCCGAGAACAAGCTGTTCGTGAGCGGCGGCGGGATCATGCGCGCGTGGGTCAGCCCCCAGCCGCCGCACGTGATCATGGTCGGCGTCGCCGCTGTCGTGCAGGTCCCGTACACCGCGACTAACCAGGCCCACACCCTGGCGATCACGCTCGTGACAGAGGACGGGAAGCCCGTCAGCGCGTATGTTCCCGAGGGGATGCCCGACCCGGGTCCGATCCGCGGGGAAGTGCCGTTCAACCTTGGCCGCCCGGCAGACCTGACCGCGGGCGAAGCACAGCCCTACTGCCTGGGGGCAAACTTCAACATCGGCCTTAAGCAGCTCGGCGGGTATCGTTTCGAGCTCGCCATCGACGGGACCAAGGTCAAGGAGCTCCACCTTCGGGTAGCCGCAGGCCTCTCGTGCTGGGCCTGATCCAGCCGGGCGGCCCCCTGCCAGGCTAGAGCAGCAGTCTCCCGGGTGGCCGGACACCGCCAAAGACCTCCACGAGTCAGAACGTCAGGACCAGCCGTCCGCGGAGACCCCCGGCAGCCAGGCGGGCGTGGGCCTCGGCGGCGCGCTCGGCGGGCATGGCCTCGGCGAGCCGCAGGGTGAGGACGCCCTCGCTGGCAAGGGACGCGAGCCCGGCCAGCCGCGCTCCCTCGTGCAGGTGCTCGCCGACGACGACCAGCGAGACCGTGATGCCCCGCTCGGTCTCGCCCTGGAACGGGCGCACCGCCATGAGCTGGCCGCCGTCCCGGACGGCGGCCAGCGCCGGCGGCCCGAGCAGGGCGGCGTCAAGGACCGCGTCCGCCCCCGCGCGGAACAGCCCGCGCACGGCGGCGGCGAACCCGTCGCCGCGCGGCACCACATGGCCCGCGCCCAGTGCCCGGACCAGGGCCTCGTCCGCTGGCGCGGCGTCCGCCACCACGATCAGCCCGGCGTCGCGGCCGAGCTGGATGGCGTACCCGCCCACCGCGCCCGGCGAGCCGGTGACGGCGAGCACCGAGCCGGGCGGCAGCGCCAGCATGTCCAGCGCCGTCCGGACGGTCATGCCGTTCATGGGCAGCGTGGCGGCCAGCTCCAGGGAGATCCCGTCCGGCACCCGGGCGAGCTGGTCAATGTCGACAAGGCGATACTCCTGGTAGGCGCCGCCGGCCCGGCCCACGGCGACACCGCCGCCATCACCCGGTCCCCGGCGGCCCAGCCGGAGGTGCCCGGACCGGCGGCGTCAATCACCCCCGCCAGGTCCATGCCGGGGATGCAGGGCGGCTCGACCCCGCCGGGCAGCCGCCGGGCGCCGGCCCGGAACGCCAGGTCGGTCGGGTTCACCGTCGCCGCCGCGACGTGCACCCGCACCTGTCCCGGTCCCGGCAGGGGAACAGGCAGCGTTATCACGTGCAACACCTCAGGGCCGCCGAACTCGGTGAACGCCACGGCGCGCATTTCGCTCATTGCGAGGCTCCAGGGAACGTAGAGGCAGGCGGTATTCCCGGGGAATAAGGGGAAGCGCCGGAGGGCCGCGGGGGAGCGCCGCTGACCAGCGCCAGCAGCTCATCCACGCCGCGCAGCCGCAGGTGGGGCCGCTTGTGCGCGGACAGGTGATCATAGGCGTCCGGCCCGCCGAGGCCGGTATCGACCGCGATGGCCAGGGCCTTGCCCCGGTGCGCCATCGGCACCTCGAGCAGCGGGTCGTCCCCGACGACGGCGAGCGAGGACGGCGGCACGCCCAGCCGGGCGGCGGCGGCCCGCAGCGCGTCAAGCGACGGCTTGCCGGTCACCGTCAGGCGGCAGCCGGTCAGCGACCTGATCATCGCCGAGATCGCCCGCGAGGTGCCCAGCGCCCGGCCTCCCGCCGTGGCGAAGAACGGCGTCTGCGACGCGCTGTACAGGGCGGCCCCGTCCCACACCGCGCGCACCGCCGCCTCCAGCGCGGGCATGGTGAACTCGGGAAACCAGCCCGCGAGCACCGCGTCGACGGGGCCGGCGTCATCGGAGGGCGGCACCACCGTGATCCCCGCCTCCCGCAGCGGGACCGCCAGGCCCTCACCGCCGAGCACCATCACCCGCGCGTGCCCGCGCCGGGCGAACATCACCGCGGCGCTGCTGGCCGGGGTCATCATCTGGTCGTCGGGCACGTCCAGCCCCGCGTCCCGCAAGACGCTCGCGAACCGGGCGGGGGACCGGTTCGTGCCGTTCGTGAACACGACGTACGGCAGGCCCCGGCCTCGCACCCAGGCCAGCATCCGCTCCGCGCCGGGCAGTGGCGCCAGGCCGTGATTGGCCCGGTCGCCGAGCACCAGCGTCCCGTCCATGTCGAAGATCCAGCCACGCGCGCCGTGCAGCCGCTCAAGCATCTCACTGTCGCTCATGAGCCTCACGCCCCTTCAGCGACAGCCGGAACCCTGGCTTGTCCACGGTCAGCTCGGCAGCGGGCGGGCGGTCGCGCAGTTCCCGCAGCAGCCGCAGCACCGGCTGGGCCGCCGGGTTGTAATGCGCCGCTGGCGGCGGCGCCGCCCTCATCGCGTCCACCTCGGCGGCGGGCATCGCGAACCGCAACAGCAGCTCCTCATCGCTGATCCGGGTGCCGAACCGCCGCCGCAGCGCCGCGATGCCGAGCGGCTCTGGCTCGGCGGCCAGCTCGGCGGCGCGGGGCCGGTCCAGGATCCGTGCCAGCACTCGCGGGCTCGACCGGCGCCGTGGGCTTGCCGAAGGTCCCGAGCACGTACCTGATCACCTGGTCAGGCACCGTGTCGTAGCGCCCGCTGCCGCCGGCCGCGCCGGGCCGGGCCGGGGCCAGGAGATTAGCCAGGGCCTGCCCGATGACCATCTGCGGGAACGGCGTCACCATGATCGGGTAGCCGAGCTCGGCGCGGACCTGGGCGATCTCCGCCATCAGCTCCCCGAACCGGTGCTCCATGCCCAGCTCGCGCAGCTGCCGCCGGGTCGTCGTCATGACCCCGCCCGCGACCTGGTGGTCGAGGAACGCGGCGTCGAACCCGCGCGCCTCGCCCTTGGGCAGCCCCTCCGCCTCGGCGACCTGGTCGAAGAACCGCGCCACCAGGTCCACGAGGCGGTCATCCACGTCCACCGTGTGGCCGGTCGCCCGCAGGTTGGCGACGAGCTGCTGCGCGTCCGGCAGCGACGTACCGTTCCCCAGCGCCCCGCAGCCCACCTGCAGGACGCCGACGCCCAGGCCGGCCGCGAGCAGGCAGGTGCGCGGCGACAGCCCGAGCGAGGCGTGCGAGTGCAGTTCCAGCGGCTTGCCGCCCAGCTTCGCCCGCACCGCGGGGATGAGCGTCGCGGCCCGCTCAGGGGTGAGGATGCCGGCCGGGTCCTTGAGGTAGGCGCGGTCGATGTCCGGGCACGCCGCGTACTGCCGCGCCAGGCCCGCGTAGAACGCGTCGTCGTGCACCGCCGAGATCGTGTACGTCAGCGCGGCGACGACCTCCGTCCCGGCCCCGCCCGCCCGCTTGATGATCCGCGCCGTCGCCCGCATCGCCTCGACGTCGTGCGTCGGGTCCAGCACGACGAACCGGTCCATCCCGTTCCTGATCAGGCACTCGTAGACGAGGGCGATGACGTCCTGGTGCGCCCGCTCCCACGAGATGAACCGGAAGCCCGTGCCGATGAACTGCAGCCGCGTGTCCGGCATGGCCGCGCGGGTCATCCGCAGCAGGGCCCACGGGTCCTCCCGGTGAACGCGAACGGACACGCCCATCGCCGTACTGGAGGAGTAGTCGAGCGCCCGGAACCCCGCCCGGTTCATCAGCGGCGCGACCTGCGCGACGTGCTCGGTCCGCAGCCCGGTCGCCCCCCACAGGGACTGGTTGCCGTCCCGCAGCGACACGTCGACGAGCTCGATGTCAGCCATCGCCCGCCCCGGCCGGCCCGAGCTGGCGCGCCAGGTAGCCCGTGTCCACGCCGCCGCGCCGGAATTCCGCCGTGCCCAGCAGCGCCCGGTGCATCGCGACGTTCGTGGCCACGCCGGTGACCTCGCACCGGGCCAGCGCCGCGAGCATGGCCGACAGGGCGCGGTCGCGATCCGCGCCGTGGGTGATGACCTTGCCCAGCAGCGAGTCATAGTGCGGCGGTACCGCCGACCCGGCCTGGATGTGCGTATCCACCCGGATGCCCGGCCCGGCCGGGAACGTGGCGGCGGCGACCGTTCCCGGGCTCGGGAGGAACCCGCGCCGGGGGTCCTCGGCGTTGATCCGGCACTCGATCGCGTGCCCGGCGACGTCCACGTCATCCTGGGCCAGCCGCAGCGGACGGCCCTCCGCGACCGCTATCTGCTCGGCGACGATGTCCACCCCCGTGATGGCCTCGGTAACCGGGTGCTCGACCTGGACGCGGGCATTGACCTCCAGGAAGTAGAACGCGCCGCGCGCCACGTCGACCAGGAACTCGACCGTGCCCGCCCCCCGGTACGCCAGGCGCTGGCCGAGGGCGACGGCCGCCCGGTGCAGTTCCTCGCGCAGCGGCCCGGGCAGCCCGGGGGCCGGCGCTTCCTCGATCAGCTTCTGGTAGCGGCGCTGAACGGAGCAGTCCCGGTCCGCGAGGTGGATGACGCGCTGCCCGTCCCCGAGGATCTGCACCTCGACGTGCCGGGCAGGGGAGACGTACCGCTCGACGTACACCCGCGGGTCCCCGAACGCCGCCTCCGCCTCCGCGCTCGCCACCGCCACCGCGTCACCAAGCCCGGCGGCGTCGCGCACCACCCGCAGCCCGCGCCCGCCGCCGCCGCCCGCCGCCTTCACCAGGACCGGCAGGCCGACGCCGTCAGGGAGGTGGCCGCCGGGGCGCACGCGAGCGCCCGGCAGCACGGCAAGCCCCGCCGCGACCGCCTGCTCGCGGGCCGCGAGCTTGTCCCCGGTGACCTCGAGCGTCTCCGGGGCCGGGCCGATGAACGCGATCCCGGCGGACGCGCACGCGCGGGCCAGCCGGGCGTTCTCCGACAGGAACCCGTAACCGGGATGCACCGCGTCCGCCCTGGCGGCGACCGCCGCGCCGGCGACCGCGCCACGTTCAGGTAGCTCGCGCTCGCCGGAGCCGGGCCGATCCGGATCACCCGGCCCGCCAGCCGGGCCGGCACCGAGTCCAGGTCCGGGTCCGACGCGGCCAGCACGGTCTCGATGCCCAGCCTCGCGCACGTGCGGATCACCCGCACGGCGATCTCGCCCCGGTTAGCGACCAGCACCCGCCGGAACCCGTGGGTCATGCGGGCTCGATGCGCAGGAGGACCGCCCCTTGAGCGACCGGCTCGGCGTTCGCGACGAGGATCTCCGCGACCCGGCCGCGCGCCCCGGCGGGCACGGAGTTCATCAGCTTCATCGTCTCGACGATCGCGACGACGGTGTCCGGCTCCACCGCCGACCCGATGTCGACGAACGGCGCCGCCCCCGGGCGGGGCGCCCGGTAGAACGTCCCGGGCAGCGGTGCTCGTATCTCCCAGGAGCGGCTCCGCCCCCCTTCGACCCCCCGGAACCCCTGCCCCGGGTGCTGTCTGCCCATCAGGCTTCGCCGCGCGGGGTCCCTTCGCTTCGCTCGCGGGACCCCGCGGGCTCGCCTGATCCGCGCTAGGTGCTCGCTCGCTGGCGCTCGCTGCGCCGCGCGGCGCCTCCGTTGCTCGCGGGTGGTTCTCGCTGCCGGGTGCATCGATCATGTCTGGCGTCTCGCTGGTGGCCTGCCGGCCTTGCGTCCAGCCGCCGGGCGTGCGGCGCAGCGTCAGGCGGAAGCGCGACGTGCGCAGGTCGAGCTCGTCGTAGGGCAGCGAGTCCAGGAGCGCGAGGATGTCGGCGACGTCCTCATTGGTCAAGTCCATCAGCGCGGCTTTCCGCGGTGCTGGCCGAACAGGGACAGGACATGGTCGGCGGCGCGCGGCCGCGGCGTGGCGACCGGCGGCGTGCCCGCCGCGTCGCGGGCGGCCCAGGCCGTCTCCGGGCGGCTCTGCAGCAGCACGACGCGGCCGGCCGCGAGCGCGCCGCTGTCGCGGGGATCGCTGTCTTGCCGGGCACCGTCGAGGACGGCCCACTCGATGTCCTGCGGTGCCCCGTACCGGGCCTCGACCCGCTGGGCGACCGCCGCCAGCGCGCTGATCTCCGCGTCAGACAGGCAGGGGGCCATCTGCAGGCGGAGGGGCGTTTCCGCGGACGATATGCCGGGCCCGTTGGGGTGAGGGACGTGCATGACCGGCTTGACGCAGACTCGCCGGCCGGTGATCTCGCCGGTGACCTTGCTGATGGTGAAGCTGTCGGGGGTGACGTCGCCGGCCACCAGCGCCGAGCCCAGCCCCCAGGTGCCCTCGATCGCCACCACCGAGCGGTCCCCGGTGACCGGGGACCGGGTGAACATCACGCCCGCGGCGCGCGGGCGGACCATGACCTGCACGACGACGGCCATGGACAGCGAATGCTCCGGCAGCCCGATGCGGCGGCGGTAGGCCACCGACTCCTCGTTGTACAGGCTCGCCCAGCAGCGGCGGACCCGGTCCACGACATCGCTCGCGCCGCGCACCCCCAGGTAGGTGTCCTGCAGGCCCGCGAACGACGCGGCGGCGCTGTCTTCCATCGTCGCCGAGGAGCGGACGGCGACATCCGGGTCGCCGAGCCGTCCGGCCAGGGCGGCGTAGGCCGCCGCGATGTCCGCCGCCACCGTGGCGGGCACCGGGGCCGCCGCGATGGCGGCGCGGAACGCCGCCGTGGCGGTCGCGATCCCCGGCAGGTCACCGGCGGCGAGCGCCTCGATGCCCGCGCGCTGCCGCCCGCCCGGGTCGATCGCGGCCATGGCCGCGCTGGAAGGCGCCGACGGTCACCGCGAAGCCCGGCGGTACCGGGATGCCCGCCCGCAGCAGCTCGCCCAGGCTCGCGCCCTTGCCGCCGACGCTGGCCGCGCCCTGGGCCTGCGGGAGCGGGACGACCAGCGTCATGGCCTGCGCTCGCTCATTCGACGATCCGCACGGTTCCCCGGTCGCCGTCCACCCGGATCGTGTCGCCGGTCCGGATGCGCCTGGTCGCGTCGCCGGTGCCGACGACCGCGGGCATGCCGTACTCGCGGGCGACGATCGCCGCATGCGACATGGCGCCGCCGATGTCGGAGACGGCCGCCTTGATCTTGCCGAAGACCGGCGCCCAGGACGGGGCGGTGACCGGGCAGACGAGGATCTCGCCCTCGCGGAGCTCGCCGACCTGGTTGACGTCGCGCAGGACGCGGGCGATCCCCTCCACGACGCCGGGGGAGGCGGCGACGCCGCGCAGCTCGTCCGGGTCCGGGTTCAGCCACTGCTCGATGCGCTCCTGGGTGACGCCCCACAGCATCCGGACGGCCGGGTCATTGAGGGCCTCGGGCACCGGGCCGAGCGCGGGCGGCGGCGACCAGTCCCTGCAAGACCGCGAGCATTCGCTTGCGCTCGGCGATGACCGGCGGGAAGTGCCTGCCGCCGAGCGGGGGGCTGCCGGCCGCCCAGGCCAGCGACACGTCCGACAGCGCCTGATCGATCTCGGTGTGGTGCAGGTGGAACACGTCGTCGGCCTCGCCGATGACGCCCTGGCGGGCCAGCAGCGCGCCGAAGGCCTTGACCTTCTGGAAGAAGCGGGTCGTGAAGTGGTGCTCGCAGTAGAACTTGTGATCCTCGACGAAGGGGAAGACCAGGCGGCACAGGCCGAGCATCTGGTCGAAGGCGGCCTTCTCGTCGCTGGTGCGCAGGAGGTCGCGGTAGCCGCTGGCGATCCGCTCCCGCTCTTGCCGCAGGTGCTCCGTCGGCCGGGGGCTGGAGGGCGCCCGCGCGGACGGCCGCGACGTAGCCGGGCAGCGCGGTGAACGGCACCGTCAGGTCGTCGTTCCAGCTCAGGTGATGGTGGTAGAAGCCGTCACCGGTCGACACGTGGAACCACGGGTCGCGGGCGTTCTCCAGCTCGGCCAGCCAGGTCGCGCCCGCCTCGCCCCGGTCGCGCAGGGCGGCGAGCACGTCGGCCGCCCTGGCTCCCTCGGTGAACAGGTCGTCGACGCCGAGGTCGACCGCGAGGCGGGCCAGGCGGCGCAGCTCATCGTCGGGCCGGTACATGATCACGTCAATGCCGGCCACCATGCGGGCGACGGTCTGGTCGCTGATCTCCGGGAACGCCTGCGTGCAGAACTGGAAGAACACCACGTACGCGCCATAGCCGAGCATCAGCATCTCGGTGTGGTGGTGCCACATGACGGAGTACAGCGCGAGGACCTTGTGGAAGTTCTCCCGCAGGTAGTGGTTCTGCGCGATGCCCTTGGCGGCATAGACGACGTCCGCGTCCTCCCACTCGGGGAGCAGGGGCACCTCGATGGCCTCGATGTCGGCGATCAGGGCCCGCATCCGGTCCTTCCAGCCCTCGTACAGCTCGTCCCAGTGCTCGAAGTAGTAGCCGGCGCGGGGGCCGAACTCGGCGGCGCGCCGCTCGATCTCCTGGGGGTCGAGGACGGGGTTGGCGGTGATGTACACCCGGCCGTTGACGATCCGGTGCTCGATGCCGAGCGTCGTCGGGAAGACGAACAGGCGGGCGGTGTTCGCGCCGATCGCGCTGTAGGGCAGCTCGGCGGTGATCGTGTCGAACGCCGGCATCGGCTCGGGGAAGTGCATCGAGTTGCAGAACCAGAAGCGCTGGTCGTCCTCGGGCTGGAAGCGCGTGAAGTACTGGTACATGCCACGCCAGTTCTCCGCGCCGGGCACGTCGGCGATCTGCGAGGGAAGCGGGAAACCTTCGTTGGCCATGGGGGTGCTCCCGGTCGTCAGGCGGCTATGTTCTCGGACGGGCGATCACGTTGTGTAGTCGTTCTGGGTGCGCGCGTACTCCAGGAACGCGTCCAGGGACGCCGGGTTGGCCATCGCGCTGGCGTTGGCCGCCTTGTCCGGCGGGGTGCCCAGCAGGATCTTGCGGACGGGGACTTCCAGCTTCTTGCCGGTCAGCGTGGCGGGGATCAGGGGAACCTGGATGATCTTGTCGGGGACGTGCCGCGGCGTGTACTCCTTGCGCAGCCGCGCGGTGATCTCGCCGGCTATCCGGTCATCGAGGGTGACTCCCTCGGCGAGCTGGACGAACATGGGCATGAAGAACTTCCCGCCGGGCAGGTCGAGGTTGACCACGATCGCGTCGTCGACCTCAGGGATGCCCTCCAGCACGGCGTAGATCTCGGCGGTGCCGATCCGCACCCCGTAGCGGTTCAGCGTCGCGTCGGAGCGGCCGAGCACGAACGTGCTCCCCCGCCCGGTGACCTTGAAGAAGTCGCCCTGCCGCCAGATGCCGGGGTACATGTCGAAGTACGACGCCTTGTACCGGGACATGCCCTCGTCGTCGCCCCAGAACTTCACCGGCATCGACGGCATCGGCTGGGTGATGACCATCTCGCCGACCTCGTCCACCAGGACGTTGCCGTGGTCGTCGAACGCGAACGCGGCGACGCCGAGGTTACGGTGGGTGTGCTCGCCCGCGTGGGTGGGCAGCGTCGGCGAGCCGCCGGTGAACCCGGTGCACACGTCCGTGCCGCCGGAGCCGCAGTGGATGTACAGGTCGCGCTTGACGTTGCGCAGGCACCAGGCGTAGACCTCGGCGGAAACCGGCGAGCCGGCCAGCATCATGGTCTTGAGGGCCGCCAGGTCGCAGGCGTCCTTCGGGACCACGCCGCGCTTGGCCTGCGTGTCGATGTAGGCCGGGCTGGCGCCGAACAGGGTCACGTTCGCCTCGCTGGCCATCCGCCACAGGGCGTCCGGCGCGGGGTAGTTCGGGTTGCCGTCGTACAGCAGCGGGCGGACGCCGTGCAGCAGCGAGCTGACCATGAAGTTCCACATCATCCACCCGGTCGTGGTGAAGAAGAACAGGACGTCGCCCGCCTTGAGGTCCATGTTCAGCCGCTGCAGCTTGAGCTGCTCCAGCAGGATGCCGCCGTGGCTGTGCGTGATCGCCTTCGGCAGCCCGGTCGTCCCCGAGGAGAACAAGATCCACAACGGCATGCCGAACGGGCCGCGGTGGAACTCAAAGTCCCCGGCGGGAATGTCCGGGTACCCCTCGGTGACGCTGGCCCAGTCGAGGGCCGTCTCGACCGGCCTGGGGATGTCCTTGAACGGCAGGTAGATGACCTGCTCCAGGCCGCGCTCCCGGAGGTCGCCGACGATCGCCGCCAGCTCGCCACCGCGGTCGAAGTCCTTGCCGCCGTACTGGTAGCCGCCGGTCGCGATCAAGACCTTCGGCTGGAGCTGGCGGAACCGGTCCAGCACGCCCCGCCAGCCGAAGTCCGGGGAGACGCTCGTCCAGATCGCGCCGATGCTCGTGGTGGCGAGCATCGCGATGACGGCCTCGGGGACGTTCGGCAAGACGGAGGCGACGCGGTCGCCGGGGCCGACGCCCATGGCCGTGAGCCGGGTGGCGAGGACCCGCACCTTGGGGGCCAGCTCATCCCAGTACAGCGGCGTGACCGGGGACGCCTCGGACTTGTAGTAGAGCGCGACCTCGCCCGGCCTCTCGTTGCGCAGCACGTGCTCGGCGTAGTTGAGGGTCGCGCCGGGGAACCACTGGGCGCCCGGCATCTGGCGGCGGCCCAGGACGGCCGTGGGCGGGGTCGTGCTGCGGATGTCGTTGTAGTCCCAGATCGCCTGCCAGAAGGCGTCGACCTCGGTGACCGACCACCGCCACAAGTCGTCGTACGGGCCGAGGTCCAGGCCGCGGGCGTCCCTCAGCCACCTGGTGAAGGCGGTGATGCCGGCCTGCTCGACCCGTTCGGGGGAGGGCGTCCATACCAGGTCGCCGGTCTTGACTTCGGCGGGCAGCTCATCCGGGGTCACACGGGTGAGCGTGGCACAGGCCACATCCCGAGGCAATGGAAATGCGGACGATTTACCCCGGATGGTCTTGGTCCGGGGCACAGCACCCCTTGTCCGGAGAGCCCCAGGCAACTCGCGATGTGTGACATTCATCCGCATGCCAGGCATGTACCATGTCATGAATGCGCACCGACACGCTGGCCGCCATTGACGTCCATGTCCACATCGAGTCCGACGGCCATGGCCGCTTCTCCCTCGACGATGAGCTGATGGCCGCCTCGGCCAGGTACTTCAAGTCCTCGGACGGGGATCGCGCGCCCGCCCTGGGGCGGGTCGCCGACATCTACCGGTCGCTCAACATGGCCGCCGTGGTCTTCACGATAGACGCCGCGACGTTCACCGGGCACCCCGCGCTGTCCAGCGAGGACCTGTGCGACCAGGCACGCGAGCACGACGACGTGCTGATCCCGTTCGGGTCGGTCGACCCGCTGCGCGGCGCGGACGCGGTCGCCCAGGCGCGGCGGCTGGTGACCGCGCATGGCGCGCGCGGCTTCAAGTTCCACCCGTCGCTGCAGGGGTTCGCGCCCAACGACGAGCGGTTCTACCCGTTGTATGAGGAGATCCAGTCCCTGGGCGTCCCGGCCCTCTTCCACACCGGGCAGACCGGCATCGGCGCGGGGCTGCCCGGCGGCCGCGGGATCAAGCTGCGGCTGTCGGACCCGATGCTCGTCGACGACGTCGCCGCCGACTTCCCCGCGCTGACGGTCATCCTCGCGCACCCGTCGGTGCCGTGGGCGGACTCGTCGATCTCCATGGCGACGCACAAGGCCAACGTGTACATCGACCTGTCGGGCTGGTCGCCGAAGTACTTCCCGCCGCAACTGGTGCGCAACGCCAACTCCCTGCTCCAGGACAAGGTGCTCTTCGGCACGGACTTCCCGCTGCTCACCGCGGACCGCTGGCTCCGCGACTTCGAGTCCCTCGACATCAAGCCGCACATCCGGACCAAGATCCTCAAGGACAACGCCGTCCGGGTGCTGGGGCTCGCCTAGCCCCCGCGCGGCCACGGAGATCACCCGGCCGTCGCGGCGGCCGGGCCCGCTCCGGGCCACGCGGGAGGTGATCCACAGTCCCTGATGCCCATCCGCGCCGGGTTCGCCCTGCTAGCGGGGCAGTCGCGGCCCGGTTATGCACAGGGCGGCCAGCGCTGTCCACCGTTTCGGGGCCGGATGCCACAGGCCGCCTCGGCGTTGCGCACACCGCCGCCCACAGGATTTCCACAGTGCTTGTGGATAACCGGCAAGCCATTGCGCCTCTCCCGCCCCCTGGCGATCGCCGGAGGGCCTGATAACAGCAAGAAGCGGGGTCCGGTAAGCGAACGTGTCCAGCCCGGCGCCGAGAATCACGTACCGAGGTGGTCGCCGATTGCCTGCTCGCGCCGGGACGGCGCGAGCAGGCCGGCCGCGAATACGCGGAGCTGGCCGGCGGGGCGGCGGGAAGCCCGCCCCGCGCGTCCTAGCCGCGCCGGACATGCCGGGCGGCGGCCCGGGCAAGCTACGCTGGAAAGCCAGGGCCGCGCGGGCGGGCGGGGACCTCACCGGGAACGGAGGCGCATGAGGCATCGGGACTTCGATGACGCGCGCCCCGACGCCAGCGCCCAGCAGCCCCAGCGCCCCGACGGGAGCAGGCCCCAGCCCGGGCAGCCACGCTACCGGCCCCGTGAGGCCGCGGGGTACGGCCGGGGCGAGGCGGACGGGTACGGCCGCCGTGAGCCCGACGCCGACGCGCGGGGCGAGGACGCTGGGTACGCCCGCCGTGAGGCCGACGGGTACGCCCGCCGTGAGGCCGACGGGTACCGGCGGGACCGCGGGGACTTCGAAGGCCGCCGGGAGCGCGGCGGCCGGGACCCCCGCCAGGACCGCGGCCACGGAGAGCGCGGCCCGGCAGAGCGCGGGCCAGCCGATCGCGGGTACGACGACCGGGCCCCGGCCGCGGCGCCGGGCGATGACCAGTTCCGGCAGCTCGCCGGCGACCTGCGCCAGTACCAGATGGAGGCCATGGCGGCCCGGCGCGAGCTGACCGAGGCGCAGCGGCGCGTGCGGGAGCTGGAAGGTCCCGTCACCGTCCGCATCGAGAAGCTGCTGGCCGCCGCGCGCGAGCAGGCCGACGAGGTCGTCGCGGCCATCAAGGCCGACGCCGAGTCCATCCGCGCGGCCGCCGACGCCTACGCCGCGCAGGTGCGGGCCGGCGCCGAGCGCGAGGCCGACGCGATGCGCGAGCAGGGCCGTCGTGAGGCCGAGGAGGCGCGGACCGCGGCGAGGCAGGACGCGGAGGCCGCCCGCGCCGCGGCGGAGCGCGCGGCGCAGGTCACCCGCGCCTCGGCCGAGCAGGCCGCGGACGCAGCCATGGCGGCGGCGGCGCAGCGGGCCGATGAGGCGGCCGCCGCGGCGGCGCAGCGGGCCGATGAGGCCATCGCGTCCGCCGAGCGGGAGTCATCCGCCCACCGGACGGCGGCCGACCAGGAGATCGCGGAGAAGAGGGCGGCCGCCGAGCGCGAGGTCGCCGCGCTCCGCGCCGCCGCCGAGCGCGAGGTGACGCAGCTGCGGGCCGCCGGGAAGCGGGAGCACGACGACACCGTCGCCGAGGCCAGGCGCAAGGCGGAGGAACTGCGCGCCAAGGTGGCGCGGTTCCTGGAGGAAAGCGAGTCGCTGCGGTCCCAGGCCGCCGCCGAGTGGGAGGTCGAGCTGGCCGCCAGGCGCGAGGAGTCGGAGCGGCAGGAGGCCGAGCAGCTCGCCACGGCCCAGGCGGCGACCCGCAAGCTGGTCGCGGAGGCCGAGCGCCGCGCCGACGAGGCGGGCAAGCGGGCGGCCGACGCCAAGGCGCAGGCCGAGCAGACCCGCAAGGAGGCCGGCGAGCAGGCTGCGGCCGCGGTCAGCAAGGCCACCGCGGAGTCCGCGGAGATCGTGGCCAAGGCGCAGGCCGAGGCGGAGAAGATGCTGGCCGAGGCGGAGGCGAGCGCAGGCGAGCGGCGGGCCGCCATCGCGCGGGAGCTCGACGAGCTGACCCGCCAGCGCGACGGGGTGGCCGAGCACCTGGCGAAGATGCGCGCGGTCTTCGGCGCGTAGCGCTGATAACAGCAAGAAGCGGCGGGAGCGGGACCATTCGCGCGGCAAGCCCGCATTCCGCGGCGGGCGGCTCCTACGATGACGGGGTGGCGGAGGAGACTAACGCAGGCCGGCCCGCGCGTCGCCCGTACCCGAAGGGGGTGCGGCGCCGGCAGCAGATCCTGGACAGCGCGATCGCCCTGTTCGCCCAGCGCGGCGTGGACAGGGCGTCCCTGCGGACGGTGGGCGAGGCGATCGGGGTGTCCCACGCGGCGCTGCGCCATTACTTCTCATCCCGTGACGAGCTGCTGGTTGAGGCCTACCGGGCGCACGAGGCCCGGGCGGCCGGGGGCCGGCCCGCCGCTGACCAGTCCGCCGTCGGCCTGGTGATCGAGGCAGCCGAGCGGAACCGCTCGATCCCCGGCCTGGTGGAGCTGTACGCGACGCTCACCACCGACGCGCTGCAGGAGCAGCATGCCGTGACCCGGGAGTTCGTGCGCAACCGCTTCCGGGCGCTGCGCACGGCGCTGGCCGCCCGGATCGCGTCCGGGCAGCAGGCGGGCCGCATCGCCGCGGACATCGACCCGGCGGACGCGGCCGCGCTGGTCATCGCGGCCTCCGACGGCCTGCAGCTCCAGTGGCTCCTTGACCCGGACGCGGTCGACGTGGGCCGGTCCCTGTCGATCCTCGAGCGGCTGCTCCCGCGAGCCGCCCAGCCGTGATACCTTCCACTGGAAGGTTTTTACCAGTGGAGGCGGACCGTGCCCAGTGTCACCGTCGGCCGCCCGGCGCTGGCCAGCTGGCGCTGGGCCGTCACCGCCGCGTTCGCGCTGGGCGGGATCACCGTCTCGGCGTGGGGGCCGCGGCTTCCGGCCATCAAGTCGAGCCTCGGCATCGGCACGGCCACGATCGGCCTGCTGCTGGCGGGCGTGACCGTCGGGGCGATCCTCGGGCTGCTGGCCGCCACCCCGGTCCTGCACTGGCTGGGCGGCCGCCGGGCCGTCCTGGCGGCGCTCCTGCTCGTCGCCGTCGCGATGACCGTCACGGGACTGGCGCTGATCGCTGGCTCGGTCCCGCTGGTCGCGGTCTCCCTGGTGGTCACCGGGACCGGGGTCGGCGGCCTCGACGTGATGATCAACGTGGAAGGCTCGGCCGTCGAGCGGACCGCGGGGCGCACCCTCATGCCGATGATGCATGCCGCATGGTCCATCGGGGCCGCTGCCGGGTCGGGGATCGGCGCGGCGTGCGCGGCTCTTGGCATCACTCCCTCGGCGCAGTTCATCGGCGAGGCGGTCATCATCGCGATCGCCGCCCTCGCAACCGCCACCCAGATTCCGCCGGGGAAGCGGGCGTCAGAGGGGCTGCCGCCGCAGGACCGGGGAGCGAGGCTCCGCCAGTGGCTGCGTGGCTGGCTGGACTGGCGGCTGCTGCTGATCGGCCTCGTCATGCTCGGCGTCGAGCTCGGCGAGGGGTCGGCCAACAGCTGGCTTACCCTCGCGGTGCGCAACAGCCATGGCCAGAGCGCGGCGGTCGCCGCGCTGTTCTTCACCGCGTTCGCCAGCTCCGAGGCCCTCACCCGGATCTTCGCCGGCCCGGTCGTCGACCGCCTGGGCCGGGTGCGGACCATCCGCCTCACGACCGCGCTCGGCGTTGTCGGCATCATGGCGTTCATCGTGGCCCACAGCTTCTGGATTGTCCTGCTCGGCGTGGTCCTGTGGGCGGTCGGCGTCTCCATGGGCTTCCCGCTGGGCATGTCGGCGGCGGCGGAAAGCGGTCCGGATCCGGCCGCGCGAATCAGCGTCGTCGCCTCGATCGGCTACTTCGCCGGCCTCGCGGGACCGCCCGTCATCGGCGCCCTTGCCCAGTCAGCGGGCCTGCTGGGCGCCCTGTGGCTGCTGGCCGCCCTGTTCCTGGCCGCCTTCGCCGCGGCCGGGTCGCTCGGCCCGCGCCCGGCGGTCCTGGCGCCTACAGCCCCAGGTGAGGCAGCAACTCCGGCGACGGAGTCCAGGATGAGCGGGGTGCCCGGCAGGCCGGTCGCGGCGGGCACGGCCGTCAGGTCGGCCCGGGACGAGTCGCCGGTCAGCACGCCCGCCACGATGCCCGCGCCGGCCCGCAGCCCGGCCTCGATGTCGCTGGGGGTGTCGCCGGCGACCGCGAGCTCGTGCACCGAGCCGCCGCCCAGCCGAAGCAGCGCGGTCAGCGGCATGTCCGGCCACGGGCGGCCGCGGCCGGCGTCGGCGGGCGACAGCAGGAGATCGACCTTGCCCGCCCAGCCGAGCGCGGCGATGATCGCGTCCCTGGTGGCGGGGGAGAAGCCGGTCGACAGGCACACCCTGATCCCGGCCTCGCGGGCGGCGGCGAACAGGTGCTCGGCGCCCGGCATCGCGGTGACCTGCCCGTCGGCCACGGCCTTCGCGTAGTGCCCCTCGAACGACGGCGTTGGCCCGCCTGGGCGGCCGCCTCGTCGCCCAGGATGTGCCGGAACACCTCGATCTTCGACTGGCCCATCGTGGCCCTGCACGTACCGCATCGCGGCGCTGAACTCGGGCGCGGGCAGGCTCTCGCCGGCGATGGCGGCGGTGAAGGCGGTCATGACGGAGTTGCCGTCGCTGACGGTCGTGCCGGCCATGTCGAGGCAGAGGACAGAGATACGGCTCACGGGAAGGTCTCCTCGGCGATCGCGGGGGAGCAGGTCATGCCGCGCCCGCCGGGGCCGGTCACCAGGACCACGCCGGGGGCGACCTCGCTGCGGTGGTACAGCGTGCTGGCTGCCCCGGCCGGCGCTGGGCGCGACGACCTCGCTGTAGACGCCGGCCCACCGGCGCCGCGTGCCGGGGGAGCGGCACGCCGAGCAGGGCCTGCGCGCGGCGCGCGCAGGTGATCGTAGGCGTCCTCGTCCACGTCGAACGCGAACGGCTCGTCGTACTCGTGGGTGTCCCCGATCGTCAGCGCCGCCGTCCAGCCGCTGCACCATCAGCAGCTGGGCGCGGGCCGCCGCGGCGACCTCGGGCTGCGGGCCGAGCGAGTCCCGCGAGGGCAGCTCGTAGGCGGGGTAGTAGCGCAGCGAGTCGCCGTCGGCCACCGAGGTGGTCAGGGCCGGCCGAAGGGCGCGGTCTGCAGCATCTGGAGGCGGACGCGGCGCAGGCCGGCCCGTCGCCGGACAGGGAGGCGAGCGCTCCCGTCGCCCGCAGGTGCGGGCCCAGCAGGCCGGTGAAGTTCGCGCCGGTGCAGACGATGACGAGGTCGCCGCGGTGCCAGGTCGCCGGTGTGGTCGCGCACCGCGCGCGGCTCGATCGCGACGGCCTCGCGGCCGGGCAGCCACTCGTAGCCGGGGCCGCGCGCGAGCCAGCGCGCGCAGCGCGGGCAGCGCCAGCCGGGGCTCGGCGATCCCGTCGGCGCGGCACAGCAGGCCGCCGAGGAAGTCGCCGCGCAGCGCCGGGTTGACCTCGCGGACCACGTCGGCCGACAGCAGCTCGAAGCCGCGCTCGGCGGCGTCGGGGAGCTTGGCCGCCTCCTCCATCACCCGCAGCTCGGCCTCGGTGGTCGCGATGGTCAGCGACCCGGCCGGCCGGAACCCGGTGCCGGGCACGTCCGCGCCGATCTCCTCCCACAACTGGCGGGCGCGCAGCGCCAGGGCCAGCTCCGGGCCGGCCCTGCGGCCGCTGACCCACACGAGGCCGAAGTTCCTGACGCTGGCGCCGCGCGCCTCCGGCTCGCGCTCCAGCTGGACGACGTGGTACCCGCGGCGGCGGGCGAGGACGGCGTGCATGGTGCCAAGAACGCCCCCGCCGACGATGACGACCCGACCCTGCTCACTGCTCACGGGGACCCAGGATACGTCCCGGTCCCGCAACTTGTATAGCCAACTTTGGGTTAACAAGCGGTGGATGACTTCTGATAACAGCAAGAGGCCCGAACAGCGGCCAGCGTCGCCAGCCCCGGCTAAAACCGGCTACCTGGGCGGCCAGGGGCTATTCCGGGTGGCAGTGACGGGAGGGGGCCGGGACGTCGAGCGTGGGGTTGCGGTCGAAGAAGCCCGTGGGCTTGAGCATGAAGCCGGTGCGGGTGACCGGCATCACCGGCCAGTCCTCGGGCCGGACCAAGTGCGTCGGCCCGAAGGTGTGCCAGACGACGATGTCCTGGCCGTCGATGTCGCGGTCCGCCGCGACGAAGGCGCGCAGCCCGGCGCCCCCGGGGCTCTGGTTCACGAAGTCGCCGGCCGGATAGCGCTGCGCGGGGTCGTAGCGCGTGACCCACAGCGCGTGCGACGCGAAGCCGGCCCGCGCGGCCAGCGGCGAGGACGGGTCGGCGAGCAGCGCGGGCTGCGCCTCCGGGTACAGCGTGTAGGCGACCGGCTTGCCGAACCGGTTGGTGGACTCGGTGCTGATCACCCGCCAGACCCGCCCTCGTGCGGCGTCGGCCGCCCTGGCCGCCGAGGCCTCGGAGCGGAGCCGCGTCACTCGCGCGACGATGGCGTTGCCGTACGGGTTGTCGGGGCCGACGGGCAGGCCGGTGACGTCGACCTCCTCGACCGCGTTGGCCAGGCCGTCCACGGTCATGTCCAGGCGCGCGCTGAACAGGTGCTGGTGCACCGGGGCGCCGAGGCCGGGCGCCACCTCGGTGGAGTAGGGGTGGTCGCCGCCGGGATGCCCCGCGGTGAACACCACCCCGGTCATCTTGACCTCGCACTCGATCGTGCCGTCCAGGTAGAAGTACCAGTAGAAGCCGTAGTCGTAGTTGCCGACCGTGGTGAAGAACGACACGACCAGGCGCCGCTGCCTGCGTGATTGCGCCGAGCCGTTGAAGATGTCGGTGTGCTTCCACAAGATGCCGAAGTCTTCCTCGTGGACGCAGATCGCGTTGCGCACCGCCCGGGGCTCGCCCGTCTCGCTGGTGACCACGGCATCGAGGTAGGTGATCTCGCCGAGGCAGTCGCAGCCGAGCTCGAGGGAGTTGGCCCACTTGCCGACCAGGTACTCGCCGGAGTCGAAGTACGCCTGCCAGTAGCGGAACCGCGGATCGCCGTAGGGCACGACCATCTCGGGCACGGATGCCCGGTAGATCACCGGCCGCCCGGCCAGGCTGACCTGGTGCAGGATGAGCCCCTCGCGGGCGTCGAAGCCCACCCGCAGCGACCAGTCCTGCCAGCGCAGCAGGCTGCCCTCCACCGTGAAGCTCGGTCCCTGCGGCTGGGTGATCTCGATCGGCCGCAACGTCGTGCGCTCCGGTCCGCGCACCTCCGGATCGTCGTAATCGCCGGACTCCGCGGGCACCGGCAGCACGAACTCATCGACGACCCGCAGGACCTTCTTCTCGATCAGGTCCACGTGCGCGGTGACGCCGTCGATCGGGTGCGCCCAGGCGAGGTCGTGCTCCCTGGCCTGCAAGAAGGCGAGCACGCGCACCATGCGCCGCTGGTCGTCTTGCGCGGGCGCGCGGAACGCGCCCGCCGTGATCGGGCAGATCCGGATCGTGGTCATGTCCGTCAGCCCGCGCCGTGCCATCGCCTCCTGCCAGCCGGGGTCGGCGTGCACGATCTCCTCGACGAGGGCGTACTCGGAATCGATGATCGGCAGCTGCCCCTCGGCCGCGGTGTCCACCGTGCGCGCGCTGACCACGCTGCGCCCGGTCAGCGACACCACGGCGTCGGTGGACTCGCCGGTCTTGAGGTTGATCAGGAAGGCGCGCAGCCGCCGGTCGGCGGCCGCGCCTGCCAGCACCTCCTCCTTGGGCGGTTCCTCCAGCCCGTAGTAGGCGAACCTGACCGGTTCCGCCAGCAGCCCGGCGGCCGCCAGGATCTCCCGCCCGGCCAGGAACTCCTCGGCGGTCGCTGAGTCGAGAGCGTGCGGGACTACGGTCATGGGATTCTCCAAGAACTGTCTCCGGAACGGACTGCGGTGCCTGCTACCCGGCGGTTACTCGTCGGCGATGATCGAGCCGACCCGGTCGCCGAGCCCCGGGTCGCGGCGGCTGAGGATGACGGCGTAGATGACGGACACCACGATGACGCCGAGCGCGGCGTAGGGGAACCAGTCGTAGGGTGACGGCTGGCCGGGCTTGACCAGGTAGTACACCGGCACCCCGATGGCGATCATGCCGAGCACCGGCAGCACCACGTGCTTGACGAGGCTGAAGCTCCTGCGGCCGGTACCTGCGGTAGTAGAACGGGAGCGCCAGGTTGGACAGGAAGTACACCACCAGGACCAGGATCGTGCCCATCGTGGAGGACTCCACGAAGAAGTTCAGCGCGCTCATCGAGCCGCTGTCGCCGCCGACCAGGTGCAGCAGCGCCCCAGACGGCGATGATCACCGCGGCGATGGTGACGAACGCGAAGATCGCGTTGACCGGGGTGCGCCGCCGCGGGTGGACCTTGCCCAGCCAGCGGGGCAGCAGCCCCTCGCGGCCGGCGTTGAAGATCAGCCGGGCCTGGGAGTTCACCGCGGAGATCAGCACGCCGAGGGTGGAGGTCATGCCGGCGATGTAGGCCAGGAACCCCAGCCACGCGGCCACGTCGTGGGAGACGCTGATGAACGGGATGGCCGCCGCGCCCAGCGCGGTGGCGCTGTAGTGGAACCCGGTCGCGGTGGCGTAGGCGAACAGGACGTAGCCGATCGCCATCATCGCGACCGACAAGAACACCGCCCGCGGGACGTTCCGCCGCGGGTTGCCGGTCTCCTCGGCGAGCGCGGCCGAGTTCTCCCAGCCGATGAACAGGTAGACGGCCAGCGGGAACCCGGCGGCGAGGCCGCTGAAGCCGTTGGTGATGTGGCTGGGGTCGAACGGCACGGCCGACAGGTGCCCGCCGTTCTTGATGAGCGCCGCCACCGACACCACGATCAGCACCAGCATCTCGAACCCGAAGAACAGCCCGGCCAGCTTGGTGGAGACCGCCACGCCGCGGACCATCATGACGATGGCGCCCGCGGTGAGGATCACCGAGAAGATGCCCCAGGGCACGTTCCAGCCGAAGTAGTAATTCAGCAGGATCGACAGGTAGCCGCCGCAGATGGCCAGCACCGAGGAGATCGCGATGATGTACGCCGGCCCCGCACAGCAGGGCGGTGGTCACGGCGCTCGTCCCGCCGAACGTCTTGCCCACGTAGGAGATGAACCCGCCGGTCGACGGGTGCACCCGGGAGAACTGCGACAGCGTGTTGCCCAGCAGCGCGATGGCGATGGCCGCCACGATGATCGTCAGCGGCGCGGCCACGCCCGCCGTCAGGAACAGGAAGCCAGCCCCGAAGAAGAAGCTGTACGCCGGGCCGATGTTCGCCATCGTCGAGGCGGAGATGTCGACCAGCCGGAGCGCGCCGCGGTGCAGCCGTTCCGGCGATTCAGGTGACTTGGTTTCCGAGAAAGGAACAGATGCCGCTTCGCTCATAGGTGTTACTCCCGGCTTGTTCTCGCTCCGGGCGCGTGCCGACCCTGGCAAGCGCTTTCCGGTTTTAGCGAAAATATCTGATGCGAAGCGGGTCCGCAAGGGCCTGATCAGGCGATAACGGGCGGTCGCGGCACCGTGCTGTCGCGCAGCACCACCTCGCCGGGCACCGGGATCACGCGCGGCTGCTGCGGCGCGTCCTCGCTGAGCACCAGGCGCGCGGCCAGCTCGCCCATCCGCCTGAGCGGGAGCCGCACCGTGGTGAGCGGCGGGTAGACGTCGCGCAGGGTGGATATGTCGTCGAACCCGGCCAGCGCGATGTCGCGCGGCACCTCCAGGCCGGCGGCACGCAGCCGGGCCAGCGCGCCGACCGCCATGATGTCGGTCACCGCGAACACGCAGTCGGGCAGCGGCTCGCCCGCGGCGAGTATCTCGCTCATCGCCTGGTAGCCGCCGTCCCTGCTGAAGTCGCCGTGCACGATCCGGGCCGGGCCGGCCGGCACCGACCAGGCACGCAGTCCCGCCCGGAACCCCTCGACCCGGTCCCCCGCCGTCAGCAGCGACCGCGGCCCGGCGAGCACCGCGAACCTGCGGTGGCCGAGCGCGGCCAGCGCCCTGGCCAGCGCGTCGGCGCCCGCCTTGTTCTCCGGCAGCACCGTGTCGACGCCGAGCAGGTCCTGGCCGATGCAGGCCGCCCGGCCGCCGGAGCCGGTGAAGGCGGCGATCTCGGCGCGCAGCGCGTCCCTGGCGGTGGCGTCGTCGGACCTGCTGCCCGACCAGGACCACCGCCCGTGCCCGCTGCGCGCGCATCAGCGCCACCCACTCGCGCTCGGCCTCCTCGTCGGCGCTGGTGCTCGACATGCACACCAGGAGCCTGCCCGCGTCGGCGACCTCGATCAGCCCGGCGGCGATGGAGGAGAAGTACGGGTCGGAGATGTCGCGCAGCACCACCCCGATCATCGTGCTCTGCCCGGTGGCGACGGCCCTGGCCTGCAGGTTCGCCGTGTAGCCGAGGTCGGCGACCGCCTTGTTGCACCCGGTCGGCCAGCGGCTTGCCGACCCGGCGCGAGCCGTCGTTCACCACCCGGGACGCGGTGGTCAGCGACACCCCGGCCCGGTCGGCGACGTCCTGCAGCGTCACCCGCTGCGCCGCGCCGCGGCCATCCGGACGCCCGCCCGCCACGGTCCCTCCTCGTCCGCTTGACCGGCCGTGCGGCCCAGCCTATTCTCGGGAAAGCCCTTTCCTGAAATATTCCGGAAGCGGCCGCTCTTCCCCACGCGGAAGGCTGGTCCATGGCGCGCAAGGTCATCCACGTCGCACTGAACGGGGTCACCGGCCGGATGGGATACCGGCAGCACCTCGTCCGGTCCCTGCTCGCCATCCGCGAGCAGGGCGGCATACCGCTCGACGACGGGACCGTCGCTCTACCCCGAGCCGGTCCTGGTCGGCCGGAGCGAGGAGCGGCTGCGCGCGATCGCCGAGCGGCACGGCCTGCCGCAGCTGGACCACCAGCCTGGACGAGGTGCTCGGCGACCCGGAGGTCGACGTCTACTTCGACACCCAGGTCACCAGCGCCCGCGAGGCCGCGCTCGCCCGCGCCATCGCGGCCGGCAAGCACGTCTACACGGAAAAGCCGGTCGCCGCCTCGGCCGCGGCCGCGTTCGCCCTGGCCGAGGCGGCGAAGGCCGCGGGCATCACGCACGGCGTCGTGCAGGACAAGCTGTTCCTGCCCGGCATGATCAAGCTGCGCCGGCTGATCCGCGAGGGCTTCTTCGGCCGGGTGCTCTCGGTCCGGCTCGAGTTCGGCTACTGGGTGTTCGAGGGCGACGGGATGCCCGGCGCAGCGGCCGTCGTGGAACTACCGCGCCGAAGACGGCGGCGGCATCGTGCTCGACATGTTCCCGCACTGGCACTACCTGCTCGAGGACCTGTTCGGCCCGGTCAGCGCGGTCTACGCGCGGCAGCGCGACGCACCTGCCGAAGCGGTGGGACGAGACGGGCGAGCCGTACGACGTGACCGCCGACGACGCCGCCTACGCGGTGCTCGAGTTCGCCAGCGGCGCCCTCGCGTCGGTGAACTCCTCCTGGGCGGTCCGCGTCAACCGCCGCGAGCTGCTCGAGCTGCAGGTGGACGGCACGCACGGCAGCGCCGTGGCGGGCCTGCGCAACTGCGCCGTCCAGCACAAGGTGTCCACCCCGATGCCGGTGTGGAACCCCGACCTGCCCGACCCGCTCGACTACCAGGCGATGTGGACCGACGTGCCGGACAACGCGACCTTCGACAACGGGTTCAAGGCGCAGTGGGAGCTGTTCCTGCGGGACGCCGCGCGCGGGAAGGCCTTTCCAGTGGGACCTGTTCGCCGGCGCCAGGGGCGTCCAGCTGGCCGAGCTCGCGATGCGGTCGTCGGACGAGGGCCGCCGCGTCGAGATCCCGCGCCGGGCGCCTGACATGACCGCCGCCCGCATCTCGCTGCCCGGCCGCGCCGAGCGCCGCTGGAGATCGCCGCGCCGGCCTGGGCGGCCGGCTACCCGCCGCCGACCTCGCGGCGCGTCTACGCCGCCGCCCACGTCGCCTCGGTCGACGGCGGCGACCTCATCGACTGGGAGTCCACCCTGCGCTTCCGCGACCACCTGTGGGACGCACGGGTTCGCGGTCGCCGAGGCGATGGACACCGCCCAGCGCGGCATGGGCCTGTCCTGGGGGCAGGCCCGGGAGCTGATCGCCAGCTCGGCCGAGCGCGCGGCCGCCCGCCGGGCCGCGGGCCGCTTCGCGGGCATCGCCTGCGGCGCGGGCACCGACCACCTCGCCGCGGGCGACAGGCCACTCGCTCAGCGCAGATCACCGGCGCCTACGCCGCGCAGCTGGAGGTCGTGCAGTCGGCCGGCGCCGGGGTGATCCTGATGGCCAGCCGCGCGCTCGCCGCGGCCGCCCGCGGCCCCCGCGACTACCTGGACGTCTACGGCGCGCTGCTGAAGCAGGCGAGCCAGCCGGTGATCCTGCACTGGCTCGGCGAGGCGTTCGACCCGGCGCTGCGCGGCTACTGGGGCGGCGCCGACTTCGAGTCCGCGGCGGCGACCGTGCTCGACCTGATCGACCAGCCCGGCGACAAGGTCGACGGCATCAAGCTGTCCGTGCTCGACGCGGCCCAGGAGATCGCGCTGCGCCGCAGGCTGCCCGGCCGGGGTCCGGCTCTACACCGGCGACGACTTCGGCTACGCCGGACCTGATCAGGGGCGACGCCGACGGCCACAGCGACGCCCTGCTCGGCGCGTTCGCCGCGGTCACCGCGCCCGGCCGCCGCCGCGCTGCACGCGCTCGACGCCGGCGACCTCGCCGGGCTACGACGCCGCGATCGGGCCGACGGTCCCGCTCAGCCGCCTGATCTTCGAGGAGCCGACCTACTACTACAAGACCGGCGTGGCGTTCCTGGCCTGGCTGAACGGGCTCCAGCCGCGCTTTTCGATGCTCGACGGGCTCGAGCGCAAGCGGCCGGCCGGGCACCTGATCCGGGTGCTTCGAGCTGGCCGCGGCGGCCGGGGCGCTCGCCGACCCGGACCTCGCGGTCGGCCGGATGACCGCGTTCCTGAAGGCGCGGTCATGACCGGGGCGTGACCGGCACCCGGCGGGCCGTGGCCGGGCGGCTCTCGCTGAACCAGGCGACGGTCAACCAGCTCGAGCCTGCGCCGAGGCCGTCGACCTGTGCGCCCGGCACGACATCCCGGCGATCGGGCTGTGGCGCGAGCACGTCGCCGAGGCCGGGCTGGCCGCCGCGGCCGCGGCCGTCCGCGCCGGCCGGGCTGCACGTCTCCAGCCTGTGCCGCGGCGGGTTCTTCACCCACGCCGACCCCGCCGCCCGCGCGGCCGCGATCGCCGACAACAAGGCGGCGATCGCCGAGGCGGCCGCGCTCGGCGCCGGCACGCTCGTGCTCGTCTCCGGCGGCCTGGTGCCCGGGCAGCCGGGACCTCGGGCTGGCCCGGCGGATGATCGCCGACGCGATCGGCGAGCTCGTCCCGGTCGCGCAGCGACAACGGCGTGCGGCTGGGCATCGAGGCGCTGCACCCGATGTTCGCCGCCGACCGCTGCGTGATCAGCCGCCTCGGCGAGGCGCTCGACCTGGCGCTGCAGTTCCCGGCCGACGCCGTCGGCGTCGTCGTCGACACCTACCACGTCTGGTGGGACGCGGCGCTGTTCGCCGACATCGCGCGGGCGGGGGAGCGGATCGTCAGCTACCAGGTCTGCGACTGGATCCTGCCGCTGCCCGCCGACACCCTGCTCGGCCGCGGCCACGTCGGCGACGGCTACATCGACTTCCCGCCGATCACCGCCGCCGTGACGCGGCGCGGGCTACGCCGGCGACGTCGAGGTCGAGATCTTCAACGAGGCCGTCTGGAACGCGCCGCCCGACGAGACGGCCGCCACGGTCCGCGCGCGGTTCCCGCTCGCCGCGCCGTCAGGAGACGACGGAGGTACGGGAAAGCGCGTTGACCGCCACTGAGTTGCGGACGCTGAAGGCGACCTCGGTACCGAGGTAGCGGTCGTCGGACCACTCGACGGGCTGGGCGGCCCGGTCGGTGGTGAGCCGCCGCTCGCGCAGCAGCGCGCAGTGCCCCGGGATGGCGAGCATGCGGGCGTCCTCCGCGTCGGTGGTGATCGCGTCGATGACGTGCTCGGCGTCGGTGAAGACGATGCCGAGCCGCTCCAGCCCCTCGGTGATCGAGTCGCGGGCCAGGTCAAGCCCGGCGACCAGGACGCCGATCTTTTCCGGGTAGACGGCCCGCTCGATCATGGCCGGCCGGCCGGACAGCAGCCGGACCCGGACGAGGTGGTAGACCATCGCGTCCGGCCCGAGGCCGAGGTGCTGCGCCTCGGCGGGCAGCGCGACGCGGCGCTGGAGGCTCTCCACCCGCCCGGACGGCACCTCGCCCATCGCGCGGGCCCAGCGGGAGAACGACAGCAGCTCGCCGAAGCTCTGCACCCGCGGGCTGCTGACGACGACCCGGCGCGCGCCGCGCCGCGAGGCGATCACCCCGTCGGCGCGCAGCGCCGCGAAGGCCTGCCGGACCGTGCCCCGCGACACCGCGTACTGCTCGGCCAGCTCGCTCTCCGACGGCAGCCGGGTTCCCGCCGCGTAGGCCCCGGCGGAAATCGCCGCCTTGATGTCGTCGGCTACCTTCCGGTAGAGGGCAGGCCCAGTTGTCACGAGTAGCAAGCCTATCGATAACGACAACGTAACCCAAGATCTTGTCCAGCGGGCGGGGCTGCCGCGCGGAGGGCGTCGAGCTCGCGTTCCGCGCGGCGCGCCCTGGCCCGCTCGGCCTCGATGGCCTCCTGGTGGGCTGCCGCCAGCCGGGCGAGGTCCCGGTCGCGGTCGGCGCGCTGCCGGTCAGCGTCGCGCCGCAGCAGCCCGATGGCATCCTCCAGCCGGGTGATGTCCGCCTGCTGCCGGGCCGCCTGGTCCGCCGCGCGGGCGCGGGCCGCCTCGGACTCCACGCGCAGCGCCGTGAGGTCGGCGCGGGCGCGCGCGGCCTCGCGGCCGGCCTCCGCCGCCTCGGCCCGGGCCGCGGTGACCTGCCGCGCGGCCCGTTCCGCCTGCTCGTCGGCCCGCTTGCGCTCGGCGTCGGCCCGTTCCTGCGCGGCGCGGATCCCCTCATCGGCCCGGATGGCGGCGGCGTCGGCCCGCGCGGCTGCCTCGGCGGCGTGCCGGGCCGCCTCGGCCTTCGCCGCCCCGGCCTCGTGCCTGGCCTCCTCGGCCGCCCGGCGGGCTTCCCCGGCCGCCTGCCGCTCCTTCGCCGCCTGCTCCTGCGCCCGGTCGGCGCGCAGCGCCGCCTCCAGGGCCTCCTGGGTGAGGCGGTCCCGCTCCTGGTCCAGATCCGCGGTCCGCTCGGCCAGGACCCGCTCGGCGTCGCGCCGGCCCGTGATCGCCTCGTCCCGGTCGCGCTCGGCCGCCAGCTGCGCCTGCCTGGCCCGGGCGGCATCCTCCGCGGCCTGGGAGACCTCCCGCCCCGCCTTCAGCGTGACGGCCGCGATCTCCAGGTCCAGCGCGGCCGGGTCGGCCAGGACCCGCAGCTGCTCGCCGAGCTGCGCGTAGCTGTCCCGCTCGGCGGCCAGCGCCGCCAGCGCCGCCGCGTGCTGGCGGCGCGCCTGGTCAAGCAGCTCGGCGGCGTGCAGCCTCGCGTAGGTCAAGGGCACCTGGTCCCGGGCGGCCCCGGCCGCGGTTCCGCCGCCCCCGGCCGGCGCCCCGCCAGGGCCCGGTCCCTGCCTCGGCTCGCCCTCGCCCGGCTGCTCGCCGCGCGGGCCGGCGTCGCGCAGCTCCTGGTTGCGCAGGGCCCACCGGTTGCGGGCGGTGTGCTCATGCCCCCCGCTCGCCCCGGGCCCCGCGGCCTCCGGGCGGTCGGCCTTCTCGCAGTACTCCTTCTGCCGTCCCGAGCCGGAGGCCCGCCCGGCCGCCCGCCGCCGGGTGCAGCCCGGCCAGGCGCACCGCTGCTCGTCCGGGACCTGCTCGGCGTCGTCGGCTGGCGTCGCGTACCTGATCTGTGCCACGGCCGGAATTCTATCATTTAATTTGGCAAATAAAACTGATAGTTTGATAGATAGAAAAAGACCTGGTGCCGTGAGCGCCCAGGGCGGCCAGCCTCATAATTCAGCGTTATGAGGCTAGGCTGAGGGCGTGAGCACACCGCGCGAGCTGCCGGCCATCCGGACGGAAAGCGAGGCCGCCCGGCCCGGGCTGGCCATCGGGGAAGAGGTCGTCGGCTACCTCCGGGCGGAGCTGGGCACGGTGCGGCTCGGCTACCGGCCCTCGGACCCGGTGGCCGAGCGGCTCGACCTGCTCGCGCGGGCCTGCGACCGCGAGACGTTCCAGGCGGTGATCACGTGGCTGTCGTCGGGCAACCGCCGGTCGCGGGCGACCCGGCGGGCGTACGCCGACGACGTGCGCCTGTGGGCCGGCGTTCGCCGCCGGCCTGGGGCGCGCCCCGTTCCGCCTGGGCTGCCTCGGCTACCCGGACATCACCGCCTGGCGTCTGGTCCAGGAGGCCCGCGGTGCCGGCGACCGGTCGGTGGCCCGCCGCCTGTCGGCCTTGTCGTCGCTGCACGAGCACGCGGCCCGGCGCGGCTGGGCCGGGCTGGTCAACCCGGTGGACGCGGAGGACCACCGGCCGCGGGTGGACCGCCACGACACCTCAAGCGCGACGCCGGTCCTTGAGGTCAGTGAGCTGCAGTCGCTCGCCCGCGCCGCGGGCAGCCCGTTCGAGGCGCTGGTCGTCCTGCTGCTGTACACGCTGGCCGGCCGGGTCTCCGAGATGTGCGCGCTGGACCTGGGCCAGCGCGTCGTCCGGCCGGGACGGGTCAGCCTCGACCTGACCCGCAAGGGCGGGAAGCAGCGCGTCCTGCCGCTCCCCGCGGTCGTCGCGGAACTGATCGACCTGCACGCCGGCGGCCGGCTGGAGGGGCCGCTGCTCGCCGGCGCCGGGGGCCGCCCCGTCGACCGGTTCGCGGTGGACCGGATCCTCACCCGCCTGGGCAGGCGGGCCGGGGTCCTGCCCGGCCGGGACGTCACGCCGCACGTCATGCGCGCGTCCCGGATCACCCATATGATCGACGCGGGGGAGCCACTGGCGGAGATCCAGGCTTTCGCCGACCACGCCGACCCGGCCACCACGATCGGCTACTTCACCCGACGCAAGGCGGCCGAGCGCAACGCCCGGCTCGTCGATTCAGCCGGCGACCTGTTCACCGGCCTGACCGGCCGCTGGACGCGACCCGGGCCGGACGGCGCCGGTCAGGAGGCGAGCGCGGCGTCCAGCAGCGCCTCGGCGGCGGCGCGGGCGGCGGCGCAGGCCGACGGGTCGTGGTCCATCCGGGCGGACTGGCTCGCCCCGTCGTAGACCATGTGCAGCTGCCGTCCCAGCGTCTCCGGGTCGGGCGCGCCGGCCTCGCGGGCCAGGCCGGTGAGCAGGGCGCGCACCCAGGCCCGGTAGTCGTCGGCCGCCCTGTCCACGGCCTCGCCGTGGGCCTCGGCGCTCGCGCTGGCGAACGCGCAGCCGCGGAACCCCGGCTCGGCGAACAGCTCGCCCTGCGCCTCGAACACGCCGAGCAGCTTGTCCCGCGGGGTGGCGTAGCGCTCCAGGTAGCCGGTGATGCCGGCCGGCGATCCGCGCGTGCCGGGACTCCAGGTAGGCGCGGACCAGCTCGTCCTTGCTGCCGAAGGTGTTGTACAGCGACGCCTTGGCCACGCCCGGCCCGCTCGATCACCCGGTCAATGCCGACCGTGTGCACGCCCTCGGCGTAGAACAGCTCGTTGGCGGCGGCCAGCAGCCGCTCCCGCGCCGACGGCGCCGCGCGCCTTAGCGCCGTTCCGGTCCTTCGCGGGCATCGCCATCACCTTCCTAGACCGTTCCTGTCTACTTTACCGGGTCTCGACGGCGGAACGGCGATGTCCCGGCGGCCGGCCGGGCGCCGGGTGCGGTACAGGCCGGCGAGCGCGAAGGCCGGCGAGGACGATCAGGGCCAGCGCCGTAGTACCCGGGCCGCGCCGATCAGGCCGGCCCGTGCACGGCGAGCGAAGCCGGCGCGCCACGGCCGGCACGCCCATGCCGAGGTAGGAGACGGTGAACAGCAGGGACAGCACCCCGGCGCGCTCGTGCGGCGCCGCCTCGGGGACCACGGTGCGGATGCCGCCCTGGAAGCCGGCGCCGAAGCCGATCCCGCTGACCGCGGTGCCGGCGAAGAACAGCGGCGACCGACCCGGCGCTCGAGCGCGGCGAGCGTGATCGCCACGCCGGTGACGAGGGCGGCGATGCCGGTGAGCATGACGTGCCGGGCCGGCGACGTCGCGCAGCAGGTAGACCGAGACGACCGCGGTCGCGGTCAGCAGCGGTCAGGCTGCAGCCGCCGAGGACCTCGCTCGCCGACCCGGTCAGCGCCTGCGACCAGCGACGGGCCGAGCGCGCCGTACAGCCCGGCCAGCGCCCAGACCGCGAACACGACCGGCGTGGCGGCGAGCATCGGGCCGCGCACCGACGCGGGCAGCCGCACCTCCGGGCACCAGGACCGCCAGGCCGGGCCGGCTGCGCGTGCACCGTCTCCCGCAGCAGGGCCACGCCGACCGCCTGGACCGCGATGACGCCGATGCAGGACGAGGTAGACCAGGTGCGTCGGCGCGGGCAGGAACTGGACGAACAGCGCGGAGGCGATGCGCGCCGCTGCCGGTGCCGAGGCCGGGGGACAGGGCGTTGGCGAGGGCGCCGCGCTCGCGGTCGATGTCGAGCATGCCCGCGCCGATCGCGCCGAGCGCCGCGCCGGTGGCCAGCCCCTGGATGATCCGGGCCACGAGCAGCTCGCCGACGCCGCCCGCGATGGCGAACACGACGCAGGGAGGCGACCTGCACGGCCAGGGCCGCGAGCAGGACGGGCTTCCTGCCGAGGTAGTCCGACAGCCGGCCGAGGGTCAGCAGCGCGGCGAGGACGGCGATCGCGTACACCCCGAAGACGATCGTCGTGGTGACCGGGGTGAAGCCCCAGTCGCGGCTGCGTAGATCGCGTACAGCGGGGTCGGCGCGGCCGACGCCGCCAGCAGCGACACGATCAGCGAGGCCAGCAGGTACAGCGCCGGGCGGCCGGCGATCCGCCGGGCCGGCCGGGCGGCGGCGCGGGACGGGAAGGACGTGGCGGCCGCCGCGTCAGTCGCGGCCGGCCGGGTCACGCCGGGAGCGGGTGCGTGGTTCAAGGGAGGCTCCGAAGTCGCTGGGAAGGGACGGGAGATCGCGGGGTCGTCAGATGGCGCTGCGGCCGCCGTCGGCGGCGATGACGGCCCGAGGCTCACTCATGATGCGCTGCCCACCTCTAGGTAGAACGGTCTGTCTATCAACAGGCCCTATTTAAACAGACAGATCTGTCTAATGCAAGGGGGGCGCCCCGCCGTCAGGAACGGACGATGTGGGCGCGGACCCGGGAGCCGTCGGCGCTCATCCAGCCTCGCGTCTTGGCGTAGGCGAGCATCCCGTAGAAGTCAGCCGTCCAGCCGGAGCTGCCGTCGCCCGCCACGCGCAGCGCGTCGGCGACCAGCCAGGCGTGGCCTCCCTCGAGGGTGCCCAGGCCCGCCTCCCGCAGGGCTTCATCGGCCTGGGCGTCGCTGACGCCGCGGAGCTCCGCGCGCAGCTGCCTCAGGTTATGCGCGTCCTCGACGCTGGCGCGCACCACGCCGCCGTCGTCCGCCACGAGCACGAGCATGCCGGCCTTGCTCCCTCCGAACGCGCCCGCAACCGCGCCCGCGGGAATTCCGGCGGGCGCCTGCTGGCTTGTACCTCCGAGAGAGTGTTACCCACGAGGCACCAGTTCGCACCGGAAGGACGCCGCCATGGCCCGCCCAGTCAGGCTCCCGGACGCCACCCACCCGATCACCATCCGCCCGACGGGCTCTCGCGTCACCGTGACGGTCGGCGGCGTCACCGTCGCCGCCACCGATCGCGCGCTGTCGCTCGCCGAGGCGTCGTACCCGGTCGCGCAGTACATCCCGCTGGAGGACGTCGACCAGGGGCTGCTGCACCGCACCGCCACCCAGTCCTACTGCCCGTACAAGGGCGAGGCCAGCTACTACAGCGTCACGACCCCGGATGGCGCGACCGAGGCGGACATCATCTGGGCCTACGAGGACCCGTATGAGGCGGTGAAGGAGATCGCCGGGCACGTGGCCTTCTACCCCAACCGCGCGGAGATCACGATCGCCTAGCGCGCGGGAACGAGGAGCCGGGGGATTTCGTCGCCCTCCGTGGTTGACTGACGGCACCGCTCATCTGATGATTACGTTAAGTAATGTCCGACGCGGGCGCGCGGCCCGCCGCCGGAGAGGAGCCATCCGCTGACGAACTGGCACTGGCTGTTTTCCCCCGACACCCACCCGAGGTCCGCGCCCGAGGCCGAGAGGGTGGTCGTCAGCCGGCCGCCCGGGCCGTGGGGCCTGTTCGCGTTCCCCGACATCGAGCTCCCGCCGCCCGGCACCGCCTTCACCGACACCTGGGGCGTCCTTCCCCTGGAGCGGCTCCTGGACGTCCTGGACCGGCACGGGCTGGCGGCCACCTGGTGGTTCGCCAAGGTGGCGCCGGGGGAAGGCAGCGGCGGCGAGCCTCGCTACCTGACCCTCACCTACCACGGCGCGGGGCGCTACGAGCTGCGCCACGCCCCCTCCTCGGCGCGCTACCCGTTCATCCTCGCCTCCGCCGCGCAGGACTGACGCCGCCCGTCCCGCCGGCATGACGGCGGCACGGCCGGCCATCTAGCCAGCCGCCCGCCGGGTAGCGACAATCGGCGATGTGACTGACACGGCCGGGGACCGGGCCCAGGGCTACCTGCTGGACGGCGGCGACGAGGACCTGCGGCGGCTGCTCGGCATCTCGCAGGTGCAGGCGGAAATGGCCCGCACCGCGCTGCGCCGCTCCGGGATCGGCGCCGGTGGAGCGTGATCGACTGCGGCTGCGGCCCGCCGCTGGGAGGCGGCCGCCGGGGCGCTGCGCCTGGGGAACGCCGCGGCCTTCGCCGCTGACCTGCACGATGTGACGGCGGCCGACGTGGGAGGGCCGTTCGACATCGACGCGATCATCGCCGCCCTGACGAGCGCCGGCCCCGCCGCCTACGAGTGGGTCACCACGCCGTTCAACCTCGACCTGACGGCGCGCAGGCCGCCTGAGCGCCTGACGCCGGGCCTGGCGTCAGGCGATCGCGCCGAGCGGGCTCTCCATGCGGGCGGTGAAGGCGGCCAGCCAGCGGGCCGCCAGCGCGCCGTCGATGGCCCGGTGGTCGACCGACAGGGTGCAGCGCATCACGGTCGCGACCGCGACCTGGCCGTCGGCCGCGACGGGCTGCTGCCGGGCCGCGCCGACGGCCAGGATGGCGGACTGGGGCGGGTTGATGATCGCGGAGAACTCCAGCGTGCCGTACATGCCGAGGTTCGAGATCGTGAGCGCGCCGCCCTCCAGCTCGTGCTGCAGCAGCCTCCGGTCGCGGGCGCGCCGGGCGAGGTCGGCCGACTCGCGGGCGACCTCGGTGAGCTTCTTGCGGCCCGCGTCGCGCAGCACCGGCGTGACAAGCCCGCCGTCGGTAGCGACCGCTATCGATATGTCGACATTCTCCTGGGCGATCAGCCCCTCGTCAGCCCAGGTCACGTTGGCTTCCGGCACGTCGGCGAAGGCCGCCGCCGCCGCCATGATGACGAAGTCGTTGACCGATACGCTCACGTGAGCGGTCTCGGTGACGCGGGCGCGCAGGTCGAGCAGCTCATCGACCACGCACTCGGTGGCCAGGTAGAAGTGGGGGACGCTCGCCTTGCTCTCGGTCAGGCGGCGGGCGATCGCGCGGCGCATCGGCGTGTGCGGGATGAGCCGCGCCCCGCCGGCGGGGCGTCCGCGGGCCGGGGCGCCGGGGCCGCCAGCGGGCCCGTTCGCGGCGCCGGGACCGCGAGGTGCCGCTCGAGGTCCCGGCGGGTGACGCGGCCGTTCGGGCCGGTGCCCTCGACCCCCGCCAGGCTGAGGCCTTTCTCGCCGGCGAGCTTGCGGACGAGCGGGCTGGCGAACACGCGGCTCGCCGGCGCGCCCGCCCGGGGCGGCCCGGCGGGCGCGTCCTGGCCGTCGAGCAGGGCGCTGACGTCGGCGTCGGTCTCGCCCTCGGCGACCAGGACCAGGATGGGGTCGCCGATCTCGCCGGTCTCGCCCTCGGCGAGGACGAGGCGGCCGACGATGCCGGCCGCCTCCGCCTGGTACTCGACCAGGGCCTTCTCGGTCTCGATCTCCGCGACCGGGGTGCCGGGCGCGATCACGTCACCGGGGGCGACGAGCCACCGGGCGATCGCCGCCTCCGTCGCCCCCGCGAGCACGCTGGGCATCACCACGACCGTGGCCATCAGCCGTTCCCTTCCTGGCCGGTCCCGCCGAAGCCCCGGCGGACCCGTTCCAGGCCCGCAGCGACCTCCTCGGTCCGGGCGATCGCCGCGCGCTCGAGGACCTTGGAGATGGACGGGCTGACGCCTCGCCGCCGGTGACCCGCTGGACGGGCTGGTCGAGCCAGTCGAAGAACCGGCGCTGTATCTCGTCGGCGAGCCACCCGCCGTAGGAGGTGCCGACGGCGCCCTGCTCGACGATGAGGACCGCGTTGGTCTTGCGGATGCTCGCGCCGACGGTCTCCCAGTCGAGCGAGGCCCGGTCGAGGAACCGCAGGTCGATGAGCTCGGCGTCGATCCCGGTCGCCTCGATCGCGATCTCGGCCTGCTCCACCATCGACAGGTACGCCAGCACCGTCACCTCGCGGCCCTCCCGGCGGACGGCGGCCGTGCCGAACGGGACCTGGTAGTCCAGGTCGTCGACGGGGATGTCGCCCTCGGTGCCGTAGAGGTCGACGTGCTCCAGCACGAGCACCGGGTCGTCGATGGCGCAGGGCGGCGTTCATCAGGCCGACGTAGTCGAACGGGGTGGACGGGGCCATGATCCGCCAGCCGGGCGCTGGTCGCGAAGATCCCGGCCGGGTCCATCAGGTGCTGCGACCCGTAGCCGGTGCCCATCGCGACCTTGGTGCGCAGCACGAGCGGGACCGGGTTCCGCCCGCCGAACATGTGCCGGGCCTTGCCGATCTGGTTGAACACCTGGTCGGCGGCGACCCACAGGAAGTCCGGGTACATGAACTCGACCACCGGGCGGAACCGGCCGTCGAGCGCGAGCCCGCCGCCCAGGCCGGCGAACGCGTTCTCGCTGATCGGCGTGCCCAGCACCCGGCCCGGGTACTTCGCGGGCAGGCCCTTGGTGGCGCCGTTGGTGCCGCCGTTGAGCTTGTGCACGTCCTCGCCGAGCACCACGATCCGGGGGTCGGTCGCCCATCCGCCGGTCCATGACCGCGGCGACCGCCTCGATGAACTTGCCGCGCCGCACCTCGCCGGTGAAGGTCGCCCTGCTCGGCGGTGCCGGGCGCCGGCGATCTCCGACAGGTCGCCGCGGATGCCGACGTCGACGAACGCCGGGTCGGGCCACAGCCCGGGGCGGATGCGCCGGCGCTCCCCGCCCGGGCTTGCCCCCGTCGCGGGTCCGGCTCGACGAGCAGCCCGGCCGGCCGGCCAGCATCGCCTTGGCGCCGGCCTGCTCGCGCACGGCGGCGATGCCGTCCTCGTCGATCAGGCCGAGCTTGCTGCATCTCGCGCCGCGACCCGGTCCAGCGGGTCGCGGGCGCGCCAGGCCGCCTCCTCCTCCCTGGTGCGGTAGCCGAACGCGCTGCCGGGGAACGGGCCGTTCTGGTGGAAGAACCGGTAGACGAGCGGCCTCGATGACGACCGGGCCCTCGCCGGCCCGCAGCGCGCCGGGCGGCCTTCTCCATGGCCAGGTGGACCGCGAGCGGGTCCATCCCGTCGACCTGCTAGGACGGGATGCCGAAGCCGAGTGCCGCGGGCGGACAGCCGGGGCTCGCCGGTGGCCTCCGCGACGCGTGGTGGAGACGGCGTAGCCGTTGTTCTCGATGAAGAAGCACAGCGGCAGCTGCCACGCCGACGCCAGGTTCATCGTCTCCAGCACCGACCCGATGTTGACCGCGCCGTCGCCGAAGTAGGTGACGGTGACGGTCAGTGGTGCCCGAGTGCTTCTGCGCCCAGGCGTAGCCGGCCGCCATCGGGACGCCGCCGCCGACGATCGCGTTGGTGCCGAGGGCGCCGGCCTCCAGCCACTGCAGGTGCATCGACCCGCCCCGGCCGGCGCAGTAGCCCTGGGCCAGGCCGAGGATCTCGGCGAGGGTCCGCCGCAGGACCTCCTGCACCGGCGGCGTCGCGCAGGGCGCCCAGGTCGAGGCTGCCCTTGGCGCGACGTGGGCGAGGGCCTTGGCGAGGAACTGGTGGTGGCCGCGGTGCGAGCCGTTGACCGCGTCCGATGACCGCAGGGCGGCGATGGAGCCGACCGCGCCGCCCTCCTGGCCGATGCTGGAGTGCGCCGGGCCGTGCACCAGGCCCTCGCCGGCCAGTTCGAGGACGGTCTCCTCGAACGCGCGGATCAGGTGCAGCTGGCCGAGCATGGTGGCGAGCAGGTCCGGGTCGGCTGCCTTCCAGTCGGCCGCCGTGGTGGTGACCTGGCTCCACTCGGCACCTGGCTGCAGGCGCTTGACCTGGGGCATGCTTGTCTCCCTTGATCCGCTCTGGGCAGGAGGCTATCTCCTGAATGTATGCATTTCAAGCCAACGTGTGCTTACTTGCGGCAGCTAACGGGTTCGTTGAGGATAATTGGATACATCGACGGAGGAGGAGGCTCTTCATTGGGCACAGGCATACCGGGACTGCGGGGCGGCGACCACGTCGGCATCACCGTGCCGGACATGGCGCAGGCGCACGACTTCCTGGTCAGCGTGCTGGGCTGCGACCACGCGTACTCGCTGCCGGAGATGCGGCACGACGACGACTGGATGGCGCGGCACCTGAACGTCGATCCCCGCGCGGTCGTCAGGGAGATCCGGTTCTACCGCTGCGGCTTCGGCCTCAACCTGGAGGTGTTCGAGTACGAGCCGGCCCCGGGCCAGCGGCCGGTCCCGCGCAACAGCGACCTGGGCGGCCACCACGTCGCGCTGTACGTCGATGACATGGACGCCGCGGTGGCCTACCTCAGGGGGAAGGGCGTGCGGGTCCTCGACGGGCCGGTGGCCAGCCGCAACGCCTCGCTGGGCCAGCGGTGGGTCTACTTCCTGGCCCCGTGGGGCATGCAGTTCGAGCTGGTCAGCTACCCCGGCGGCAAGGCCTACGAGAAGGGCGCGGAGGTGCTGCTCTGGCACCCCGGGCGGCCGGGACTGTGAGCGAGCGGGAGGCGCCAGCGGGCGAGCGGAGGGGCCTGTGAGCGAGGCCGGCATCGCGGTGAGCGCCGTCGCGAGCCAGCGGATCGCCGGGGCGCTGCGGGAGGAGATCCTCGACGGCCGGTACCTGCCCGGTGAGCGGATCAGGCAGGAGGACGTCGCGGCCCGGCACGGCGCCAGCCGCATCCCGGTGCGGGAGGCGCTGGCGATGCTCGCGGCCGAGGGCCTGGTCACGCTGGTGGCCAACGCGGGGGCCTGGGTCACCCGGCTGAGCGCGGCCGAGTGCGCCGAGGCGTACCTGATCAGGGAGCGGCTGGAGCCGCTGCTGCTGCGGATGAGCCTGCCGCTGCTCGACGACGCCGCGATCGGCCGGCTGGCCGAGCTGGCCACGGAGATGGAGCAGGCCGGGGGCGGGCCGGGCGGGGCGGGCGGGGCGGGCGGGGTGAACACCGACGTCGACGCGTTCCTGCGCGCTGACCGGGAGTTCCACCTGGCCAGCTACCGCCCCGCGGGCGAGGGCGAGACGGGCCGCATCGTCCGCCGGATGTGGGACGCCACCCAGCACTACCGGCGCGAGTTCTCCCGGCTGGCGGCGGCAACCGGGACGGGCCTGGCGGTCACGCACATGGAGCACCGGCTGCTGGTGGACTGCGCCCGCCGCCGCGACCCCGACGACGCCGAGCGGGTGCTCCTGACCCACATCCGCCGCACCCGGCTGGAACTGGCCCGGCACCCGGAGGTCTTCGGCTGAGCGGGCGCCGCGGCGCGGGCTTCGGCAAGCGGCGGGACCGGGCCTGACTTGACAGGACGGCCGCCCGGGGCCACTGTGGTGATGGACGATCTGCAAACGATTGCATTTGCCGCGGGAGGATGAATTGGCTACCGAAGCGCCCACAGTCGGGTGGATCGGCACGGGGCGGATGGGATTCCAGCTCGCCGCGCGGCTGCTCGCGGCCGGCTATGACGTGGCCGCCTGGAACCGGACGCGGGCCAAGGCCGAGCCCCTCGCGGACAAGGGCGCGACGATCGTCGGCCGCCCGGCCGACCTGGCGGGCCGCGACATCGTCTTCATCATGGTCGCGGCCGACCCGGACCTGGCGGCGGTCGTCACCGGTGAGGGCGGCCTGCTGACCGGGGAGGCGGCGCCGAAGGTCATCGTTGACTCCTCGACCGTCTCCCCGCAGGCGTCGGCGGCGATCAGGGCCGCCTGCGCCGGGCACGGGGCCGACTTCCTCGCCGCGCCGGTGAGCGGCAACCCGAAGGTCATCGCGGCGGGCAAGCTGACCGTGGCGGCCTCCGGCCCGCGCGGCGCGTTCGACGTCGCCGAGCCGCTGCTGGCGGCGCTCGGCCGGGGCGTCACCTACGTGGGCGACGGCGAGCAGGCGCGGCTGGTCAAGATCGCGCACAACATCTTCCTCGGCGTCGTCTACCAGTCGCTGGCGGAGATCACCGTGCTCGCCGAGCGGGGCGGGGTGAGCCGGGCGGCGTTCCTTGAGTTCCTCAACGACTCGGTGCTGGGGTCGACGTTCAGCAGGTACAAGTCGCCTGCGCTGGTCAACCTGGACTTCCACCCGACGTTCACCAACATCCTGCTCCGCAAGGACCTGCAGCTCGGCCTGGCGGCGGGCAAGGAGCTCGGCGTGCCGATGCCGCTGGCGTCGGCGGCCGACATGCTCATCGCGCAGGCGATCGGCGCGGGCCTGACCGAGGAGGACTTCGCCACCCTGGTGCTGGAGCAGGCGCGCCGCTCGGGGTACGCGCTGGAGGCCGAGGGCGTCCCGGTCGATGACGGCCTGGCACCGGAGGCCCGGGCGTGAGCGAGCGCGGGGAAGGCGCCCCGCAGCGGGCGGGACACGGCGTGGCCGGGACCGACGGCCGGCCGGGGTCCGGCCGATCGGCGCTCCCGGCCACATGGGCGTGGACTACGAGCAGCGGGTCGACTTCGCCCGGCTGCGGGACTACCGGCTGGCCCGGGCCCGCGAGGCGCTCGCCGCCACCGAGTGCGGGGCGTTCCTGCTGTTCGACTTCTACAACATCCGGTACACGACGCAGACGTGGATCGGCGGCGCGCTGGGCGACAAGATGATCCGCTACGCGCTGGTGTTCCGGGACCGCGACCCGGTCTTGTGGGACTTCGGCTCGGCGGTGCGCCACCACAAGCTGTACTCCCCGTGGCTGCCGCAGGAGAACTGGCGCCCCGGCTTCCTCGGGTTCCGCGGCGCGGTCGCCCCGGAGGCGGGCCTGATGCGCGACGCCGTCACCGAGATCAAGGGGCTGCTGCGGGAGGCCGGGGTCGCCGCGGCCCCGCTGGGGATCGACATCGTCGAGCCGCCGTTCCTGTTCGAGCTGCAGCGGCAGGGCATCACGGTGGCCGACGCGCAGCAGCCGATGCTCGACGCCAGGGTCATCAAGTCACCGGATGAGATCATGCTGCTCAACCAGGCGGCGGCGATGGTCGACGGGGTCTACCAGGACATCGTCGAGGCCCTCAAGCCGGGCCGGCGGGAGAACGAGATCGTCGCCCTGGCCAACAAGCGGCTGTACGAGCTGGGCAGCGACCAGGTCGAGGCCGTCAACGCGATCTCCGGTGAGCGGTGCAACCCGCACCCGCACAACTTCACCGACCGCATCATCCGCCCCGGGGACCAGGCGTTCTTCGACATCATCCACTCGTTCAACGGCTACCGGACCTGCTACTACCGGACCTTCGGGGTCGGCAGCGCCACGGCCGCCCAGCATGACGCCTACAAGCAGGCGCGGGAGTGGATGGACGCGGCGATCGCGGCGGTCAAGCCGGGCGTGTCCAGCGACGTGGTGGCGCGGGTGCTGCCGGCGGCGCGGGACTTCGGGTTCGACAGCGAGATGGCGGCCTTCGGCCTGCAGTTCGCCCACGGCCTGGGCCTGGGCCTGCACGAGCGGCCGATCATCTCCCGGCTCAACTCCCTGGAGCACCCGATCGAGCTGCGGGCGGGCATGGTGTTCGCCATGGAGACCTACTGCCCGGCCGCCGACGGCATCTCGGCCGCCCGCATCGAGGAGGAGGTCGTCGTCACCGACTACGGCACCGAGATCCTCACGAAGTTCCCCGCGCAGGAGCTGTTCATCGCCAACCGGTACTGAGCGCCGCCGGGTCGCGGGCCCAGAAGTCCAGGTAGCTGCGGTGCAGCCAGCCGTCCACCCAGGCCCGGTCCGGCTGCTCGGGAACCCCGGCGCTGTCCCGCAGCGCCGCCAGCCGTGCCTCGGCCGCGGCGACCTCCTCCAGGACCCGGGGGAGCGGGACCGCGCCCTGGCGGACTGACCGCAGGAAGGCCAGGCCCGGCTCGGGCACCGGCAGGGTGATCCGGCCGGTGGCCAGCAGCTCGGCGCCCTGCATCCCCAGCCGCAGCGCGTGCATCGCGTGCTTGGTGTCGAACCCGTGCGCGGCCACCAGCTCCGGCCGGCTGGAGTGCCCGCAGATCCGCGCCCGCTGCCCGCGCAGGTACCCCAGGAACCGCGCGGCGGCCAGCTTGGAGACGAACCGGCCGGCGTTCGCCACCAGCTCGGCGCCCGCCTCGTTCCGGAACACGACCTCCTCGTCCGGCACGAACAGCACCAGCAGCACCGTCGGGTTCCCGTCGAGCGCCAGCCGCGCCCACTTGCGCGCCGAGTAGATGACCACGTCCAGGTCACCCGCCCCGGACCGCTCAGCCACCCCGCCGGGCCGGTCCCACGCGGTGTGCCGCTCGTACTGCCCGAACGGCACGGACGGCCCGCGGCCGCCGGTGCCGTTCGGCACCCGCGCCAGCCCCGTGACGAACTGCGGCGGCTCCAGGCAGATCCCCATCTCGTCCCGGTCGTCTTGCCCGCTCACCGCCGTGCCGTGCACCCCGGACCCCACTTGCGTGCGCAGGATCATCCCCGCCTCGGCGATGGCGCGGGCCTGCCCGGAGGCATGCGGGTGGGCGTACCCGGCGGGCAGGGACGTGGCGCCGGCGATCACCGTGACCTGGTTGACGTGCATTGCCCTGTTCTAGGGCAGGAGCCGCCTGTTGTCGCCTGGTTTTCCGCTCAGCCCGCGTCACAGGACACGGGCCGGGGAGGGGCCGCTCAGGCGGCCGCGGTGCGGCTTCCGCGCACGGCCTACCCCCGGTCCGCGACGGGGCCGCCGTTCCCCGCCTGCCCGGCCCGCCGTTCACGGGCCGCGATCCCGGCGGCCACCGCTGCCAGCACGCCCAGCTGGATCGCCAGGTCCGACACGTTCATGGTGCCGCCGCCGAGGTGAATCCAGTCGACGACGGCCCCGCGCCCGAGCCCGGGCCCCGCAGCACCCGGTCGGCGAGGTTGCCGAGCGCCCCGCCCACGACGACGGCCAGCAGCAGCGCGGCGGCCCGCCCGCGTGCCCGCAGCGCCGTCGTCACCGCGGCCGCGGTGATGACGGCCACCACCAGGCTGACCAGCAGCGGGTGGCCAGCCCCGAAGCCGCCGGCGATCCCGGTGTTGCGGACGAGCCGGATCGTCACCCATCCCGTGCCCGGCGCGGGGCGCGCCGCCAGCACCAGCGACTTGCTCGCCTGGTCGGCGGCGACGACGAGCGCGGCGGCCGCGCCCATCGCCCACCGCAGGCGGGCAGACCGGGCGGCGGCGCCCTCGGGGATCAGTGCCATGACAGAAAATATAGTTCCGCTTTTCGGCGCGGGCCGTCATCCTCCTGCCATGAGCACAATCAGGGAGCCCCGGCTGGGGATCGACATAGGGAAGGTCATCATCGACGGCCCCGCGCATCCGGGCGGGGGCGACACCGCGTTCTTCGGCGGCGACGAGGCGACGATGCTCGCGACACCCGAGACCGACGGCTGCGTGACGGCCATCGCTCGGCTCACCGGGCTGTTCGGCGGGCGCGTGTGGCTGGTGTCCAAGTGCGGGCCGCGGGTCCAGGCCAGGACGCTGCGCTGGCTGGACGCCCACGACTTCTACGGCCGCACGGGGGTGCCGCGCGAGCACGTCCGGTTCTGCCGGGCGCGGGCCGACAAGCGCGCGCACTGCGAGGAACTGCTGCTGACGCACTTCGTCGACGATCACCCGCAGGTGCACGCCGCGATCGCGGGCGCGGTCGAGTGCCAGTACTTCTTCGGCCCGCAGCAAGGCCCGGTCCCTGGCTACGGGATTCACGCGGCAACCTGGCCGGATGCCCTTCGGCTCATCGAGGCCTCGCTCGCCGGCGCGCTTTAATGGGGCTCGTCCGGCCCCGCAGGCGCCGCTGCTGGCGTTCGGCCTAACCCTGGACCCGCGCTGAGGCGTCGTCCAGGGCGGAGACCTCGTCGGCGGCGAGCTTCAGCGTGGCCCCCGTGATCAGGCCGGCGAGCTGGCCGGCGCTGGTCGCGCTGGCGATCGGCGCGACGATGCCCGGCCTGGCCAGCAGCCAGGCGATCGCGATGCTGGCCAGCGGGACGCCATGAGCGGCCGCGACCTCGTCCATGGCCGACACGACGCCCAGGCCCGCCGAGGTGAAGTACCGGCCGGCCGCCTGTCCCCGTGCCGGTCCCCGCAGGTCCTGCGGCGTGCGGTACTTGCCGGTCAGGAACCCGGCGGCCAGCGCGTAGTAGGGCGCGACGCCGAGGCCGTACTCGGCCACGACCGGGGCGAGCTCGGCCTCGTACGGCTGGCGGGCGACGAGGTTGTAGTGCGGCTGCAGCGCGACCGGCTCCGGCCAGCCGCCGTCGCGGGCGGCGGCGATCCACGCGCGCAGCCGCGCGCCGGTGTAGTTGGAGACCCCGACGTACCGCACCTTCCCGGCCCGCTGCAGCTCGCCGAATGCCGCGACCGTCTCCTCCAGCGGCGTGCTGGCGTCGTCGTAGTGGGCGTAGTACAGGTCGATGTGATCGGTGCCCAGCCGCTGCAGCGAGGCGTCGGCCGCCGCCGCGACGTTGGCCGCCTTCAGCCCGCGGAACTGCGGGTGCTGGCTCACCTTGGTGGCGAGGATGACCTGGTCGCGGTGGCCGCGCGCCTTCACCCAGGCGCCGATGATCGTCTCCGACTCCCCGCCGGAGTGCCCCGGCACCCACGCCGAGTAGGAGTCGGCCGTGTCGATGAAGTTCCCGCCGGCGGCGGCGTAGGCGTCGAGCACCGCGAACGACTGCCGGGCGTCCGTCGTCCAGCCGAACGTGTTCCCGCCGAGCGACAGCGGGTAGGCGTCAAGGCCGGATTTCCCGATCAGCGGCATGCGAGCCTCCTTGCTCTCTAACTGTCTCTCCAATGCCCCCCTGCCTCCCCAATCTACGTGGGCGGCCCGGCCGGGCCGGGCGGCAGGCGGCCCCGCCCCGGCTGACCCGCGCTGACCCGCGACGGCCGGCAGTGCCACAGTAGGCTCCATGGACCCGATCAAGCACTCGGTGGCCGTGGTGGTCCGCGGCCCGGACGAGGCCACGTTCCTCCTGGTCAGGCGGCCCGACGATCCCGCTGACCCGCTGGCGGGCGCGTGGGGGCTGCCCGCGGTCACCCTCGCCCCCGGCGAGGGCGAGCTCGACGGCGTCGCCCGGGCCGGGCGGGCCAAGCTCGGCGTGCGGCTGACCGCGACCCGCCGGATCGGGACCGCGACCGGGACGCAGAACGGGACCGCGCTGCGCCTCACCGAATACGAGGCCGTGATCGACGAGGGGACTCCCGTGGTGCCGCAGGGCGACTCGTCGGTGACCCAGTACACGGCCTGCCGGTACTCCGCCGACCCGGGCGAGCTGGCCGAGGCAGCCGGCCGGGGATCACTGTGCGCCCGGCTGTTCCTGGCCGACCAGGGCATCGCCACGGACGCGGGCGCGGCGGCGGAGCCGGGCGCGTGACGGGCGACGGGACCGTTGACGGGGCGGCAGCCGACGCCCCGCGGGTGACGGCGTTCCGCGAGCGGGCCGGCCTGCCGGCCCTCATCGACGCGCACGTGCACTTCATGCCCGAACGGCTGCTCGCGGCCGTCTGGGCCTACTTCGACGCGGGCGGCCCGCTCATCGAGCGCCCGTGGCCGATCACCTACCGCCAGGATGAGGACAACCGGGTCGCGATCTTGCGCGGCCTCGGGATACGGGCGTTCACCGCCATGCTCTACCCGCACAAGCCGGGGATGGCCTGCTGGCTCAACGACTGGGCCGCCCAGTTCGCGGCGCGGGTCCCGGACTGCCTGCACACCGCCACGTTCTTCGCCGAGCCATCAGCCGGGAACGACGTGCGGCTGGCCGTGGAGCAGGGGGCGCGGGTGTTCAAGTGCCACCTGCAGGTCGGCGGGTTCGACCCGAACGACCCGCTGCTGGACGCCGTGTGGGGGCTGCTGGCCGAGGCGGGCATCCCGGTGGTGACTCACTGCGGCTCCGGGCCCGTGGCGGGGCGCTACACCGGGCCGGAGCCCATCGCGGCGCTGCTGGCCCGCTACCCCCGGCTGCGGCTGGTCATCGCGCACCTGGGCATGCCCGAGTACACGCAGTTCCTGGACCTGGCGGAGCGCTACCCGGGCACGCTGCTCGACACGACGCTGGCGTTCACGCCGTTCATCGAGGAGTTCGGCGGGCAGTACCGGTTCCCCGCCGCTGACCTGCCCCGGCTGGCGGCGCTCGGCGACCGGGTGCTGCTCGGCACCGACTTCCCCAACATCCCCCACTCCTACGCCGACGCGCTGGAATCGCTGGAGCGGGCCGGGCTCGGGCCGGGCTGGCTGCGGGCCGTCTGCCACGACAACGCCGCCAGGCTGTTCGGCATCTGACGGGCGAGGGGAAGGGAACGACCGGAACCGCCCCGGAAGCAGGCCGGAAGCGCTCCGGTCCTCGGCCGGGAAGCACGGCCCGTGATCTGCTGCGGCCTATGAGCATGCGAGATCGGGTCGCGAGCGCCGCGTCGTCGCAGGCCGTCCTGGAACGAGCGGCCATCGTGCTGCTGGCCGCGCTCGCCGTCGCCGTCGTGGCGCTCCTGGCCGTTTGCACCACGCGACCGGGGAACCTCGCCGGGGCGGTCACCGTGAACGGCCAGCGGCTGGCCTCGGTCGATGCCGTCCTGACGAGCGTGAGCGCCCCGGCGTCGGTGCCATGGCCGTGCGCTCCTGGCCGGCCGGGCACCGACGACGGCACCCGGTGGCTGCGGCACTAGCGTGCCGGGGACCGGCGCGAGGGGCACGGCCCGCGCGAAGGCCGCCGGTCAGGGGAGGCGATCGTGGGCCGCGAGCGAGCCGAAGTCGCCGGCGGTGAGCCACTGGTCGCCCGACAGGTCCACGGCACAGCCGGCGGCCTGCAGGCGCAGCGCGATCTTCTGCCGGCACGCGGGCGTGTCGATGACCCGCACGAAGTTGACCCCGCCCAGGTCATTGGGCAGCCGCGTGTTCCCGGCCAGCAGCACCACCGTCTCGTCCGGGTGGGACACCAGGGCCATCCCGAGCTTCGAGCAGGACGTTCGGCCGCGCCTGCATGGCCAGGCCGGCCTCGGCGTCGGTGTCAGTGGCCGACCGCAGCCGCGGGTGGAGGCGGACCACGTCGTCCGGCGTGATCAGCACGATCACGGCCTGCGACATCGCCATCCCCGCCCGGAGCACGTCCGCCACGAACGGCGACGCCGTCCCGGTCGCCTCCCTGGCCCGCTCCCACTCCACCGGCTGCAGGTCGATGAACCGCAAGAACGCCGAGACCGCCGCGAGCGCCTGCCCGTCGCGGCCGTGGACGACGAATACCCTTCGCCGGCGCTCGTCGCCCGCGGCAGTGCCGGCCGGGCCGCCGTCAGCGCGCGCGGCCCGGCCGGCCCGCGCGCGGGCGGCCGGTGGCGGCGGCGCGCCCGCGGCGGGCGGGACGGCGACGCCGGCCGTGAGCGTCGCGCGCTCGGCCGCCCGCTCCAGGTAGGCGACCTCGTCATCGAGCCGCTCCAGCAGGGACCGCGCCAGCGCCGCGTCGTCAGCGAACGGGCCGCCGGCCGCGGGCAGCCCCGGCATGTCCAGCGAGCGGGCCATGTTCTCGGCGGCGATCTCCACGCCATGGCGCAGGTCCCGCAGGTCCGCGCGGAGCAGCAGGGCCTCCGCGTGCCTCAGCCGCAGCGCCGAGGCCTGCGCGGCGTCGCTGGCGCCGAGGCTCGCGCAGCTCCCTGGACACCGCGTCCAGCGCGCCGCGAACCTGGCGGGCCTGCCCGTCGCGCTGCCAGACCCGCAGCTGGTAGCGGAGCTTGGCGGCATGCAGCAGGTAGCGGGCCAGCGGCGGGATGGCGGTGCCGCCCTGGGACCACGCCCAGGCGAACGCGGCCGGGTCGGCATCGGGCGCGATCGCGATCACGAGCCGCCGCAGCCGCCGCTCGTCGGCTCGGGGGCGGCCTCCCACAGCGCGACCGGGCCGGGCAGGGCCGCCCCGGCCGGCGCCGTGCCCGGCCCGTCCCCGCCGGGGAGGTGCCCGGCCAGGTCGCGGTAGACGGCGTGATCCGCCGCGGCCAGGCCCGCCGGCCGGCGACGCGGGCAAGGTAAAGGCGCGCCTCGCCGAGCAGGTGCCCGGCGTGCCGCTCGGTGAGCAGGCCCCACCGGTAGTCCAGGTCCCGCCACCAGCCCCCGCCGTCGCCGGCGGGCGTTCCCGTCGCGTCCCCGGGCGGCGCGCCGTGCCCGGCGGCCGCCGCGTCCGGCTCCGGCGGCGCGAGCAGGACCGACAGGCTGAGCACGTCATGATGGACGCGCAGCACGGCCTGGCAGTCCGCGCCCGGGGCTCTCCGCGGCGGCGACCGCGGCCTCCCCTGCCCCCGGCAGGGCCGCGCGGGCGGGCAGGTCACGGGGCAGCCCGGTGCCGGGGATGGCGCGGCTGATGCCGAACAGGTGCTGGCAGCCGCGCCAGATCCCGGTGACCGCGCCGTGCGCGGCGGCGGCGTCGGGGCCGTCGGCGGGGGCGTACAGGTGCGCGATGAACTGCTGGTCGAGGATGGCGGTCACGAGCCGGCCTGCTGCTGCCCGTCGCGCCCGTCACCGGGCGCCGCCGCGGAGACGGCCAGCTGGTGGACGAGCTGGTTGAGCCGCTCCCGCACCGGGGGCGGCGGCGGGCCTGCCGGGACCTGGCCGATCCGGGTGCGGGAGCGGACCGGGCCCGACAGCTCCAGCCGGCTGACCACGTCAGCGGCGGCGGCGAGGTCGCCGGCGTCCAGCGCCAGGCTGAGCGCTGCCAGCAGCCCCTCGACGTCGGCCCACCGGGCCGCCGGCAGCTGCCACGCGCCGATGTCGGCGAGCAGGCTCCCCGCGTCCCGGCGGATGCGCTCGATGGCTGGCCTTCCCTCACTCATGCGCGTCCTCCACGGCCGTGCCCAGTGCCCCCACGTGCCGTGCCACCCGCGGCAGCTCCAGCCGCGCCAGGTCCCGCGCCGGGATCACCAGGCGCAGCTCCGGCGCGACCGGCCCGCCCTGGCAGGCCCGCGTGAACGTCTCGATGATGAGGATCGCGATCTGCTCCCTGGCCAGGTCGGTGACCCGGGCGAGCCCGGCGCCCGCCAGGGGGATGGCGACCGGCTTGAGGTTGCCGTAGACCCTGACCGCCTCCCACAGCCGCTCCAGGCTGTGGCGCAGCTCCGGCCCGCTGGAGTGGTTGGTGAAGTCCAGGTGCTGGCGGCAGTGCGCGAAGGCGAACAGCCGCCGGCCGCCCAGCGGGACCGGCGCGACGGTGCCCACCGGGTAGCGGGTGCGCTTGCCCTTCCGCTTGGCCGCCGGCGGCTCGGTGCCCACCGGGACCGCGCCCGCCGCCCGCAGGGCCTTGCGCAGGTCGTTGTCGAGCCGCCCGCGGTCGCCGCCGTAGACGCGGTCAAGCAGCTGCCCCTGAACGGCTTCCCTGGTGATGAGCAGGTCGTCGGTGGTGTCGGTGTCGAAGGTGTCGCCGAAGCCGATCGCGAGGCTGGCGTCGTGCTCATCGAACAGGTCGCCCTGCCGGATGACGACCGTCACCCCGAGCCCGGGCACCTCGCGGCGCAGCACGTCGTCCGGGCTGGCCTCGCGCAGCCGCTGCCGCAGGTCCCGTGCCAGCCCGGACGCCTGCTGATCGCCCGGGCGCTCGGCGGCGAGCCGCTCGGCGATCGGCAGCGCCAGGTCGGGCCGGCCGAGCGCGGCGTGCGCGCGGGCGAGGTCCATGCGGGCCGCGGCGTGCATGCCGGTCAGCCGGCTCGCGAGCGGCCCGGCGAACTCCCGGTCGGCCACGTCGGCCAGCGGCTGCCCGCGCCACAGCGCGAGCGCGCTGCCCAGCAGCTCCGCGGCGGTGGCGGGCGGGGCGCTCGCGGCCCGCAGCACCAGGTCGGCGAAGGCCATGTAATCGGCCTGGCCGCGCTCCAGCGCCAGCCGGTACCCGAACTGGGCGTCCCGGCCGGCCAGCATCCGCTCGGTGCGCAGCGGCAGCCCGCCCGCGGTCTGCGCCACGCGGCGCACCTCGTGGACGCGCTTTTGGACCTCGGTACGCTGCTCGCGGCCGACCCTGCCGCGGTGCGGCGGCCCCCAGACGTCCTCATACAGGCGGGAGATCGCGACCGGCTCGCCCTCGGCGGCGACCAGCCGCGCGAGAACCTTCACGGTCAGCGGCGGCAGCCGGACCTCCGCGCCGTCCACCACCAGCGTCGTGGGCCCGAGCACGCCGACGCGCACGCGCCCCGCTCCAGCGTCCACGTGCGACCACCGCCCCACTCCCGCGGCATCCCGGAGGGGCCATTCCCTCGGGGAGCGCGCAATCCCGTGCCCCTGCCCGACCGGGTCCCGCAGTGCCGCCGGGCTGCCCGCGGGATCTTCCAGGGCCAGGCAGAATTCTACCGACGAGGCGAGGGAAGAATGCTCCGATTTCCGGCCAGGGCGCCATCCGGCGGGCCGCGGGAATCCAGCTTCGGAGGAGGTAACCGGTGAGCGGCGACGCGGGCACCCACGATGGCCGCTGCCCAGACGGAGGCTGGCCAGCGGACGGCTTCCCGGATGACTCCCCGGCCGAGGAGGAGCTGACCCCCGAGGAGCTCGACGAGGCGATCGGCTTGCTGCGCGAGTACGTGGCCGCCAGTCCCGGCGACACGGACGCCCGGGCGGCGCTGGCCGACGCGCTGTGCGACCGGTACGCCGCCTGGGGCCTGCCCGACGGCGGCGGCGAGCCCGACCCGGCCGGCCTGGCGGCGGCACGCGAGGACTGGCGCGAGGCGGTCGGCCTGGTCGGCGGCCTGGTCGCCGTGCTCGACCCGGGCGACCCGGCCGACGAGCGGTGGCCGCAGTGGGCCGAGCGGTACGCCGACCTGCTCGGGCTCGGCTACTCCCTCGACGAGATGTCTGATCCCGGCGACCAGGACCTGCTCATCGTGTGGGGAACCTGGCTGCTTGGCCGGGTGCCCGACCCGGCGATGGTGCCCGCCGACACCGGGCTGCGGATCCACCTCGCGGGAGCGCTCGATGACCGCATCGAGGCCGGGCGCGGCGACCGCGACGCCGACTGCCGCGCCCTCATCGAGCAGCTGGAGGGCATGCTCGCGCAGCCCCCCGGCGGCGGCCCGGACCGCGCCGGGCTGCTGGGGATGGCCACCCTCGCCTACGCCCGGCTGGCGGACGGCGACCCTGGCCTGGCCGAGCGGGAGCCGGCGGTCGTGGACCGGATGACGGCCCTGGCCAGGCAGGCGTGGCAGGCCCTCGGCCCGGACTGGGAGGACTGGCCGCTCGTCGGCCTGATGCTGGCGGCCGGGATCGAGGAGCAGCTGCGCCGGCCAGGTGCCGCCCCGCCGGACCTGGCGACGCTCGACTTCGCGATAGACGTGCTCACCGAGGTGGAGCGCCGGCTGGCCGGCGACTTCGCGCCGCACCTGGTGACCGAGGCGCTGCTGGGCCTGTTCCTCGCCGCCCGCGCCCAGCTCGCCGGCAGCGCCGGCGACATCCGCCGGGCAGGCCCGGTCCTCCTGCACGCGGCCCAGGCCGTGCCCGCCGGCGACCCGAGCTGGGACGACGTGGCCCGCAACATCGGGGTGGCGATGTCGATCGCCGCCCACATGGGCTTCGAGAGCCAGTACTTCGCCCCGGCGATCGGGCTGCTGCGTGACAGCGTCACGCGCGCCAGCGGCGACGCCGAGCGCGACGCGGCGACCCGGGAGATGCTCGGCGTCCTGCTCGTCGAGCAGTCCTTCGGCGCGCGGTCACCGGATGCCCGCGAGGGGATCGGGCACCTGCGGGCCGCGTACGAGATCGCCCCGCCGGGGACGGCGACGCGGCTGCGGATCGCGCTGAACCTGGGCATCCTCCAGGCGGGCCAGTACTGCGAGACGGGAGACCGGCAGCAGCTGCAGGCGGCCGAGTTCTACCTGGCGGCCGCCCGCGAGCTGAAAGAGGCGAGGACGGCCGGGCACGTGCTGGCGGACCTGGCCGACCTTGACGCGCTGCTGGCCTCCGCGCAGGCGCACGTCGCCCTCGCCCGTGCCCTCGACGGGGACGACGCGGCGGCCGACGTCGCGGTCGAAAGCCTGCGGGCGGCCGCGGGCCTGCTGCCGGCGGGCCACCCGCGTGCGGCGCGGCTGGGCAGCGACCTGGGGCTGGCGCTGCTCACGCGGGCCGCCCGCGAGAGCTTCGCCCCGGCGGCGCGACCAGTGGCTTCAGGAGGCCATCCGGCAGCTCGACACGGCGGCCGCGACGCTGCCGGACGGGCACCTCATGGCCGCCGCGACCCGGATGTGGCACGCGTGGGCGCGCGGGGTGCGGGCACTGTCGTCACGGGACGCGCCCGCCCTCAGCGCCGCGGTCGGAGACCTCGGCGTCCTGCACGGCGAGCTGCGGCCCGGCTCCGGCCAGCGGGCCCGGTGCGCGGCCGCGCTGGCCCTCCTTTGCTCGGAGCTGCACAAGGTCACCCGGCTGGCCGGCGACCTGACGGACGCGCTGGGATGGTTCGCGGCCGCCGACGCCGAGCTAGCGGAGCACCCGGGGCACCCGCAGCATGCCCCGCTGCTGGCCGCCCGCGCCCGCCTGCTGCGCTCGGCCTGGAACGGGCGGCCAGGCGCTCGACGCCGGACTGGCGGCGCTGCGGGCGCGCGGCCGGGACGTGCTGCTGCAGACCGGCACCGCGAACGCGCTGGCCGCCGCCCGCGCCGCGGCCGCCGACTCCGCCGAGTTCGCCAGCTGGTGCCTGGAAGACGGCGATCCTGCGCTCGCCGTCGAGGTGCTGGAGCTTGGCCGGGGCCTGGTCCTGCACGCCGCGACCGCCGTGACCGCGATGGCCGACCTGCTGGCCGCCGCCGGCCAGGGCGGCCTCGCGGCCGAGTGGCGGGCCTACGCCGCCAGCGCAGGCCCGGCCCCCTGGGACGGCACCGCGGACACCGCCGCTCCCGCGGGCTCAGGGACCGCGGGGAGCGGCGGCGGCTACCTGCTCGGGCTGCTGGCGGGCGCGCCCGCCGACGTGCCGGACGACCTGCGGGAGCGGGCGCTGGCGGCGCTCGCCGGATCCGCGCTGGCCGGCCTGCTGACGCCGCCCGGCCTCCCGGCGATCGGGGAGGCGCTGCGCGGTACCGGCGCCGGCGCCCTCGCCTACCTGCTGCCGCCCGCCGACGGGCGCCGGGCCCGGGCGCTGGTCGTGTCCGCGTCCGGCACCGCGCGGGACGTGCCGCTGCCGCTGCTCGACGGGAGCCCCGCCGCGCTGGGGGACTACCTCGCGGCGCACGACGCGCTGCTCGCCGGCCCCGGCGCGGACGACCTCGCCCGGTGGCGCGACGCGCTGGCCGCGGCGTGCGAGTGGGCCTGGCCCGCGGTCACCGCCCCGGTGCTCCGGGCCGTCCCCGGCCACGCCCCGGGCGGCGGCAGCGCCCCGGCCACCGCGGCCCGGGTCGTGCTGGTCCCGTGCGGGCGGCTCAGCCTGCTGCCCTGGCACGCCGCCCGGTACCGCGAGCGGCCCGGCGGGCCGTGGCGGTACGCGCTGGAGCAGGCGGTCTTCTCCTACGCGCCATCGGCCAGGCAGCTGCTCGAGGCCAGCCGCCGCCCGGCGCTCCCGGTGCGCGACAGCCCGGTGATCGTGGCCGACCCGGGAACAGCCGCCGGCGAAGCAGGGAACCCGGAAGCGGCGGCGGTCCGGGACCGTTTCTACCCGGCCGCCCGCTACCTCGGCCCGGGCTGCCCGGACGGGGCGGGAACCCCGGAGGAGGTACTGGCCGCGCTGCCGTCGGCCGCCGGGCCGGGCGCGTCGATGCTGCACCTGGCCTGTCACGCCGACGTCTGCGGCGCAGGGCCCGGGCGGTCCCGCCTGGAGCTGGCGGGCGGCACGGTCCTGGCGGTGGAGGAGATCTTGCGGCGGGCCGCCGGGCGCGCGCCCGGGGCCGCGGGCGGCCTCATCGACCTGGTGGCCTGCCGCAGCGACCTGACGGCGGCCAGCTACGACGAGGCGCTCACCCTGGCCACCGCGTTCCTCGCGGCCGGCGCGGGCACCGTGCTGGCCACCCGCTGGGAGGTCCGCGTGGAGCAGTCCGCGGTGCTGTCGTACATGGTCCACCATTTCCTCGCGGGCCAGGGCATGGCGCCGCGCGACGCGCTGCGGGCGGCCCAGCTGTGGATGGCCGACCCCGACCGGGCCGTGCCGCCGGGCATGCCGCCGGCGATGGCCAGGAGGGCGCTGACCTCGGCGCTGGCCGACCCGGTCCACTGGGCGGCGTTCACCCACCAGGGGTTGTTACGGGCGCGCCCGCCCCCGGGGCGGGCCAGGCGGCCGGCGGCCGGCCGCCCACCAGGCCAGGGACAGGAGGGGCGCGGCCGCGCCGGTGACGCACACCGCGGCCCAGCCGCCCAGGTGGTAGGCCAGCGCGCCGGCCTGCGAGCCGACGGCGCCGCCCAGGAAGAAGGTCGCGATGAACACGCTGTTCACCCGGGACCTGGCCGCCGGGTCGAGGCGGTAGATCACCTGCTGGCCGAACACCAGGCTGGCCTGGACCGCCATGTCCAGCGCCACGGCGGCGACGCACAGCAGCACAACCTGGCGGTGGCCGGCCCACGACAGCGCCCACGACAGCGCCGCGATCGCGAACGCCGCGCCCGACAGCCTGCCGCCCAGGCCGCGGTCCGCGAGCCGTCCCGCGACCGGGGCGATCATCGCGCCGCCCGCCCCCACGAGGGCGAACAGGCCGACGTCCAGCTGGGAGTAGCCGAACGGCGCGCTGGTGAGCAAGAACGCGATCGTCGTCCAGAACGCGCTGAACGTGCCGAACATCGTCGCCTGGTACAGCGCGCGGCGGCGCAGCGGCGGGTGGTCGCGCAGCAGCCGGGCCGTCGAGGCGAGCAGCTGCCGGTAGGGCAGGCCCGTCGACGGCGGGTGCCGGGGCAGCGCCAGCCGCAGGGCCACGGCCAGGACCGCCATGAGGCCCGCCGCGGCCAGGTAGACGACCCGCCAGCTGGTCACGTCGGCGAGCAGGCTGCCCGCGGTGCGCGAGAGCAGGATGCCCAGGAGCAGGCCGCTGACCACCTGGCCGACGATCCGGCCGCGCAGCCGCTCGGGTGACAGGTCCGCGGCGAACGGCAGCAGGATCTGCGCGACCACCGACGTCACGCCGCTGGCCAGCGAGCCGGCGACCAGGACCCAGAACGCGGGCGCCAGGCCCGCCACCGCCAGCCCCGCCGTGGAGATGACCAGCAGCACCGACACCAGCTCGCGCCGCTCCACCCGGTCGCCGAGCGGGACCAGCGCCACCATTCCCGCCACGTAGCCGACCTGGGCGGCGGTCACGACCCCGCCGGCCGCGGTGACGCCCACCCCGAACGTCCGCTCGATGACCGCCAGGAGCGGCTGGGCGTAGTAGAGGTTGCCCGCGTTCAGGCCCGTCGCGGTCGCCAGCAGGAGCACGAGCCAGCGCGGCGGGGCGGCCACCGGGTCCGCGACGGCCGTCAGATCGTTTTTCACCAGTTTCACCGGATATGACCGTACTCGAACGTTTCCCGGCGGATGACCTCGCCCCGGGCGGCGGTGTTTATGGAATGACAGTCAGGTGAATACGTACAGTGACTGATGGGGCATGGGGCGCCTCCCCGGAGATTTCGGCGGCCACGGCTCATACGGGGCGAAGCCAATCGGGGGTTAGCATGCGCGGAACGGACCTGGCGCCAGCGGAGCAGGCGGCCTGGCTCGAGTGGCGGCGGTCGGCCGCCTGCCAGGAGGCGGACCCGGACATCTTCTTCCCGGTCTCCGCGGCGGGACAGGGCCGCGACGAGGCGGCCCGCGCCAAGGCGATCTGCGCGAGCTGCGGGGTGCGCCGCCAGTGCCTGCAGTTCGCCCTGGCCACCCACCAGGCTCACGGGGTCTGGGGCGGCACCACCGAGGAAGAGCGCCGCCTGCCCGTCCCCGCCCGGGCGGGCGCGCGGTAGCCCGGGCGGGCACGCCCGCAGCGGCCTCAGGAGGGCAGCTGGCCCGCGGCGGGATAGGAGCCCTGCGCGCCGCGGCCCGTCACGGCGGCGGCGCCCGCCCGCGCGGCGAGGGCGGCGGCCTCGGGCAGCGTGTCGCCCAGGGACAGCCGCCAGGCGAGCGCGCCGGTGAACGCGTCGCCCGCGCCGGTGGTGTCCACCACCGTCACCCGCGGGCTGGGAACGTGGTGACCGCCGCTGGCGTCCGCCGCGTACGCGCCGTCCGCGCCGAGCGTGATCACCACCGACCGCGGCCCGCGCGCCAGCAGCGCCGCCGCGCTGGCCGCTGGCCGGGCCGGCCCGGCACCGGGCCGGCCCTCGCCCAGCAGGAAGGCGGCCTCGTGCTCGTTGACGACCAGCGGGTCGGCGGCGGCCAGCAGGGCCGGGGGCACCTGGCGCGCGGGGGACAGGTTGAGGACGAACCGCGCGCCCGCCGCGGCGGCCAGCCGGGCGGCCGCCCCGACGGCGGCGACGGGAACCTCGAGCTGGGCGGAGACCACCCGCGCGGCCCCGAACGCGGCGCGGGCCGCCTCGATCGCCTCGCGGGTCGAGCCGGGCGTTCGCGCCCGGCGCGACGATGATCGAGTTGTCGCCGCCCGGGTCCACGGTGATCAGCGCGACCCCGCTCGGCCCGGGCACGGCCAGCAGCTGGCCGGTGGCGACCCCCTCGCGCCGGAGGTTCTCCCGCAGGAACGCGGCGAAGGAGTCCGTGCCCACGCGCCCGAGGAACGCCACGGACGCGCCGAGGCGGGCCGCGGCGACCGCCTGGTTGGCGCCCTTGCCGCCGGGGAAGGTCGCCAGGTCCGAGCCGAGCACCGTCTCCCCGGCCGCGGGCCGCCGGTCAACGCCGACGACGAGGTCGGCGTTGACCGACCCGACCACGAGGACGGAACCCGGAGCGCCAGTCATGGCGGGCAATGGTACCGGTCACGGTGCCGCCCTGCCCAGAGCGGTAGGTGATGGTGATTCGAGACTGAAGGGACGGCACGGCGTCACTGGCAGGTAAGGTGCCGTTCAACTTGTGTAGCCACCATATGGACTTGTCTAGCCAAGATGACTCGGGCTGGGAGCCTGAGGAATTTGCCCCGCGCTGTACGGGCCGGGGCGGCATATGGAGGATATTGTGCGCGCAACCAAGGCGATCGTCGCGGCTGCCGCTGCGATCGGCAGCATCCTGCTCGCCGCCGGCTGCAGCAGCAGTTCAAGCTCGGGCACGCACGCCCGCCGCCGGCTCCAGCGGCTCCGGCAGCGCTAACTGGGCCACGGCCTCGTCGGCCCAGGCCGGCGGGGGACTCAACGCCCTCGTCGCGGCGGCGCAGAAGGAAGGGAAGCTGAACGTCATCACGCTGCCCTCCGACTGGGCCAACTACGGCACCATCATGAAGGACTTCCAGGCCAAGTACGGCATCAAGATCACCGACGAGAACCCGGAAGGCTCCAGCCAGGACGAGATCAACGCGATCAACACGCTGAAGGGCCGCAGCAGCGCCCCGGACGTGGTGGACGTGGGCGGCTCGTTCGCGGTGTCCGGCGACAAGTCGGGCCTGTGGGCGCCCTACCAGGTCCAGACCTGGAGCGCCATCCCGGCCGCGGCCAAGCAGGCCGCTGGTGACTACTACGCGGACTACGGCGGCTACGTCGCGATCGGCTACGACACCTCCAAGGTCAAGGTGGCGCCGACCACCTTCAAGTCGCTGCTGAGCGGGCCGTACAAGAACCAGGTGGCGATCGACGGCAACCCGACCCAGACCGGCTCGGCGTTCGCCGCGGTGTACGCGGCGGCGCTGGCCAACGGCGGCTCGCTGGACAACATCGCCCCCGGCGTCACCTACTTCAAGCAGCTGCACCAGGCGGGCAACTTCGTGCCGGTCGAGGGCACCCCGGCCACCGTCCAGAGCGGCCAGACCCCGATCCTGATCTGGTGGGACTACCTGCTGGCCTCCGAGGTCCAGGTCAAGGACAAGAACTTCAAGATCGTGATCCCGTCGGACGGCACCTACGCGGGCTACTACTACCAGGCGATCTCCAAGTCCGCCCCCGACCCCGCCGCCGCCCGGCTGTGGGAGGAGTACCTGTACTCGACCGAGGGCCAGAACCTCTTCCTCGGCGGCTCGACCCGCCCGATCGAGCTGCCTTCCCTGGTGTCGGCGGGGTCGGTGGACAAGACCGCGTACGGCGCCCTCCCGGCGGTGCCGGGCAACGGCCAGCTCCAGCTGCCGAGCGCGACGCAGCAGACGAGCGCGCAGAGCGCCGTCGCCCAGCAGTGGCCGAGCGTCACGAGCTGAGACACGTGACCGAGACCGAGACGGTCGCAGCCCCGGGGCCTGGCACTGGCCCCGGGGCGCGCCCCCTCCCCGCGCGCCGCGCCGTGCCAGGCTCGCTGCGCGCCGTCGCCAGGTACGCCGCGGTGGTCCCCTTCGGGGCCTACATCGCGATCGGCCTGGTCATCCCGCTGATCGCCATCGTGGTGGGCGCATTCCGTGACTCCGCCACCGGCGCGTTCACCACCAGCAACCTGAACACGGCCGTCCACGGCGCCTACCTGACCGGGTTCGAGCAGTCCCTGCTGCTGTCGCTGCTGGCGTCGGTGATCCCGGGGATCCTCGGGGTGCTGATCGCCTACGCGATCTTCACCTCCCGCGCGTCGGCGCTGCGCCAGGTGGTCCTGACGGCCTCCGGCGTGTTCGCCAACTTCGGCGGCGTCCCGCTGGCGTTCCTGTTCGTCTCCACGCTGGGCTCCAGCGGGCTGATCACCGGCTGGCTGTCCGACGCCGGGCTGAAGATCTACGACCACGGGTTCAGCCTGTACACCCTGTCCGGCGTGACCCTGGTCTACATGTACTTCCAGATCCCGCTGATGGTGCTGGTCATCCTGCCGGCGCTGGAGGGGCTGCGCCCCGCGTGGCGGGAGGCCGCGGAGAACCTCGGCGCGCGCGGCTGGCAGTACTGGCGCCACGTCGGCGGCCCCGTCTTGCTGCCGTCGTTCCTGGGCTGCGTGCTGCTGCTGTTCGGCAGCGCCCTGGCGGCGTACGCCACCGCCGAGGCGCTGACCAGCGGCACCATCCCGCTGACCTCGATCCAGATCGGCTCGTTCCTCAACGGCAACGTGATCGCCGGGCAGGACAATGTCGGCAAGGCCCTGGGCTTCGGCATGGTGGTCATCATCGCGATCGTCATGGGCCTGTACGTGCTGCTGCAGCGAAGGGCGGCCAAATGGCTACGGTAACGAGCGCGCCGCCGGTCACGGCGGCGCCCCAGGACAGGCCGCGCCGGCCGGCGCGATCGCTGCCCGTCTGGCGGTGGGTGATCCTGGCGCTGGCCGGCGTCTACTTCATCGCGCCGCTGGCGACCGCGCAGCGGTTCGCCGGCTTCGCCTCGTTCTCCAGCGTGTTCACCCAGCCCGGCTTCGGCGCGGCCATCTGGCTGTCGGCCCAGCTCGCGATCATGACCACGCTCATCACGCTGGCCCTCATGGTGCCGACCACCATCTACGTGCACCTGCGGCTGCCCCGGCTGCGGCGCGTGCTGGAGGCCATCACCATCTTGCCGATCGTGATCCCGCCGATCGTGCTGATCCTCGGCGTCCTGCAGGTCGCACCGCTGTGGCTGAAGGCCTCCCAGTGGCTGCTGGGCCTGGAGTACGTCATCCTGGCGATGCCGTTCGCCTACCGGGCGATCGACGCCGGCCTGCGGGCGCTGGACCTGAAGACCCTCACCGAGGCCGCCAGCTCCCTCGGCGCCGGCTGGGTCACCACGCTGTGGCGGGTGCTGCTGCCCAACCTCGGCACGGCGCTGATGTCGGCGACCATCCTCATCGTCGCGCTCGTGCTCGGCGAGTTCACCATGGCCAGCCTCGACCTGTGGGTGACGTTCCCGGTGTGGATCGTTCAGTTCGACCAGCTCGACGCGCAGATGTCGGTCGCCGCGTCCTTGTTCGCCCTCTACGTGACCTGGGTGGTCCTCATGGCGATCACGGTGATCGGCACCCGGCAGGCCCGCCGCTTGGGCCGCGGCGAGGTCAGCTTGTTTACCGTTACCACCTCCACGACGACAGTAGGCGAGAGCTAATGCGGCTATCTCCCGGGGGAGCGACCCCCCGTACCCCCCGAGCGACGCCCGGAGAGAAGGAAGGGTGCCCGGCATGGTAACGACCGTGATGGCGGGGAAGGCAGAGGCCGCGGGGACCAGCGTCTCGCTGCGGGACGTCACCCGGACGTTCGGGGCCGTGCGGGCGCTGGACAGCATGTCGCTGGACATCGCCCCCGGCGAGCTTGTCGCCCTGCTCGGCCCCTCCGGCTGCGGCAAGACGACCGCGCTGCGGATCGTGGCCGGCTTCGAGCGCGCCGACGCCGGCGAGGTCATCGTCGGCGGCCAGGACGTCGGCGCGGTCCCGGCGGCCCGGCGGGACATGGGCATGGTGTTCCAGTCCTACAGCCTGTTCCCCAACATGTCCGCCGTGGACAACGTCGCGTTCGGGCTGCGGATGCGGAAGGTGGGCCCGGCCTCGCGCCGCAAGCGCGCCGCTGAGCTGCTGGAGATGGTCGGCCTGGCCGACCGGGCGCGGCAGTACCCGCACCAGCTGTCCGGCGGCCAGCAGCAGCGGGTCGCCCTGGCCCGGGCGCTGGCGATCGAGCCGCGCGTCCTGCTGCTCGACGAGCCGCTGTCGGCCCTGGACGCCCAGGTCCGCGTCCAGCTGCGGGAGCAGATCCGCGCCCTGCAGCAGCGGCTCGGCACCACCACCTTGTTCGTCACCCACGACCAGGAGGAGGCCCTGTCCATGGCCGACCGGGTCGGCGTCATGCGGTCGGGGAAGCTGGAGCAGGTCGCCGAGCCGGCCGTGCTGTACTCCCGCCCGGCGACCGCGTTCGTCGCCGAGTTCGTCGGCACCATGAACCGGATCCCCGGCGAGCTGGCCGGTGACGGCACCGTCACCGCGCTGGGCGCGACCGTCCCCGTCGCCGACGCGCACGACGCGGTCCCCGGGACGGTGGACGTGATGGTCCGCCCCGAGGGGCTGGCGGTCGCCGCGGCCGGCGACGGCAACGGGATCATCACCGGCCGCACCTTCCTCGGCGCGGTCACCCGGGTCAGCGTGCTGCTGTCCGGCGACACCGAGGTCCGGGTGGACCTGGCCAGCGCCGCCGCTGCCGCCATGCCGCCGGGCAGCGCCGTGCGGGTGACCCTGCCCGCCGCCGCCCCGGTCCTGGTCGCGGCCCGCCGCACGGCCCGCGAGGCCCCCGCCCCCGTGGCATGACCCGCGCCGGCAGCACCAGCGGCACCGGGGCAGCCAGCCCCGCGGTCCGCGATCGCGGCGGGTGGCTGGAGGTCGCCGGCCCCGGACGGGCGGGCACTGCGGTTCCCCGCCGCCTGGCTGCGCGACAACTGCCCGTGCGGGCAGTGCCTGGACCCGGTGACGGGCCAGCGGCTGCTCGACCTCGCGGGCCTCCCGGCCCCCGTCATCACGGCCGCCCGCGCCGCCGCGGGCGGCGAGCGACCGCGTCACCGTCACGTACGCGCCCGACGGGCACCAGTCGGTCTTCGCCCTGTCCTGGCTGGCCGGCCATGCCCTCGACGGGGCCGTCCCGCCCGACCCGCGCACCGAGGACGCCAAGGAGCTGTGGCAGGCCGCCGACCTCGGCCGCGTCGCTGGCCAGCCGCGCCCGGCAGGCCAGCGGAGCGCGCCGTCCCTGCCCGCCGGCCGGCTGGCCGTCCTACAGCGCCGACCCCGCCGTCCGTGCCGCCGTCCTGGCGGCGGTGCTGGGCTACGGGGTGGCGGTGCTGCACGACGTGCCCGCCGAGCCGGGATCGGTCCTGGCCGTGGCGCGGACGCTCGGCTACGTGCGGGAGACCAACTACGGGCGGCTGTTCGACGTCCGCGTCGAGCCGTCCCCGGACAACCTGGCCTTCACCAGCCGGGAGATCCTCCCGCACACCGACAACCCCTACCGCGACCCGGTCCCCACCATCCAGCTGCTGCACTGCCTGCGCGACGCCGCCGCCGGCGGCGACACCCTGCTCATCGACGGGTTCGCGGCCGCGGCGCTGCTGCGCGAGGAGGACCCGGCCGCGTTCGCCGTGCTGACGGCCACGCCGTGGCCGTTCGCCTACACCGACGCCGGGGCCGAGCTGCGCGCCTGCCTGCCGCTCATCGGCACCGACCCGCGCGGCCGGATCCGGGAGGTCCGGTTCAACGGGCGGTCGATGCAGCCGCTGCGCGGTCCCGCCGGGCAGGTCGCCGCGGCCTACGACGCGTACCTGGCCTGGGCGAGGCTGCTGCGCCGCCCCGGGCTCGCCGTCCGCACCCGGCTGGCGCCGGGCGACTGCCTCATCTTCGACAACACCCGGATCCTGCATGCCCGCACCGCGTTCGCCGTCCCGGCGGCCGCGAGCACGGCACCCGGCGGCACCGGCGGCCGGCACCTGCAGGGCTGCTACGCCGACCTGGACGGCCTGGCCAGCACCCTGGCGGTGCTGTGCCGGAGCCTGTGACCACGGCACACTGGAGGCAAAGATCCTTTCCACCGACCCTTTCGGCGCCATCGCCGGCCTGCTCGCCTCCGCCGGGGCGCGCGACTACCTGGGAGAGCCGGTCACCGTCCTGGGGCACCTGCTGCAGGCCGGGGCGCGGGCCGAGGCGGCCGGCGCGGCCCCGGCCGTGGTGGCCGCGGCCCTCCTGCACGACGTCGGGCACCTGCTGGAGGCCGACGGGACGGCGGGGCGCTCCGGCGCGGCGCTGATGGCCGGCCGGGACAACGACCACGGCGAGCGGGGCGCCGCCTGGCTGTCCTCCTGGTTCGGCCCGCAGGTCACCGAGCCGGTGCGGCTGCACATCGCGGCCAAGCGGTACCTGTGCGCCACCGACCCGGCCTACTACGGGCTGCTGTCGCAGGCGTCCAGGTACACCCTCGCCGTCCAGGGCGGCCCGATGAGCGCCCGGCAGGCCCGCGCGTTCGAGGCGCTGCCCGCGCACCGCGACGCGATCGCCGTCCGCCGGTGGGACGACCAGGCCAAGGACCCCGCCGCCCGTGTCCCCGGCCTGGACCACTACCGCCCGCTGCTGGCCGGGCTGGCGCGCCGCGACGGGGCGGGGCAGGCCGGAGGCACGGCATAATCCCCCCATGTGATTAGTTGGAGGAAGCAACTAACAGCGGGAAGGGGATGGCGTGGACGAGCTGACCCGGAAGCGCCAGTACCTGGTGCTGGCCATCTGCTGCCTTTCGCTGTTCCTGGTCGGGATGGACGCGACCATCGTCAACGTGGCCCTGCCGTCCGTCAGCAGGGACCTGCACGCGCCCGTGTCCGGGCTGCAGTGGACCATCGACGCCTACACCCTGGTGGTCGCGAGCCTGCTGATGCTGTCCGGGTCCACCGGGGACAGGGTGGGGCGGCGCCGCGTCTTCCAGGCCGGGCTGGTGATCTTCGGCACCGGGTCGCTGGCCTGCTCCCTCGCCCCCGGCCTCGGCTGGCTGATCGCGTTCCGGGCCGTGCAGGCGGTCGGCGGGTCCATGCTGAACCCGGTCGCCATGTCGATCGTCACCAACACCTTCACCGACCCCGGCGAGCGCGCCAAGGCGATCGGCGTGTGGGGCAGCGTATTCGGCCTGTCGATGGCGCTCGGCCCGGTGATCGGCGGAGCGCTGGTCGACTCGGTCGGCTGGCGCGGCGTCTTCTGGGTCAACGTCCCCGTCTGCGCCGCCGCGGTCTTCCTCACCGCGGCGTTCGTCCCGGAGTCGAAGGCCGGGGTGTACCGGCGCCCGGACCCGCTGGGCCAGGGCCTGATCATGGTGCTGCTGCTGGCCCTCAGCTACGGCATCATCGAGGGCCCGGCCTCCGGGTGGGCGTCGGCGCGGATCGTCGCCTGCTTCGCCGCCGCCGCGGCGGCGCTGGCCGTGTTCTGCTGGCACGAGCAGCGCCGCGCGCAGCCCCTGGTCGACCTGCGGTTCTTCCGCAGCCTGCCGTTCTCAGGGGCGGCGCTGACCGCGATCGCCGGGATGGGCGCGCTCGGCGGGTTCCTGTTCCTGATCACCTTCTACCTCCAGGACGTGCGCGGCTACCGGCCGCTTGAGGCCGGCCTGTTCCTCGTCCCGATGGCCGCCGTCATGGCCTGCTCGGCCCCGCTGGCGGGCCGGATGATCGCCCGCCGGGGCACCCGCCCGCCGCTGCTCATCGCCGGGGCCGGGCTAGCCGCGGGCGGGACGCTGCTCGCGCTCATCACCGCGTCCTCCCCGGCCTGGTACGTGATCGCCGCCTGCATGGTGTTCGGCCTGGGGATGGGCTGGGTGAACGCGCCGATCACCAACAACGCGGTCGCCGGCATGCCGCGCGCCCAGGCCGGGGTGGCCGCGGGCATCGCCTCCACCAGCCGGCAGGTCGGGTCCTGCCTCGGCGTCGCCGTCACCGGGTCGGTCCTGGCCGCGGGGCTGCACGGGGCGCTGTCCGGGACGGCCGCCGGGTCCCTGGGCGGGTTCGCGGCGGCGGCGCGCCCCGCCTGGTGGATCATCGCCGGCCTGGGCTTCGCGGTGCTGCTGCTGTCCCTGGCGACCACCGGCAGGCGCGGCCGGGCGAGCGCCGACCGGGCGGCGGCGCTCATCACCAGGGCCGAGCCGGCCGCTGCCGCGGCCCCGGCCGGCTCGTGACCGGCGCGCCCCCGCCCGCCACGTCATCCAGGAGGGACCCGGGCGGCCCGGGCGGCGGCTGGCGCCGGAAACTCGCCGTCACGCCGGGCGGCGGTCCCGTACGCTGCGGGGGCCACGCGGCCCGGCTAAACCCCCCGACCCGGTTAAGGAGAGCCAGATGCTCAGCGAGTTCGCGCTTGAAGGACACGGGGTCCGGCTTGAGCCGCTGGCCCTCGGCCACGTGGAAGGCCTCGCCAAGGCGGCGGCAGGCGACCGGGACAGCTACGGCTATACCTGGGTGCCGGACGGCCCGGCGCAAGCGCGCTCTTACGTCGAGCAGGCGCTCGCCGCGCGGGACTCCGGCCGCCAGGTGCCGTTCGCGGTGCGCGACCTCGGCCCCGGCGAGATCGCCGGAACGACGCGCCTCCTGGACCTGGACGTCTTCGCCTGGCCGCCGCCGTGGCCGCCGGGCATCGCCGCCGGGCCGAGCCGTCCGACGAGCAGCCGCCGACGGCCGCGGAGATCGGCGCCACCTGGTACGCGTCGTGGGCGCAGCGGACGCACGTCAACACCGCCTGCAAGCTGCTCCTGCTCCGGCACGCGTTCGAGGAGTGGCGGGCCGGGCGCGTCACGCTGAAGACGGACGCGCGCAACGCCAGGAGCCGGGCCGCGATCGCGCGGATCGGCGGCCAGTTCGAGGGCGTCCGCCGCTTCCACCACCCCGCCACCGACGGCACGGTCCGCGACAGCGCCTACTTCTCGATCGTCGCCGCCGAGTGGCCCTCCGCCCGCGGCCGGCTGGAGCAGCGCCTCGGCCAGTTACGACGGCCTGGTGCGCAGCGGCATGACGCGAGCCGCCTTCACCCGGACGCAGGCACCCGGATGCAGGACGGCGCCCCGGGGAGTACGCCTTCATCCACGCGCGCGAGGCGGCCTGCAACCGCACCCTGCCCCTGCGGGTGCTGGTCCACGACATCGGCGACGGCCTGGCCCCGTACTCGCACGGCAGCTACGCGGCGGCCGTGCTCGCGCCCGTTCGTCGTTTTGCGAGCGCTACGACGAGAACCGCTTCGACCCCGGCTGGGACTGGCTGCCCCTGGAGCACTTCGCCCCGGCGGTCGAGGAAGCCTTCTCCCGCGCGCCCGCCTTCCGCTAGCCCGGCGGGCAGGCCAGCCGGCGCGGCCCGCTATGCCCGCCGCGTAATCCATGGCGATCGCGGCGGCCCGTCGGGCATGATCGGGGCATGGCCGAGATCACTGTGGTGCAGGGCGACATCACGAAGCTGAGCGTGGAGGCGATCGTGAACGCCGCCAACGAGTCGCTGCGCGGCGGCGGCGGGGTGGACGGCGCGATCCACCGGGCAGCGGGGCCGAGCTCGCGCAGGCCGGGGGGGCGCTTGCCCCGTGCGCGGCCGGCGACGCGAAGGCAACGCCCGCCTTCAGGCTCGCCCCTGTCAAGTACGTCATTCACACGGTCGGGCCGGTCTGGCGCGGCGGCGGCAGCGGGGAGCCGAGCTGCTGGCGTCCTGCTACCGGAGGTCACTGGAAGTCGCCGATGAGCTGGGGGTGGCCAGCGTGGCGTTCCCGGCGATCTCGACCGGGGTCTTCGGGTACCCGCCCGCGGAGGCGGCGCGGATCGCGATCGCGACCTTGCGGGCCACGCCCACCCGGGTGGCGCGGATCCGGCTCGTCGCGTTCGACGCGGCCACCCGCGACCTGCTCGCCGCCGCGCTCGGCTCGGCTGGGGACGGGCTGGCGGCAGATGGCGGCTGAGGACACCGCGGCCAGCGACGGCACTTCCGCGGGCGGTCCTGGCGATGGCGGGGACGCGCGGCTGGCAGCGCGGGTGGAGGGCTGGGTGCAGGGGGTCGGGTTCCGGGTGGCGGTCTTGCGGCAGGCGACCCGGCTCGGGCTGTCCGGCTGGGCCGCGAACCTAGGCGACGGCTCGGTGGAGGTCGTCGCCGAGGGGCCGCGGGGGCGGTGCGGGGAACTGCTGGCGTGGCTGCCAAGCGATGACGCTCCTGGCCTGGTCAAGCGGGTCACGCATCGATGGGACGCCGCGACGGGTGCCCTTCGCGGGTTCTCAGTGCGCTGACCGGCGGCGACCATGCGGATCCGTCCGGAACGCGGGAGCCGAGGTTACCGGAGGTACGGCGGGCGGCCGTTGAGCGCGGCGGCGTCCTGCAGGCTGGTGGCGCGGTAGGCGTCGCGCAGGTCCGCCAGCTCGGCCGCTGACAGCACGTCCTCGATCCGCTCGTAGCCATCCGGGGCGCGCCGGGCGACCTCCCGCAGCACCCGGTCGGCCGGCATGTCCCGGTTGGCGAGCACGATCGCGTTGACCGGGTCGCGGCGGGCCGCCTCGTAGGCGGCCAGGCCGGCGGGCACGTCGCCGCCGCAGGAGGCGAGGCTGGCGGCGAGCACGCGGGCGTCGATGATCGCCTGGGAGCCCCCGTTGGACCCGATCGGGTACATCGGGTGGGCGGCGTCGCCGGCCAGGGTGACCCGGCCCCGGCCCCACCAGGGCAGCGGGTCCCGGTCGACCATCGGGTATTCCAGGACCTCCGGCGCCCCGGCGATGAGGCCCGGCACGTCGAGCCAGCCGAGCTTCCAGTCCCCGAACGAGGCCATCACGTCGGCCCGCCGCCCGGCCTGGGTCCAGTCCGCCCGGGCGGGCGGCCCGGGGGTGGTGGGCGGGCCGGGGGTGGTGGGCGGGCCGGGGGTGGTGGGCGGGGAAAGATGAGCGGGCGGCTCCGCGCCGCCGACCATGGCCTCGGCGACCCAGTTGACCGCCACGGCGGCGCCGCCGGCCGGGGCGACCGGGTAGGCGACGAACTTGTCCGCCGCGTTGGATCCGCAGATCGCCACGGTGGCCCCGGTCAGGAACGGCTCGGCCTCGGTGATGCCGCGCCACATCAAGACGCCGCTCCAGCGGGGCGGGGCCTCGCCCGGGTGCAGCTGCGCGCGGACGGCGGAGTAGATGCCGTCCGCGCCGAGCAGGGCATCAGCGCGCAGGGTGGCCGCGGCGCCGCCGGCGCGGCTGGCCGTGTGGACATCCACGGCGTCGTCATGCTCGGTGAAGCCGGTGACCCCGGTCGCGGTGCGCACGGCGTGCCCGCCGAGGCGGTCGCGGACGGCCCGCAGGAGGATCATCTGCAGCTGCCCCCGGTGGATGGAGTACTGCGGCCAGTCATACCCGAGGGCCCGCCCTCGCGGCTCGCGCCAGATGAGGGTGCCGTGCCGGTCGAAGTGGGCCTGCTCGGCCGTCTCGATGCCGGTGGCGGCAAGCTGCCCGGCCAGGCCCAGCTCGGTGCAGCTCGCGGACGGCGTGCGGGAGCAGGTTGATGCCGACTCCGAGCGGGCGCAGCTCGCGGGCCGGGTCCAGGACGAGCACCTCGAGGCCGGCGGCGTGCAGGCTGAGCGCGGCGGTCAGCCCCGCGATGCCCGCCCCGGCGATGATCACGCGCATAATGCCTGACATTAGCCGCATCAGTGATCATCGCCGCATCCGGGGCATTCGCCGCATCGGGGGCGGCGCGCCGGAGCGGGTGTAACCGCCGCCAGCATGGATACAGACAGTTACCGGGGGTAGTGATGATCGTGACCATCGTGGGGGCGGGGCGGCTGGCTGAGGGCATCGCCGTCCGGGCCCTGGCCGGCGGGTGCACGCTGCGCCTGGCCGACGCCGAGCCGGGCAAGGCCGAGGCGCTCGCGGGCCTGCTGGCGGGGCGGGTGGAGGCGGTCACGGACGTGGCGGGGCTCGCCGGGGTGCTGACCGGGTCGGACGTGGTGGTGCTGGCCCTGCCCTACCCGGAGGGACGGCTGGTGGCCGCCGAGCAGGGCGCGGCGCTCGCCGGGCTGACCTTGATCGACACCTGCAACCCGGTGGATTTCTCCACGTTCGACGCGCTGCTGACCAGCCCGGGAATGTCCGCGGCGGAGGAGATCGCCCGCGAGGTCGCCACCGTGTCGCCCGCCGCGCACGTGGTGAAGGCGTTCAGCACGACGTTCGCCGCCGCCCTGGTGACGGGCCAGGTGGCAGGGCTGCCGCTGGACGTGTTCCTGGCGGGCGACGACCCGGCGGCGAAGGAGAAGGTCGCCGCCCTGGTGACGGCGGCCGGGATGCGCCCGGTGGACGCCGGGCCGCTGCGCCGGTCCCGGGAACTGGAGGCGCTGCAACTGCTGCACATGACGCTGCAGGGGCCGCTGGGCCTGGACTGGGCCAGCGCGATCAAGCTGCTTCCCTGACGCGGCCCCTTGCCGTCGTCTCCAGGCCGGGAAGGCTAGCGGTACTCGGCGAGCCGGGGGCGGGCGCCGAGCAGGATCAGCGCGATGATGAGCAGGGCGCAGCCGCCGGGGATCAGGCCGTTCCAGCCGGTCGCGCTGCCTTCGCCGGCCGCGATGGCGGCGGTGAACGCCCGCTGGTTGATCCCGATCAGCGTGACCAGCGCCTTGTCGTACTGGTAAAACGCCCAGTCGGACTGGCCCGGCGCCATGCCGGTGTCGAAGCCGGCGGCCGCTTCGGGGCTCGTGCGCGCGAGCTGGCGGAGCTTGTGGTCGTCTCGCTCGTCGAACAGGTAGGCCTTGAGCGTGGCGACGGCGGCGGCGCGCTCGCCGGGGAAGGTGATGTTGCGGAACTCGGTGCCGAAGTAGCCGCCGAACCGGACGTCGGCGTTGTCCGCCTGGTAGGCGGCGAAGTCAGCGGCCAGCGTCGGCTCGTACTGGGCCAGCGGAACGTTCCCGACGGAGGCGAGCTCTTGCGACTGGGCGAGGTATGACCGCTGGTAGGCCGCGGCGCGGCCCGGGTCGGCGAGGTAGCGGCTCTCGTCGGCGTTCGCGTCGTAGCCGACGGCCCGTGCCTGGGTGAGGGCCACGATGGAGTCGAATGCCTCCTGCTTGGCGACCGTCAGGTGGGATGCCTCGGCGTCCAGCCGGCCTGCAGCGATGATCGCCAGGGCGAGCGCCACCGCGGTAGCGGCGGCCAGCGCGGGACTGACTGTCCGGCGGAACCGCGCCGACAGGAAGACCTGGAAGGCGGCGAGGAAAGCGATCAGGATGCCGCCTGCGGCGAGGGCGATGACGGCCCCGGTGGCCGCGTCCGAACGGCCCGCGCTGTAGGAGCCGTCCAGCTTGGCCGTGGTGACGCTGGTGAGCGAGGAGACCTGGGGCAAGATCGCGGTCCGCATGAGGTCGGTCGCCTGCCGGTAGTAGCCGGCGGCCTCGGCCTGGGCGCCGCTGGCGGTGCCGCGGGGCGTCGCCCCGGTGGCGGTCGGCTGCTGGTCGGCCAGCAGGACATCGGCGGCGAGGGCCTCGTACTTGCCGACGTTGACGAGGACCGATTGAAGCTGGCGCTCGGCGGCCGCGTTCCCGGCGGCGGTGACGGCCGCCTGCTGCAGGTCGGCGTAGGCCGTCTGGCGGTCGCTGGCGTAGGTGGCCAGGTACTGCGGCCGGTGGCCGGACAGGGCGGGGTCGGTGCCGGCCAGCAGGACGTTGGCCACCTGCGCGTCCATGTCGCTGAGCGAGAAGTACAGGCCGGTCGAGGCGGTCACCTGGGGCGCGTCCGTGCCGCCGATGGCCGAAAGGCCGCCGGCGACCCCGCTGAACGACACGGAAATGACCACCGCCAGGACCACGGCCGTCGCCAGGCACGCCGCCGCGGCGGCCCGGATCCTGCCCGGGGTGGTCCGCGGCCACGCCGTGACGCCGCCGGCCGCGGGCCGGGCGCGGCGCCGGGCGGTGGCCGGGCGGGGCACAGGGGAGCCGGCCGGGCCGGGGGCCGGGGTCCCTGTGCCCGGGGCGGCGGGGGGCGCTGCCTTCGCTGGTGCCTCGGCGGCGGGAACAGGGGCGGCGAGCCTGGGCATATGGCGACCTCACGGGAAGCCGGCGCGGCAACGGTACCGCGCGCCTCACTGCTGACGCTATGCCCGGCCCGGCCGCCGGCGGGGCCGCCCGCTGTTATGGTCCTGTTAGCGTTAAGGCCGCCTGCGAGCGGCCGTCGCGGGGACGGCCGGGCGGCGCTCTCCCCGCCCGGCGATGCATGATGGAGATGATGACTGAACGCAAGCCGCAGGGGATGAGCTTCCGGTCGTGGGTTGACCAGCAGGTCGCCGACGCCGAGGAACGCGGTGTCTTCCGTGACCTGCCCGGCGCGGGCAAGCCGCTGGACCTGTCCGGCGACGGTGACTTCACCGACCGCTGGCTGCGGGACTATGTCCGCCGCGAGGGCGCCTCGTTCGAGGAGGCGCTGCCGCTGCCGCTGCGGCTGCGCAAGGAGTCCGAACGGCTGGCCGAGGCCGCGCCGGCGTTCGCGTCCGAGGAGGCGCTGCGCGCCGCCGTCGCGGACCTGAACCGCCGGATCATGGACTGGCGGCGCATCCCCGTCGGCCCGCCGGTCTACGTCAAGCTGGCGGACGAGGAGGCGCTGGCCGCCGTGTGGCGCCAGGCCCAGCCCGAGCCGCCAGGGGAGGCCGCCGAGCAGGCGCCGACCCCCGCGGCCCGCCCGCCGCGCCGTGTCCCGCGACTGCGCTGGGGAAGCCGCTCGCGCGAACGCTGACATCAGCAGTGAATCGAAAAAAGATCTTGGTGCTACATCTTGAATTTCATGTGACTCGCTGACATACTGTGAATGGGTCCGCCTGAGCCGTACCGGCGAGAATACCGAGAGCCGGCAGAGCGGGCTCGCCTCAGGCGAGCGGCGCGGCATGGCCAGGATCCCGCCTTCCACGGCATGCCGCTTTCGCGCGCAGCCTCGCGGGCGGGCTAGCCCCGGACCCGCTCTTCCGCGTCAGGGGGTGATCCGCGTGTGCACTGAGGGCAGCCGGCCCGGCATCGAGCCACCAGGAAGCGTCGGCGCTGCGCTGCGCATGATGGACGCCGCCCTGGACTTCCTCAACGGCGACTACCTGGCCGGCTCGGGCCTGGATCCGGCGGGGCTGGCGCCGGCGGGGCTGGCGGAGGCGGAGCTGGGCGGGGTGCTGGAGTCGCTGTCGGTCGTGTCGGGGAAGCTGGCTGCCGCCCGGTCGGCGGTCCTGGCCCGGTTCGACGCGGCCCGCGGCCACGACGCCGACGGCTACGGGTCATCGGCGTCCTGGCTGGCCGCCAAGGGCCGCACTACCCGCAAGGCCGCGGGCGCCGAGGTCCGCCGGATGCGGCAGTTCACCGCCCACCCGGTGATCGCCGCCGCCGTCGCCCGCGGCGACCTGTCGCCATCATGGGCCGGCCGAGATCGCCAGCTGGACCGGCAAGCTCCCGGCCGGCTGGCGCGACGACATCGACAGGCTGCTGGCCGACACCGCCTCGGCCGGCGCCAGCCTGGAAGACCTCGCCGTCGTCGCCCAGGCCGCCTACGAGAAATGGCGGTCGCAGCAGCCCGACCCCGACGACCCCGACGACGGCTTCGATGACCGGTACCTGAAGCTGGGCACCACGATCGACGGCGCGGGCCGCCTCGGCGGCGACCTGACCCCGGAGTGCGCCGCCTCCCTGCAGGCGGTCCTGGAGTCGCTGGGCAAGAAGGCCGGCCCCGACGACGACCGCACCGAGGCCCAGCGCTACCACGACGCCCTCCAGCTCGCCTGCCAGCTCCTGCTCCGCGCCGACCTGGTCCCCGGCCGGGCCGGCGCCGGCACCCACGTCGACGCCGTCATCTCCCTAGCCGACCTGCTCAGCCTGCCGGGCGCCTCCGAGCTGCAGGACACCTGGCTGGCGGCCCTGGCCGGCCAGCCCGGCTACCTCGCCGGCCAGGACGCCGAAGTCGCCGCGTGCGACGCCACGATCCACCCCGTCGTCACCGGCACCCCCGACATCACCGTCGTCGACCAGATGATCGCCCTCCTGCTGGCCTGCCTCGACGCCACCGGGGACCCCGCCCCGCCGGCCCCGGCACGCCCGGGCACGACGGACCCGGCGGCACCGGCCACGACCCGGGCCAGGCCGGATACGGCCCGGCAGGCGGCACCGCCACCGTCCGCTCCCAGGCACTGTCGCCGGAGGCCTGGCAGGCGCTGCGCTACGCCATCGCCCGCCTGGCCATCGACCTGGTCTCCGGCCCGGACCGGCTCGCCGCCGCCTTGCGCCGCGGCCTCCTCGACGCCCCCTACAACAGCAAGTCCGTCGTCCTGGACATCGGCTGCTCCGCCAGCATCCCCGGCCACATCCGCCGCGCCGTCTCCCTGCGCGCCCGCGGCACCTGCGAATGGCCCCGCTGCGCCAGGAAGGCCGTCCACTGCGACATCCACCACCTGCGCCACCAGGCCGACGGCGGCGAAACCTCCCTCGCCAACTGCGTCCTGCTGTGCCAGTTATGCCGACGTCGGCATAACTGGCATTATGCCGAGTTCCTGGTTATGCCGACGTGTTTCGTGCTCTAGCTGCTGAAGGTTGCGTGTGGTGCTGGTGAAGTCGGCATAATCCGGGTCGCGTGGCCGTGATCCTCGCTCTGGAGCGTTCCGGAGGAGAGGAGAGGCCGATCGTGGATGATGTGGTGTCGCGGGTGCGGGTGAGCGGGCCGCTGGCGGGGCATGCTGCCGGGTTCGCCGGGTTTCTCGCGGGGGCTGGTTATACGCCGCTGTCGGCGAGGAACCAGGTCCGGGTGCTGGCTCACCTGAGCCGGTGGATGGAGGGCCGGGGACTCGGTCCCGGGGAGCTGGCCGGCGAGCGGCTGGGAGAGTTCCTGGCGGCGCGCCGTGAGGCGGGGTATTACAACCACCTGTCGGAGCGGGGCCTGGCGCCGCTGATGGCGTTCCTGCGGGGCGCGGGCGCGGTGCCCGCTGCCGCGCCGGCGGCGCCGGCCGGGGCCGTGGACGTGCTGGTCAGCCGTTACCGCGCCTACCTGGAGACAGAGCGGGGCCTGGCGGCCGGCACGGTCAGGTACTGCACGGGCCAGGCGCGGGGCTTCCTGGCCGGGCGGGAGGACCGCCTGGCGGGCCTGGACGCGGCGGAGGTGAGCGGGTTCGTCGCGGCCGAGTGCCGCCGGCGCAGCCCCGGCTCGGCGAAGGTCCTGGTCACGGCGCTGCGGTCGCTGCTGCGCTTCCTCGCGGCGGAGGGCCTGGCGGCACCGGGCCTGCACGGCGCGGTGCCGGCCGTGGCGGGCTGGCGCGGCGGCGGGCTGCCGCGGGCGCTGCCGGAGGGGCAGGTCGCCGCGCTGCTGGCGGCCTGCGACCGGCAGACCGCCACGGGGCGGCGTGACTTCGCGGTGCTGACGCTGCTGGCCCGGCTGGGGCTGCGGGCCTGCGAGGTGTCCGCGCTGGAGCTGGGCGACGTCGACTGGCGGGCCGGGACGGTGACGGTCCGCGGCAAGGGCCGGCGCGATGAGCAGCTCCCGCTGCCGTCGGACGCCGGGGAGGCACTGGCCTGCTACCTGCGCGACGGCCGGCCGCGGCGGCGCCTGCCGCCGGGTGTTCCTAGCCTCGCGCGCGCCGGGCGGCGGCATGTCGCCCGGGGCGGTCAAGGCCGTCGTCCGGAGCGCCTGCCGGCGGGCGGGGCTGCCGGAGGCCGGCCCGCACCGGCTGCGGCACTCGGCCGCGACGGGGATGCTGCGGGCCGGCGCGCCGCTGGCCGAGATCGGCCAGGTGCTGCGGCACCGCAGCATGTCCACCACGGCGATCTACGCCAAGGTCGACCACGGCGCCCTGGCGCAGCTGGTCATGCCCTGGCCGGGAGCGCTGTCGTGAGCGCCCTGCGCAGGCACGTGGAGGACTACCTCGCGCTGCGCCGCAGCCTGGGCTTCAGGCTCGGGCGGACGGGCCGGCATCTCGAGAGCTTCGCCGGCTACCTGGAGCAGGCCGGCGCGGCGACGGTCACCATCGAGAACGCCCTGGCCTGGGCCACCGCCCCGGCGGACGCGGACCCGGTCTACTGGCGCTCACGGCTGGCCGCAGTGCGGCCGTTCGCCCGTTACCTGGCCGCGCTCGTTCCCGGCACCGAGGTCCCGCCGCCCGGCCTGCTGCCCGGCCCGGCCTCCCGCCGCGCCGTTCCCTACCTGTATTCCGGTGCTGAGGTCAGCGCGCTGATGGCGGCCGCCGCTGCGATCAGCACCCCGTTCCGCGCGGCGACCTACCAGGCGCTGATCGGGCTGCTGGCCGCCACCGGGATGCGCGTCGGCGAGGCGATCGCCCTGGACCACGGCGACCTGGACACCGGGAACAGGCTGCTGACCATCCGCGACGGCAAGTTCGGCAAGTCCCGCCAGCTCCCCCTCCATGAGACCGCCGCCGAAGCCCTCGCCGGCTACAGGCGGCTGCGGGAGTCCCGGGGCGGCCGGGCGGCCGCGCCGGCGTTCTTCACCTCGGTGACCGGGACCCGGCTGATCTACCAGAACGTCCACTTCACCTTCCACGAGCTGCACCAAGGCGGCCGGCCTGCAACCGCGGTCGGCGGCCTGCCGGCCCAGGGTCCACGACCTGCGGCACGCCTTCGCGGTCGCGACCCTGGCCCGCTGGTACGCCGACGGCGGCGACGTCGCCGCCCGGCTGCCCCTGCTGTCGACCTGGCTCGGGCACGCCGGCCCGTCCGGCACCTACTGGTATTACTCCGATTCCCGGGTTATTCCGATACCTGCCTCCTTGGCTGCCTGACTGGCCTGTGACCTGGCATGACGTGCTCCCGTGGTTGTCACCTGTCGGGATAATCCGGTGTTACTCCTTGAGCCCGCAGAGGCGCTGGATGATGTCGTCGCGGTCGTGCCACAACGGGACCGGAGGAGGGGCCTGGCTTGTCGTGCTGCTTGCTTTCTCCAGGGCCTGGCGCTTCATCTCGGTGTCGGCGTGAGCGTAGACGAGCGTAGTTTCAGGGTCAGCGTGCCCGAGCCACTCGGTGAGCAGGGCCAGGGGCATGCCGGCCTGGTAAAGGTGCATCGCCCGGGAATGGCGGAGCATGTGAGGGTGGACCCGGCCCGGAACGTCGGGGCATCCGGCCCGGGCGGCAGCGGCGTGCTGGCGGATGAACCTGGCGACGTTGTCGTCGGACATCTGCGCCGGGCGGTGCTTCCGCACGGTGTAGAACAACGGGGCTGCCGGATCCGGGCTGGGATGGAAGACAGCGGTGTAGCGGTCGAAGTGCCGGGCCGTCTCGCTGGTGATGGGCAGGCGGCGGGGCTTGGAGCCTTTGCCGAGCAGGTCCGCGGTGAGCCGCCTGGCGTCGATGTCGGCGAGCGTCAGGGCGAGCATCTCGGCATCGCGGGCGGCGAGGTCATACATCAAGATCATGAAGAACTGGTCGCGCAGCCCGAGCCGGGTGCCGGGGTCCGGGGCGGCGAGCAGCGCCGTGACCGCGTCCGTGGACATGTACTTCACCGGTGCCGTAGCCGGGCCGCTGAGCCGGGGGATGGCACCGAGGTCGGCGAGGTAGATCGCGAGCGCGGGCTCGGCGGCGGCCGCGTAGGTGAAGAACGACCGGATGCAGGCCAGCCGCTGGTTCCGGGTCGAGGCCGTCCACGACTTCTCGGCCTGCATGTGGTCGAGGAACCCGGTGACGGTGGCCCGGTCGAGCATCGTGAAGGTGATCTTCTCGACCGGGACGTGGTGACGGGCGGCGACGTAGCCCAGGAGCATGTTCCAGGTCTGGCGGCATGACGTGATCGTGTTCCCGGCCGCGCCCCGCTGGCGGGGCAGGAACGCGGTGAACCACTCGCGGAGGTGCCGGTAGAAGCCGTCCGGGGCTTCCCGGCGGGGCTTCATGGTGCCACCGCCGGGATGATGCCGGCTGCGGAGTTCAGGCCGGCCGCCGCGAGGCGCTCGGGCAGCAGGTGGACATACCAGGCTGTCGAGCAGTACTTCTCGTGGCCCATGCAGGCCCCCAGGTAGGGCAGCCAGGACTCCAGGTCCCGGCCCTCCTCGACCCAGCGCATCAGCGTGCGGGCCGCGTAATTGTGCCGGAGCGCGTAGGGAGTCGATCCCGGGGCGATCCCCCCTGCCTGCGCGCAGCACAGGTGGTAGCCGTCGATCAGCCACTGCGGGGTCAGCTGGCGGCCATTCCTGTCGGGGAAGAACCACTCCCGGTCCGGGTGCCGCTGGTCCGCCAGCCGGTCGAAGCGGGCCAGCAGCCCGGCCAGGTCCCCGTCGAGGGGAACACGGCGGTCCTTGTTCCGCTTGGACCGCTCGATCATCAGCACCGCGTTCCCGGTGTCGACGTCGCGGCGGCGCAGGCGGCGAGCCTCGGTCGGGCGCAGCCCCGTACTGAGGAGCAGCCGGAAGACGACCGGGATCGTGTACTCGCGGAACGGGCTGCGGTACCCGGGGGCGATGGAGTCAGCGGCCCGGAAGAACGCGGCCAGCTCCTCGTCGGTGAACATGTGCGGCAGGCCCCGTTCCGGCCGGCCGATCCACGCCGACGGCACGATGAAGGCGTCCACGCCGGCCAGCTGGAGGTACTTGCCGAGCTCGCGGACCGCCCGGGTCCGGTAGGAGCCCCAGATGCCCGTCGCGGTGTCCAGGCACCAGGCGGTCGCCAGCTCCCGGGTCAGCACCGTCTCGCCGGGATGCCGGGCGGAGCAGAACCGGTCGAAGCCCGCCAGCGCGCTCGTCAGGTCGCGCGGGCTGTGCCCCAGCGAGGCCCGCCACTGAAGCATGGCCTCGATATGGGGCGCGAAGCTGCTGGTGAGCGCGCTCATCGCAGTCCCTCCCTAGTGCAGGGGAAGCCGTCCAGCGGCAGGCAGCACTGCCGAAGCTGCTCGCTGGCCAGGGCGTAGTAGCGGCCAGAGGAGTTGATCCGGGCATGGCCAAGGATCTGCGAGGCCAGCGGCAGCCCGGCCCCTGACTCAATCAGCCGTGTCCCCGTCGTGCGCCGCAGCGCGTGGAACGACTTGCCGTCACGGGGCGCATGATCGATGCCGGCCCGCGCCAGGCGGCGGCGCATCAGGGTCGAGCCCGCCGACTTGCCCAGCCTCGTATACGGCGGCTGCAGCCGGGTGAACACCTCCGGGGCCTCGCACTCAGGCCGGCCGTGCAGGATCCACTCCGCGACGGCGTTGCCCGCCAGCGGCGTCAGCGGAAGCACCAGCGGCCCGGACGTCTTGGCCTGGACCAGCCGGATCTCGTCGCGGCGCCAGTCGATCTCCTCCATCCGCAGCGCGACGATGTCGCAGCAGCGCAGCCCGGTCGAGACCGCGAGCGCGACCATCGCGTAGTCCCTCTTCCCGCAGGCGGTCCCGGTCCCGATCCCCTCCAGGAGGCGGCTGGTCTCCTCACGGGTGAAGCACGGCAGCACCCGCACCCGCCGCGGGGCGGCGTGCGCGAGCAGGCCGCCGACCCGGACGTCGCTGAGGCCGGCGGCGTTGAGGAACGCGAAGAGCCGCTTCAGCGCCCACACCACGTTGCCGGTCCCGCCGGGCCGCCTGGCCGCCATCTCGGTCATGAACCCCCGGACGTCATCGACCGTGACCTCGTCCAGGGAGCCCGGCCGGCCCGGTCGAGATAAGCCAGGAAGTGGCAGGCCTCGCGGGCCAGCAGCCGTGCCGATCCCGGCCCCACCTCGCGGGCGGCCGCCACGGAGAACTGCTCCATGACCCCGCGGAAGCCCTCGCTGAGGCCATGGCCGGCCGGCGGGCCATCATCTTCCACGTCGCCCGGCCGGTTTCCTGGAACTCCAGCATCATGCTGGCCACCTTGACCAGGGCGTTCCGCCTGTTCGGGCCGATCTCGCCGAGCCGCGCACGCTCCCGCTGGCAGGCGGCGAACTCCTCGACCACGCTGGCGGACAGCACGTCGAGGCCCCGCTGGCTGAAGAACTCCACGACTGCCTCGCAGCACTTGCCGTAGCGGCCTGCCACATCGTCCGACAAGCCCACGCCCTGAACCACGCCGAGCACGGCATCAGCCAGCCCGGACATCCCCGATCCCATGACCCTGTCTCCCCTCATGCGGTGAACCACCGGCCAGATGGACGGCGGCAAGACCCATGTGAGCGGAGAGCTCCGGAAGAGACATCCAGCAGTTGACGCACCGGATTATCCCGACAGGTGACAACCACGGGAGCACGTCATGCCAGGTCACAGGCCAGTCAGGCAGCCAAGGAGGCAGGTATCGGAATAACCCGGGAATCGGAGTAATACCAGTTATTCCGACATCGGAATAACTGGTACCTGACCGGCACCCCGGAACTGCTCGCCCTGGCCGCAGCCCGCCTCGAGCCGGGAGCAGCCCGGTGACCGCACTGGCCCCGGCCCTGGAAGCGTTCTTCACCGAGCGGCTGGCCCGCCAGCGCCGCGCCAGCGGCCACACCGTCGCCGCCTACCGCGACACCTGGCGCATGCTCCTCGCATTCGCCGCCCGCCGCACCGGAAAGCAGCCCTCCCGCCTCGACTTCGCCGACCTCGACGCTCCCGCCGTCGCCGCGTTCCTGGACCACCTGGAAAAGGACCGCGGCAACAGCATCCGCACCCGCAACGCCCGGCTCGCGGCCGTTCACTCCGCGTTCAGCTACGCGGCGCTGCGCCACCCCGAGCACGCCGCCCTCATCGCCCGCGTCCTGGCCATCCCCGCCAAGCGCGCCGACAAGGCCCTGGTCACCTGGCTCACCGAAGACGAGACCGCCGCCCTGCTCGGCGCCCCCGACCGCGCGACCCGCACCGGCCGCCGCGACCACGCCATGCTCCACCTCGCAGTCGTCACCGGCCTGCGCGTCTCCGAGCTCACCGCGCTGACCTCCGCCGACGTCCACCTCGGCGCAGGCCCCCACGTCACCTGCCACGGCAAAGGCCGCAAGCAGCGCGTCACCCCGCTGACCAGCACCGCCGTGACCATCCTGCGCGAATGGCTCAAAGAACTCCCCGCCGGGCAGGCACAGCCCCTGTTCCCCGGACGCACCGGCAGCCGCCTGTCCCGCGACGCCGTCGAGCACCGCCTGACCCTGCACGCCACCACCGCAGCCGCCCGCTGCCCGTCCCTGGCCCGCAAGAAAATCAGCCCCCACGTCCTGCGTCACACCGCTGCCATGAGGCTCCTGCACGCCGGCGTCGAAGTCTCCGTCATCGCCCTCTGGCTCGGCCACGAGCAAACCGAGACCGCCGGCATCTACCTCCACGCCGACCTCGCCCTCAAGGAAAAAGCACTCGCACGCACCACCCCGCCCGACGCCAGCCCCGGCCGCTACCGCCCGCCCGACCCGCTCCTGGCCTTCCTCGAAAGCCTCTGAATTATGCCGACCCCGCCAGCACGCCCGACCCCGCTGCCAGCGCCGGGAAACCCGGCATCGGCATAACCCGCAGCTCGGCATAATGCCAGTACCACCACGACATCTGCATCCACCGAAAAGGCTGGCGCCTCACCCTGCACCCCGACGCCACCACCACCGCACACGGCCCCCACGGGCAAGTCATCCACTCCCACGGGCCACCAGGTAACCAGCCGCCGGGCAGCCAGTGGCCGCCCGGGGCGGGACCTCCGGACGGCTAAGCGGGGGCATCGAGCAATAGCGTCCGGCAACAGCAACCCGCACTTCCGCGAATCTGGCGGAACGTAGAAACCGGACATTAGCGCGCTGACCAGGGCTGCCGGGCAGCCTGTTGACTTGTCTTGCGTGGCAGGACATCATGTGCGGCATGGGCAGTGATCCGGGCATGACAGAGCTGCGGCGCGGCGTCCTCGGGCCGTGCGTGCTCGCGCTGCTCGACGAGCGCCCCCGGTTCGGCCTGGAGGGCTCGTCCGCGAGCTTGCCGCCGAGGGCGGCCTGCTGACAAGCGACGGCACCGTGTACCCGCTGCTCAGTCGGCTTCGTGACGCGGGGCTGGTGACCAGTGAGTGGCACGACCCGGCGGGGGAGCGCGCCCGCCGCTACTACTTCATCACCGATGAGGGCCGCGACCAGCTCAAGTCCTTCCGCGCCGGCTGGACCGAGTTCGCCGCGACCGTCGCCGCGGTCCTGTTCCCGCCGCCCGGCACGGCGCCCCCGGGAGAAGCCCCGCGATGAGTGACACGGTGCCTGAGCGCCCGCTGGTCAGGGAGTACCTGCGTGCCCTGGACGCGGCCTGCGCCTCCCTGCCCGCCGCGCAGGCAGCGGAACTGCACGAGATGCTCGCCGCTCACCTGGGACGAGGCGCTGCCACCCGGCACCAGCGACGCCGAGGTGCTCGCGGAGCTGGACCGGCTCGGCCCGCCGCGGCGGCTGGCCCGTCCCGGTTCCCGGTCCTGCGCAGGCTGCGCAACCGGGTCCGCCGGGTGCGCTGGTGGACGTGGACCGCGATCGCCGTCCTCGTCCCGGCGCTCGGTACCGGGGCCGGCTTCCTCCGCTCGATGAACAGCGCCGCCCCGCTGACGTCGAATTCGGCCGGCTGGCTCTACCGTGCGGACCAGGTGCGCGCGGTGGACATCAGCGCCGCCGGGGTCACGCAGACCACGGTCCCCTTCCGGTCTGGATGTGACCGTTGATGATAGCTGCGGAATTGGAACAATAGTTGGCGGAGGCCCGCCGGCTCCTGCTAGGTTTCCGACCAAGTTCTAGTCGATTCGATAGAGGATGAAATGGTCGGTCGGGTTTCGGCGCTGGCGATCAGCCCGGACGGCGCCTGGGTTGCCTCGGCAGACGAGGATGGCACGCTCTGGGTCTGGGAGGCGTCCAAGGGCCTTCTGCTGAATACGTTTTCCTCTGGGGCAGATCGGATTTCGGTGCTGGCGATCAGCCCGGACGGCAGGAAGCTCGCCGCGGCGGACGGGGACGGCAAGACCTGGATCTGGGACATCCGCACATGGCGCGAAATAGCGCGACTTGACCTCGAAGGCTCGGTCCTGGCGCTGGCGATCAACCCGCACGCCTGGGAGCTCGCCTGGACGGGTAGGGATGGCATTGTCCGGATAAGGGGCGTGCCCAAGAGATATCCACAGCGGGCGCTAACCGGGTTGAAAGGCCCCGTCCTGGCGCTGGCGATCAGTCCGGACGGCAGGAGGCTTGCCGCGGGGGGCGGGGATGGCACGGTCTCGGTCTGGGAGATGTCCACGGGAAGCGTAAAGGCGACGTTCACCCAGCAGGCAGGGCCGGTCTTGGCGCTGGCGATCAGTCCGGACGGCAGGAGGCTTGCCGCGGGGGGCGGGGATGGCACGGTCTCGGTCTGGGAGATGTCCACGGGAAGCGTAAAGGCGACGTTCACCCAGCAGGCAGGGCCGGTCTTGGCGCTGGCGATCAGTCCGGACGGCGCGAAGCTTGCCTCAGCGGACGCGGACGGCATGCTCCGGATCTCGGTATCTCAGGTGGAAGGATCAAATCCGCAGGATGAAATCCACGTCTACATATACGTGGACACAAATGACGCTAGCAAGATCCGCAGGATAGCAGACCTGACGGATGAGCTGATTGACATGCTCGGGTTCAACGGGCCACTTAACGTTGAAATAAATCGCGGCTCCTGGATTCGGAAATCTACGGCCCGCATAAAGCGCGGCCTAACTTCCTCAGAGGTGAAGGCAAGACTGACCCATTTGGAGCAAGCGGCTGAGCTATATGCCATTGACGATAAGCAAGCGCAGGTAGATGCCAAATTTGCCAGTACGGTCTCCCTGCTGATCCGAGTCCCTCAAGGATGTGCCAAGCGCCTGCGTCAGGGCGGGATCGACCTTGATAATAAAATATGAAATTGAAGGGAAGCCTGTCATACAAAGCCGCAAGCTTACGGAGAGTGAAGCTGTGGCGCTCGAAAGGTATCCTGAAATGCAGAATGACCCCTCGAATCTGATGGGTGTCTTGGCTATGGCGGTAGAACGAATCGAGCAATCGTCAAGAGCAAGGTTGTCGTGAACTTCCTTGCCGCAGCCGCACCGAAAGAAAGTTACATACGGAGCCTGTCCGCCAACTAGGGTTCCAATTCCGCCAACTAGCGGTCATGGTCACACTGGACAGCGCCAGGGCATCACGGGGGGCAGTACTGGTGACCTCGCGGATTCAACTGTCGCCAATTCCCGCAGGTGAGGCGTGACCCGGATCGTTCGGGGGTCCAGCCAGGGTAAGACCAAAAGCCACAATGAGCGGATCTTGAAGCCGTGACGGAGGGCCGTTCGGCTGGGTTCGGCTACGCGGTCCCGGCGGCCTGTTCGGCGTCATGGGCGCGAAAGGCGTTGCAGAGGGCGCGGCGGGAGACCGTCCGCTCCTGGCCGCCGGCGGTCTTGTACGCAGGCCCCTGGCGATGCTGGTCACGGACTCGCCGGCCGCTCGGCGGCCCAGTGCGATGCGCATCATGTCCCTGGAGATGACCGGGCGCGCCGGTGAGCGCCGCGCGGACGGCGGCGGTCCTGAGCCGGGCGAGCGCGGTCAGGGCGGTGTGCCGGCAGATCGCGTCCCAGGTCCTGGCCTGGGACTGGGGCTGGGGCTGGGGCTGTGGCAGCCCACAGGGCATCGACGCCGGACCGCTTGAACGCCGAGATTCTCCGGTAGTAGAAGATGATGAAGACGATGACCTGGGGTATTCCGATGAAGGACATCCACGACACCGCTGCCCATGGCAGCATGAGCGCGTCGCTGCCCCAGATGATGCGGCCCAGGCCGTCTTCGGAGACTTGCTGCTGACGCGTTGAGTGGTTCAGCGCCGCGAAGGTCACTCGCTCGTGCCCGCTCGTAGCCCAGCAGTGCGTGACGACCTGCCCGGTGAAGATGCGGGCGCCCATGTCGGACAGCGTGGCCTTATGCCGCCTGCCAGTACCGTCCACGAGCATCAGCTCCTGGTGCACAGTGGTTTTTGTGCTGGAGCCGGACGTGCTGGAGTAGCCGGACGTGCTGGAGACGCTGGTGTACCTGTTTTCGGACGCCACCCGTCCGGTAAAAGTCTGCACCTGCCACCGGCTGCAGCGGCCGGTGAACGCGGTGCCATCAGGGGTCAAGGACAGCGAGCGGAGGACGCGAAGCATGCGCATCCACATCAGGTAGTCCATGATGACGATGACAGTGGCGCCGATGCTGACGAGCGCGATGGTCATGCTTCCCCCACGCTGCCCGGGAAACGGCAATTCCCGGTTTCATTAGGTTACAACGGCGTCGCGCACGATGACCACCCTGTGATAACTCAGGTAATGGCCCTGGTTAGCGAGGCCCTCGGCGGCCTGCGGCGTGACTGGCCGCGGTGAGCAGGAGACCGATGTTGTGGCCGTCGATGCCCGTGATGGCCTCGCCTAGGCTGACGGGCGCGTGGTCGGCGAGGCTGGCGGCGAGGCGGAGCATCCTGCGTTCCCCGGCCGAGCACGGAAGTCCGCCTGCATGCACAGCGCGTCGCCAGTTCGCGCCTGATGAAATTCGCGCTAGAACCACGGTACGGCGGAAACCGGCAATAGGACGATCTTCATGACTGAAGGTGCCTGGTCGGGGCCGTTGCCGGGCCTGTAGTACCTGGCTACACCCCGCCGCGCTCAGCCGCTGGCGTCGCTGGCTTCGTGAGCCCGGAGTTGCTCGGCGAGGCGCTCCATGGCGCGCTTGTTGCCGCGGCGGACCACGGCACGGACCAGCGGCGCGGCGAGAGCCTCGCTACGCGGGACTCGCAGCCAGGCGGATTCGAAGGTGATCCGGGTTCCCCCGCCAGGAAGCCCGGCCAGCGTATAGGTCCCGGTCGCGACGCGGCCGCTCGCGCCGACGTTGCGCTCCACGTTCCGCGCCGGCCGCTCGGCCTCGATGACCTCCATGTCGAGAGTGTCAGTGCGGCCGGCGGCGACGGCCGTTACCTTGGCCTTCGCGCCGACGCCCCGCGCCGGCCCCTCGTACCGCCAGTCGCGCATCATGTGGCCGGTGAAGAGCTCGTGGTTGGCGAGCACGTCGAGGAAGTCGTAGACATCCTCCCGTGCCTGGGGAACATCGATACTCACCCGCACTGGCTTCATGTACCATATGGTACATTCCATGAGCGTGAGCGGCAACACCGCGAGGCAGCAGCTCCTCGACGCGGCGATCGGGTACACGGCGGAGCACGGGATCAGCGACCTGAGCCTGCGCTCCCTCGCCGCCGCGCTTGGCACCAGCCACCGGATGCTCATCTTCCACTTCGGCTCCAAGGAAGGACTCTGGGTCGAGATCGCGCGCACCGTCGACCGGCGGCAGCGCGAGCAGCTTCACGGTTTCCCGCCCGATCCCCGCCAGCCGCTCGGCGAGCTCGTGCGCGCGTGGTGGAAGCACTTCTCCGCCCCCGCGCTGTGGCCGTACGAGCGCCTGTTCTTCGAGCTCTACGGCCAGGCCCTGCAAGGCCGCGCGCATGCCGCCGAGTTCCTCGACGGGATCATTGACGACTGGCTCGAGCCACTCGTCGCTGCCACGGTGGCCAGGGGGATCCCGGAGCCGCGGGCACGCGCGCACCTGCGGCTGGGCATCGCCGTCACCCGCGGCCTGCTGCTCGACCTGCTCGCCACCGGCGACACGGAAGCGGCCGACCAGGCGATGGACGCCTTCATCGCCCTGACCGAGAGGTGGCTCGAAACGAACGCCGCCGCTCCGCCGCGGGACGGGAACGCAATGACGCAGAACAGGGCAGGCGGGGACACCGTGTGATAATGGCCGGGTGACAGGCGAGATGTCAGCCGCCGACGTCGGCTGGGCCGCAGGGCGCACGGAGCGGAAGCGCCAAGTCTGCGCAGGCTACTCCCCGGTCTCGTGGCGGCCCGCTGAAGGTGCCGCGGGCTTGCACGAGCAGTTCCTGCGCCGGCAGGTTCTCTCATAGGCGACCGTGGCGCCGCCAGTCGGAGGCGCTGGTCGATGACTTCACCGTCGCGCCGCCCGGAACCCGGGGAACGACAGCCGGCCGCACCGGGCCGGGCCGGGCCAGTGGCCGTGCACCTGGTCCCGTTCCGTCGGCTTCCTCCGCGAACGTGTAGCCGCTACGCTGACGGATTGCCGTCACCTCCCGGGTGGCGCTCCAAGGGGTTCGGGGGCAAGCGGCATGAGAGTCGGCATTATCGGGGGATCGATCGCCGGATGCGCGACAGCGGCGCTCCTGCAGCGGGCCGGCCACGATGTAACCGTCTTCGAGCGGTCCGAGTCCGGCCTGGTGAGCCGGGGTGCCGGGATCCTCATGATCACCACCTCGTGGCAGGACATGACGGCGCGAGGCCTCCTCGACGGGACCGTTCCCGCCTGCCGGGCCGACTACTCCCGGCTCGTCACCCGTGCAGCCGGGACCGGCCGGCAGCGATGGCTGGGCGACGTCCAGCTGAGCTTCACGCTGTTCAACTGGGCTCATCTGTACCAGTCACTCCGGCGGCGCATTCCTGACGACCTGTACCGCGGCGGCGTGGCCGTCGAGCGGATCGAAGCGACACCGGACGGCACGACGCTGCACCTTGCCCCGGGCGGCTCACTGGACTTCGACCTCGTCGTGTGCGCCGACGGGTACCGCTCGCTGGGACGCGGGCTCATTGACCCCGGCGCCGCGCCTGCCTACCGGGGCGTGGTGCTGTGGCGCGGGCTCCTTCCCGAGCGCGACACCCGCGCCGATGCCCTCGACGGCTGCGATCTCCTGCGGCCCGTGTACCACGGGGGCCACGGGGTCGCGTACTACGTCCCCGGACCCGGGCAGAGCACCGAACCGGGAGAACGCCTTCTCATGTGGGGCTACTACCTCCAGGTTCCCGAGAGCGCCCTGGCCTCGGTACTCGTCGACGACCAAGAGCGGCAGCAGTCCGGCTCGGTACCGTTCGGGAAAGTGCACCCGGAGGTCAGGGCGGCCCTGGAGTCCCGCCTCGCGGGCCTGCTGCCCTCGCCGCTGTTCGAGTTGGTGCAACAGAGCGGCAACTCGTCAATCCAGGCCATTTACTCCTTCGTGCCCCGCAGCTACGCACGCAACCGCCTGTGCCTAGTCGGCGATTCCGGCACGCTGGTCCCTCCGTTCGCGGGGAGCGGCGTCCTGCGGGCGGCGGCCAGTGCCGCCTCACTGGCGGACGCCCTCGCCGGCGCGCCGGCCGTGGACGATGCTCTCCGCCGGTGGAGTGATGCCCAGCTCCAGGCCGCCGCCCAGGTCATTCCGAACACTGAAGGCATCGAGCGGAGCTACGTGTTCGGCATGCCGGACCTCACCACCATGCCAACCACGGCGACCAACGACTGGATGTCCGCAGCCTATCCCGGGCTTCCGGTCACCCTCCCCGGCGTGTGACCGGAAAACGGGACCGAAGTCCTTCACCACTGTCGACACACCACGTGAATCTGGTAGACGAATGGCGCTGACAGCGTTCCCCGGGGCCTTAACGCCAACCGCCGTTCCGTGCCGGGCTGGGCCGGCGGTTGACGGCGCAGAACCTGGCCCGCCGCGACGATGACCGCAAGTACCCGATCCTGCTGACCCTGGCCGCGCAGTCCGCCGTGGACGTGCTAAAAACGCCTGCCTGACCTGCGAGAAGTTCACCACCGACGCCAGCTTCCTCCCCGAGCTCGAGGCACAGCGGCAGCGGTTCATCCGCCAGGCCCGCGACCTCGGCCGGGAAACCGGGGCGATCACGATCGTCGTGTCCCACCGGTCCTCCACGATCAAGGACGCGGACGTGATCCTCGTGCTCGGCAAGGGCGCTCTTGTCCAGGCCGGCAGTCACGATGACCTGATCAGGCGGGCCGGGCAGCCCTATGCCCGCCTGTACCGCCTGCAAGCCGAGGCTTACCGGTGAGCTGCCGGAACGCCCTGGCCGTTCAGCAGGCTTCTAGCCGAGGGTGAGGATGGCCGCGCTCCCGGCGGCGACCGTCACCGTGAGTGCGCTTCCGCTCACCGTGACGGGCGTGGCATCCGGCGCCGCAAGGGCCCCGCTGGCCTGGACGCTCTGGCCGCCAAGGGTGATCCCGCTGGTCGCGCTCAGGGAGCTGGCGGTCAGGTCGAAGCGGCTGCCGGCGCTGAAGGACTGGCCGAAGACCAGCCGCAGTGTGCTCGGGCCGCTGCTCGCTGGATCCTGCACGTCGTCGAGCACCACTGTGACGGTGCCGTCCGCATGCCGGATCGCGTACGCCCGCACGTTCGCCGAGTCAGGATTGCTCAGGTTCAGGAACTGGCCGGCACCGATCTCGTGCACCGCCGCCAGGCCGTAATATTCCGGCTGGGCGGCCAGGGTCCCGTTCGCCGCGTCCGCGGCGGTCGGCGCGCACAGCGGCGTGTAGTACATGAACAGCGGCTTGGCCGTGCCGCACTGGATGACGGTGCCGTGCATGTAGTCGCCCTGAACGCCGTCGAGTGCTGTCGCAAGCTGGTCGTCGACCTCCCACAGGGCCGACGCGTACACGTCACTGACTCCCGGCTGGCCCTCGCAGACTACCGAGTTGCCCTCGTCGATGACGGCGGGAACGCCCAGCGCGCCCCCGCCCGCGGCAGCCTGCTGCGCGGCGGTGACTTCCTCGTTGTGCGTCGAGGTCCCGAGCAGCCCGGCGATGGTGGGGCCGCCGCCGCAGCTCGACGCCGTCAGCGGATAGTTATGGCTGGTCAGCTCGGCGATGTCCGGCTTGGACAGGGCATGCTCGCTGGACACGAACGCGCTCTGGAATGAGCTGGTGGGCGCGCTGTAGACGTCACCACCCGCGATAGGGACGCCGGGCACCGCCTGCTCGATCGCCGACACGTACGCCTGGAAGTCGGTGAAGTACCGGGCGGTGTTGCCGGAGTACTGCGGGTAGAAGTTCGGCTCGTTGCCGATCTCGATGGCTTGCAGGGACGAGCCTAGCGCCGCCCGCGCGTACCGGGCCTCGTCGGCCGCGCTGGCCGGGTTGTAGTGCTCGAGGTTGACGCCCAGGATCACCTTCCAGCCGCTCGCCCTCGCCAGGCTCGCCAGGGCCGTGAGGTCAGCCGGGGTGATGGTGGCGATCGCCCAGGAGGGAGCGGGCGCCCCGGTCGAGGTCCAGAAGGTCTGGTCCACGGTGCTGCCGCCGATCCGCAGGACGGACGAGCCCAGGGTCTTGAGGTAGGCAGCCAGGTTGCCGGCCGTGAAGCCGGGCACCGCCAGGTCGGAGGCCTCGAAGGACAGGCCGGCGGAGCTTGCGGTGAGCGATGTCCCGGTGCCCGCGGCCGAGATCGTGATCGCCGGCGAGCCGCCGGAGCTGGTGGCCCATTGCTGGTTGGAGCCGCCGTTGCAGGTCCACAGCTCGACCAGGGCGCCGTTGGCGGTGCTGGCCCCGGTCACGTCCAGGCACAGGCCGGACTGGACGCCGGTGATGGTGCCGTTGGCGTTGACGTTCCAGTGCTGGTTGGCCTGGCCGTTGCAGGTCCAGGTCTCCACCTTGGTGCCCGGCGTGGTCTGGTTGCCGGCGGCGTCCAGGCACAGCTGGCTGCTGCCGCTGTAGACGGTGAACTGGCCGGCGGAGGTGAAGGTCCAGGCCTGGTTGGCCCCGCCGCTGCAGGTCCAGATGTCAAGCTGGGTCCCCGGGGTGGTGCTGCTGCCGGGCACGTCCAGGCACTTGCCCGCGCCCACCGCGCTGACCTGTCCGGTACTGGCCGCCGCGGCGGGGACGGCCATGGCCACGGCGCCCGCGCCCAGCGCGATCACCGTCACTGCCGCCGCGGCCGCCGCGAGCAGCCGCCGCCGCGCCGCCGCGGCCAGCCGCGGCCACCCGCGCCGCCGAGCTGATAGAGCCAAGACCGCCACCTCCCGACACGTCATGTGAACGCTCACAACGCAGCTGGTGCCCAGCGAAGTTGCGGGTCCGCCTGCGCGATGCGGCCATCGTCGGCGTCAACGGCCAGCCGGGTCAAGAGACGTCGCGCACCCCGTCGAACCGATTCGCCCTCGCGCCGTCCGCCACCTGCCCGTCCATGCGAAGGGCTCAGCACGAGGCGCCCGGCATGCCGCGGGAAAGTTTCAGCCACCCCGCCTGTCTTTCCTCGTCATGAGCATGGCTGCCCGATGGCCAGGAACGGGTGCTGACCCGGAAAATAGAACCTTAGCCGGGCGTGCGGTAGGGACGCCCAATTTGTGCCGATTTAGCTGCGGTATGTAAAGGGATCGCCTACATGGCCAGCACAAGTGAGCTGATGGCCGGGCAGTCCGAGATCACCGGGACCTACACGCTTGCCTCCGCGCCCCCGACCGCAGCGTCCCTGGCCCCGCCCGGGGAGCGGTACACCGCGTTCACCGGCGCCCTGATCGAGATGCTCCGGGATGGCGAGCCGTCGGGTCCTGAGCTGCTGACGCTCGATGTCCTGTACGGAGAGCTCGCCGGCGGATGAACGCCAGGGGGTTCCCGCTGCCCACGCAGCGCGGCACGGACCTTGCCCATCACCTGGCCATGGACGGAACCCTGCGTACTCGCTCCGTGCAGGCGTACCCGGTAACCCGCGGGCGAGCGCGTGGGTAGGCTCCCGGCCATCTCCGCCGCTGGCCCCGCCTCGTGCCAGTCTCAGGGCCGCCGCCGCGGGCCTTCCGGAAGTACCCTCGCCGCGGTCGCGCGGCCGGAACTGGCCGGCTGTGTCCGGCGTCCTGCTCACCCTGGCCTACGCGGCGCTGTTCGTCCTCGCCCTGGTCGGGCAGACGAGGTCCGGCGCGGTGCCAACGCTGATGACCGCGATCGGCTACATCGGCGAGGCCATTGCGCTGATCGTCACGGTCACGGCACTGCTGGGCCGCCTGCGCCGCCTGCTGCTGCCCGCCGTGCTCGGCGGATGGCTCACGAACATACATATCTATCAATCAGGAGAGGGGGCTGGTGCACCCCTCTCCGTTTACCTCGTCGAAGATGCCGTGACGGCCGTCGTAATCGTCCTGCTGTTCTTCGGCGTGCGCAGGATCACCGGGCGCGGCCAGTGGGCGAAGCCGCGCATCCTCCCGGCGCTGCTGTTCAGCGGGGCTGTGCTGTCCACTGCCATCGGGTGTGCCGCCCAGGTACTCCAGGCCCACTCTGTCCACCTCGCCTATAGCCCCATTAACCCGGCCCTCCAGCTCGCGGAGTCGTTCGCGGAACTCGCCACGGCATCGCTCGCCGCGTGGCTGGCACTGGTCTGGGAGCAGCGCCCGGCCGGAGGGGCCATGCTGCTCGGCTGGGCCGGGGAGCAGATCATCGGATTCCTCTCCTGGGCCACGTACGGATGGCGCTTTTCCGGCTGGATAGTCGCCGTCAACTGGATCACTGTTCTACTAACGATGGCCACGGCGGGCCTCGCGATCATCTACACGCGACACAGGGAGCAGCAAGGTGCGATCCGCTCCGGCCTGCCCAAGGCGCGGCACCGGCAGTAACCTCGGCGGCGTTCCCGCCCCGGTGGTACGGTCCTGGCCGACTACGGGGGCAGTACTGGATGCGAAACGTTGGATTTCCGCTGGATGATCCGCGTCGGCCCTTCTGGCGGCCGCCCTCAATGCTCACCTGGCGGGTGTGACTTTCGAGCGGCGCTCGTGGCCCTAGTGCAGCGGGCCGGTAACTCCTTCGGCCGCAGCGACCGCTGCCCCTGACGTCACGAGCGTGACGGCCGCCTCGATCTCCGGGGCGAGGAACCGGTCGGTCCCCGGGCCCTGTGCCGCCTCCCGGAGGCGGGCCAGCACGGCCCCGGTCGCGAGCGCCGGCGTCAGCGGGCGGCGCAGGTCCAGCCCGCGCCCGGCGGTGAGGACCTCGATCGCCAGCACCCGGGCCAGGCCGTCGAGGGCACGGCGCAGCTTGCGCGCGGCCGACCAGCCCATCGACACGTGGTCCTCCTGCATGGCGCTGGACGGGATGGAGTCCACCGATGCCGGGACGGCGAGCCGCTTCAGCTCGCTCACGATCGCGGCCTGGGTGTACTGGGCGATCATGTGCCCTGAGTCCACGCCGGGATCCCCGGCCAGGAACGCGGGCAGCCCGTGGCTGCGGGCGACGTCCAGGAACCGGTCGGTGCGCCGCTCCGCCACCGACGCCAGGTCGGCCACGGCAATCGCCAGGAAGTCCAGCACGTACGCGAGCGGGGCGCCATGGAAGTTCCCGTTGCTCACCACCCGCCCGTCCGTGGTCACGACCGGGTTGTCAATCGCGGCCGCCAGCTCCCGGCTGGCCACCAGGTCCGCGTGCGCGAGGGTGTCGCGGACGGCCCCGTGCACTTGGGGGGAGCAGCGCAGCGAGTAGGCGTCCTGGACCCGCGTGTCGGCCGGGCCCCGGTGGCTGGCGACGAGCGGCGAGGCGGCGAGCAGGGCACGCAGGTTCGCGGCGCTCGCCGCCTGTCCCGGATGCGGGCGCAGCGCCTGCAAGTCGGCCGCGAACGGGGCATCCGTGCCCAGCAGCGCCTCCACGCTCATCGCCGCCGCGATGTCGGCCACCTTCACCAGCTGGCGGAGGTCCTCGCAGGCCAGCACCAGCATGCCGAGCATCCCGTCGGTGCCGTTGATGAGCGCGAGCCCCTCCTTCTCCGCCAGGACAACCGGGTCGATGCCCGCCGCCAGCAGCGCGTCCGCCGCCGGGACGAGGCCGCCGGACGGCACCCGCACGGTGCCCTCGCCCATCGCGGCGAGCGCGCAGTGCGCCAGCGGCGCGAGGTCGCCGGAGCAGCCTAGTGACCCGTACTCGTGGACGACGGGGACGATCCCGGCGGTCAGCATCGCCGCGTAGGCGCGGGCGGTCGCCAGCCTCGCCCCGGTCCGCCCGGTCGCCAGCGTGGACAGCCGCAGCAGCATCATCGCCCGCACCACCTCGGCCTCCACTTCCGGGCCGGACCCGGCGGCGTGCGACCGGACCACCGACTGCTGCAGCTGCGCCCGCAGCTCCGGCGGGATGTGCCGGCTGGCCAGCGCCCCGAACCCGGTGGACACCCCGTAGTGGGGGGCCGGGTCCCCGGCGAGCTGGTCGATCACCGACCGGCTGGCGGTGATCGCCGCCTCGGCCTCCGGCGCCAGGGCGACCCCCGCGCCCTGCCGCGCGACCGAGACCACCTCCGCCGGGCTGACCGGCCCGGTGCCGACGGTGATCATGCCCTCCAGCGTGCCGTCACCCGATGACGTCATGCCGCCCTCCCTCACTGTGCTCCATCGTTTGCTCGCCGCCAGCGCTCGCCGCCAGCGCTCGCCTACAGGTCCCCGCGGTTCATCGCGATGAGCCGGTCCAGCACGGCGCCGCCGCTGGAGCGCAGTCCGTCGTGCTGCCATTCATTGGTCACCCAGGCGCGCAGCCCGCCGATCGCCGCCGCCGTCGCCATGGACAGCTCGCGCGGGACGTACATGTCGTCGTAGTAGACGGCCGCCGCGACTGGCACGCTGCACGCGGCCAGCCGGGCCGGGTCGTACAGGGGCGGCCAGCCGTCCCGCTGGGCGAGGAGCTCCGCCGTCTCTCGCAGCGGCGCGAGCACCGGGTCCTGCTCCACGGTCCACGGGTAGATCATCTCGCCGGTGAACGGCAGCGGGACGTCGCCGTCCAGCGCCGGCGGCGTCGAACCCGCCCAGCTCGGCCCGGACCCGCTGCGCCGACCACCGGGTGGCCGCTCCCTGCGCGTAGCAGGCCTCGTGGACGAGCGCGTACAGGGGGTTCCCCGCGAACGACAGCTGCCGCATTGCCTCGTACAGGAACCCGTCGGCCAGCTCCCCGTCGCCGTCAAGCGCGTCCTCAAGGAGGTAGTGCAGCTCGTGGCTGCCGGCGCCGAAGCCGAGCGGCATGCCCAGCGACTGGAAGGCCTCGACCGTCAGCGGCCGGCCGTCGGGCAGCGTGACGGTGCGGTCCGCCAGCTGCCGCGCGATGTCCCGCGCCCGCGTGACGTCCATCGGGTAGCGCTCGTAGTGCGCCGCGACCTTTCCCGCCACCAGGGGGTAGGTCAGCCGGTACACGTCGTCGGGGGCAGAGGCCAGCCCCGGCAGCCCGCCGGTGATGAAGGCCTCCCGGATGCCCTCCGGGTACCAGGACAGGTAGGCGACCGTGCAGAACCCGCCGAAGCTCTGCCCCAGCAGGGCCCACGGCTCGCCGCCTGCCAGCTCCCTGCGGATCAGCTCCGCGTCGGCCACGATCGAGTCCGCGCGGAACAGCGCCAGGTAGTCAGCCTGCGCGGCCGGCGACGCCAGGCCTCGCCGGGCCAGGGACCCGGCGCTCACCGGGGTGGACCGGCCGGTGCCGCGCTGGTCCAGCAGCAGCACCCGGTAGTCGCGCAGCGCGCGGTCCAGCCACCTCGCCCGGCCGACGGCCCGGTCCGCGTGAAAGCCGGGCCCGCCCTGAAGGAACAGCAGCCACGGCAGGTTGTCTCGTTCTCGGCCGACGCCCACGACCTCCCGGGCGAACACCTCGATCTGCTCTCCGCCGGGCCGGCCGTGGTCGAGGGGGACGCCGAAGACGTACTCGGTCAGGACCGTGCCAGGGTGACGGTAGGTACTCACGGGCCCTAACGCTACCCTTCAGGGCGGCACTACCCTTCGGTGACCTGCACCTGCGAGACCCCCGACGTGGCGTCGATATCCACCCGCCCGGTCGCCGCCGCCCAGCCCGGCTGGGTGATCACCGTCCCGGCGGCGATGCCGCTGTAGCTGGCGCCGCCCACGGTGACCTGGCTCGCGCCGTCCCCGGCGGTGACCCGTGCGGGCACTCCGGCGGGCAGGGAGACCGCCAGCTGGCTGGCGCCGCCCTCCAGCCGTAGCAGGACGGTGCCGGGCGGCCGGGGGAGCGTCACCGAGACGTCCGAGGCGCCCTGCGCGAAGTCCAGGCCCGCCACCTGCCCGCCAGTCATGTTCACCGCCACCGGGCCGGCACCGCCGCCGAAGTCCAGCTGCCAGGCCACGTCCGGGCTGACTGTCACCGACAGCGCCGTCCCGCCCTGGCCGCCGGCTGCCGTGGCTGGCGCCAGCGACAGCACGACCGCCGCGCCGGGCACCCCCGCCGCCGGGCCGGGACTCGACGCCGGCAGGTCATCCAGGACGGGGCGGGCGCCGTACCCGCCCCCGGTGGCGGCCCGCACCAGCGTCCCCGGCATCGCGGCGACGTTCACCGACACCGACGGGACGCCGCTGACGATCACCAGTGCCACGATCATTCCCGGGGCACCGCCGGAGGGCAGCGCCGACATCGGCACCGACGCCACGTTCCCGGCCGCCAGTTGCCCGCCCTGCCCGGGCGGGGTCGCCGACGGCGGCCCCGCCGCGCTGGCGCCCGGCTTCTCCGGGCCCGCCTGGCCGGGCGGGCGGGCCGGCCCTGAGCCACTGGTCCACGTCACGACCGCGAGCACGCCGGCGGCCAGGACGATCACCGCGGCGACGGCCACCGCGAGGGCGGGCCCTGGGCCAGCCGGCCCGGCGCGTTGTCCCCGGACTGGCCGGCCCGGCGCCTGAGTCGCCATGTCACGCGTCTCACCCTATTGCGCGCTACCCGCCCGGGTATGGCCAAACCGCCTACGCTGCCGGGGATCCGGCCGGCGGCGCGGGGATCAGCCCTGGATAAATCTTGCTGTTATCCCTTATGCTGCTGGCCATGGCAGCACCCGACGCGAGCAGGCCGGCCGCTGAGCTTCCGGCGACAGTGGCGATCGAGGACTTCGGCCGCCACCTCGCCGGCCGCGGGCTGTCCGCGACCACCCGGCGGATCCGCGTCCACTTCCTGCGCGAGTACCTTCGGCACGCCCTGGCGGCATGGGACTCCGGCGAGGCGGGCGGCCCGCCCCGGGAAGCGCCGGTCACCGCGTCAGAGGTCACGGCCGGGCAGCTGATGGCACCCGAGCGGGCCAGCGCCTGGCTCGCCGATGCCGCCGCGGGCAAGACCCGCACCCGCGGGACGTCCCGCGGCCGGGAGGCCGCCGCCTACCCCAACTCGATGCGCGTGCGGGCCGACACCTGGAACGGGTTCGCCGAGTTCCTCGGCCTGCCCGGCCGGCTCGCCACCGCCAAGCCCGCCGACGGGTTCCGGCTGCCCCCGCGGGAGGCCGAGCAGCTCGTCCACGATCTGGCCGTCCGCAGGCCCCTCACGGCCAACGCCATCACCGCGCTGCGCACCGCCGCCGTCGCCGCGCTCGTCGCCGATACCGGCCGCGGCGTCCCCGAGCTGGCCGGCCTCACGCTCGACGCGCTGCGCCTGTCCGGGGGATCGCCCGCGGTCCAGGTGGGCGATGAGTCCTTCCGCCTGGGCACGGACGCCGTGCACACGGTGTCCCGCTGGCTGTCGGCCCGGGCCGCGCTCATCGCCGAGCTTGAGGGCAGCGACCCCGGCTACCTGTGGATCCCCGTCAAGCCCGGCCGCCCGCGCGGCGGCGAGCCGCCGGTCAAGCCCGGCCTCGTCCCCGCCGCCGTCCGCACCCTGCATCATGCCCACCGCGTCTACGTATCGCAGATGCTCGGCACCCCGTTGCGTCCCGGCACGCTCCGCGCCCTCCACGAGGACGCCCAGCCGGCCCGGCGGAGTTACCGCCGCCGCCTCCTCCCACCTGGCTGGCCCCGTGCGGCGGGCGGCGCCCCGGACGGCGGATAACCGCTGGTCACGGTCGGTCAACGGCCGCCACTGGTCCGGCGTCCTATTGGATGCCATGAATACCGATCAGGGGGAGAAATGATGATGCTTGGCATGGTTTGGCGCCGGGCTGCCGGGGCCGCGCTCGTGATCGCGGCCACCGCCGGGGCGCTCGGGGGCACCGCGGCGAGCGCCGTGACTGCCGCCGCCCCGCGCGGCACGGCGGCGGTGCCGTGGAAGTCAGTCGGGCCAGGCTGGGTGCTCGCGCAAGCCGCGGCCGGCCGGGGGAAGACGACGCTGTTCCTGGCCAGCCCGGCCGGGAGGACGTACGCGCTGCCCGCCTCCGACGACCCGGGCTTCCTGGTCGCCTGGTCCGGCGACAAGTCCCGGGCGCTGTTTGAGCTGGACTCGGCGAGCAAGCTCGAGCAGGTGAACCTGCAGACCGGGAGGGCAAGCAGGATACAGATCGCCGGCGCTGACTCGGTCCTTGGCTACACCCTGCCGGCCGGGCGCGACATCCTGGCCGTCACCGACCACGGCTCGACGGCCACGCTGGGCGCCTACAGCCAGTCCGGCAGGCTCGTGACGGCGCTGGCCACCGGTGATGAGTCCGTCTTCGGGATCGAGGCGCCGAACGGCGCCAGCCTCGCGGTCTCGGCACCGCACGGGCTGCGGCTGGTGAGCAGCTCGGGCAGGGCGCTGAGGAACCTGCCCGTGCCGGGCGCGGCCCCGGCGCTGGGCTGCTCCCCGGTCCGCTGGTGGACCCCGGCCACGGTGCTCGCGGACTGCTACACCGCGTCCGGGAAGCTGTTCTACAGCCACCTGTACCTCGTGCCCGCCAGTGGCGCCAGGCCGGCTGAGCCCACCCCGGCCCGCACCGCCAGTTACGACCTCGGCGACATCGACGCCTGGCAGCTGCCGTCCGGCCTCTACGTGCAGTCCGAGGGCGCCTGCGGCACCCTGGAGATCAACAGGCAGGCAGGGAACAGCGGGGGCGTCACCCCCGTGACCGTGCCCGGAGCCAACGCGCCCAGCTACGCCGTGCTGACCGCGGCGGGGCCGCGGCTGCTCGTGGAGACCCTCGGCTGCGCGGGAGGCGGCCAGCTGCTGTGGCTCAACCCGGCCACCCGCGCCGAGACGTGGCTGTTCAAGGGCGGCGTGAGCGCGGTGGTCCCGTTCGCCAGCCCGGCAGACGGCACGATCTAGCCAGTCCTCGGGACCGGCGGCGGGTCGCGGGCATTCCCGCCACCCGCCGCCGGGCACCGCGACGGCCCCGCGGTCAGGCGGGCAGCCGGGCGGCGGTGGCGGCGACCGTCGTGTAGGACATGATGAAGGTCCCGCCGGCCGCGTCGACCGCGGCGCCGAGCCCGGCGAGCAGCTCCCGCTGGACGGCCGCGGGACGCTGGGTGAAGCCGCCGGTAGTCACGACCAGGTCCAGCCACTCGTCCCTGGTGTAGGGCCGCTCCCAGCGCGACAGCCACTCCTCAGGATCGCCGAACGCCCCCGCCTGCCGGATCGCGCTGGCCACCCTCGCGCACCCGGCCCGGTAGGCGTCGACGGCGGGCCTGTCCCAGAAGCCGCCGGACGGCGAGCCCGGCAGCGCCCGGCGGAAGACATCGGCGAACGCCTCGCGCAGCTCCCGTGGCGGGTCGAAGGCGTTCCAGAACACCGCCATCCGGCCGCCGGGGCGCAGCACCGCGGCGGCCTTCGCCGCGCCCGCGGCCGGGTCCACCCAGTGCCACGCCTGCGCGGCGATGACCGCGTCGAACGTGCGGCCGGCCGGGTCCCAGTCCTCGAACCTCGCGACCTCAGCCGCGGTCCCGCCCTGCCTGGCCAGCTCGGCCATCCGCGGGTCGGGGTCCACGCCGAGCACCCGGCAGCCCGCCGCCTGGAACAGCCGCGCGGAGATGCCAGTGCCGCACCCGACGTCGAGGACGTCGCGTCCCGGGCTGGCGGCGACGATGCGGCTCACCAGGTCGGCGGGATAGGCTGGGCCTGGCCCGGTCGTAGCGGCCGGCGTCGGCGCCGAACCCCTCGGCGACCTGCCGCTGGAGGTGCGACGGCCGCGCCTGGTCGTAGCCCGCGGCGCCGGGCGCGGGCGCCCCTCCGGGGCCTGGCGGTAGAGTGGTCATGCGCCCACTATAAATGGGCGCGTGCCCACTTACGGGCGCGTTCGCGGCGGCGCAGGAAGGACGGACGACCAGTGCCGACAGGGGTGGCCATCCGCGACCCGCGCGGGCAGCTCTTCGACGCCGCCGAGCGCGTCCTGCTCCGGGACGGCCCCGGCGGCCTGACCAGCCGCGCGGTCACCGCAGAAGCGGGCGTGGCCAAGGGAGTGCTGCACCGGCACTTCGCCGACTTCGACGCGTTCCTCGCCGAGCTGGCGCTCGACCGCGTCGCGCGGATCGGCGACCAGGCGGCGGCCCTGCGCGCGCTGGCCGGGAGCGCCACCGTGGCGGGCAACCTGGCCGCCGTGCTCCCGGGCTTGTTCAGCCCGGCGATCCTCGCGCTCATCCGGCTCGTCATCGCGCGCGACGAGCTGCGCACCCGGCTGAGGGCCGCCACCGGCTCGCGCGTCCCGATCGTCTCCGAGTCCACCGCCGCCGTCGCCGCCTACCTCGCGGCCGAGCGTGACCTGGGCCGCGTCGCGGCCGGCGCCGATATCGGCACGCTCGCCCCCACCCTGATCGGCGCCGCGCACCTGCTGTTCACCGATGCCGACGGCGATCCGGGACCCGCCGCCGTCGCCCGGCTCGCGGGGGCCGTCCTGGCAGCCGCCCTGAGCCCCGGTGCACCCTGACCCCGCGGCGGCCGGCTCACCGGGCAGCGACCGGGATCACGACGCGGATGGCGAAGGCAACACCCCTCCAGTTTCAACCTATAGCGCACAGGGGGGCTTGCCGCAAGACCCGGGTCATGCCGCATAATCGCTGGCCGTAGCCACCAGGGACGAAGACGGGAGTCGCGGGATGCGGGTGCCAGGCCGCCCACGTCCACTTCCCGGCCGGCGGCCAGGGCCTCAACACCGGCGTGCAGGACGCGGTGAACCTGGGCTGGAAGCTGGCCCAGGTCATCAGCGGGGCGTCGCCGGACAGCCTGCTCGACAGCTACCACGCCGAGCGGCACCCGGTCGGCGCCCGCGTGCTGCGCACCACCATGGCGCAAGCCGCGCTGCTGCGCACCGACCCGCGCACCGACGCCCTGCGCGACACGATGTCTGACCTGCTGAGCATGCAGGAGCCGCGCAAGCGGATCGCCGGCGATGTCCGGCCTGGACGTCCGCTACGACCTGGGGGAGGGGCACCCCCTGCTGGGGCGGCGCATGCCCGACCTCGACCTGGCCACCGCCGCGGGCCCGCTGCGGGCCTCCACGCCGCTGCACCGTGCCCGGCCAGTGCTGCTCAACCTCGGCGACCCCGGCAGCCTCGACACCACCCCGTGGGCGGGCCGGCTCGTCCAGGTTCCTATACTGGGCCGGTGCCCGTGAAGCCGCGATCCGCCGAGTACTTCGATGGCTGGTACGCAGACCGGGTCGCCACGCCGACCGTCGATGAGATCATGAACCGGCACATGGGCTTCCCCCGGGCACCCGGGCCGGGGCCGTCCCCGCCGGGGCGATCCCCGAGCTGGCCGAGGAGCGTCCAGGCTCGCGCCCGGGACTACGCTGCTTGACCTCGCCTGCGGCCGGGGCGCCTACGGGCTGCTGATCGCGCGGAAGACCGGGACGTCCCTCATCGGCGTGGATTTCTCCGCGCAGGCCCTTGCCGAGGCACGGGAGCAGGCCGCGCGAATGAGCGTGAGCGACGCGAGCTTCCGCGCCGGCCAGCTCACCGCCACGGGACTGCCCAGTGCCAGCGTCGAGGCCGTGCTGTGTACCGACGCCATCCAGTTCCCGGACGAGCCGGCCGGCGCTTACGACGAGATCCGCCGGGTACTCAAGCCCGGCGGCCGGGTCGTGCTGACCTGCTGGGAGCCGCGAGACCGCGACGACGAGCGGCTCTCCGCCCGGATACGCCGCGCGAACCTCCAGGCCGGCCTCGCGCCAGGCCGGCTTCACCAACGTCGAAGTACGGGACCGCCCGTCGTGGCTGGCGCGCGAGCACGCACTGTGGGGTGAGGCCGCCCAGATCGCCCCCGGCGACGACCCCGCACTGCTCTCATTCCACGCGGAGGCCATCAGGTCCCTGCAGTGGACCGCCCTGCTCCGCCGCGTGCTGGCCGCCGCCACCCGCCCTTAACCGGGGCGGCTTAGGGTCGCGGAAGTCGAGGTATCAGTGCATGCCGATTCATGGGGGACAGGGTGGCGAGCAGACTACCAGGCCGGGTAATAGGATCTTCTTTCCCTTGGTAGCTCTACTCTCGTTTCAAGGACATCAAGGTCGGGCTGAACCTGACCACGCCGATCAATCCCGGCCAGACGATCGACTTCCACTGGACGTCCTGGCCCTTGAAGCTCAAGACCGTCGACCTCGGCATGATCACGTTCTCCCTCCACCTGAGGTGCGGCCGGAATGCGCCAGAAACGGGCCGCGCAACGACCAAGTCGGCGTTTGACCGATGCAGGATGGCGAGCTGCTTGTGCCCGCTGATGGCCATGAGCAGGGGCGCGCTGACGTTCTGGTCGCCGAGGTGGGTGAGCCTGGAATGCCGGAGCCGGTGAAGCGTCTTGCCCCTGGTCGCCTGCTTGAACAGCTGCTCGGCCATCTCGTACGTAGAGCGGGCCACTTCGACGTGCTGAGGGAACAGGCACCGCCGCGCGCTGATCCTGGACCAGTCGCTGCGGCTTACCGTCACGTTCGAGGAACTCCAGCGCCCGCTACGCGGCTAGGTCACGCGACCCACGAGGGGACGACCTGAGCGAGCCGGCCTGGGTCGGTCAGCGTGCGGATCATGGTAATGGCGCCATCCGTGACCGTGAAGGCCATGACCGTGACCGGCCGCCCGTCCACCGTGATCAGGACGCCCGGGGCGCCGTCGACGAGCGCCGGATGAGCCACGCCCAGTCGCGCCCCCGTCCTCGCCCGCGTGGCGATCTGTCCCGCGCCGCGCACGACGATGGTCCCCCTGGGGCTGCGCGCCCGGAGCTCGGCCTCGGGGGCGAGCACGGCGAGCAGCCCGTCGATGTCGCCACGGCCAGCCGCGGCGAGGAACGCGTCGACTACCTCCCGCGCCGCGGCGTCCGCCCCCGACGCAGCCGGCGTGCCTAGGCGGATCCGGCCGCGGGCGCGGCTGGCCAGCATCTTCGTGGCGGCCGTGCTGCGGTCCAGGATCGCCGCGATCGCGTCGAAGGGGACCTCGAACACATCGTGGAGGACGAACGACACCCGCTCCGCGGGAGTGAGGGCGTCCATGACGACGTACAGCGCGAGGCCGACGGAATCGGCGCGCAGTGCCTCCTCCACGGGATCGGGCCGCCCGGCCCCGGCCGCCTCGCGCGGGAGCGCGCCGACGCTGAGCTCGAGCGGCTGCTCGGCCCGTACGCCACGCCGGCGCAGAGCATCGAGGCAGATCCGCCCGGTCACGGTGGTGAGCCAGCCGCGCAGGTTCTCGATACCCCCGCCGCCGGTGCGGGCAAGGCGCAGCCACGCCTCCTGCCCGGCGTCATCCGCGTCCGCATGCGAGCCGAGCATGCGGAACGCGATCGCGTGGAGATAGGGGCGATGGGCCTCGAACTCGGCGGCGAGCTGCTGTTCAGTCACGGTCCTCCTCCGCGCGGCGGAAGGTAACACCCGGCCCGCGTTACCTTCCGCCGCGACCGCACGTCGTAGTGCCGTACTGCAATCCACGATCCGCTCCATGGAGGAACGATGGCATCACGCATTCAGAACGCGGTCCAGCCCGATGTTACGACGGGCGTCCAGCACCTGTTCAAGGCCGTGTACGCCGGGGGCGTGCCGCAGCAGACACTGGAGCTAGTCCACCTGCGCGCGAGCCAGGTCAACGGCTGCAGCGCCTGCGTCGACGCCGGCGTCAAGAGCGCCACGAAGGCCGGCGTCAGCCCCGAGAAGCTGCTCACCGTCGCCGCCTGGTACGAGAACCCGCTCTTCGACGACGCCGAGCGTGCCGCGCTGGCGCTCGCCGAGGCCGCGACCCGGCTCTCCGACCGGCCCGGCGCGGTCACCGACGAGATCTGGGCCGAGGCCGCCAGGCACTACGACGAGCGGCAGCTCGCGGCCCTGGTGCTGATGGTCGCGATCACCAACTTCTTCAACCGCCTCAACACGACCCTCCGCGTGCCAGCCGGGACCGCGTGGGACTGACGCCAGGCCGGCGGCCGTGCCACGGCTGCTGCCGTCATGGCCTAACGGCACTTGTCTCTCCTTGACGAGAAGCGGCGAGGAGCCTCATGCCTCATTATCGGAAGGTTTACGTGCTGCAGGGCGCCGCGTGGGGCGCTATGTTCCTGGGGGACTGGCCCGCATGGGGCGCGGCGCTGCTGGCGGTCATGCGCACCGCGAGCGGCGTGATCATCGCCCTTGACACGACGATCCTGCTGGCTACCGTGCCTGAGCGACTGAGAGGCAGGATCACCAGCCTGCACATGACTACCTATGGCGCGGCGTCCAGGGTGGCGCTGGCGGTCTTCGCCGGATTGCTCGCGGTTACCGGGGTCAGGACCGTAGGCGTCGTTGCTGGCGCAGCCTCCGTCATTGTCGGGGCCGCATGGTGGTCGCTGAACGGGCGGCGCGCCCGTCCTCTCTACATGAGCGCGACATCCGCACGCGTTCCTCCCGTTCTTCACCACGCCGCCGATCGAGGTAGAAGTCGAGGTGTCGTCGGTCAAGCTCGGTGCGTTCCTTACCGCCGTCGGCCTGACGGCCGCGGCGGCCACTGAGCTGATCATCGCCGCCGCGGTCGCTGTCATCTACGGCATCGGCGAGATTCTGGCGGCGGTTCTCCTCGGCATCGCAAGCGCGCTAGAGACCGCCGCCCTGATCGCCGGGACCATCGCCAATGACCCGCCGATCGAGGACCCCCGCTATGACATCCTCTACGAGCCGGACGCGGCACGCGAAGAAGGCGCTCGCGACGCAGGGCAATCATTTCGAGAAGATCCGCAAGGAGTTGCCGCGCCTGTCCGCAGAGGTGCGGGATGCGCTGCCCGAAGCGGCCGCCCTTTCAGCGAGCGCGCCCCAACGCCGGCGAAGGCGGACGAGGCTATCCGGGCACTCAACCACGACCTGCCGTTCCGGGCGCAAGTCCTCAAAGCGTGGCAGGACGTTGGCGGCAGCTCGAAAGACCTTGACGCGCTGACGGTCATGGCGGAGTTCGGTCAGCTCATCGTCGCCCCCGAGGCGGCACTCGCAGTGGCGGGAGGTTCGGCCGAAAAACTGGCGGCGTTGGCGGCCGAGACGAGGCCCTCGAGCTAGGAGGCGAGTAATTCACGCGTTACCTTTCGCGCCCTGCCTCCGTGGAGTGCTGATTCACCGTAGCAGTGATTCATCTCACGTCGCGGTGCCCGCGGCACCGTAGAAGGTGGAAGATGTGGCCGTGAGCTCCTCGTCGCCGGGCGAGCCGGGGCCTGGCCCCGATCACCGCTACCTCCTCGACAACGCGCAGGCCGAGGCGGGCGAGCGGTTCGTCGCGCTGGCCGAACTGTTCGACGGCGTGACGCGCGGGCACTTCGGCCGCCTGGGAGTGGGGCCGGGATGGCGCTGCTGGGAGGTGGGGGCCGGGGGCCGCAGCATCCCCGAGGCGCTCGCCGCGGCCGTCGGGCCGACCGGGTACGTACTGGCGACGGACATCAACCCAGCGTGGCTGGACCCGCACGGGACCTATGAGGCACGCCGGCACGACATCGTCGCGGATCCGCCGCCGGGGACGTTTGACCTGGTGCACGCCCGGCTCGTCCTCGTCCATGTGCCCGACCGCGCCCGGGCGCTGGCAACGATGGTGGCGGCGACTGCGGCCCGGAGGCTGGCTCCTGGTGGAGGACGCGGACACCGAGCTGCAGCCGCTGGCGTGCCTCGACGAAAGCGGCCCGGCGCAGCGGCGAGCCAACCGGCTGCGGCGCGCCTTCCGGGAGCTGATGACGCGCCGCGGCGCCGACCTGCGCTACGGCCGCACGCTGCCGAGGACGTTGCGCGAGGCCGGCCTGGTCGACGTCGCGGCCGCGGGCAGTTTCCCCGTCGGCGGGGCGGTCTGCGACCGCCTGGAGATCGCGACAATGCGGCAGGTCCGCGCCGAGCTGGTCGCCGCCCGGCTGGCCGGTGAAGCCGAGATCGACGCGCACGTCGCGGCCGTCGGCGCCGGCGAGCTCGATCTCACCCTCGCACCGCTGATCTCGGCGTGGGGGCGTCGCCCCGGCTGAGGTGAGCCGGTAAATGTCCCGTCTCAGCCAAGGTGGCGCATGCTCGCGCCCTTGACCTGCGGTGCGTCAGATTGACTGAGACAGGGAGGCCGCGTATGTCTCAGCAATGCTGGCACAACTGCCGGATTCGATGGTCTCGCTGGGCGACTCGCGGATGATGTAGGTCCGCCCTATCTCGGCTACCCTGGCCTCTTCTTCCCTGTCCTTGCGCTCGTCCAGCAAGGTCCTGGCTTCAGCAGATGCGCGCCAGACTGGCGGAGACAGGTGGCCTCCCGCTCGCCTTGGCTGGAGCTCGCTGCAAGCGCAGGATGCGACATCGGACTCCTACCGCAACGTCATCATGATGAAGCGCTAAGGCGAAGGGAAGTTACCGATATGAACGGCAGGGCACCAGTCGGCACCCGCCGGAGAATGGCAGTGCTGTCAATGCTCGCTGCTGTGGCGCTGCTGGCTGCGGGATGCGCGATGCAGGCCACGGCATCGCCGCATGCGGCTTCCAGCGCCACGTCGTCGTTGCATGCGGTTTTCAGCGCTACCTCATTCGTCGAGAAGGCCGGCACCGGGACGGTGAGCTTCCCTGACGGGAACGCAACCCTCACCCCTCTTGCCGCTACCGGGAACGCGGCGTCCGGCAAGGTGACCGCGACTGATGCCGCTGGCCGGAGTGCCACGCTGGTAGACGGCGATACCGCCTACCGGGCGGCCCGGGCCATGATCGAAGGCTATGCCGCCGGGAACCTGGCCGGCCCCGTCGTCGGCGGCCTCTACTCCTACTACAACTCGGCGTACGGCCAGATCCAGCCGGACGGGACGGTAAAGCTCACCTACCAGGGCACCCCGGTCTGGCTGTTCACCGCCCCGCTCATCCATCACGTGGACGACTCGATCGTCGCACCCACCCCAAGCATCTCGCCGCGGGCTACCCCGAACTACACCGGGTGCAGTTACGTCGCCATCGTGGATGCCGCATCCGGCAGCCTGCTGACCAACTGGCAGCAGTGCACGAGTTCCTGACCGCATCCCTGCACGCGCATCCCGGCCCAGTGCCGGGGCGGGACGCTGCGCGTAAATCCGATCACGGCCAGCGGCATCCCGCAGACGCTACTTTACATAATGCACATTATCGGCGCACTAGGGGAGAGCGGGTGTGCTGTAGCCCGGCGCCTGCTGTCCCGTGCCAGTGAACATGTCGTTTGACAGCCATCTTGTCGTCTGAGGTTCCGATCCAGGGCAGGCGGGTCCATGCCGCCCAGCGGCACCACCTCACGCTCTGTCCATGCATGCCGTACAAATCCTGACTTGCCGGTCGGCGTGTCGCACGAGAGTTCGACCGGGCTTCGATCATCATCGAAAGCGTGATAACAAACCAGTTGGAGGCTGCAGAGCGCGAGTCCCACCCGCCGGTGGTGCCGTGCGAACTACCGGACGGCATCCAGCGAGCAGGAGCGCTTCCGCTGGCTCGAGGGGCACATCATCGAGCTTGAGACGGGGAGGCACCCGGAGCGTCCTCTGCAGGCCGATTACGATCCCGACCTGCACGACATCGAGCAGCGCGAGCAGGCGAAGCTCGCCGAGTTTGAGTTCGCAGGCAGGCCGATGCCCGCCGCCACCTGCAGCGACTCCGCCGGGCATGCCGAGACGAAGGTCTGATCGGGCTAGCCGACCGCCGCAAGTTGCGTGCGATCACGCCAGGCGGCGAGACCGACCCGCGAGCGATAGCGGTAATCGGGAAGATGCTTGCCGAGCCGCGTGGCCGGTCAACGGTGACCCGCTCAGCCATGTTCGCCGAGATCCAGCGAAGGCTTGACGACGAGCACGGCCAGGGCTCTGTTTCCCTGCCGAGCAGGCGGACGCTCTACCGGCTCGTTGACCACATGGACCGGGGCCGCCGCAATTTCGTCAGCGAGGCGTCCAGGCGGGTATCGGTAAACCGGCCGGATCGTCCGTTCACGCCCGTGACTGCGCTCCGGCCCGGCGAGGACGTGCCCATCGACACCAACAAGCTGGACGTCATGTGCCGCTACGCCGACGGCGTGATACGCAGGGCGGAGGTCACCATGGCCGTCGATGTGGCGACCAGGACCATCGCAGCAGGCATCATCGCGCCGACCACGAAGGCGGTGGACGCCGCTGCCGTGCTCGCGCGAATGCTGGTGCCCGAGCCAATGCGGCCGGGCTAGGCGGAGTTCTGCCAGCACGTCGCCGGGTACACGGGCCGGGACACCACCCGCCGCGGGCCGTACGTCGCGGAAGAGGCCCTCTGGACTGTCGCCCAGCTGCAGGAGCTGTTCGACGAGCGGGTGGTCGGCCGATTTACCGACCGCTGCACCGTCAGCATGTGCCCTGACCTGCGATTACTCGTAGATTACATGTCCGTGACGGAAGGTGCGGGGATGTCGCCGGAACTTTTCCGGCGTGTCGCAGGAGGCCTTCCGCTCAACGGCGGCGCGTGGCGCGGGAGTGTCCCGTCCTGGGAGAGCCTGGGCGGTCGTCGTGGCCGGGTGGCGTAGCTGTCATGCCTACCGGCAGACGAAGGCAGCGAGGTCGCCGAAGGCCGTGAAGGCGCCGTCGCGGTCGATTGCGGCCTGGACGTCCTGCCTGACGTCGCTGACGACTTCCGCCCAGGGGCGGGTGGTCTGGTCCTGGTAGAAGCTGGCCCAGCTGGCCACGAAGCTGGCGGCCAGCTCCGCGTCGCGGATCACCACGGGCGGCGTGGCGGCCGGGCGCGCGAGGGTCACCGACCGGAACGCCGTGCCCAGCTGGGCTGCCCCGTTCTCGGCGCTGAACGCGCGCGTCGCGGCGAGCATCCGCCAGCCTGGCGTCGCGCGGCGGACCGCCCGCTCGGTGAGGGCGCGCAGCGACAGCAGGTGCCGTGCCCCGTTGGTCACCGCGATGCACGTCCCGCCGGGTGCCAGCACGCGCCGGAGGCTCCCGCACGGCGGCCTTCCGGTCCGGCACGTGGTAGAGCATGTGGACCGCCAGCACCACGTCGAGCGCGGCGTCGCGGGCCGGCAGTGCGGTCACGTCGGCGCAGGCCACTGCCGGGTGGCCGGCAGTGCGGAGCATTCCCGGCGACAGGTCGCACCCGAGCGCCCGGACCTGCCTGGCGGCCAGCGCGCGCAGGTACTCCCCGTTCCCGCAGCCGGCGTCCAGGGCCTGCATCCCGGGTGCCAGGCCGGCCAGGTCCAGCACCCAGCCTGCGACGTCGAAGTACGGGTCCTGATGCTCCCAGAAGCGCTGGCGGGCGCGCAGGTTGCGGTCATCGGCGTACTGGCCCGGCGGATTCAGCGCCACGAGCCCATCATGCCGGTCCCCGCGCCCCGTGTCGATGAGCCGCCATGACCCGGCGACGGCACTACGATGCTGCGAGCGTGCGGCGGAAGAGGTGGCGGCTCACGGCTCGTCCGGGGTGAACAGCCCTCGCCGTCGGTGACGCCGAGGAGGAACCGGAACCGGGCGAAGTCCTCGCGCAGCGAGGCGGGGCCGTAGTGCGGGCTGCCGACGAACCGGGCCAGGGCCCGGCGAGGTTGTCGTGGTCGGACTCCAGCCAGTTCCCCAGGAATTGGAGCAGTTCGGCAAGCTCGATGACATCCCCGGCATCCAGCGGCATGGATGGCATCACGCCTGCGTCGGCATCAGTGGCTACGTCCCGCTCCCCTCACTGGAGACGACTACGTCGAGTTCCTGCCAGCCACCTTCCGGACCGTCAACGACTACGGCCTCACCATCGACAACCGGACCTATGGACTGCAAGGGCCTCAACCCCTACCGGCGGCTGGGCTCTGGCCTCCCGGGCGGGAACGGGAAGAAATGGCAGGCCCACTACGACCCCTACGACATCACCGTCGTCTGGCTACGAGACCACCGGACGAACGAGTGGGTTACCGTGCCGTGTTCTCAAGATGACAAGGAACATGTCGCCTTCGAGGTCACGAACGACACGATGACTGCCACGGGACACCTGGTGTCCCGTCTCAGTTGACCTGACGCAGTCTCGGTCAACCTGACACATCCGGTGGTTGTCTCAGTGAACTTGGCACAAGATCGCCTTTGAAATCGGCCCACCATTGTCCCACCATTGTCCCACCATTGTCCCGCCGCTGTCGCGTGGCGATGATGGTTGCATGGAGCCTAACCTGGCGCGGGTCCCCGCAGACGCAGATGCTGACGCCAGGGCGATTCTCGACCTGGCCCGCGACGGGGTGACCGCGGACCTCCTAGGATGCATGATCGACCGCGACGCCAGGGTCCTCAGCCTGTACGGTGCCCGCAACGTGACTGTCGCGCTGCGCCGCGGGTCAGCCTCGCTGCTCCGGGAAGCGCTCCTGGCGACCGCGATTGCCCAGGCAGTCCATGCCAGTGATGACCGTGACGTGATGGTCGGCCTGGCCACGTACTACTTCGTCGCCGAACAGCTTGGCCTGGTCCCTGCCAAGGTATTCGATGACGTCGCGTCTTCCCTGCCCGACGGCTGGGTACCTGACCTGCTCCGCGAATTCGGCACGCGCAACGACATCACGCTCGAATCCTTCGGATGGCTCCTGGTCGAGACGGCAGACGGGCCGGACTTCTCGCCCGCCCCGCCGCCATGGGCACGGGAGTACAAGCGAGACGAGGCTCCGGTGCCAGCCCCCGATCCCGGGCGGCTCGACTCGTACCTGATCTGCGCCACGCCCCGGACGGGGAGCTCGCTACTGTGCGGGCTGCTGGATTCCACGGGGGTCGCGGGGCATCCCGAGTCCTGGTTCCGCCGCCAGGGCGAGCGGGAGCTCGCCGCCCGCTGGGGCATCGCGGACCCGTCCAGCGGAGCCTTTGGCTACGCCAGCTACTTCCAGGCGGCGGTCGCGGCCGGGAGCACGGCCAACGGCGTCTTCGCCGCCAGGATCATGTGGGGAACGATGGACGAAGTCACCGCCCATCTCGCCCCCGTCTACCCCGGCCATGCCGGGTCGGCTGCCGGCCTGCTGAACGCGGCTTTCGGCCGGACGCGCTTCGTCCACCTGCGTCGCGGCGACGTCGTCGCCCAGGCCGTGTCCCTGCTGCGCGCCGAGCAGACGGGCGTGTGGTTCGAGACAGCCGACGAGCGGCAGGAGCCGGCTGCTGAACCGGGCTTCGACTTCGGCCAGGTCCGCGACCTGGTCCGGCAGATCGAGCAAGACAACGCCGCGTGGGAGGCGTGGTTCACCGCCGAGGGCATCCGGCCCCACCGGGTGCTCTACGAGGACCTTGACGACGATCCCGTCGGCATCGCCTCTGGCGTGCTGGCCTTCCTGGGGCTTGACCTGCCTGCGGGACGCGAGATCACCGTCCGGCACAAGCGCCTCGCGGACGAGCTCAACGCTCAGTGGGTCGAAAGCTACCGCCACCGCGAGGCACGGGAGCGGCCGCAGCCCTGAGCAGGCCTGACGGCGAGGGGGGTGCCATGGCCGGCGGTCCACGGTCTCTACGGCATGCCGCGGGCGCGTCTCAGGGGGCAGACCAAGTAAGCCCGAAAGGGGCAATGGCTGGTCAGCGGCTGTTCTTTAGCCCGCCGCCTTGACCGGGCCCCGTCCGGCAGCGCTCCTTAATCGTCGACGGGCAAGCCCGCTTCACGCATCCAGCTCTCGAGGTTCGCCCAGGCCTGCGGGTCGAGCCTGGCTGACAGGATGCTGCCGTCGGGCTTGAGCATCGTGGTTTCGACGTGGGCGAGGTCTGCTGACCAGCGATTATGCGCGTTCGGGCACCGAGCAGCCGGTCGGTCCGGCCCGGGGCCGGCGGCTCGGTCTTCTCCTAGCGGCAGCGCGCCAGCAGAGCCGCCCGCAGCCGGTCCCGCGACATCTCCATCGGGCAGATGCCGGCGGCCAGCCACACGATCAGCTTGTCCTCATCTCCGACCGCCGCGACGCGGAACCCGTGGAAGTCGCGGACCTGCGCCCGGCGATACTCGATCGTGCTGCCCGACCAGCGGTACTCCCCGAACAGCTCCGGATCGACCTTCGCCTGGCCCGCCATGAATTCCACTGCAGCCCGGGGAACGTCCTCCCGCCGCGGGAACCGGGCCTCCAGCTCGAAGAACTTCAGCAGCAGGGCGAATCCCGGGCGCGTCGCACCGGTCTTGCTCGCCAGCAACCCGAACTCCGCCTCATCCAGCGTCCGGCACTCGATGAGGTCCTTCAGCTCCCACTCACGCCGCACGACATTGGTCTCTTTCTCCCGGTCCACACCAAAGGGTCGGAAGAACCATGATTCGCCGAGGAGGGGCGACTTCTCGTCCCGATCTGGGTATTGACGACCGAGTTGTTATCGTGAACACTCGTCTCCAAAGGGGTAGTGCATTTCCCTCTGACCTACGCTTTTGATGCGGCAGGCCGAGTTATGCATCACCAAAATGAAGTGCCGATGTGAGCGATAACAGACATCGGCGGTTCGCGGGCCAGCGTTGACCCGGGTACGGAGCCCGGTCGCGCGTGCGCCAGCCCTGGCGCGTCGGCCCGCCCAGCCTGGCGGGAGGCAGCGTGGGCCGGATACGTCCGCAGGCCAGCGGGTGCCTACGGGCGCTCGCCCGGCTCGCGGCGCGCGCGAGCGCCGCCCGCGTGCCGTGGTCCATGGCACGGAACCGCCCTGCACGAACCGGGCTTCATGAACCGCACGGCTTCATGGAGCACTCTGCACTCACCCGTCAGCAGTGCAACGACTCAATCAGGGCTCTGTGGATGCTGCGGGGTGGAACCCGGCGGCGCGATGGCCGGGCTGTTGACCCGGAACAGCGTCGGCAACCACGAAAGGGACCCGGAACCGGCCCGCCGAGCTCCCTGAGCACCATGAGACGCCAGAGATCCGCAAGACACCCGGAAAGGCCTGCGTCATGCCCGCTTCATCCCCGTCCCCGTCGCACTCGTATCAGCTGACGCGCCGAAGGCTGCTGACGGCCGGTGCCGGCGCAGCTGCGGCGTTCGGCCTGCTGCGCTTCGCGCCCGCGGCCTCTGCGGATGCAAGTACGCAGGGCTACGCCACGACTGACGCCGCGAGTGACGCCGCGGTCGCGTCGGTCGACCTGTCCGGGTCGTGGAGTTTCACGCCCGCGGGCCAGGGCACGACGTCGATCACCGTGCCCGGCGGCGGCTGGTACAAGCAGGGCTTCACCGACTGTGGGCGAGGCGGTGTACTCGCGCACCATCACCGTGCCGGACTCGGGGCAGCCGCAGTCGACGTGGATCGAGTTCGGCGTGGTGAACCACCAGGCGACGCTGTCGGTGGACGGACGCGTGGTCGGCACCCAGACCACCGCCTTCACCCCGTCGAACTTCGACATCACCGCGTACGTGACGCCCGGTTCCACGCACACGATCAGCGTGGACGTCAAGGGCCGCGATGCGCTGAAGAGCTCCGTCCGGCAACTACCTGGTGCCTGTCGCCGCCGACTGGTGCGAAGCGGTCCCCCAGGGCATCTTCCGCTCCGCGTTCCTGCGCGTGTATCCGGCGGTCTACGTCAGCGACGCGTTCGTGCGTACCTCGGTGGCCAACCAGAGCCTCGACCTACGACGTGTCGGTGACCAACACCTCGGGCAGCTCGCGCTCGGTAACGCTGACCGGTTCGCTCGCCTCCGACAACGGCACGTCGTTCAGCTACCCGGCACTGCCGAGCGCGACCGTCACGGTGGCCGCGCACTCGACCGCAAAGGTGACGGTCGGCCCGGTGGCCTGGAACCTCGGCACCACCTCCTACTGGTGGCCGAACGTGCCCTACCGCTCCGGCTACCGTGCCCAGCTGCACGATCTGTCCGTGCACGCATCCACCGACGACGGCCACACCAGCGACGCCACCTACCGGTTCGGATTCCGGGAGTTCACGCAGAACGGCGCGTACTACTACCTCAACGGCATCCGGGCGAACCTGCGCGGCGACAACCTCCAGGGCGCCGACTACGACCGGATCAACAACGGCGGCGAGGGCGACGCCTATGACACGCTGCCCGGCTTCCTGCCGCCGTCGGGCCGCAACGGCGGCTGGCCGCAGGCCGTCGACAACCTACCAGCGGCTGAACTACAACGTGGTCCGCATCCACCAGGAGCCGGCCAGCCCCTACATGCTCGACGTGGCCGACGAGATGGGCCTGATGATCATCGACGAGACCGCGATCCGCGGCTCCAACAACACCCAGGACTTCGTCGCCGGACACGACAACATGGTCAACCACGCCCGCGCACTGGTGCTGCGCGACCGCAACCACCCCGCGGTCATCCGCTGGAGCCAGGCCAACGAGCCGACCGGCAGCACCTTCGACTCTGAGCAGTTCGAGCAAGACCTGTACGCGGCGATGAACGGCAGCGACGGCACCCGGCCGATCAGCGTCGACGCGGGTGTCGGCGCGTCGCCGAACCACTACCCGGGCATGACGTACGCCAACTTCAACCTCGTCCCGCACTACCTGGACGGCTTCGGCCACTACGGCGAGAGCCTGTGGTCCGGGACCGGCCGGCCCGTCGGCGAGGGCGAGTACATCTGGCCGGCGTGCAGCACCAAGCAAGGCTTCGAATGGTTCGCCACCGCGACCGCCGCCAAGCGCGGCAAGGACGCCAGCGACCTGCGCCCGTACACGCTGCTGTCCGCCTGGGCCGGCGTCGTCCCCGGCGTGAAGACCACCGACTTCACCCCCGAAGAAGGCGGGCACCCCGTCTACGGCGCGGACAACCTCACCGACCCGTGGAGCAACCCGCAGATCCAGCGGATCCAGGCCGCATTCAACCCGATCGCCGCGATCGACCTGCCCTACTGGTCGGCCTCCGGCGCCTCGGACGCCAACGGCGACCTTCCCGCTCCCCCAGGCGGTGCCCGCCTACGCCCCCGGCAGCACGGTGACACGCAACATCACCGTGTTCAACGACGACTTCAGCAACACCTCCGTCGCCTTCGCCTGGACGGCGCACCTGACACCCGGCAGGCGGCACGGTCATCGCGTCCGGCACCTCCACTCTCACCATCCCGCTCGGCTCCCGCGTCACCCAGCCGGTCACGTTCACCGCCCCGGCCACCGGCTCGCGGATATACCTGGTGCTGTCCACCAGCAAGTCCGGCACCACCACGTTCAGCGACGCGGTCGAGTACTTCACCCTGGGCTGCAAGCAGCGGCCCCACGCCCGGCACCTACCACATCGTCAACCGCAACAGCGGCAAGCCCCTCGCCATCGCCGGCAACTCCACCGCCGACGGCGCCAAGGCCGTCCAGCAGAGCGGCGGCCTGCCCTGGACCATCAGCACCGCTCCCGGCGGCACCTTCACCCTGGCCTACACCGGCAGCGGCAAGGTGCTCGACGTCAACGGCGGCTCCTCGACCGCGGGACTGCAGCTGCAACAGTGGACCGCGAACGGCGGCACCAACCAGCAGTGGTACCTGAAGCCCACCGGCGACGGGTACTACACCATCGTCAGCCACGACAGCGGACTAGTCGCGGACGTGTACGGCCGGTCAACCAGCGACGGAGCCCAGGTCGTGCAATGGACCGCCAACGGCGGCACCAACCAGCAATGGCAGCTGGCGCCCTGAACGAAGACTCACAGGGTGGGCGGCCAGCCGTTCGCGTCTGGCAGCCCACCCGGCGCAGCGAGCTAAGGAAGCAAGGAAAGACAGCAGAAAGCCGCCAGACTCGCGCAAGAAAACAGGAGGCTGAGACCCCGGCGAGTCTGGCCGAGACTGGAGATCAGGCCAAGGCACTTGGCCGCACTCGCGGCGCAGTGCGTATGGGCGGCAGGGGCCGCTGGGGTCTGATCATGCGGTACGGCCAGCTGTTCACCTGGGTCTGCGTGGCGTTGTACGTTTCCACGGCCTGCAGGGCCTAGCCCAGCTCGGCAGGGGCTTCACCGAGAAGCTGCACGGGTGGAACAGGCCGTTCAGCCGGTTCGCCCGGGCCGGGCTCATGAGGGCCGGGCACGTCCCGGCGCAGGACAAGATCCGTCAGCTCCAGGTCCTGGGCGCCCGCCTTTACATCTGCGGGCCGTCGATGCAGCACTTCCGCATGACTCAAGCCGACATCGCGTTCCCCGACGTCACCGTCGCCGAGTACCTGACCTTTGCCGAGGCCATGGCCAGCGCCGACATCCACCTGTTCGTCCAGTAGCCCGCCGCGGAGAAGGCGAGCACAGGACGTGGTCTGCGAACCGTAACGATCCCGTCTCGGCGTAGCTTGCCGCTACCTCGGACGCGACCCGGGCCAGGCGTTCGCGCAGTTCCGGTGGGTCGAGCACGGTGACGTCGGTGCCGAAGGCGAGCAGGAGATGCGCGGCGGCGGGGGCGCGGAACCGGAGCCTGAGTTCGACATCGTCCTGGTCGTCACCGAGGGGCGGCGGAGGTTCTGCCAGGTCGCTCTCGTGCAGGAGCAGGAACCGGCCGAGGACGCCCCGGCGGACGCGCACGGTGACGGGGAACTGGCCGGGGGAGTCCTCGATCTCGCGGCGCAGCGCTTCCCAGACGTCGGCCAGTTCGACGCCGTCGCGGAGCCGCGCGGCGGTGTCGAGGACCGCGGAGGCCAGCATCCGATCGGCGCGGAACAGGTGTGGCTCGCCCCGGTGGTCTGCCGCCAGGTACCAGACACCCGCCTTGCTGACCAGGCCGTACGGGTCGAGGGTGTACGTGCGCACAGAACCGTCGCGGCCGTGCTGGTAGCGCACTCGCACCCGGCGGCCGCTGAAGGACGCCTCCTTCAGCCCGTCGAGATGACCGGAGGGCCGGGCGGCGCTGCGCCAGCGCACCGGGTCGATCAGGATGCGCCGGCTGGCGAGCTCCGCGCCGGGGCGCTGCTGATCGGGCAGCGCTGCCATCAGCTTGCGCAGCGCGGAGCCGATCGCCTGGCCCGAGGCCCAGGCCCAGGTCGGCGCGGGCTGGTCCGGTCAGCAGGATGAGCAGCGCGCGGGATTCCTCCGCAGTCAGGCCGGTGACGTCGGTGCGGTAGCCGGGCGTGAGCGCGACACCGCCGAGCGGGCCGCGAACCGTGTAGACCGGGACGCCCGCCGCGGACAGGGCCTCCACATCGCGCATGATCGTCCGCACCGAGACTTCCAGGTGGCTGGCTAGCTCGGCGGCGGGCATCTGCCCGCGCGCCTGAAGCAGCAGCATGATGGCGATCAGCCGGTCCGATCTCATGTCCTCAAGATTCTCTCACGTACATGACAGAGGATGTCATGTACACCGTCGAGGATGGGTCTTGTCGGAACAGGTGAACGAAAGGACCAATCCCGTGACCTCAGCCACGATCAGCGCACACCAGGTCGCCGCGGGCTATGCCAGCGCTTGGACCAGTGGGGACATCGACACTGCGATGAGCTACATCGCCGACGACATCGTCTGCGAGGCCCCGGCGGGCACCATCGAGGGCAAGCCCGCCTACCGGGAGTTCACGACCACATTCGTGTCCCGGCTCCTCGTCACCGGCCGCGTCACCGCGGTCCTCGCCGACGACAGCAGCGCCGTGATCCTCTACACCAATGACACCAAGGTCGTGCAGGGCATGCGCGCCATGGACTACGCGACCGTCGAGAACGGCAAGATCACCCGCCTGGTCACGGTCTTCGACCGCCTCCCCTTCGGCCGCTAGCGTGTCGCGCTAGTTTTCAGTGTTCCTTCGCCGCGGCCCCCCTTGCTTTCGGTCTGGGAGAGTCAGCTTGCGCTGCGGCGGGCAGTGACGAGTGCCGTGACGATGCTTGACTGGACCGGTCGTCCGAGTCGCCGGTAGATGGCGGTGTACTCCTGCGCAAGGGCCTGTCGCTGCTCCGGGGAGAGCCGGGCGTAGAACGACATCGTCGCGATGATGGCGTTGAGCTCGTCCGCCGTGTGCTCGACGAGCTGTGGCATGACCGCTATCTGGGCATCGTCGAACAGGGGGCCGGCGTAGTCCTGCGCCAGGTCGTAGCTGCCGAGCCACGCCCACATCGCCGAGACGTTGGCCTGGCGCTGCTGCGCCCCCGCGAGCGTGGCGTCGAGGTCCCGGTAGGTCGGCCAGGCGGCGGCGATGTCTGGCGCGACCTTCCGCATGGCGGCGAGCAGCGCTTCCTGGTCGCCGGAGCTGCGCTGCTCGTCAAGCCCGAAGTACGACAGGAGCGCGAGTGTCCCCCCGGGAGCGAGCACGTCGGCGATCTTGCGCCAGCCGACCGCCGGGTCGACCCAGTGCACCGCGGACGCCGAGAATACGGCCCGGAACTGCCCGTGCGGCAGCGCCGCATCCTCAAATCGGGCGTTCTCGAGCTCCACCGGGCCGGCTCCTTCCAGGTTCTGCCTGGCGAGCATGATGAGGTTCCTGCCGGGCTCGAGCGCCGTCACGCGAAGCCCCCGGGCGAGGAGGCTGCGCGTGAGCTGGCCGCTTCCGCAGCCAATCTCAAGCACCCGGTCGCCGGCCTCGATGCCGGCGACCGCGCAGGCGTGGTCAACGAGCTCGTCGGGGTACGCGGGACGGACGCGGTCGTACTCGGCCGCCATCTCGTCGAAGACCCTGCCGTACTGGCGCGGGCTGAGCGTCGGTGGCCCTGTCATTTCACTACCTCCTGTCATGGGCTCAGCCCCCAGCATGCCGTCAGCCGGGGAAGAGCCGCCAGCATGCGTAGCGGGCAGCGCCCATTGCTGCCGCGAACCGGCGCATTGCTCCAGAACCCGCGCATTGCTCCGAAAGGGTAGTGGTACACGAAATCAGCCGGTAGAGGGCATAGGTCAGGATGAATAGGTCGTGGTACAGACGGTGCCGTTTAGCGTGAAGGAGGCGGGGGAGGGATCCGGGCCGGTCTGGTTGCCGACGAAGCCGATGCTGACGGTGTTGCCGCTGTTGGCGGCGAGGTTGGCGTCCCAGCTCACCGGAGTGACGACCACGTTCTGGCCGTTCTCGGAGTAGCTAGCGTTCCAGTTGCTGCCGGAGACGGACTCTGTGCTGGCCGGGAAGGCGAACGCCAGCGTCCATCCGGTGACCGGGCTGGGACCGGTGTCGGTGATGCTGATGTTCGCCACGAAACCGTTGCCCCAGCTAGTGCTGAGGTAGTAGGTCACTGCGCAGGTGCTGTTACTCGGCGTCCCGGTGACGAACGTGACCGGCTGCGAGGGCATCGAGAGGTAGCCCTTCTGGTCGGTGGCGAGCACGTTCAGCGTGTAGGAGGTCCCCGGCACCAGGTTCTGCGCGGTGAATGAGGTCGAGGTCGACTCGCCGAGGAGCACGCTGTTGGTGCCGTGCTGCTCATACACCTCATACCGGGCTACGCTGCCGCCGGCGGACGGTTGCCAGGAGATCGTCGCGGCGTTCGCGGTGACGTTGCCCACCGCGGTACTCCCGGGCGCGGTCAGCGTGGTGTCGACCGGGTTGGTGGCTGAAGGAGTCAGCTTCAGCGTCACGATCGAGTACGGAGGGATCACCTGCGTGCCCGCGGTGCCCTGCTGCGAGGTCGTGATCGAGGTGGCCTCGTCGCCGTAGGCGTAGACAGTTGGCGTGGCGCTGCTGGGCGTCCAGCCTTCGTAGCTGAGGTTCACTGCGTACGAGTTGGCCGGGTCCTTGTTGACCAGCTCGACGGACAGGTCGCCGTCTGCATTGCGGGCGGCGTGCACGGAGACGAGGGAGTTGTCCGAGCCGGCCTTGACCAGCGTGTCGCCGGGCTGCGCGACCTTGCTCAGCATCTGGATCCCGTAGTACGCCGGGAACGGCGCGTTCAGCGGCGGCTCGCAGACGTTGCTGCTGTTGCAACCGCCGCTGGACAGCATGCCCCCGTCTCCGTAGTCCGTCGCCCCGTCGGGCGCGGTGCTGACGGCGCCCATGCCGTTGCGGGTGTCCCAGTAGTCCACGGTGAAGGCGCCGTTCTCCAGCGCTGTGAAGTACACGTCGGCGTCGTACAGGGCGCCCGGCTGGGTGTCGGAGTCGTAAGTGTCCTCGGTCTCGGTCACCGCGATGCCAAGGTGGGGGCCGTTGGGGCCGGCGTACTGGTCGATCTCCTGCCGTAGCTGCGCCAGCTCGCCGGGAAGCAGCTGTACCTGCTGCAAGGCGTCGGCGGCGGAGGTGGGGCCGTTCGGGTAGTAGTGCACGATCACGAAGTCGACGTACTTCCCCACGATCGGCAGTACCGTCTGGTTCCAGTCTCCGCTGTCACCGGAGGCGACGGTGCCGTCGGGCCAGCCGTTGCCGGGCAGCGTGAGCACCGCCCCGATCTTGATCGTGGGATCGACCGCCTTCATCGCCTGCACGTACTGCACGACGTTGTCCGCGTACGTGGCGGGGTTCTTGCTGGCGTGGTCGTCGAGCTCCCAGTCGGCGCCGTAGTAGCCGTTGCCGTAGACCTCGTTGCCGATCTCCCAGTACTGGTCGTGGTAGCCCTTGGTGACGTTGGCGTACTGGACCCATCCGGCCGCCTCCTGCGGCGTCCCGGTGCCGTAGTTCGCGATCAGGATGGCCTGTGCGCCGCTGGCCTTGACCGTGCCCATGAAGGAGTCGAAGTCGGTTCCGGGCGCCACGTACCCGCCCCCGGTCACGGTGTTGGTCTGCCAGTGGTAACCGTCGCCGTAGGACCCGCCGGGATAGCGCATCATCCCGATGTCGGCCCGGCTGAGCAGGTTCGCCGATGCCGGGGTGTTCATCTGCGAATCCCAGACCGCCTGGTTGGCGCCATAGGCGGTGCTGGGCACGGTGCCCAGCCCCTCGTCGGCGTTGACCGTGACGTTGACGCTGGCGGGTGCCGCCTTGGCCGCGGTACCGGCCGCCGTCACAGCGGCAGCTGCAAGCGTCACGACCGCGGTCGCCGCGAACAAGCGCCGCCGTCCGCGGCGATAAAGAACTGACAGGCGCATGGGTTCCCTCTTTCTGGCGCCCGCCCGCACCGGAAGCAACTGGGCAACGGCGCGCTATGAGGGCGGCGGGCTGGGCACCGTCATCATGCGGGGCCGCGTAACGGCCGTCAAACGAACCACCGGACTGCCCGTCACCTGACCAGGGCGGGCCAGGAAGGCAACGGATGAACGTTTCATCTTGATGCGCCGTCCGGCGCGTGGGCCGCCTGAAAACCTCCACTGAAACTTTCCGGCGGCCTGCGATGCGTCCGGCAACCGCGCCTCCCGTGTACGGGCAGGTGCGGAAAGAATGCCAGCGAATCGGTTCGATGCGGGGTGAGCCGCTATTGACCCGGCTGTCTCGTCGCGCTCATCATGGCCGCACTATCCAGATCGCTTACACGCGGGTTAGTCACCGCTCTGATTGTGAGCGCTAACATCCAAGAGCTACGACCAGACCCTCACCATCAGCCCCTGCAAGATGCAGTTCCTCTACCAGGGCGACGCCCCGGGAGCCTACAGCAACTACAACGCCATTCCCTGGCGGCTCGGGATGGTCACCCAGACCAACTCCACCTGCTGAACTGACGCCCGCCCCGGGAATTCCCCGGGGCGGGCGCCAGGGTCGGTGACCGTGTCGTGCGGGCCTGTGGTGTGCGGGCCCGCTGTCCGGGAACTATGTCAACGATGCGCGATGGCGTACGCGGCCGCGCGCGCGGCGAAGGTGTGGCGGTCCTGACCTGGTGCGGGCCCGTTAGGTCGTGGAGTATGAGGACGGTCGCCGTCGCCCAGTGAGATGATGCCCGCCGCAACCCCTCCGGGTTTGCCGTACTGGGCCCCCGTGATGACGAAGACGAGGCCGGGGTCCTGCGTGCACCCTGGGCCGTCCATCGGAATGGTGAACCGGCTGTACCCGGCCGGCATCGGCGACGAGAGCCGTGTCCACTTTCCGGGGTTGCCGAGGTGGCGGTTGATGAAGAAGTCCTGATCGTCGTTGGCCGTGACGACGATCGTTCCGTTCCTGCCCCCGGAGTCCGACCACGACACGACGGGAGAGGCATTCGGGGCGTAGCCGTCCTGGTCGAGAAGCGGGATGTCCTCGGAGAAGCGGAACGACTCCGGGTCCGTCGCGATCCTGTAGTGCACGTGGTACGTGTAGTTGGCCTGGTCGGGGTTGGCGGGGTCGACGGGCGCCCCGAACTCGTAGGTCATGATCCACAGGTGCCCACTCAGTTGCGCCACGGTGGTCATGCCCGGCCGCTCGGCGTAGGTCGTGCCGGTCGCGTCATTGACGACCGGGCCCCACGTGCGCAGGTCCGTGCTGGTCTGGTGGGCGAGCTTCTGACCGAAGTTCGGGTCGCGCTGGTCGGAGTAGTAGCAGATCAGCTTGTTCTTGTGCAGCAGCAGGAACGGCTCCCACACCGGCGTGGCGCCGTTGGTCGTGTCGGGCGGTCCGCCCTGGGCCACCGTGCTCAGGAACTCCCAGGTGAGGCCGGCATCGGTGCTGGCGTACAGCTGGATGTTCGTGCTCGCGAACGGGAACGGCTTCGTGAAGTCGAACGGCCAGTAGTTGCACGAGAAGAGCAGTGTGCCCTTCGGCAGGCCGCCGAAGGCACGCGGAAGCTCGTACAGATACGGCTGCAGGTAGATCCCGGCGGGCGCGTCCGCGCCGAGGACGCTGCCCTGCTGCACCCAGGTCTGGCCGTCGTCGTCGCTGCGGTAGAGGGGGAAGGGCGAACTGGCAAAGCTCTGGTAGGTCGCGAGCAGAGGGCGAGGCCGTCCCGGCTTCGCAGTACTGAGGCGCACCGCGCGTGCGTACGTCAGCCCAGTCCCGTTGTCTGCCACGACCTCCACCGGGCCGAACGGAACCACCTTGCACGGCTCCCCGGGGTTCCCCGGCGCTGCGAATGCCGGTCCGGCCAGGCCCACGGACGAAAAGCCCACGACCGACAGTCCCGCGGCGGCACCGACGCTGATGAAGGAACGACGCGACAGCTCGGACGGGCGGGTGCCCGAATCGCCGCCGTGCGATTCTCGGCGGTTGTGCACGATTACCTCCTCATTGAAGTAGGCAACCTTGTGGGGCGGACGTCAGTGTCCGCGAGCCGCACAGGGGCAACGACGCGACAGTATCAACAGGTTTCCTGTCGAGACAAGCACGGCTCCTCGGCGGAACACTGCTCCGCCTGCGGGACGCACTGGCCCTCTCCGGGCGGTTGGCCGACGGGTGTCGCCGACCTCGGGCGTGGCTGCCCGCTCAGGTACCAGCAGACGGCGAGAATGCGTGGTGCAACTACTGGAAGAGCAATTTTGGACGGGGAGGAACTGGTGCGGGAGGTCGGCGAGGCCGCCGAGGCGTTCATCGGCATGCACGGACTGACACAGGGTGGCGCCGTTTACACGCTGCGCTTAGCGCGGCTAACAATTGGGCCTACGCCTTTCCTGGGCCTGGTGATACTCTAGCCTTATGGGCAAGCCTGAAGAAGGCCAGCTTGGGTTCGTTTCCGCACTGGTGCGATCGTCCTTCTTGGTGGACGCAGTGTATGTCGAGTCCGGCCGGAACCATGGCCTCACTCCCCAGCAAGGGAAGTTGCTATGCGTCTTGATGGCGCAATCGTATGGCATGGGCGACCTGGGCGCGACGCTGGGGCTGGCCAAGTCAAGCCTTACCGGCCTAGTGGACCGCACCGAGCGTAACGGCCTGGTCAGGCGAATACCAGATCCAAACGACACGCGCGCGGTGCGCGTGGCACTTACCTCGCGCGGCAGCAGGCTGGCCAATGAGTTCTACAGTGAGACATGCCGGCGAATCGAGGAGCTAGCGTCCGGCCTCAGCGCCAATGAACGCGATATCCTAGCGCGCCTGCTCGGTAACATAGTAATGGCGAATAAGGTGCCATTGACCTTCATCGAGCGCGAGGAAAGAGTCCCGGCCGCGCCGCCCGAGGCTTAATATGCGCGCCGTTTAGGGGGACTCGACTGGTGTGCACACTTCTAGCTCCATGCCGTCGGGGTCCCGGAAGAACAAGGACCACGTGTCGCCGAGTCGCTGGACGTGGCCAGCGTCGGCGTCCGCGGCGATCAGCTGCTCGCGTATCGCGTGGAGATCGGAGAGGGTGGCGACGCCGATGCCGTAGTGGTCGATGGGGCCGCGGCTTCCCGGCTGGGTGCGGTCTCCGACGATCGTTTCCGCCGGCTGCTCGATGATGTTGAGCGCGCTTCCGCCAAGGTCGAGGATAACCATGCGCGGATGGTCGTCCGTGGCGGGCACGGCAAAAGTGACCTGGGCGGTGAAGACGCGCTCGTAGAAGGCGACGATGCGGTCAAGGTCCGGGGTGACGGTGGCGACATGGTCGAATCCGGTTGCCTTACCCATCGCGGGTCCGTTCGCTCATGGCCTCCATCCTTACCCGAGGCGGCGGCACGGGCAAGGCCGCGATTAGGCTGGCCCTGCCAGGGCTAGCCTGGGCAGGGCCAGCCACCGGGCATTCCCGGGAAGGCTGGCACGGCAATGGCCCATGATGCCGGGCCTGGCCTGCGTCTGAGCAGGCGTTTCTTATTGCAGTTCCCGGCGATGGAATATCAACATAGTTCGTCCCACGAACGTGTCGCGGAGTAACAGGCACAACATTATCATCACGGTTATCATCATGCCGTGTGTTTAAGGTTGACACTTCTTTGGCGAGGCTGTTAGGGTGGGTGTTTAGGAGCTGGCCGCGCGGGGCCAAGGGTTCCATCCAAACAGAAAGGATCCAGCGGGAAAATACTGTGCCTGCCGACCTGCAACGAAACAATCCTATTGAATCCATTACGCCAGTTTTAATTCGCGGTTACGCGCTAACTCGTTCTGGATCCTTGGCGGGTTCATCGTCAATCAAGTGGGACGATCGTGAGTGAATCATTCGCAATCCTGGGCAGGATGAGGCATGACTGAAACATTCGAGGCAGGGCCGGGGACCAGGGTCCTGCGCGCCATTGCGCCGCAGTCGTGCAGCTGGCGTGTGCTCGTCGTCGAGAGTCACTGCGGCGATGCCGAGGCGCTAGCGCGTGACCTACGACGGCACGGGCACGAGGTCAGCAGGGTAAGCAGCGGCGGGGAAGCTCTCCAGGCGTATGATGACGCCGATCTGGTACTGATCAACTTCGATCTTCCTGACCTGGACGGGCTGGAAGTCTGCCGGAGGATCCGGGCCATTGACGACACCCCGGTGATCGCCGTCACCGGGCGGGGAAGCGAGCTGGACCGGGTGCTTGGCCTCCAGGCTGGCGCGGACGACTACCTGGTCAAGCCGTACGGCTTCCGCGAGCTCATGGCCCGGATCGAGGCCGTCATGCGGCGTATGAGGCCGCAGCCAAAGGCTGCCGATGTCATTGTCCACGGTCCGCTACTGATCGACGCGACGTCGCGTGAGGTGGCGGTGGACGGCCGGAACGTGGACCTGACCCGCAAGGAATTCGAGCTACTGCACCTGCTCGCCTCGCAGGCTGGCAACGTGATCCCGCGCAAGCAGATCATGGCGCTTGTCTGGGAGAACACCTGGTCCCGGCGAACGCTGGACACCCACGTCAGTAGCCTTCGGAGCAAGCTCGGCAACAGCGACTGGATCGTCACGGTACGCGGAGTCGGGTTCCGGCTCGGGCAATCGTGGTGAGAGCCCGAGCCGGCGAAGCCCAGCCGCAGGCCCGGCCCGCGGGCCGGGCCTCAGGCTGAGAAGGGACGCACCGAGCGCGCGTCCCGCAGCGCCGCGGCCCACCACATGAGCTTCTCCAGCATTACCTTGGCCGGGACGGCGGCCTCGGAGGTCCGCAGCTTGCCATCCTGATCAATCTGATCCCATACCGCGTGAAAGCTGACCGTGTCGCGGATCGTGGTCGCATGCAGCTCCGCGAATACCTGGCGAAGCTGCTCGACCGCCCGCAGCCCGCCGGACAGGCCGCCGTAGGACACGAAGGCCACCGGCTTGGCCTGCCATTGCGTGGGATGCCAGTCGATCAGGTTCTTCAACGGCGCGGTGAAGCTGTGATTGTATTCCGGCGTGATGACGACGAACGCGTCGGCGGTCTCCAGCCGGCCGCTGACCTCGGCGTGCATCACGGCCGACTCAGGCGTCGACTTCCTGGTGAGCGTCAGCGGCAGCTCGACCATCGCAAGGTCGAGGACGTCGACATCAAACTGGGCGAAGGACGTGGCCTCGTCGGTGAACCAGCGGGCGACCGCCAGGCCAGACCGGCCCTCGCGGGCCGAGCCGATGATCACCGTTAGCCGCAGCCTCTCCTCGGACATGACGTTTCCTTCCTAATGCGTCAAGCTGGCGCCGGTCGGCCGGGGTCAACGGTCCTTGTGCCCGATGACCAGGACGTCATCGTGCAGGTCGGGTACCTGTGCGGTTTCCGGCCGGAAGCCGGCCTCCCGCAGCCAGCCGTGCAGCTCCTGCACGGAGTACTCGTGCCCGCCACGAGACCAGACGAGCATCGCCAGGCCCGCGAGCACCGCGTACATCCCCGGCTGGTCCCCGTCCGACATCGGGTCGTAGACGAAGACCGCTCCGCCGGGCCGGACCGAATCGAACGCGTTCTTCAGCAGCCTGACCCGGTCGGCCGCGCTCCAGTTGTGCAGCACGTGGCCGAAGACGAGGACATCAGCCTCGGGCAGCTTGTCCTTGAAGAAGTCGCCACCATGGAAGGTGATCGACGAGGCAGCGCCGCCGAGCCTGCTCATGTGCCGCCGGAAGGCGGATTCCAGCGGCGGCAAGTCGAAGACCGCGCCGGTGAGATGGGGATTGACCGACACCACCTGGTGCGCGAAGTTGCCGCGGGCGCCGCCGACGTCCACGAACGACGTGTAAGGCTCCCAGTCGAACCGGCTCATCGCCAGGCCGATTGGCGTATTCAGCAGGTCCATGCTGTCGAGGAACCCGTCGGTGGCGTCGGCATCCTGATACAGGGTGTCGTACGGGTTGCCGTTGATCGCGGCGGGGTTGCGCGGCTTGCCCGTGCGCAGCGTCTCGGCGAGGCCGTCCCATGCGGGATTCAGCTCCCGCTCGCAGAAGTCGAGGTAGCCTCCGAGGTACTCCGGACGCCCTCGGACCAGGTAGCGGTCTGCGATCGGGGAGTTGGCGAACGCGCCGTTGGCCTGCTGCAGCAGGCCCAGGTGGCTGAGCCCGGCGAGGAAGTCATGCGTGCCAGGCTGGACGAGGCCAAGGCACCCGGCGAGCTCGCTGGCGGTGGCCGGCTGGCCCGCCAGCTCGGTGAAGACACCAAGCTCGATTGCGGCCAGCAGGATCTTTACCTGCCAGTACCCGCTCATCAGGCCCATGATCGGGCCTGGGTTGACGGGCGGCTCAGGTGATTGAACAGTCATTTCCTGGAGTCTCCTTGCTGGAATCTCGGCGAAGACTCGTCATCACGCGTTGGCGCGATGACGAGGTCCCTTTTCTCGGGCCGGGTGACGACGAAGGAGGCCGCCAGCCCGACGGCCGCGACCACCGTGATGACGACGAGTGACGGGCGAGCGCTGTGGGCGCGGGTCAGCAGCAGCGCGACGAGCGGCACCAGCACTCCGGCTCCTAGCTGCACGCAGGCCTGGTACAGCGAGATCGCCGCCCCGCGGTCCCTGGCGGCGACCGTGGCGACGGCACTCATGTTGAGTGCGGCGAACCCGCAGCAAAAGCCGCCCTCGACCGCGAGCATGGCCGGCAGCATGCCGAGCACGTACGGGCTGGCGCCGTTGAGGCGGGCGAGGTAGAACGCGTAGCCGAGGAGCGGCAGGAACGCGCCGAGCGTGATGAGCCGGAGGCTTCCGTAGCGGGCGATGAGCCGGCCCGCGAAGGGCACGGTCACCGCGAGGGGAACGCATGCGGGCAGCAGCGCCAGCGCGGTCCGCCACGGGTCCCAGCCAAGCGCTCCTTGTGCCCGGAAGACCATCAGGACCATGAGGCTCTGATAGGTGCCGTTAAGTGTGCAGGCGCTCAGCGCGCAGCGCAGCAGCGAGCTGTCCCGCAGCAGCACCAGGCGCGGCCCCCGCGCCCGGCCCGCGGGCGGGTCCGGGGGCAGGGCGCGCAGCGCGATCAGCAGCAGCACCAGCGCTACGGGAGCAGGGAAGAAAAAGATCCACCGCCAGCTCACCTCGACCAGCAGCCCGGCGAGGAGCAACCCGGCGGTGAAGCCCGCGGCCCCGAAGAGCGAGTAGACCGACACGGCTCGCCGTCGTCGCGGGCCTTCCGGGAAGGCCTCGTTGATGATCGCCAGCCCGGCCGGGGCCGTGAGGGCGGCGCAGCCGCCCTTGACGACGCGGGCGACGACGAGCGGCAGCAGGCTGTCACTCAGCCCGCCCGCGACCGAGGCCAGGCCGAATAGCGCCATGGCGCCCAGGTAAGCGCGCCGCCGTCCCGCCCGGGCGCTGATGCGCGGGCCGAGCAGCAGCAGCGTCGCGAAGCCGAGGGCGAACCCGCTCATCAGCCACTGGACGCCCCACGGGGTGAGGCCGAACCGGCGGCCGATCACGGGCAGCGCGATCAGCACGACTGACACCTCGATGGCGTCGAGCAGCATGTTGCCAGACAACGCGATCAGCAGGAACCAGCGTCGTGCGTCCCATCGGTCCGCCGTCATCGCGACGCCAGCCGGAGGGACTGCCACGTCCGGGGGCCGTCGAAGCTGGCGGAGCGCTCGAGCCGGTTCCACGGGGCCCGGGGCCGCTGGCGGCCGGCGCCCTCATCTCCCGGACGCGCGGCCGTGGCGAGCAAGACGATGACGACGGCGGCTAGCTCCTCCGCGCTCGGAGCCCCTTGACCACCCGCAGCGTGCAGGGAGTATCGGCGTCCATCGGCGCATCACTGCGGCGGGTTGCCGTGCTTGCGGCGCGGCAGGTCAGCGTGCTTGGCCGACAGCATCGCCAGCGCCCGGCACAGCGTGGAGCGGGTCTCGCGGGGGTCGATGACGTCATCGACGAGGCCGCGTTCGGCGGCATAGTAGGGGTGGACCAGTTCGGCGCGGTATTCCTCGATCTTCTGGCGGCGCATTTCCTCCGGGTCCCGCGCGGCGGCGATCTCCCGGCGGAAGACCACGTTGGCGGCGCCCTCGGCGCCCATCACGGCGATCTCGTTGGTCGGCCAGGCATAGCTGAGGTCCGCGCCGATGGAGCGCGAGTCCATCACGATGTACGCGCCCCCGTACGCCTTCCGCAAGATCACCGAGATCCGCGGGACGGTAGCGTTGCAGTACGCGTACAGCAGCTTCGCGCCGTGCCGGATGATGCCTCCATGCTCTTGGCCGACGCCCGGCAGGAAGCCAGGCACGTCGACCAGCGTGATGAGCGGGATGCTGAACGAGTCGCAGAACTGAACGAAGCGCGCGCCCTTCTCGCTGGCCTGGATATCCAGGACGCCGGCCAGGACAGCGGGCTGGTTGGCGACGATCCCGACCACGTGGCCGTCCAGGCGGGCCAGCGCGCACACGATGTTGCGGGCCCAGTCGGCGTGCACCTCGAGGTACTCGCCGTTATCGACGACCTCCTCGATCACCGCGCGGATGTCGTAGGAGCGGCTGCCGTCCGCCGGGACCAGGTCCAGCAGGGCCTCGCCGGGCCGGTTCGCCGGGTCTTGGGCGGGTGCCATCGGCGGCAGCTGGCGGTTGTTGGAGGGCAGCAGCGACAGCAGGTAACGGACATCCTCCAGGCAGGTCTCCTCGTCGTCATAGACGAAGTGGCAGACTCCCGAGACGCCCGCGTGGGCATCGGCACCGCCCAGGTCATCATGGCTGATCCTCTCGCCCGTGACGGCGAGGACGACGTCGGGCCCGGTGACGAACATCTGCGACGTGTCCCGGACCATGAACACGAAGTCGGTCAGCGCCGGAGAGTAGGCCGCCCCGCCCGCGCAGGGCCCGAGCATGACGCTTATCTGAGGGATGACCCCGGAGGCCCGAATGTTGCGCTGGAAGATGCCGCCGTAGCCGGCCAGCGCGCTCACGCCTTCCTGGATTCGCGCGCCGGCGCCGTCGTTGAGGCTGACGAGCGGGGCGCCGGCCGCGATCGCCATGTCCATGACCTTGTGGATCTTCTGCGCGTGGGCTTCCCCCAGGGCGCCCCCGAAGATCCGGAAGTCATGGGCATAGACGAAGACCGTCCGGCCATCAACCGTTCCCCACCCGGTGACCACCCCGTCGGTGTAAGGACGCTTGCGCTCCAGGCCGAAGCCGGTCGCCCGGTGCCGGCGCAGCGGCTCCACCTCGGTGAAGCTCTCCTTGTCGAGCAGGAGCGCGATGCGCTCACGGGCGGTCAGCTTGCCCTTCGCGTGCTGCCGCTCGGTGGCCTCGGGGTCTGGCCCTTCCTGGACCAGCTCTTTGACCTGCTGCAGCCGGCCGAGCCGTTCCGCTATGCCGGGCGGGAAGGTGGTGGCGGTCACCGGGCATCACTCCTTTTCCGGTCGGGTGGGGTCAGCGGTCCCTTGCCTCGGCATAGGCCTTGGCGTGCTCGAGGGTCGCCCGGCTGTTGGCGCTGAGCGCGTCGTGCACGTAGGCCCGGGCGTCGGCGGCGGCGGCGCCCGGGCCGAGGATCCGGGGGATGTTCGCGATGTTGAGCACCACGGTGTGCTGCGAGGACGCGGTGACGCCGCCGTCAGCGTCGGTGAACGTCCAGCAGCCGGTGTGCAGCGTCATGAGCGCCGGCAGCGTCACCTGCTTGTAGACGATCTTGTGGTACGGGAAGGTGACCCGGTAGGACTTGGTGGTGTGCACCGAGCCGTCCTTGGCCCGGGTATCCATCTCCAGCGTCTGCAGGCCCGGGGTGTCCTCCTGCAGGCGGACCACGGCGACGTGCGGCAGCCGCTGCGCCCACTGGTCGGCCTCGTTGATGAAGTCGTAGACGTCCTTGGCTGCCCCGTCGATCGCCACGGTGTCCTCGAACGAGAAGGTGACCTCGGCCGTCTCGACGGCCAGCTCCACGTTGGCGCGCAGGGCGGCCAGCTCGGAGCGGGAGTTGCGGTCCACCGCGTCATCGATCCACTGCAGGCTCGCGGGGTCGTCATCGACTGCCCGGTAGTCGTGAAGTAGCCGGATCCGCGACCGCGCGGCGGAGACAGGCTCGATGACCCAGGCACCGCCCATCGCGGCCACCGGCGGAGTGGATACCTCCTGGCGGAAGTTGATTCGCATGTTCCCCGGATCGAGGACGCGGCGCGACGTCCAGTTCTTGGCCTCCCCGTTGGCGGTGGCCCAGATCCGGATCCGCTCCTCCTTGTCGCCGCGCTCCACGTGCTCCACGTGGATGGTGGGCGGGAAGATCCGCGGCCAGTTCTCCACCTCGGCGATCAGCCCGAACACGGTCTGCGCCGGGGCCGCCACGGTGATGCTGTGCTCGACCTCGCGGATGGTCATGGCGTGCTCCTCCGGATCGTCAGAAGTTGCCCAGCCCGCCGCAGACGTTGAGCGCCTGCGCGGTGATGGAAGCCGCGGCGTCGGAGGCCAGGTAGCCGACGAAGCTGGCCACCTCCTGCGGGGTGGAGTAGCGGCCGAGCGGAATCTTGGCCTGGAACCGCGCGAGGATGTCTTCCTCGGAGGTGCCGTAGGCGGCGGCATAGCCCTGCCGGACGCGCTGCGCCATGGGTGTCTCCACGTAGCCCGGGCAGACCGCGTTGACCGTGATGCCCGTGGGGGCCAGCTCGTTGCCGAGCGCCTTGGTGAACCCGACCACGCCGTGCTTGGAGGCCGAGTAGGGCGCGCCGAGAACGACGCCCTGCTTGCCCGCGGTGGAGGCGATGTTGATGATGCGCCCCCAGTTCTTGTGCCGCAGCCCGCCGGCGGTGAGCACCTCGCGGGTCACGCGGAAGACGCTGGTGAGGTTGGTCTGGATGACGTCATCCCACAGTTCGTCGTCTAGGTCGGCGGTGACGCCCCCGCCGCTGCGCCCGGCATTGTTGACCAGGACGTCGATGGGAGCGAAGCGGTCCGCGGCGGCCCGGACGAAGGCCCGGACGCTGTCCTCCGAGCGGACATCGACGGTGGTGCCCTCGACCTCTAGGCCCTCGGCCTGCAGTTCCTTGACCGTCGCGGCGACATTGTCGGCGCTGCGCGCGCCGATGAACACCTGGTGGTTCTGCTGGGCGAGCAGCCGGGCCACCGCCAATCCGATTCCGCTGGTGGCCCCGGTGACCAGGGCGACGCGCTTTTGCTGCTGAGCTGGCATTTCTGTCCTCTCCCGTGATCTGATGCGAAATCCTGCTAGCCGCCGAATGCCGCGCGGCGCCGGCTATCCGGCATACTTCTCCGCTGCCAGGCATTCCTCGAGGAATCCCAGTGCCCTCAGGTGGTAAGCGCGGGCGGTCCAGCCCAGGCTGACGTTGTGGCCACTGCCGGGCAGCCGGTCGACAAGGACCCGGGGGCAGGAGGTGAACGGGGCCACGAGGTCAGCGACTGCGCTCGCGTCGTGCCGCCACCATGACTCGTGCTCGGCGAAGGTGAACCGGACCGGCGCCCGGACGCGGGCCGCGACCCCGGCGAACCGGTCGGGCCAGCACAACGCGTCCTCGCGTTCCCGGGCCGGCACCGGGGCGACGACCGACTCGCTGAGCTGGAAGGTCCCCGGGGGGTAGCACCGTAGCGCCCCCCAGTTCCGGCGCCAGCCGCCACAGCCGGCCGTGCCCGCCTCCTGGGGGGCGCCCGGCATCGCGTACCGCTGCCCGCAGCCCGAGATGTCCAGCCCGATCAGGCCACCGCCGGGATCCTCGGCGGCCATGGTCAGCGCGAGCTTCCCGCCATAGGAGTGGCCCAGCAGGAAGAACCCCCCGCCCGCCGGGTAGCTCCGGGAGAACGACGCGAGCGCCGCGTGCAGCGCCGTTGCCTGCTCCCCGAGCGGCTGGCCGTGCGGCACGGTGGCGGCGGAGGCGCCGTAGCCGGGCCGGTCAACCGCTAGCAGCGTGAAGCCCAGTTGCATGCTCAGGGCGGCCAGGGACTGGTCCGGGTGGGCTTGCCCGTGAAAGTAGCCCGCGCTCATGCCGGCCCCGTGCAGTGCGACTACCGTGGCCCGCGGTGGCGTCCGCTCCGGCTCGCCGATGAGCGCCGACAGCGTAATCCCCGCCGCGTCCAGCCGGACGGGCCGCACCCGCCCGCTGGCGATGAGGCCCGGCCCCTCGGCCGCCAAGGGCGGCCTCACGAAGGACACGCCCATCAGACGGCGGACGACAGGCGGTCGTTGACGGCCTCGATGAGCGCGCGGGGGGTGAGATCGATGCTCAGCACATCCTCGTCGAGGATGATGCCGTACTCGCGCTCGATGCGACTGCAGGTCTCCAGCAGCGCGAGCGACTCGTAGCTCAGCGACTGGAAGTCGGTATCGAGGATGTTACCGTCGAGGTCGACGGACTCGTCCGCGCCAGCCGCCGCGCGCAGTATGCGCCGGAGGTCGTCGAGAGTGAATTCACTAGCAGCCATAGCGATTTCCCTTGGGCTTCGGCGGCAGTCGCCGGATCATTGGATCGGCAAGGTCACTGGATCGGGCGGGCGATTCAGCCGCAAAGCACCGGATCCTGATACCTATCTTCTTCGGCGGCCGCGCCGATATCAAGCGCTGAATTTGTGGAAGGATATCCAGATTACTAAGGCGTCCCCAGCTTTCTTCACGTTGTTCAAGGCGCGTGTCAGGGCGATGTTAGATCCGGTCGGCTTCCAGGGCATTCGATGCCGCGGTAGCCACGCAGAAAGGTCCCGCCGGGTCGCTGGCGCTGCCAGCGACCCGGCGGGACCGGGGGTTGCGCGGTTAGGCCCTTTCCTTCGCGATCGCCTCGCGCACGGCCGGAACGACCTCCTGCCCCCAGCGGGCGAGGGAGACATCGTCGGGCGTGCCGCCTGCGGGGGAGAAGAGCATGAAGCCGCCCGCGCCGTGCTCGAGAACGGCGCCGGCCAGTTCCTGTGCCCACTGGTCGGGGGAGCCGCCGGTCCAGCGGGCGTCACGGTCGCGGGTGGCGGCCAGCGGCCGGCTGGTGATCTGGCCGGGCAAGTTGTAGATGGTGCGGACCTCGCTCGGATCGCGCCCCGCCGCTTCCGCCGCCGCGTCGATGACCGGCCGGGAACTGTGGTACCGCTGGCTCAGCCAGTCCGCCGCGTGGCCCGGGATCCAGCCGTCGGCCACCCGGCCGGTGGCGGCCAGGGACTTCGGCCCACCGACCCGGTCCACACGGCCGGGGCGGCCACCGGAGCCGGGTCGATCTGGTTCACCTGGTAGTGGCGCCCGGCGTAGGTGACCGGCGGGCCGCCGCCGCACAGCTTCTTGACCAAGACGATCGCCTCCTCGAAGGCGTCGACGGCCTCGCCTGGAGGCAGCCGCGCGACGCCCATGTCGCTGATCCGGTCCCACAGCCCGCCCGCGCCCATGCCGAGCACGACGCGGCCGTCCGACAGTGCCGACAACGACGTGACCATCCTCGCCAGCATGGCCGCGGGCCGTAGTGGCACGTTGGACACGTTGGCGAAGCCCGCCAGGCGCTGCGTCCGCCCCAGGACGAACCCGATGGCCGCGTAGGCCTCCAGGCGCCCGCCGATGTAGGGATGATCCGATAGCGAGAAGAGGTCAAGCCCGTCCCGGTCGGCCTGCTGGGCCAGCCGGAGCAGCTGCGGCACCTCGGTGATGCCGCTGTGCGCGCCGAACCCGAAGGTGACTTCCTGCCCGGGCACCATGGCCTTCCTTTCCTTGCGCATATGCGGTGGCCAGCTCAAGCCCCGCCCGGGTAGGGTGCCGCCGCCCGGGCCGCGCGCAGCGCGCGCGCCCACCAGTCCAGCTGGATCAGCAGGGTCTTGGCGTACCCCGGGGCCTGCTCGTCAAGCGGGCTGCCGTCTTGCCAGCCGGTGAAGTAGTTCGCGAACGACAGCCCGTCCCTGATGGTGACCGCGTGCAGCTCGGTGAGGACGTTCTCCAGGTGCAAGACGGCGTGACGGCCGCCGGCCACGCCGCCGTAGCTGACGAACGCCACCGGCTTCGCGGTCCACTGGGTGAAGTGCCAGTCGATGAGCGCCTTCATCGACGCGGGGTAGCTGTGGTTGTACTCGGGCGTCACGATGATGAACGCCTCCGCCGCGTCCAGGGCGGCGGTGACGGGCTTCATGCCCTCGGGCCGCGGGTAGCTGTCCCCGGCGAACTTCGGCGGGGCGGCCGGCAGCGAGAGCGGGATGTCGGCTTCGGCCAGGTCGACGACGGTGACATCGAACCCGCCGTGCTCGCGGGCCCGGTCGGCCACCCAGGACGCGACCGTGGGCCCGAACCGTCCTTCACGGACGCTGCCGACGATGATGACTAGCTTGGTCTGATCGGTGTCCATGCAGTCAACTATCGACGGCCTGGGGGCGGGTAGACAGGCCGGAATCAGGCTGGCCCCCGCAGGGCCACCCTCACGCCCCGCATCCGGCGGTACACTCAGGAACATGGGCACGCCCATGGGAGAGTTCATCCGCGCTAAGCGTGACCGCACCCGGCCTGAGGACCTGGGGATCACGTCCCAGCGGCGGCGCCGGGCGCCCGGACTGCGGCGAACCGAGCTCGCTTCCCGCGCCGGGATCAGCGTTGAGTACCTGACGAGGATCGAGCAGGGGCGCGACCGCAACCCGTCGGACTCGATCGTCAACGCCATCGCCGATGCCCTCTGCCTCGACATCCCCGAGCGCCGTCACCTGGCCTACCTCGCCAAGATCAGCGGCGGGGCCTGCGCGGGACCTCATCGCCGCGAACCGCCCCGGCGGCAGGTGCGCCCCGAGGTGCTGCAGGCCCTCCGCCTGCTGGACGGCGCGGCCGCCCTGATCACCAACCGGCTCGGTGACCTGCTCGCCTGCACCAGCGGATTCCAGGCGGTGATGGGCGCCAGCGGGCTGCTCGACGACCAGGCAGCCAACCTGACGCGCTACGTCTTCACCGACCCGCGTGCCCGCCAGACCTTCCCCGACTGGGACCAGGTCGCCGACGAGCAGGCGTTCAACCTGTGGCTGGGGCCGTCCGTGGCCAGCTCCGAATGGTTCAAGGCCGAGCTGGCCCCCCTCGCCGGCCCTGAGTTCACCAGCCGGCTGGACCAGCACCTTCCCCCGCCGCGCCGCCCGCTGCGGATGCATCACCCTTGCGTTGCCCACGAGCTGACGTGGAACCGGGAGACCTTCGAGCTGCCCGCCCCGGACGAGCAGCAGCTGGCCATCTACCTGCCCGCCGACCAGCCGACCGCCCAGGCGGCCGGCGAGCTGCGCCAGCAGGGCCAGCTCCGCACGCTGCGCGTCGTCTGACTTCTCAGCCGTCGCCCGGCGCCTGCTGCGGACGCGCATGGCCGGGGGCCAGCGAGCGGCCGGGGGAGAACATGGCGGCGAGGATGCCTGCCGCGCAGAAGACCGCCGCGACCCGGACCGCGGCGTTGAAGCCGTCGATGAAAATGGGCGGGGAGCTATACATGCCCGGGCGGGCGAGGATGGTGCCCAGCAGGGCGATGCCGAAGACGCCGCCGATTTCCCGGACCGAGCTGTTGGTCCCCGAGGCGATGCCCGCCTCCCCGGGGGGGACCGAGCCCAGGGCGGCGTTGGCGACGGTGGGGAAGCACAGCGAGATCCCGATTCCCGCCAGGGCCAGCCCGGCGGCCAGCTGGCCGTAGCCCATGCCGACCCTGGCGATGGCGGCGATCCACACCAGCCCTGTCCCGTGCAGGGCTAGGCCCAGGGCCATGAACGGGCGGTTGCCGTAGCGGTCGGCCAGCCGCCCGGCCAGCGGGGCGACAACCAGCGGGGCTCCGGTCCAGGGCAGCAGGCGCAGCCCGGCCGCCAGCGGGGAGTATCCCAGCGCGGTCTGCAGGAACTGGGTGGCCAGGAAGCCCACGCCGAACAAGGTGACGTACATGCAGAAGCTGACGGCGTTGGCGGCGTTGAAGCCGCGGCTGCGGAACAGGGACCAGGCCAGCAGGGGGGCGGCGGCGCGCCGTTCCCAGGCGCCGAACGCGGCCAGCAGCACCACGCCGGCGACCAGCGCGGCGATCACCTCAGCCGCCCGCCAGCCGATGCTGGCGGCCCGCACGAAGCCCCACGTGACGGCGAGCAGTCCCGCCCCCGCCAGCGCGAGCCCGGGCAGGTCAAGCCGGGATCGGGGGCCATGGCTTTCTGTGAGCCTGCTCATCGAAAGCGGGATCAGCACGGCCCCGGCCGGGACGTTGAGCCAGAAGATCCAGTGCCAGCTGATGCCCTCGGTCACGGCCCCGCCGACGACCGGTGCGGCCGCTACCGCCAGGCCAGAGATGCCACCCCACAGACCGATGGCCGCGCCCCGCTTCTCCGCCGGGAAGGCCTCGCTGATCAGCGTGAGCGTCATCGGCATCACGACGGCGGCCCCGGCGCCTTGCACCGCGCGCGCCGCGATCAAGGCGCCGATGGTGGGGGACAGCGCGGCGGCGGCCGAGGCGACGGTGAAGAGGGCCAGCCCGATGCAGTACATCGTCTTGCGCCCGAACCGGTCACCGAGGACGGCGCCGGTTAGCAGCAGGCAGGCGAAGGCGAGGTTATAGGCGTTCAAGGTCCATTCCAGGTCGCCCAGGCCCGCGCCGAAGCTGGTCCGCAGCACCGGCAGGGTGTTAGTCACCACCAGCGTGTCGAGCGAGGTCATGAACACGCCGAGTGAGGCCAGGGCGAGCGTCCAGCCTGGGCGGCCGGCCGAGCGCGCCGCTTCTTCCGCGGTCACCAGACAGCCTCCATTCTCACGGCACGCGCTGCCTTGCGCCTGCCGCCTCAGCCAGCAGCTCACGGGCCGCCGCAAGCTGCTCCGGCACCTTGAGGGCGACGCAGCGAACGCCGGGCCATGCCCGCTTGGCCAGGCCAGTGAGGACGCCAGCGGGCGGCAGCTCCACCATGCCCGTTACGCCCAGGCCCGCCATGGTGTCCATGCACCGGTCCCAGCGGACGGGCGCGGCCACCTGGGCGACAATGCGCTCAAGCCAGTCCTGGCCCCGGGTGATGACGCCCCCGTCGCCGCTGGACAGCAGCGTGAGCCCGGGATCCCGGGCGGCCGTCCGCGCCGTCGCGGCCGCCAGCGCGGCGAGGGCCGGCGCCATGTGGGCCGTGTGGAAGGCGCCCGCGACCCGCAGCCGGCGCAGCCTGGCGCCCGGCGGCGGGCTGGCCTCGAGCCCCTCCAGCTGGGCCCGGGTGCCGCCCGCCACGATCTGGTCGGCGGCGTTGACGTTGGCGGCCGTCAGGCCGTGGCGGGCGATGGCCGCCGCGACGGCATCCCGGTCGCCGCCCAGCACGGCGATCATGCCCGTCGGTTCCGCCTGCGCGGCCTGCGCCATCGCCCGTCCGCGCACCCCGGCCAGCCGGATCGCCTCGTCGCTGCTGACGACGCCCGCGAGCGCGCCCGCGGCGAGCTCGCCCACGCTGTGCCCGGCGACCACGCCGGGTTTCGCCAGGTGCTCGGTCGCCAGCAGCGCGGCCGCCACCAGCAGGGGCTGCGCCACCGCCGTATCGGTGATCTGGCCGGCATCCGCTGTCGTTCCCATGCGGATGAGGTCGATCCCGGCCAGCTCCGACCAGTGGGACAGCCGCTCCGCGGCCCCGGGCAGCTCTAGCCAGGGTGCCAGGAACCCGGGAGCCTGCGCGCCCTGGCCGGGCGCGGTCATCGATAGCACGGTCACTCCTCCCGCTCGGGCAGCCGGCCGGCGAGCACGGCGCGCGTGTAGCCGAGCGCGGCCGGTCCGAATTGCAGCGCGGCGTGCGAGGATGCCGCGTGGACATCGCGCCAGATGCGCTGCAGCCCGTGAGTGGCGGCCAGCCCCCTGGTCCCGGTTACCGGCAGGAGGCGGTCGACCGCGCCGACCAGGATCTCCACCGCGAGGGTGGCGTCCCGATGGCTGCGCTCGGTCAGGCCCTCATCGCGCCGGCCCTGGTCCGCCGCGGCCGCGATCCGCGCCAGCAGCAGGCCGGCCGCGTCGATCTCGCCCGCGGCGCGCGCGAACGCCACCTCGCTCATGTCTCGCGCGGCAGCCCGGGCGGCGCCTGGCCGGTCCGCGAGGTAGCGCTCAACCAGGCGCAGGGCGCCACGGGAAGCCCCGAGGGCCGGCGCGGCGAAGGTCAGCCCGTTCACCGCGAACAGCGGCGCCGAGGCGGGCCGGGCCGCGCTGGCCGGCGCGTTTCCCTGGCACATGTCGTCCCAGACGAACGTCCGGTACTCCGGGATGAAGGCCTTGTCCACGACCAGGGTGTGGCTCCCGGTAGCCCGCATGCCGACGCTCGACCAGGTGTCCTTGAAGCTGAAGGAGTCCCGGGGGACGGCGAACACCCGGATGGACCGGTCGCCGGGCCGCGGCAGGGCCGAGCTCACCAGCGCCCAGTCAGCGAATTCCACGCCGCTGACGTAGAGCCAAGAGCCCGACAGGTCCCAGCCACCGGCCACCGGTTTCACCTCCACCCCGGCCGCGACCATGGAGCTGACCAGCCGCGTGTCCGCGCCGTCAGCCCAGACCTCCTTCTGGCCCTCGTCCGGCAGGTAGCCGCAGAAACGCCCGTTGTAAGCCCACAGCGAGGCGATCCAGGCGGCGGACGCGCATCCTTCGCCCACGGTGGCCACCGCCTTCGTCACCGCGTCGAAGGTGGCACCCGCCCCGCCCCACCGCTCGGGCACGAAGCAGCGCGGGAACCCGGCCGCGGTCAGCGCTTCCACCGTCTGCGGCGCGACCCGTCCGGTGGCATCGGACCCGGCCGCGTCGCGGCGGGCGGCGTCCGCCGCGTGCCTGACGTCCTCCCCGCCTGGCCATATCCGCACCGCGCTCATGACAGGCCGCGGATGTATTCCAGCCGGCTGAAGTACAGCTCGGCGGTGGCCACGGAGTCCACCAGGGAGGGGGACCGCGGCCGGCTGGCGAAGGCGTCGAAGCTCTCGGGACTGCGCCACTGCGCGTACTTGATCACGTGCTCACCGGAAAGTCCCCCGTGCACGGCGTGGGAGACGTACCCCGGCGTCCGCGCCAGGTGAGGATCGTCGCTGGTCATCTCCCTGAGCACCGCCGGGAAGTGCTCACGGGTCGTGGTGACGAGCACCAGCACGGTGAACCACGGGCTGTCGAGGGACAGCTCAGGACCGGGGTCGGACGTGGCGACCACCTCGCACGGGAAGCTTTCCATCCGGGAGTACGTGAGGGCTTCGCTCAGGCGGTGCTGGGTCGCGTTCTCGCCGATGAAGGCGTCGTACGCCTCCTTGCTCTTCCACTGCGCGTAGTTGATGACCGACTTGCCGTCGAGGCTCTTGTGGAAGTTGCCGGCGATGAGGCCGGCCTGGGTGTGCGCCGGGGGCAGGCTGCGCCACTGGTCGAACAGCCGCTCCTGCGCGTCCGGCCCGTCCGTGTGGAAGATGTTGAACAGCGTGAAGTAGCGTTCTGTCGCGTTGATGAAGCTCATCGCATCTCCTTGAGGGGGACGCTGACGGGGAGTCAGGCGGGCGAGTGCTGGCGGCTGTACCGGGTGCCTGGATGGGTGGGCGCCAGGCGATCCCCGTGAGCCGAGAACTTACGGCGGAGCGTGCCGTCGGCATACTCCTTCTTGTAGGCGTCCCGGCGCTGCAGCTCGGGGACGATCAGGTCGACGAAGTCCTCGAAGGACGTCGGCGTGACCACGTGGCCGAGGTTGATGCCGTCCGCGCCGGTCTCCTCGATCCACTGCTGGATCTCGTCGGCCACCGTGGCCGGCGACCCGACGATCACCGGGGCGTGGCCGAGCGCGAGCCGGTCCACGAGGTCGCGTATCGTCCAGTCGCCCTGGCCGAGGCTCTCGGCGATGGACTGGACCGCGTTGTTGGGGACGATGTGCAGCGGGTCGTCGAGGCCGTAGGGGGACAGGTCGAATCCCAGCCAGCCGGAGAACAGCGCGAGCATCCCCTCGGGGTCCACATAGCTGCGGTACAGGTCGTACTTAGCGGTCGCCTCGGCTCGCGTCTGGCCGGTGATGATCGTGGCGCCGCTGAACACCTTGATGTCGTGCGGGTCGCGGCCGGCCGCGACCGCGCGGGCGCGCAGGTCGTCCACCTGCGCGCGCAAGATCGCCGCCTCCGGCGCGCCCGCGAACACCGCCTCGGCGTGCTGCGCGGCGAAGTCCTTGCCCCGGCTGGACGCGCCCGCCTGGAACAGGAAGGGAGTGCGCTGCGGGGACGGCTCGCACAGGTGGAACCCAGGGACCGTGAAGTAGCGGCCCTGGTGGCTGATCGGATGGATCTTCGCGGGATCCGCGTAGATGCCCTGTCCCTGGACCGCGTCCTCCTCCCAGGAGCCTTCCCACAACTTGTACAGGACTTGCAGGTACTCGTCGGCGATGTCGTACCGCTCGTCGTGCCCGGCCTGCCTGGCCAGCCCGATGTTGCGGGCAGCGCTGTCGAGGTAGGAGGTCACGATGTTCCACGCGACCCGGCCGCCGGTGAGGTGGTCCAGCGTCGACATCCGGCGGGCGAACGTATACGGGTGCTCGAACGACGTCGAGGCGGTGACCGCGATGCCCAGGTGCCGCGTTACGTGCGCGATCGCCGACACGACCATCAGGGGGTCGTTGACCGGGACCTGCGCGCCGGCCCGCAGCGCCGCGTCGGGCGCGCCGCCGTACACGTCGTACACCCCGAGGACGTCCGCGATGAACAGGCCATCGATCAGCCCGCGCTCCAGGGTCTGCGCGAGGTCGGTCCAGTACTTCAGGTCCTTGTACCGGTGGGCCTGGCTGTCGGGATGACGCCAGGTTCCCGGGGCCAGGTGGGTCGGCGTGCTCATGTCGAACGCGGTAACGAGAATGTGCTTAGCCATGACAAGCCTCCGATGCCCTCGATGGGGGTGGGTCGGGTCAGGCGCCGCGGGCGGCCAGCAGCGCGCGCATCTCGGCGACCCATTTGTCGGGATCCTGGGCGCGGCGGCGGAAGGAGCCGATCGAGTCCGCGTGCGTGAAGACGTGCATCCGGTTCGCCTCGACCCCGGCCAGAGCGGCCGCCGCGACCTGCCCGGGCTCCAGCACCTCCGACAGCGACTTCAAGACGGCGAGCTCCTCATAGTTGGCCACGCTGGCGGCCAGCATGGGGGTGTTGACCGCCTGCGTGCACAGGCAGGTGACGCCGATGCCCCTGTCGCCGTAGTGGACGGCGATATACTCGGCGAACGCGACGGCGCCGTGCTTGGCGACGGTGTAGGGGGCTGCCCCGAACGCGGTGAGGACGCCGGCGGCGGCGATGGTCTGCAGCAGGTGGCCGTGCCCCCTTTCCAGCATCGCCGGGAGCACGGCGCGGGCGGCGTACACGTGCGCCATGAGGTTGACGTCGATCGCGCGCCGCCACCCGTCGTCCGGTACCTCGAATCCGCCTGCCACGGTGAGGCCCGCGTTGGAGGCGAACAGGTCGACCTCGCCGAAGCGGCGGCAGGTGCGCGCGACGAGGTCCCGCACGGCCGCCTCATCGGCCACGTCGGCCTGCACCGCCATCGCGCTGTCGCCGATGGCCCCGGCGACCGCCTGCGCGCCGTCGCCGTTGAGGTCCGCGATCACAACCGCGCGGGCTCCGGCGTCGTGGAGTCGCTCGGCGATCGCCTTGCCGATGCCGCTGGCGGCGCCGGTGACGATCGCGACACTGCCTTCGATCTTCATTTCAGTCGCTCCCGAATGGGTTGGTGATGACATAGCGCCACTGGTCCGCCGCGTCCTTGCTCAGCACGTCGAATCCCCGGCCGGAGCCGGTCATCTCCGGGGCGAGGGGAACCTCGATGCTCCAGTCGACGACGAGCGCGGCGATGTCCCCCGCGATGTAGCTCTCGCGTACCTGCGCCGCCAGCGTCGGCTCCTTCTTCAGGAACTCCTCGACCGCGCGGCGGTGCTCCGGCCCGCTCACCGTCTTTCCCGGCTCCCAGACCGCGGCGGCGCCGGGCGCGTACACCGCCATGATGGCGTCAACGTCACGGGCGTTGTAGGCGTCGAGGTACCGCTGGTTCATCGCGGCCGGGTCGGCGGGCTGGGGGTCCGGGCTGGCCAGCGAAAGCTGGCGGACGTCGAGGTCCTGCTGCAGGTAGTCCATCCGGCTGGCCAGGAACTGCGTCATGTACGGCTGCGCGAGGTGGCGGGCCAGGTCCTGCTCGGACGCCCACATCTCGTAGAAGACGAACAGGTCACGGTCGGCCAGGTCCCGGTGGATCCAGCTGTGCAGGCAGCCTGGCTCCGCCCGCGATCGCTGCGCGAGCGAGACCAGCAACGCGCCGAGCTCGCTCGCCTTGTCCGGCTTGGCCCGGGCGAACCCCACGGCCGACACGGCTGTGCTGTGCATGCGGCACTCCTTAGCGAAGCAGCGAGCCACCGGTCGCGTCGACGAAGGCGCCCGTCATCCAGCGGGAGTCATCGGACGCCACGAAGGCGACGATGTCCGCCACCTCGTCGACCTCGCCGACGCGGTTGAAGACCGACAGCTCTGACATCTGCTTGACGGCTGCCGGGTCATCGAATACCGGATCGCCATTGTTGGTCAGGCCGGGCGCGACCGTGTTGATGGTGATGCGGCGGGGGGCCAGGACCGGGGCCATGTGCAGGGCGATCTGCTCCAGCGCGCCCTTGCTCATCGCGTACGCGATCTGCGGCGGGAAGGTGGAATGCGTGACGCCCGAAGTGATGTTGATCACGCGGCCGCCGTCCGGGATCAGCTTCAGCGCCTCCTGGATGAGGAAGAACGGGGCCTTGGCGTTGACGTTATAGCAGTTATCGAGGATTTCCTCGGTGACCGCCTCGGGCCCAGTCCCGGCGAAGCCGGTCGCGGCGGCATTGTTTACCAGGATGTGCAGCGCATTCGAGCCGGTGAGCTTGACCAGGCCCGACTCGACCCCGGCAATGAGCTTGCGGGCCGAGCCGGGCGAGCCGAGCTGGGCCTGGACGGCGAATGCGCGGCCCCCGGCCTCCTCGATCATGGCGGTGGTCTCCTTGGCCGCGCTCTCGTTAGTCGCGTAGTTGACGGCAATCAGGGCGCCTTCCCGGGCCAGCCGGAGCGCGATTCCGCGCCCGATTCCCCGGCTAGCCCCGGTGACTAGCGCCGTCTTGCCCTGCAGCCTGTCCATGAATCTCCCTTCAGGAAACTGACGCGTGGAATGCGTACCGGGCGCCGGCTCCAGCTTCGGCCTGCCCCATGTACTCGAGCAGTGGCTCAATCACTTCCTTGATGTGCGCGACCGCCTCGGCCTCCGATGCCCACTCCGAGAGCAGGAAGACGCCATCGTCGGCGACATGGAAATTCGCGGCGAGCGCTCCCGGGTAGGCGCGCTCGTCGCCCTCGTCTTGCTCTTCCTTGTCGAGGAGGCCGTCCACCCAGGCCTGGGCCGCGTCGCGGCTGTCCATGGCGAAGAACGCGGCCGGGAGGCAGCCGGCCGCGGGGAGCGGATCGGGCAGCGCCGCGGGCCGTACCCTGCGGTAGAGCTGGTAGGCCTTGGGCGTGCCAGGCTCGATGCCGAGGGCCTGCCAGTCGGGCCGGGCCTCGCCGTGCGCGCGCCGGAGGGCCTGCGCGGCCTCCGCGGCCGCCGACCACTGGCTGTAGATGAGCAATGTCTTGCCGTCAGTGCTGGTGAACAGAGTCTGGGCGACCAGGCCCGCCGGCCACTCGGCCAGTTCCCAGTGCTTGATGACCAGGGGGGCCACGCTGTGCTGATGCTCGGCGTCGGCGGTGGCGACGATCTCGACGACGGCGGTGGCGACGTCGCCGCGCTCGATGACTGACATGGTGTCGGATGCGGTGGGCATCGTGGGTGCCTTAAGGCGTGAGGGACCGCTGCCGTGGCTCACCAGGGCAGCGGCTGTCCCTGGGACGTGCCGTTCTCGCCCAGGAAGACGGCGGTGGGGCCGTCTTCGCCGAGCGTCGCCAGCAGGACGGGGACGCGTGCTCCCTGCTCGGGGCGCAGGACGCCGTGGTGGCCGTTGATGTCCGTGGCCACGAAGCCGGGGGAGGCCGCGTTGACGAGGATCCCGGTCCCGCGCAGCTCGTTGGCGTACTGCAGGGTGACCGCGTTGAGCGCCGCCTTGGAGGTGCTGTACGCGAGCATGACCGGGAACTCCCCGGGAGGGTGAACCCCGCTGGGATCGTGGTTCGCCGCCGCGGCCGCCAGCGAGCCGACCACGCTGCTGACGTTGACGATGCGGGCCGAGTCGGCCCGGCGCAGCAGGGGGAGCAGGGCGTTCGTCACCCGGATGACGCCGAGCACGTTGGTCTCGTAGACCCGGCGCACCTCCTCGGCCGGGGTCTGGCTCGGCAGCTGGACGGGGCTGCCGATGCCAGCGTTGTTGACCAGGGCGTGCACCTGCCCGGCCTCGTCGGCGAGCCGCTTGGCGGCCAGCGCGACCGACGTGTCGTCCGTGACGTCGAGGTGCAAGAAGCGCACCTCAAGGCCGTCAGCTCGCAGGGCGCCCTCGGCGGCGTGGCCGTCCTGCTCGCTGCGGGCGCCCAGGTACACGAGGAAGCCACGCTCGGCGAGCTGACGGGCGATCTCGCGCCCGATTCCCTTGTTGGCCCCGGTGACCACGGCGACGCGCCCGGACTGTGCGGACATGGGACTCCCTCTCTCGCGGTGTGGGTGGATGCGGCGGTGCCTGACCTGCCCGCCAGTCAGCCGAGCAGGGTGCCCCCGGTGGCGTCGATGAAGGCGCCGGTGATCCAGCGGGCCTCGTCAGTGGCCAGGAACGTGATGACGCTCGCGACGTCCATGGCCTCGCCAACCCGCTTGAAGGCGGACAGCTGGGCCATGGCCTCGACCGCCTCCGGGATGTCGAAGACCGGGCCGCCGTTGTTGGTGATGCCCGGCGCGACGCTGTTGATCGTTATCCCGCGGGGCGCGAGCGCGCGGGCCAGGTGGAAGGTGAGCTGCTCGATGGCGCCCTTGGTCATCGAGTAGGCGATCTGGTCCGGGTTCGCCACGCGGGTGAGCCCGAGGAGACGTTGATGATGCGGCCGCCCTCAGGCATGACCTCCAGGGCCCGCTGCACGATGAAGTACGGCGCCTTGGCGTTGACGGCGAAGTAGCGGTCGAACTCCTCGGGGGTCAGGTCGGCGGGAGCCTGGCCGGTCGTGGTCACGCCCGCGTTGTTCACCAGGATGTCGAGGCGGCTGTCACCGGTCCGCTCCTTGAGGCCGCGTTCTAGCCCCAGGAACAGCTCGTGGACATCGCCGGGGACGCCGCTCGGCGCGGACCGTGAAGGCGCTGCCGCCTTCTTTCTCGATGAGCGTGACGGTCTCGTCGGCGGCGCTCTCGCGCGCCGCGTAGTGCACGGCGACCAGCGCTCCCTCGCGGCCCAGGCTGATCGCGGTCGCCCGGCCGATGCCGCGACTGGAGCCGGTGACCAGTGCCGTCTTGTTGGTGAGTCTGTCCACGGGTGACCTTCCGGATGTGAGGGGGACCGATGGGCGCGGCCGGGGCGGCGGCGGCCCTGGCCGCTCCTGCCCGTCGAGGCCGCTGATCGTGCGGGCGAGGTGACGGCGGACCACGTCGAGTTCCAGCAGCTCGCCGAAGACCTCCCGCAGGGGCGAGACTTCGTCGCCGCCGAACAGCAGGCGCGCCTGCGCCTGGATGCTGGCCAGCGTGCGGGCGCCCGCCGGCTGCCGCTGCGCGTGGTAGCTGGCCAGCAGCCCGGGCCAGGATCGCCCGGTGACCTCGTAGGCGAGCTTCCATCCGAGGTCGGCGGCGTCCTGCAGGCCGAGGTTGAGCGCCTGCCCGCCGACAGGCATCTGGCTGTGGGCCGCGTCGCCGGCCAGCAGTATCCGGCCACGCTGGTACTCGGTGACCTGCCGGGAGGCGTCGCCGAACCGGTTGATCCAGGTCGGCCGCCCGTGGCTGATGTCCTCGCCCGTCACGGCGGCCCAGGCCGCGGCTACCTGCGCGAAGGTGAGGCCGTCGCCGAGCCGCTCGCCGTACTGATGGATCATGAGGCGGGTAGTCCCGTCCGGGCGGCGGTAGGCGGTGGCGACCCCCCGCGGGTAGCGCCGCAGGCGCCGGTTGCCGATGTCGATGCCGGCCACGTCGGCGCGCAGCATCTCCTTGTCGGCATCCCGGCCGGCGAAGTTGAACTGGCCGAGCCGCCGCACCGTGCTGAGCTCGCCATCGCAGCCGACCACGTAGGCGGCGGTGAGCTCGCACGGCCTGCCGTCCGGCCCGCGTGCCTTGACTCGCGTGCCGGTGGCGGGCTGCGCCAGGCCGGTGACCGTGTGCCCGCGGCGGATTTGCGCGCCCAGGTCAAGGGCGTACCGCTCCAGCGTGACCTCCAGGTGATTTTGCAGGCATTCCCACTGGCCCGCGTACGGGTGCTCCTCGTCGGCGGCCGCGAGGTCAAGGCGCAGGCCAGCGAAGTGGCCGGGACCCAGCCGGGGAAGCTCGCCCAGCCGCGGCAGGAAGCCGCGATCGGCGAAGATCTCCATCGTGCGGGCATGCAGGATCGACGCGCGCGACTCGTTGGCCGGCTCGGCCAGCGTCTCCAGGACGACGGCCTGGGCGCCGTTGGCCTGCAGCTCAGCGGCGAGGAACAGCCCCACCGGGCCCGCGCCGACCACGATGACGTCGTCGGCCGGCGCCCGCCCCCTCCCGATGGGAGCACGCCATCTCATCGCCGCGCCCCGGCGGCGGGACCGAACCAGCGGGCCAGCGAGGAGCTCAGGTCCTGGTGGCTGCCTGGGGCAGCCCAGGCGACGTACCCGTCCGGGCGGATCAGCACGGCGGTGGTGCCGGCCAGCGGGCTGTCGGCCGCCACAGCATGCGGCACGGCGGTCACGACATCCACCCGGTCCCGCCAGCCGAGCGCGCGGCGGCGCAGGACGCTGTTGTCGGCCAGGTCGAGCAGGACCCCGTGGCCGCGGCGCAGGAGCCCGGTGCTGCTGGACGGGCGCCCCCCGGTGGTCAGGGGCAGGTGCGGCATGCGCAGGCCCAGCAGCGGGCTGGCGCCGCCGCCGACGTCATAGCGGATGTCCAGGCCGCTGACCTTGGCCGCCAGGTGCCGGGCGACGTCGGGGTACGCCATGAGCGCCTCGGACAGGACGTCACGCAGGGGCTGGGCCTCCTCGCCGCCCAGCACGAGCAGGCTTTGCGCCCGGGTGTTGGCCAGCATCAGGCGGCCCGCCGCGTGACGCTCGGAGTGGTAGGTGTAGAGCAGGGACGGCGGCGCCTGGCCGCGGAGCACCAGCGCCAGCTTCCACCCGAGGTTGTAGGAGTCCTGGATGCTGGTGTTCATCCCCTGACCGCCGGCCGGCAGGTGGACGTGCGCGGAGTCGCCCGCCAGCAGCACCCGGCCCCGGCGGTACTCCGTCACCTGCCGGGTGGCGTCGCCGAAGGCGCTGACCCAGACGGGCTCGGCGTGCGAGATGTCGCCGCCCGTCAGCCTCTTCCAGAGGTCGGCAACCTCGGAGAAATCAGGCGGCCCGGTGCGCCGGCGCGGCGGGATTCCCCGCTCGCCGACGATGACGCGGTGGATTCCGCCCGCCAGCCTGGCCACCATCACGAACCCGCCGCCGACCTGCTGCCCGGTCATCCGGGGGTCCAGCTCGACTCCGCGCAGGTCGGCCAGGAGCATCTCGGTGGTGGCGTCGGTTCCGGGGAAGTCGAACCCGGCCGCGCCGCGCACGGTGCTGCGGCCGCCGTCGCAGCCGACGAGGTAGCCGGCCTGGAGCTTGCTTTCACCCGCGGGGCCGCGTGCCGTGACCGTCACGCAGTCGCCGGCATCGTCGAGGCCGAGGAGCTCGTGGCCACGCCATATCCGCGCGCCGAGCTCCGCGGCCCAGGCCTCCAGGGCTGCTTCGGTGACCGACTGCGGGACGGTGCGAGCCGCCTCGTGGTGTGCTTCCAGGATGGACATGTCGAGCGGCAGGCCGCCGAAGTGCCCCATCGGGCTCGTCTGGTAGGCACCCAGCCTGCGCAGCAGCCCGCGCTGGTCAAGCACCTCCATGGTCCGTATGGTGAAGCCGATCCCGCGCGACTCCCCGGTGCGTCGCGGCAGCCGCTCCAGCACGATGACGTCGATTCCCGCGAGCCGGAGCTCGCCCGCCAGCATGAGCCCGGCAGGCCCGCCCCGACGATGACGACCGAAGCGTCCATATCAATCTCCCGTCAGTGAGCGGACCGGGCGACGAGGGCGGAGTTGAAGCCGCCGTGCCCGCGGGCCAGCACCAGCGCCGTGCGCAGGCGCGCGGCGCGCGGCTGGCCGACGACCAGGTCCAGGTCGTACTCATCGGCCAGCTCGCAGTTGACCGTGGGCGGGATCAGGCCGTCTTCCATGGCGAGGAAGGCCGTGGCCAGGTCGAGCGCGGCCGCACCGGAGTACAGCCGGCCGGTCATCGTCTTGGGCGCGGTGACCGGCACCCCGGGCGGCCGAAGACGCGTCATCAGCGTCGCGCCTCGGCCCGGTCCAGTTCCGGGATCGCCGCGCGCGTCGGCGAACACCACGTCGACGTCGGCGGGCTGCACCGCGGCGTCGGCCAGGGCCAGCTCGATCGCCGCGCGCAGCGCCGGAGGGCGCCCGCTGCCCGGCCGCGGGTCGAAGGTGGCGGCGTAGCCGGCGATCTCGCCGTAGATCCGGGCGCCGCGGCCGCGGCCGCGTCCTGGCGTCCTCCAGGACGAGGATCGCGCCGCCCTCGCCGGGCACGTGGCCCGCCGCCCGGCGTCGAAGGGCAGGTAGGCCCGGGCCGGGTCGTCGCACCGTGCTCAGCCGGCCGCTGGCCATGCTGGGCCACCCAGCCCCAGGGGCAGAGCGAGGCGTCGACCGCCGCCGGTGACGACCAGCCGGCGTGCCCTTGCGGACCTGCCGCCGGGCCTGCGCGACCGCGTCGAGGCCGCCGGCCTGGTCGGTGACGACCACGCCGCTGGGGCCGCGCATCCCGTGGCGGATGGAGATCTGGCCGGTGTTGACCGCGTAGAACCAGGCGAAGGACTGGTACGCGCTGACGTACTCGCTGCCCTTGCTCCACAGCTTCTGCAGCTCGCGCTGGCCGAACTCGAAGCCGCCCGCCGAGCTCGCGGTGACCACGCCCATGTCGAACGTCGGGCAGCTCGCGCGGGTTCACCCCGGCGTCGGCGAGCGCCCAGTCGGCGGCGACCAGCGCGAGCCGGGTCATCCGGTCGGTCTGCGGGAGCAGCCGGCTCGGCAGGTGCTCGGCCGCCGTCGAAGCCGGGGATCTCGCCGGCCAGCCGGGACGGGTACTGCGCGGGATCGAACCGGGACAGGACGCCGATGCCGCTCTTGCCGATCCGGGTGGCGGCCCAGTAGTCCTCGGTCCCGAGGCCGTTGGGCGCCACGACCCCCAGGCCGGTCACCACGACCGCGGCGCTCACGCAGTGGCTCCTTTCCGGCCGGGCGAGCACCATCGCGCTCTGGAAGCCGCCGAACCCGCTGCCGACCGTCAGCACCGTGTCGGTCGTGCTGCTCCCGCGCGGTGAGCGGCACGTAGTCGAGGTCGCACTCCGGGTCGGGCGTGTGCAGGTTCGCCGTCGGCGGCACGACGTCGTGCTCCATCGCGAGGACCGAGGCGGCGATCTCGATGGAGCCGATCGCGCCGAGCGAGTGCCCGATCATCGACTTGATGGAGCTGACCGGCGTGCCGGTAGGCGTGCTCGCCCAGGCTGCGCTTGAACGCGGCGGTCTCGTGCCGGTCGTTCTGCTTGGTGCCCGAGCCGTGCGCGTTGATGTAGTCGATCTCCGTGCGGGTGCATGCGGGCCTCGTCGAGCGCGCCGCGGATCGCCTCGGCCATCTCCGCGCCGTCGGCGCGCAGCCCGGTCATGTGGTAGGCGTTGCAGCGCGTCGCGTAGCCGGCGATCTCGGCGTAGATGTGGGCGCCGCGGCGGCGGGCGCTGCTCCAGCTCCTCCAGGACGAAGATGGCCGCGCCCTCGCCGAGCACGAAGCCGTTGCGGGTGCCGTCGAACGGGCGTGAGGCGCGCTCGGGCTCGTCGTTGCGGGGCGTGGTGGCCTTGATCGCGTCGAAGCAGGCCATCGTGATCGGCGAGATCGGCGCGTCGGTGGCGCCCGCGATCATCACGTCGGCCGAGCCCTCGCGGATCAGCTCGGCCGCGTACCCCACCGCGTCGATGCCGGAGGTGCAGCCGGTGGACACCACCGTGGCCGGGCCCTCGGCCCCGACTGCCCAGGCGACCTCGGTCGCGAACGAGCTGGGCACCAGGTAGTCGTAGAGGTGCGGGACGGCGTAGTCGTGGTCCACCAGGTCCAGTCGGCCGCCGTCGCTGACGACCCGGTACTCCTGGTCCAGTCCCATGGTGGCGCCGACCGCGCTGCCGACGGTGACGCCGGTCCGGTGCGGGTCGCCCGCCGGCGGGTCGAGGCCGCTGTCGGCGATCGCCTCCCGGGCCGCGACCACCGCGAACTGGGCCGCCCGGTCCATCCGGCGGATCTCCTGGGGGCCGAGCCCGTGCGCCTCCGGGTCGAAGTCGATCTCGGCGGCCACCTGGGAGCGGAATGGCGACGGGTCGAAGAAGGTGATCCTGCGGGTCGCCGTGCGGCCCTCGCTCAGCAGCTTCCAGAAGGCATCGCTGCCCACGCCCCCGGGGGCGAGCACCTCCAGGCCGGTGACCACCGCTCGGCGGTCGCTCACGCCGCTTCCTTCCACGCGTAAAAGCGAGTGGCCATCGCGTCGGCGGGCGACCGCCAGGTCGCCGGGTCGTACGCCTGGATGAACGGCTTCAGGTCATCGCTGATCCGCACGAAGCGCGGGTCGGACTTCGCCTGCTCGATCAGCGTCCCGCCGTTGTCCTCGTCGAAGTCCTGCAGGTGGAAGTACAGCCCCCGGTAGTAGAAAAGCTGCCGGCGCCGCGTGCCCATCAGGCGCGGCATCTCGGTGGCGTCGAAGTCGCTAAATAGCTTGGCGACGTCCTGGTGCGCGCTGGGATCCATCCGGGCCACGATCAACGTGCTGTGCATGCGCCTCTCCATTCACGATGGCGGGTTGCTGATTTCGCAGATCACGATTCCGGAACTGACCGGCGCGCCGACCTGCGCGGTGAGTCCCTTGATGGCGCCGGCGCGATGCGCGCTCAGCGGCTGCTCCATCTTCATGGCCTCCAGCACGACCACCAGGTCTCCCTCGGCCACCTGCTGCCCGTCAGTGACCGCGACCTTGATGACCGTGCCCTGCATCGGCGACAGCAGGGCCTCCCCGGTGGCCGGGGACGTGCCCGCCTTGCGCCGCGGGGCGCGCGCGCCGTTCCTGGGCCGGGACGGCCCGGCCGGCCGGGCGAGGTCGGAAGGCAGGGTGACCATGAGGCGCCTGCCGTTGACCTCGACCATGACGGCGGAGCGATCCTCGGCCGGGCCGCTTTCGCTGGCCGGGGCTGCCGCAGGGCGCGATGCGGTTGTCGAACTCCGTCTCGATCCAGCGGGTGTGGACGGACAGCAGCGGCGGCAAGTCGTGGACTTCCGGGGCGAACGCCGGGTCACCCACGACCGCGCGGTGGAACGGCAGCACCGTCGCCACGCCCTCGACGCTGAACTCCGCCAGCGCCCGGGCGGCCCGCCGCAGAGCCTGCTCTCGCGTGGCCCCGGTGACGATCAGCTTGCCGAGGAGGGAGTCCCAGGCCGGGCTGATCACGCTGCCGGCCTTCCGCGCCGGCATCCAGCCGCACGCCCGGCCCGGACGGCGGCGCGAACCGGCTGACCACGCCCGGGGCAGGCAGGAAGCCCCGGCCAGGATCCTCGGCGTTGATCCGGAACTCGAAGGCGTGGCCCCGGACGGGCGGGTCGCCGTAGCCGAGCGCTTGTCCCTCGGCGAGGCGGAACTGCTCGCGGACGAGGTCGATGCCGGTGACCTCCTCGGTGACCGGGTGCTCGACCTGCAGGCGGGTGTTGACCTCCAGGAACGAGATGATGCCGTCGGGGCTGACGAGGAACTCCACCGTGCCCGCCCCGACATAGCCGACTTCCCTCAAGATGGCCTTGGACGCCTGGTAGAGCACGGCCGTCCGCTCATCGCTGAGGAAGGGGGCGGGGGCCTCCTCGACCAGCTTCTGATGGCGCCGCTGCAGGGAGCAGTCCCTGGTCGAGACCACCACCACGGTGCCGTGCACGTCGGCCAGGCACTGGGTCTCCACATGCCGGGGCCGGTCTAGGTAGCGCTCGACGAAGCACTCGCCGCGTCCGAACGCGGCCGTGGCCTCCCGGACCGCTGAGCTGAAGAGGTCAGCGATCTCCCCGGCCGACCAGGCGACCTTCAGGCCGCGGCCGCCGCCGCCAAACGCCGCCTTGATCGCGACCGGGAGTCCGTGCTCGGCGGCGAAGGCGGCGACTTGCGCCGCGTCCGGCACCGGGTCGGCGGTCCCCGCCACCAGCGGGACGCCAACCCGGCGGGCGATCTGGCGGGCGGCGACCTTGTCGCCGAGTGCCCGGATGGCCTGCGGCGGGGGACCGATCCAGGTCAGCCCGGCGTCGATGACGGCCTGCGCGAAGTCGGCATTCTCCGACAGGAAGCCGTAGCCGGGATGCACGGCATCCGCGCCCGCCGCCGTCGCAGCGCCTAGCACCTTGCCGATATCCAGGTAGCTCGTGGCCGGGGTGTCGCCACCGAGGGCATATGCCTCGTCGGCCATGCGCACGTGCACGGCATCCCTGTCGGGGTCCGCGTAAATGGCCAGGCTCGACAGCCCGGCGTCGCGGCAGGCCCGGATTATCCGGACGGCAATTTCGCCGCGATTGGCGATAAGTACCTTACGCACGCCTGCTCAGCTCTTTCGCAAGGCTCGCGCCTCGCGGCGGCTGAAGCTGTCGTGCACATCGCTTTCTGCATAGTAAGTGCGGCCAGACCTGGTAATGCGGCGCCACCCGTGCTCGCTGGCGAGCCGGTAGACCGTCCCGATTGGCGTGCGCCACATCCGCGCGACGTCCGCGGGCGCCAGCCAGCACTCCGGAGCGCCGCCCGCCGCCTGCGGCAGCTGGCGGCGGAGCCGGGTCCACTCGTGCCCGCTCCAGGCGTGGTCGCGGTTGTCGCCGCAGCGCACCTGCGTCCTGTCGCCGGGCCTGCCGGCCCGCAGTATCGCGTTGAGCTGGCCGAGGCACCCCGGCACCACGCAGGGGCCGACGGCGATGCGCTTGACGGCGTCGGGGTGGGCCGCGCGGCGGGCGATCTTGCCTGTCTGCGCGATCTCGGCGCTCAGGCTGCCAGCCGCCGGATGCGCCGCCAGCCAGCACAAGTTGGCCAGCAGGAAGTCGGCCAGCGCGGGAACCTGCCGGGAGGGAGCGGGAAGCTGGCGCTCCTCGGCGACCAGCCCGCTCCATGAGCTCAGCATGGCGAGGATATGCGTCCGGGCCTCGACGGCCGAGGAATTGAGCGCCAGCCCGGGCCGCGACCCGCCGGTGATCTTCTCCCTCATCGTGGTCGCCCCGGCGCCGCCGAGCATCGCCTCGCATTCCACGTGCAAGTGCGGCAGCTCCTGAATTCCGTCGATCAGGCGGTTATAGCAGGCCCGGCACAGGCGCCGCCCGTCGGTCGCATACTGATATACGCCTCCATTGACCGTGGCCCGGAGGCATCCGTGGCCTTCACATGGCCGTCCGCCGTGAACTACCTGTTCCATCGCCTCTCCGGCTTCATGCGTGCCCGTCAAATAACCACTGAGGTTAGCCATGGACTGGATTCCCGCTGCGGAAGCCCGGGCCGTAAGGCACCGGACCCTGACATCTATCTTCTTCGGCGGCCACCGTGATATCAAGCAGCCAATTCATATAGACGTGACCAGATCCTTAGCCCGATTCCATCTTTCTTTATGTTCGTCCAGGAGAATGTCAGGCCAAGGTTAGATGGCCCGCGCGGCGCTGTTTACGGGGAAGACGCTCCGCAGCCAGGACTCCGCGCTCTCCGCCCGCAGCAGCTCCCTGCGCCGTGCCGCCCTGCTGTCCGCCTCCCCCGCCCCGGTCAGGCTTCTTTCGATCGCCGTGCTCATCTGGTCCACGTCGAACGGGTCGAGGGGGACGGAATACGGCCTGAGCTGCTCGTAGACGCCGGCGTTGACCGACAGCAGGAGCTTGCCGTGATCGCCCATGAGCAGCGCGGCCTCCTTGGCGAACAGGTTCAGCCCGTCGTAGGTGGGGTTCACGAACGCGGCGCTGCTCATGCCAAGGCCCGCGACCACGCAGTGCCGCGAGTCGCCGTCCGGTCCGGGGAACACCAGGGAGATCGCGTCGCGCCCGGGTCTCCCGTACCGCTCGTTAACCCGCCGGACCAGCGCCATGGTGGACTCCTGGTACTCCCGGTGGCGGTCGGCGGCCCGGCTCGGGGTGCTCAGGACGGCCCCGAACCAGCATTCGTCGGCCAGGGACGGGCGGCGCTGCAAGAGCCGCTCATAGGCGGCGAAGCCCCGCGGCAGGTTCTTCCACAGGTCGAGGCGGTCGGCGCGCAGGAGGACCTTGCGGCCCTGCGCCTGCGCGGCCAGCTTTCCCTCCCAGCGCCTGGTTGCCGGCTCGTGCCGCATGGTGTCCAGGACCTGCGCGTCGACCGGGAACGGCGAGGCGACGACCAGGGTGGTCCGGCCGCCGTAGGTCACTGCCCGGCCCGCGACCGCGGCGCCCGGCAGGAACCGCGCGCAGCAGCCCAGGAACGCCTGCGCCCACCGGTCGGCGTGGAAGCCGACTACGTCGCACAGCAGCAGGCTCTCCAGGATCCGGGTCCGCAGCCACCCCGGCAGGGCGCAGAAGTAGTCCGGCTCGCACCAGGGAGTGCCGAGGAAGTAGGTCAGCCTGCTGCGCCGGGCGGGGAACTCGCTGGCCAGCAGCGCCGGAACCATCATGAGGTGCGGGTCGTTGAGCAAGATCCACTCGTCCGCCGCGTTCGCGGCCAGGCTGGCCAGCCGCTTGGCGTACGTCCGGTTGACCTCCTCGTACGCCGCCCACGCGTCGAGCATGGCGTCGTCGAACACCGGCTCCGCCGAGGTGTCGAGCATGTAGTGCATCAGCCGCAGGAACAACCCGACGGAGATCGTGTCATAGTGATCCTGGCGGGCGTGCTCGGACAGGGCGACCGGGTGCAGCCACACGTCCCCGTCCAGGGGAACCACCTGGCTGCCCGCCAGCCCCGGGGGCGCGGTGAAGATCCAGTGGCCGCCGTGCTGCCGCAGCAGCGCGATCAGCATGGGGACCAGTCCGCCCGGGGACCTCGGTAGCAAGCTGCCGCCATCCCAGCGCGGGCAGCTGTTGCTGCAGGTGAGAAGCCTCATCCTAGCTCTGCCTTTCGCCTGTTGGTGAACACAGCGGCCGCTGCCACCATGGCCAGGACGGCCGATATCGCCAGCACGGCCCGGTAGCCGTAGGTGGTGGCGGCGATGCTGTCGGCGGGCGCGGCCACGCCCGCGGCCACGCCGAGGACGACCTCGCCGATGCCCTCGGCATGCGACCGCAGCTCATCGGTAACCGACGAGGCCAGCAGCGCGCTGCCGCCCACCACCCCGAAGTTCCACCCGACTCCGATCACGAGGAGGTGCCCCGCCATGGCGAGGGGGCTTCCCTCGTTCGCGAACGCCCCGGCCGCGCAGGCGGCCAGGGAGAACGCCCATCCGGCGAGCACCACCTTGACCGGGCCTAGCCGGTCGGCCAGGTAGCCGGCGAGCGGTGAGGGCGCGAACATCCCGGTGACGTGGATCGCGATGACGATCCCGGTGCCCTCCAGGCCCTGCCCGCGCGCCATCATCTGGACGGGGGCCACCGCCATGATCCCGACCATGATGAAGTTCGCCACGCCGAGCGCGGCGATGGCGATCTTGACGCGCGGGTCGCCCAGCGCGTGCACGAGCTCCGCCGGGTCACCGGCCGGGTGGCGCGCCCGCTGGACAGGACGCTGGCGCCCGCGCCGGCCCACGGCACCCGCGCGCTGGATCCCACCGCGAAGATCAGCGCCGCCGTCCCGAAGGTCAGCAAGGCCACCAGGTAGAGCCCGCTGAGCGCGGGCAGGCCGAGCGCGCGAGCCAGCGTGGCGCTCGGCCCGAGCAGCAGCGGGCTGATCGCGGCCCCGGCCGCGGTCGAAAAGAAGACAGCGCCGAGCGCGCGGCCCCGGCTCGCGTCGTCGCCCGCGTCCCGGGCCGCGTAGCGGGTGAGGAAGATCGCCGCGTTGGCCGTGCCGAGCGGGACGCTGCCGGCCAGCAGCAGCGGCAGGCTCCGGCTCACGGCCGCCGCGATCACGACGACGGCCCCGCCCGCGCCTATGAGGTACCCGTAGACGAGTCCCCGCCCGCGTCGCCCTGCGCGGGTAAAGCGCGAGATGAACAGCGCGCCCCCGGCGGAGCCGAAGACGAGCAGGCCAACCGGCAGGCCCGCCGCCCCCGGCCCGCCGAGCTGAGCGCCGAGCACCGCGCCGGCGGTGCCCCCGGCGGCCAGCCCGGCGGCTCCGATCGCCGTCGCGGCGGCCATCAGCGTGAAGACACGGCCCCGATGGCCAGTCAAGCAGACATCCCGGCTTCGTCGCTGACCCGCATCGCCCGGGACCGGAAGGCCAGCAGTCCCGCCTCCACGGCCTGCTTCATCGACCTCGCCAGCACTTGCGGCCTGGCCGCCCGCACCAGCGCCGTGTTGACCAGCACGCCGGCCGCGCCCAGTTCCATCGCCAGGGTGGCGTGATGAGCCGCCCCGAGGCCGCCTTCCACGATCACGGGGAGGTCGGTGCCCTCGATGATGTCCCGCAGCAGGTCCGGTTGCCGGATGCCGAACCCGGAACCGACCGGCGCGGCCATCACGCGCAGCGCGGCGCAGCCGAGCTGCTGCAACTGGGCGGCAACACCCGCATCGGGCAGGATGAATGGCAGGAAGCCTCCATTCCCTCGCCGCGGAGTATTTCCGCCACCTTGACCGTCGCCGCGTTATCCGGCTTATTATCGCCGGTGCGGACGTCAAGCTTTATCACGTTGATGGCGAAGGAGTCGCGCAGCATTCGTGCCGTCTTCAGCGCGCTTTCCGCGGACTGGGCGAATGAGGTCGTGCCGATCCAGTGGAAGCGCGTGATGGGAAGCTCGTCGGCGAGGTCGGTGAGCAGGAGGCTCGAGCGCCGGTTGTCAGGATCCATCGTGGTGATGAACACGTCCGCGCCACTGGCCTCCAGGACCTGCCGCACCAGCGACGGGGACTCGTACTGCTCGGTCCCCACCAGCAGGCGGGAACGGAAGGCCAGGTCACCGAGGACGAGCCACGGCTCGTTGGTGCCCGCGAGGTCGTCGTGCGAGGTTGCCATGGGTCAGGCACCCCCCGCCACGGCCGGGATGATGCTCACCACGTCCCCGTCAGCCAGGGGAGTCTCCAGCGCGCCCCCGAAGCGGACGTTATCGTCATTGACGAACACGTTGACGAACTTCCGGCCGCCCGTCGCCCTGCAGGAGCTTGCCCTGTATCCCTGGATGCCGCGTCTCCAGGTCGGTCAGCACTTCCCGCAGGGTGGCGCCGGTCGCGGTGACCGACCTGAGGCCTCCCGTAATGTTAGTAAGTACCGTTGGGATTTCGACATTCACGGTCACGAGGCCGCCCTCCTTGTAGCTTCATCGGACGTGGGTTCCGTGATTTGCTGCTCGATAATCATCCCACGCCGGCGGATAAACCGGTCAAGAAGAAGCGTGTTACACTTGTTAAAGGTTTGCCAAGTAACTGTTCGGAATGTCAAATTGCTTCGCGCCCGCAAGGGCATGCAGGCGAGCGGCATCCGGGCAAGCGGCAGCCGAACGGTGCCGCGGCATCCGCCCCGTCACCCTGCCTGGGCAGCCTGGCCCTGTTCCGCCGGCCCCTTGACGTGCAGAATCAGGTACGGGCAAACGTGCACAGTTCTGCGGCCACCGGTAAGCGTTGAGGTACTGGCCTAGGAAGACGCCAACGACTGGTCGAATCACGATCGAACGTGGCCGATCACGGCCCAGTATGTGTAACTCTGCTCTATCCTGCTATTTTAACTCTGTGCTTACGCGGCCCCCCAGCCGGTGATGGCCCAGGTGGGCGTCGCGGTTGATTACGGCGGCGTAGTGGGCGGGTCCTCTGGCTGAATGCCGTTCGGTCACGGGCCGGTATGGGTGAACGGGAGCCATTCGCCGAGCGGGCAGCGGGCATCTCGCAGTGCCCGAACCGCCTGGTGCAAGGCGATTGCCGACCTGCCCGGATCGAGGCCGCTATCGGTGATCAGCTCGGCGTAAACGGCAGCGGTCGTGTCGGCCGCTATGGCTGGGTCAACGGACCACAGGGTGGCCAGCACGTGCCGGTAGCCGGTGTAGTTGAGCGCTGCGGCAAGCGTGATCGCCTCGTCTGGCAGGTCGATCCCGCCGGCCGCGGTGCGGCAGGCTGACAGGAACGCGAGCTCGCCGGAATACCGGGCGCCGCTGAGGCGGGTGATCGTCAAGGTCCCATCCGACAACTCCAGGCCGGCCGCGGAGGGGTCGCGCAGGTCCTGGTAGCCATGGCAGCTGAGGTGGACCCAGCGGTGGCCGGTCATCGCCGCCTGGACAGCCGCCACCGTGGCGTCCCGGCCGCTCAGGACCGTCAGGCCGCCAGGGAAGTGCCCGGCGAGGAAATCCTGCTCGCGGGCCACGTCCTCGACCATCTGGAGCTGGTCCGGTGCCTCGGGGACACCCACGAACAGCAGTCGCCCGGCGTCCGGGGATACGGCGGGGCGAGGCTTGCGGGCCTCGGCCAGCGCCCGCAGGGTAGGGGTGTAGGAGGAGATCACCCGGTCCAGGACAGTGCGCCCGTCCCGGGCCTGGTGATAGCCGGCGCCGTGCAGGGGGAGCAGCGTCAGCAGCCCGGTGGGGCACCACCACAGGCGGCTGAGTGACCCGCCTGGGGCGCCGGTGGTGGTGTCGAGCGCGGTGAGCACGGGCCCGGCTATGGTGTCCCACAGCCATTCGGTTGTTGACTGGAGCACCTGATCGCGTTCGGCCAGGCTACGTGCGCGGGCCTGGAGGGCCTCAGTGAACGACAGCCCCGGGTCAGCGGGCGAGCCATCGCGCAGGACGCGCAGGAACGCGGTGGTGTGCTGGGCGACATCGTCCGCCGCCAGGCCGGGCAGGGGTACCACGTGGACGCCGCCTTCGGTGACGATCAGGGCGTCGCAGCGCCACCGGCTGACGTTGACGATGACGACCGGGCCGCCGGCCGCGGCGCCGAGGAGCGAGTCCAGCGGCGGCGGGCGGAGGAAGTCCTGGAAGCCCTCGATCTGGCGGACCTGCTCAACCAGGTCATCCCATTCCCGGGCGAGCGCCATGCGATGGTCTATTTCCCGCGACATGCGGCCCTGCGCGTCAGGAGTCACTTACGAGGTTCATTCACTCGGGATTCCGGTCTCATCCTGGCTGGAGCCTATACGATAGATAGTGCGCTTGCCGTGGGTAAGGGGGTCCCGTGAGCGTCCAGCCCAGTTTGCCCGGCCAGCAGGATGTCGGCCGTATCCTCGTGTCCCTGGTGGACTCCGTCAAGTCGGTGGAAATGGCGCCCGGGAGGATCATCCTTGGCGTGATCAGGCTGCGCGGCTGGCAGGTGCACCGGCTGGCTCCCGTTCCGGCGGACCTGGCTGGCCAGGCCGCATTCCTGGTGCGGGTGGCCTACGAATTTGACGTCGCCCCCGACGTGCCGCCGCCCGCGTGGGCCGAAGTCGGGTTCGAGTTTCCCGATCCGGAAGTCGTGGTCTATGACGCGATGCCCGCCCGGGTGGTCAAGCAGGCGGGCGCTGCTTCTTACGAGCTAACCCCGCAGCTTAATTTCGTCCGTCGAGACGGCGGCGGAGCAACGGCCTGGCCCGCGGGATCGCCGGCGGTCGGCATTACCCTGCCCGCGCAGGTCCCGCGCATCGACTCCTTTGGGGTGAGCGGCAACCTCATAAAGTGGCGGCATACCGGTGAGGTGCCCGCGGGCACGCACGTCGGCTGGCTCGTGCTGCTCGTGCCCGAGCTCTGGACTGAGGTGCCGGTCGTGGCCGCGGGGAATTACCACGTGGAGACCGATCCGGGCCTGCGCCTTCGCCCCGCGGGGCAACAGGACGCCTTTACCGTCCGCCTGCCCGCCGTCGCACCGGCGGTCGCCCCTGCGGTCGTCCCCGCTGGCCCGGCCCTTCCTGCCTCAGGGGCTCCGGCAGCGGGGTCCGGGTGTTCGTCTCCTACTCCCAGGAATCTGATGCCCACAAGGCCGCGGTAACCGAGCTATGCGGGTTTCTGGCCTCCAAGGGCCTCGACGTCCGCTTCGACCAGCAAGGGCTGCACGTGCGCCGTAACTGGGATAGGTGGACCAACACGGAGATCCTGCGCGCGGATTACGTGATCGTGATCGCCTCGCCCGCCTACCGTGCCGCCGGTGACGGCACCCTGCCCGCCGGAGAGCGGCTGGGCGTCCGGTCCGAGTACGAGCGCCTGGCGGACCTGCTGCACCGGCACAGGGACGAATGGACCCAGAAGATCCTGCCCGTGGTGCTGCCGGGCCGCTCGTCGGAGGAGATACCACTCAGCTTCCTGCCCGCCATCGCTGACTATTACATGGTGACGAGCATTACCGACGAAGGGGCGGCCAGCCTGCTCGAAGTCCTGCTCCACCACGGATCCGTCTAGCGAGCCGCCAGGGCAGCCCAGATGTCAGTGCCATCCGAGTCGGGCAACGTCGTATTCAGCCAGGCGCCCGACACTCCGCCTGCGGAGGATGCCGAAGGCCTGCTAGGCGAGCTCCGGCGGCGGATCAGCGCGGCCGCTGGTGGTGAAGCCGCCGCTGTACTCGGCGACCAGGCGCTGGCCATCGCGGATCGGCTGACTCGAGCATCGGCCACCCCAGCTGGTGAATGGCCCGTCGAGGTTGTGCAGGGCATCGCGCTGCTGCGGACGATGCGATACCTGCGCGGCAGCGGTGAAGAAGACCGGCTGATCGCCCTCAGCCTGCTGGCAGAGCTCAGGCTTACCACCCCGGACCTGGCGCCTGAGGAACTGTTCGCGTCGCTCAACGCCAGCCCCGTTGACGGGCTGGCCGTCCTAGGGGCCGACCTGCTGCGACAGGCACAGGTACACGCAGGCCGGCAGTTGCTCGACCAGGCGATCGGCATCCTGCGTCAAGCCGCGGACGCCACGCCTGACAATGACCCCGACCGCGCCGCGCGGCTGTCCAACCTGTGCCTGTCGTACAGGCTCAGGTCCGACCGGTACGGTGACCGCGCCGACCTGGACCACGCGATCGCGGCAGGCGAGGCGTCCGTCTCCGCCCGCCCCGGCCGGGACGCCAGGGCGGGATGCCTGGCGAACCTGGCGGACTCGCTGCACGCCCGGTTCGAGCGCGATGGCGCCGCCACGGACCTGGAAAGCGCGCTGACCGCCTACCAGCTCGCGTCGGCGGCAGCCTCGCACGGTCATCCGCTCCACGACGTCGCCCTCGGCAAGCTGGGAGGCGCCCTGACCAGCCGCTATGCTCTGTCAGGGCGGAACGAGGATCTCGACGAGGCCGTCCGGGCATGTGCCCAGGCCGCCGCGGGCACGGCCGGCGGCGAGTTCTCCGCGCAGGCCCAGACCAACCTGGGCAGCGCGCTCGCCATGCGGGGCGCGGCGACCGGCTCCCGCGCCGACCTGGACAACGGCATCACCGCCTGCCGCAACGCCGTGCAGGAGACCGCCGCCGGGGACGCGGCCGCGTCCACGCGATGGCATAACCTCGCCGCCGCCCTTCATGACCGTTACCAGATGCTCGGCGCCCAGGACGACCTCGACGGCGCCGTCGAGGCTACCCGGTCAGCGCTGGCGGTCGCTGTCGCTGCGGAAGACAGCCCCGTCTACCAGGCCATGCTGCTGGCCAATGTGAGCATCCTGCTGCGGATTCGCGGCGAGCAGAACAACGATCCCGCCGACCTGGAATCAGCCCTTGCCGCCGCCCGGCAGGCACTGGCACTGTGCCCGCCCAGCCACCCGGCGAGCGCGGACCGCGTCAACAACCTGGGGACAGCGCTGCTGAGCTGGTTTGAGTACCACCAGGCAACCGGCTCCGGACAACTCGAGGACATCGAGGAGGGCATCGCGACCCTCAGCGAAGCCGCGGCCAGGACCGGGCCTGGTCCGCGCCAGGCGGCCCTCCTGAGCACCCTGGGCCTGCTGCTACTGAGGCGCTTCGAGCACGGCGGCGGCACCGCCGACCTGGCCGCGGCGCTCAGCGCCGCGGCGAGCGCGGTCACTGCCTACCCCTCCCAGCACCCCGCGGTAGCCGGCGCGGCCCTGAACCTCGGCTCGGCCTACAGGGCGGCATTCGACGAGCATCACGGCCACGCGGACATGACCGGCGCCATCAGCTCGTGGCGGGCGGGTGCCACCGCGGACGGGTCACCAGCCGTCCTTAGGCTGGCCTGCGCGCGGCAGTGGGCCGAGCTAGCAGCCGCCGAGAGATCCTGGGAGCTGGCGGCCGAGGGATACGGTCATGCCGTCGCCCTCCTGCCCTACGTCTCCTGGCGCGGGCTGAACCGCGCCGACCAGGAGCGCGGCCTGCTCCGCCAGGCGTCAGTAGCCGCCGACGCGGCCGCGACCTCGCTGGCGGTCGGCGATCCGGCCGGTGCTGTCAGCGAACTTGAACACGGCCGCGCGGTGCTCTGGACTCAGCAACTCGACATGCGAGACAGCCTCGACGCCCTGCGTGCCAGCCAGCCCGCACTCGCCGCCTCCCTGGACCGGATCAGGCGCGCCCTCGACGCCACATCAGCCCCGCCGCTCGTCGGCCGTCCGGCGTGACCAGGCAGCCGGCAATGCCAGGGCGACGCCAGCGACGGATGCTCGCAACGGTGCGCGGTTACCTCCGCCGGCCCGGCGCCGACGAACTGGCTAGGAAGGGAGCCGCTGCCCTTAAGGAGTACGAGCGGACGGCCCGCCCCGCCGAGATTACGTCGGCGGTGGCGGCCCTCCGGCGTGCCGTTGCCCTCACCCCGTCTACGCCAGGCCATCCGCAAGCCGCGCGGTACCGGTCCAACCTGGGAGTCTCCTTGCGGATCAGGTTCGAGCTGACCGGGAACCGCCATTACATCGACGGGGCCGTCTCCACCGGGCGTGAGGCTGTACGCCTTACCCCCGCAGGCCACCCAGACCATCCCGGTTACCAGTCGAACCTCGGCGGCTCGCTGCTGCGGAGGTTCGAGGTGTCCGGAGACCACGAGGACCTGGATGACGCGATCGCGGCGGGGCGCGCGGCTGTCGCGCTCACCCCGGCGGGGCATCCGGATCTCGCCATGTTCCAGTCGAACCTGGGGGCCTTTCTCCTCGCCCGGTTTGAGCTGTCCGGGGACCGCGACGACATCGACGAGGCCATCACTGCCGGGCGGCAGGCCGTCGCCCTTACCCCGGCTGGCTCCCCTAACCTCGCCGTCTGCCTCCAGAACCTGGGGACCGTCCTGTTCAGGCAGTTCGAGCTGTCCGGGGACCACGACACCATTAACGAGGCCATCACCGCCGGGCAGCGGGCCGTCACCCTCATGCCCGCGGGCCACCCGGACCTCGCGAGGTACCTGTCGGACCTCGGCACCTCTCTAGCCGCACGGTTCGAGCTGACCGGGGACCGTGATGACCTTGACCAGGCCATCACCGTCGGCCGCCGGGCGGTCACCGTGACCCTGGCTGGCCACCCTGGCCTTCCCGCCTCCCAGTCGAACCTCGGGGGCTCGCTGCTGCGGAGGTTCGAGGTGTCCGGAGATCGTGATGACCTGGAAGGCGCGATCGCGGCGGGGCGCGCGGCTGTCGCGCTCACCCCGGCGGGGCATCCGGATCTCGCCATGTTCCAGTCGAACCTGGGGGCCTTTCTCCTCGCCCGGTTTGAGCTGTCCGGGGACCGCGACGACATCGACGACGCCATCACCGCCGCCCGGAGGGCTACAGCACTCACCCCGGCGAGCCACCCCGATTTCGCCTTGTACCTGTCGGTCCTGGGAGGCTGCCTGCTGCGACGGTTCGACCAGACGGCCAACCGGCGTGACCTTGACATCGCGATCGTGGCTGGCCGCCAGGTCGTCGCCCTGACGCCGCCGGGTCATCCGGAGGCCGCGAGAAGGCAGGCCAACCTGGGGACATTCCTGGCCCGGCGAGCCGAGCTGACAGGAGACCACGGTGATCTCGACCAGGCCATCGCCGCTGGAGAACAGGCCGTGGCCCTGACGCCGGGTCATCCGGAGGCCGCGGGGTGGCACTCCAACCTCGGGACATTCCTGAACAGGCGGTTTGAGTTCTCGGGAGACCGCGGTGATCTTGATGCCGCGATCGCGGCCGGGCGCCTGGCCATTGACCTCACCCCCGCGGACCACCCCAGTCTGCCCGCCTGCCTGTCGAACCTGGAAACCTGCCTGCTGTCGCGATTCGACCTGTCCGGGCGCTCCGGCGACCTCGACGACGCCATCGCCGCCGGGCGGCGGGCGGTCGCCCTGACCCCGGCGGGCCACCCGGGCCTGGCGGTACGGCTGTCCAACCTCGTGATCTGCCTGCTGCGGCGGTCTGAGTTGTCCGGGGATGGCGATGAGCTTGACGCTGCGATCACCGCCGCGCACGAGGCCATTGCCCTCGCGTCTCCCGGCGACCCTGAGCTTCTCCGGCTACCATTCCAACCTGGGCGGTGCCCTGCTCGCCCGGTTCGGCCTGTCAGCCGACCGCGGTGATCTTGACGCCGCGATCGCCGCCGGGTACCGGGCGGTGCAGCTTGCCCCGCCAGGCCATCCAGAACTCGCCATGTCCCACTCAAACCTCGGGAACTCCCTGCTCGCCCGGTTCGGCCTGTCAGCCGACCGCGGTGATCTTGACGCCGCGATCGCCGCCGGGTACCGGGCGGTGGAGCTTGCCCCGCCAGGCCACCCGGGGCTTGCGGTGTCCCGCACAAACCTCGGGAACTCCCTGTTCGCCCGGTTCGAGCAGACCATGGACGCCACCGACCTGGACAGCGCCATCAGCTGCTGGCGGGACGCCAGCCAGGTGCCTACTGCCTCCCCAGGCACGCGGATAGCCGCCGCGCGGGGCTGGGGAGCCGTCGCGGCCATAGCCGGCCAGGTCCGTGAGGCCGCGCGGGGGTACGGGACGGCCGTGGGGCTAATGCCCATCGTGGCCTGGCGCGGCCTCGACCGCGCGACCCAGGAGGAGCACCTGGCGCGCTGGGCCGACCTAGCCGCTGACGCGGCCGCCCGCACCATCCTCGACGACCACCCCGCACAGGCAGTGGAACTGCTAGAGCTGGGACGCTCAGTGCTGTGGAGTCAGGCCCTGGACTTGCGCGGTGACCTAGACCGCCTGGCCGCCACCGCCCCGCCGCTGGCCGCCCGCCTCAACGACATCCGCCAGGCGCTCGACATGCCAGCCCGCGTGAGCGGGGCCATCATGGATGTGCGGACTGGCCAGTTAGCCTCTCTATCGCTGGCACGCCACGGGGCCACCGTGCCGTCCGCGCCGCCAGGACGGCTGATGGGGCAAGATACAGGCGTGGGTGATCCCAAGGCCGAGGCCGAGCAGCGCCTGCTGGCGTACCGGGGTGGCGATGACCATGCCGTGACCGACGAGGGATGCCTCGCGCTCGCCAGCCGGCTATCGGCGGACCTGGAGGGAGTCGCCCCAGGAACTGCTGCTGGCCGCCTGGCTGTACCGGTGCCGGGCAGAGGCGCTGCGCGGCACCCTCGACCACGCCACATCCCTGCGGCGGGCGGAGGACCTGATGATCCTCCTGGTTGCCTCCTACGCCGACGACCTGCCGGCCGAGCTTCGCCATTTCGCCGGCCACGCCGCGGCGAATCGCCTGCGGGAAATACTTGCGAAGGTCCAGGCGGAGGCCGACCCCGCCGCGCTCGATACCGCCGTAGACCTCGGAACCCTGGCAGTCTGCGCACGTCGGCGACGCTGAGCGGTGGGCCGTGCAGACGAATCTCGCCACAGCCCTGGCCATGCGGTACGAGCACTCGGGGAACCCTGCCGATAACGATGCCTCCATCGCCTTGCTACGCGACGTGCTCTCGCGTCCAGCACGCGGGCGCCCTGCACTCGCGGCTCGCCAACAACCTCGCCATGGCGCTACGGTCGCGGTTCGACCGCACCGGGCGTGCCGAAGACCTCGTCGAGGCGGTGGACAAGCTCTCCGCGGCCACGGAAACCGCCCCCGACCAGCGCACTCGCGCCCTGTTCTGCGGCAACCTGGCGACGGCGACAATGTCGCTGTACGAGGTCACCGGCGAGCGTCGGCATCTAGACGCGGCGATCGACGCGGCACGCGCGGCCGTCGAGGCCGACTCCGGCGGATCCGGTCCCGTGGCCCCCGGCCCGGCGAGTCGGCTCTCCACCTTGGGCACGACGCTACGGGAACGCGCCGAGCAGACCGGCAGCGTGGCTGACCTGGAACAGAGCATCGCCGCCCACCGGAACGCGGCCGCCATCGCGGAGTCCGCGGACCCGGCGCGACTTGGGATCCTGCTGAACCTCGGCAACGCGCTGCGCAGCCGGTTCGAGCAACTCGGCTCGTTTGCGGATCTCGACGAGGCGATCGATGTCACAACCGAGGCGGTGCTCCTCAGCGCACCTGGACATCCGGGGCTGCCTCGCTACCTGGCCAACCTGGGGGCGATGCTCCGCTCTCGGGGCCAGCGCACCAGCGATCTCGCGGACGTCAACCAGGCCATCGAGCACGCCGCCCGGGCCGTCGCTCTCGCGCGAGACGATGACCCGCACATCGCCCGCTACTACTCGAACCTGTGCGCCGCCCTCACCACCCGGCACGAGCTGACCGGCTCCGCCGCCGACCTCGACGCGGCCATTGACGCCGGCCGTCAGGCCGTTTCGATCAGCCGAGGATCAGCGCTGGACCGGGCCCGCTGCATGGCCAACCTGGCGGCCGCCCTGATCTGCCGCTACCAGGCCCGTAACCGCCTTGGAGACGCCGAGGACGCTGTCGCGCTCTTCCGGCGGGCGGGCGCAGACGGTGCCACCTGCCCATGTGGACCGGGCCCGGTATCTCACTAACCTGGCCGGCGCCCATCAGACCATGTTCATCCGCACGGACTCGCAGTCCGACATCGACGCATGCGTGACCGCCGCCCGAGCCGCCGTCGACGCCACTCCTGAAAGCAACCCTGACCATCCTGGGCGGCAGACCATGCTGGTAGTGGCCCTCATGACGCGATACAGGCAGACCGGAACGGTCTCTGACCTAGACGAGGCGCTGAGCCTATCGGAGACGGTCCTGGCGGCTTCACCGCGCGACGGAGTCGCGCGATCGGTCCGGCTGTCCAACGCCTCCATGGCACGCCTGGCCCGGTTTCAGCTCACCGGCGCCACCGGCGACGCGAACCTGGCGATCGAATACGCGCTGGCCGCGGTGTCCGCGTCCCCGCCCGACGGGCCCAGCCACGGGACTGCCCTGGTCAACCTCGGGCTTGTCCGCCTCGCCGAGGGCGACGGCGCGGCGCTGCGAGCTGCCGTCGGCGCCTTGCGCGAGGCGGCCGAGCTGACGTCGCTGCAGAGCACCACGCGGGTAATCGCAGCCGAGGGCTGGGCCCGCGCATGCGCACGTCTCACGGACTGGGCAGCAGGCCGCCAGCGCCTACCAGGCCGCAGTTGAGCACCTTCAATTGCTCGCCCATCCACTGGCGGAACGGCGTGACAGCGAATTCGGCGTCAGTAGCTGGTCAGGGCTGGCCCGAGATGCCGCCGCTGCCGCCATCTGGGCTGGCGGACTAGAGCAGGCGGTGATGGTCAGCGAGGCTGGCCGCGCCGTGCTGTGGCGCCGCCAGCTGGAGCTGCGCACGGAGTTCACTGACCTGAGCGCCGCCGCGCCTCACCTGGCCGCGCGTGCCAGCGTCGTACGGCGAGCGCTTGACGTCACCGAGTGAATTGCTATGCCGAGAGGTGGGTGCGCACCGTCCGGGCTGAGGTCACCGACCGGATGCTAATCCCCGGGCCACGTCACCCGAGCGCGGTCCTGGACGAGTACGCCGCGCACTATAACCAGCATCGCCCGCGCCGGGCCAGGAACCTGCGACCGCCGGACCGCCACGACATCGCCATGGCCCCGATCGCTGACCTGGCGACGGTACGGATACGGCGCCGCGAGGTCCTCGGCGGGCTGATCCACGAGTACGAACGGGCCGCATGAAGACCACCGGCTGATCCAGAAAACTGCAGGTCGGGAGCCGTGGGCGCACTTTTGGCACCTTACAGGCTTGCTTAAGATGTTGTGGTTGCTTCGCTATTGACCGTAAACGTTCCATATTTCATCATTGTGGTTAATCCGGCACATGGCCCGTATGACCCCAAAAGGGATGGAAAATGAAGAACGCACACAAGCGATCGGCTCTGGGCGCGTCCCTGCTCCTGGTAGCAGGGGTGGGACTCGCCTTGGCGACCCCGATGACAGCAAGCGCAGCCCCGCAGTCACCCAAGGCCTGCGGAATGCCGTCCCGCAGTGGCCACATCGTCGGCATCGTGCCTGCGATAGACAGCAAATGCCCGGCCAACTCCGCCAACAAGGTCACCCCCGACGCCACCAGGGCGCATATCACCAGCGACCCCGCCAACGGCACTCCGCCACTGATCTTCCACGGAGGACCGGTGATGATGACACCGTCGACCAGCCCGCTGGTCGTCACGCCCATTTACTGGAATCCAACCAGCTTCCCGATGGCCTCTTCCTACACGTCGCTCATCACCTCCTATCTCGGTGCCGTGTCAGCGGCGAGCGGTCAGAACACGAACGTGTTCTCGGTGCTGAATGAGTACAGCGGCACCAACGGGCAGATCCACTACTCAGCCAGCCTCGGCACCGCCGTTAATGACACCAACGCGCTGCCCACCAGTGGCTGCACGGTGGCCAGGAAGGACAAGACGGGGATCTACGCTGACGGCTCCGGCTACAGCGCCTGCCTGGATGATGCTCAGCTCCAGGCTCAGATCAACAGCGTCACCGCCGCCCGCGGCCTGCCGCATGACCTCTCTCACGTCTACGTGCTGTACCTGCCCAAGCATGTCGAGTCGTGCTTCAACCCCGGTTCGACGACCACTTCGGCCAACTCCTGCACTATCAACCACCAGCCGAGCGCGGCCTACTGCGCCTACCACAGCGAGGCCACGAGCAGCGCCGTGTACGCGAACATGCCCTACCCCGTCTACAGATCGGGAACGGGGTTCACCTGCGGCAGCGAGAACAACTTCGGCGTGGTCGAGTCGCCGAACAACAACCCTGACGCCGACGTCGAGATCAGCCCCACAAGCCACGAGATCAACGAGGCGATTACCGACCCGGACACCAATACCGGCTGGTACGACGCCAGCGGCTACGAGAACGGCGACGAGTGCGCCTATGTCTACGGCGCGGCCCAGGGCACTGCCGGTCAGCTGTACAACCAGGTGATCAACGGTCTCCATTTCCTGACCCAGGAGGAGTTCAGTAACAAGGACTTCGCCCTAACCAGGGCCGGGTGCGTGCAGTCCGCTGCGGCCGAGGCCTGATCGCGCAGCAGCCTGACGGCAAGAACCGCGAGGGCCCGCTGCGCCGATAGGCACTATGGGCCCGGGCGAGAGGCTCGGGGCGCGGTCCCGGGAGCAATCCAGGAACCGCGCCCCGGCTGTATTGAGAACCGCCCGCCACTAGACAGAGTATTGGGGCCCACAGGTGTCCAGCGCTTACGCGGAACGGTACGTGCTCACCGCCAGGACAGAGCTCACCGACCGGATGCTCATCTGCGGCGAATGGCATCTGCGGACGATCCTCGCCCAATACGAGGCGCATTACAACGGACGGCGCCCTCATCAACGAATACGAGCCGCCTAAAAGCCCAGTTCAGGGCTGGTGGCCGAGTTCTGGAACCTCATACGCCCACCACGACCCGTACGCCTGATCAGGGAATGGTTCAAAGGCCCGGGGCGGGCGCGTAGACCTGTACGACCCCGTCGGCTTCGCGCACCTCCATCAGGGGAAGCGCGGCCAGTGGGTCGGGGAACTTGTGGGTGAGGACGGCGCCGTCGAGTGCGAACGTCGCTCCGTGGCAGGGGCAGGCCAGGTGGACGGGGCGGGCTGACAGGGTGAGGCGGCAGCCCTGGTGGGTGCAGATTCCCGACACGGCGCGTAGTTGGCCGCCTTCCCGCTCGAGGAAGCCGGTGAGCAGCGCCGGCCGTGAACGGGCGTACCGCGCCGTCGGGCAAGTCGGTGCTGGCCGCGACGGTGAGCCAGATACCGTGGCTGGGTGTCAGGGTACTGGGTACCGCAGTGCGGGATGTCAGCACGTGGTCGATCCCAGCACCCGCTGCCCCGGCGACGGCGACCGCCCCAGTGGCGGTGGCGGCGCGCAGGAACGTTCGCCGCGCGCCGACGGCCCGGCCGGCGGCGGGCGGGTCGAGTTCGGTGGCCAGCTTCCTGTGCAAAGCGGTGACGAACTCCTCGGCTGGCTCGCCGCTGCCCGGCCGGCCGGCCCGCAGCGTGATCGCCGTGCGCGCCAGCGCCGCGTCATCCTCGCTGGCCCGGAATCGGCGGGGACGGCGGGAGCTGATCAGTGCGTCAATGTACCGGTTGATGCCGCGCATGGTCATTGGTCCCGTCCGGTCGCTATTTGCGCAGCCCTGCGCATGGCCCGGTGCTGGAGCACCTTGGCGTTCGCGACGCTGATGCTGAGTGCCTGGGCGGCCTCGGCGATCGTGCATCCCTCCATGAACCGCAACTGCAGGATCTGCCGGTACCGGTCGGGCAGCGCGGCCAGGATCTGCTGGGCCTGCCGGGTCGCCGCCGGCTCGGCCTGCCTCGCGGGCAGGACCTGCTCAGGGTCTTCGGTCAGCGCGGTCACCTGCAGGCCCAGCGTGCGGGTCCAGTAGCGGGCCAGCACGGTGCGGGCGGTGGCCATCAGGTAGGCACGCACCTCACCGACGCTGGCCGGCAGCCGCAGCGGGCGCAGTGCCGCCAGGAACACCTCGGTGGTCAGGTCCTCGGCGTCAGGCCGGTTGCCGACCTTGGCGAACATCAGGCGGTGCACCAGGCCGATGTTATCCCGGTACACCGCTTCCCAGTCCGCATACGACTCGCTGTCCACCGCCCGCAACCGCGTCACCGGCGTACCACCTGCCCCAGCACCTGGGCCGCCCAGTGGCGTGCCCCGTCCGCCGGAGGCCGTCTGGCCACGCGTCACTGCCCGGCCCCCCTTCGCTTAGCATGGCCATCAAGCTTCGCGCGGGCAACCTCGCCGGCCGTGGCTCTCATGCGAGCCTCTGGTCGGTGAGGGCGAGGCTCGCGGTGCCGGCCTGGAAGGACACCGTGCGGATGCCGAGGGCCGAGGTCAGCTCGCCCGCGGGCAAGGTCACCGGCAGCGGGGCCGACGCCTGCCCGGGTTCCGGGAGCGGGTAGCAGGTCGGTGCCGCGCTGTAGAACGTCACGTTGCCCTCGGTCTTGGTGAACACCTGGTGGACGTGGCCGTTCAGGGCGGTCACCGACCCGAACCGGCGAAGCATCCCGAGCAGTGTGACAGCGTCACTGGTGCCCCAGCCCCACTTCGGGTACATGGCGTACAGCGGGATATGGCTGAACAGCACGATCGGCGTATCGGAGGAAAGCCCGGCCACGTCGCGCCGGACAAAGTCCAGCTGGTCCGCACCCAGGCGGCCGAGCGCGTCCACGCTCGTGGTGTTCACCAGGCTGATGAAGTGAACGCCCTGGACGTCGAAGCTGAACCACCCGTCGCCCAGCGTCCCTGCGCCAAAGAACTTCCGGTACAGCGTCCCGCCATCGCCGATGGTGTCGTGCTCGCCGGGCACGGTGAAGATCCTCGGTGTCCGGATGTCTGACAGCATCTCCTTCGCCAGCCCGAACTCCGCGGCCAGCGAGAGATGCGTAACGTCGCCGGAGTGCATAACGAAGTCCGGCTCGTAGCCGAGCGAGTTGACCTGGTTGATAGCAGCGCCGAAGGTCGCGGCCACGTCAAGGTTGGCGGCTCCCGTGAACCCCAGGTGGCTGTCGCTTATCTGGACGAACCGAAGCGCGCCGGGGCCTTCCGCCGCTGCCGCCGCGGCACGGTCGCCCGCGATGTGGCTGATCACCTCTCCGCCGGTAACCGTGAGCACCACGACCGCGCCGAACCAGGCGGTGTGCCGCATAAGCTGCCGCCTCGTCATCCCCCGCTCGCCACCTGTGATCTCGCGCTGATGCGCGCCGGACTGCCCGACCCGCTTCCCGGTCACGAGACCACCACCTTGCCGGTCATGAACGGATGAATGGAGCAGTGATAGCTGTAGGTCCCGGGCTTGGTGAACGTGAAGGAGAAGCCGGCACCCGGTTGCAGGACCGGCGAGTTGAACGTGCCGGCATCGCTGGTCACCGTGTGCGCCTCGGAGTCCTGGTTCGTCCAGTGCACGGTAGTTCCGGCCTTGACGGTCACCACTTGCGGGCCGAAGGCGAAGTTGCGGATCGTCACCGCGTTCGCCGTTACCGGTTGCGCGGCGAGCGGACGGCACCGTCGAGGGCATGCTAGCCATGTTCGAGGGCATCGCTGTCGGCAGTACCGACGGCGTACCCGACGTGCCAGGGAAGCCGGCTAGGTGGTGCTGCCCGCTGGCCGGGGTAATCGCGGGGGCGGCCGCCGAAGCACCGCCGTTTCCTCCGCACGCGGCCAGCAGCATGATGCCCGCCGTCGCCGCCCCTGTGGCAGCCACCTGCCAGGGCTTGCAGTGGTACGGATGACTCATCGTCGTGAGGCTCCCTTCTGGCCCGCTGCGTCGCCGGCACCGGCAATGGCAGTTGAGGCCGTTCGTCGGTAGATATCCGCCCGGGTTACAGGGAACAGCCCCGGCGAGGTGGTCGTCGCGAGCGGAGCCTTCAGCAGTCTCTTGCCGCACCCAGCACCTTGGAGACCAGCGCCCGCTCCCGGTTGCCAGTCGCATCTAACGGGACCTGCATGGTCCCTGGGATCGGCCGACAATCCGTGGAGGGAGGGCGACGGCGGCGCTTGGGCCCCGAAAGCGGCCCAGCGAGCGCGAATCGCCAGGTCAACGGCCATGAACGAGTTTTGGCACGGGACAGGCGGTTTTGGATAACCCTCCCTGTAACCCGCCGGCCTATCTATCAATGGATCGCCGAACATTCCGCTCGATCCCTTCCGGAAGCCTTCGGATACCCGCCGGCTTCAGGGAGAAACGGCGGTGGGCTGCCGCCCGGCGGGCCACCACAACCGAGAGGAACCAATTCGCATGATGACTAGGGCAGTTACCACCGCCCTGTCGGGACGGACCAGGTGGCCGGCACGCACCACGCTCGCCGTGGCCGCCACCGTCATCTCGATCGCCGGCACCGCGCTCGTCGCAACCCCGAAGGCGCACGCCGCAGGCCCTACCTACCCCCAAGGGCTCGCAGTCGAGTCCAGCACCAACACGCTGGCTAGCATCGGCTTCAGCTCCAGCCTCGCGATGTGGCCCGGCACCAGTCCGTCCATCGCGTTCGTGCTAGAGAACCCGTCGAACGGCACCACCTTCCAGACCGCGTTCGAGGGCAGCAACGGCGACCTGTGGACCACCGGGGCCCTCGGGACCGGTGACCTCCACCTGGGCATGATGCCGGGCACCAGCCCGGCCATCACCCATCTGGGCAACAGCACCGGCGCTGGCTACGAGATCGCGTTCGAGGCCAACACTGGCCAGCTGTGGACCACCGGGACCGCCGGCACGAAGGACTGGGGCCTGCCCATGTCCACTAAGGCCAGCCCGAGCATCACCTTCCTGGCCGATGGCGGCTACGAGGTCGCCTACCAGGCCAACACCACCGAACTGAGGGTTGCCGGGACGGCCGGCACCGCCGGCCTCGGCTTGGGGATGCAGCCCGGGACCAGCCCCGACATCCGCGCGGACGGGAACGACAGGTACTCGATAGCGTTCCAGGCCAACACCGGCACCTTGTGGACCGCCGGGGCCATTGGCACCGCGAACACCGGCCTGGCCATGAACACCACCACCAGCCCGAGCCTGCTGGCAGCAGGCGACGATAGTAGCTTCACGATCGGGTTCGAGGGCGCCACCAACACGGCGTGGGTCGACGACAGCGGGTTCGGTACCTCGAACCTCGGCATCCCGATGCGGCCGGGCACCAGCCCCAGCATCGCCTTCACGTCCCAGCCGCTCGGCTTCGGCGACATCAGCTTCGACGGCTACGAGCTCGGGTTCCAGGGCGCCAACGGCGACCTGTGGACCAACACGACCATCCCCGCCCTCGGCACCAGCAACACCGGCGACGACGGCGTGGCCATGAACGCCCAATCCAGTCCCAGCCTCAACGGATGACCCCAACTCACCATCAGCGGTGACCACGCGGGCCCGGCCAAGCCGGGCCCGCGTGCCTTTCAGCCGCCCGGCGGTGAGGTGATCATGGTCCCGGCGAGGCTCGCGGAAGACCTCCCACGTCCACCGGCTGTGGACACCCCGCCTCGGGGACTGGGACAAGACGACGACCCCGGCGAGGCCCCGCTGCTGCGGGCAGCTCGGATCATGGCCTCCCGTGAGGACCACTTCTGGTTGCCCGAGGTTGTCGTCAGCGAATTTCCCCGTGATCGCATGCTGCGTCTCGCACGGCGGCGGTACGGCCGACCTGTCCGGGCTCGGCCTCACCGACGAGGCGTATGGCAATCCGCTGAAGGTGCACGTCGCCGTGCTGCTGGCGATTCGCGGTGAGGTCTATCCGACCGCCGCGGACGTCATGGCGAGGTTCCTGGACCGGGAGATGGGGCACTGGCTGCGGCGGCGCACCGAGCACGGGATCGACCAGGTCTCGGCCCCGCTGGCGCGCCAGGTCGTCGCGCTGGCCACGCTGACCCAACCCGAGATCGAGGTCGTGCCCCGGTTGTTGTCGGCGATCCCGGACCTGGAAGACGCTGGCGGGCTGGTCCGGGGCAACGTCGGGAACTGGCTGGCCGAGCTGTTCGGCCGGCTCCCGGATCTCCGCGCTCGCGCCGGACCTGCTGGCCGAACAGCTGCTCGCCGACACACCGAAGCTGCCGGGCCTGGTGGTGGCGGTCTATCGGCATGAGTCGAGCACCGCCGAGCACGCCGCGAACATGCTGGAGTCGCTGAGCCTCGCGGCCGACAACCGGGCGGGTGTCCGCGACGTCCTCCGGAACTTCCTCGCCGAATGCCTCGGCGCCCCGGCGGCTCAGGCCGCGGCGAAGCCCGGCGGCCGGCTGCCTGGCCTGATGGGGATCGCCCTGAACCGGGTCCTGGACGGCGAGCAGCCGGAGGCCGCGCTGGCCGCCGCGGCCGCGGTCGTCCGCCGGGTCCCGCGCCGCGAGGACAGCTACCGCCGGCTGATGAGCCAGCTGGCGAAACTGGCGATCGCCTGGTGCGAGGCCCAGCCGCCGCACGTGCGGACCGCGCCGGTCCGGGTGGACGCGCTGACCGACCTGGCCGCCGCCGCCACCCTCGACGCCGACGCCTCCGCGGCGACGGCCCTGGCGGCCGAGGCGCTGGCCGTCGCCCGTTCGCTTGGCCCGGACCAGTCCCGGCGCCTGGCGCGCGCGTGGTACAACGTCGGCACCGGCCAGGCGAACAGCGGCGACCTGGCGGCCGCGCGGGAGGCCCTGGCCGCGGCGGCCGCCCTGGCGCGCGACGGCGGCGGCACGGACGCCGGCGGGCTGATCGAGCGCTGCGAGACGCTGGTCAACCTCGGCTCCTGCCTGGCCGACCTGGACGATCAGGCGGCCGCCTTGGACGTGTGCGTCGAGGCGATCGAGCTGGCCCCGGCGGTGAGCGCCGCGTACACGTACTCGTCCAGGCGACAGGTTCCGTCGTTAGGGCACTTGCGCGGGCACGAATTCGGCGATGGCGCCGGCCACCGCGGCCGGATTGTCGACCGGGACCCATGTCTTGGCGCCGGAAACGGGGACCAGCGTGGCACGGGGGAAGTCGGAGGCGAGCCGCCGGGCGTGGTCCGGCGGGAAGAAGCGGCACTCCTCGCCCCAGATCAGCAGGACCGGCCGGCCGAAGCGCGGGATCTCCCGGGCGGCGTCGAGGAGGAGCTGCGGGCGGAAGCCGGCCATGGCGGCGACGAGGTCGCCCGCCACCCGCCGGTCCCGCAGCGCCGGGCCGAACAGCGATTGGGCGCGCCCGGCGTCTATCCCGGTCGCGGTGAGGCCGGACAGTCCCCTGCCCCGGGCGGCCGGCGACCGGGACCACAGCCAGAGCTGCAGCCACATTGACCCGCGGGCGAGCCCCGGAAGCGCGCGGCTCAGCGCGCTCGCCATCTTGAGCGACTCCGGAGGGAAGTGCTCGTAGCTCTCGCAGTTCGTCAGGACGAGACGGCCTGCTCGCGCGAGCGCCGGATGACCGGTGGCCAGCGACAGCAGGAGCAGCCCGCCGGCCGTGTCATTGACGACCACCGTGGCATCGTCGACATCGAGCAGTTCGAGGCAGTCCGGCAGCAGCCGGGCAAGCGAGACGGCCGACCGGTCCGCTCCCGCACGCAGGGGCCAGGGATGCCCCCCGAGCGGGAGGTCGACCGTGACGCAGCGGTAGCGGTGGTAGAGCGCGGCGATGACGTCACGCCACAGCTCATGGTTCGCGAGCGCCCCTGCGAAGAAGACGAGCGCGGGCCCCCGGCCGGACGATCGCCAGGCCAGCGGCCCGAGGCGGGTTTCCAGTCTTCCAGATTCCATGCGAAGTCATCCTTTGTTCTAGGCGGAATGGCGTGACATAGCCGCGAAGGATGTCATGAACGCGGCGAAGGTGAGGGCGGCGATCAGCGCGGCTTGTGCGGCCGGGATGTAAGGCACCGCGCTGCCGGTTACTGCACGGTCGAGGCCGATTTCGGTCCCCGCGCAGACGGCCGCTGACCGTCACCGTGCCGACGGCGGGCCGGTCGATGCCGGCGATCAGCTTGATGATGGTGCTCTAACCACGATGGACGTGAGGTCGGGCTCGGGCTCTTCGGCGGTTCCGGCCCTGAGCGCGAACGGCGGTGCGGTGGTCATGTCCCGAGCGTGGGCCAGCGTCCTAGTGGCTGACTTGCTGCGGACTTGCGGCCCAGTTGCGGCCGGGCCAGGGTAGTGGTGACCCCTCTTCCAGGGAGGTGCCCTGTGATCGGCGTTCGGGTGCTCGGCCCGCTGGAAGTCGCCGTCGACGGTGTCCGGGCCGATCTTGGCGGGCCGAGGCAGCGGTGCGTGCTGGCGCGGCTGATCGCAGGACACGGCCGGGTAGTCTCCGCTGACCGGCTCATCGAGGATCTGTATGCCGATGAGGCCCCGCCCAGGGCGCTGGCCGCCGTGCAGTCCTATGTCTGTCACCTGCGCCGGGCGCTGGAGCCGGGCAGGGCGGCCCGGGGTCCCGCGGGCGTCCTGGTTACCTCCCCGCCGGGGTATGCGGTGCGGCTTGGCCGTGACACGGTTGATGCCTGGTCGTTCGAGGATCAGGTGCATCAGGCCGCCGGGCTGGACGACCCCGCCGCCGTGCACTCCGGGCTCTCGGCCGCGCTAGCGTGCTGGCGCGGTGCGGCCTTCGAGGAGTTCGGCGGCCTGCCGTGGGCGGACCTGGAAGCGTTCCGGCTGGATGAGCTGCGCCTGGCGGCCGTGGAGATGCACGCGAACGCGGCGCTGCGGCTAGGCCGAGCCGTGCAGGCCGTCGCCGGCCTCAGCCGGCTGACCGCCGAGTATCCGCTGCGGGAGGAGGCGTGGCGGCTGTTCGCGCTGGCTCTGTACCAGTGCGGGCGCCAGGGCGACGCGCTCGCGGCGCTGCGCCGGGCGCGGGCCCGCTGGCCGCCGATCTCGGTGTCGACCCGGGGCCGGCCTTGCGCGCGCTGGAAGACGGCATCCTCGCCCAGGCACCGGACCTGTCCGCGCCGCCGGCCGCCGTGCCGCGCGTATCCGTGCAGGCCGTCCCTGCGCCTGCGGGCAGCGATCCGGCGCCGGCGGCGGCCGTGCCGTATGTCGGCAGGGATGCTGAGCTGAGCCAGGTGGCACGGCCGGCGCTGGAGGCGGCGGCAGGCCGGACGCGGATCGTGCTGGTGACCGGCGATGCCGGGGCAGGCAAGACCGCGCTCGCCGGCCAGGTCAGCCAGCGCCTGGGCGGCGAGGGCTGGCTGACGGCCATCGGGCGGTGCCCCGAGCATGAGGGCGTCCCGGCGGGCTGGCCCTGGGCTGAGGTCCTCCGGTCCCTGGCCGCCGCCGCGCAGGCGCAGCCGCAGCCGCTGGCCGCGCTGCTGACCGACGCCCCGGCGCAGGAGGGTGACCCGGCCGCTGCCCGGTTCCGGCTGCACCGGGCCATCGGCGGGTACCTGGAGCGGGTCAGCCGCGCCGCGCCGCTGCTTGTGGTGCTCGACGACCTGCATTGCGCCGACGGCGAGACGCTGGCCATTCTCACCGACGTCGCGGCGCACCTGACCGCAGCCAGGCTTCTCGTCCTGGCCACCTACCGGCCTGCCGAGGCAGGCGAGCAGCTGCCCGCCTGCCTGGCAGCACTGGCCGCCCGTCAGCCGGCCCGGGTAAACCTGGGCGGGCTGGATGCGGCCGCCGCGGGCGAGCTGATCCAGGCGACCTGCGCCCGCCCCGTCGACAGGGAAACGGCGTCCAGCATCGCCGAGCGGACCGGCGGCAACCCGTTCTTCATCAAGGAGACCGCCCGGCTGCTCGACTCCGAAGGCACGCTCGCCGCGGCCACCGAGGTGCCAGCCGGGGTGCGCGAGGTCCTGCAGCGCCGGATCGCCCGGCTCCCGGCCACCGCCCAGACCATCTTGCGGCAGGCAGCGGTGATCGGCACCGAGACCGATGCCGGCGTGCTCGCCGATGTCACCGGCGCCGAGGAGCACGTGCTGCTGGACGCGATCGAGGCCGGGCTGCTCACCGGCCTGGTGACCGAACCCGCCGCGGGCCGGATCCGGTTCGCCCACGCCCTGGTCCGCGACACCCTCTACCACAGCCTGTCCCGGCTGCGCCGCTCCCGGCTGCACGCCCGCGCCGCCGAGGCCATCGAACGGCGCAGCCCCGGCGAGGTCACGGCCCTGGCCTACCACTTCGCCGAAGCCGGCACCGACCCCGCCAAAGCGGCCCGCTACCTGCGCCTGGCCGCCGAGCAGGCCGAGCAGCGGTTCGCCTACCACGAGGCCGCCCGGCTCTACGAGCAGGCCGTCACCTGCCTCGACCAGGCCGGCGCCGTCACGGCTCGGAACCGGCTGGAGCTGGTGCTCGGCCTGGTCCGCGCGCTGGCCAGCACCGGCCACCTGGCCCGCGCCCGCTCCCACCACCGCGATGCCGTCCGCGCCGCACTCCCGCTGGACGACCCGGTCCTGCTCGCGCGGGTCATCACCGCGTTCGACGTCCCCACGCCCCTTCAGTCCCACGAATACGGCACAACCGACGATGAGCTGGTCACCACGGTCGAGCAGACGCTCGCCAGGCTGCCGCCCGGCGACCATCCGCTGCGCTGCCGCCTGCTCGTCACGCTGGCCTTCGAGCTGGTGGGCGCCGAGTCCGAGCGCGGCTACCAGGCCTCAGCCGAGGCCGTTGAGATGGCCCGGCGCCTCGGCGACCCCGACGTGCTGACGGTGGCTGTCAACGCCCGCTTCCTCCAGAGTTTCCGCCACGACGGCCAGGCCGAGCGCCAGCGCCTGGGCGCCGAGCTGCTCGCGCTGCCCGGCAAGCCGGTGACTGCCGAAGCGGTCACCCACGCGGGGCTCACGGCAATCAGCAGCAGCGCAGCCGACTTCGATGCGGCTGACCGGCATGCCAACCAGGCCGCACGCATCGCTGACCGCTACCACCTCCCGGCGGTCGCCGCCGTGGTCACCGTCCACCGCGCGCGGCGGGCAGCGGTGGACGGCAACATGGCCACCGCGGAGCAGCTCTACCGGCAGGCAGCCGCTGAGCTGGAACGGCTCGGGCTGTGGGAGCACGGGGCCGGCGTCAGCCTCCTGGGCCGCCTCTCCCTGCTGATCATGCAGGATCGGATGGCGGAGATGGTCAGCGAGCTGGAGCCCCTCAGCGGCATGGATGCCATGTTCGTGGAACCGTATGCGCTCGCGCTGGCCGCCGCCGGCCGCGCCGCCGAGGCCAGCGCGGTGGCCGCCCGGCCACACCCGATCCGTCGGGACAACCTCTGGCTGTTCATGACCGGCGTCCGCGGCCTGCTCGCCATCGCCATCGATGACCGCGAACGGGCCGAATCCGCTTACCAGGATCTCCTGCCCTACGCCGCCCGCCCAGTCGAAGCCGTCATGATCGCAACCCTCTGGCCAGCCGCCCAGCTCCTCGGCGACCTCGCCCGCCACTTCCGCTTTCCCGGCGCGGAAGCCCACTACAGGCACGCGTTCGCCATCGCCGAGCAGGCCCACGTAGAACCGTGGCGCGAAGCCGCCATGAGGCGCCTGACCGAGGCTGCGCGCAGAACACCGAGACCTGAATGACGGCCACCATGATCGGTACCTTGTGGGCTCGATTGGATCTGGCCTGGTCAGGCTTCCTGGCTGGGATCCAGCCCGGACGGTGCCTGGACCACGCAGGCAGCCCGCAACTTCGGGGATGGCAGGCGCGTCGCGCATGGTCGCCTATCGTCATCGGGCCTCAATGATTGACAGTTTGGGGGCGGGCACCCCCGAAGCCTGAATCAGTTAGGCCCGTTGACCGCTGTCGGCTAACGATGACCAGCAGCGGCGCAAGCCGCGCGAATGCGGCAAATCACGCATAACGAGTCGCTTGCGCAACACGCCGAGAACTCACCTTGTTCGGCGTGACAGCTTCCCGCAGGCCGGTTGGCTCCTGCGGAGAATGATTCGGAACGCTTTCAGCGCATCAGGATTTGCCGGTTCCTGAGCGGCACCGGGTGATTGCGTGCATTTGCCCGTCCGGTGACCTGTGCTGCCGGTCGGTAGACTTGGCTGTGGTGCCCCGGGAAGCCTGGTCGGGACGTTTCAGCGGTTCCGATCGTGGGGGTGCCCGTGACTGATGCTGGTCCTTTTGCCTTGGTGGTGCTGCTGGCGGCTGCGGTGGGCCTGGTGGTGGTGCTGTCCAACCGGCTGACCGAGCGGGTGAAGGTGCCCTCGCCGGCGCTGGTCCTGGCGGGGGCGGCGGTGGCGGTCAAGGTGGTCCCGGCGCTCCACGAGCCGCCGCACCTGCTGGTTGAGCGGGTGGTCACGGTTGCGCTGGTGTGCATCTTGTTCGACGGCGGGATGCAGATCGGCTGGTCGCGGTTCCGGTCGGCTGTCGTGCCGGTGACGGTGACGGGCGTGGCGGGGACGTTCGGGACCGTGGCGGGGTGCGCGCTGCTCGCGCACGCGGGGTTCGGGCTGGACTGGTACGCCTCGGTGCTGCTGGCCACGGCGGTGGCGCCGACTGACCCGGCGGTGGTGTTCTCCGTCCTGGGCCAGCGGGAGGTCGCCGGCCGCGGCGACGTCATCCTGAAGGGCGAGTCGGGCGCGAACGACCCGGTCGGGATCGCGCTGATGGCCAGCCTGATCGCTGCCGGGGGCCTGTCGGCGGGGGCGTTCGCGCGCGTCGGCGGGGAGTTCCTGCTCCAGATGGGGGTGGGGGCGGCTGTCGGCGTGGCGGGCGGGGCCGCGCTGTTGTGGTTCATGCGGCAGGTCCCGCTGCCCGGCGAGGGCCTGTACCCGCTGCGGACCCTGGCCTGCTCGCTGCTGCTGTTCGCGGTCGCGACGCTCGCGCACGGGTCGGGGTTCCTGGCGGTGTTCATCGCCGGGATCGTGCTCGGCGACGGGCGCGCCCCCTACAAGCGGGAGATCGAGCGGTTCCACTCGGCGCTGGCCAGCCTGGCCGAGATCGTCGCGTTCGTCGTGCTGGGCCTGACGATCAGCCTGGACACGGTGAGCCGGGCGGACGTGTGGGTTCCGGGGCTGGTCCTGGGGGCCGCGCTGGCGTTCGTGATCCGGCCGGTCGTGGTGGGGCTGTGCCTTGTCCCGGCCCGGCTGGGCCGCGGCGAGCTGGGGCTTCGTGCTGTTCGCCGGGCTGAAGGGGGCCGTGCCGATCCTGCTGGGCAGTTTCCTGCTGGACGCGGGCGTGCCGGGCGCGCAGCGGCTGTACGGCATCATCGCCGTGGCCGTCATGTTCTCCGTCGTCGTGCAGGGCAGCCTGGTGCCCGCGGCTGCCCGGCTACTGCGCGTGCCGATGCGCCCGGTCGAGCCCGAGCCGTGGGCGCTGGGGGTAAGGCTGCGGGACGAGCCGTGCGGCGTCCACCAGCTCACCGTCACGGCCGGGTCGCCCGCTGACGGCCGCACCGTCGACGAGCTTTCCGGCCTGCCCGGCGAGGCGTGGGTCAGCTTCATCGTGCGGGACGGCCAGCTCGTGCCCCTCAAGCCCCGCACCAGGCTGCGGCCGGGCGACGACGTCCTGGTCCAGGCAGACCCCGGCCTGCACGAGAAGCTGGCCAGGGCCTTCGAGGGCTCCCCGCGGTAACCCTGGACGCTTGCCTGCTTACCGCTGGCCCGCCAGCCGGGCGCCGGCCAGGGCGGCGCCGGCTTGGCCGGCGAGGCCGACGGCGACCAGTCGCTGCTCCAGCGTCGGCCGGGCCTCCGGGCCGGGGGTGAGCAGGAACCGGCCCATCAGCAGGCCGCCGGCCTCGGCCAGCAGCTCAGTGTCCCGGCCCGGCGGCAGCCCCGCCAGTTCGGCGTCCCAGGTCTGCCCGCCGGTCACGACGCGGCCGTCGGGCAGCAGCCGGGGCGGGCTGCCGATCCCTGCGGCACCGTCCTGGAACCGGCACTCTGCTAGCCCCAGCAGCCGGGTCAGCTGCCCGCATACCTGGCCGATGAGCTGCTGAGGGTCGGAGCCGGCGGCGACTGCACGGGCGGCAGCGCCGATCCCGTCCAGGTACCCCGCCCGGCGGGCGGCGGCGGCCTGCTGCCGTCGGCCCCGGACGGCGATCTCGGTCACTGCGGCCCCGACCGCCAGGATCAGCACGGTGGTCTCGATGTCGGCGCGGCGGGTGATGGTGAACCGCTCGTAGGGGACGGTGAGGAAGAAGTCGAACCACACTGCCGCCGAGATCGCGGCCAGCATCCCGGCGGGCCGGTGCCCGGCCGCGGCGACCGCGACGACCACCAGGACCAGCGCCAGCGCCGCGCCGGTGTTGGGCAGGGTGGCCCGGAACGGGATCAGGGCCGCGGTCAGCGCCAGGGGCGCCGCCAGGCCCGCCAGTGCCGCGACCCGGTCCCGGCTGACCCGCTGTGGCATGGTCAGGCTCCCTCGCGCCACAGCCGCACCGCCGCCCCGGCCATCGCGGCCAGCGCCGGGAGGAAGAACACGGCCGTGTGCGAGACCTGGCCGATCATCCCCGTCACGAGCACCGCTATCGCCAGCGGTGCCGCCCGCCGCCACGGCCAGCTACCCGGCGCGCCAGCCGCGCGCCCTGCGGGAGTGCTGCCCGGCGGGGCAGCCGTATCGGGCACGGCACGGGAGAAACGGCGGGGGAAATGGTCAGGGACGCTCATCGCACACTCCAGGGGCACTGGTTACCAATGCTGATACCGTGCCGACCAGGCTTCCCGGCTCACCTGACTACGAGCCTAGATCACCCGGTCCCGCCCTGCCAACCACTATCCGGCCCGGGACGCCAAAGCCCTGCGCCCGTCCGGCACGGCCAGCCGTGACAGGCTCAGCGGGCGGCCTCGGCGATCAGTGACACCACGTCGTCGAGGTGGCCCGGGGTGGTCAGGTGGCCCATACCGGGGAAGACCCGCAGCTCAACGCCCATGGCCCGGCGCACGGCCGGCGCCAGTCGCCGGGGCGGCAGGAACCGGTCGTGCTCTCCCGTCCCCGACGACGCAGGGCCGGTCGGCGCGGCGGGCCAGCAGCGCGGCGGGCAGGGGCGGCGGGGCCAGGGTGGTGCGGCAGCTGGCGGCCATCAGGGTCATCCACTCCACGTCGGTCTCGGGCGGGTCCTCGCCGGGGGCGACGAACAGCCGGAGCATGCGGCGGGTGCTCTCGGTGGTGGGGCGCAGCAGCCACCGGGCCGAGGCCAGCGCGAGTGCCGGGTCCACGGTCAGACGGATGAATCCGGCGGGGGAGACCAGCGCCCGCGCCGCGATCCGTGGCGAGTCGGCGGCCAGGGCCACCGCCGCGCCCAGCGAGTTGCCCACCAGCACCACCTCGTCCAGGTCCGCGGCGGCCAGGACCTCATCCAGCACCCGGCCGTACCAGGCCAGCCGGCCCCGCCGAGGCCGGCGCGGGTCGCTGAGTCCGGGCTGACCGGGCAGGTCCACCACCGTGGTCGCCCAGCGCGCCGACAGCGCCCCCAGCCACGGCAGCGCCGCCGCGGCGTTGTAGCCGGTGCCGGGCACCACGACGACCCGCGGCCGCCTCATCTCCGGCCGACACCAGCGCTACCCGCCCGGCGCTGGTGTCCACCGTCGCGCTCGCGCCAGCGGGAACTCGGCCCGCGCCAGGGCGTCCGAGCACCACTGCCGCACCGCGAGCCGGCCGCGCGGACTCTTGTACACGCTGTGCACCGCGCCAGTGTGCCCGACGGCACCAGGCACGTCCACCGTCCCCAGTCCTGTGAATCACTCAATCTTCAGGGAAGTGGCGTTCTTGCTGGACGTTCTGCCGCCGGAGTCCCGGCAGTACAGCGTGCTGCGGCGGCACCCGGTCGCGCCGGCGTGTTACCTATGATCCTGGTCCGGCGGAAGGTGCCAGCACGCATCGTGATCCCTGCGGGTCATTCAAGGTCAAGTACGGCGCGTAGTGCGACGTTGATCTCCATGAGCTCCCGCGGGTCCAGGCGGCCCGCGAAGTCGCCGAGGCGCTGCGAGTCGACAGCGGTGGTCTGCTCGACCAGTACCCGGACATCCTGGCCGAGGAGTTCGACGGAGGGGTGGATCATGGACCCGAAGGACTTGGTTGTCGTCGGGGCCACGAGCCACGTTGAGAGGTGGTGGTAGGCACTGGCCTGGACAACGACGGCGTACCGTTCGCCTTGCTGCTCGTGTCCCTGAGCGGAGCGCGGCTTCTTGAGGCGGTAGACGTCACCACGCACGTAGCTCGTCCAGTTCTTCGCGGACCGCGCGGATCTCTGCCTGGTACTCGGGATTGGCCGCCAGTCGCGCGGCGTCGGCGCGCAGGTCCGCCTGGCGCTTGCGGTGCGCGGCGATTTCCAGTGCATGCCGGATTGCCCGGGTGGGGCTGGTGCCGTCGGCCGTGAGGATCGCCAGGTTTTCCGCATCCTCGGCCGTCGGACGGAATGTAATCGGATCTGCCATACAAGGAGCATACGGTGTACAGGCATCGACGGTCGTCCCGTTGGGACCGGTCGCATGCCCGGCGAACAGCATCCCAGCTCGCCATGCCGGAAGTGGACGGCGACGGCGATCCCTGCTGGTAGTGCCGGAAATGTACCTGGAGGGGGAGAGCCAGAGGGAGGCGGGCACGGGGTCGGCGGCTCCCTCTCGGTAGGCCCGTGGTGTGCCCTCATGTGCCGTGCCCGACCGCGGGCGTGGTGCATGTCCCGCCATGTACCTCGCTTGGACCTGCGGCGCACGTGCACGACGATGGGGCCGTGCGGTGCGTCCAGCCTCGCCGACCTGGACCGGGACCTGATCCGGCCCGCGACGCTGCCCTCACCCGGTCACGGGCCAGGCGCAAGGCCACGGCAGGCCGCACGTGACAGCGCACGGGGGCGCTGAATCTGCGCGAGCATGAAGGCCCGCGCGCGGCCGGCGAGTCGCTCGGTCAGTGTGCGGAGCTGATGATAGCCAGCAGGTCGTCGGCTTCCAAGAGTTTCAGCATGTGGCAGAAGCACTCGCCGGGCGGAATGACGCGTACCCTGGCGCCTACGAGGGTGGCGCGCCGCAGGATCCAGCGCAGTACCCGTACTCCCGTGCTGTCGCAGAAATTCGCCCCGCGCAGATCGACGATGAGCACGTCTGGCTGGTCGCGCAGGCATCGCGCGGCACTGTCGCGCACCGTCTCGGCGGTGGTCACGTCGATATCACCGGTCAGGATCAGTGCCCGTGGGTTGCGTCCAGGTACTTCTGCGCACTGGCCGGGACCCGGCGCGCGCAGCCGGCGAAGTACTCCGGCGGGCAGGCGCGGCCCGGCTATCGCCAGGCCTTCGTCAGATGCCGCAAGTGGCGCAGGAGGGCTGCCGGTACCAGGAGTGGTCATCTGGCTCCTTACCATGAGGCTAATACCCAGGCAGGCCTAGTCACGGGCCGGTCCCGGATCACCGCTAGCTACCCGTGGCCATAGGCCTAAACCTCGGGACGGCTGACCAGGCGAGCGGCCTTCACGTGGAGGAAAGGCACCTTTCGTTCAGGTCACGATCTCGAACGGTCCTCGGGCGGCAGCCGAATCCTTCGCTGCAGCTCGCCCGGCAGCGGCGCTCCCGGCGGCTGCGATGCCGCCGGAAGCGCGCCTTGTCATGTCATGCGGGCTGAGACTGCCGTGAGAAGACCTTGGTGAAGGTAGCGCAGAACGCCGGAAGGTCGTCAGGCTTGCGGCTGGTCACCAGAGTGTTCGGGCCGGCCGTGCAGACCTGGACTTCGCTGTCGACCCAGGTGCCGCCCGCGTTCCTAATGTCGGTCTGCAGGCTCGGCCAGGACGTGAGCGTCCGGCCGTTGACGAGGCCGGCCTCGATGAGAACCCACGGGCCGTGGCAGATTACCGCGGCGGGCTTGCCGCCCTCGAAGAGCCGCCGGACGAAGGCGACCGCGGCCGGCACGGTGCGAAGGAAGTCGCTGTTGGCGACGCCGCCGGGGACGACGAGCGCGTCGTAGTCGCCGTGATCGGCCTCGCCGAGCGTGCGGTCTACCGGGAACGTGCTGCCCTTGTCGAGGTGGTTGAACGCCTGAACCTCGCCAGCTTCCGGGGCGATGAGCTCAGGCGTGCCGCCCGCTCCGGTGACCGCCTGCCACGGAGCCGTGAGCTCCGCCTGTTCCACGCCCTCATTCGAGGTGAGGAAGGCGACCCGCAGGCCGCTCAGTTCGCTTGCCATCAGGGGAAACCCCCTTCAGTAGACGTCAGGACGGGTGTCCCTGCTAGCCGGGACACCTTGTCGCCTGCCCATCGACCGGCGGTCCAATCACCCACGCGCGGTTCTTCTGCGCGGCCGGATGCCCGCGGGTCTCGATGGCCGGCACGGACTGGATGCTGTAACGACGCGGCGCATCCGGCCGTGCCGGGGGATTTCCGGTGTCGGCCGGCCGAAGCGGGGTACCGGGGCGGTCTGGAATGAGGCCAGCCGATCGGAGGAAAACGACATGGCCAAGCACGGCATCGACCCGGTCCTCGCGCAACTGGTGCAGGCGGTCAACGAGTCAGGGCAGGCGCAGGTCCCGCTAACCGTCACGGCGCACGGCACTGCGGTGTCCGGCGTGCTCATCGCGCAGGACGCTTACTTCGAGGACCTGGCCGAGGGCAGCCCGCTGTTGAGCGCCCTGCAGCCCGCCTCAGGGCTGCTCGGCAAGGACTACGCCAAGGAGGTCGATGCCGAGTCCGGCCATCACCTGCACATCCGGGCTACCGGCAATGGCGAAGGGCTGTGGCGGCTCAGCGTCGAGTCCGTCGACGGATGGACGGTCGGCGAGTCCGCCTCCGCTGGCGGGGAGGAGAACGGGCCGTTCGCGCGGCTGCTCGGCGCGTAGGCCGCAGGTCGCAGGACACAAGGGCGGCGGTGACACGGGTTCACCGCCGCCCTTGCCGCGTCACGGCTTTCGGCTCCCGCGAGAGGGTGGCGCCGGGGCCTTTTTCGCGCGGGAGCCGTGCTCACCTCCCGCAAGCGCGTCGCGTGAAACAACGCACCAGCATGGACGGGCGTGGCGGCCGGGCGCAGGGGCACGCCACGCCCCGGGGCGGCGATGTCAGTCGCCGCGGCCAGTTACCGCGTCGCGGGCCTTATCGGCCGCGGCGACGGCGGCGCCGTCTTGAGCACGCCGGGCGAGGCCGGGGCGTGCGGGTGCGGGCGGGTGGGGGCAGTCTTCTTGCCCTCGGCGATCTTGGTGCCCAGGGTCGCCGCCAGCTCGGCCGGCAGCGCGACGCGTGCCTGCGGCCAGACCGATTCCTCCTCGAACCGTATGTGCTCGCGGGCCGCCCGGATGAACGTGGCGACCAGCTGCTCGAAGCCGGCGTCGCTGGCGTCGGCCCTGTTCAGCTCGTCCAGCACCTGCTTGCCCTCCTGCTCCTGGCTGATCGCCTCGTCGGCGAGCTCGTCGCCGCCTTGGACGTGCTCGCGGACGGCGGGCCAGAAGTACATCTCCTCCAGCGCCTCGTGCCGGGACTCCTCGATGACGAGCTGCTCGGTCATCTTCTTGCGCAGCAGCAGCTCGTTCTCGCTGCCCCCGGTCGGGCCGGCCTCCAGCTCGGCCAGCATGACCTTGACCTCAGCGTGGTCCGCGGCGAGGACGTCGAATACGTCCGTCATGGCGTTTCCCTTCTGTCGGGAGTGGCTCTCGCCGGTTGTTGCCCAGCACATCGCCCCCCATGCACGCGAAATTCGGGATCAGTGTCCGGGCACGCGGTCGCGGGGGGCCCGGCCGTCTAGCTAGCCCGCGCCGGGCAGGCAGACCTGAAGCGTCCCGTCGTTGACGCGGGTGCTGAACGCCAGCGGCCCGGGTAGGTGGCTGCACCGGTCGGCGAGAACGTAGATGCCTTCACCGTCGCTGATCATGACGACGGGGACGTCGCCGAGCATTCGCCGGGCCCGCTGGTGGCCCGCCAGGTCCCCGATGGGCATGAGGTCGTGCCAGCCGCAGGCTCCTGGCGTGCCGGGAAGCAGCGACCGACGCCGCGTACAAGGCGATCGCGGCCGCGTTCGCCAGGGCGTGCACGACGCCGACGCGCATCTGCTGCTCGTGCCGCTCAGAAGCGCATCGCGCACCCGGCCGGGCGACAACAGCCGGGCGACAACAGCCGGGCGACGCGCTGGCCGGGTCCGGCCAGCCGGTCAAGGCCCTACACCGCGATCTACCCAGGGCGACGAGTCGTGACTCCTGTCAGGGTGCGTCCCCCGCCGGGGCAGGATTGGTCGCGTCCGCCGGGGGCAGTTGGCCGGCCATGGTCACCCAGGCGGCGCCCGGAAAAACGCTCGCGCGCAGCGACCTGGCGGAGCCGGGGATCCGGCGCCGCCGATGCGGGCGCGGATTCCGGTACTTCGCCGCTGACGGGACCCCGCTGGCCGATGCCCTGACGCTGGCCCGGGTCAAGGCGCTCGTCATCCCGCCGGCCTGGGAGGACGTGTGGATCTGCCCCGATCCGCGCGGGCACGTCCAGGCGATGGGGACCGACGCGGCGGGCCGTCGCCAGTACCGCTACCACGACCTGTGGCGCGAGCAGCGTGACCAGGAGAAATTCGACAGGATGCCGGAGTTCGGCCGGGCACTGCCGCGCATCCGGGCCGTGGCCGAACGCCACCTGCGAGAGCAGGGCCTCACCCGCAACCGGGTCCTGGCCGCCGCGGTGCGGCTGACCGACCTTGGCTTCTTCCGGCCCGGCGGAGAGGAGTACGCCGAAGACAACGGCTCCTTCGGACTGGCCACGATCCGGCGGGAGCACGTGACATGCCACAAAGGCGAGATCACCTTCCAGTACGCCGGCAAGAGCGGCAAGCAGCACGAGCAGGCCATCGCCGATGACCTCGTCTACCGGGTCGTCCAGGCCCTGAAGCGGCGGCGATCCGGGACCGGCATCGACGACCTGCTGGTCTACCGCAGCGGCCGCGGGTGGCACAACGTGTCCCCGGCCGACATCAATGACTACCTGCGGGAGGTGTCTGGCGGCGACTTCACCGCCAAGGACTTCCGGACCTGGCACGCCACCGTGCTCGCCGCCGTGGGACTGGCCGTCTCGAGGCCGGCCGCGCAGTCGCCGGCCGCCCGCAAGCACGCCGTCGCCCGCGTGGTGCAGGAGGTCGCCGGCTACCTGGGGAATACGCCCGCCGTCGCCCGCGCCTCGTACATCGACCCGAGGATCATCACCCTCTACGAACAGGACGTCACCATCGCCCCGGCCCTGGCCGACCTGGGCGAGGGACAGGACTTCGGCGACGTGGCCACCAAGGGCCACGCCGAGCGGGCCGTGCTGAGGCTGCTCACCTCGTGAGGGCCGTGGCAGGCGCTCGTTGCCGTTTGAGCCGCCTGGGCTGGGTAGGCGGCTCTTCATGCGAACGTGAAGGGGGAACCATCATGGCTACCGGCAAGCAGAAGGAAGCGGCCCGGCGCAACATCGCCAAGGCCCGGCAGGCGCAAAGCGCCCGGGCGCACGGGCAGGATGTCCCGCGTCAGGGCCAGGGCATGAGCACCGCTGAGAAAGACGACCTGCCGGACAAAGAGTTCGCGTTCCCGAAGGAGCGCAAGGAGCCGCTGACCGACGCGCGGCACGTGCGCAACGCGATCGCCCGTTTCAACCAGGTCGAGGGCGTGAGCGACACCGAGCGGGACCAGGCGTGGAAGCGGATCTTGGCCGCTGCTGAGCGCTATGACGTCGAGGTATCGGAGTCCAGCTGGCGGGACCTGGCCAAGGGCGGCGACGATAGCGGACGCTAACGGCATTAGCGCCACGCCGGCATCCTCACCCGGCCCGGCCGTCCACTAGGTCCCTGGACTGCGCGGGACAGCCGGTGACGCACGCCTGCTGCCACCGCGGCACCGAGGACAAGCTCTACGAAAAAGGCCGCTGCGCGCGATGCGGCCTGCGCCGCCGGGCCCGTGTCGCTGGTCGTCTTCGTCGACGAGACCAGCAGCAAATCAGTCACGGCAGCAACGCCGGGCGCAGCGCTGGCCGAGGGGCCGAGGCAGGCGCCTGAAACTTTCCCACGGCGTGGCGGGCGTTTCTTATCGAGCTTCCAGATGGACGGGCAGGTGGCGGGCGAGGTGCGAGCGAATCGGTTCGATGCAGGCGAGATGGCCTATGGACTATCTGGCTCGTTGCGCTGACGATAACTGCACTGTCCAGAAAGGTTTCGCAACCGCCCTGCTGTGAGCGCTCACATGACAGGTCGGGAGGTGCCGGCAAGGAGCAAGCGTGAAGAGATGGCTGACGATGGCGCTGTTCGCGATCGGCTTGGCGGTGCTAGTGCCTGCCGGGTTGGTACGGATGGCGCCGCCGGCGAAGGCGGCCTCGCTGGTCCAGGTGACGAGCTTCGGCAACAACCCGTCCGGGTTGCGAATGTATGTTTACGTGCCGGACAACGTCAGGGCCAGCCCGCCGATCCTGCTGGCGCTGCACGGGTGCCAGGGCTCGGGACCCTACCTGTACTCAAGCACCGCGTTCGCCTCGCTGGCCGACCAGTACGGGTTCATCGTGATCTACCCCTCGGTGACCGCCAGCTACGACTGCTGGGACGTGACGTCGAGCCAGGCGCTGACCAGGAACGGCGGCAGCGACCCTGTCGGGCTGATGTCGATGATCACCTACGCCGAGCAGCATTACGGCGGCAACCCGAACGCCGTCTACGTCACCGGGGAGTCGTCGGGGGCGATGATGACCAACGTCATGCTCGCCGAGTACCCGGATGTGTTCAAGGCCGGCGCCGCGTTCATGGGCGTGCCTTACCACTGCTTCTACACCGGCACCGTCCGCGGGTGGAACTCCGCCTGCGCCGGCGGCCAGGTGACCATGACCGCGCAGGCCTGGGGCGACCTGGCCCGCGGCGCCGACCCGGGCTACAGCGGCCCGCGACCGCGAGTGCAGTTGTGGCACGGCACCGCCGACACGACGCTGAACTACGTCAACTACGGCGAGGAGATCAAGCAGTGGACGAACGTGCTCGGCGTCAGCCAGACGCCGACCACCACCACCACGCCGCAGTCGGGGTGGACCAAGACCCAGTACGACAACAGCTCGGGCACCGTGGAGGTGGAAGGGTACAGCCTCGCGGGCGTCGGCCACCAGCTCATCATCCCTGGCGAGGGGATGGAAGCCGACGCCATCGGCTTCATGGGCCTGACCGGCAGCGCGCCTCCTCCTCGCCGCCGCCGTCGAGCGGCCCGATCACGTCCGGCGTCAACGCCGCCAAGTGCGTCGACGACAACGGCCTGTCCTCCGCTAACGGCACCAAGATCCAGATGTGGGACTGCAGCGGCGGCGCCAACCAGCAGTGGACCGTGGCGTCCAACGGCACGCTGCAGGTCTACGGCAAGTGCATGGACATCACCGGCGCCAACTACGGCAACGGCACCCTCATCGAGCTATGGCAGTGCAACGGCGGCGCCAACCAGCAATGGCAGGCAAGCAACGGTGAGCTCGTCAACCCCGCCTCAGGCAAGTGCCTCGACGACCCCGGCTCCAACACCGCCAACGGCACCCAGCTCGACCTGTGGACCTGCAACGGCGGCAGCAACCAGCACTGGACCATCCCCTGATCCTTCTCCGTCATTGACGCGAACACCCGCTGGGCCAGCCGCACGCCGGCCCAGCCGTGCTGGTCGCAAGCCGTCTCTTCAGAAGGGAAGACACATGCCAACCCCCACAGCAAGATCGGCGGTCGCCGCAGTCCTGGCCGCCGCGCTCGCCGCGCTGGCCTTCGCGCTGCCGGCGTCGTCATCGGCGGCCGCCTCAGGGCCCACCGTGCAGGAATGGCTGACAACCAGTGATCTCAGCAGCCACCTGACACAGCAGCCGGCTCTGTCCTTCGCCAGCAGTTCCGGGACCGGGACCATCGCCGTCGATGACACGACGACCTATCAGACGATGGTCGGATTCGGCGCGGCGATGACCGACACCTCGGCCTGGCTGATCTCCGACAAGCTCAGCAGCGCCAGCCACACCCAGCTCATGAACGCCCTGTTCAGCCCGTCCGGCGGGATCGGCATGAGCTGGGTGCGGGTGCCGATGGGGTCTTCCGACTTCTCCGCGACGGCGCAGCCGTATTCCTACGACGACATGCCGGCCGGCCAGACCGACCCGACCCTGGCCAACTTCTCCATCTCCCACGATCTCGCCTACATCATCCCTGATCTCAAAGAGGCGCTCCAGCTCAATCCCGGCCTGAAGCTGATGGCCAACCCGTGGAGCCCTCCCGGCTGGATGAAGGCCAACGGGCAGATGAACAACACCAACGGCGCCGGCACCCTGCTGAGCACGAGCTACCAGCCGCTGGCGAACTACTTCGTGAAATTCCTGCAGGGGTACGCCGCGCAAGGCGTCAGCATCTACGCGATCACGCCGCAGAACGAACCGGGGTACGCAAGCGCCTACCCGGGCATGAACTTCAGCGAGAGCAACGAAGCCGCGTTCGTCGCCAACAACCTCGGCCCCGCCATCGCCCAGGCTGGCTTGCATCCCCTCATCCTGGGCGACGATTTCAACACCAATACCCTCAGCTCGTTCGCCGTGCCGCTGATGCAGGACTCCGCCGCCGCCCAGTACCTGGCCGGCACAGCCTGGCACTGCTACGCCGGCAACCTCGCCGCCCTGACCACCATGCACAACGACTTCCCGGCCAAGGACAACTACGAGACCGAGTGCTCAGCCGGCATCGAGCCGCAGTCCACCGCCGAGACCTTCATCCAGAGCACCCGTAACTGGGCGAAGACCGCGACCATGTGGAACATCGCCGAGGACACCAGCAACGGGCCCGTTATCCCAGGCGGATGCAGCGCTTGCACGCCGCTGGTCACGATCAACCAGAGCACCGGCGCCATCACCTACAACCACGACTACTACGTCGTCGGCCAGTTCAGCAAGTTCGTCCAGCCAGGCGCGCAGCACATCGCCTCCACCACCACATCGGCGCTCGACGACGTGGCATTCCGCAATCCCGACGGCTCGGAAGTGCTCGTCGTCGACAACACCTCATCGGCGACGCAGCCGTTCACGGTGAGCTGGGACGGGCAGTCCTTCAGCAGCACGCTGCCCGCCGGCGCCGTCGCGACCTACAAGTGGACCCCGGGCGGCACCGGGAACACGGTATCGGTGACGAAACCTAT
>CAVTLB010000010.1:0-459009 GCA_963735415.1 uncultured Actinomycetota bacterium | reverse complement strand
TGTGAATTCTTTCTGGGATTGCTCTGGCTTGGAAGTTTCATCACTTCCTCCGCACGCCAATACGCCCGCGTCAGCGCCCTGCCGATACGAAATATTTCGGACGGGCGCACGGGTATCAGTGGCAGCTAACTCGCAGGTGGAACGGCAACGAACTGCCTGCAGAAGCGCGGGGTCCCGGCGGCGGCCGCAGCCGGGACAGATCGGAGCATGACAATAAGGTAATGCAGCCATCTAATGCCTTGCTAATCCAGGAAGGGCAACATACTGTTCCCTCAAGCCGGCTCTTTCTCGGCACCAGCGCCGCTGCCGATTGGATGGGCGCAGCCTTTCCTTCCTCCTCCGATTAGCCGGCGCCAGAGTCCCCCAATACGGTGCCTGCTTTGGCGTGCAATTGCAGCACGCAAGCCCTTGGTACCGCAGTGCCTGCCTGAAGGAGGTGTGTGCACATGCCCAGTCGCGATCGACCTGGAACAGGTGACGAACGGCCCGCTCACCACCACGAATCGTCCCCTGCCAGGGTTCCTGGCACCGCAGGCCCCCTGCCCGCGCTGGACAGAATCGGCGCGCCAGAACCAGAATACGGCGCGGACGGCAACCGTACGATGCTGGCTGAAACATCGAGGAGAGAGCGGCCAGCTTATCTCAGCCACGCCGACCGGCGAGTCACCGAACTGGCGACCAAGTATTTCGAGCCAACGGCCCGAATCGCGATCTTCGTCGTCTACTTCTGGTTCGGGCGCCTGAAACTCCTGGGACTCAGCCCGGCTACCCCGCTGGCCCTCGCGCTCACCAGCCGCACCATCGGCGCCCAATACTTCAACACGTCCTTCAGGGCACTGGCCGCTTACGAATGCGCAATCGGCATAATTATCCTTATCCCGGCAATGAAGAAGATCCCCGCGGCGTTGCTCATGATCCACCTGGTGATAGTGTCCTCGCCACTGGTTCTCGTTACAGATGTCGCGTGGACCGGCACGCTGGTGCCCACCCTGGAAGGGCAGTACATCATCAAGGATCTGGCGATCGTTGCCCTCGCAGTCGGGATCGTCGCGCGAAAGGGAACGCTAGAGCGCCGGTTATATTGACGCAGCCCACCGGTCAATGGGGAAATCAGGGCGCGAGAACGGGCCGCCCGGCTCGCCCGTCGGGCGGCCCGTCCAGCGCGCTGGACGGGTGATGTCCGCGACCGGCCGGCCCCGCCGCCGGGGACGCGTCGTCCAGGGCGATCCGCACGACCTGGTAACCGGGGAGGGGGCGCACGGCCCTGGCCAATGGCGGCCCTGGCTCGTCAGGGCAGTCCGGTAGTGGCCGGCTCGGGGGCGGCGTTGCCTACTGGTCAGTAGCAGTGTCCTTTTCCGCTATTATCACCGAAAAATACACTGCTACCAGCGGGTAACCGGATTCCGGTGCCGACGGGCCGCCAGACCCTCGAACTTCAACCTGATGAGAGCTGACGCCAGGCAGGACGATGGCGACATCGCGGCGCTCACGGGACGTCGAGGCGCCACGGCAGGTCCGGCTGCGCCGTCGTTCGGGGTCGTGGGGGACGAGGGCGCGATCGTCGCGGACACGCCGATGTTCGGCGACTTCGGAGTGCTGCGGCACCGAGCCCTGCGGGCGGTCACCGCAGCGGCCACCGGAAGGCTGGCAGCCGGCGCAGGGCGGCAGCTACCGCATGACGGAATCGCAGGCCGCCGTGCTCCTAGCTCAGCCTGACCGGTTTCCCGGCCAGAGCTGCGCGCCGAGCCCTCCCGGGGGACCGGCACGGCGTCCGGGGCGGCCTCCAGGCATCCCTCGTTCCTGCCCTACCTCGCCGTCGCGGGAAGCTACCTGCTCCTGGTCATCGTGGGCAGGCACGCCATCAGGGCCGACCCCCTGGGGATCGTCCTCCTCGGGGCCATAGCGCTCACTTCCCTGGTCTGCGCGCGCCAGTACATTGCCACGCGAGACTACGGCCGGCTAGCGGTCCGGTACCAGGAGCTTGCCGCGATCGACGGCATGACCGGTCTGTACAACAGGCGCCACTTCATGGAAACGGCGCAGGCCGCTTTCGCGCACGCCCGGCCGGCGGGCCAGCCTCTCGTCGCGCTGATGATCGACGTGGACAACTTCAAGCAGGTCAACGACATGCACGGTCATGTCGTTGGCGACCAGGTGCTCATCGAGCTTGCCCGGGCGTGCCGGGAGAATGTCCGCCCCGGTGACATCGCGGGCCGCTACGGGGGCGACGAGTTCACCATCATGATCCCGGGGGCCACGACCCTGCGAGCGGCCCAGCTGGCGGGCAAGCTGGCCCGCCCGGCCGCCCGCGTCCTGGGCCGCGACGGGACGCCGCTCGCCTACAGCCTCAGCATCGGCATCGCCGAATGCCCGCCCGGCGGGGACCTGGCTACCTTGCTCGTGCGCGCCGACCTGGCCATGTACGAGGCCAAGCGAGCCGGAGGAAACTGCTGGCGCATCTTCCAGGAGACCACGGCGGCCGAGCCTTCCGGCTCCGGGCACCCGGCCGCCGGCCCGCGTGCATCACACACGGCTTCAGGGGCGATTCACCGATAGGCGGCAGTTCAGCCCAGTCGGCAGATCGCCGGCCGAGCACGTGCGGTTCGGGGCGCCCGTGGTCAGGCGGCGGGCTGGCCTTGCCGGTGGATGGCGAGAATGCACACGTCGTCGGCGCGGGTGCCGGAGCCGAGCATCGCGGACTTGACGAGCTGGCAAGTCCGTTCCGCTGTCTGGGCGGGAGACCGGTCCAACGCCCGGGCGAGCGCGCTGAAGCCCTCGGTGATGTCGCGCCGGCGGTCTTCGATCAGCCCGTCGGTGTAAAGGAGGAGCCTCGCCCCGGGGGCGAGGCGCCGGCGGCCGGCGATGTACTCGGCGTCGGCGCTGGCCCCGAGCATGGCACCCGAGGCGCCGTTGAGGTACCTGCTGTCGCCCCTGCCGCTGGCGTGAAGAGCGGGCGGATGACCGGCGTTGGCGTAGGCAAGCTCGCCGGTGGACAGGTCGAGCACGGCGTAGAAGACGGTGGCGATGGTATCCGGCAGGAGCTGGCACACGGCGGCGTTGGTGCGCCGCAGGACGTCGGCCGGAGCCCGGTAGTCGAGCGCGTAGCCGCGCAGGAGGCTGCGGATCTGGCCCATGATGGACGCGGAGCCGATGCTGTGGCCGGCCACGTCGCCGATGGCCAGGGCGACCCGGTCGCGGTCCAGCGGGAAGACGTCGTACCAGTCGCCGCCGACGTGCACGCCGTCAGTGGCGGGCAGGTAGCGCACGGCCAGGTCGAGGCCGGGGATCCGCGGCAGGGCGTCCGGTAGCAGCGCGCGCTGGAGGGTCTCGGCGACGGTGTGCTCCCGGGCGAATGCCTCCACGGTCGCCCATCCGGCGGCCAGCCGCCGGGAAAGCTCCTCGATAACGGCCACATCCGCTTCGGTGAAGGGCGGGCCGGCCATCGTCGCGGCCCAGCACCGCCACCCCGGCCGGGGACTCACCGATGAGCAGGGGCATGACGACCATGCTGTCGGGCTGGACGCGCCGCAGGATGTCCGTCACCTTTCGCCCCGCGCCGGCCCAGTCGGGGGTCAGGGCGGCGGCGTCGGTGACGAGCTGGGTGGCTGGCATGGGTAAGGGCCGCATGTATCAGCGGGCCGTCGGCCGGGATGTCGATGTCTTGCAGGCCTTCGAGGACCGCGGCCTTGGCCGGGTCCCGGTGGATCAGTCTGGGCGGCGCGCAGCGCCCCCTGGTCGGTTAGCACGAGGACCGTGAAGGAATCGGCCAGGGCCGGCACCATCAGCTTCGCTAGCCGGTCACGCAGTTCCGCCTGGCTCCCGGTCGCCGCCACCAGGCTGCTGGCCTCGAGCAGCAAGTCGAGCCGGTCCTTGGCCGCGCCGGCTTCCAGCCGGGCCGCTTGCTCCCGCGCGAGCAGTTCGGCTCGTTCCTGTTCGCCGCGCTGCCGGGCGGTCAGGTCGACCACGAACGTCGTCCAGCGCAATGGGTAGCAGTCGAGCGCCGCCGCCCCGACGAGGACGGGCACGCGGTGCCCGTCGCGATGCAGGTACTCCTTGTCATGCGGCGCAACCGCTCCGGTACGGCGTATTTCCTCGACGGACTCGTCGAAAATGTGCGCCCACTCCGGGGGCGTGATCGCGGCCCATGTGATGCGCCCGGCCTCGAGGTCATCGCGGGTGTAACCGACAATGTCAAGGAAGGCGTCGTTGGCCTCCTGGATGGCCTCCTCGTCCGCCACCAGGACGCCGAGGACATTCGTCTCCCGCAATCGCCCGAGCAGGCGGTTGCCCTCCTGCAGGGCCGCTTTCGCCGTGCGCTGCTCGGTGATGTCGGTGAACACCGAGTAGGCGCGTTGCGGCCGGCCCTGGGCGTCCGGGGCGTAGGGCACCGCGATGCTCCGTACCCAGCGGATCTCACCGGTACGCGCATTGCGTATCCCGCCGACTACGCCGGGGATCATCTTGCCCGTCCGCAGGGCGACCATCGCCGGGAGCTCATCGGGCTGGTAGGGCGTGCCGTCCTCGTGCACTGCCTGCCGGGCGCGGTCCGCCGCCGTCATCCCCCGGGGCACTAGGCCCATGGCTTGCACCGCGGCCGGGTTCGCCCCGATGACAGAGCCGTCCCGCGCGTAGCGGATGATGCCGTGCGGCAGCGTCTCGAACAGCGTCCGGTACCGCTCCTCGCTGCGCCCCAGGCGGTCCGCCAGTTCCTTCAGCCGCTGCCGGTCGTGGACGTGATCAGAAACGTCGGTGGCGAAGATCAGCACTCCGGCAACCCGGCCGGCCTCGTCACGCACCGGCTGACAGACCGAGTCGACGTACAGCGGCTCCGGTCGCGCGCCGGGCTGCCGCGCCCGCACTTCCTGCCCGCGGAGCTGGCGGGCGCCGCCGGTCCGCAGCACCTGGCGGAGAGTCTCGAACAGCGGCTGGCTGACGGCTTCCGGCAGTGCCTCGCGATAGGGACGCCCGATCACGTCACGCTCGCCGAGTGCCTGCCGGTAGACGTCGCTGACGAACTCGAAGACCAGGTCGGGGCCGGACACATAGGCCACGGCAGCCGGCAGGCTAGCGAGCAGTTCGCACGACAGCCCGGGCGAACCTGATCCAGGACCGCGATCCGGGCATTCAATTGAGACCATTGTTCATCCCCCGTAACGGCGGTGCCGTCACGCCTCGCGACTAGCTAAACACGCATAACTCACCGCAGCGGCCACTCCATTCCCGCGAGCTCGATCTCAGTTGCGCGGATCCGCGCTCAGTGAGGGCGGGCCAGCAGCGCGCGGGCCCGGGCGAGCCGGCACCACGTTCGAAGCGTGGCGCGCCGCCGGCGCTCACCGAGATGACGAGGCGGCCGCTCTCGGTCAGGAAAACCGGCCCTCCACCGGAGAGTTCCGGCGGAGATGGCGGCAGCTGGTGTAGCCCAGCAGGACGGAGAACTTGTCGGCCTGATCGTAGAGCCTCAGCCTGTTCATGGTCGCGAGCAGCGGAAGGAGCCCGTCCTGTTTCATCCTGTCGTCAGGGGAATGACGCCGATCGCTGAAATGCGCGATCACCCTGTCCGCGAGTTGCCCGGCATGATCGCGCAAGCCCAGCCGGTCAAGCAGGCTCAGGAAGTCGGCCACCGCGTACGGGTCATCGAGAGGAACGATGCGCGACGCGATGCTGCCCCAGTCCGCGTACGGGACCGCGGACGGAACATCGGCGTCCTGGCTTCGGTCCGGGTGTGCCTGGTCCATCAGATCGAGGACGGCTTCAAGCTCCGCGCAACGCTGATCGGCGCGGACTGAGCGAGACCGGGCCAGGGCCAGATCATTGGAGAGCTTTTCGATCTCCTGCGTCAGCCGCGCGTACTCCGCGTCCAAGGTGGCGCGCAGGCGGTTCCTGTCCTCGGTAAGCTCCTGGATCTCCCGGTTGCGATCGGCCAGCCGTTCTTCTAGCGCGCGGGCGTAGCGTTCAGCTTCCAGCCTGCCCGTGAGCGTGACCTCCAGCTCATCCTTGACCAGCCGTACCCGGTATTCGTGCGGATGCGCGGCCTCCAAGGCGCGCATCTGGAGACCAGTGAGGTACTCGCGCACGGCGGGAGTGACCGGCCGCCCGTAGCTCTCCAGCGTGGTCAGCAGCGTGTCCAGGAAGTGACGCTCGCCGGGGACGCGGTGGCCGCTGAGGTACCTGGAAATCGTGCCCTTGTCAAACGGGTGCAGCACGGCGAACTGGCCCATCGACAATCCGGTGGCCTGCCAGACCAGCCCGCAGCTCATCCACCCACACTCGCACCTCGGGCCTGAGATCAGGATCCAGCGGCTTCAGGACGGAAGCCGGCAGACAGGACATCTCGGGCATGTTCCCATCATCCGTGATCAATCGCCGGCCGTCAGTTGCTAGTGCCGGAAAGTGTTGCCAACGCTTGCAACGGCTCGTTGCAGCCGCGCGCAACCCCCTGCCGCTCTGGCTTCCTGATAAGCAAGCGCCAGCCCACCATGGCGGGTGACTCGAAGGAGATGGCATGCGCTCATCATCTCGAGGGACGAGGACGTCCGGTTCTCGATCAGGACGACGGCGGCAACCTCTGCGCTTTCGCCGGGAGCGGCACCGTGACCGCGCCCGCTAGTTGCGACACGGTCCCCTGGAGGCTCACCGTCGCGCCGCCGAAGCCGTCCCCCTTCGTCGCGTGGTGGACCCGCCACTTCCGGGGCGGCGCGGATCAGGTTCTCGGGGTACGGCACTGGCTCGAGGACCTGTTGCCGGACTGCGCCGCCCGCGCGGATGTGCTCCTGCTGGCCAGCGAGTTGTGCACGAACGCCATCGTCCACAGCCGCAGCGGGGAGGCCGGCGGTCAGTTCAGCGTGGACATCGACTGGGCGCCCACCCTGGCCAGGGTCGTCATCGGGGATGAGGGCTCGGCTAAGGCCCCGGCGATAGCCCCGCGATCAGGCGACGCGGCCCGGTTGGGCGAGTCCGGGCGCGGGTTGCTGCTTGTCGACGATGTGGCGGATGACTGGGGCACGGCCAGCCACCCGAACCGCCGCTGGGTATGGGCGGACGTCGAGTGGCAAGCCAGGGGCGGACCGCTGCTGTCGGCTCACGGAGGCCTGGACGCCGCGATCGCGAGCAACACGATGATCCGCAAGGCATTCCCCGGGACCTCAATCTGGTGGGGCCACCAGACAAAGGCCTGGTGGGCTGCCGTCCCCGAGTCCACCAACACCCACGGCCTCATCTGCGCGCCCACCCGCGACAGCCTGATCCAATCCCTGGCGCGCACCTATCCGCGCGCCGTCTCTCCCGCGACCTGCGGCACGCGATCACGGTGCCTTCCCAAACGCGCCGCGGGAGACAAGCACCATCACGACGGCGAGGATGACGAGAGCCGCGGCTAGCCAGGCGACTTCACGGATGCCAGTGCTCGCGAGGACAACGCCGCCCACGACGGCACCCGCGGCGATCCCGGCGTTGGAGGATGCGTTGACCCACGCCCCGGCTAGCTCCGGCGACGCGGCCTGCGCGCGCACCGCCGCGGTCTGGAAGAGAGAAGGCACGGCCCCGAAGGCGCCGTTCCAGACCGCGCCCGCGACGATCACCACGGCCAGCACGGGAAAGGCCGCGCCGACGCCGGCCATCCCCGCGCCCAGGATCGCGAGGATCACCAGGGCACTGCCGCGCAGGTGGCGGTCGAGTCCCGGGCCTGAGGACCGGACACCGATCAGCCCGAAGATGCCGAACGCCAGGAGTATCGGACCGACCATGTTCGAGGATGCGCCGGAGCGCAGCAATAGCACGCTCACGTAGGTATACAGCGTGTAGTGGCCCAGGAGAGCCAGGGTGTTGGAGCCGATGACCGTGGCCATCTGGCGCAGCCGCCCTGGCGCGGGGCGCCTGTCATCAACTCGTGACCTCACGTCCGGCAGCATGACCGCGATCAGGACAAGCACGACGACCATCAGCGCGGCCAGTGCGGCGAACGCGAACCGCCAGCCGGCCGCGTTTCCCAGCGCCGTCGCGAGTGGCACTCCAAGGACGAATCCCGCCGACACGCCAGCCGAGGCAAGAGCGAACGCCCGTCCGGTCAGGGCGGGGGGCACCAGTCGTGCGACGTACCCGATGAAGACGGAGAAGTACAGCGCGTGCGTCACTCCCCCCACCGCCCGCCCGACGGCCAGCACCGCGAGGCTGGGTGCCAGCGCGGAGATGACATTGCTCACCGCGTAGCAGCTCATGGCCACGAGAAGGAGATGCTTGCCGGGCACGCGCTTGGTGGCGAGCGTGAGCGGGACCGCCAGCGCCGCCACCAGCACCGCGTACAGGCTGACCAGGAGGCCAGTCGTCGACTCCGCTACGCCGAACGTGTGACCGATTGCAGGCAGCAGCCCAACTGGCACCATCTCCGTCGTTACTGCCGCGAACGCCGACAGGGACAGGATGCCGAGGCCGATCCGCGCGCTGCCGAGGCCGGCCTCCGCGGGGCCGGTCGCCACGTTCTTGACCATCGGCGCAGGCTCCTTCGGGTTTAGTCGTCCGGCGAGGATAATCAGAGAATATCATCGTTGGACGAGTATAATGAGCGGGTGAAGACAGGGCTCCGGACGTCCGCGCAGGCCGCAGTTCTGCGTACGGTCCACCACCACCCCGGCGTGACGCGTGCCCAGGTGGCGGCCGAGATCGGGATACCAAGCGGATTCGCGGCTGAGACCGTGGCCCGCCTGGTCGCGGCGGAGCTCATCGCCGAGCACCCGGCCCCTGCCACGGGCCGTCGCGGCAGGCCGACTACGGTCATTGGCGCCCATCCGGACGGGCCGCTGGTCGCCGCCGCCGCCATCGGGCAGGAGACCTGGCAGGTCGCGGCGGTCGAGCTTGACGGGACGATGACGGCCGCGACTTCCCGTGCGCATGACGGTGACCAGGACCGCGTACTTGCCGCGGTTGCCGCCGGGCTAGAGCGGATTCGCGGCCGGTTCGGCGCGCGGGTGCGGGCCGCGGCGGTGGCCGTGCCGGGAACGGTGGCCGGCAGCCGCCTGGTGCTTGCCCCCGGGCTGTCCTGGCACGGCGTGGACCTGTCGGGGCTGTGGGAGCACCGCGAGCCTGGCATCGAGCTCGCCGCCGGCAACGACGCGACCCTGGCCGGCGTCGCGGAATCGCGGCGCGCCCCGGGCTTCGGCTCCGGCACGATGGTGTACCTGCACGTCGCCGACGGGATCGGCGGTGCGGTCATCGAAGCAGGCCGTGCGGTCCTGGGCGCGACCGGGGCCGCCGGGGAGTTCGGGCACATGCCGTTCGGTGATCCCGGCCAGCGCTGCCGCTGCGGCGCCACCGGCTGCTGGAACACCAGCATCGACGATGAAGCGCTCGCCCGCCTCCTGCCCGGGAACAGCCCCGGTGACGGCATGCGCCATGTTCTCGCGTCAGCGCGGGCCGGCGATCCCGGCGCACTGTCCGCGATCCGCGCCGTGGGCGGCTCGATCGGGCGGGGCGTCGCCGGCCTGGTGAACGGCCTGGACCCGCACCTCGTGGTGGTCGGCGGTCTCGGGCCGGAACTGCTTCGCATCGCCGCGGACAACGTCACCACCGCCTACCACGACGGCCTGATGGCCTTCCGCGTGGGGCCGCCGCCCCCCATCACCGCGGCCCGGCTCGGCGCGGACGGTCCCCTCCTCGGCGCGGCCGACGAGGCCTTCACCAGGCTGCTCACCGACGAGGGCCTGAAAGCGTGGGCCGCCCGGGGCCGGGCCCGGCGGGAAGTACCGGCAGTCGTCAGGGGCCGCGAGTTCTGCCCGCACAGGGCAGAATGTCTGGGTGAGTGAGCTAAGCGAGGAAGCGGCGGCCCTGACCGCGGACCTGATCGTGGATGGCGCCCAGGCGGCCAGTCCGGTGATCTCGCCGGACGGTCGCTGGGTTGCCTGGACCGCCTCCCGGGCGGGCGAGCGGGGGCAGCAGGTCAGCGAGTTGGGGCTCGCGCGCGTCGGCGGGAGCGCGGTCCGGCTGACCGACGGCAGCGTGGCCGCGCGGCTGCCGCGCTGGTCACCGGACTCCGCCTGGCTGTTCTACGTGGCCGGCGAGGAGCTTCGCCGTCTCCGGATCACCGCCGATGAGCCGAACGAGGCTGCCGGGCCCGTCCTGCGCTGGGGCGGTGAGATCTCCGGGCTGGTTCCGCTCGCCGGCGGGCGGCTGGTGGCCGTCGTGGCCGGTGACGAGCTAACCAGGGACGACGAGCGCCGCCAGGCCGAGGGCGACGACGCGGTGGCCTGGTCCGAGCGGGCCGTGCGCCAGCACTGGCTCTGGCACCGGCTGCGCCTGCTCGACCTGGCCTCCGGGGAACTCACGGTGGCCGCCGGGCTGGCCGGGCGGCACGTCACCGACGTCGCGCAGCGGCCAGGCGGCGGACCGCTGGCAGTGGTGAGCAGGGACTGCCCTGAAGACGAGCCGGGTGCCTTCACCAGCAGGCTGCACATCGTCGACCTGGACGCGGGCACCGCGGTCGACCTGGGCCTGATGGGCTTTGAGGCACACTCTCCCGCGTGGTGGCAGGGCACCGACGGCTGGCATGTCGCCTGGCTGGCCGCCGTGCCGCCCGCTGACGCTACCGCCGTGCTCGACGTCGCCGTCCTGGGCGGCCAGCCCCTCGACCTGACCGCGGGGATGGCCGCCTGCCCGGACGAGCTCGTTCAGGTCGCGGGCGGTCCTCCGGTGGCGCTGTTCGCGGAAGGACTGGACACCGCCTTGTACCGGCTGGATCCGGCGGTCCCATCGTTGCGACGGGTGGCGGGCCTGACCGGCCAGGCCGCCGGCCTCACCGCGAGCGATGACGCGTCCGTGATCGCGGTCCTGACGAGCACGGCCTACTCGCCGCGCGACGTCCGCGCTGGCTCGCCGGGTGCCCTTGTCCGGATCAGCGACACCCGCCCGGAACTGCGCGGCGTCACCTGGGGTAGCCAGGAGCGGCTATCTTGGCGGGCACCTGACGGGCTGGAGATCGACGGCGTGCTGATCCTGCCGCCAGGCCGGAGCCGGGCGGACGGCCCGTTCTCCCTGGTGACAGTGGTCCACGGCGGCCCCTACGGCCGGTGGGCCGACGAGCTCATGGCGGGCTGGTGGTCGTGGGGCCAGTGGCTAGCCGCCGCCGGCTTCGCGGTGTTCCACCCCAACCCGCGCGGCAGCCAGGGACACGGCCGGGCATTCGCCGACATGGTGGCCGCGGCCGTGGGCCGCGACGAGTGGACCGACATCCTGGCCGGCGTTGACGACCTGGTGGCGGCCGGCGTCGCCGACCCCGGCCGGCTCGGCATCGCCGGGTGGAGCCATGGCGGGTTCATGGCCGCCTGGGCCGCCACCCAGACCAGCCGCTTCCGCGCCGCGGTGATGGGCGCGGGCATAGCCGACTGGGGCATGCAGGTCGGCGTCGGCGAAATGGGGCGGGCAGAAGCCGTCCTGGGCGGCAGCTTCGGCTGGGAGGGCCCGGCCCGCACCGCCACGACCAGCTCAGCCCGGTCTCCTACGCGGCGAACGTCACCACCCCGGTCCTGATCCTGCACGGTGAGAACGACACCAACGTCCCGGTCGGCCAGGCGATGTACTTCCACCGGGCGCTCACCCACTTCGGGGCCGAGCATGAGCTGGTGATCTACCCGCGCGAGAACCACTCCTTCACCGAGCGCGGCCACCAGATCGACGTCCTGGAACGCATCCGTTCCTGGTTCACGCACTGGCTTGGCCAGCCAGCCGCCGGCTGACAGGCCGGGCATGTCAGGGGGTGTGGTCGTGGCCGCAGCGGTCGGGGTCCCACTCCACCAGGACGGCGGTGGCGTCGTCGCGCAGCCGTCCGTTCTGGTAGACAACGATCGCGTGGTTGAGCCGGCGCATCGTCTCCGCGGCGGGCAGGCCCGTGGCGCTGTGCCGGATGATGAGGTCGGCCAGGCGGCGGAGGCCGAACTGAGTGCCATCGGTGGCCCGGCCCTCGGTCACGCCGTCGGTGTAAAGGAGCACCCGGTCCCCGGGCTCGAGCCGTTCCGTGCACAGAAGGCCAGGACCCTTGTCATCTCGTATTGCCGGGTCCTGGCTGCCGGTCAAGCCGCCCAGGCCCAGCGGCGGGCGGGGGTCGCGGCACAGCTCCTTGACCAGGCGGTTGCCGCGGACGAGCAGTGGCGGCGGGTGGCCACAGGGTATCCAGCTGAGCAGCCCGGTCGTCAGGTCCAGCTCGCACAGCAGCGCGGTGACGAACCGGCCCTCCCCGAACTGCCGGGCGATGGCGCGGTCGGCCTGGGCCGCGATGGCGGCCAGCGAGTCACCGGCCCGGCGGGTGCTACGGCACGACGCCAAGGTGACGCTGGCCAGCAGGCCCGCGGTCAGGTCGTGGCCGAGCGCGTCGAAGATCGACAAGTGCAAGTGGTCGCCCAGCAACGTGTAGTCAAAGGCGTCCCCGCCGGCCTCGTAGGCCGGCTCGATCGACGCGCACACCAGGGCCCGGCTGGTCGCGAAGGTCAGCGGCGGCAGGAGCGCCCAGACTAGTTCCGCTTGCAGTGCCATCTGCCTGGTCCGCTGCACTTGAGGATACGTGTCGCTATAGCTGCCCTTGGCCCCGATGATCATCCCGGCCAGTGACGCGAGTGTCCGGTAGTGGCCCAGTTTGGCCGCGCTCACATCGGCGACGGCCAGGCCGAGCACGCCCAGCCGCTCGCTGCCGTCTACCAGCGGGATCCACAGCCGGTAGGGCGGGCCGGACCAGACGGACTGCAGGGCCACCGTCTGGTAGGCGCGCCCGGCCAAGGTGGAGTCGATCGGCAGCCTCTCCCGGGCCTGGCCGTCCCCGGTGGGCAGCGGGACAAGCGACCGCTGCTGCAGGTCCGCCAGGTACACCTGGGCCCCGGACACGCCAAGCGGGCGAGCGGCCGCCGCGATGGCCCCGGCCAGGTCGTCCGGGTGCATCAGGCCGGACATGCGGAGCAGGCCGGCGATCATTCGCCCGGCCATTCCCTCCATGCCAGGTTCCGCGTCTGCCCGCAAGGCCATGGCTTCTCCCAGTGCGGCCGCTACTGTGCGCGGCGCTGTCACACACCCGTTGTGATACCCATGAAGGTGTGGGCGGATCATCGCCGGGTAGCCTCCCTCCCTGGCAGCGCAAAAGCCGCTGACCAGGGGAAATCGATAGCCATGAGCGGAACGGAGGCCACCGTGAGCGAGTACAGCAAGCTCACCGGCGACGCTGGGCAGTACGCGAAGGACCATCCGCAGGAGGTGCGTGAAGCCGAGCAGGACGCTGAGCACATCATGGTGAAGAAGGTCGGGGTTAACGAGCAACGCGACGAGGCCCGGCCGGACCGGGGCAGCCAGCCGGACCAAAGCGCTGATGACAACGGCCAGGACGCGGCCCAGCGGGACCGGGATCAGTAAGGCCTGACGGACCTGGCGGTGCAGGCCCGGGTTCCTCGCGTCGCCGTGATTCCCCCAGGTGTGAACCATCCCGGCCCGGGTAACCGGCGGGAAATCCACCGACCGATGCGACCGAAGGGCCGGGCATGCCAGCAGGCAGCTTTACCGCCGACATCACCGCTATCCGCGAGCGGGCACGGCTCGGCACATGACGGGCACCTGGCTGCGATCGGGCCGGTACCCCGAAGCGGCGTGGCAGCGGGCCGCCCGGGCGTTCACCGCGGCTGCCGAGTCGGGCAGGCTCGACGTCCCGCTGCCCGGTTCCGGCGCGACCGCGCAGCGGTGGGCCGTCCTGGCCGACCTGGCCGGGGAGGACCTGTCGCTAGCCAGGCTTTGCGAAGGGCATGTCGACGCGGTCGCGATCTTGGCCGAGCTCGGCGGCCCTCGGCCCAGCCCGGGCAGCCGGTGGGGCGTGTGGGCGGCGAACCCGCCGGGGCCTGGCGTGACGGCCGTGCGCCACGACGGGACCTGGGTGCTGCGGGGGGCCAAGCAGTACTGCTCGGGGGCACGGGTCTGCACCCATGCCCTGGTCACGGCGGCGGCCGGAGACGGGCAGCGGCTGTTCGCCGTTGCCACCGACGAGCTGGAGCCGTGCGAGGGCAGCTGGCCCGCGACCGGGATGGCAGGCAGCGACACCCTGAACGTCGGGTTTCCCGGGATCGCGGCCGAGCCAGTAGGTCCGCCTTCCGGGTACACGGACAGGCCGGGATTCAGTCATGGTGGCGTTGGGGTGGCGGCCTGCTGGTACGGCGGGGCGCGTGGCGTGGCCAGGGGGCTGCTGTGCGCGGCGGCCAAGCGTGACGTCGGCCCGCACGCGCTCGCGCACCTGGGTGCCATCGACATCGGGCTGCGGAGCGCGCGGGCCGCCCTCGACCGGGCGGCGGACGAGATCGACGCTGACCCGTCTGACCTGCGCGATGAGGGATCGTTGCGGGCGCTGCGGGTACGGGCGCTGACCGAGGCCGTCGCGAGCGACGTGCTGGCCAGGACGGGCCGCGCGCTGGGCGCCGGGCCGCTGGGCCACGATGAGGCGCATTCCCGTGCGGTCGCCGACCTGACCGTCTACCTGCGCCAGCATCATGCGGAGCGGGACCTGGCCCAGCTGGGCGAGCTGGTGGCCAGCCGGGGAGCCGAGTGGTGAGCGTGTCCGCCGGCCGCCCGCATCCGATCGACGCCCCAGGAACCGACGAACGGTCCTGGGCCGCGTGGCCGTGGCTGAGCGAGCTTCCGGGCACCGTGCCTGCCTGGCTGGCCGGCGTGCGGAGCGCCGTGGTGGTGGCCGCGCATCCCGACGACGAGGTGCTGGGCGCCGGCGGGCTTATGTCGATGCTGGCCGCTTCGGGCACGCGGCTGCGGCTGGTGGCGGTCACCGACGGGGAGAAGCTCGCACCGCGGCCACGCCGACCCGGCCGTGCTCGCGCGGCGCCGGACCGCCGAAACGGCCGGCGCGCTGCGCGCCCTGGGCGCCGGGACGGCGGAGGTGGTCCGGCTGGGGATGCCCGACAGCGGCCTGGCCAGCCGCGAGGATCAGCTGACGGTCAGCCTCGGCTCGCTGGTGGCGGGCTTCGACCTGTGCCTGGCGCCGTGGGACCGGGACCTGCACCCCGATCATGACGCGGCTGGCCGGGCGGCACGCCGCGCTCAGCCGGGCACCCTGTATCACTACCCGGTCTGGATGTGGCACTGGGCTTCCCCCGCCGACCGCCAGGTGCCGTGGGACCGGGCGCTGCGCGTCCCGCTCCCGCCGGACGCGGCCGCGAGGAAGCGCGCCGCGATCGGCTGCTTCGCCAGCCAGACCGAAGACCGTGGCCAGGACCTGGGGCCTGTCCTTCCGGCGGGCATGATCGCCCATTTCACCCGTTCGATGGAGGTCCTGCTGCCGTGACGGTGGATCTTGCCTATTTCCGTGAGCGCTACGCTGCCTCGGCTGATCCGTGGGGACTGGCCGAGCGCTGGTACGAGGCGCGCAAGTACGCGGTCACCGTCGCCCTGCTGCCCAGGCAGCGTTACGGCACCGCATTCGAGCCCGGTTGCTCCATCGGGGTGCTCACCGCGCTGCTCGCCGCCCGCTGCGACAGCCTGCTCGCCTGCGACGCGGTCCCCGACGCGGTCGCGGCGGCCCGGGAGCGGACGGCGGGCCTGCCAGGCGTGCGAGTCGAGCGACGGATGATTCCCGGGCAGTGGCCGGCTGCCTCGTTCGACCTCATCGTCTTCTCCGAGGTTCTTTATTACTTCGGCGACACCGACCTGGACCAGGTACTCCGCCTCGCCATCGGCGGGCTGCGCCCCGGCGGGCACCTGGTCGCGGTGCACTGGCGGCACCCAGCGCCGGCCCACCCCCGCAGCGGGGACGAAGCCCACCGGGCGCTGGCCTGCCACCCGGGGCTGGCCCGGCTGGCGGGCTACCGTGACCCGGACTTCGCCGCCGAGGTCTACGCCCCCTCCGATGGCGACCTGCGATCCGTCGCCCGGGCGGGCGGGATCTTGTGATCCGCTCGGTGGGCGTGATCGTCCCGGCGCACAACGAGCAGGACCTGCTGCCCTCCTGCCTGTCCAGCCTGCGTCGCGCGGCGCGGGCGATGCGCGGCGTGCCGGTGCACCTGATCGTGGTGGCCGACGCGTGCCACGACCAGACCGCCCTGGTCGCCCGCCGTGGCGGCGCCACCGTCGTCACGATCGGCACGCGGAGCGCCGGAGCGGCCCGGGCCGCCGGCGCGAGCGAAGCGCTGCGCCGGACCCGGCACCTGGACCCGGCCGACGTCTGGCTAGCCACCACCGACGCCGACACGCGCGTCCCGCCGTCCTGGCTGCGCCAGCAGGCACGCCACGCGGACGACGGCTGGGACGCGGTGGCGGGCACGATCACCGTGACCGACTGGTCCGGTTACCACCCGCGGGTACGCGCGCTGTTCCGCAGGCGGTATAACGCGGGGACCGGCACCCACCCGCACGTGCACGGCGCCAACCTCGGCTTCCGCGCCGCCGCCTACCTGGCAGCCGGCGGATTCAGCGACATGCCCACGGGTGAGGACCACGCGCTCGTCGCGGCACTGACCGCCAACGGCAGCCGGGTCTTGCGCACCCGCGCGCTCACCGTCGCCACCTCGGCCAGGCGCGAGGCGCGCAGCCCGCACGGCTTCAGCGACTACCTCACCCGACTAGACGATCCGGCCTGAGTTTCGAGGCACGCCCTGGGCCGGCAGCGGCGTCAGCCGCGTTCCCAGGGGGCTTTCTCGCCCATCTTCTTGTAGTACTTCGCCAGGTGGTTCTTGACCCGGGTGATGTCGGATTCGGGGAGGTCGATGCCGCCGCGCGAGCCTTGCATGATGTTGCCCGCCGCCATGATCGCCCGTGGCACGGCGACCTGGCGGCCGTTGACGACGTCGGTGATGAGCAGCTTGTAGGCGGTGAAGTTCTGCTTGCTGCCGGCGTCGTACCAGACGTGCGCGTCGCGGTACTTGCCGTTGGGCTCGTCCTCGGCTCCCGCCCAGGCGCGGACGCGCTTGTCGGCCGCCGCGCCGTCCCAGGCGCGGTCCCGGCTGGCGAGCGGGAAATCGTGGAAGGTGGTGACGGCCATGGCGGGTCCTTTCAAGCTGGCGGGCTTACAGGATGGGCTTGCGGCCGCCCGCTACCCGGGAGCCTGGCCTTTTCCGGGGAACTGGACGTGACAGGGGCTGCCTGTGCCGCAGCGGCGGTCACAGCGGCCGGGTCCCGCGTCATCGCTGACCTATCGGCCCTGGAGTACATCGACTGCTGCGCCCTGGGCGCCTTGCTGCGCGCCCGAGGGCTGGCCCGCCTGGCGGGCGGTGACGTGCTGCTGGCCGCCCCGCAGGGACTCGTGCTCCGGGTTCTGGACCTGGCCGGCGTGACGGGCATGCCCGGCGTCTTTGCCAGCGTGGCCGCTGCCGCCGGCACCGGTCGCTGCGTTGGGTCGCGTCCCGCCGCCGTAGCCCCGTCTGGCCTGTCATGGCTGCCGCGGTTCCGCCTCGTCCTGCCTGGCGGGCGAGGTGCCGTTGTCGGGCGGCGGGGCGCCCTGCACCACCGCGGCCGGGTCCCCCCAGGACTGGGGATCCTGGGCCGGTGACCCGGGATCGTCGGCCGGGGGCATGGGCTCCTGGCTGGCCGGGAGCGCGTCCTGGCCGGCCTGCTGGCTTGTGGCGTCGGACCACGGATCCTGCGGGGGCGTGCGTCGGCGGCCGGCGCCGAGCAGCGTGCCGAACGCGCGGCGGACCGCGTCGCCGGCCTGCTCGGCCCGCTCGGTGACGTTGAGCTGGGTGCTGTGCGCCTGCGACCGGTCGTCGAAGCCTCCGTGCGCGCCCTGGTCGGTGCCGGGCGAGCGGTCGACGGGCTGCCAGAGGTTGGACGGCTGGTCCGGGTCGGCCCGTTCCTTCGTCTGCTGTGAGTCGTACCCGGTACGGGCGAGGTAGCGATCGAGCAGCGGGGCGGCGACCTTCTGCGCCATGATCGTGCCGACCGTGGACGCGCCGACCCAGTGCTCCTTGCGATCGGGGTGGTCGGCCGCGAAGACGACCCCCTGGGCGGCCACCTCCGGCTGGTAGATCGGCGGGACCGGCTGCGGGCGGCGGGGCAGCCGGGACAGCACCCAGGAGAACTGGGGCGTGTTGACGGCAGGCATCTGCACGATGGTGATCCGCACGCGGCTGCCCTCGTGCAGCAGCTCGCAGCGGACCGACTCGGTGAACCCGTTGATGGCGTGCTTGGCGCCGCAGTACGCGGACTGCAGCGGGATCGCCCGGTAGCCGAGCGCGGAGCCGACCTGGACGATCGTGCCGCGGTCACGGGGTCGCATGCGCGCCAGCGCCGCCATCGTGCCGTGCACGTACCCCAGGTAGCTGACCTCGGTGACCCGGCGGAACTCCTCGGGAGTGATCTCCCAGAACGGCGCGAACACCGAGGTGAACGCGACGTTCACCCAGACGCCGATCGGGCCGAACCGGTCTTCCGCCTGCTGCGCGGCGCGCTCCACGGCGTCGAAGTCGGACACGTCGGCCGCGATGGCCAGGGCGGCGCCGCCCGCTTTCTCGACCGCGTCGGCCGCTCCCCGCAGGCCATCTTCGCCCCGCGCGATCAGCACGACGTTCGCGCCGCGGCGCCCGAAGAGCCCGCGGCGGCCCGGCCGATTCCCGCGCTCGCACCGGTGATCACTACTGTCTCGGCCACGTTCTCGCCTTCCTGGTTAGATGACCAGCACAGGGGCGCCGTGCTGGCAGGCCCCGGCCATTCGCCCCTACCCCGGCGGGCAGGCGCAAACATCCCCTCCAAGCCGGCCGGGGCCACGATGACCCGGCCGCGCCCGCGCCAGCCGTTCCGCTTGTTTGACGCCGGTGCTCGCGGGCAGCCGGGCGCGGGTCAGCCAAGCGGCTAAGCAAACGGAGGAACCATGCCAAGCGCGTTCGATGTCCTGGCCGGGGACCACGAGGAAGTCACTGCGGATGCTCGCCGAGCTTCGAGCGCGGCCCGGTCGCGGCCACCGGGGCGGACTCCGGTCAGCTCGCGCTGCGCAAGAAGATGGTCCAGCAGCTCGTCATCGAGGAGTCCGGGCACGAGGCAGTCGGAGGAGATGTACTTCTGGCCCGCCGTGCGCGAGCACCTGGAAGACGGCACCGACCTCGCCAACCAGGCCCGGGACCAGGAGCAGGAAGGCAAGGAGGTCCTGGCCCGGCTGGACAAGCTGGCACCGGAAGACGAGGAGTTCGAGGCCCGGCTCACGCAATTCACCCGCGCGGCCCGCGCCCACATCGCCTTCGAGGAGACCGTTGTCTGGCCCAGCCTGAAGCCGGCGCTGACCGGCGAGGAAGCGGCCCTCCTCGGGCACCAGCTCGCCGAGGCCAAGAAGAACGCGCCTACCCGCCCGCACCCTAAGATTCCGGCCTCACCGGGGCTGCTGAAGGCGGCCGGCCCGGCGGTCGCCGCCGCGGACCGGCTCCGCGACGCGGCCACCGGCCGCGACGACTAGGCATCGTCCAGGAGCCGGTCCCTGAGCTGGCTGAGGGCGCGGGCCAGGAGCCGGGAGACGTGCATCTGCGAGACGCCGAGCCGCCCGGCGATCTCCTCCTGGGTCATGTTGCCGTAGAACCGCATGACCAGGATGCGCTGCTCGCGCTGGGGCAGCTCGTCCCAGTGCCGGGCGACCGCCTCCATGTCCACCGCCCGGTCGGCCGCCGCGTCCTCCTCGCCGAGCAGGCTGCCGAGTTCTTCGGAGTCCTCCTGTCCCCCAGCGGGCGCATCCAGGGAAAGGGTGCTGAACGCCGCCACGCCGGCCTGGCGGGCCTCGCGCAGTTCCTCCTCGGTGACCCCGAGCCGCTCGGCTAGCTCCGCGTCCGCCGGGTGCCGGCCCAGCTCGCCGATGAGCTTCTCGGTCGCGCCGCGCATGTCAAGCAGCAGTTCCTGAACCGGGCGGCTGACCCTCACCTGCCACCGCTTGTCGCGGAAGTGCCGCTTGATCTCACCGCTGATGCACGGCAGCGCGTAGGCCCGCAGGCCCCGGCCGAACCCGGGGTCGAAGTTGTTGATCGCCTTGAGCAGGCCGACATAACCGACCTGCATCAGGTCCTCGGCCGGCTCCGGGCTGCCCCGGTACTGGCGCACGAGGCCGCGCACCGCCGGCTCGTAGCGACGCACCAGCACCTCACGCGCCGCCGCCCGCTCGCCGCTATCGTCGGGAAGCTCCCGGCACAGCGCCAGCAAGTCCTCGTCCGCCAGTTCCTCGAAAGCGGCCCTACCGCTAGGGCGGACGTCGGTACCCATCATGATCTCCTCCTGGCCACGGGGACACGCGGTGCAAGTGTGCCCGGCCAGCGGGAGATAAACATGGCCCACGTCACGCTTGCCTGCCCGCGGTTCGGGTCTCACGGCGATTCGAGCACGCTGCCAGGTGGCTACGAGCTCTCCCAGCGGGTAAAAGCCGACGTGCGCAGCGCATCAAGGAGGAGCACGCGGATGCCAGGTGTCGCGCCTGACTCGATGGCGGCCGAGTTCGGCACCGTAGCCGAGTGGACCGCCGAAGTCGCCGCCCGGCTCGGCCCGGACTATGCCATCCCGGCCGCCTGCCGCGGCAGCGGTCAGCCGGCCGCGCTGGACTGGCTGCTCATGGGCCTGGACCCCGCGCCCGCCGCAATACTTGCCGACATCGGGGCCGGCCTCGGCGGCCCCGCCGCCTACGCGGCATCCAGGGCGGCCGTCCGGCCGCTGCTGATCGAGGCCGAGCACGCCGCGTGCCGTGCGGCGGCCGGGCTGTTCGGCCTACCCGTCATCGCGGCGGACGCGACCGCCCTCCCCCTCGCGGACGGCCGCGCCGACGTAGGCTGGTCCCTTGGCGTCCTGTGCACGCTGCCTAGCCGGGAGGCACAGCTGGCCATGCTGCGGGAACTGCGCCGCATCGTCCGTCCGGGCGGCCGGATCGGACTGCTGGTCTACGTCGCCGCCCGCCTCCCGCTCGACGACCCGCCGCAGGGCAACCACTTCCCGACAAGCGGCGACCTGGAATCGCTGGTCCACCGGGCAGGCCTCACGGTGCTCGGCGTGGCCGACGCCCACGGAGTGAAAGCGCCCGCGGCGGCCTGGCGGAACCGCGCTGAGACGGTTGAGCAGGAGCTACACCGGCGCTTCGGCCGGACACCGCAGCTGCGGGCATCGGATGAGCAAAGCGAGCGGATCGGCAAGCTGCTGGAGTCTGGCCAGCTCACCGCCCAGCTCCTCGTACTACACGGGTGGTGATCGTTGCGCCATGGTGGCCGTTTCTCATGCCGCCCTCGCTTCAGTCGGGCAGGCGCAGCCAGCGGAACCCGTAACGGCCAAGCGAGACCTCCTGGCCGGGCCGGCGCGAGGGCGCGGGGTCACCGAGGACCTGGCTTGCCCGTGCCAGGTCGGCGAGGTCGTCCTCGAGCGTGATCGTGGCGGGATCAGCGGACAGGTTGTGGAGCGTGATCATGCGGTGGTCGCGCCAGTGCGCCTCGATGGCGAGGACGCGCGGGTCGCTGACCTTGATCGTGCGCCACTGGCCCCAGCCGAGTTCGGGGCACTCGCGGCGCACGTGGATGGCGTGGGCGACCCAGGAGTAGAGCGAGCCGGGGTCGTGACGCTGGTCGAGCACGTTGACCGCCCGGTAGCCATAGGGGCCGCTCGCGCGGGCCGGCCGGTAAAGCTCGCTGGCGGTGGAGAAGCCGCCGGCGTGCCCGGGCGACCATTGCATCGGGTTGCGGACGGCGATGCGGCCGGGCAGCGACAGGTCCTCGCCCATGCCGATCTCGTCACCGTACATCAAGACGGGCGTGCCCGGCAGCGCCATGGTGAGGGCCAGGGCGAGGGCAATCCGCTGCCGGTCGTGGCCGAGCATCGGGGCCAGCCGGCGGCGGATGCCGCGCCCGTAGAGCCGGTGCTGCTCCTCGGGCGCGAACGCGGCGAAGACCTCCTCGCGCTCGCTGTCGGTGAGCATGCCGAGGTTGAGCTCGTCGTGGTGGCGGCAGAAGTTCGCGAACTGAGCTTGCTCGGGATGGCTGGGCCGGCTGTTCAGCGCCTCGATCAGCGGTGCGGCGCTGCCGCGGGCGTGGGCGAGCCACTGCGCGGCGCAGGTGCGGAAGTCGAACAGCATCTGCACGCCGTCCCCGCCGTCCACCGCGAAGTAGCGCTGCTGCTCGTCCTGGCTGACGTTGGCCTCGCCGAGGAAGACGGCATCGCCGCGGCGACGCTTGAGGAACTCCACCAGCGAGCGCAGGTAGGTAACCGGCTGGTCCCTGGCGTTGGTGCCGATCGTCTCGATCATGAACTGCAGCGAGTCAACCCGGAACCCGGAGATGCCGAGTTCCAGCCAGAATCCGAGGACCTTGTGCATCTCGTCCAGGACGTTCGGCTCGGTGATGTTCAGGTCGGGCATGAAGTCGAAGTACCGGTGCATGTACCACTGCCCGGCAACCTCGTCGAAGGTCCAGGTGCTCTTCTGCTCGCCGGGAAACGCCACCTCGCTCGGTTGTTCTTGCCTGGTATCGCTCCAGCGGTAGTAGTCCCGGTACCGGGAGCCGCGGTCGCGGCGCGCCTGCTGGAACCAGGGATGCTGGCTGCTTGTATGGCTCAGCACGAGGTCGATCAGCACGCGGATGCCCAGGTTGTCCGCGGTGCGGATCATCTCGACGAAGTCCCCCAGCGTTCCGAAGCGCGAGTCGACCGCGTAGTAGTCGGTGATGTCGTAGCCGTCATCGCCGAGCGGGGACGGGTAGAAGGGCATCAGCCACAAGGTGGTGATGCCGAGCCCCGACAGGTAGTCGAGCCGCCTGGTCAGCCCGGCGAGGTCACCCACCCCGTCACCGTCGGAATCAGCCCAGGTCGCGACATCAGCACAATAGATGACGGCGTTCTTCCACCAAAGGTCGCTCGTAGCCTTGTCGGTCATGCGGCACCACCTTCCCGCGTTCACCGCCGCGTAACTTACGGGGACGCGACGGGATCCATGCCCATAGTGCCGCCGCGGCGGCGAAGCCGACGACGCCGCTGACGATGATTCCGGAGCCTAGCCCGGCGGCGGCGGTGACGGCGGAGAGCACGACGGGGCCGATGCCCTGCCCGGCGTCGGCCAGCTCGCGCCAGATGCCGAGGAAGGTCGGGCGCCCGATCGACGGGGAGATATCGGCGCCAAGGGTCATGACGATGCCGGAGCCGATGCCGTTGCCGAAGCCCATGATCATCGCCGTGCAGCCGAGTGTCACGGCACCGTGGGTGAGGGGCACGAGGATGAAGGAGAGGCCCAGGATGATCACGCAGGGGACGGCAACCCAGCGGCGGCCGCGGGAGTCCATGACCTTGCCTGCCGGATAGAAGGTCAGTGCGTCGATGCCCCCGGCGATGCCGTAGATGACCGAACTGGCCGTGGGAGACAACCCGATGTGCGCGGCCCACAGCGGGATGACCACCTGCCGGGTCTGCCTGATGGCGGACAGCGCCGCGATGCCGGCGCCCAGGGTGAGAAAGGTGCGCCAGTACTGCTTGAGGATGCCCAGCGAGGTCACCTGCAGGGCAGCCGCCTTGTGCTCTTCGCTCTCCTCGAGGTCAGGCACAAAGGAGACGATGGCGCCGGCCGCAATGATCGCGGCGAGGCTGACATAGTAGGCGCCTGGCAGCCCCAGGAGCTTTATCGCGCCGGCGCCGAGGAAGGGGCCGAGGAACATCCCCACGCGCAGGGTGCCGCCGAGCGTCGACAGGGCGCGGGCGCGCATGTGCGGCGGCACCATCTCGGTCAGGTAGGACTGCCGGGCGAGGGTGTAGACCGAGCTCGCGGCGCCGATGAGCAGCGTCCCGAGCCCGTACACCAGCAGCGACAACATTCCGTGACCGAGGTTGACCAGGCAGAAGGACAAGCCGATGACGGTGATGACCGCGCCGGCGAGCATCGACCTCCGCTCGCCGATCCTGGTGGCCAGCATCCCGGAGGGGATGTTCGTCACGATCGAGCCGATGCCGAGCAGGGAGCCGATAAGGGCGGCGATCGCGGTACTGGCACCGCGATCGTAAGCGCTTAGCGCGATGACAGGCATCATCGACCCTTCGGCCAGGCCGAACAGGGTCGCGGGCGCGAAGGCCGCAACCGCGACTGAGCGGAGGCGGAACTCCTCGCTCACGTCAGCGGTCCACGGCCGCAGACGCCCGGGTGCGGACGCTCACGAGAGGGGAAAGCAGCACATTCCCACAGTATCGTTAGCTAAGTAAACGACCTGACGCCATCCCCGCGGGAGCTGCCCGGCCCCGTTCGGGCCGGTGTCAGCGAGGCTGGCCCAGGCCGGCGTCGTCCATGGAGGTGACCCCGAGGGCCTCGCGGAACCGTGGACGGTGGTCCTGGCAGGCACACAGCGGGCACCGGGGCTCTTGATCGTCGTAGACCGGGTGCCCGCATACGCATGAGCGCGAAGCGGGCGGGATAGCTTGATCGTTGGTGGCGTCCGCTGGTCGGGTCATGGTCGGCCACTCTACGCCGGGGGTCTGACATTCCATCCGCGCCGCGCAGTTCGGGTCGGCATCCTCAGTTAAGACCCCGGCGGGTGCTCCCAGGGCGAGACATCCATCCGCTGCGCGTAGAGCTGCTGGTAGAAGGGCCGATGGTGGGCGGCGTACCGGGCTAGCTTTTCGGAGTTCTCGACGGTGTGCGGGTATTCGCGTTCGCGCCGCTCGAAGCCGGAGCTGCTGCTGGCGTCGGCGTGCCAGCGGGCGGACCGGCGCCACTCGGGCTGTTCGCCCCGCTCCCAGGTGAGCGCCGCCGGGTTGAAGGGCAGCCCGACGGCCGCGCAGTACGCCGCCAACGTGGCTGCGGGCCTGGTCACCAGGTCGTCGGAGTCGATGACGACGGGAGGAGCCGCTCCGGCACTGATGATGGCGGACCTGCATCGCGCACAGCCACTCCATGCCGATCGCGTTGATGGTCATCGGGGGGAACAGGGCGTAGTAGGACGCCGCGATTTCCTCGGGGCGGCGGATGAGGAACGCATGCCGGGCCCCGGCAAGGAACCGCCGGTCGGCCAGGACCTCATCGTGGCGGCGATCCGTCGTGTCCTTCAAGAACACGTCCCGGCGGCGCGCCTGGTCGCGCAGCCAGGCGAGCAGCGTGGCGGGCGAGTCGAACGTCCGCTCGCCGGCATCGGTCTCGCCGTAGTCCTTCAGGTTGGAGAAGGGCTCGTGAAGCACGGTCAGGTCTCCGCGTTCGGCCATCGACCGGAAGAAGGCCGTCGATCGCGCGCGAGGCGCGCTCCACAATGCGAATACCACCACGAGCGAGACATACCCTGCGCGGTGGCCCGGACAACGCGTTGCGGCCTACCTGGGCCTAGCTCGACACGTCGATGCCGTACCGCGTGGCGAGGGCGTCGACGGACAGCGCCTGGCCGGTGAGGCTGAGCACGTCCGGGTCGCCGGCGAGCGCGGCGACAGCCCGCCCGACCCCCTCGGGCGACTGCGACCGGCTCAGGTCGACGTACTCGGCGAACTGCATCACCCCCTCCGTCCGCACCCAGCCAGGGTGCAGCGCGACGGAGGCGACCTTGTGCTGCTTGAGCTGCAACGCGGCGGTCAGCGCCAGGCGGTCGTCGGCGAGCTTGGCCATCGCGTAGGCGCCGCCGCCGTCACCATCGGCGGGGACCGCGTTGGAGACCGTGACCGCCAGGCTCGCAGGCGTGGATATCAGCATCGGCGCGCACACCGCCAGCGCGACGTAATGGGCTCGCACGCCACGGGCGAACATCGCGTCGAACACTTCCACCGGCTGTTCCCACAGCGGCAGCCTCGACTCCTCCCACAAGCCGGCGTTGATCCGCTCGTATCCGCCCCAGACGTTGTTGACCAGCAGGTCCAGCCGGCCTTGCTCGGCCTCGATCCGGCGGGCGACCGCCGTGACCGCCGCATCGTCGGCATGGTCGCAGACGATCCCGGCACCCTGCCCCCCGGCAGCGGTCACTGCCGCCGCCACCTCTTCCACCGTGCCCGGCAGGTGCCCGGTGCGGCCCGCCGCCGAGGAACGCGCGGTCACGTAGACAGCCCAGCCCGCCGCTCCCAGGGCGGCCGCGATTCCCCGGCCCACGCCACGACTGGCGCCCGTCACCCACGCCACCCGCCGGGCCGGGGCGCCCGATTCCTCCGCCATGGTCTGCATGCTACGCGGCCGGGCGCCAGGGTCCGGGAGGGGTTAGCAGGCGGAGTTGGCCTGGGTGACCATGCCCAGGCGCCAGGGAATGGCGTTGTAGTTGCTATAAGATCCCGGCGCGTCGCCCTGGTAGAGGTACTGGATGTTGCAGGGGCTGATGGTGAGCGTCTGGTCGTAGCCAGCGCGGATCATCTCGCCGCTGCTGAAGTCCTGGGTCCACGCGCTGCCGGATCCGAAGGAGACGTTGCTGGCGGCGATGAAGGGGTTGCCCTGGCTGGCGGCCAGCGGGGTCCAGCTGCCGTTGATGGCGCTGGAGGTGTAGGCGGTGAAGTACCGGTGGCCGCTGGAATTGATCGCCTCGACGATCAGCAGGTACTGGTTCTGGCCCGCGACCTTGTAGACGTTGTCGGCCTCGAAGAAGTTGGACGGGGTGGAGTTCGTGGCGGCGATGACCGGCTGGCTCATGCTGTTGGGGAAGTTCGCCAGCGAGGTCTGCGAGCGGTACAGGTGCCCGTTGTCGTCCATGGAGAACAGGTAGCAGTTGGCGCTGTCGCAGATCACCCACGAGTCGACCCAGAAGCCGGAGCCGATGTTCTGCGAGATGATGGACGGCATGCCGGAGTAGAAGTTCTTGGTGGCGCTCCACCCGGAGGGGTTGGCGATGTTGGCGTTGGTGGAGTAGCCGATGTTGCTGCCGGTCTGGTACACGAGGTACCACAGGCTCTGCGGCGCGTAGTAGAAGACCTGCGGCGCGGTCTTGTAGCCGCCGCCGATCGCCGTCTGGTCGGCGTAGACCGGCGTCGCGGAGCTCGCCTGGGACCAGGAGGAGAAGCTGAGGAACTCCATGCCGTAGGAACCGGAGGAGTTCACCGTCGAGGCGGCCACGTACCACTGGCCGTTGTAGTTCACCACCGACGGGTCCTTGACGGCGATGATGTTGTGGGAGTCGGAGTGCGGGCTGATCAGCACCCCGCTGGAGTTCCACTTGAAGCTGCCCGGCAGGGAACCGGACGGGGACGGCGTCGGGGTGGGGGTGCGGGGTCGCGGTGGGCGTCGGGGTCGCGGTCGTGGGGCTGGGCGAGGGGGACGCGCTGCCGGTGCACGCGACGCCGTTGAGGGCGAAGCCCGCCGGGGCCGGGTTGGCGGCGTTGTTCCACGAGCCGTTGAAGCCGATCGTGGCGGAGCCGCCGGTGGCCAGGGTGCCGTTGTAGCTCTCGCTGGCGGCGCTGACAGCGGCGCCGGACTGCGAGAACGTCGCGTTCCAGCCCTGGGTGACCTGCTGGCCCGCGGTGAAGTTCCAGGTCAGGGTCCATGAGCTGAGCGGGCTGCCGAGATTCGTGATCACCAGCCCGGCGGTGAACCCGCCCTGCCACTGCGACGAGACGTTGTAGGCGACCGAGCACCCGGCCGACGCCGCGCTGGAAGAGGCGACGCCGGCTATCCCGGCGGCACCCGCCACCGCGGCCGCCAGGACGCAAGCGGCCAGCCGGGACCGGTAACGAGACAGTTTCATCCGGATTTCCCTTCCACGGGCTCGCCCGGGGCTAGGTCATCAAGACCGACGGGCCTCGGGGCGATTGTTACCGCTAACATTGCGAGTTCTGACTTGGATGCTCGCATGGCCGCGTACTAGCGGCTTTAAGCCCTGTGGCTGGAAGGCGAATCCATTCGCAGGTCAATGGCCTGCTGAGAGTGAAAGTTTCAGTTCCGGGCCGGCCCCGGTGCCAGGGGAAGCCAGGCGCGCATGGTGGAGGGACCGCGGTTGGCCCACTGGTAGTACGGGATGAGCAGGGCCCGTACGCGCTCGCCATGGTTGTCCCGCGGTCGCGCGTAGTAGGGCCATTCCTGCGTCAAAGGGTAGGGGCCGATAGACGTCGACCGTGGTGCTGTCATCACTGTCGAGGATGCTGTGCGGGTCTGCGGTGATGTCGTTGACGCTCCATCCGGCGGGGAGGTCGGGCGACTCGAGGGCCAGGACGAGCGGTCCCCGCTCCACGGCGAAGGTGTCCCGGGTGGCGTCGATGCGCGGGTCCGGATAGGTGGCCCGCGCGTGGTCAGGGAAGGTGATGCCTATGGTCTCGCCCGCGCGGAACACGCGCCGGATCTCGACATGGCCTGGGTGCCTCGTGGTCGGCGTTTCGGTCAGGGTGACGGATCCGCCTGCCCAGGCAGGGACCCTCAGCCGGAGGGTGAGCTCTCGGGCCGGCGCCTCGAGGATGCTCACCGCTATCGTGGCGCTCGCGGGGTAGGTGCTGGAGACCTTGAGGGCAACGGTTCCCGCGGGCAGCGTCGTTGCCAGCCGGTAGTCTCCGTACTGGTGCAGCTGGATGCCGTTGTCGCTGGCCGTGGCGAAGTAGAGGGCGACGCTTGCCAGGGTGCGCGCGATGTTGGTGGGGCAGCAGGAGACCTCGAACCAGGGCGCGCGCAGTCCTGATTCGGCGCGCTGGACGAGCTCGTCCTCAGCGGGCACCGGGCCGGCGGTCCGCTGGTGAAGCGTGTTCGTGTAGTAGAAGGCCCGTCCGTCCTCACGCGGCGCGGCGAGGACGTTGTTCAGCAGGGTGCGCTCGATCAGGTCTGCGTACTTGTCCTCCCCGGTGGCCAGCAGGAGCCTCCAGCTCAGCATCACGGAGGCGATCCCGGCGCAGGTCTCGGCGTAGGCGCGGTCGGCCGGGAGCTCGAAGTCGTCGCCGAACGCCTCGTCCTGGTGGTGCGAGCCGACGCCGCCGGTGATGTAGGTGCGGCGCGCCACGCCATTCGCCCACTGCCTGCGTACCGCGGCCGACAGTTCCTCGTCGCGGGTCTCCGTCGCGACGTCGAGCGCGCCGGAGGCGAGGTAGAGGGCCCGCACCGCGTGGCCGCGCATCGTGGCTGCCTCGCGGACGGGAATGTCGTCCTGGAAGTACTCCCGGCCGAACGGGTGGGCGCCGAGGGTGCCTGTTCCGCGGCGTTCGATGAGCAGCCGCGCGAGCTCGAGGTACCGGTGCTCTCCGGTCGAGCGGGCCAGCTCGACCAGGGCCATCTCGATCTCCGGATGGCCGCAGACGGCCACCCGGCCGCCGGGGCCGAACTGTTCGCAGACGTGATCCGCCAGGCGGCGGGCCACTTGCGGGAGGTGGTCGTCGTGGCCGGTCCGCATCCGCGCGACCGCTGCCTGGAAGAGGTGACCGAAGCAGTACATCTCATGCCCGGACTGAAGGTCGGAGTACCGGGGGGGCTGCCCGGGCCGCCCGAAGCTGGTGTGCAGGTAGCCGTCGGGCGCCTGGGCCGCGGCGACCCGCGCTACGAGGGCGTGATACCGGCGCTCGAGTTCATCGCAGTAGTCGCGGCTCAGTTCCCAGGCCATGGCCTCCAGGAGCTTGTAGACCTCCGAATCGACGAACTCAATGCCGGCGTGGCTGCCATGGATAGTGCCGGCCGCCGCGCGGTCGAAGTTGCCGGTCCAGCCGATGCGCTCCATCCACGCCTCGCAGTGCCGGAGGATCGCGTCGGCGTTCAGCCGCTGCTTGCGCCCCCAGATGCCGCCGGTGACCTTGATCTCGTCGGCCCCGAGCGGCCGCCAGACCGAGAACGACGGCTGCACGGGTCCCCCCTGCTTAGCGGACGACATCAAGTACCTCGGCTCCTTCGCGGGTGATGACAGGGAGCGACTCCGGGTAGGCCTCGTGGCGATGCCGCACCCCGAGAACGCCGTTGGCGTTGTGGTAGCTGACCATGCTGGCTTGATAAATCCCAACGTTGACTGCCGGGCGGCACGGGCTCGCGCCGCCCGGGTGGATGACGGCCTGGCTGGTGAAGGCGGCGGACTAGTCCTTGACGGCTCCCGCGGTCACGCCGGCGGCGACGTAGCGCTGGGCGAGGACGAGCAGCACGGCCGCGGGGATGGACGCGACCACGGCGGTCGCCATGATCGCGTTCCACTGCTGGTTGTTGTTGCCGATGTAGGCGTAGATGCCGAGCGTGATGGGCTGGTGCCCGCCGCCGCTGTCCAGGGTGTTGGCGAACAGGAAGTCCGACCAGGCCCACAGGAAGGCGAACAGCGAGACGGTTACCACCGCGTTCCTGCTCACCGGCACGACGACCGACAGGAAGGTGCGAATCGTGCCCGCGCCGTCGATCCGGGCGGCCTGCAGCAGTTCCTCGGGGATCCGCGCCATGAAGGCGGTGAAGATGAGCACGCCGAACGGGACGGCGATGGTGGAGTCGGCGAGGATGAGCCCCACACCGTGCCGAGGATGGAGAGCTTTATGTAGATGGTGTAGAAGCCCATCGCCATGATGATCGCGGGAATCATCTGCGCGATCAGCAGCAGGAGGCTCAGCACTCCGCCGCCGAACGGCCGCAGCTTGGCCAGCGAGAACCCCGCGGGCGCGGCGATCGCCAGGGTGAGCGCCACGGTGCCGATCCCGACGAGCAGGCTGGTGCCGAGATAGGGCAGCTGCTGGTGGATGACGGCCGAGTAACCGTCGAGCGTCCCGTCGACCGGGATCAGGTTGGGCGGGCTCTTGCGCATGTTGGACGTCTTGGTCAGCGAGACGTTGACCATCCAGTAGACGGGAAACAGCATCACGGCTGTCAGCAGGACGCCAGTCGCTGTCAGCCACCATTTGCGGCGCTTCATGTGCGCTCCAGCCGGCTGCGGAGGCGGACGTAGACGAGGGCGAAGAGGACCGCGATGACGATCAGCACGTTCCCGACCGCCGCGGCCGAGCTGAAGTCCGGCAGCAGCGACCCGAAGCCGAGCTGGTACGACCAGATGGCGAGCGTGGTGGACGAGGTCGCCGGGCCGCCGCGGGTCATGATCCAGATGATGTCGAAGACCTTGAGGGTGTAGATGAAGCCGAGGAGCAAGGTGATCGCGGACACCGGGCGCAGCAGCGGGAAGGTGATCCGCCAGAACCGCTGCCAGCCGCTCGCGCCGTCGATCGCCGCGGCCTCGAACACGTCCGCGGGGATGCCCTGCAGGCCGCTGTACATGATGACGAGGTTGAACGGGATGCCGATCCAGATGTTCGCGATCAGCACCGAGGCCAGCGACCAGGACGGGGACGTGAGCCAGTCGACCGGCCCGATGCCGACGGCGCTCAGGAGGGTGTTCACGACCCCTGAGTCGCTGTTCAGCATCCACGACCAGGTCGAGGCGGACACCAGCAGCGGCAGCAGCCACGGGATCAGGAAGAGCGCCCGGAGGGTACCGGACAGCGGAAACTTCCTGAAGAAGAACACCGCCAGCGCCAGGCCTATGGCGAACTGGAAGGCGATCGACACGAAGACGAAGACCGCGGTGTTGATGAGCGCGGGAGCGAACGTCTGGCTGTGAATGATGTCGCTGTAGTTAGCAAATCCCGCGTACGGGGCGTCGCCCGTGATGAACGACGCCACTGTGTAACTCCTGATGCTGAGGTCGATGTTGCGGTAGAGCGGGTAGGCGTAGAAGAAGGCCAGGTACACCACGACCGGGGCGATGAAGCCCCACGCCGCCCACTGCGTGCTGTGCCTGAGCCTCGTGCGCCGGGCCCGTGGCCGGGCGGCCTCCGCCGCCCGGCCACGGTTCCGCGCGGCCGACCGCGCCCTAGAGCGCTGCGCTGTCATGGTCCTCATGCCGGCCTGCCGCCCGTGGCTACTTGCTGACGCCCGCCGCGGCGGCGGCCTGCGCGGACTGCAGCGCGCTGGCCGGCGGCGCGGCCCCGCTTTCCGCCTTCTGCACCGCGGTCCACAGCTGCTGGGAGATGACCGGGTACTTCGTGCCGAGGTTGTCCCCGGTGCGAGCCTTGGCCACGCCCACCGCGGTCACCCACGACTGCAGCGCGCTGTCGGCCGACACCTGGGCTTGCTGGCCCGCCTGGGTGGGGGCGACGTAGTTCAGCGTGTTGTCCGTGGTGACGATGTTGCTCGTCGAGGACATGCACCGCACGATCTTCGCCGAAGTGGTGTACGTCGCCGTGTCCTTCTGCACGGGAATGGTGAAGAACTCCCCGCCGGTCGGCACCGGCGCCGGCGCCGCCGTTCTCCGCCGGGATCGGGATGACGCCCGCGCCCATTTGCGCGGCGCCGGCCTTTTGCCAGGTGCCGTTCTCGCCGAAGGCGAAGTCGCCGGTCTGGAACTCCTGCCATGAGGTGGTCTGGGTGTCCTGGATCACCGAGTTCGGCGCGTAGCCGTCCTTGATCCAGGTGGTCCACAGCGTGAGCGCCGAGATGGCCTGGGGCGAGTCCAGCTTGGTCAGGTTCGCCCCGGCGCCCCAGAACCACGGCAGGAACTGGAAGCTGCCCTCTTCGGTGTTGATGCCGGAGAACGTGATGCCCTTCTTGCCGGCCGCCTTGACCTTGGCCAGCGCCATGGTCAGCGAGGACCAGCTCGTGATGGAGGTCGGGCTGACCCCGGCGGCCTTCAGGATCTTGGGGTTGTAGTACAGCGCGAGCGTGTTCGCGCCGATCGGCACCCCGTAGGTCTTGCCGTCGATAACGCCGGCGCCAAGGATGTTCTGTGCGATCGAGCCGGTCGACAGGCCGTTCTGCGTCGTGGTGGTGAGGATGCCGGCTTTGGAGAGCGTGGAGACGACCGGGTTGTCGACCAGCAGGATGTCCGGCGATCTGCCCTGCTGGCCGGCCAGGAGAGCCTGGGTGGTCAGCGCGCTGGTGTCGTAGGCGGTCCGCTTGACTGTCACGCCGGCCTCGCTGCCGCACTGGCTGACGAGCTTCGCCCAGGCAGAGGACGCGGCGTATTGCGGGTAGGGGTCCCAGAAGGTGTACGTGCCGCCGCTGGCCGACGATCCGGACGCGGGGCTGGCGCCGGATCCGCTGGAGCAGGCGGTGAGCGCCGCGGCCATAGCGGCGCAGGTCAAGATCGCGGCACCGATGGCTCTTGGTCTGGGAGGTAGGTGCACGGTCATTCCTCTCTGAACGACCGGCTTCCGCTACGCGGAAGCCGTGCTAGTGATTGTGTTTAGTTGTTTTGGACTGTGAATCGAAGCGGTTCGACATTGCGGCGCGCTTCCGGACAGCGGGCCGCTGCGCTTTGTTAGCGGGTGCTTCCCCGGTCGATGATGTGGGGTGCGACGAGCTCGACCCTGAAGGCGCTATCGGCCTCCGGGCCCGCCATCCGTTGCACCAGGGACTGGACCGCGAGGCGGCCCAGCTTGTTCGGGGACGTCTCGACCGCCGTGTAGGGCAGCGAGAACAGCTTCCCGAAGTCCTCGGAGTAGATGCCGACGACCGACAGGTCGTCCGGCACGCGGATGCCACGTGAGTACAGGACTGAGGGCAGGGCGGCGATGACCGCGTCATTGTGCACGATCATCGCCGATTCTTCCCGGGCGTCGAGGATCTCGTTGAGCTGGTGGTTGACGGCCGGCTGCTGCGTCTCGCCGAAGTAGGAGCGGACGCGGATGCCGTAGCTGGCCGCCTGCTGGAGCGCCGCGTCCCGGAAGCGCCAGGCGTAGGCGCCGCCTCGCTCGTAGACATGGTGGCGCGGCGTGACCAGGATGACCTCACGATGGCCGCTCTGGGCGAGGTGCTCGACGAGGATCCGGCCGGCCTCGGCGAAGTCGAGGTCGAAGACGTCGAAATCGTCGGGGTTCCTGGGCAGGCCGACCATCGTCCCGGGCTGCCTCATCTTCCGCATCACCGGCAGGCGGGCGTCCTCGTAGGCTACGTTCAGGAGGATGACCCCGTCCACCATCCCGGAGCTCATGATCCGGTGAACCGCGTGCGGGCCGTCGGCCTCGGTGACCATCAGGATGTCGTAGCCGGCCTCGCGCGCCGCGTCGGAGATCGGCAGGACGTACTGCAGCATCGCCGGGGAGAACTCGTCCTCGAAGAACTGGACGAACAGGCCGATGACCATCGTCTGGGAGGTCGCCAGCGCCCTGGCGCCCGCGTTGGGGGTGAACCCGAGCTCGGCGATCGCCGCCTCGATCCGCTCCCGCGTCTCCCTCGAGATGCTCCGCTTGCCAGACAGCGCATAGGAAACAGTGCTCCGCGAGACACCCGCGCGGCGCGCCACGTCCTGGATAGTCGGCACCATTGCCTGCCTTAATTCGAACCGATTCGACTATATTAACGACGTCGGCCCTATGGCGCAAGAACCTCACCGGGGAATTAGGCGGCAACCGTAAAGCACCTGTGAGCAGGCACATCTAACGTAACTGAATACGGTCGATGACTGCTCGTAACCATAAGCTCAGTCGTGGATGCCAACCGATTCGACTGTCCGAGTGTTGACAGGACAGGACTGAGCGAGCCACGCTTGCAGTCACTAGCGCGATGGCCATCGCACAGTCCACGTCCTCGCATCTGAGGGGACAGGTGACCATGTCGCCGCGCGCGAATGCCATTCCCGGGCCGGCCACCGGGGCAGCCCGGCGAGGAACCGGCTCGGCGGGCCTTGCGGCTGTTACTCGCCCATCTGCGAACCGCTTCGACTCCAATGAACGGCATACGACGTGACCTGCGGAAAGCCGCAGCCGCGAGTTTCCGGCCCATGAAAAGCCGCTCCCACCAGGGATGATCTAACTGCGGTGCCGCCAGGAGCGATCCCTCGCGTCGACGCATGTAGTCGAACTGGCCCAACCGATTCGACTAGTCCGTGAGTATTGCATGACCCAATGCTGAGGCTTACAGTCCAAGCATCGCGATGGCCATCGCCCGTTCAGGTTCCGTCTTTTGAGGAGGACATTGATGTCCAAATCGCGCCTGCGGCCGCCGCATCGCGTTGCACTGCCCGCTAGCGGGCCAAGAAGCCGGGCGAGAAGGGTCGCCACCCGGGTCGCCGTCGCTGCCCTCGTGGCCGCCGGGTCCGCCCTCGGGGTGGCGGCATCCTCGCCCCCGGCGTCGGCGGCGTCCACGCTCGTCGTCAACGCCAACCAGCCCTACCGCACCGTCACCCACGTGGCCATCCGGGAGCCTGTACGGCCTGGCGACAGGCTCGGTCCCGGCCGACAGCCTGGTCGAGCCGCTGCACCCGAACACCTTCGTCCAGATGGCGGCGGGCGGCAAGCAGCAGGCCGAGGGCGACGTCCTCGTGGTCGCGCCGGAGGCGGCGAAGGCCGGCGCGCACCTGGTGGACCGCATGTCTGACTACTACGCGGGCTGGCCCTACCAGTACAGCGCCTCCACCTGGCCGACCATCGTGCAGCAGCAGGTCCAGAAGGTCGAGGCGTCGCCCTACGCGGGCATCACCAACTTCGAAATCTGGAACGAGCCCGACAACACCTGGCTCAGCTCCAACGGCAGTTTCAACAGCTTCTGGACCACGACGTACCGGCAGATCCGCTCGCTCGACTCGAGCGCCGTCATCCAGGGCCCGAGCTTCTCCGACAACATCAGCGGCATGCAGAGCTTCCTGCAGAACGCGGTGGCCACGAACACCGTCCCGGACGTCATCTCCTGGCACGAACTGGAGAGCGCGGGCAAGATCGCCGGTGACGTGGCCACGGTCACCGGCATCGAGAAGAACCTGGGCATCACCCCCCGCCCGATCGCGATCGAGGAATACGCCGCGCCGTCACAGGTCGGCATCCCCGGGGACCTGATCGACTACATCGCCCAGTTCGAGCGCCTGGGCATCAATAACGCCGAACTGGCGTTCTGGAACCAATACGGTGCGCTCGGCGACCTGCTGACCGGCACCGGCGGCAGCCCGAACGCCGCCTACTGGCTGTACCAGTGGTACGGCCAGATGAGCGGCAACATGGTGACGGTCGTCCCGCCGGGCACCGCGGGCACCGGGCTGGACGGCGCCGCCTCGGTCAACTCCGCGGGCAATCAGGTCAGCGTCATCTTCGGCGGCGGCAGCGGTTCTACCGCCGTCACCGTGAACGGGCTCGGCTCGCGCCGCGTTCGGCACCACCGCCCACGCGGTCCTGGAGCAGACCGTCTCAGCCGGCCGCACCACCGCCGTCGCCGGCCCGCAGACCATCTCCAGCGGCAACTACACCATCAGCAACGGGTCCATCACCGTACCGGTCAGTTCCATGAACTCCGCCAACGGCTACCACCTCGTGATCACGCCTGGCAGCGGCGGCTCCACCCTGTCCGGGACCTATCAGATCAAGAACGTGCACAGCGGGCTGGTGCTGGACACACAGGGCAGCAGCACCGCGCAGGGGACGCTGGCTGTCCAGGCCACAGCGGGCAGCAGCAGCACGCAGAAATGGACCCTGATCCCTGGAGAGCTCCGGCTACTACGAGATCAAGAACAACGCCAGCGGGCTGGTGCTCGGCATCAGCAACGAGAGCAAATCCGACGGGGCTGATGCACTGATCTGGGGCGACAACGGCACCCCCGACCACCTCTGGCAGGTCATCTCGCAAGGCAACGGCCAGTACAAGATCGAGAACTACAACAGCGGCCTGGTGCTCGGGGTGCTGAACGAGAGCACGTCATCCGGCGCCCAGGTCCTGCAATGGGACGACAACGGCACCCCCGACCACCTCTGGACCCTGACCGCGGGCTGATCCGGCGCGGCTCACTGTCCGCCAGGGCAGTCGCTGGCCACGCCGCCGAGGGGGCCGACCATACAGGGCGGCCCCCTCGGCGGCAGCCGAGCCGGCTAGTGGGGCGGGAGTCGAGCGGGGCCTAGTCCGCCTGCGGGGTGAGAGACTGGCGTCCCGCGGCGGCCTCGGCGAGGATAAGGTAGCTGCTCGCGGTCCAGGTGTAGGCGCGGTCGCGCTGCCCGGCTCCGGTCGTGGCGTCGAAGTTCTCGGCGAACCCGGAGGTCTCGCAGAGCAGGCGGAAGCGCCTGCTGACCTCGTCGGCTAGATCGGCGTGGCCGGCGCGGCGCAGGCCATCCTCGATCAGGACGGTCGAGGGCGCCCAGATCGGCCCGCGCCAGTACCCGTCGGGGCTGTACTGCGGCGAGCCGGGTGCCTCGGTCGCCGGCCCGTGCTCGGTGAGGTGGCGCCGCACCCCGCGAGCGAGCGCCATGTGCACCTGAGCGGGCAGGGCGGCACCGAGCACGATGGGCATCAGGTCCAGCAGGCTCTCGCTGGTGCGCAGTTCCCCGGTGCCGACGATCCGCGCCGCGAACCGCTCGCCGGTCCACAGCAGCGACAGCATCGCCGTGAGCAGGCGGTCCGATTCGGCGTGCCAGCGGGCGCCGACGTCGGGCTTGCCGAGGCGTGCGGCCAGGTCGGCCAGTTCGCGCATCTGCAGGATCAGGAAGGCGGCCAGGTCGGCGCTTTCGACCACGCGGGCGGCGTCGAAACTGGTGGCGTTGTCCCAGCCGCTGTCGTTGCCGTGGTGATAGTGGGGAAGCGGCGATCCGGGGGCACGGCGCCCGAGCCAGTACTCGGTCCAGCGCTCCAGGCGCAGGTAGGTCTCCTCGATGTCCGCGTCAGCCAGGCGGTCGGCGAGCCGCCGGCGCAGCAGGCGCAGTGCCCAGCCGTGAATCGGGGGCTTGACGTAGTTGTAGAGGACCTCCGAATGGGTCACCGAATCGGGCAGCGCCCCGGCCGGATCCTGGTGGTCGAACGGCAAGGCGAACTGGTGCCAGGCCAGCTCCGGCTCTCCGGCGGCCAGCGCGAGGGCGTTGAAGCAGTGATCCCAGCTCCAGACCTTGTTCATCCAGTGCTTGGACATGAGCACGGCGGGCCTGGCGAGGAACCCGGCGGGACCAACGGTGGCCGACCACAGCACGTAGGCGGCGTGCTCGGCCGCGGGCGTGCGCTCGCTGCGCCACGGCGCGACCCGGCTCGCGAACGCCGCGAACGCCGCTCCGGCGTCCCCCCTCGCCTCGTCAAACGACCGGGCCGGGCGGTAGGGGCGCCGGCCCGCGTCGTGCTCCTCGATGGCTATTTCCCAGCGCGGCGCGCCGCCAGCGCTGACGGTCACCGAGCGCGCCGCCGCGCCCAGCGCCTGCTCCCCCTCGACGGCCGCCGTGCCCGCCAGCACGGTGATCCGGTACCGGCGGCCGGTCTCGTAGCTGGTGTACACGTATGACCCGTCCACGGGATCGCGATAGAGATACATTCCGCTGAACGGGGTGAGCCTCGGCAGGGCCGCGCCTATGCGCAGACCCAGCGCTGTCCCGCGCACGCGCAGGGTGTCGGCGCCGGCGTAGACGGCCTCGATTCGGCCCGGCTCACCCAGCCAGCTCAGGCAGGAGGGCACCGCCTCGATCCGCGTGTCGGCGCGGGACCCGTCGCCAGTCACCGCGCGCAGGGAGAGCACCGCGTGCATCCCCTGCTTGTGCGAGACGAGGTGCAGGTCATCGGCGTAGCGGGCGTTGCCCGTGACCGGAGAGAGGCTGAGCCAGGATCCGTAATGGCTGAAGGGGATCTTCCGTGGGTCGAATCGAGGGCCGGGAAGGTCGGAAGTCATCTGCTTCTTTCATGTCTGCGCGCCGAGAAGCCGCGCGGCCGCCACGGCCGTCGCTGCCGCCGGGCGGGCTAGGCCGGGACTCGTTCGTATCGAATCGATTCGGGGAACCGATTCAGAAGACTCTAAATCGGCCGAACCGCCACGTCAATCTCCTGTCCGGGTACAGTCAGGAAATAGCAGGCAATGTCGTTGCCCCTTGACCGTGCTACCCTGAGAGAGCGCGCGGCCGTACCGGGAGCTCATAAACGGCGGACGACCGTCGGCGTTGACGCTGCTGGCGACGCGGAACTACACTGTCGCGAATCGATTCACATTTGTCGATCACAGCCGGCGCCAGGCTATGAGGGGCAGGATTGAACATCGGGGAGATCGCCAAGCGCGCGGGGGTGTCGCGTAGTACGGTCTCGTATGCCCTCAGCGGCAAGCGGAACGTCTCGGAGCAGACCCGCGCCCGGGTCCAGCAGGTCATCGAGGAGCTCGAACTACCGCCCCAACGCCGCCGCCCGCGCGCTGAAGGAAGGGCGCACTCGCACGATCGGCCTGGTCATTCCGCCGGCTGCCCGCCGGCTGACCTACATGCAACTCGATTTCGTCGCCAGCGTGCTCGATGCCGCGGCACGCGCGGACCTGGACGTCCTGCTGTCACCGTCTGGCGATATGCACGAACGCTCGTTCAGGCGCCTGATCGACGGACGCCGCGTCGACGGCGTGATCCTCATGGAAATCAGGCTCGACGATCCGCGGGTCACCCAGCTGCAGCAGGCGGACATGCCGTTCGTCACCATCGGCCACACGGCACGTCCCGAGGGCACCTGGTGGGTCGACGTCGACTACGAGTACCTGCTCAGCCGGTGCGTGTATCACCTCGCCGACCTGGGGCACCGCGACATCGCCCTGATCAACAGGTCCCCGCGAGATGCTGGCAACCGGATATGGCCCCGGCCTGCGGGCGCGGCAGGGCTTCCGGGACGCGGTCGCCCAGCGCGGGCTGACCGGCTGGGAGTACCCGTGCGACGACGACACTCCCGGCGGAGATGCCTGCATGCAGCTGATCCTCAAGGAGCACCCGGAGATCACAGCGGCGGCGACCGTCAACGAGGCGGCGCTGCCGGGCGTCCAGCGCGCGCTGCACCGGGCGGGCCTGACCGTACCCGCGGACTTCTCCCTGATCGGTGTCGCCGCCCAGCACTGGGCCGAGGAATTCCATCCGCCCCTCACCTCTGCTGACGTCCCCGCCGCCGACTTGGGCGCGCACGCGGTCGACCTTCTCACCGAGTGCATCGCCAACCCGGCCGCCCTCCCGAGGCACCTGCTGCTTTGCCCTCCCATCTCCCTGAGGGACAGCGTCACGCTAGTCCCGGCCCGCGCCAGCCAAGCGTCCTAGCCCAGCCCCCGCGCTAGGTCCTGAGACTCGGTTCGGCGGGCCGGACGGTACTGACGAAAGGCGTTCTCCAAGGGACGCCGCGAAAATTTCAACGGGTACATCCGCGGATTCGCGCAGGTGAACCAGGGCGCCGCCCCCGTTGAGCAGCGATTGCCGGGCCTGCGCGCGAAACATTCGTTATGCGCCATTGATCCTTTCCGAACCTGGTCGTAACATGCGATCTAACCGATTGCGCGAATCGATTCGAAGCACAGAACCGACCCCGCCGCGCGAGCCGTCAGGCCCTCCCGGCGGGTCACCACCCCTGAACCTAGAACTCGTATCTAGCCACATTGGCGGTGTCGACCGCCCTGCGCGCTCCGAGCGCGGATAGGGACGTGGCGCCGGGGCACGGCGCCGACGCCACGCATGTGCTCGCGCCGTCGCGCACGGCCGCGGACAGCAGGCTGGCGGCAGCGCATGCCGAAGAAAGGACGGCCACACATGACCATCCAGTCACGACTACGGAGCGTGAGGAGGGTGCTACTGTTGGCGGTAGCGGCCCTCATGCTCACCGCCGGAGCGCTGGCGAGTGCCAGCGGCGGCGCGCCCGCCGCCAGGGCGGCGTCGTCGCTCTCCTGCGACCTCTACGCGTCCGGTGGAACGCCCTGCGTCGCGGCGTACAGCACCACGCGGGCGCTGTACGCGGCCTACAACGGGCCGCTGTACCAGGTGCAGCGCTCCTCCGATAAGAGCTTCCTCAACGTTGGCTTGCTGTCGGCGGGCGGCGACGCCAACGCCGCCCCGCAGGTGACTTTCTGCGCCGGCACCACGTGCACGATCACCAAGATCTACGACCAGAGCTCCAACCACAGCGACCTGCCGATCTCCTCGGGCGGCTTCTGGAAGGGCCCGGTCCCAACGGCTCGGACATCGGGGCGAACGCGATGGCCCTGCCGATCACGATCGGCGGCCACCCGGCGTACGGGATCAGGAGCACGCCCGGCACCGGCTACCGGGTCGACAACATCAACGTGCCAACTGGCGCCCAGCCCGAGGGCGTCTACATGGTGACCTCCTCGAACCTGGTCGGGAACCAGTGCTGCTTCGACTTCGGCACCGGCGAGACGTCGCACACCGACACCGGCAACGCTCACATGAACGCGATCGAATGGGGCACCGCCTGCTGGTTCGGCGGGTGCACCGGACCTGGGCCGTGGGTCGAAGCCGATCTGGAAAACGGCATGTACAGCACCAATACCGGCCCGAACAGCTCGAATAACCCAGGGGTGAACTTCCCGTTCGTCAGCGCCTGGGAGAAGAACAACGGCACCAGCAACTTCACCCTGAAGTACGGCAACGCCACCAGCGGCGCCCTGACCACCACCTGGTCCGGCGGGCTGCCGAACGGCTACTCCCCGATGCACGAGGAGGCCGACATCCTGCTCGGCACCGGCGGAGACAACAGCAATGGCGCCCCCGGCGAGTTCTTCGAGGGAGCCATCACGAGCGGCTACCCGTCCGACGCTACCGAGAACGCGGTCCAGGCCAGCATCGCCGCGGCCGGCTACGCGCCTTCCTCCAGCAGCGGGGCGACCGGGCCGATCACGTCCGGCCTCAACAGCGCCAAGTGCGTCGACGACAGCGCCTTCTCCACCGCCAACGGCAACAAGATCCAGATGTGGGACTGCACCGGCGGCGTCAACCAGCAATGGACCGTCGAGTCCGACGGAACCCTGCAGGTCTACGGCAAGTGCCTGGACATCACCGGCGCCAACTACACCAACGGCACCCTCATCGAGCTATGGCAATGCAACGGCGGCGCCAACCAGCAATGGCAGGCGACCAACGGGGAGCTCGTCAACCCCGCCTCCGGCAAGTGCCTCGACGACCCCGGCTCCAACACCGCCAACGGCACGCAGCTCGTCTTGTGGAGCTGCAACGGCGGCAGCAACCAGCAATGGCACCTGCCCTAGCCAAGACATCGGCGATCGGTTAGCCCTGGCCGCGCCGGGGCGCGCGGTCAGGGCTACCTAAGACAACTCCACCCCCAGCGCCATCTTTGACGTCGCGGACGTAGGCGCATCAATGTTAGCGCTAACAACTGACAGTGCGTTACCTGAGGAGCACTCGATGATCAAGAGAACCCGACCACTTGGCCTGGCCACGGCGGCCGCGCTGCTGCTGGCGCTGGCGGTGCCGCTGCTGGGGCCCGCCCGAAGCGCCTCGGCGGCCGAGTCGCTGAGCGTGAACCTCGCCGCCACCACGGGGCCGACGACCGGCGTCGGCGAAGGCTTCCTGTACGGGGTGAGCCAGGATGGCACCCAGCCGTCCGACCAGAACCTGGTGCCGCTCGGCATCACCGCGTTCCGCGGTGGCGGCCACGTGTCCCGGGGATGGATCGGCGACGGGTACGCCAACGGTTCCGGTACCCAGGCCGACGTGAGCACGGTGATCGCGCAGGCACGGCGGCTGACCCAGTCGCCCAACCACGCACAGTACCAGGTGATCCTGAGCGACATCTTCGGCGCGGACGGCGGCCAGCCCTCGAACACGACGTATCCGTGCACCAGCGGGAACTGCTCCAACTGGGTCACCTTCATCGCAGACGTGGTGGGCGAACTGCAGGCGACCGGGCTCCCGTTCGCCTACGACATCTGGAACGAGCCAGACATTTCCGTCTTCTGGCCGGGAGGCGCGCAGACCACCCAGTACTACCAGATGTGGCAGAGCGCGTACCGCGAGATCCGCAGCGTCGCTCCTAACGCGACCATCGTCGGGCCCGACTTCGCCTTCACCCCCCAGCAGAACCAGGGCGAATGGCAGGGCTTCCTGTCGAACGCCAAGTCCAGCGGGACCGTGCCCAACGAGATCACCAACCACGAAGAGGGCGACGGCGACGATCCCGTGGCCGACTCCCGCGCCATCCAGAGCGACATCAGCGCGGCCGGCATCTCGCCCGCCCCGAAGCTGTCGGCGAACGAGTACCAGCCCGCCGACAGGCAGACCGCCGGCGTGACCGCCTGGTACCTGGCCCGCTTCGCCCAGTCCAACTACGCCAACGCCATGCGCGGCAACTGGGTGTGCTGCCTGACGCCCAACCTGACCGGGGTCCTCACCAACGTCAACGGCACCTATGAGCCGAACGGGAACTGGTGGGCGATGCGCGCCTACGCCGACATGACCGGTTCCTTCGTGTCCACCTCCGGCGAGGCCGGGACCACCGCGATCTCTGCGGCCGAGGACAGCTCGGCCAAGCGCGCCGTGGCCATCCTCGGTGACGAGAACGGGTACACCGGCGCGGCGTCGGTGACGTTCAGCGGCCTGGCCTCGGTGCCGTGGCTGGCCAGCAACGGCAGCGTCAACGTGACCGTGGACCGGATACCGGACCAGTCCCCGCTCGGCTCACCGCAGGTGGTCTACAACCAGAACGTCAGCGCCTCCAGCGGTTCGATCACCGTGCCGCTCACCTTCCAGGCGGCTCATGACGCGTTCGCCGTCTACCTGACGCCCGCCACGTCGTCGGGCGGCGGCGGGTTCCCGTCCGGCTATCACCGGCTCGTCATCGGCAACGACAGCCTGTGCCTGGACGTGTTCGGCAACACGACCGCCAGCGGCGCGGCGATCGACCAGTACACCTGCAACGGCCAGTCCAACCAGCAGTTCCAGTTCGTGCCCACCTCCGGCGGCTACGGCGAGCTGCAGGCGCAGAACTCCGGCGACGACGTGGCGGTGGCCGGGAACTCCACCGCGCAGGGCACCCCGGACATCGTCCAGCAGCCCGTCAGCGGCGCGTCCGGCAGCTTGTGGAAGCCGGCCCAGCAGTCCGACGGCTCCTGGCAGTTCCAGAACCAGAACAGCGGCCTGTGCCTGGACGTGCTACGGGGCCGGCAGCAACACCGGCCAGCAGCTCGACCAGTGGCCGTGCAAGAACGCTCCTGGCACCAACCAGGACTTCACCCCGAACTGACAACGAGAGGAGGCACACGAGCATGAAATGGCGAGTTATTTCCCGCAAGCACGTCACCGTCGGCGCGATGCTGCTACTGGCAGCGGCCGGATGCGTCGAGCGTCGCGTCCGCGGTGCCCGCGGCCGCGGCGACCGCCAACATCACCGTCAACGGCACCCAGGGCGGACGCACGTTCGACGGGATCGGGGCGATCAGCGGCGGAGGCGGCAACTCCAAGCTGCTGGCCGACTACCCGGCCGCGCAGCAACAGCAGATGCTGGACTACCTGTTCAAGCCCGGCTACGGCGCGGACCTGCAGATCCTGAAGGTGGAGATCGGCGGCGACACCAACTCCACCGACGGGTCGGAGTCCAGCATCGAGCACTCCCGCGGCGCGATCAGCTGCGGCGCGGGATACGAGTGGTGGCTGATGGAGCAGGCCAAGGCCCGCAACCCGAACATCAAGCTGTACGGGCTGGCCTGGGGCGCGCCCGGATGGATCGGCAGCGGGAACTTCTGGTCTACCGACATGATCAACTACCTGGTCAGCTGGCTGAACTGCGCCAAGTCCGACGGGCTGACGATCAACTACCTGGGCGGCTGGAACGAGCGCGGTTACAACATCAGCTGGTACGAGCAGCTGCGCTCCGCGCTGAACTCCAACGGGTACTCCGGCGTGCAGATCGTCGGCGATGACACCAGCTGGAACGTCGCCAACGACCTGGTGTCCAACAGCGCGTTCTCCCAGGCGGTGCAGATCGTCGGGTCGCACTACCCCTGCGGGTGGATGAGCGCGCAGACGTCCTGCCCGAGCAGCTCGAACGCGGTGGCGACCGGCAAGCAGCTGTGGGCCAGCGAGAACGGGTCGCAGGACTACAACAACGGGTCGGCCGCGATGGCCCGGGCCGACAACCGGGACTACCTGGACGGGAAGATGACCGCCACCATCAACTGGCCCATCGTCGCCTCGATCTACCCGGCCTTCCCTTACGCGACCGACGGGCTGATCCTGGCCAACCAGCCGTCGTCGGGCTGGTACTCCGTCGGCAAGCAGGCGTGGGTCACCGCGCAGACCACCCAGTTCACCGCCCCGGGCTGGACCTACATCGACTCCGCCAGCGGGTACATCGGCGGCAGCGGGAACAACGGCAGCTACGTCACGCTGAAGTCGCCCGACGGAACCGACTGGAAGCTCGATCATCGAGACCACGCAGGCATCCGCGGCGCAGACCGTGAACTACACGATCACCGGCGGCCTTTCCACCGGGACCGTGCACGTCTGGAGCACGAACGTCAACTCAAGCAGCTCGTCCACCTGGTTCGTGCACTCGCAGGACATCACCCCGGTCAACGGGAGCTTCTCCCTCACGGTCCAGCCCGGCTTTGTGTACACGCTGACCACCACCACCGGGCAGGGCAAGGGCACCGCGACCTCCCCGGCCCAGGGCTCGCTGTCCCTGCCGTACTCCGACAGCTTCGACTCCGACACCGCCGGCCAGCAGCCGCCGTACCTGTCGCAGATGCAGGGCGCGTTCGAGGTCGAGCCGTGCGCGGGCGGCCGGTCCGGGCAGTGCGTCCAGCAGCAGGCCCCGGTCAAGCCCATCGAATGGGATGGCAACGCCAACCCGTTCACGATTGGCGGCTCACCGGGCTGGGCCAACTACACCGTGTCCGCGGACGCGCTCATGGAGCAGGCGGGCGCGGTGCAGCTCATCGGGCGGGCCGGCTCCTCGGTCGGCTACAACCCGCCCGCGGCCAATGAGTACTACCTGCAGCTGTCCAACACCGGCGGCTGGCAGGTGGTGCGCGAAAGCGGCAGCGGTAGCACCACCACACTGGCCAGCGGTACCGTGTCCGCGCCCGGCACGGGCACCTGGCAGCACCTGGCGCTGACCTTCAACGGCGCCGCGATCACCGCCGCGATCAACGGCACCAACGTCACCACCGTCAACGACTCCACGTACGCCTCGGGCTACGTCGGCTTCGGCACCTCCGGCTACCAGACCGACCAGTTCGACAACCTGTCGGTTACCTCGGCAGGCGGCGGGTCCGGCGGCGGCTCCACCGGCCCGATCACGTCCGGCCTCAACAACGCCAAGTGCGTGGACGACAACGGCCAGTCCAGCGCCAACGGCACCAAGATCGAGATCTGGGACTGCAACGGCGGCGCCAACCAGTCCTGGACCGTCGAATCAGACGGCACCGTGCAGGTCTTGGGCAAGTGCATGGACATCACCGGCGCCAGCAGCGCCAACGGCACCCTCATCGAGCTATGGCAATGCAACGGCGGCGCCAACCAGCAATGGCAAGCCCAGAACGGCCAGCTCGTCAACCCCGCCACCGGCAAGTGCCTCGACGACCCCGGCTCCAACACCGCCAACGGCACCCAGCTCGACCTGTGGACCTGCACGGGCGGCACCAACCAGCACTGGACCATTCCCTGATCCGTCACCCCGTCAACCCCTGATCCGTCACCCCACGAATGCGGCCTCCCGCCACCACCTGGCTCGGCGGGAGGCCCCATGGGAGGCCAAGTGCCCGCTCTGTCCCGGCAAAGACGAACGATGCTCACGGCGGCGGCAGCAGTGCTGCTGCTCGCCCCACCGCTGGCCATCATGGCCGCCCCTGCCCGGCCCGCCGCCGCGGCTAGTCTCACCACCGCCTGGCAGAATGGCGCATTTTCCCTGAACACGGCAGGGGTGGTCGCGCGCTCCGACGTCGTGCTCGGTGCGCCGAACAACTCGCCGTCGCAGTTCCTGCCGCTGAGCAACGGCTCGCTCGGGGTCGCCGCATGGGGGACAGGAGGGTTCACCGCGCAGCTGAACCGCAGCGACACCATGCCGAACCGGCTTTCCCCCGGGCAGGTGCAGATCCCCGGCCTGGCGGCGATGACATCGGCCGCGAATTTCACCGGCACGCTGGACCTGTACAACGGCGTGCTTAACGAGTCCGGCGGCGGCATGGCCATGCAGGCCTGGGTGCCCGCCGGCAAGGACGAGCTGATCGTCAATGTCACCGGGGCCAACCCGGGTACCCGGCAGACCGCGACGCTCAGCTTGTGGAGCGGCCGCTCCCCCACCGCGACCGCGTCCGGGGCGATCGGCAGCCTGGCCCAGACGTGGGCGGACAACTCACAGTCCGGCTCCTCCGGGCAGACGTTCGGCGCGATGGCCGCGATCACCGCCGGCGGCCAGAACGTCACCGCCTCGGTGGTGAACTCCACGCAGGTGCAGGTTTCTTTCACCCCGAACTCGAACGGGTCGTTCCGGATCATTGTCGCGTCACCGTCGTGGACCGGCGGCAACGCCACCTCCACCGCCTCGACCCTGATCGGCGGGGATGCGACCGCCGCGACGTCCGCGCTGCTGTCGACCCAGTCGTCGTGGTGGAACAGCTACTGGGCGAGCAGCGCCCTGATCGAGGCGAGCTCCTCGGACGGCACCGCGCAGTACATGGAGAACCTGCGCACCCTGTACCTGTACGACGAGGCCGGGCTGATGCACAGCGGCCAGTACCCGGGCAGCCAGGCGGGGCTGGCCGACCTGTACGCCTACGACAAGGACCAGCAGGACTGGTACCCGGCCGGGTACTGGCTGTGGAACCTGCGCGGCGAGATCTCGGCCAACATGTCGTCGGGGAACTTCGCCCTCAACCTGCCGGTCTTCGACATGTACCTCAATGACCTGCCGGCGATCGAGTCCTGGACCAGGGCGCAGATGAGCGGCAAGCCCGGCGCGTGCGTGCCGGAGACCATGCGGTTCAACGGCAATGGCTACTACAACGGCGGCGGCATCACCTCGGACGCCTCCTGCGCGACCGCCTCCAGCCCCGGCTTCAACGCCGAGACCGTCACGTCCGGCGCGGAGATCGCGCTATGGATCTGGCAGCAGTACCAGGACACCGGGAGCCTGAGCTTCCTGCAGAAGTACTACCCGGTCATGGAGCAGGCGGCCACCTTCCTGCTGGCCTGGCAGTCCACCGGATCCGACGGCTACCTGCACGCGGTGGCCAACGCGCACGAGACGCAGTGGTCGGTGCAGGACCCGGCCACCGACATCGCCGCCGACCAGGCGCTGTTCCCCGCCACGATCAGCGCGGCGACGCTGCTGGGCACCGACTCCTCGCTGGCCTCCCAGCTGCGCACCGCCCTGGGCCAGGTCGAGCCCTACCCCCGCACCGACGCCAGCACCCACAGCCAGCTGCGCAACCCCCAGCCCACCTCGCCCTCCGCCGCCGCGAGCGCCGACGCCCAGGGCAATGACGTGATCGCCGACTCCTACCAGCCGTCCGCCGCCAACCACAACCAGGAGAACGTCGGCCTGGAGCCCGTCTGGCCCTACGGCGTCATCGGCGACAACACCGTCCTCAACGGCGACAACCTGACCGCGCTGGCCGACCGGACCTACACCAGCCGCCAGTACCCGAACCAGCCGGACTGGACGTACGACTCGATCGACGCCGCCCGCCTGGACATGAGCCTCCAGGTGGCCTCGGACCTGGTGGCCAGCACCGAGAAGTACCAGGTCTACATCTCCGGGCTGGCGGCGTGGAACCCCAGTTCGGCCGACGAGCCGTACATCGAGCAAACCTCTAACGTCGCGATGACGCTGAATGAGTCGCTGGCCACCGACTACGACGGCACGCTGCGGTTCGCCCCCGCCTGGCCGTCGGGCTGGGACGCCTCCGGCACCGTGTACATCCAGGGCGGGTCCAAGGTCGACGTCCAGGTCGAGGGCGGCACCCTGGCCACCGCCGCCATCCAGGCCGGCACCACCACCACCATGACCGTCCGCAACCCGTGGCCGGGCCAGCAGGCCGAGGTCGTCAACGGCGCCACCGGCGCCGTGGTCGTCTCGCCCACCAGCAACGCCACCCTGAGCGTGCCGGTCACCGCTGGTCAGTCCTACCTGGTCGAGCAGCCGTCCGCGCCTACCACCTCGCTGCCGTTCGCCCAGGTCACCGGGGTCCAGGCAACCACCGCCAAGCACCTGGGCAGCGTGTCAATCGGCCTGAGCGGCGGCACTGGCGGCGGTGGGGTGACCGGCCCGATCACGTCCGGCGTCAACAGCGCCAAGTGCGTCGACGACAACGGCCAGTCGACCGCCAACGGCACCAAGATCGCAGATCTGGGACTGCAACGGCGGCGCCAACCAGTCCTGGACCGTCGAATCAGACGGCACCGTGCAGGTCTTGGGCAAGTGCATGGACATCACCGGCGCCAGCAGCGCCAACGGCACCCTCATCGAGCTATGGCAGTGCAACGGCGGCGCCAACCAGCAATGGCAGGCCCAGAACGGCCAGCTCGTCAACCCCGCCACCGGCAAGTGCCTCGACGACCCCGGCTCCAACACCGCCAACGGCACCCAGCTCGACCTGTGGACCTGCAACGGCGGCACCAACCAGCAATGGCACCTGCCCTAGCGCGGGCACGCGTACCCCTCACGATTCCCCATCAACACCGGAGGTCACCAATGATCATGAGAGCCATCCCGGCGATGCTTCATCGCACGCGAGAGAGAGGTCCCGCCGCCCTCGCCGTCCGGCCGCGCCGGCGGCTGGTGATGGCGGTCGCGGCGGCTGCCTGCGTGGCGGGCGGCGCGGTTGCCACCACGGTGCCGGCCGTGGCGGCCGGCAGCACGCTGCGGGCGGCGGCCGAGGCCCAGGGCAAGTACTTCGGCACCGAGGTCACCGGGAACATGGTCAACAACACGACGATCACGAACCTGGCGGGCCAGCAGTTCGACATGGTTACGCCGGGCAACGAGATGAAGTGGGACACGATCGAGCCGTCCAACGGGTCGTACAACTTCGGCCCGGGCGACGGGATCGTGTCGTTCGCCAAGGCGCACGGCATGCGGGTGCGCGGCCACAACCTGGTCTGGCAGAACCAGCTGCCGTCGTGGGTGTCCAGCCTGCCGTCAAACCAGGTCCAGCAGGCGATGGAAAGCCACATCACGGCGGAGGTCAGCCACTACAAGGGCCAGATCTACGCCTGGGACGTCGTCAACGAGCCGTTCAACGGCGACGGCAGCCTCGTCAGCGACGTGTTCGACCGGGCGATGGGCAGCGGGTACATCGCCGACGCGCTGCGCACCGCGCACGCCGCCGACCCCAGCGCCCAGCTGTACCTCAACGACTACAGCATCGAGGGCGAGAACGCCAAGAGCAACGCCATGTACAGCCTGGTGCAGTCGCTGCTGGCCCAGGGAGCGCCGATCAACGGCGTGGGCTTCGAGAGCCACTTCATCCTGGGCCAGGTGCCCTCGTCGATGCTGGCCAACATGCAGCGGTTCGCCGCCCTGGGCGTCAATGTCGCGGTGACCGAGCTCGATGACCGCATCCAGCTGCCGGCCACCACCGCGAACCTGAACCAGCAGGCCACCGACTACGCCACGGTGGTGCGTGACTGCCTGCAGGTCTCACGGTGCGTCGGCGTGTCGCAATGGGGCGTCGGCGACGCCGACTCCTGGATCCCGGGGACCTTCTCCGGCTATGGCGCGGCGACCATGTACGACCAGAACTACCAGCCCAAGCCCGCCTACAACGCCGCGTTGTCCGCCCTGGGCGGCTCCGGCGGCGGCGGTGGCGGCGGCGGTGGCGGCAGCGGCGAGGTCCACGCGGTCGGGTCGGGCAAGTGCCTGGACGTGCCCGGCTCCAGCACCACCGCGGGTACCCAGCTTGACATCTGGGACTGCAGCGGCGGCGCCAACCAGACCTGGACCGCACACCTCGTCCGGGCAGCTGACCGTGTACAGCGGCAGCAGCCAGCTGTGCCTGGACGCCTACGGCAACGAGACCACGGCGGGAACCAAGGTGGAGACCTGGTCGTGCAACGGCGGCGCGAACCAGCAGTGGAAGGTCAACTCCAACGGCACGATCACCGGCGTGCAGTCTGGCCTGTGCCTGGACGTGACCGGGGCCAGCACCGCCAACGGCGCGCTGGTCGAGCTATGGACCTGCAACGGCGGCTCCAACCAGCAATGGACCCTCGGATGAGAAAGGCACATTCAACGATGACTGTCCGATCACGACTCACACGCGCGGCACGGACGCTGCTGCTAGCGGGCGCGGCAGCGGTACTGACCGCCGGCGCCCTGATCGCCAGCGGCGCGGCACCCGCCCGAGCGGCGGGGACCGGCCCGTGCGACATCTACGCCTCAGGCGGCACGCCCTGCGTGGCCGCGCACAGCACCACGCGGGCGCTGTACGGCGCCTACAGCGGGCCGCTCTACCAGGTCCGCCGCTCCTCCGACAACGCCACCACCAACATCAGCCCGCTGTCGCGCGGGCGGCGTCGCCAACGCCGCGACGCAGAACTCGTTCTGCGCCGGGACCAGCTGCGTGATCACCGAGATCTTCGACCAGTCCGGCAACGGCAACAACCTCACCGACGCGCCCGGCGGCGGCGCCGCCGGCGGCCCCGACGGCCTCGCCAACGCCACCGCGGCGCCGGTCACGGTCGGCGGCCAGCGGGCCTACGGCGTCTTCATCGCCCCGGGCGACGGCTACCGCGACGACAGCACCAAGAACATCGCCACCGGCAACAACGCCGAGGGCATCTACGACGTCGTCGACGGCACCCACTTCAACGGCGGCTGCTGCTTCGACTACGGCAACGCCGAGACCAACAACAACGACGACGGCGCCGCCACCATGGAGGCCGTCTACTTCGGCAACATCAGGGTCTGGGGCTTCGGCTCCGGCAACGGCCCGTGGATCATGGGCGACCTGGAGAACGGCCTGTACTCCGGCTCCAACGCCGGCCTGAACTCCAACGACCCACCACCAACTACCGGTTCACCACCGCCATGGTCGAGGGCAGCCCAGCAACCAGTGGGCCATCCTGCGGCGGCAACGCCCAGTCCGGCGCCCTGGCCACCGACTTCAGCGGCGCCCGCCCGTCCGGCTACAACCCGATGAAGAAGCAGGGCGCGATCATCCTCGGCACCGGCGGCGACAACAGCAACGGCGCCGACGGCACCTTGTACGAGGGCGTCATGACCTCCGGCGAGCCATCAGCCGCCACCGAGGCCGCCGTCCAGGCCAACATCGTCGCCGCCGGCTACAACACCGGCGGCGGACGGCGGCGGGGCGACCGGCCCGATCACGTCCGGCCTCAACGGCGCCAAGTGCGTCGACGACAACAACGGCAGCGGCGCCAACGGCACCAAGGTGCAGATGTGGGACTGCGACGGCAACGCCGCCGCGCAGAACTGGACCGTCAACAGCAACGGCACCCTGACCATCAACGGCGGCTGCATGGACATCACCGGCGCCAACTACAGCAACGGCACCCTGGTCGAGCTATGGCAGTGCAACGGCGGCGGCAACCAGCAATGGCAGGCGACCAACGGGGAGCTGGTCAACCCCGCCTCCGGCAAGTGCCTCGACGACCCCGGCTCCAACACCGCCAACGGCACCCAGCTCATCTTGTGGAGCTGCAACGGCGGCAGCAACCAGCAATGGCACCTGCCCTAGATAAGGCATGAACCGCTGGCTGGCCCGCCGCCGTGCCACGGCGGCGGGCCAGCGACGCCCCACCAGGTGGGGCGACCCGCACGGTCGGTTAATGCCTGTCCTTCCTGACCTCCTCGCAAAAGGAGCTCCGTTATGTCTTCTTCGTCCCCGCAACCCATCAGCCGCCGCCAGCTTCTGTTCGCGACCGGAGTCACCGGCGCTGCCGCGGCCGCCGGGCTGCTGCGGCCCGAGCGCGCCCTGGCCACGAGCGGTCCGCAGAGCTATGCCGCGAGCTGGTCGTCGGTGGACCAGCACCCGCCGGCACCGCAGTGGTTCATGGACGCCAAATTCGGCATCTACTTCCACTGGGGCGTCTTCAGCGTCCCGGCATTCAGCAACGAGTGGTACCCCCGCAACATGTACAACTCCGGGTCGGTTGAGAACCAGCACCACATCGCCACCTACGGCAATCCATCGGTGTGGCCGTACCACAACTTCATGCTGGGCGCCAACAACAAGGCCGGCCAGTTCACCAAGTTCCAGCCCAAGCTGGTGTCCGCCGGCGGCAACTGGGACCCCAACGCGTGGGCGTCGCTTTTCAAGCAGGCAGGAGCGAAGTTCGCCGGACCGGTCGCCGAGCACCACGACGGGTACTCGATGTGGAACAGCCAGGTCAACGAGTGGAACTCGGTTAAGACCGGGCCGGGCCTGGACCTGCTGAGCCTGCACGCGCAGGCGATCCGCGCCCAGGGCCTGAAGTTCATGTGCTCGCTGCACACCGCCTACCACTTCAACGGCTACTACCAGTACGTGCCGGCGCAGTCCACCCAGACCCTGCAAAAGCTGTACGGCCAGCTCGGCAGCGCCGCGGAGAACCAGCTCTGGTACAACAAGCTGGCCGAGGTCATCAACGGCTACCAGCCCGACATGATCTACCACGACTTCGACCTGAACCTGGTCCAGGAGAGTTACCGGCTGCAGTTTCTGGCCGACTACTACAACGCCGCGGTGTCCTGGAACAAGGACGTGCTCACGACCTACAAGGACGGGTTCGACAACCTGGGTGAGGTCTTCGACTACGAGCGCGGCGGCCCGGGTTCCATCGTGACCCCTTACTGGGAGACCGACGACAGCGTCTCGCCTTCCACCTGGTGCTACGTCCAGGGCATCGGCTACTTCACGACCCAGCAGCTGCTGCACTCCTTCATCGACCGGATCAGCAAGGGCGGCACCATGCTGCTCAACATCGCCCCGACCTGGGACGGTACCATTCCGTCCCAGCAGCAGTCGATCCTGCTCGGCTTCGGAGACTGGCTCGGCCGCTTCGGTGAGGCGATCTACGCCACCCGCTCATGGCAGGTCTACGGCGAGGGACCGACACACATGGGCGGCGGTGCCTTCACCGGTGACGTGGCGGGCACACCGCAGGATGTCCGGTTCACCCGCAGCCAGGACAACACGGTGCTGTACTGCACCGCCCTCGGCTGGCAGGGCAGCACCATGACGATCCAGACCCTGAACTCCAACCAGTTCAGCGTCAGCAACCTGACGAGCGCGCAGCTGATCAACAACGCTGCCGGGTCCTACGTCAACCTGCCCAAGCCGAACCAGGACGGCGGCGGCCTGCACCTTCAGATGCCGTCTTCAAGCGCTCCGTTCAGCGCTTTGGCCTACGTGGTGAAGCTGACCTTCTCGGGGTCGATCCCCGCGCTAAACGCGGGCGGCGGCATCCCCACCGGCTGGGTGAAGGTCGCCAACGTCACCCCGGCCTGGTGCTCGACAGCGGCGGAAACGTCGCGTCCGGGTCGAACCTCAAGCAGTGGACCTACAACGGCAGCACCAACCTGCAGTGGCAGTTCGTGAGCCTCGGCAACGGCTACTACCGGATAGTCAACAACACCAACGGCATGGTCGCCGATAGCTGGGGCAACACCGCCAACGGCGCACCCGCCCGGCAATCAGCCTGGAACGGCGGCAACAACCAGCAGTGGAGCCTGGTGAGCGCCGGCAACGGCAACTACCACATCGTCAATCGCGGCACCGGCACCGCGCTGGACGGCATGGGCAGCACCACGAACGGCTCCACCACCGACATGTGGGCCGTCAACAGCAGCACCAACAACGAATACACCATCACCGCGGCCTGACCGGCAGTCGCGCCCCCGTTCCAGTCTGCCGAGTCCCAAGGAGGATCAGCATGTCCCGCGTCAAGAGATTCCGGATAGGCCGCGCCACGGCGGCCGCCGGGTCAGCCCTGCTGCCGCTGCTGGCCGCAGCGGCGGTCCCGGCCATGGCGGCGAGCGCCGCGTCGTCGCCGAGTGTCGTCAACCTGTACGTGGCACCGCACGCAGCGGGCATGACGGCCGCGGCCGCGCAGACAGGGTCCGCGCAGCAGCCGTTCACCAGCGTCGCGCAGGCCGCGCAGTCGGCCCATCAGCTGTCGGCCAGCTCGGACGTGGTCGTCCACATGGCCGCGGGACGGTACCCGCTGGCCCAGCCGCTCACCTTCACCAGCGCCAACGCCGGCCAGAACGGCCACACCATCACCTACGCCGGCGCGGCCAGCCAGGCTACAGTCATGAGCGGCTCCGCGCCAGGTGACTGGCTGGACGCTGCAGAACTCGGCGAGCAACATCTGGGTGGCCAGCGTCGGCACCGGGGTGAACTCGCGCCAGCTGTACGTCAACGGCGCGGAGGCGCCGCGGGCCGCGATCGCGGTGCCACGCTCAGACTTCACGCTTCACCTCCACCGGGCTGACCTTCACCAGCTTCGTCACTCAGCTACCTCGACGCCACGACCGACCAGAGCCAGATCGAGGTCGAGAGCCTCGACTCCTTCACCGACCGCTACGCCACGGTCGCAGTCGATCAGCGGCGGCACCATCACCATGCAGCAGCCGGGCTGGGCCAACAACAACTGGGGCTACGACGTCCTGGCCAGCCCGTTCGCCGGCGGCACGATGTACCTGGAGAACAACTACGCGTTCTTGCAGCAGGCCGGGCAGTGGTACCTGGACTCGCCCACCGGCCAGCTGTTCTACAAGGCCGCCGCCGGGGCAGAACCCGAGCAGCCTCGACATCGAACTGCCCGGAGACGCAGACGCTCCTGCAAGTCAGCGGCAGCTACAGCAGCCCGGTCAGCGGCCTGAGCTTCTCCAACATCACCTTCACCGGCACCACCTGGCTCGGGCCGAGCAGCGCCCAGGGCTACGCCGACCAGCAGAGCGGCGCGTTCATCACCGGCACCTGGTCGCAGCCGTCGTTCGGCAGCTGCTTCTCCGGCTGCCAGCTGTTCGAGGCCACCCGCGAGAGCTGGGACCAGATGCCCGCCGCCGTGCAGGTCTCCGCGGCCACGCGACATCACCTTCAGCGGCGACACCTTCACCGACCTCGGCCAGGTCGGGCCTCGGCATCGGCAACGACGCTGACGCCAACGCCAGCGGCACCGGCCTGGGCGCCAGCGGCATCACCGTCGACCGGCAACACGTTCAGCGACGACGCGGGCGGCGGCATCGTGGTCGGCGGCGTCCAGACCAACGCCCACCACCCGAGCAACCCGGCGATGACCGACCAGAACATCACCATCAGCGACAACCACGTGACCGGGGTCGGGACGGACTACAAGGAAGTCGCCGCGATCCTGTCCACCTACGTCACGGGCGCCACGATCACCCACAACCAGGTCGACCACCTGCCCTACGACGGCATCGACATCGGCTGGGGCTGGGGCATGAACGACCCGGGCGGCAGCCAGGACTACGTCAACCGCGGCACCTACAACTACCAGCCCGTCTACACCACCCCCACCACGCTGAAGAACAACACCGTCTCCTACAACCTGATCTTCGACACCAAGAACGTCATGCACGACGGCGGCAGCATCTACAACCTGTCCGCCAACCCCGGCAGCGGTGATCGAAGACAACTACATGTACAACAACAACGGCACCGTCGCGCTGTACCTCGACGAGGGCTCCCGGTACGTCACCGTTTCGAACAACGTGGTGCAGGACGCCGGCGTGTGGGCGTTCACCAACGCCAACGCCAACAACAACACCGACGACAACACCTTCAGCGGCAACTGGTACAACGGCGGCGCCACCCAGGTCGCCACCGGCTCACCGCACAACAACGTCCTGTCCAACAACGTCCAGGTCAGCGGCACCAACTGGCCGTCGGGCGCGCAGCAGGTCATCAGCCAGGCCGGCGTCCAGACCTCCGGCGGCGGCGGGTTCCCGTCCGGCTATCACCGGCTCGTCATCGGCAACGACAGCCTGTGCCTGGACGTGTTCGGCAACACGACCGCCAGCGGCGCGGCGATCGACCAGTACACCTGCAACGGCCAGTCCAACCAGCAGTTCCAGTTCGTGCCCACCTCCGGCGGCTACGGCGAGCTGCAGGCGCAGAACTCCGGCGACGACGTGGCGGTGGCCGGGAACTCCACCGCGCAGGGCACCCCGGACATCGTCCAGCAGCCCGTCAGCGGCGCGTCCGGCAGCTTGTGGAAGCCGGCCCAGCAGTCCGACGGCTCCTGGCAGTTCCAGAACCAGAACAGCGGCCTGTGCCTGGACGTGCACGGGGCCGGCAGCAACACCGGCCAGCAGCTCGACCAGTGGCCGTGCAAGAACGCTCCTGGCACCAACCAGGACTTCACCCCGCACTGACACCGCACGAGAGGTTAGGACAGAACAATGAACGCCACCGGGCGAGTCGCCTCGCGCAAGCTCATCACGGCCGCCGCGGCGGCCCTGCTGGTGGCGGCCTAGTGCGCCTGGGTCGCGGGCGGGCAGCACGCGTCCGCCGCGACCCAGGCGACGCTTACGCCTCGCCGGCCGGAGCGGGCTCGGCCTGCTCGCAGTCGGCACGTGCAGCACCCGGTGATCGACGGCTCGCAGCAGGTCCTACCGGACCGGGATCAGCTGGCGGGTGCGCCGTCGCCGGGCTCTCGCGCACGGCGGCTGCCGGGATGTGCCAGGGCAGGCGCGGCGGCCGGCCCCGAGATCCGGTCGCCGCGACCACGCGGTCGGGGCGGACGACCACGCTCAGCGGCGGGTGGGCCGTCAGGGCCCGCAGGGCAGCGGCGGCTGGACCGACGTCGGCGAGGCGGACGTCGGTCCAGTCGGGGTCTGCGTCCGCGCCGGCTTGCGCGGGCGTTCCGGTGCCGGGTGCGCTGATCCGCAGGAGGACGAGGCCGTGCCGGCGGCAGAAGGCCGCCAGCTGGGCGCTGGGGCGCTGGGCAGTCAGCACGGCGGTGCGTCCGGCCAGGATCGTGTCCAGCCGGACCGGTACGTCGTCACCGGCGGTGGACATCAGCGGGTTGGGAATCAGGCCGCCGGCCCGCAGGACGGCGGGGATGCGGGGCGGGACAAGACGCCGCGGCGGGTGGTGCAGGGCGCCGGCCGTCAGCGGTGGCGTGGCGGTGGAGGCGATGGCCTCGCGGATGCGCTCGCTGCGGACGGCGGCGGCGAGGGCGATCCTGCGGATGGCGGCGGCCCGGTCCTGGCCGCCGGTCATCGCCCAGCCGATCCTGACGGCCTTCTTGATCATGGCGCGGGCGTGCGGGCGGCGTTCGGTGTCATAACTGGCGAGCAGTTCTTCGCCCGCCTGGCCGGTGAGGACGTGCGCGAGCTTCCAGGCGAGGTTGTCGGCGTCGCGCAGCCCGGCCCCGAGGCCCTGGCCGATGAACGGCGGGGTGAGGTGGGCGGCGTCGCCGAGCAGGAAGGCCCGGCCGGCCTGGAAGCGGGACGCCAGCCGGGCGCGGAAGGTGTAGGTGGCGCTGCGGATGACCTCCAGGCCGGCCAGGTCGCCGCGGCCGGTCCAGGGCCGCAGCAGCCGGCCGAGAGCCTGCGTGGTGATCAGGTCCGCTTCGTCCTCGCCGTCGCGCAGCTGGAACTCCCAGCGGTACCGGTCGCCGGCGACGTGCATGAAAGTGGCCGGCCGCGCGGGGTCGCAGACCTGCTCCACGCCATCCCAGGAGTCAAGGCCGGCTTGCGCCCGGATGTCGATCACCAGCCAGCGTTCGGTGAAGCCGAGGTCTTCCATGGTGATGCCCGGCCAGTTCCCTGACGGTGCTGTTGGCGCCGTCGCAGCCGAGCACGACCTGCCCGGTGACCACCTGCGGCTGGCCGGCGACGCGGGCGTGGACCCGCACTGGGCCCGCGGTGAGCGGGCTGAGCGTGCCGTCCATCCCGGTTACCTCGGCCCCGCGGTGCAATCTGATCAGCGGGTGTCCTTCGACCCGGGCGAGCAGGAGCTCTTCCAGGTCGGGCTGGTGGAACATGTTCGCCTGCGGGAAGCCGTGCGCGCCGGCCCGCTGATCGCGGCGGAACTCGGCCATGACGCGGTGCCTGGCATCCAGCAGCCGCAGCCCGCTGCCGGGCCGGGAGCGGGCCAGGAACTCCTCGCCGACGCCGATCCGGCCCAGGGTCCTGGCGACCTCGTCGTCCAGGTGGACGGCACGGGGCAGCGGGTGCGGCTGGGTGTGGCGCTCGAGCAGGGTGACGGGAATCCCGAAGCCGGCCAGCAGGAGGGCCGCGGTACACCCGACCGGGCCGGCGCCGACGACGATGACAGGCTCTCGGGTAGCGGGCTGCTGGTCGTTCACGATCTTGTCCCTGTTTCCGCGGGTGACTTCGCGGTGGCCTGGGGGGCTGACGGGGGGCCGGGGCGGACGGTGAGGGCGAATCCGGCGACGGCGCCGCGGACCCGGTCGGGGTCAGCGCCGGTCACGGTGACGACCAGCCGCCCGTCCTCGTGGGCCGCGGTGGCCCGCGCATCCGGCAGGCCCGCCGCGGCCAGCGCCCCGGTCACGGCGCGGACGGCGGCGTCGGCGGCCAGCGCGGGCTTGAACTGCTTGCCCACCGCGGTGACCGGGATCGCGTCGAGCTGGTAGATGCGCTTGGGCCGGGCGGCGGGCTCGCCGATGGCGGTGCTCGCCCAGGCCAGCAGTTCCGCCTCATCGAAACGGCCTGGGCCTGCGGGGACGACGTAGGCGACGGGGACCTCGCCGGAGTGCTGGTCGGGGCGGCCGACGGCCGCGGCGTCGCGGACGGCGGGATGGCGCAGCAGCGCCTCCTCGATGACCCGGGGGTCGATGTTGTGGCCGCCGCGGATGATGAGGTCCTTGGCCCGGCCGGCGAGGTAGACGAAGCCGCCGGCATCGACGCTGCCGAGGTCCCCGGTGTTCAGCCAGCCGTCGCGGACGGCACCCTCCTGGCTGAGTCGCGGACCGCCGGGGCCAGGGCCGGTGACGTCGCCGGCGAACACGACGGGCCCGCCGATCACTAGCACGCCGGCCTCGCCGGGGGCGCAGTCCGCCCAGGCGCCGTCCTCACCGATCCGGACCGCCTTGACCTGCTGCCCGGGAAGCGCGCGGCCGACCGACCCGGGCCGTTCCTCCCCCGGCCGGGTCCAGGTGCTGGCGCAGGTCGCCTCCGTGAGGCCGTACCCCTCGAGCAGGGGGCGGCCGGCGTGCCGGGCGAACGCTTCGCCTACCGACGACGGCAGCGGGGCCGCGCCCACGATCGGCAGCCGAAGCGAGCTGATGTCGGCGTCGACCGGGACCTGCGCGAGGGCGCCGTAGACGGTGGGCACGGCGGACATCGCCGCGATCTGGTAGTGCTCCACGATCTTCCAGAAAGAGCCGTACACGGCGGGGTCGCGGTAGCCCGCCGGGCCCAGCCACACCACCTGGCCGCCGTAGAACATGGGCGCGATGCCCGTGACCAGCAGGGCGTTCACGTGGAACAGCGGCAGTGCGCCCAGCACCGCCGCCCCGGGCGCCAGCCCGTTGCACTGCGCGATCCCCTGGCCGCAGGCCAGCTGGTTGGCGTGGGTGTGGGCGGCGATCTTCGGGGCGCCGGTGGTACCGCCGGTGTGCACGAACGCGGCCAGGTCTGCCGCCGCCGGCTCGCTGGCACCGGCCAGGTGATCGCACGGCTGCCCGGCGATCACGTCGTCCAGGTAGGCGACGACAAGCCCCCGGCCGTCCGGAGCGCCCGTGGTCGGCGCGTCCTCATCCAGGCACAGAACGGGCGGGGCGCCGTGCGCGCCGTCGGGTCGCAGCGCGAGGACAACGGTCATCTCCGCCTGGCGGGCCACCTCCAGCAGGCGTGGCCACGCCCGCTGGTCAAGCTCCGGCCCGGCCGCGACCAGGACCCGGGATCCGGTCCGGCGGATCAGCCCGGCGATCCGCTCGCCGCTGAGCGCGGGGTTGACCGGGGCGGCGATCCCGACGGCCTGCGCGGCCAGGGTGGCGGCGTACAGCATCGACGTGTTGGCGCTGCTGAGCGTCACCGCGTCCTGCCGTCGCACTCCGAGGGCGGCCAGCGCGTTCGCGATCCGCGTCACCGTGCTCGCCAGCTCGGCGTAGGTCCAGGTGAGGCAGCGGGTGTAGTCGCCTGGGTCCGGGATCCACCGCATGGCCACGCCGTCGGGCCAGGCGCGGGCGGCATCCAGCAGCAGCTGGTAGGTCGACTCCGGCCGCGCCAGGATCCGCGGCGCCGTCATGATGCCTTCCCCGCGACGGTGTTGCGCTGGGCGCCGAGGTCGAGCTGCCCGTCGGGGGAGGCGATCGTCGCGGTGATGACGTCGCCATCGTGCAGGTAGCGGGGGTTGGCCGCCTGCTGGCGGAAGAACAGCTTCCACCTGGTGGCGGGCGGCAGCAGCCCGGCGAGCTTTCCGGTGATCTTGGGTGGTGCCTTCAGCGCGGTGCCGCCGGGGGTTCCGGTCAGCAGCAGGTCGCCCGCGGCCATCGGCTGGAACCGGGACAGCAGGGTCAGCGCCTGCGCGGGCCGCACGATCATGTCCGCCACGGTGCTGTCCTGCCGCACTTGCCCGTTGACCGACAGCGTCAGCCGCAGCGAGCCCAGCCGGGCCAGGCCGGCGGCGTCCACCAGGGTCAGCCAGGGGCCGACGGGAGTGAACGTCGGGTATGACTTGGCCTCGTAGAACTGGGTCTTGGTGAGCTGGACCTGCCGGGCGCTGACGTCATTGGCGACCACGAGGGCGGCCACGTAGCGGGCCAGGCCGGCCTCGGTGACGATGGTGCCGACCGGCATGTCCGCCCCGATGACCAGGCCGAGCTCGACCTCGTAGTCGAGGAACCCGACCCCTTCTGGGCGGATGACGTCCCCGGCCGGGCCGGTAATGGAGTGCGAGGCCTTGCGGAAGAAGGCCGGCGGGACCGTGTCCGGGTCAAATCCGGAATCCACCGCGTGCGAGCGGTAGTTCACCATCTGCGCGACTACCCGGGCGGGAGCGGTTACCGGGCTGAGCAGGTCCAGGGACTGCGCGGGAACCGCGTCCCGCGACGCGGCGGCCTGCGCGGCCGCGACGGCCGCGTCCAGGGCCTCCCGGCTGGCGAGCAACTGGGCTGTCGTGCCGGCGGCCAGGCCGAGCGGCACCAGCCCGGCCGGCGTCACTACCCACCAGCCCTCGGCGGTACGGGCCAGGCGGGCGCTCATGAGACCTCCTCGCTGACGCTCGTCGGCCGCATTCGCGGACGCACAGTGCTCACTGATTCGCTCGCAAGCTCGCTCATGAGCTCATCGCCTTGACCAGGCCGCGCAGCGCCGGCAGGTCGATCTCGTTGCCCTGGTCGCGCAGCGCCTTGATCGCCGCGAGGACCACGCCGGGATCGCGGGCGCCGGTGAACTCCGCCGTCGCGCGCGGCCCCCACTGGGCCAGGCCGCTGACCGATAGCGGCGCCCAGCCGGGGTCGGCGGAGCAGTCGAACACGTCCCCGTCGGCGTAGTGCTCGAACATGAGCTTGTCCGTGTCGCGCCAGTAGTCGAAGATCTGGCTGCCCTGGATGTGCCGGCCCAGGCCCCAGGCGTGCCGGTAGCCGCGCTCGCGCAGGTATGCCCCGCTGGCGGCGACCTCGTCCAGGTCGGTGAGCTGGTAGGCCGAGTGCACGTACTCGGTGCGCGGCTGCAGGAGCATCGCCAGCGTGTGATGGTCGGCGGGGACGCTGCCCAGGTCACAGCGGATGAACGCCATCGCAGGCCCGCGGTCGCGCTGGCCGTCCAGGTACAGGAAATCGCTGACGATCATCCCGAGCGTGTCCAGGTACCAGTCCAGCGCCGCGGCGAACCGGGTGGTGCCCAGCACCACGTGCCCTAGCCGCCAGATCTCCGCCGGCCGCCGGGCCGGCCGCTGGGCGGCGTTCACGCGGGCCGCCTCGGCGCCGAAGTTCAGCGGCAACGGGGCGCGCCCGGGCAGCGCGGGCAACTCCGGGACTCCGTGCACCACGCGCACCGGGAACCCGCTGGGGTCGCGCAGCATGACGGCGTGGCCGCCCCGGTGCGCCGTGACCGCTCCGCCCGTACCGCGGGCCAGCAGGTCAAGGTCGCCGCGGGCAGCCGCCTGGAAGGCGGCCCCGGCAAACCGGGAACTCGGGCCGCGGCGGACCAGCAGGCACGCGGCACCCGCCTGCCGGCCGCGCAGCACCAGCGCCTGCGGCGTCTGTTCCGCGATGGTGAAGCCGAAGTCGGCCAGGAACCGCCCGGCCTGGTCCAGGTCCGGCTTCTCGAACTCCAGCCAGGCCAGGCCAGCCACCTTGACCAGCGGATTCTTCGACCGTCCAGAGTGCTCCCCGGGGCGCGCGCCGACCTCGCCGTGCAGTGAACGGTGCGGATCCTGGGCCTTTTCCGGGTGGCCCCGGACCTCTGCCTGGCTGTCTTGCCCCATCATGACTGGCTCCTTCGCCCCTCTGACTAATGCCAGGGTCTATCAATATTGTGATGAAGTCTCAGCTATGATCGGCCGCTCGTCAAGAGCCGGTTTTCCAGTTACATGCCCCGGGGGCCCAACGCGGGCTTCCGCTCCGGCCATCCGAACGCGCCCGGACTGCCGCACCTGGCCGGCGCGCCCATGCCGCGGGTCAGCTCCCTCGACCAGGGCCCATACGGCTAACAGCTGCCGCTTTTGGCCAGCAGGGCCCGCCTGGACGCGACGAGCGAGGGAACAAGCGGCCGGAGAAGTCCCTCAAGGGTGACGCCATGGTCGGTCTGGCAAGCCACGAAAGCGCCGTCGATGGCCGCGAGGGCGAAGCGCGCGAGCTGATCAGTGACCGGGCTGTGCGGATCGTCGCCGAACGCGGCCGCGAGCTGTGCCCGCAGCAGCTCAAGGGCGTGGTCGCGCACCCGGCGGACCACGGCCTGTATCTCCCCGTCGCCCGCGGCCGGCGGCTGCGCCGCGAAGACGATCAGCATGCGCAGGAAATCCGGGTGGCGCTCAAGCGTGGCAGTGGCCGCCGACGCGACCCTGACCAGGTGCTGCGCCGGACTCCCGGGCCGACGGCTCAGGTCGGGCAGGTCAGCGAAGAAGCGATTGGCGCCGCGCTCCATGACCGCGAGCAGGATCCCGTCCTTGGAGCCGAAGTAGTGGTAGACGGAGCTCATCGGGATGCCGGCCACCTCCACCACGCGGGCCAGGGTCGCGGCTTCGAAACCGTGCTCGGCCATGATCCGCCCGGCGGCGTCCAGCACGCGTTCACGCGACTTCACGCCCCGGCGGTTTGGCCTCACTTCCGCGTTCACTCGCATCTCGTCAGCGTAGCGAAGTTTTGTAATTGATACTCCAATTTTATTCTTGTAGCGTGCGCACCAGTTTCCCGAGCTGGAGGTACTGCGATGCGGCAGGCAGCGGATATCAACGAGGAAGTCCCGGTTCTCATCGTGGGCGGCGGCGGTGCGGGCCTGACCGCTTCCATGCTCCTGGCACGCCAGGGCGTCGAGCACCTGCTGGTCAGCGCGGCCCCGCGGACCTCCGATCTGCCCAAGGCCCATGTGCTGAACCAGCGGGCGATGGAGGTGCTCGACGACGTGGGCGTCGCCGACGCGATCGCGCGACGCGGCACGCCGGCCGCGCAGATGGCCGCGACGGCGTACTACGCGGGCTTCGCCGGCCCCGGCCCGGAATACGGGCGCCGCCTGGCCCGCCTGGAGTCCTGGGGCGCCGGCGGGGCGGATGAGAACTGGCGGGCGGCCAGCCCCTGGCGCCAGCTGAACCTGCCGCAGATCCGCCTCGAGCCGCTGCTGAAGGCCCGGGCGGATGAGCTCTCACCGGGACGGATTCGCTTCGGCCACGAGCTGGTCGACCTCGCGCAAGACGACGAGGGCGTGCGGGCAACGGTCCGCGATAACGACAGCGGCCGCCGCTACGTGGTGCGCTGCCAGTACCTGCTCGGTGCCGACGGGGGACGGCGGGTGCCCGGCCTCGTGGGCATCACGTACGAGGGCCTCGGAGTGATCACGCAGACCGCGACCCTGCACGTGTCCGCCGACTTCTCCTCGTGGGCGGGAGACCCGGACGTGCTGATCCGCTGGATCTTCTCCCCGCAGGCCGGCGCCATGGTGGTGATGGTCCCGATGGGGCCGGACCAGTGGGCCCGCACTCACAGGAGTGGGTGATCCACCTGAACTACCCGGCCGAGGATCCGCGAGCCCAGTCCGACTCGCAGGTCGAAGCCGATGTCCGCGCGGCGCTTGGCGTCGCGGACGCACCGTGGAAGGTCCACAAGATCACGCGCTGGTCGGTTGACGCGGTGGTGGCCTCCGCGTTCCGCGCCGGCCGCGTGTTCCTGCTGGGGGACGCGGCGCACCGCCATCCGCCCACCGGCGGCCTCGGACTGACCAGCGCGATCCACGACGCGCAGAACCTGTGCTGGAAGCTCGCGCTGGTCCTCGCCGGCCACGCGGCACCGGCGCTGCTCGACACCTACGAGGCGGAGCGGCGGCCCGTCGACGAGCGCAACGCACAGCGCTCGCTGGAGAACGCTATCAACCACTTCGCGGTCGGCGCGGCGCTCGGCGTCGCCCCGGAGAACACCGCTGAGCAGAACATGGAGCACCTGCGCCGGATGTGGAGCGGCCTGCCCGAAGACGCCGGGCACCGCTCGGCCGTGCTGCGCTCGATGCGGGCGCAGTCGATGGAGTTCGGCGAGCTCAACGTCGAGTACGGCTACTGCTATCAATCCGCCGCCATCGTGCCCGACGGCAGCGGCACGCCAGCGCCGGTCGACGACATCCGCGTGTACGAGCCGGGCACCCGCCCGGGTGCACCCCTGCCGCATGCCTGGATCGATGACGAGGACGGTAACCGCCGCCCGCTCAAGGACCTCATCGCGCCCGGCCGCTTCCTGCTGATCGCGGGCGAGGACGGCCTGGCCTGGTGCGAGGCAGCCCGGCAGCTCACTGAGCAGACGGGCATCCCGCTCGACGCGCTGCGGATCGGCCACCTCGACGGCGACCTGTATGACCCGCGCTGCGCCTGGCTCCGCCATCGCCAGATCGCCGCCGACGGCGCGATCCTGGTGCGCCCGGACCGGTTCGTCGCCTGGCGGTCCCCGGCCGGTTCCAGCGATCCCCGGGCCGCCCTGGCCTGCGCGCTCGGCCAGATCCTCCCGCGTCCGTCGTCACCGGTTCGGCGGTGATCATGGCGCCTTCCCGGAACCGGCCGATGGCGTACGGCTCGTCGACGAAGATGATGGACCGGGTGACCTGCTTGGCCTGGTCGCACAGGTCAAGCACCCGGCTGGCGCCCACGACGGTCATCTCGGCGGTCTGACCATCTCCCCGGCGGGTAGGATCGCTACGGTCGCCGCCCCCGAACGCGGAAGCGCATCGGCTCCCTGTCATGTAGAGTCAATGTTGTTATTGACTATCAGTGTTGATGACAGATAAATTGAGGGAAGCCAGGCAAGGGCCAGCGAGCCTGGGGCCGCAGTGGGCTGGCTATGACCAGGCCGTGGCCGCTCATATGCCCGGCGCGGCGGCAGAAGGAGCATCTCGATGGCAGAGCCGGCATCGGCAGCCAGCGTGCCGCGAGCGTCGCGGCTGGACCGGCGCAAGGCCCGGACCCGACAGGCCCTCATCGACGCCGCGGTGCGGCTGATCGCCGAGGGCCGCGGGGACCGGGCGAGCGTCCAGGAGATCACCGAGGCGGCCGACGTCGGCTTCGGGTCGTTCTACAACCACTTCGACAGCAAGGAGCAGCTATTCCAGGCCGCCTCCGAGGAGGCGCTCGAACGCTGGGGGCAGATGATCGACCGCGCCAGCGCCGGCATCACCGACCCGGCCGCACTGTTCGCCGCGGGCCTGCGGATCTCCGGGCGGCTCGGCTGGACCCACCCCGACATCGCCGGGTTCCTCACCGGTGCCGGCCTGGACGCCCTGGACATCCCCGTCGGCCTGGCGCCGCGCGCCCTGCGCGACATCCGGGCAGGGCAGGCCGCGGGCCGGTTCGCTGCCCTCGATGCCGAGGTCGCGCTCAGCGCCGTGGCCGGCGGACTGCTCGGGCTGCTGCGCCAGCACCAGCGCCACCCCGAGCGCGTGCAGGAGGCCGCCGTCGACCAGCTAGCCGAGGCCGTCCTGCGCATGCTCGGCGTCCCCGCCCCCGAAGCCGCCCGCCTCGCCGCGCTCCCGCTCCCGCCCACTGACGGCTGGTAACAGCCGCGACCACGCCGCCGGCCGCGGTATATGCGCCGATGAAGGCGAGGCGTCCCTCGAGGCTGCCGTAGTCCAGACGTTACTGCCGAGCGCGCGAAAGCACGTACCGCAGCCGCTCAGCTGATCGCGGCGACGGCCAGGTAGGCGATCGTGATGACGAGCGCGAACAAGGCCGGTGCCATGTCCTTCCCGCTGTCTTTCGCCCGCTGGTGGGTGAGTATGGCCCCGGTGAGGAGCGCCGCCATCCCGGCGCCCGCGGCGAGGCCGAGCGGGTGCCACCACAGCCCTATCAGGACGCCCGCGGCGGCGGCTAGCTCGGCCACGCCGATGAGCCGGTAGCGCTGCCAGCGGATGCCGAAGTGAGCGGCCGAATCCCGCATTTTCGAGTGGCCCGCAACCTTAGCGGTGCCCGGCAGGAGACAGGCGACGGCGAGCAGCAAAGACAAGGCGACGAACATGTAAGCCTCCAGGTGGTTAGGAGTGGAAGGAGCGAATGGGCTGAGCCCCAGCTTGGGCATCAAGGCGCGCGAAGACACCTGCGGCCGGGACCCAGCGCGGCAGGGCCGCCAGACGGGAGGATGCGGCGCCGCGCGTGCTCCCGGTGCGGATCATGGCCAGTCGCCCGGGAGACGAGACCGCAGCCAGACGCCGCTGCCTCACCATGATCGGTTCCATTGCCTCCCCGCGTGTCCTCGCGCAACTTACTGTAGTACTTCATCACTTCTATATCAAGCTATCAATAGTGATGGCATATAGGTCCAGGATCGCCCCTGGGAGAACCTGCGGCGGGGAGCCAGGACCCGGTGGCGTCGCGGCGAGTCGCGCGCCTCAATCCGCTATCGTGCCTCGCTTGTGCTCGGGTGCCCGTCGGACGGCGGCGATGGCGAGCCAGTTGCACATGGTCGTCCATCATCAGGCCTAAATGATTGACACTTTGGGGGCGGGCACCCCCGAAGTCTGAATCAGTTAGGCCCGATGACCGCTATCGGCTAACGATGACCAGTAGCGATGCGCCCTCGTAAACATGGCAAATCGGGCATTACGAACCATGGCCCGTTATCGTCGCGAGCGACGCGCAGCCGCTCCTTAATTGGGTACTACCTGGGCCGGCTCACCGCCGCCGCCATCGGGGACGCTGGCCCCGACCCCGGCATGGGACAACTGCCATCATCGGCCACGGGCTAGCCGTCCGAGACTGCCTCCAGCTCAGCCCACGCCGCGCTTGGCACGGGCTCGGCTAGCCCATGGATGGCGGATCGCACCTCACTCGCGGTGCGCATTCCAGCGACAACTGAGGTGACAGCCGGGTGCCGCAGGGGAAACTGCAGGGCAGCGGCGGGTAGGTGAGTACCGTGCCGCTGGCAGATGCCGGCCAGCGTCCTGGCCCGGGCGAGAATGTCCGGGCCAGGCCGACCGTAGTTGAAGCGCGCATGAGCCGACGGCGAGTCGCTGGCGAGAAGCCCCGAGTTGTAAGGCGCGGCGGCGACCACGGCGACGCCGCGCTCTTCGCATTCGTCCAGCAACGGCTCGCCGGACCGGTCAAGCAGGGTCCACCGGCCGGCGAGCATGACGGCGTCCAGGCTGGTCTCGCGGACCAGGCGCAGGAGTGCCTGCCACTGGTTCATGCCGACGCCGACCGCGCCGATCACCCCCTGATCGCGCAGATCGGCCAGGGCGGGGATCGCCTCCGCGATGGCCTGGTCCACGTGCTCGTCCGGGTCGTGCACGTAGACGATGTCCACCCGGTTGACGCCGAGCCGGGTCATGCTGGACTCCAGGCTTTTCAGCACGCCGTCCCGGCTGAAGTCAAGGCGCCTGACCAGATCATCGGGCACCGCGAAGCCGCCTGCCGCTAGGTCTGACCCAGTCAGCGCCGGGTTAGGTTCCAGAAGCCGTCCCACCTTGGTCGACAGGACGTAGGCGTCTCGCGGCTGCCCGGCCAAGGCTCGGCCTAGCCGGCGTTCGGACAGGCCCAGGCCATAGTGCGGCGCGGTGTCGTAGTAGCGAACGCCCGCGTCCCAGGCCGCTTGAACCGCCTGCCGTGCCTCCGCCTCAGACGTCTCCTGGTAGAGGTTGCCGAGGGGAGAGCCACCGAATCCGAGCTCCGTGATGGCCAGGCCGCGCAGCGGGCGCGTCCTCATCATGCCCCGGTCCGGTACCAGCGGGCCGCGGTGCCGCCGAGCACGGCGGCCCGCGCGTCGTCGTCGAGGCGGGCGAGCACCTGATCGAGCGTCGCCCGTACCGCGGCGTAGCCGGCGGCCAGGAGGCAGACCGGCCAGTCGGAGCCCATCATGGCCCGGTCGGCACCGAAGCAAGCCAGGACGTGGTCGATGGCGGGCGCCAGGTCCGACTGAGTCCACCTTGTCCAGTCGGCCTTGGTGACCAGCCCGCTCAGCTTGACCGCCACGTTGGGCAGCGCCGCGAGCCGGGCCAGGTCCGTCCGCCAGGCCCCCAGGTTCCCGGAGGCGATCGGCGGGTTGCCCGCGTGGTCGAGCACGAACCGCAGCTGCGGCAGGGCGGCGGCCGTCTCGGCGACCAGCGGCAGCTGCCCGGGTGAGACGACCACGTCGTAGGCGAGGCCGGCCTGCGCTACCGCGGCGAGCCCGTTCCGTACGGCGGGCCGGGCCAGGTAGCGGGGATCGGGCTCGACCTCGAGCTGGTGGCGGACGCCGACCAGCTTGGCCCCGCCGGGCGCCGCGCGCAGCGCGGTCAGGGCCGCGCCCGCGCCGGGGCCGGCCAGGTCGACCCAGCCGACCACGCCGGCCAGCGACGGCGCGGTCGCGGCCAGCGCGAGCAGGTCACGCGTCTCGCCGGTAGTGTCCCCTGCCTGCACGATCACGGCGGCGTCCACGCCGTGATCGTCCAGCACCTCCTCCAGGTCTGCCCGGAGGAAAGATCGCCGCAGCGGCGGAAACTGGTCGGTCCACGGCTGAGGGCGCGCCGCCAGGTCCCAGAGGTGGACGTGGGCATCGATAACGGTCATGTCCGCGGGCGGAGCCGTAGCCCGGCCATGCCACCGTCCACCGCGACCTCGGCGCCGGTGGTGGAGCCAGCGCGGGGAGATGCGAGGTAGAGGGCCGCGTGGGCCACCTCGCCCGCGGTCACCAGCCTGCCATGGGGCTGGCGGCCCTCGAGCGCGGCCCGTTCGGCCGCGGGGTCGGCCGCGCCGCCGAGCAGCCTGCCCACCCAGGGCGTGTCGGCGGTCCCGGGGTTGACCGCGTTGACCCGGATGCCGTCTGGCATGCCGTCCGCCGCCATCGAGCGGGTCAGCGCGGCGACCGCGCCCTTGCTCGCCGAGTACACGGCCCGCTGGGGCAGGCCCGCGGTAGCCGCGATCGAGCAGGTGTTGACCACCGCGGCGTTGCCGGACGCGCGCAGCGCGGGCCAGGCCGCACGGGAGACCCGCGCGATGCCGACGACGTTGACGTCCAGCACGCGGTGCCATTCGTCGTCGGTCGCGTCCTCGATCGTGCCCTGGGCGCCGATTCCGGCGTTGTTCACCAGGATGTCCAGGCCGCCGAGTGATTCGACCGCGGCGGCGACCGCCGCGCGGACCGCGGTGTCGTCGGTGACGGTGGCCGTGACATAGCCGAGGCCCGCCGGCAACGTGGCCGGGCGCGATGCGGCCAGGTCAAGCACCACGACCGCGGCACCTTCCGCCGCGAAGGTGGTGGCGATGGCCAGGCCGATCCCCGACGCGCCTCCAGTGACCAGGGCCCTGCGCCCCTCTAGCTCATTCATCGGGGGAGCCGGCGTCGAACGGGCTGGCATAAGACGGCTGGCGCGCGCGCAGGGCCAGCGTCAGGGTTAGCCGGATGCGAGTCGAGGCCGGCAGCAGCACCGTGAGCCAGGGCCCGTCAACCTCGGCGTCCCGCTCGATGACCGCCGGATCGCCGTGCCCGTAGTCGTAGAGGCCGCCGATCCAGGAGCCGTCCTCGCACGCCGTGTACCGCACGGCCTCGATGGCGTGCTCGGCGAAGGCTCCGGCCTGCACGATCACCGTATGCTCCTGGGCCGGGTCGAGGTTGACCAGCTCGACGACGGTGGCGGCCGGGTCGATGGACGATACCAGGGCGGCCACCGACTCGGGCAGCCCCGGGCGCCGGCGGCCGGCGTCGTAGTAGCGGACCCGGGCCTGCTGGAGGCCGCCGTTGTAGATGACCTGCGGGCCGCCCCAGGTGAGCTGGACCAGCGCCTCGGTGACGACAGGGTTGCACTGCTGCCACACGTGGATGTCGGGCTCGGGTATGTCGGCGCCACGATGGGCCGTCATGCGAGCGAGGCGGTGCCGCGCCTGGGCCTGCGCCGCCGCGAGGATCTTCTCGGGATAGTCCGGGTTGTCGCCAGCCAGGAAGGTGAACCATGGCTCTTCGTGGCCGGCTTCCTCCTTGCTGCGGAATGAGCGGACGGTCCGCCAGTCGTAGCCGGCCCGGCTGCGCAGTTCCTCAAGGCGCCGCCGGTCGGCCTGGTCATTGCCGTGGTGCCAGAGGGCCACCGGAACGCACGCGAGCACCGGGTTGTAGTCGAACCAGCCGCGGTCGCTGTGCCGGAAGGGGACAAGCAGGGTCGGTGCGGTTACGGCCGGCCCGAGCTGCGGGTACCACTTGCCGAGAATGGATGAGTCGGAGTCGGCCGCCGCCAGCACCTTGCCCTGGGAGATGATCGCGTCCAGGGACGGGCGCACCATGTCCAGGTAACCGTCGTCGCCGGTGACGGTGGCGGCGGCCAGCGCGGCGACGGTGACGGCGCTGCCGACGCTGTACCAGCCGTGCGGCCAGGACCAGCCGTAGTGGCCGCCGTACCAGCGCCCGTCGAGCAGGCTGCCGACCACCCCGTCGGGTCCCGCGTTGTCGGGCACTATCCCGCCGTTGGCGGCGGCGCGCTCCCGCCAGGCGCCGATGTACTGCTCGATCCAGTCCCGGTAGCGCTGCTGTCCGGTCAGGATCCAGGCGTTCAGCACGAGCCCGGCGGCCGCGAGGTTGGCCGCGGTGTCCCCCACGCCCATGCGGGCGTTCATCTCGGTGGTCAGCCGCGGGTCCTCGGCGCGCTCGGGCACGGGCGCGTCCGCCGGGAGCAGCCAGTCGAGCGGGAAGCCGTAGGTCTTCTCCTCCCGGTCCGTCCAGGGATAGTGCGCCCCGTCGAACAACCCGGTGCGCGCGGGGTCCGAGCCGGTGTGCGGCCGGCGGATGACGCGGTGCACCGGGTCATAGTTCCGGTGGGCGGGGTCCACGTACAACTCGGCGAACCGCACGGCCTCCGGGGCCCAGCGTTGCGGGCTTGCCATGGTCAGGAAGTACAGCAGCAGGAGGCTCTCCCCCTGGTGGAACCAGTCGTATCCGCGCTCGTACTCGCCGGAGAGCATGCCAAGCCCGGTCAGCTGGGCGGTCACCCCTTCCCAGTGGCGCTCGCACTCGGCCAGCAGGTCATCGGCCCCGCCGAGCAGGTACAGCTGCGGCCAGTTGAAGAAGGTCTCGTAGAAGTCGTCCACCCCGTCCCTGGAGGTCAGGGCATGCCGGTAATTCAGCCGGCCGTCCGGGCCGGTGAAGTCGCGCGCGAAGCGGCGCCAGGCGTGGTCGAGCAGGTCGAACAGCTCACGCTCGGCCAGCGCCCAGCCCGGGGGCTCCAGCAACGGAACCGTGGCCGCGATGTCGGCACGCGTCATTTCACTCCTTCGTGGCGCCGGCCAGCAGGCCGGAGATCAGGTACCGCTGGGCGAACAGGAACACGAGCAGTACCGGGGTGATCGCCAGGAGGGTGGCCAGGGCGAGCTCGGGGCGCAGCACGCTGGCGCTGCCCGCGGTCGGGTTGAACTGCGGGACGTCGGTCACCAGCAGCGCGATGCCAACCTGGGCCGGGTACTGGCTGCTTGACGGCAGCATCACGTAGGGCAGGAAGAAGTTGGTCCAGTTCGCCACGAAGCTGAAGAACCCGACCAGGGCGATGACGGGCGCGGCCAGCGGCAGCGCGATGCGGCGGAACGCCCCGAACTCGGTGCACCCGTCGATGCGGGCGGCGGCCAGCAGGTCACGCGGCATCGCGGTGCTGAAGTAGATATAGGTCAGGTAGACCCCGAACGGGTAGAAGGAGTAGGGCAGCACCACCGACCACATGGTCCCGATCAGGTGCACCTCGTTGACCTCAAGGAACAGCGGCACGACCAGGGTCGTGGCCGGCATCAGCATGACCACCAGGGTGAGGACCAGCAGGGCATGCCGCCCGCGGAATTCCATCATGGCCAGGGCGTAGCCGGCCGGTATGCCAAGGGCCAGGGTGATCACCAGGGCGGCGAAGGCATACACCGCCGAGTTGCGCAGCCACAGCAGGATGGCGTCGCCCTGGAAGCCGGTCAGCGCGTCCCAGTTCAGCCGCAGTGCGTGCCACGACCCGAAGGAGAGCGGATTGTCCTGGACGAGCTGCGCGTCCGTCTTCGTGGCGGCCAGCAGCAGCCAGATGACCGGGAGGACGAAGAAGACGAGAAACGCAAGCAGCAGCAGCCCGGCGGGCAGCTGGCCGGCGGCCCGTGATGCCCGCGGCATGCGGCGGGGGGGCCGCACGCGCGGCAAGGCAGTCAGTCCGCCCGTAGCGGGCGGTTGGGTGTCAGCTCGCATCAAAGAATCTCGATCTGGTGACGAACACCGCGGCCACCACCAGGGAGATCACGAGGAGCTCGACGGAGATCGCCGCGGCGTAGTTGACGTTGTTGTTCTGGAACGCGAAGTCATAGGCCAGCTGGTTGGGTGAGTAGTCACGGCCGGCTACCCCCAGGCTCGCCTCGGAGACCAGCTCGGGCTCGACGAACAGCTGGGCGCCGGTGGCGAACGCCAGGATCCCCATGTAAACGATCCACTTGCGCAGCATCGGGACCTGAATGTAACGGGCGATGCGCCAGGCCCCGGCGCCGTCGATCCGCGCGGCCTCCATGATGTCGTGCGGGATGTTGTTCAGCGCCCCGTACATCACCACGATCCAGCCGCCGGCGCCGGTCCAGAAGGCGATCATCGCGAACAAGATCGCCAGGTGGCCAGGCTGGATGACGTCACCGAACGTGCCATAGCCAAGCAGGCGGAGGAACGAGGCCGCCGGGCTGACCGTCGGGTCCAGCATGAAGAGCCACACCAGGACGCTGGCGGCGCCGGCCAGCGCGCCCGGGATGTAGTACAGGAAGCGGACCAGCGCGCTGAGCCGCCGCACGGGCAGCTGGTGCAGCACGATCGCCAGGGTGGTCACGAGCACGACGAGGGCGACGAGCCAGATGAGCAGGTAGGCCCCGATGTGCTCGAAGGCCGGAAGGTAGCGGAAGTCCTGGGCGGCCTGGGTGAAGTTGGACAGGCCCGCGAACGTGTTGCCCGCGTTGGTGAACGCGAAGTAGATCGCGTAGGCCACGGGAATGATCCCGAACGCCACGAGCAGGATCACGTAGCCGGCCACGAAGGCGTGGCCTGCCCCGACGGCCCGCCAGGGCGCGCGGCGTGCGCGCGCCCTGGCGGGGCTGGCCGATGGGCGGGTCAATGGCTCACCTGGTAGCCGGCGGCCTGGGCGTAGTTGGTGATCGCGGTTTGCCAGGCCGGAAGCATCGAGGTGATCGACTTGCCCGCGGTGATGCCCGGGGTGAGCGTCGCGGCCCAGATCGCCTCCTGGCTGTACTTGCCGTATCCCCAGCCCGGCCACACCTGCCCGGCGGCCTGCTGGAGGACCGGGCCGATGTCGCCGGCGTAGTAGCCGGACTTCGCCTGGTTGGCTAGCCACGCCGTGGCCGCGGAAGAGTCCGCGGGCAGGCCCGGCGCCAGGTCAGCCTGGTAGCCGTTGTTGGTCGTCACCCAGGTGATGAAGTCGACCGCCGCCGTCAGGTGCGCCGAGTGCGCCGACAGCAGCCACGTGCCACCGCCAACGTCCCCGGTGGTCGGCATGGCCGAGCCGGGCCACTGCGGAATCGGCGCGGCGGAGATCTGGCCCTTGGGGGCATTCAGCCCGGAACTGCTGTCGAACACCGCCCCGCCGAGCCAGGCCGCGCCCGGCAGCATCAGGACCTTGCCCTTCTCCTTTTTGTCGAACGCAGTGCTGAACACGCTCAGCTTCGACATCGACCCGGCCTTGACCAGCGTGTCGAGCAGCGAGGCCATCCGCTGGCAGTTGGGCGAGGTCACGTTCACCGTCACCGCGCGGATGCCGGTGACGTCGTTGGCCTGGCACTGGCTGGCCCACATGTAGATCTCCGGAGTGAAGGTATCCCCGGCGCTGCCCACGATGTATCCGGGGTGCTGCGTGGCGACCTCCTGGCCGATCTGCTCGTACTGCGCCCATGTCGTCGGGACCTGGTAGCCGAACTGCTTCATGAGCGTCGCGTTGTACCACAGCACCACCGGCGCGAGGTCGTTGCGCAGGCAGTACACCGTGCCGTTCACCGTGCACGGGTCCAGCGCGCCCTGGGCGAAGCCGCTCAGCACCGAGCTCGGGATCAGGCCCTTGTTCAGCGGGGCGGTGAACCCGGCCGGCTGGCCCAGCTCACCTCGTTGTTCTCGGCGCTGAAGACCACGTCCGGCCAGCCGCTTCCGGTCCGGTTGTACAGGTCGACCTTGGTCTGCAGCGTGTTGGAGCCGTTGGCGTCACCGTCGTAGGTGACGATGTTCAGCTTCACGCTGGGGTGAGCCTTCGCGTACGCCTTGGCGGCGGGCTGGCGGCTGGAGTCCACCCACACCGTCAGCGGGCCGGAGGACTGCGCGGCTTGGGAGAAGCCGTCCTTGCTGCCTCCGCCGGACGATCCGCTGGCGGAGCCGCCGTGCCCGCAGGCGGCAACGGCCGCCGCGACCAGCGTTGCCACGCCGGCGGCGATGACGGCCCGCGCCCACGGCCGTCTCAGGCGGCTTCGCGGACGGGCAGTGCTGATGACCGAAGTCATGGATACCTCCACTACGTTGTGCAGTCGCCTTCTCCGCCAGCGCGACCTGGGGACGGCTATGACCAGCTGTTCGTGCTTACCTATGGGCACCCTGCGCCTAGCGCGCCGGGTGCTGTTCAGCCCGGCAAGTAAGCCGCCTGCCCGGGCGTAGTGTGAACTGCATGTTGCCTGTCAATTAACCTCACTCAGGACAAGCCAGTCAAGATCATGAACATGCCTATTTTCGGCTGATCGTTGGGCGGTTGGGGCCGTCTAGAGGATCTGAGTCCGGTTTGTACGGGTATAGACGGAAAATAAGTCGCATCTATCTTGCCGTGTCGGCTAGGCATGGATACGATCACACATAGCCAGGAAGTGGATCTTGCGCATACATACCGCATGATGGAGAAGTAGGATACGTTGAGCGACGTGAACGGTGCCTCTGCGTCAACAGGCCACGGGAGCGCCTCCCCTGGCGGGGATGCCGATCGCGCCCCGTCCGGCGCCTACCGGCCTCAGTACGAGGTGGCGGTGGAGGAGATCCTCCAGCTGATCCGGAGCCGCGCGCTGCGCCCCGGCGAGCGGATGCCCACGGAGAAGGAACTGGCGGCCCTCCTCGGCACCAGCCGCACCGTGGTTCGCGACGCGGTGAAGATCCTCTCCGCGACCGGCCGGGTCAGCGCCCAGAAGGGCCGCGGCCTGTACGTCGCCGACGGCGAGAGCATGCCCGCGGGGCCGAGCCGCTGGGTCGGGTTCTTCGAGCCCACCAATCTCGACCACATCTACATGCTCTTTGAGTTCAGGCGCGTCCAGGAGATGGAAACCGGCAGGCTCGCCGCCAACCGCGCCAGCCCGGCCGAACTGCGGATCATCGAGGCCGCGGTGCAGACATGCCGTCACGGTCACCTGAGTGGCGACGACGCGGAGTTCCAGGACGGCGACGACGCCTTCCACCTCGGCGTCGCAAACGCGTCGCACAACTTCTTCCTCATCTCCGCGGTCCGCGAGGCACGGATGCTGCAGCGCCAGTCAAGCGTCATCGGCGTGCGCGGCGTGGGCGGGCACGCCGCCGCCGCCGTCGACGAGCACGAGGCGATCTATCGCGCGATCAAGGACGGGGAGCCCGAGGCGGCCGCCCAGGCTACCCGCGTCCACCTGGACAACACCCTTGAGGACTACCGGCGCGAGATCCAGCGCCGCGTGTTCGGCTGACGGCGGCGCCGGCCGGGCGCGGAGCGCCGGCCGCCCCAGGCTTCGCGCATTAAGTAGTATCAATTCTTGCCGACACGGCCGGTATTGAACCTCAGGCTGACAGTTCCCTCCGACACTCCGGATTGTGCCGTCTAGCTGCGAAGTTTCCATGCTGCTTGGCGGCCGTCGGGTTCCTGGAGAATCCATGAAACATACTCTTGACACACGAAAGCACCATCTAACGTACTTATCAACCCGGTTTATCACTGGCACTATGAGTCTGAAGCTTTCAGGCTTGCTGGTCACCTGTTAGGCCAGCAACTCGACCAGTGGCCGTGCAAGAACGCTCACGAGCAAGCAAGTCAGGAGCTAGCGATGACCGCAGGTAAGTACGTCCGGATGGTGGGGTGGCCGGGCACGGACGTGCCCGGCTTCGGCGGCCCGGCCGCGGAGTGCGAGGAGAACCTCTGCGGCGCCGGCCGATGAGGGTGCGGCTGGCATACGGGACAACCGGGCTGGGCATCGACGTCAACCCCGATGTGACCACGGTCGTCGAGCCCGCGCACCAGCGCGGTGCCGCCGACCCGAAGGCCGCCCTCCGCGACGCGCTCCGCTTCCCCGTCGCCGGCCCCGCGCTGCGCGAGCGGGTGCGGCCGGGGCAGACGGTGGCGATCTCGGCGTGCGACGGGACTCGCCCGCAGCCCCGGCACCTGATGATCCCGGCGATCCTCGAAGAGCTCGACGGCATTACGGACCTGGATGACGTCGTGATCCTGGTGGCCACCGGCACGCACCGGGGCAATGACGACAGCGAGCTGCGGCAGATGTTCGGCGACGCGGTGGCCGACAGCATCCGCATCGTCAACCACGATGCCCGTGACCAGGGGCAGCTGGCGTTCGCGGGCACGCATGGCAACGGCGTGCCGGTGTGGCTGAACCGTGCCTGGCTGGACGCTGACGTGCGGATCACGACCGGCTTCGTCGAGCCGCACTTCTTCGCCGGGTTCTCTGGCGGCCCGAAGCTGGTCGCGCCGGGCCTGGCCGGCCTGGAGACGGTGCTCGTGCTGCATGACGCCGCGCGCATCGGCGATCCTCGCGCGACCTGGGGGATCACCGAGGGCAACCCCGTCCACGATGACGTCCGGGCGATCGCCGCCGGGACGGGGGTGACGTTCGGGCTCGACGTGGTGCTGAACCGGGACAAGGAGATCGTGGCCGCCTTCGGCGGTGACCTGCTCGCGATGCACGCCGCCGCGTGCGCGGCGGCGAGGCGCGCGGCGATGCGGCCGGTGCCCGCCCGGTTCGACGTGGTGGTGACGACGAACTCGGGGTTCCCGCTGGACCAGAACCTCTACCAGTCCGTCAAGGGCATGTCCGCCGCTTACCAGGTGGTCCGGCCGGGCGGTGTCATCGTGTGCGCCGCCGAGTGCCGCGACGGCTTCCCTGACCATGGTTCCTACCGGCAGGTGCTAGCCTCCGCGCCGTCACCGCGAGCGCTTGCCGATAGCATCCGGGCCCGGGCGCAGACCGTGCCCGACCAGTGGCAGGTGCAGATCCAGGCCCAGATCCAGGCAGCCTGCCGGGTCGTGATGCACACCTCGTACCTGAGCGACGCAGACCTGGCCGAGGCTCACCTGGAGCAGACCCCGGACGTCTCCGCCACGGTCGCCGCGGCGCTGGGCGCCGCCGGCCCCGGAGCGCGGCTGTGCGTCCTGCCGGAAGGGCCGCAAACCATCCCCTACGTCGAGACGGCCCGGTGAGGCTGATGACTGAGCCCCCCGTCCTCGATCTCGGGTTCGCCCGCCTCGACCTCGGCCGCGAGCGGCGCCAGGGCCTCGCTGAGGTCGTGTACGCCCCCGGCAAGACCCGCGAGCACGTCACGGCGATCGTGTCCGGCCTGCTTGACCACAACGCCGGCCCGGTCCTCGTGACCCGCGTAGAGGCGGGCATGGCTGACGCGGTCCGCTCGCGATGTCCCCGGCGGGGACTACGACCCCGTGGCCCGGGTGCTGGCGTGGCGGCCCGCGCCAAAGGGAGAGTTCGCCGTCGCCATCGTGGCGGCGGGGACCGCCGACTGGCCGGTCGCGGCGGAGGCCCGCGCCGTCGCCGCGTCGATCGGCCTGGCCCCGACGGTCATCGCGGACGTCGGGGTCGCGGGGCTGGACCGGGTCCTGTCGGTCAGGGCCAGCTCGACGCCGCCGACGCTGTCATCGTGGTCGCCGGGATGGAGGGCGCGCTCGCCAGCGTCATCGGCGGCCTCGTCGGCTGCCCCGTGATCGCCGTGCCAACCTCGGCCGGCTACGGCACATCGTTCGAGGGGATCACCGCCCTGCTCGCCATGCACGCCTCCTGCGCCGCCGGGATCACCGTCGTCGGAATCGACTCCGGGTTCGGCGCGGCGATGGCCGCGCACCGGATGGCGCGCGTCATGGGAGGCACCCGGTGATCTGCTGGATCAACCCGTTCACTGGCCTGGCGGGCGACATGCTGCTTGGCGCGCTGCTCGACGCCGGCGCGCCCCTGGAGGCGGCGCGCGGCGCGGTGGCGGCCACCGGGCTGACCGGATGGGAACTGACCTGCGGGCGAACCATCAGCCACGGGCTGGCGGCCGCCCGCGTCCGCGTTCACGTGCAGGACCGGGCGGCCCGGCGGCGCGCCGCCGAACTGATCGCCATGGCGTCCCGCGCCACGCCCAGGCCCGTGGCGGACCTGGCCGTCGCCGCCCTTACCGCCATCGCCGAAGCCGAGGGGAGGCTGCACGGCGTCAGCCAGGAGGAGGTCCACCTGCACGAGCTTGGCGGCCACGACACGCTCATCGACATCGTCGGCACCGCCGCCGCGCTGCACGCGCTCGGCGTCGTCGCGGTGCACTGCGCGCCGCTGCCGCTTGGCACCGGCCAGGTCCGGACCGCGCACGGGATCCTGCCCTCGCCGGCCCCGGCAACCCTCGCCCTGCTCGAGGGCGCCACCGTCACCGGGACCAGCCTGCCGGGCGAGACCGTCACCCCCACCGCCGCGGCCCTGCTCCGGGCGGCAGCCACCCGGTACGACCCGCCACCGCCCATGACGCTATCCGGCACCGGCTACGGCGCCGGCACCCGCCAGCTGCCGGACCGCCCCAACGTGGTATCCGTGGCACTCGGCACGCCCGCCTCCTCGCCGGACCGCGCCGGGACCATGACACCCGGGACCATGACACAGGGCGTGGAGGTGCTTGAGACGAACCTGGACGACGTGACCGGCGAGACCCTCGGCTACGTCATCGCCCGCGCGCTCGAAGCGGGCGCCCTCGATGCCTGGGTCACCCCGGCGGTCATGAAGAAGGGCCGCCCCGGGCACGTCCTGCACGTGCTGAGCCTCCCGGGGGACTCCCCCGCCCTGCAGCAGCTGCTCTTCACGGAGACCGGAACCCTGGGCGTCAGGCGCAGCGCCCTCACCCGGACGACGCTGCCCCGCGCCTTCACCACCGTTGACCTGGACGGCGTTCCCGTCCGGGTCAAGCACGGCCCGCACGGCGCCAAGGCCGAGCACGACGACCTGGCCGCCGCCGCCGCGGCGCTCGGCCTGACGCTGCGAGCTGCCGCCGAGCGCGCCGCTGACGCTGCTCGCGGCGAACATGGCCGACCAGGGCGATGACAAGGAAGGCGCCTCATGACAGCCACGGCAGAACTGGCCGAATCGCTTATCGGGCACCTGCGCGGCGTCGGGCCGCTCGCCGTCGCCTACTCCGGCGGCGCTGACTCCGCCCTCGTCCTCGCCGCCGCTGCTCGCGCCGTCGGCGCGGGCCGCGTCCTGGCCATCACGGCGGTCTCCGAGAGCCTGGCCGCAGGGGAACTGGACGCCGCCCGAACGCTAGCCGACGACCTCGGCGTGGCGCACCTCGCGGTGCGCACCGCCGAGCTGGACCGCCCCGGCTACCGCGCCAACGGTCGCGACCGGTGCTACTTCTGCAAGTCCGAGGTCCTGGACGTCCTCGCGCGCAGCGCTGGCGAGCACGGCTACGACCAGCTGGCGACCGGGACCAATGCCGACGACGCGGCCGACCCCTACCGTCCCGGTATCGCCGCCGGGCGCGAACGGGGCGTCCGCACCCCCCTGCTCGACGTCGGGCTGACGAAAGCCGAGGTGCGCGCCATCAGCCGGCTCTGGTCCCTGCCTACCTGGGACAAGCCCGCGACCCCGTGCCTGGCAAGCCGCATCCGCTACGGCATCGCGGTCACTCCCGCCCGGCTCGCGCGCGTCGACCGCGCGGAGGCCGCCGTCCGCGCCCTCCTCACCGGCGCCGGAATCAACGTCACCGACCTTCGCGTCCGCGACCTAGGGGATGCCGCCCGCATCGAGCTCACCGCCGGCGACCTGCCCGCCGCCCGGGCCCTGCCGGGCCTGGCCGAGGCCATGGCCGCGGCCGGCTTCGGCGCCGCGGCCGTGGAACTGGCGGCCTTCAGCTCAGGGAACCTCAATAAGGAGAATCGGCACGACACCGCCTGAAAGCACACTTTCACGCTCTAGGGTAATCCGGCCACCCGCTGAGAGGAGCCTCGCCCGCCACGAGGCGAAACACCGGCCGGAATAGGGCACCGTACTCTCACTTCTTTGAGCAATGCCCTCATCGTTGACACTCCGATAGTTAGCGCTCACAATCAGGATCACTGCCGTCAAACTGGCAGCTATCGATGCCTGGCGCCGCTCCTGAAACAAAGCTTTGTTATCGCTAACACACCCCGGAAAGGGAAAGGTCAATGGTGACAGCAAGAACGAGATTGCGGCATGCCCGGAAGGCGCTTCTGATCCTCGTCGCGACGGCTGCCCTGGCGCTTGGCGGGCTGCTGGCCAGCGGCGGCGCCGCGGCCCCGGCGCGGGCGGCGACGCAAGGGCCATGCGACATCTACGCGTCCGGGGGCACCCCGTGCGTGGCCGCGCACTCCACGACCCGGGCGCTGTACGCCGCGTACAGCGGCCCGCTGTACCAGGTCAGGCGTGCCTCCGACAACGCCACCACGAACATCTCCCCGCTGAGCGCGGGCGGGGTCGCCAACGCCGCCACGCAGGACTCGTTCTGCGCCGGGACCAGCTGCGTCATCACGGAGATCTACGACCAGTCGGGTAACGGCAACAACCTCACCGACGCGCCTGGCGGCGGTGCCGCCGGCGGCCCCGACGGCCTGGCCAACGCCACCGCGGCGCCCGCCACGGTCGGCGGCCACGAGGCATACGGCGTCTACATCGCGGCGGGCGACGGCTACCGCGACGACAGCACCAGGAACATCGCCACCGGCAACAACCCGGAGAGCGAGTACGCCATCTTCGACGGCACGCACTTCAACGGCGGCTGCTGCTTCGACTACGGCAACGCCGAGACCAACAACAACGACGACGGCGCCGGCACCATGGAGGCCATCTACTTCGGCAACATCAAGGTCTGGGGCTTCGGCACCGGCAACGGCCCGTGGATCATGGCCGACATGGAGAACGGCCTGTTCTCCGGGACCGCCACCCACCTCAACTCAAACGACCCCACCACCAACTTCCGGTTCACCACCGCCATGATCGAGGGCGGCGCGAACCAGTGGGCCATCCTCGGCGGCAACGCTCAGTCCGGCGGCCTCGCCACCGACTTCAGCGGGGTGCGCCCGTCCGGCTACAACCCCATGAAGAAGCAGGGCGCCATCATCTTGGGCATCGGCGGCGACAACAGCAAGGGAGCGGCCGGCACCTTCTACGAGGGCGTCATGACCACCGGCTACGCCTCGGCCTCGACCGAAGCCGCCGTCCAGGCCAACATCGTCGCGGCCGGCTATAACACCGGCAGCGGAGGCGGCGGAGGCGGCGGCGCCACCGGCACGATCGTGTCCGGCGTCAGCAGCTCCGCCTGCATGGACAACAACAACGGCAGCGGCGCCAACGGGAACAAGGTCCAGATCTGGGTCTGCGACGGCTACGCCCCCGCGCAGAACTGGACCGTCAACGCCAACGGCACCATCACCATCGACGGCGGCTGCCTGGACATCACCGGCGCCAACTACAACAACGGCACCCTCGTCGAGCTGTGGACCTGCAACGGAGGCGCCAACCAGCAGTGGAAGGCCCAAAACGGGGCACTCGTCAACCCGACCTCAGGCAAGTGCCTCGACGACCCCAACGGCAGCACCACCAACGGCACACAGCTGCAGATATGGAGCTGCAGCGGCGCGTCCAACCAGAGGTGGTCAGTCCCGTAACCGGACGCCAAGCCGGCGCCTGACCCGCCCGGCCGTCGCGAAAGCGGCGGCCGGGCTCTTCCATTCCATGAGGCTGGACCCGGCCAGGCGGACCAGGCACGGTCGGGCCAACTGTAACGGCGGCTGGCCTGGGTGGACTCATTGGGTGAGGCGCCATTCGCGCCGACGGCGTCTTACTGATTTTGGCCATCTTGCCTGGCGTGAACCGTGCTTGCTGAGAGGACTGAAGAAAATGATGACTAGGGTTGCCGCTCACCGGACATTGCTGACAGGGGCCGCCCTCGCCCTTGCCGGGGTTCTCATCGCGGGATGCACTTCGCAAGGGTCAAGCTCGCCTGCTTCCGGGACGGCTTCGGCCCAGGCCACGTCCCCGGCCCAGGCCACGTCCCCGGCGTCGGCGGCACAGTCCCCGACGGCATCATCGGCTCCCGTGCCGACCACCACCTTCACCCGCGTGCCCATGCAGTCGGCCGCAGGCGGCGAGTTCCTCACGCCATCGGGCAACATCAGCTGCGAAGTCGACTACCACAGGGCAGGCGTACCCGATGCCGCCTACTGCGAGACGCTGACACCCTCCCGTTCGGTCACCTTGAGCGTCACCGGCACCTACACGACCTGCACAGGCCAGCAGTGCCAATCGAACGCCGGAGAAGGTACGCCCACCCTCGCCTACGGAACGGCAACGGGCGTCGGCCCGTTCCTCTGCCAATCGGCTACCACCGGCGTCACCTGCACCACGGGCGGCAAGGGTTTTATAATCTCCGCCTCCGGCGGCATCACATCCGTGGGCTGACCCCGCTGGCCGGCTTCCTTGCGGTAAGCGAGGCTGGCCCGCGGCCAGGTTTGCATGGCAGGCGTGGAGGCTGCGCCGCAGCGCTGTGACCTGGGGCTTGGTGAGGCCGTCGAGCATCTGCGACTCCAGGGTGGCTACCGGGTCCCGGTAGCGGTCGAGGAGCTGCTGGCCTGCTGGGGTCAGCACGACGGCCAGGCGACGGCGGTCGGCCCGGTCGCGGTGCCGCTCGATGAGGCCTCGTCCTTCCAGGGTGGTGATCATGTCGGCCATGGTCTGGGCGGTGACGAAGGAGTTGCGGGCCAGTTGCGCTGAGGACATGTCGGGATGGTGTTCCAGCGCGGTCAGCGCCGTGTACTGGAGCGCGGTCAGCCCGTCGGGGCGGAGCAGGTCATCCAGGTGCGAGCGAACGGCGAGCTCGACCCGCTTGACGAGGTACATCAGCATCGGCTCGGCGCTGCTGGCTTCCTGGTGCCGGCTGATGTCCGCATCGGCCGCCCATGTGCGGGATCGCATACCCGAGATTACCGTTGCGGACCAGGTCAGGCCGCGTCGCGGCCGGGCCTGGCCCGCACGCCGGGCGGCTTTCAGCGCCGACCAGGCCAGAGGATGGTCGGCCCGGTGGCGCCTGTCAGTGGTCCGGGGTAGTAGTGCCGGGCGAAGTGCGCCGCTCCAAGCCCGAGGCTGCTGGCGACCTGGTTAAGGCTGCCGGGGCTGGCTACCTGGCCCCAGTGGCCGGTAGTAACCCGCTGGCCGATGGCCAGCACGCCCGCGACCAGCTCGGCGGGGGTGAAGTTGCAGTGCCCGAAGCTGTTGGTGAACGCCTGCCGGAGCAGGCCGCTGTCGCCGGCCATGCTGACCTGGCGCGCGTAGTAGCTCTCCATCTCCACGGGGACGAGGTTGTCGCCGGTTGTGTGCAGGTCGAGCTCGGGGACCGCGAGGCGCCCGGTCGGGACCGACGTCCGGTACAGCGACCTGACCGCGGCCGGGTCCGCCGTGATGTCCGCGTTCCGGGTCAGGTTCGTCAGGTCAGCGCCGAGACTGAGGCCTGCCTCGTGGTAGAGCGACGCGACCTCATGCGAGAACGGCGACCTGGCCAGGACGGCCGCGTAGTTCACGCCCGCGTTCCAGTTGGCGCTGCCGCCGTCCGCCTGGTCGATGGACGCGCGCCCGAGCTCGATGAAGTCGAGGATGCTGAACGCGCCGGTGAACTCCAGGTCGTACTGGGCGGCCTCCTGCGCCGCCGGGTCGCGGGCCGGGGCCGGGCCGGTCGCGCTGGGGTCCCACGGCGCGGCGTTGAGGAAGGCGAGGGCGAGGGCCAGCCGCGGCCGGCCGCGGTCTGCTGGGCCTGGGCGGCGGCGGCCGCCAGGGCCGTGGCCGTGGCGACGGCCTGGCTGGCGCCGTCGGGGCCACCGAAGTTCACGAGCCGGATGTCGCGGCCGGGCAGCAGGAGCTGGGCCATGGCGTACTCGCCGTCGAGCTGGTACTCGTTCAGGTTGATGCCCCCCGCGACGATGCCGCAGGTGGTCAGCGCCCCGTCGACGCGTCCGGCGCTCTCCTGTGCCTCAAGCGCGCTGACCAGGCCGCCCATCGAGGTGCCGAACGCCAGCACCTGCCGTGGCCTGGCGGGCAGCACGGTGCGCTCGACCGCGGCCAGCGTGCCGAACTGGTCGCTCACCGCGGTGTCGAGCGCCCACTGCGAGCCGTTCGGGTCGTAAGACGACCCGGCCAGTGCGTAGCCACGGGCCAGCAGCGCCGCCTGGGTCACCGGGTCGGGAGCATCCGCCGCGGTCAGCGGGCCGAAGCCGTGGCTGTACAGCAGCAGGGTGCCATTCCAGCTGGCGGGGACGTCGGCTATCCAGGTGGTCGCGTTTGCTAGCGTGCCGGTGAAGTGCCCGCTGGATGGCGCGGTCGCGCCCCGGGCGGGCGCGGTGAGGGCCAGGGCCGCCGTTCCGGCCAGCAGGCACGCGCCTATCGCTGTCTTGAGTGATCTCACGGCCACCTCCAAGCCCAACTCAGTGTGAAGCGTGTCACATCGGGCCAGATATGTACAGAGTTCCTGACGATTAGATCTCAGGAAACCTGATGAATAAGTGGCCCTCGCCCAGGCGGCGAGCAGGTGGCGACGGTGGGCCGCGGAGCGATGGGCCCGCATTTTCAAAAGCGCCGAAATATTTCGGCCAGTGTCGAAATTCCGCGCTTCGTGATCAGACTCTAGCCAGATACAACTCAGACTTCTCTCGCCTCTATGACAACACCAATCCCAATATCCTCAGTAATCACGGGCAGGGCTACATTCCCGAAAACTCCTGGGAAAATTTTCGTTTCGAAACTTTTCCGAAAGTAATTGACGGCCAATTGCGACCCAATTCACACTTGCGCCATCGGCGGGCATCAAAGCCCGCCGGCCAGGCTCTCCCTCTGCCTGCCTGGTCCCCCGGTCGCCGGCATACGGCGACCCGTCAAGAAGGAGACGCATGAACGCCCCACCACCCGTCCCCAGGACCCGCGGTAGCGGGCACGCCAGGCTGCTGCTCGGCGTCGTCTTCGCGGTGCTGCTCGCCGCGGCGATGGCGGCGGTGCCCGGCACCGCCCGGGCCGCCACCACCATCTGCTCGAACCAGACCGGCACCAACGGCGGCATGTTCTACCAGAGCTGGTCCAGCGGCCAGGGATCGGCGTGCATCACGCTGAACTCGGCCACCAGCTACTCCACCAGCTGGAGCGGCATCGGCGACTTCGTCGACGGCATCGGCTGGAACCCCGGCAACACCAGCACCAAGACCTTCTCCGGCAGCATGAGCTCCTCCGGCGGCACCGCCCTGATGTCCCTGTACGGCTGGTCCACCAACCCGCTCGTGGAGTACTACGTCATCGAGGACGACCAGGGCGGCAGCCCCTCCCTCGGCACCTTCATGGGCACCGTCTCCAGCGACGGCGCCACCTACAACATCTACGAGCACCAGCAGGTCAACCAGCCCTGCATCACCGGCAACTCCTGCACCTTCGAGCAGTACCTCGCCGTCCGGCAGGGAAACACCACCAGCGGCACCATCACCTTCCAGAACTTCGTCAGCGCCTGGGCCAGCCACGGCATGAACCTCGGCTCGCTCAGCTACCAGATCCTCGCCACCGAGGCCTGGGGCGGCGGCAGCGGCAACTCCAGCGTCACCGTCAACACCGGTAGCGGCGGCGGCGGAGGCGGCGGCGGCGGAGGCGGCGGCGGCGGCGGAGGCGGCGGCGGCAGCGGCTCGTGCACCGCGACCCTGTCAGCCGGCACCGTCGGCAGCAACTGGTACAACCTCAACGTCTCCGTCACCGGCTCCAGCACCTGGACCGTGACCGTCAACATGGCCGCCCCCGCGGTCGTCTACTCCACCTGGAACGTCAACGCCACCTGGCCCAGCCAGTACGTCATGAAGGCAACCCCCAACGGCAACGGCAACAACTGGGGCTTCACCGTCGCCACCAACGGGCAATGGACATGGCCCACAGTCTCCTGTAGCACCGGCTAACGCCGGACGGTAACGGAGTTCCCGCGGACAGCAGCGACAAGCCTCGCTCAACCGCGGGAACTCTGTTGCGTCTGCTTTCGCATCGGCCTGCTTCTTCCCGCCCACCACCCCAGGCATCGGCCTGCTTCTTCCCGCCCACCACCCCAGGCATCGGCCTGCTTCTTCCCGCCCACCACCCCAGGCATCGGCCTGCACAATCAGCCCGGCCCGACGGGTTGCCGCGGAGCCTGCGCTGCCGGCGGAACCGCCTTGCCCGGCTTCCCCCGCTTCCCCGGCTTCGGACCGTGGCCGCGAGGAACGGCCTTATCCGGCCCCGCATTGGCCGCAGGGCCGGCGGGCGTGCCCGTAAGGGACGGCGCCTGCCCCGTCCGGGAGGTCAGGTGCGTGCTAGAGGGCATTCCCGGAGTCGCCACGGCGACCGGGTGGCGCGTGCCAGTCGCCGGAGCCTGCGTTCCGGCCGGCCGGGCGCTCGGCGTGGCGGCAGGCGACGCGGCGGGCGTCGCTGCCTGATGCCGGGCCTGGCCGGGGCGGTCGAGGGCCGCTTGCGTGGCCGACGTGGCGATCAGGGCCAGCACCGCTGCCCCGGCGAGCGCGGCAGCTGCCGCCTTCGGCCGCCGTCGCACGCCAGTGACGGCGCCTGCGGGCGGGGCAGGCGCGGCGGCGAGGCGGAGCATCCGCTCGGCCCCGGCCGCGTCGAGGCGCTCGGCCGGGTCCTTGCGGAGCAGCCCGCTGATCACCGGCCATAGCAGCGGTCCCGCGCCGGCAGCCGGCTCCGGCTCGTCCGCGACGACCGCCGCAAGGCTCGCCAGCGCGCCGCCTTCCCGCTCGAAGGGGCCGTCGGCCCTCGACCGCCGCGTACAGCGACGCGCCCAGCCCCCACAGGTCAGCGGGCGGGCCGGACGGCCCGCACGCGGGCGCGTTCGGGGGAAATGTAGGCCGGTGACCCGATGAGCATGCTGGCGGTGGTGGCGTCCGCCGAGGCCTGCGCGGCCTGCGCGATCCCGAAGTCGACGAGCACCGCCCGGCCGCCGGTCATCAAGACGTTGGCCGGCTTGACGTCCCGGTGCACGATGCCGAGCGCGTGCGCGGCACGCAGCGCGGCCAAGACGTCAAGCCCCACCTGGGCCGCCCGGGCCGGGCTGAGCGGCCCCTCCTGGCGGACGACGTCGCTGAGCGACGCCGGCGCAAGCAGCTCCATGACGATCCACGGGCGGCCGTCTTCTTCCAGGATGTCGAAGACCCGGACGACGTTGGGGTGGCTGATGCTGGCCGCGGCCCTGGCCTCCCTGACCGCGCGGCGGCGGCCCCGCTCCCGCTCCCCCGCCGGCAATTGCGCCGGCCAGGTCAGCTCCTTGACCGCCACGTCACGGCCGAGCAGCTCATCGCGGGCCTGCCATACGACCCCCATGCCGCCGCGGCCCAGGACCGGGCCCAGACGGTACCTGCCCGCGATCAGGCACCCCGGCGCGACTGTATCCATGCGGCCCCGGTTACCCGTCCGCAGCGGGCGCTAACGTCCCCGTTCGCGGAGAAAACGCGCCACCACCGACACCAGCGTGGCGGCTTACCACACGCGGATGCGGGACTTGCCCGGGGCGAGGGCCGCGATGGGGCCAGCCGGGTAGTCCTGGGCCGGGTCCTTGCGCTGGCCGAGGAGGTCGACGTCGACGACGGCCGGGGTGCCGTCCCGTTCCTCGAAGTCCGCGTCGACGAGGCGGGGGCGGGGGAGGTCGGCGCCGGTTACGACGCCGGTGCGGGTGCGGCTGAAGGGATCAGGCAGCCGCGCCTCCAGGTAGACCTCGTCGCCCTCCTCGACGACCTCGAATGACACCTCGCCGGTGAGCGCCAGCGCGGAGGACTCGCCGGCGAAGGCAGTGGCGCCCGGCGCGTAGACGTTGTCGCGCAGGTACGCCGGCTCCTTCACGCCGGGGATGCGACTGTAGCTGCCTTCGGGCAGGCTGGCGATGCGGTGGATGTAGTCCTCGAGGGATGTCGGGCTGCCGTCGTAGGCGGCGGTGCCGTAGCCCGCCGCGGGGTGGATGCCCTGCGTGGTGTCGTACCCGTACGCCTTGGCGATGTCGCCGCCGAGGAAGACGTTGCCGATCCAGCGGTCGTCGCCCCCGTAGATCACGGCGTAGCCCGCGACCTGGGTGCTGTGCGGCCGGTGGTACGGCGTCGCCCGGTCGTGTACGGGCACTACGCGCACGGTGCCGCCGATGAGGTTGTGCACGAAGGCGCCACCCTGGCTGAACGACTCGAATGAGACGTTCGAGGCGAGGATGTTGTGCTCCACCAGGTACGGGCCGTGGCTGACCTCGACGAACAGGTCGCGGCTATTGCGGTAGTACAGGTTGCGCGACACGCGGGTGCCCTGCGCCTGCCAGTCGAGCCAGGTGCCGAGCGAGCAGTCATGGATGCGGTTGTGCCGGATCTCGACGTCGATCGCGGCGTGCAGCTTGATGCCGGCGATCTCGTAGCCGTAGAACTCGCGCTTGATCGCGATGTTGTAGATGTGGTTGTCCTCGATCGTGGAGAAGACGCAGCCGAGGTGGCCGACGATGCCGTTCTGCCCGCAGTCGAAGATCGTGTTGCGCCGGACCACGTGCGAGCCGACGTGCTCGCGGTCCCAGCCGATCTGACCGGCGGCGAACACGGACTCGACCTGGTACTCGTGGCCGGGCTTGTCGCCCCGCAACGTCGCGTAGTTGTCGCCCGTCGAGGCCTCCTTGCCGAGCGAGATAGCGGAGCACTTCGCGTCGTGGATCACGTTGTCCTCGATGATCCAGCCCTTGGCCCAGTTGGGGCCGATGAGGCCGGGCTGGTCGGCGGTGGGCGGGGTCCACGGGCACGCCGCGTGCGCGAGCTCGAAGCCGCGCACGGTGATGTAGTCGACGTGGTGGTCGGCGGGATAGAACACCGACCGGCGCACGTTGATCTCCGTGCAGCTCGGCGTTCGGGTCGGCGCCCTGGAAGTTCGCCCAGATCGTCGTGGTGTCCGCGCCGGCCTCGGCGTACCAGACGAGCCGGGTCTGCCCGGGGTCGCGCACCCGGTCGGTCGTGCGCGTCCAGTGGTCGGTGATATCGGTGCGCAGCGGCGGATCGGTCACCTCGTCCCGCGTGCCGGCCTCGTAGAAGCTGAGCCCGTTCAGGTAGACGTCGCCGAGGTGCCTGGCCAGCGGCGCCTTGGGCTCGACGAGCCAGTCGCCCGCGACCTCCTGAACGTACGGGTTCCAGTCGCCGAACAGCGCGTTGGGCACCGACGCGCGCCACACCGTGCCCTGCTCCCGCTCCCAGCCGGTGACCCGCTCTGACCCTTTGATCACGACGTGCTCGCCGGGCGCGGCCTGGTAGGTGATGCGCCGCGCGTCGCTGCGCCCGCCGCGCCGCGGCCGCACCCACTCCCGGTACTCGCCCCCGTGCACCAGCACGGTGTCGCCTGGCCGGGCGAGCTCCGCCGCCCGGCTGATCGTGCGCAGCGGGCGGCCCTCGGAGCCGTCCGCGGTGTCCGCGCCGTCCGTCGCCACGTGCAGTGTCGTCATCGCCTGCGGTCCTCTTTCATCTCGGCATCCTCCCGGCTCGCCTCTACTGCGCTGCGCGCACTCCGTCGTGTATCGCGATCCGTCAGGCCAGCGCGGCCGCCGTCCACGAGACAGGCGGCAGCTCGATGGTGAGCACGCCGTCGGCGAGGGCCGCGCTCGCGTTGGCGGCTGGCTTGACGCGGTCCTGGTCGGCGAGCGTGTTCTTCGCGTACACGTCAGCGTTGGCCAGCGTGACCGCCTCGGTGATCCGGGTGGACCCGAGGCTGCGCACGTCAATCGTGACCCGCGCCGTGTCCGTGAGGTCGCGGTTGACGAGGAAGACGGCGGCGCGGCCGTCGTCGGCGGTCGCGACGGCGTCGATGACGGGCGCCTCGCCGTGGCGCGCCGTGGCGTACGTTGGTGCCTCGATCACGGGGCGGATCACCTCGCCGGACGCGAGCCGGCTCGTGATCGAGAACGGGAAGAAGGTCGTCTGCCGCCAGGCCGGGCCGCCTGGCTCGGTCATGATCGGCGCGATCACGTTGACCAGCTGGGCGAGCGACGCCGAGGTGACGCGGTCGCCGTGCCGCAGGAGCGTCATCAGCAGGTTGCCGACGACGACGGCATCCGCGACCGTATACACGTCCTCAAGCAGGCGCGGCGCGTAGGACCACTCGTCGTTGACCCCGGCGGCCTCCTGGTGTTGCTTGAGGTACCAGACATTCCACTCATCGAAGGAGATCTGCATCTTCTTCTTCGAGCGCTTCTTGTGCCCGACATGGTCCGCCGTCGCGACGACGGTGTCGATGAAGTAGTCCATGTCGAGCGCCGAGGCGAGGAAGGAGCCGAGATCACCGTCGAGCTCCTGGTAGTACGCGTGGCACGACACGTAGTCGACGTGCTCGTAGCTGTGCTCAAGCACCGTGCGCTCCCAGTCGCCGAAGGTCGGCAGGGACGAGCCGGAGGAGCCGCAGACCACCAGCTCGAGGTTCCTGTCGGCCATCCTCATCGCGGCGGCGGTGCGGGCGGCGATCTTTCCGTAGTCGTCGGCAGTCATGAAGCCCTGCTGCCACGAGCCGTCCATCTCGTTGCCGAGGCACCACATGCGCACGTTGTGCGGTTCCGGTGTGCCGTTCGCGATGCGGAGGTCCGACAGCGCGGTGCCGGAGGGATGGTTGGCGTACTCAAGCAGGTCGAGGGCGGGCAGGATACCGCGGGTGCCGAGGTTCACGGCAAGCATCAGCTCAGCGTCGGTTAGCTTCAGCCACCGGGCGAACTCGTCCAGGCCGACCTGGTTCGACTCGAGCGAGTGCCAGGCGAGGTCGCGGCGCACAGGGCGCTTGTCGCGCGGGCCGATCGAGTCCTCCCAGCGGAAGCCCGAGACGAAGTTGCCGCCCGGGTAGCGGATGGTCCTGCTGCCGAGCTTCCCGGACGAGCTCGACGACGTCCATGCGGAAGCCGTCCTCGTTCGCGGCCGGGTGCCCGGGCTGTAGAGCCCGGTGTAGACGCACCGGCCAAGATGCTCGACGAACGCGCCGAACGTGCGGCGCCGGACGGGCGCGATGACGGCGCGCCTGTCGAGCTCGATGTGGGCGCGAGGCAATTTCAGCGATCCTTTCTGACGGGCGCACGCGGGCGCGGCGCGACTTCGCCGACGACGTGGGGTGCGCCTAGCCCTTCACCGCGCCGGTGAGGCCCCCGACGATGCGGCGCTGGAAGACGGCGAAGAACAGCAGCGCGGGCAGCATCGACAGTGAGGTGAACGCGAGGACCCGCGCTGTGTCCTGCGAGTACTGGGAGGAGAACTGCTGCACGCCGAGCGGCAGCGTGTAGTTCGCCTGCGAGTTCAAGACGTACAGCGGCAGGATGTAGTTGTTCCAGCTGGTGATGAAGGCGAGGATGGCGACGGTGACCACGCCGGGCAGCGACAGCGGGATGGCCATGCGGAAGAAGAACCCGAGGCGGCTCATGCCGTCGATGGCTGAGGCCTCCTCGATTTCCTTCGGGATAGCGCGCAAGAAGGGCACCAGGATGATGACCGTCGTCGGCAGGCCGAACGCGATCTGCGGGATGGCGATGCCCATCAGGCTATCGACCAGGCCGAGGTCCTTGACGATGAGGTAGACCGGGGTGATCGCTACCACCAGCGGGAACATCAGGCCCGCGGCGAACAGTGAGTACATCGCGCCCTTGAGCTTGAAATCGTAGCGGGCGATCACATAGCTCACCATGACGCCAAGCAGCACGATGCCGAGCGTGCTCACGGTCGCCACGATCGTCGAGTTGGCGAATTCACCCCAGAAGGTCACCGACTTCAGGACGCCGGTGTAGTTGCCGAAGACCCACGGGTGCGGCAGGCCGGCCGGGCTGACCGTGATCTGCGAGTTGGTGCGGAAGCCGCCCAAGATGATGTACACGACGGGCCCGATGCTGACCGCGATGAGCAGCAGGGCGATGAAGTAGATGCTCGGGTTACCCCACTTCTGCGGCCTGCCATCGCGCTTCCCTGACCGGGCCCGCAGGAACGGTGCGCCGGAGGTCGCCACGCTCATCAGTTGACTCCCTGGGTAATGGCGCCCCGCATGTCGCGGCGCAGGACGAAGCGCTGGTAGAGCAGCGCAACGGCGAGCGAGATCAGGAACATGACCACGGCGACCGCGCTGCCGTAGCCGTAGTTTCCGGCGAGTCGGCCGTTAAGGGCCATGTACGTCGCCATGGTCGAGGTGCCGGCCGTGCTGGAGACGTACTGGCCCCAGATGATGTAGACGAGGTCGAACAGCTGCAGTGCGCCGATGATCGACAGGAACGCCCAGATGCGGATGGTCGGGCCGAGTAGCGGCACGATGATGTGGCGCTGGACCTGCCAGTAGGAGGCGCCGTCGATGCGCGCGGCCTCGGCGAGCTCGTCGGGGATCGACTGCAGGCCGGCGAGCATCAAGATGACGGCGAAGCCGATGTACTTCCACGTGAGGATGCCCATAAGGGTCCAGAGCGCGATGTTCGGGTCGGCGAGCCAGTCGGTGGCGAGGAAGCCGAGACCGATGTTGTGGAGCAGGTCGTTGACCGCGCCGGTGACCTGGAGCATCAGGCTGGAGCCGGTGCCGACGATGACCTCGGAGACCACGTAGGGGACGAAGATCAGGACGCGGATGAGCCCCCGGCCGCGGATCTTCTGGTTCAGCAGCAGCGCGAGGGCGAGCGCCAGCGGCCCCTGGATGACGAGGGACAGCACGACGATGAGGCCGTTGTGCTCGAGCGCCTGCTGGAAGGCGGGGTCGGTGAAGATCACCTTGTAGTTACCCAGGCCGATCCAGTCGGTGGGCGCGCCGTAGCCCTGCCACCGGTAGAAGCCGTAGTAGGCGGCGAGCACGACCGGGAAGATAACGAGCCCCACGAACACGATGATCGCGGGGCCGGCGAGGAGCGCGATTTCCAGCCGCAGGCGTCCTCGGCCGCGGCGCTTGCGCGTGCGCGGCGCCGGGGACGCGGCCTGCGCCGCGCCCCCGGCCGGAGGCCCGCCCAGGCGGCTGCGGCTGACGGCCGCGGTGCCCAGGGTTTCGCTCATTGGTACTGGTCAGCCCTTCGCCGCGGCTTCGCTGGTGGCGCTGACGATGCCAGCGGCCGTGCCCTTGCCCGCGAGCAGGCTCACCACGGCGGCGTTCATCGCGTTGCCGACATTCTGGCCGAAGAGCGTGTCGAGGAACTGCGACGTGTAGGCGGCCTTGTTGAAGGCCTGGAGCGCCGAGATGCTGTACGGCTGGGTCACGATCACCTGCGCGGCCTTGTTGACGGGGATGGTGATGAATGCCGTGGCGTAGGCCTCCTGCTGATCCTTGGTCACCAGGAACTCAAGGAACCCGAAGGCCTCCTTCGGCGCGTTCTTGGACAGCGAATAGCCGCCGCCACCGCCCATCATCGCGCTCGGGTCGCCCTGCCCGCCGGGAACCGCGGGGAAGGGGAACCAGCCCAGGTCCGGCAACGGCTTCTGGTTCGGGGTGAGCGTCTCGATCACGCCCGGGTCCCAGGCGCCCATGAGCTCCATTCCGGCCTTGTGGTTGGCCACGAGGCCGGCCGAGGCGCCCGCTCCCTGCTGCGAGGAGGTAGTCAGGAAACCCTGCTCGAACGGGTTTACCTTCAGGAACGACGCCAGGTCGTCGCCGGCCTTCGTCCAGCACGGATCGGTGAACTTGAGGCTCGCGGCGGTGTCGTTCATCGCGGACTGGCTGCACTCGCGGAGGGCGAAGTTGTAGTACCAGTGGGCCGCGGGCCACGCGTCCTTGGCGCCGACCGCGATCGGTGCGACGTGGATGGCCTTCAGCTTGGCGACATCGGCCTCGAGCTCGGGGATGGTGGTGGGCGTCGCGGTGATGCCTGCCTGCGCGAAGAGGTCCTTGCTGTAGTAGATGCCCTCGGGCTGGGTGTCAAGGGGCATGGCGTAGACCTTGCCATTAAGGCTGTCGCTGGCGAGCGCGGCCGCGCTGACGTTGGCGTTGTCCGTGGCGGTGAGGTTCAGTGGCTGGATCTCGCCGGCGTTGACCATGGCCTGCATCTTGCCGCCGCCGCGCTGCAGGAAGATGTCCGGCGCGGAGTTCGAGTTCAGCGCGGTCTGCAGCTTGCCGTCGAGGTCCTCGTTCTGGATCGACTGGAGCTTGATCGTCACGTTCGGGTGAAGCGTGTGGTAGGTCTTCACGGCGTTCTGGAAGTAAGTAAGGCCGGGGCCGGGGGTGGCGTTTATCCAGAAGGACAGCGTGACCTGGCCGTTGGAGGACGAGCCGTTGCCGCTGCTGCCGCCGCCGGCGCAGGCGGAGGCGGCCAGGGCGACGCCCAGGCCGATCGCGGCGATCGCCGCAGTACGGGTTTTCTTCATCATCGTAGAAACTCCCTGAGCGAAACTTGCGCAAAATCCTGCGACGAGTCGCCGGAAGCCAGAGCGCGCCTGGCGACAGCGACTCACGCATTCCTGGTCACAAGCCTCAGTCTTGAAGGATGATTACGGGCAAGTGGCCTCAGGGTGACATAAGACGGGCAGGGCCGCAAGGTCATCCGGAATCGAAAGTTGCGCAACTATTTCGTCCGCTAGTCTGGGCCCATGACGCTTGCATCGCCTGACCGGCGGCGCCCCACGCTTTCGGCGGTGGCCGCCGTCGCCGGCACAAGCGTGCCGACCGTCTCGAAGGTGCTGCGGGGCGGCACCGATGTCTCGCCCGAGATGCGGCTGAAGGTCATGGACGCCGTGCGGACGGTCGGGTACACGCGCCGGGGCAGGAGCGCAGGCGAGCGGTTCCGCGACGAAGCCGACGCGCCGACCACGATCGAGCTCGTTGTGCACCATGCCGAAAGCACGTGGATGAACAGGGTGGTGGCCGGGGCCGAGTACGAGGCCGCCGCCGCCGGGCTGGATGTCATCGTCACCCTCGCCCGCGAAAACCACGACTGGGCATCGCGAGTGCTCCGAAGGCGCTCCGCGGGAGCCGTTGTCGTACTCGTCGACCCCTCCTCCAGCCAGTTCAAGGCTCTCTCGGCCGCGGGCATCCCCGTGGTCCTGATCGACCCGATGAGCGGGGCCCCGGAGGGGTCCGTCAGCGTCGGCGCGGCTAACTGGGACGGCGGCCGCCTGGCCGCCGAGCATCTGCTCTCGCTTGGCCACGCAAGAATCGGCATCGTCGCCGGCGGCCGCCGCTACCTGTACAGCACGGCCCGTGTCGATGGCTTCCGCGCCGCGGCGGAGGCCGCAGCCCCTGGCGAAGCCGTGATCTCGGTCGCCCACGGCAACTGGGACCCAGGGCAAGCTGAGGCCGCTACGCATTCGCTGTTCGGTCGAGACCCGGCCATCACCGCCGTGTTCACGTGCTCAGACACGATGGCGCTCGGCGTCTACGACGCCCTGGCGGCGCGCGGCCTTCGGGTTCCCGTGGACGTGAGCGTGGTCGGATTCGACGACATGCCAGAGGCTCAGTGGGCCAGGCCGCCCTTGACCACTGTCCGGCAGCCAACCGCGGAAATGGGTGCCATGGCTGTCAGGCGACTGCTCGGGATCGCGCACGCGAATGGGTCTCGATCGCACGTTGAGCTTTCCACCAACTTGGTCATCCGGGCCTCGACGTCGCAGGCGGCGAAATAGCGCATCGTGATCCCGGCGGCGTCCGCGGCCGGGCACTCCTACGCGGCGGCCTGCGTTGCCTGCGTGGCCTCTTCGAAGATGCGCCAGTTGCCGCCTCCCGCCCGCTTGGCCTCGTACATGGCCTCGTCGGCGTGCATGAGCAGGGCCTGCAGGTCACAGCCGGGCTGTGACTCGGCGATGCCGATGCTGGCGGTGTAGGCGAGCGGCTTGCCATTGCGGCCGAGGACGCGCGAGGCTGGCCGGGCCAGCTGATCTGCCAGGCGGGTCGCGCGCGGGCCGGTGATCCCCCCGATGATGATCGTGAACTCATCGCCGCCGTAACGGCCCACGATGTCGCCGTGCCGTACCTGCTCCCGGCAGGCCTGGGCCATGTCGGCGAGTACCTGGTCACCCGCGATGTGCCCGTGCGTGTCGTTGATCTGCTTGAAGTTGTCCACGTCGATCATCAAGGCCACGAGTGGCTGGCCGGGCCGCCGGGCGCGGGCGAGGGCGGCCTCGGCGGCCTCCATGAAATGGCGCCGGCTGCACACGCCGGTCGTGCCGTCGATCGAGGCCAGCTCCTGGTAACGGGCTGCCAGGCGGCCGTAGTCGTGCACCGTCACGTGCTGGCGCGCGCTAACCAGGAACGTCAGCGGGACGGCCCCGGCCAGGAAGCCTCCGCCCAGCGAATCGAACCTGACGCCGCGCAAGCCGATGACGGCGATGAGCAGGTAGCAGCTCAGGACGCCCAGGTAGGGCAGGAGGGACGGCCGCGGGGGCGCGGGCCGCGGACGCGGCGCGAGGGCCCCGGCGGGCCTGGCGCGCAACTGGCAGGCGGCCGCCAGGCACACGATGACCAGCGCCGCCATCCACAGCGTGTCGACCGGGTCACCGCCACGGTAGGCCGAGGTCGCGGTGATGTGGTCGTAGATGAGGTCGGCCGCGGTAAAGGCCAGCATGCCGGCCGCGAAGATCTGCAAGGCCCGGTGCTGGACGGCGGGAGCGCGCAGCAGGACCGCCAGGACCCCGAACAGCAGCAGCAGGTCACCGGCCGGATAGGCGTAGGTGACGAGGCTGACCAGGCCGAAGCGGCCGCCCGCCGCCGCGATGGCCGGGCCGAGCGCCACGTACCAGGTCAGCATCGCCCCGGCGGTGAACACCATCCCGGTATCCAGCAGCAGCCGCCACCGCTCCGGTCCCGCCCGGCGGTCCCGGAAGGAGATGAGGCCGCAGAAGGCGACCGGATAGAAGCTCAGGTAGGCCGCATCAGCCCAGGTCGGGTACGCCCTCTCGTGCAATATCACCTCATAGGCGAGTTGCAGCAGGTCACCGGCCAGGTAACAAAGAAGCGCCATGGCCAGCAGGCGCCACCCGCGGGATGCGCCAGGCTCCAGGCCGGCGCGCCGCGACGCCCGCCACGCCAGCACTGCCGCGGCCCCGTTGACCGGGAGGAACGCCAGGTCGCCTATCACCGCCTGATGCCCTGGCCCGCCCCAGCGGAATACCTGCCACAACCCGTATGCGGCCATCACCGCCAACGCGACCGCCAGCGCGCGACCGCCAGCCGGCTGGACGGATGATCCGGGCGCGGGCGGGCCCGGCCGACGCCCGCCTGCTGCGGCGGGCCCGGCCTGAGGTGCTTCGACATGAGGTTCATCGGCATGAGGTGCTTCGACATGAACGCGCGGCCTTCTTCAGGTTGCCTGCCAGCGGTCCCGCCGCCCCGAAGGCACCACCGGCAAGCTTGTTTTACAACATTCTAATAGCCTGTTGGAACGGAGTCAAATAAGATGGGGTGGTGAGCACGCAACCTGGCGCGCGCCGGCTGACTCCCGACGCCCGCCGCCGCCAGATCATCGACACCGCGCGCCGGCTGATCAAAGACCGCGGCGACGCCGGCATCAGCACGGCCGACGTCGCCGAGGCCGCGGGCGTCACCCGGGCACTGGTCCACCACTACTTCGGCGGAATCGACGAGCTCCTCGACGCGGTCACCCGGCATCTGGTGGAAAGCGTCGTGCCCGCAGGCCTCGGCGCCGGCACCGGCACCCCGGTCAAGGAACGGGTCGCGCGCAACGTCGCGGCCTTCCTCGACATGATCGAGGCCAACCGCAACGTCTGGCTCACCGCCCTCGCGGCCGACACCGGGCCGAACAGCGCCAGCTCTCGCCTCGCCCCGCTGCGCGAGAAGCTGCTCGAGGACATCCTCGCCAACAACTGCGACACGATCGCCGACACCCCGTGGGCACGGCTATGCCTGGCCGGCGACGTGGCGTTCACCGAGGCGGTCGGCCGCCGCTGGCTGCTGGGCGAGGCTAGCCGCGAAGACGCCCAGCGCGTCCTTACCGACACCCTGCTGCACCTGCTGCTCCACACCATCCAGGACCGCTGAACCCTCCTCGGTCCCGGCCGTACACCACATCCGTTGACGCTAACCGGGCGTTTACCGGCGTGTGGCCGGAAGTTAACCGGGCCTCGGCTGTCCCGGCGCTTTGGGGGGCGTAGCGTTAGGGAAACAGCTCACTGTCCGCATATGTCCTGCACGGGCCTCACGAAGTGCAGGGACCGCGTCGCCCCGGACCCTGGCGGCATGGCTAGTCCAGGCCGGAACGGATCACGGTTGCTCAGGATGGGCTGGTCGTCTCTCGCGTGCGCTGTCACGCTCGTTATGTCGCCCGGGCCTTGCCGGGAGCGCTGTCGTGCTTGAGGATCTCTACCCGGTCGGGCTGGCCGCCGGGCAGGCGGTGGTGGCGCTTCCGGAGCACATCGGGGCATCCAATGCCGGGCAGGTCCGCGAGGAACTGCTGCTGGCCATCAACCGCGGCGCGGCGACGCTGATCGCGGACATGACCATGACCATCTCCTGCGACCATGCCGGCGCCGATGCCGTAGTCCGCGCGTGGCAGCGGGCCGCCGCCAGCGGCACGGAGCTGCGCCTGGTGGTCACCGCGAAGACCGTCTCGCGGGTGCTCGGCCTACGCGGCCTGGACCGGCTGGTATCGGTCTACCCGTCCCTGGAGGCAGCCACGGCCGCCCGGCTGCCGGCAACGGCAACCGTCCTGGCGGCCGCCCGGCCCCGCCGCCCGGCCGCGCTCGCGGCGGCCGCGCCGGACGGGACCGGGGCAGCGCCCGTAGCGGCAGAGCTGCTGGAGGCGCTGCAGGACGCGGTGGCGCTGGCAGACGGCGACGGCACGATCGCGGCGGCCAGCGCGCGGATGGAGGAGATGTTCGGCTACGGCCGCGGCGAGCTGCCCGGCCGCCTGGTCGAGTCACTGGTGCCCGATGGCCTGCAGGAGGCGCATCGCGGCCACCGTGCCGGATGGTCGCGGGCCCCAGGGCCCGGCCGATGTCCGCCGGCCTGCAGCTGGCCGGGCTGCGCAAGGACGGCACCACGTTCCCGGTCCAGGTCAGCCTTGCCCCGGTCACCACCGCGGCCGGGCAGTTCACCCTCGCCGTGATCCGCGACGCCGCCGAAGCCCGCCAGGCCGAGGACCTGGCCGCCCTGGCCCGGGACGCCGCCACGGCACAGCAGGAGCACCTGCGGCTGCTCGACGCGGTCATCACCGGCCTGTTCCACGCCGGGCTCACCCTGCAGGCGTCCCTGGAGCTGCCCGCTGATGCCGTCAGGGCGCGCACCGAGGCAGCCCTCGACGTTCTCGACGACATCATCCGCCAGGTCCGCGGCACCGCATTCGCCGTCGCCTCCGGGCAGCCTGCCCCGCCGCCCGCCCCTTCCCGTGATGACCGGTGACGCACCGTCGCGACGCCGGGCGGCAGGCCGCCCCGTCACCCGGCCAGCCACCCGCCGGCGACATCACCGGCGGTCCTCTCACCGGGCGGGAACGCGGGGAACGGGAAGACCGGGCAGCAGCGCGGCGAGCTCGCCGCCAGCCAGCCCCAGCGCGGTCACCGTGGCGCCCGCCTCGGCCAGCGCGTGCCGCGAGACCCGGTAGTGGTGACCGCACAGCAGCAGCTCGGTCGGATGCGGCCGGGCGGTCGTAGCGGGCATCACGGCCCGCACGGCCGGCCGGGCAGGGCAGCAGCAGGCCCGGGCCGACGAGATCGCCTCCGGGCCGCCGATCGTGTCATCGTGCAAGCCCGGCGCGGCGTTCGCGCCGCCGGCCGGGTGGCGGAATCTCGCTTTCATGCGCCTCATGCTCCCCGGGCACTGCGGCCGACCTGAAGAGACCAAGCTCACGACGGGAAAGGACGCAAGTCCCTGACTTCCGTCCTGCCAGGCCCGACGGAGAGCACGGACAAACTGCAGGACGGACTGTGGTGAGGACGTACCGCGACTGGCCGGCGTCGGCGGGACCCGTCTGACCCGGACCGCCGCACCACTGGCTGAGACGCCACCCACGGCGGTGATCGGGCGTGTGACGGACATGGGGACCTTCGGCTCTGACCGGATGGCTGCTGCGCGGGTTTACTCAAGGCATGTCCGTGGGCGAGAAAGTCCTGCTCGATGCCGGGTTCCCTTCAGCCGCATTCTGCACGGCGAGGCATTCATTCGCGCCCAGCGCGCACGGCGCGTTTACCCCGTATGGATGGCTATGGCGAGCCCGTAATCGGTGGTGCAGGGTGCGCTCGGTAAGGAGCTGGTGACCATGTTGGCCGCGGTGAAGGGCAGGCGCGACTGGCTGGCGGTCCTGTCGCTGGGCTTTAGCGTCGACCGTGAACGGCAAGCGGCGCAAGCCGGTATGGACCAACATCGTGTCTCTGGGAATACTGCTGCCGGGCTTCGCGATGTGGGGTCTCTATCGTGCCTTCACCACCCCCACCGGCATCGGCCTGTGGGTGCTGGCGGCGGCGCTGTACCTGTTCACGATGTTCGGCGTGACGCTGGGGAATCACCGCTACTGGACCCATCGCGGGTTCGAGGCCAGGCTCCCGCTGCAGGTGGTGCTGGCCGTGGCGAGCGGCATGTCGATGGAGGGCGACATCCAGCAATGGGTGCTGAACCACCGCGCCCACCACCGCTTCGCCGACGTGGCAGGCAAGGACCCGCACTCGCCGTACGAATACCCCGGATGGCGGGGCTACAAGGGCCTGGTGTGGGCGCAGGGCGTCTGGCTGTTCTTCGCATACGAGCGGCCGCCAGGATACGCGATGCACCGTGACCTGGCCGGGGACCGGCTGGTGCAGTGGCAGCGCCGGGCGTTCCCGTTCCTGGTCGTGGCGAACTTCGGGGTGCCGCTGGCGTTCTACCCGCTGTACGGGTGGAACGCGGTGCTGATAGCCGGAGCGCTGCGCACGGCAGCCCTCATGACGGCCACCGGGATGGTCAACTCCGTCTGCCACAAGTGGGGCAGCCGGGCAAAAGACAGCCGCGGGCACGAGTACCGCGCGGACGACAGCCGCAACAATGCCTTCGTCGCTGTCGTGGCCGGCGGCGAGGGTAACCACAGCTGGCACCACGCCGACCCCGCCTGCCCCCGGCACGGCCGCAGGGTCGCGCTGGACGCCGAGGCCGTGGCGGCCGGAGCCAGGCCCGATCGCGGCTGGCGCCCCGACGCCACCTGGCGGCTCATCCAGCTCCTGGCCATGCTGGGCCTGATCTACAACGTGAAGAAGCCGAAAGTGACGGTCCACTTCGCCGCCAAGCAGCTAGTGCCCAACCAGTCGCTGCGGCAGACTCACCGCGAGTGGCACATCCAGGAGCCAGCGGAAACCCAGGGCTCCCTCGCGGCGTGACCCGCGGGACATGATGAGGAGGCTGACATGACCAGTGCACAGGAAGAGCCCGGTGGAATGTGGCCGAGTGGCACGGCAAGATGCTCGTCGATCGTTACGGCGAGAAGATCGGCAAGCTGCACGACGTCTACGTTGATGTCGAGACCGACGAGCCGCAGTTCGCGGTGCTGCGGGAAAGGTGATCCCGGAGCCTGCGCGCCGTGGTGGCGGGGGAGCCCGGGGAACCCGGCGGTGCGTATGCTGAAGGTATAGCTCCGGACCTCGGCTGCTGCCCCGTGAATATCGCGAGGGCCGTGCACGCAAGACCGTTACTGGCTGAGGAGTCGTCATGAGAATTACCGCACGGATCGTTTTCCCGGGTCCTGCCGCTGGCCGGGTCCCGGCTAGCCGCCCGCACGGACGGACGAGCCGATGAGCGCGCCCCTCGGGCCGCAGGACGACCGGGTGTCGACGGGCGGGCGGCGGGTGATGAGCACCGGGGCCGCCATCACGCTGATCACGGTCGGGGCAGTCTTGCGGTTCGCCCTGGCGCCAGGCTCCCCGCACGGCCTGAACGTGCACGTCGTGGGCGTGATCCTGATCCTGGCCGGCGTCCTGGGCCTGGTGCTGTCCCTGCTGCTCCTGCTGGTCCGCACTGGCCCGCGGGAGCAGCCGCGGGGGCGCCGGCTCGTCCGCGAGGACCGCCCCGGCGGGTACTACAACCGGCCCGCATGGGACTACCGGCTAGCAAGGAGGAGGCGGGCCGCGGCCGAGGACGTCGCGGCGGTCAGGGAGGACGACCGGTTCTACGCCCCGGACGCGCCAGCATCCCAGGACGATCTTTAAACCTGACCCCGGTGACGATCAGCGGGTCTCCGCGGCCGAGCACCGCGGCAGCCAGGCAGCGGGTGGCTTCTCGTTGGCCGTGCCTTGCCGCCCCGCGCCTGGGGACCTATGGCTCTAGTTGGCAGACGGCCCGGCCTGGGAAGGTCCTTTCATGGTTACAGCCGCGCTCGCCCGAGCCGGTGAGTTGTCCCTGGCAGACGCCGCTGGCCTGGCCCCCGACGAGGTGCTCGGGCGTCTGGGAAGTGGCCCGGACGGGCTCTCGTCCGAAGAGGTAGCGGAACGGCTACGACGGTTCGGGCCGAACGCGCTCGGTACCCATCGGGTGCGTGCCACTACCGTCCTTCTGCGGCAGATCCGGAACCCGATCCTGCTTCTCCTGCTCGCGGCGGCGCTGGTATCGGGGCTGACCGGTGGCGGCACGAATGCGCTGATCATCGCGGTGATCGTCGTCCTCAGCGTCGGGCTGGGGTTCTTCAACGAGTACCGGGCAGAGAAGGCGATGGCCGCTCTGCGTGCCCAGATCCGGCAGGAGGCCGAGGTCCGCAGAGACGGGCGGATGAGCCGGGTCCCGGTGACCGCCCTCGTGCCCGGCGACGTGGTGTCGCTGCGTATCGGGGTCCTCGTGCCGGCCGACCTTCGCTTGCTGGAGGTCGACGAGCTTGAGTGCGATGAAGGGGTGCTGACCGGCGAGTCTATGCCGGTGGCCAAGTCGGTGGCGCCCGTCGCTGACGGCCAGTCGCAGGAGCAGCCGGGATGCGCCCTCATGGGGACCGTAGTGCATCAAGGGTCAGCCCTCGGCGTGGTGGTCCGGACCGGGACTCGCACTGCCTTCGGGCAGATCGCCGCCGGCCTTGCCGAAAAGCACAGCCAGACCGCGTTCGAGGTGGGCCTGTCGCGTTTCTCGCGGTTCTTGTTCGCCGTGGCCGCCGCGCTGACGGTTTTCATCTTCGCCGCCAACGTGGCGCTGTCACGGCCTCTCATCGAGGCGCTGCTCTTCTCGCTGGCCATCGCGGTTGGCATCGCGCCCGAAATGATGCCGGCCATCGTGACGGTGAGCCTTTCCGCCGGCTCCAAGGCGCTCGCGGCAAAGAAGGTGCTGGTGAAGAGGCTGGTTGCCATCGAGGACCTGGGCAACATCGAGATCCTTTTCACTGACAAGACCGGCACCCTCACCGAGGGCGTGATCACCTTCGAGCGTGCACTCGACGCCGACGGGCACGACAGCGATCACCTGCTGTTGCTCGGGCTCGTGTGCAACGAGGCAGCGGTCACCGCTACCGGGGGAACGGCCGGGGGGAACGCGTTGGATCAGGCTCTGTGGACGGCTCCCGGGGCGGGCCCGGGACAGGACGCCGCCATGACCGCGGGACGTTACCACAGGCTCAGCGTCCTGCCTTTCGACCATGAGCGGCAGCTGGCGTCGGTGCTGGTGAAGGACCCTGACGGCCGGCCGTTGCTGATAACCAAGGGCGCCCCTGAGGTAGTGATGGACCGCTGCGTGAACGTCCCCGGCGGCGCCCGGCCGGCGCTGCAGGCGCTGTTCTCCGAAGGGGCCCGGGTGGTGGCCGTGGCCACCCGGTCAGCGGAGGGCATGGCGGCGCTCGCCGCAGGGGAGGAGAAGGGGCTGGCGCTGGCAGGCTTCCTGACGTTCGCCGACCGGCCGAAAGCCGACGCCGGCGCCTCCATCGCCCAGCTCGAACGGCTGGGGGTGCAGGTCAAGATCATCACCGGCGACAACGGGCTGGTGGCAGCCAAGGTGTGCTCGGATATCGGGGTCGCCTGCGCGGGCGTGCTCAGCGGTGCTGAGGTCGGGCGGCTTGATGACGACCAGCTCGAAGCGGCGATCCTCACCACGACGGTGTTCGCCCGGATCGGTCCCGATCAGAAGTCGCGGATCGTCCAGGTGGCGCGTCGCACCGGCAAGGACGTGGCGTTCCTCGGAGACGGAGTGAACGACGCGGTGGCGCTGCATCACGCCGACGTCGGGATCTCGGTGGACTCGGGAACCGACGTGGCCAAGGAAGCCGCCGACGTGGTACTGCTCGAAAAGGACCTGGGCGTGCTGGCGGAAGGAGTCATGGAGGGCCGCCGCATTTTCAACAACACCATGAAATACGTCCTGATGGCCACGTCCTCGAACTTTGGCAACATGTTCAGCGCGGCCGGCGCCTCGGTGTTCCTGTCGTTCCTGCCGATGCTGCCATCGCAAATCCTGCTCAATAACCTGCTCTACAACACCGGGCAACTGGTGATCCCGACCGACCGGGTCGACCCCGAGGCGCTGGCCCGCCCGGCGGCATGGGACATGAAGTTTATCCGGAATTTCATGGCCGTGTTCGGCCCGGTCAGCTCGGTCTTCGACTTCCTCACCTTCTGGGTAATGCTCACCCTGCTGCACGCCGGCCACACCGAGTTCAGGACCGGCTGGTTCGTCGAGTCGATCGCCACCCAGACCCTCGTCGTCTACGTGATCCGGACGCGGAGGGTGCCGTTCTTCAAGAGCCGGCCCAGCCTGCCGATGCTGCTGGTGCCGACAGGAGCGGCCCTGACCGGCGCGATCCTGCCCTACACAGGGCTAGCGCGCCTGCTGGGCTTCACGCCGCTGCCAGCAACGTTCTTCCTGCTGCTGTTCGGGATGGTAGTCGTCTACCTGCTGCTGGTCGAGTTGGCCAAGACCCGCTTCTACCGCGTCCACCGCGGCATCCCCGGCGCCCGGAGCGCGCGACTTGCCGCCGTCACCCATACCGAACGGCTGGAGCGGAGCATCCGGCACCGGGCATCCCGGTTCATCCGCCACCCGATCACATAGCCCGCCGCCGCACTTGCCCCTGAGCTTGTAAGCCACGCGAGGACGGGATCCCCGAAGTCCTGGCCGGGCTAACGGCACGCCCGCGCCGGCCGGGATGGCGGCTCAGAACGGAATTGATTGGACTTCCAAGATCGGCCAGCAGGTTAAAAAATGGGCAATCCCTAACCGGCCCTGGTCCGTATTACGTTCAGACGACTCCACCAGCGAGTCAGGTCTTAACTCACGGAGGAAGCCCAATGAATACGCTTTCTGCTCGACGGCTCGCCGATCTTGATTTGCACAGCATAGCGAAGGCCCAGATCGATCCGGGCGGCATAGCGAAGGCCCAGATCGACCCGGGCTTTAGGATGCGGGCCCAACTCGACCCGGGCTATGGGATGCGGGCCCAACTCGACCCGGGCTATGGGATGCGGGCCCAACTCGACCCGGGCACGAGGACGAAGGCCCAGATCGACCCCTATGAGCTGACGATGGCCTAGGTCCCCCTGCCAGGGAGTCGAAGGCCCAAGTCGGACCCGGGCAGTAGTCGGACACCCCGCTAAAAGCGGGGGCGCCGATAGATCCCGGCGTCGAGGCGAGGGCCCGGATCGGCACGGGTGATCCGGGAGTCGATCCGGGCCCTGCCGAGCATTCACGAACTGTTTATTCTACCTCTCGTGCGCCCCGGGGATGGCTAATGCAGAGAATTAACAAGACCATCGCCGTGTGCGGCCGTGGACTCATCGCGGACGCGGCTGTCACAGCACTGCGGGATTTCGCAACGATAAAGCACGTGAACTCCGAGATGCTGGCGGTTCCAGCCGCCTGGGACGGGCTGGTCATCGCCTCGGACTGCTGGGATATCGGCACTCACGCTGCCGCGCACAAGGCATGCCAGGTCTCCGGCGTCCCGTGGATGCCTATTCATACCGAGCTGAGCACAGTGGTAATAGGACCGTTTACGCGCCCGGCCCGGCCTGGCTGTCCGGTGTGCTTTGGACTACGGCGCGAGCACAACTCTCCTGCGGCCGCGGCGCGGTCGGATATTCAGCGCGCTAATGCCACGGCCCTGGCAGCGGACCCGTCCGCCATGCTGAACCGGCTCGGGGCGAGCCTAATCGGTACCCTGGCCGCGAGCGAATTCACCGCCGAGGGCGTCGGCGAACTGCCTTGCAGCGCCATGCTCGTGCGGCTGGGCGACTTGAGCATCGAAAGGCACCGGTTTCTTCCCGACCCGATGTGTCCGGCATGCGGGGGGCTGCCCGATGACGCGCCGCGGGACGCCCGGATTACTCTGTCGCCCCGTCCAAAGCAGGCTGTGAACCGGTATCGGCTGTGGTCGCCGGCCGAACACGGCAAGGAAATCGCCAGTACGTACGTCGGGGCAGAGGCTGGGCTGATCCACGAGGTCACGCGGACTGACGAGTGCGGGCTGGCCGTCGCCGAGGCATCAGTGACCTTGCGCGTCCCCGGTGTCAGAGTTCCCGGAGGTGGCCGGACCTGGGATTACGGCACCAGTGAAGCGGTCGCCGTCTTGGAGGCCCTTGAGCGGTACGGGGGTTCTAATCCGGCAGGTAAGCGCACTGTCGTGCGTGCGGCCATGGCCGATCTAGAGGAGCCGGCGCTAGATCCCCGGAGGCTTGGCGTGCACGAGGACGACTTGTACGACCGGCTACCGCAGTTCTATCGGCCCTTCACCGAGGAGTCAGTGTGCAACTGGGTCTGGGGACACTCCCTGACGGCAGGGAACCCCGTCCTCGTCCCCGAGAGCTGTGCGTACTTCTGGACCCAGAGCCGCCCCGATCCGGTCTTCTTGTACGAGACCACGAACGGATGTGCGCTTGGCAGCTGCCTGGAAGAGGCCATTCTCTACGGAATCCTGGAAGTCGCGGAACGCGACGCGTTCCTGCTCACCTGGCATTCCAGAATCCCGGCAGGCGTTATAGACCTTGAGGCCACTGATGACCGCCAACCCGCGATTACCGCGGCTGCGATTACCCAGGCGACCGGCTACCGGGTGAGCTTGCTCGATGTCACCACGGAAATTGGCATCCCGTGCGTGTGGGCCATGGCGACCCATCCCCGGCTCCGTGACGGCGGATTGCCGCCAGGTACTGGCGAGCTCGCACTCTTCTGCGCGGCCGGCTCGCACCTGACGCCCGAACGAGCGGCGCTCTCGGCCCTTGCGGAACTCGGCCCGACGCTAGCCGATGCGATCAAGCGGTTCCCCGCCAGGAGGCAAGACGCGGCCGCCTACCTAGCCTGCCCGGACCAGGTCCGCACGATCTTCGACCACGCCGTGGCGTTCGGGGACGCGCGCGCCTACGAGCGGCTCGACTTCCTCACTGAACTGCCAGCCCGGTCGAAGCCTCTGGCTGAGGTTGGCCGTGACCGGAAGTGGCCCGCCAGTCCGGATCTGCGCGAAGACCTAGTCGAGATCGTCGACCGCTTCCGGCGCGAAAACATGGAAGTGATCGTCGTGAATCAGACGGCCCCCGAGCACCGCGCATTTGGCCTCCATTGTGTCAAAGTGCTCATTCCAGGAACGCTGCCCCTCACCTACGGACACGGTCGACGACGACTCAGGAACCTGCCAAGGCTACTGACGGTGCCGCACCGGTTGGGTCATGCCGATGGCTCCCTCTCGGTGGCGGATATCAATCAGCTTCCGCATCCGTTCGCCGCTTAGGGCGCAAGAGCCGTAATCTTCCGGAGGATCTCTTGCCAGCCATCTTGGACCCGTCAGCGGTCATCAAGTCGTCAGGTCCGTGGAAGAGCGCCAGGTTCAGGTGGTACTACGTCGGGTCGGTGACTTCCTGGCTGGGCAGCGCCATGGCGCCTATCGGGCTGGCCTTCGCCGTCCTGGCCTTCTCCAAAAGCAGTAGCGCCTTGGGGCTTGTCCTGGCAGCCCGCAGCATCCCGTTGATCGCCTTCATGATCCTGGGTGGCGCGATGGCCGACCGTATTTCACGGAGCCGTTTGCTGAGGCTTTCAAATCTTGGGTCGGGTATTACGCAGGCCGCAGTCGCCACTTTGCTCCTCTGCGGGTCGAGAGATCTTTTGATGATCATCATCCTGGAGTTCGCCAATGGTACCTTCAGCGCTTTTACGACACCCGCGATGGCCGGCATCGTGCCGCAGCTCATCAACACCGGAAGCCAGCAGTCCGCAAATTCCCTTCTCAGCTCCGGGAGGGCGCTGACCAGCATTATCGGGCGGCCGCTGGCGGGGGTTATGGTCGCTGCCGCGGGCGGCGGCTGGGCAGTCGGCCTGGATGCCGCGAGCTTCCTGGTTGCCGCCCTCTGCGCGACCCGGCTAGGCCGGCTTGAGCCCGCGCAAGCTGCTTCGGCGAATCTGCTAATAGACATCCGCGCTGGATGGGCCGAGTTCCGCCGGGTGAGGTGGATCTGGGTCGGCTCACTGTCGGTAACGGTGGCTAACTGCGTCCAGGCAGGGATCTGGACCGTTCTCGGTCCAGCTGCTGCCTTGCACACGATCGGCCCGGCTGCCTGGGGGGTTGTTCTCTGCGCAGGAGCGGCTGGCCTTTTTGCCATGAGCGCCGTCATGTACCGCCTAAAGCCACGGTACCTGCTCAGATTCGGCTACACGTGCCTTCCGTTCGCTGCTTTGCCGCTCATCACGCTGAGCTTTAGCACTAACGTCGTGCTGCTCTGTGCGACAGCGTTCATCGGAGGACTCAGCATTGATGCGCTCAACGTTGCCTGGACCACCTCCCTTCAGACGCACGTTCCTGCTGAGATGCTCTCGCGGGTCTCGGCGCTTGACAACATAGGGGCGTATGCAGCGATACCGGTAGGCCAGGTCACAGTATCTCAAGTGGCGGCAGTGATGGGCGCTACCCGGGTCGAGATTCTAGGTGGCATCCTGTTCGCGACCATGGCCCTGCTCCCGATTGCGCTGCCCGAGGTGCGCAGGTTGCGCCAGCCGGGCAAAGAACCCGGCGACCAGAACAATTCCGCAATTCCGAGTTTGGCTAAAGAAAATTCTGGAGAAAAAGCCGATAGGGGCTAAATCATGTTGCGGCTGAAGAGAAATGCGTATTTTGCACATTCAGGTCCGGGGAGCTATCTGCTTTCTTACGAGGCTCTGCTGCGTCTCGACGAGACGGTGGACCTCGACGTGGCCGGGACGCTGATGCCCGCACTAACGGCTGGCCGGTCTTTTCACGAGGCTTTGGCGGAGCTACCGGCGGAGCAGCAGGCATCGGCGAAGGACTTTCTCGGGTTCCTGCAGGACCACGGGTTGATGGTTGCAACGGCGGCGCGCTCCTCGAAACCGGCTCCGCCCCACAAAGGCCAGATGAGTGATCGGCCGCTTGTGGTAACAGGCGATGGGGTGCTCGCAGCCGGCTTTGCGGCGGCTCTCAGGCAATGCGGCCTCAGCGTGCGGGTGGGAGAACCCGCGCGTGCGGATGCAGCTGACTGGCCGGTCACCAGTCTTGTCGTCGAGATGCTGTCCACGGCAGAAGGGGACAGCGCACTGCTGTGTCACGTTGCGGCTGATGACGAAGGCGTGTGCTGGTCTTTCGCCGACGTTCGCAGCGTGACGCCAGTCGCGCCTCCAACGGCCGCTTTTCACCGGGCGGCAACTCTGCGCCCAAGAGCGGCGTCTTCCGAAGGTCTCGGCGTGCTGATCCCGCGCCAAACCCTCACGGCAATCGCCGCGAAACAGATCGCCCACAGCATTGTCCCCGGCTGGGCTCGACCGTCTGCCGGGGAGGTCGCTTTCCTTGATCGCCGGACGCTCCGCACCAGTACGCACGACGTCACGGCTCATCCCTTTGACGTGCCCGCGAAGCAGCGAACCCGAAACGAGTTCCGGCGCGATCTACTAGAGCTGAAAGATGGTCCGCCGCTTAGCCGGCAAGAGCTAGCTGGACGGTGGCAACGTCTCAGTGATGAGCGATTTGGGGCCTTCGCCGATCTAGACGACTCAAACTTCCACCAGCTTCCGCTCAAGGTCACTCGCGTCCGCATATCCGATCCGTGCAGCCTGCTGTCAGCGCCTCCGGCGGTGGTTGGTGTGGGCATTGACCGGGAAGGCGCACGGGAGCGAGCGATAGTCCAGGCACTGGCAGCCTACGGCAGCATCGTGGTCGACCCGCGGCTGCTTGTCGACGAGAACGGCGCATTCCTCGGCCCGCGCGAGGGCGATGCCGCCCGATTGCTAGGGTCTGTGCGCGGTGGTTCTGCGGATGCATTCGTTCGCGCGGTCGGCCTCAACGACGGGCGAGAGCGGCTCTTGCCCGCACAGCTCGCATTCCCCGTGCTGCGGACGCCCCAACCTGCCTGCGCACCCTGCGGGGCTAGCGCGGCGCTCGACTGGGGGCAGGCCCTCACGCACGGCCTGATTCAGCATTGCGTACGACTGACCGTCTCCGGTTCGTCATTCCAGGCGAGGAAGGCCTCCGCTCTGGCGGCAGAAGACTTCGACCAGGACTCAGGTGTGCAATTTCTTGCCGCAATGGTGAAAGCCGCCGGCATCGACCTCACCCTGCACGACATCACCGGACCGGCCGGGATACCAGTCGTGGCGTGTGCATCGAGTTCGGGGAAGACGGTCTACGGCGGGGGCGTGCATCTAGTCGAAGCCGTCCGAGAAGCTCTCACTGCCGCGCTGTTCTGCTATCAGCTTCGGTGCGATCCGATCCTCAAAGCGGCTGTCCCGACGGCGATGTCCGCGATTTGGACGAATCCGGCGAGCCCGGTCTCTGCGAACCCAGACTGGCTGGTGAATACGCTGACGAGCCTGGGCTACACGCCTTCCGCCTTCGCTTTGGATCATGACCGGGCGGTCCACGAGGCATTTCCCTATGTTCTTCGGGTCATCCTAACTTGAATGGGATGGCCAGGGCCTCGTGTTCTCGCTCTGGCGCCAGAGGCTCACAGTGACGGTCGCACCACTGGGCGGCCTTGCGCGCGGCTGATAGTGTCCGGTCTGCCGGCCTCGGCTCCGACCTCTGTGATGAGGGCGCCAACAGGGTGCCTCCCAGTGAAAGGACACAGACGGTGAAGTACATGATCTTGACGTTCGCTTCGCAGCAGGAGTACCAGGAGATGGTCGGGCAGCCCTCCGGGCAGCCGGCGTGGACCCAGGAGGACTGGGCGGCGCTGGGGGCGTTCATGCAGGCGTTCAACCAGGAGCTGCTCGACTCGGGCGAGCTGGTCGAGACCCGGGGCCTGAGCGCTCCGGTGCATTCCCGGCGGGTCCAGCTCCAAGAGGGGGTCCCGGTGGTGACCGACGGTCCCTACGCCGAGGCCGAGGAGGTGCTCGCCGGCTACTGGGTCGTCGAGTGCGAGAGCTTCGACCGGGCGACCGAGATCGCCTCCCGGCTGACCAGCTGCCCGGGTCCTGAGCACATCCGGGCGCGGGCCTACGCGGATGTGCGGCCGATCGACGAGCACCAGCCCGACTTCGAGGGCTGAGCGTGAAGGCCGGCTGCCGGTGATCGCGGCCGAGACCGAGGACCTGCTGCGCCGCCTGGCGCCGCAGGTCCTCGGCGCGGTGGTCCGCCGCTACGGCCACTTCGACCTTGCCGAGGACGCCACCCAGGAGGCGCTGCTGGCGGCCGCGGTGCAGTGGCCGCGGGACGGGCTGCCCGAGAACCCCAGAGGCCTGGCTCGATCACGGTCGCGTCGCGCCGGCTGACCGACCTGCTGCGCTCCGAGCAGGCGCGCCGGCGGCGAGAGGACACGGTCGCCCGGTGGACGCTGACCGAGCGCGAGCGCGCCCCGGCCGGACGAGCACCGCCGCGGCGACAGCGGACGACACGCTGGTGCTGCTGTTGCTGTGCTGCCACCCGTCGCTGTCGGTCGCCTCGCAGATCGCCCTGACGCTGCGGGCGGTCGGCGGGCTGAGCACCGCGGAGATCGCCCGTGCCCTGCTCGGGCTCCGAGCAGACGGTGACCCGCCGGATCACCCGGGCCAAGCAGTCGATCAAGAGACAGCGGCGTCCCCTTCGCCCTGCCCGCCCACGGCGACCTGCCAGGCCGGCTCGACGCGGTCCTGCGGGTCCTGTACCTGATCTTCAACGAGGGCTACGCCAGCACGGCCGGAACCGCCCTGCATCGCGGTCGACCTGGCCGAGGAGGCGATCCGCCTCACCCGGACGCTCCACGCGGCCCTGCCCGACGACAGCGAGGTGGCCGGCCTGCTGGCACTGATGCTCCTCATCCACGCCCGGCACCGCGCCCGCACCGGCTCCCGACGGGTCGCTCATCCCCATGGCCGAGCAGGACCGCAGCCTGTGGGACCGGGCCGCCATCGACGAAGGGATCGCGCTCGATCACCGCCGCCCTTCCCCGCGGGCCCGACCGGGCCGTACCAGCTCCAGGCGGCGATCGCCGCTGTCCACGACGAGGCGGAGAGCCCCGAAGCGACCGACTGGCGCCAGATCGCCGCCCTCTACGGCGTCCTGCTCCGCCTGGACGACAACCCGGTCGTCGCGCTCAACCACGCCGTCGCCGTCAGCATGGTCGCCGGACCCCGGGCCGGCCTCGAACTGCTCCAGCGGCTTGAGGCCGACACCCGGATCAACTCCGACCGTCGCTTCCACGCCGTCCGCGGCCACCTCCTCGAGATGGCCGGCGACCGTGCCGCCGCGCTGGAGGCGTACCGGGCCGCAGCCCGAGCGGCCACCAACCTCCAGCAACAGCGCTACCTCAATCAGCAGGTCACCCGCCTGCAAGCCCCAGGAACCGTTCAGTGACGTGCCGAGACATCGCCGTACCTTTTCCTGATCCGCATCATCGCGCCGACGCGGCGTTACGGGCGGCGGTCGATGGCTTCTTCCAGTGCCGCCAGGCTGGCTAGCAGGTCTTCGCTGTCATGCGCGGCGACCCACTGCCGCACCATGTCAGGCAATGGCCGCGGCAGCGCGACCTCCACCGTCGTGAAGACGCCGTCAATGGGCCAGGTCGATGAGGACCTCGTAGCCGTAGCCGGGGGCCAGCCCGATGCGCTCCTCCACCAACGAGAGCACCCTCGCGCTCCTGGAGTGCCTCCCGCCGCTCTCCCCGCCCGCTACGTCGAGGGCATCGAGGATGGTGACTTCGACAAGGCCAAGACCGGTACGCTCCGTCATGCTCCGGACCCCGTGTAGCAATGGATATCGTCGCTAAGTCAGCAGTTTGTGTAGGCGGCGTGGTATCCGCTAGGGGCCGCCGTCATCACGTAGCTGTTGCCCTGGGGCGCCAGGTACAGAGAGATCTGCCAGTCGTTGCAGGCGCTGTCGTCGACACTGTCGGCGGGGTTCTGGTGGCTGGTGAACGACACGGTGGCCGTAACGCTCCCGCCGCCCGTTCCCTGGATGCCGGTGAGCACCTCGTTCGAGTCCCTCGTCGTGGCGAAGCCGGAATCGAAGTTTGACTGCGAGTCGGACTGCTGCTCCTGCGCGTCGAGCAGGCTGTTGTACTCGTTGTAGTTACGGGTATTGATCGAGTTGAAGTAGCGGTTCAGGTACCCATCGACCTGCGGCTCCACGGGGTTGCTCGCGACGCCCGCCGCTACCCGCACTGTTCCTGTCTGGGTCGGCGGCTCGCCGTGGCGGACACCGACGGGCTCGCGGTTGGCGATATGCTTCCGGGCGCGGTCGGCGAGGTGGTCGCATGGACCGTCGGGGAGGCGGTGCCGGCCCCTGCCGTGACGGTGGGATGGCTTGGCGGCTGCGCCGTGGCGTGCCCGCTCGACCGTGCGACGAGCGCGTACGTGCCGCCGCCCGCAGCGATCACGATGAGAACCCCCGCCATGATGAATGCCAGCCTCGTGCCACCACCGGACCGTCGCTTCGGGGTTACGGGGTCTGATGGCGGGGGCAACGTGGGGGCGGGCTGCGTGGGCGGCGGGGACCGCGTCGGCTGGACCGGCTCGGCGTATATCGTCTCCGCCGTCTTGCGTCGGCCTGCTCCATCCCCGCGCAGGACATTCGCCTCGTCGGCTGGCGGCGCCTGCGCGAACCGCGGCGCCAACGGGCGGGCGCTCTGCTGGCCGTGGCGCTTGCGTCGGCGCCGCCGCCGGTAGCGGGTCAAGCCTTGTCGTCTCGGCCGCCGGAGGCGGCTCTGCTGTCAGCGGTGCGGCTTTCGGCCGGGTGTGTTCGGTCGGCGTCTGCGCGGGGAACTTGGTTCCGCATCCGGTGCAGAAAAGGACGTCTCCGGCACGCGGGCAACCGCATTTCGTGCAAAAACTCATCTCGTTCACGCGATTGCCTCCCAGGTGGCGATGCCGCGATTATCGGGCGCTATCGTTAGCGGCCGACGCCTGGTCGCTGGCCTCGGCTTGACCGTTCGTCCCGGCCTCGGGGGACGCACCAGCCGCCCGGCATTCTCTGGCAAGCGACACCTTCGCAGCCGACCAAGGCCGAGCGCGGCGACAATGGCAACCGAGGGCACCGAATACTTCGTGTACTTCTCGCCGCTGCTGCGCTGGGTTCGGTGTGCGCTTGCGGCATGAGATTCGCCTTCATAAAACAGATGAGAGCCCGGCGAGCAGCGCAGCGACCTGCTGGCCGGAATACCCGAAGATCTTCATCCAGGCCGTCGCCTCGAAGCCCTTGTCAGCATTCGAGACGTGCACGCGGACGTAATCGTCGGGGATGATATCGGGGCGGAATCGCTGCCTTACGTACTCGCTGTGCAGGTGGTCGTCGGTGATCACCCCGCACTGCGCTTGCGCTGCCTCGGCCATCACGTGACGGAACTTGTCCCAGTTGACCAGGCGTGCGACCACGATGGGCGCCTGGCCAGCTAGCCCCGTTCGGCCCGGTACGGACACTCCCATGGTGAACGCCATCCGGATCCGCATCCGGGCGTGCGGTGCAATGTCCTCGTTGCGGGCCAGCAAATCGTCGTTGAGGTAGCGCGGCATCACCGCAAGGACCGCCCCCACGTCCGTGCCCGCGGGGAACATCAGCAGGCTCGCGTCGCCCTGGTCCTGCCTTGCCACGAGCTCGGGCAAGACACCCGCTTCGGACATGCTGTCGTCAAGCACGCTGGCCAGGTAATCCTGGCTGGTCTTCTGCAGCCGGGCAGACAGGCGACTGTAGCCTACGATATCGGCGAAGGCGTAGAGCGCGTGCTCGGGCGAGCCGCTCGGCCGACTGCTCGACTGCTTCTCGCCCTCCGGCATGACGGGTACCTGGTTAATCGTGGCGCCCCTGGTGGCGACCTGATTCTGATTACCAGAAACATGAATGCTGTCACTCATGGCCGTTAACTCCCCTTCGCGGTGAGATGTTATCTAGGGGCGAGACCTGGACTGCGGATGAATGGTGCTTCTGCGCGTGGCGACCTGGTTCCCGTTGCCGGATACGCCGATTACGTCGCCGTTAATGATGTTGAGCGCGCTGTTCGAGAAGGCGGATATGTCGACTCCCTTGTCGGCCAGGAAGTCTTGCACGGTTTCCAGCACCGCGCGTTCTATGATCCTGTTGTACTTCTCCACATCCAGCAGGCAGATGTGGCTGCCAAAGCTGTTCCAGGTGCCCATTTCCCGGACGCTGACCTCGGCCCCGAGATCGCCGGCCACTCTCCCCAGGGCGTGCAAGGCATTTTGCTCTATCAGTAGTTCGCGCAGCCAGAGGCGAATGGCGGAAGCGATCCCGGCGGGAGCATCGGCGGCGTCCCTGAGAAACCGCTTGAGGGAGTACCAGGCCATCCACCCCAGCGATCTCCAGGACGACAGGCTGGGCAGCAGGTCGATTTCCCGGTACTCAGGGAGGATGGGCGGCAGCGCCGTCAGGACGAATTGGAGGTAAAAATGGCGCCCTTCGACTGCCGCGTAGACGAAAGCCGAGATCGCGATCCCCTGGTCGGCCCCGTCGAGAACCAGTCGATCGCCGCCAATCGTGACCGGCGGTCCCTCGTCGTTGACCGCCACGTGCTGGTAGTAGCGCAGGCCAGCCTGCGGATGGCGGATGATCGCGCCGACGGCCTCCTGCGATGCGCGCGAGTAGGGCGTCATCCGGGTCTTGTCGACAAGCGGGCTGTCCAAACGCAGCAATCCCGATCCGACCAGCCGGTCAGCCACGCTTAGCCCAGCGATCCGCTCGTTGACCGGGAGTCGGGGATCGTTCAGGCTGAGCAGCTTCGCACGGATCGCCTGGTGCAGTTCAACGGGATCGATCGGGACATACCCGTCCGGGGCGGGACGCGTCTGCAGCAACTGGTGTGCTGGGTCGGCGGGATCGAGCCTGATCGCTATCGACCACCGTCGATCAACGTCTACCTCAACCTTCACGCCCGCGCCGATGAACGGGTCCTCGGTGGCGTAGAGCGCGATGTTACCCCACTGGGCACCCTCGACCATGGCGGTCCGGTCAGCAGCCAGGCCCGGCGCGGGAGGGGGCGGCGGGGCACCTGGCGCGAGTTGCTCGACCAGGGTGCGGCGGGTGACGTACGTGAAGGCGAACTCGGTGCCGCAGGTGAGGGCCAGCACAAGGATGAGGGTGCCCACCACCGTGAGCACGCCCACCGCCGCGGATGCCGCCGAACTGCCCAGCGAGGCGCCAGACCCGAAGGTTGATGTGAACGACGAGGCGAGCGCGCCGACCGTCAGCGCAAAGGAGACAAAGAGGATGAGGGGCAGCAGATAGAGGGCGAGGATCACGAAAAGGATCTTCATCGCCAGCCCGCGCTGCCTCCACCTGACCCTGGGCAGCAGCCACCCTAGCAGGAAGGTGTAAAGCAGGAAGTTGATGGCCGCAGGCCAGCTCACGATGAACCCTAGCAGCAATATGGCGGCCAACACGATGTTACGGATTAGGAGGATCCGCCTGGCCCGCTGGGAGTGCCAGATGATCGGGCCTAGGTCCATATTCAGGGATGGCGCCACTGCGCGCCGGGTCGCGATGAGCTCGCCGATGACCTGGTTGGCGAATTTGTTGTCCAGGTAGGCCGCCGCGCACAAATAGCGCGTGGCATTGGTCAGCGGCCCGGGCCGCCTAGGGGACTCGTGGGAGAAGAACGGGACGCCCGCCCCCGCCAGGGCTGGTCCGGCATCCTGCTGCCCGTTCAGCGCCCCTGTCGGCTGGCGGACGGTGCCGGGCCACGACATGGGGCCCGGCGGGGGCGCGATGATGCGCTGCGGGCCTGGCACGGGCGTCCCGCAGTAGCCACAGAATGCCTCATCGCCATTGAGTATCTGACCGCACTGTGTGTTACCGCATTCCAGCCCATCCATGAGAGCCTCTATTTCTGTGCAGCCGCGCCGTTGGGGGCGGCTGAGCGATGGTGCAGTCTCGTTGCTGTCGCCTAGCGTTTCTCATCATGAGGTGCCTGGCGGCTATCCATGCCGTCTTGTGACGGTTTCTATCCGTTGCCTCCATAGCGGCCTATCTCCTAGGCTCATGCCGGAGCGGGGAAGGCACGCTGCCGCAGCGCGCTCATGTCCAACACTGCCGTCACCCGGTACCCGGTGGCGACAATGCCGTCCGTTTTGAGCTGCCGCAGCGAGCGCTGCACCGTAGGCTCGGCGGCGCCGGCCAACGTGGCGAGCTCGGTCTGCGTCAGCGGGCAGCCAATCGTCAGGCCGTGTGGCGTTTGCTCGCCATATCGCTCGGCTAGGTCCAAGAGCACCCGGGCGAGGCGGGTATTGACGTCGCATCCGGTGAACTCGATCCGCCTTGAGGTAGCGCTCCGTAGCTTGTCCGATACCCCGCGAGTTATCGCTAGGGCCAGTTCGGGGTCACGGCCGAGCAGGCCCAGGAACTCGGCGCGCCCGATGACCCGGGCGATCACCGGACCGGCGGTGGTGACGGTGGCGAGCCTCGGACGGCCATCCAGTGCGGCGAGTTCGCCGACGACGTCACCGCCGACCCGGATGGCCAACAGTGCTTCCCCCTCATCGGTCGCCCCGGTCACCTTGACCGAGCCGGCGAGCAGCAGGTACACCACGGTGCCGACGTCACCCTCGCGGATCAGCACCCGCCCGGCCCCCGCGTACTGCTGCTTGGCTCCTAGGCCGAAAAACCGCTGCCTGGTGGCCTCCTGCAGACCCGCTAGCAGGCTGCCAGGCGGCCATGGCCCCCGACCGTCATTACCCGTGATCAGCGGTCCCCGGCTCGACGCCGCGCAACGGAACGATGTCACACACGACCCGCTCTCCCCCAGCTCCCTCTGAAATGCGCGTCACTAACACGCGTCCTTGGACTCGGGCACCTACCGGGACGCGGCCACTATCTATTTTTCCACGCTAGAAAGAACTTAATAAGCAAGTTCGGGTAACTATGCGCACGTTGCGGTGGGGAACGCCACGGCGAGTGCCGTAAAGCCGTCCTATGACGGGATGCGGCCGGATGGCAGGAGGCATAGTCAGGTGTGCATGATGATCGGCCTGAGAGGATGCACGCGTGGTCAGCTCGTCGCCCGGAGTCCGGCGGCTTTGCGTCTGCGTCGGCGCCCCCTACCCGGGCCTCCTGGATAGGGCTTGCCGAACGGGGGGGTTCGGCAGGCTCTATACGGAGCGGTTCGCGGATATCGGGTGCCTTCCGGTCCAGGACGTCGACCTAGGCTTCGCGTCCCCGGGAGAGGACGAGGCAGTCCTGATATCCGACCTGATCAACGCCCTCTATGCCGAAGCGGCGGAGGCCGCGGTAGCGCACCTGGGACCGCCGCCACGCGTTCTCGCAGCATTTCACGTGGGGATAACTCGTATAGAAGGAGACGGCATTCGCGGCAGCGCGGTGATCCGGATCATCGGGTTGCTGCGTGACCTTGCCCTGGCTACCGCACCCTCTGCGGCACGTGCACCTACCCTCATCGCTGGCATTTCGGCAAGCCTGTACGGCGACATCAACACGGAACGTGATTTCAGCGCTGGATGGTGCCCGCTAGGCTCTGCCGAGGCCGTGTGCCGTGCCTATTAGGCCGCGCTCGGCGGTTTCCTGCCGCCCGATTTCGCCGCCTGCAGGGTTGGGCTGGACCAGGCCGAACGAGGCGGGCCGGACGTACCGACACGGAACGAAGAGCGCTTACTCGGCGGGAAAGTGCCGCTGTGAGCACTGCAAGGCGTCGGACGCGATCTACCGAGCCGAACGCCGGAGCCTCGGTAAGGACGCCAGGAAGCACGACGGCGGCCCTCGCGGAATCCGCAAAGTCGACACGGACGGCCACATCCCACGGCGGTGGTTCCGCGACAATGTGTGGCTGCCAGCCAGGGATGCAGCGGGCCTGTCATCTCCGACCGGGTCGGCCTCCGCAAGCCCAGCCCGGCTATCTACGAGCTGACCGCGTCGAAGATCGGGCTGCCGCCAGACGACTGCTTGTTCGTGGATGACACGGAGGCCAATCTTCCCCCGGCCCGCGACCTGGACATGGGGACGCTCTTCTTCACAGGCGCTGACGGTGACATCGCCGAAATCGAAAGGCTCATCGGCATCGCCTGATCGCGGCGATGGCTCCCGCGGGCCGTCGTGAGCGCTGCGTATGCGTCGCATGCATATGGCGTATGCGCGCGGCGTGTTGCGGCCTATGCTCGTAGTGACCCTTCCAAATGTAGCTATTCAGCCTGAGTCGGGCTCGAATGGCTCTGGCTGCGGGCATGCGTGATGGCCCGCTGGCGGTGGATGCGGCTTCGGCCGGGGATTTGCGGTCAGGGCGGTCCGGCCCGTCGCGGTGTTACGGGGGCGCGACTGCGGTCGGGAGCCAGGGTCCGTCGGTGAAGAGCATGGTGAGTGCGTCGAGTGCGTCGATGCCCCATTTGGCGGTGGTGGACAGGTAGGACTGGACGACCGCGAAGTCGGCCAGCCCGAGCAGGGTGCGCCAGGTTCCGCCGGAGGTGCGCTGCTGGACCTTGACCGGGCGGATGTCACGCTCGGCCTTATGCGGATATCCGCATAAGGCCGAGCGCGACCTGCGGCCATCGAAAACCCAGCAGTTCTGGTGGGCTGCGCGCCGCCGTCCCGGCGTGAAAAATGATGGTGCGCCGCCCGCGACGTCGTGATCTTAGTGGTGCTGACGAGGCCGTCCAGCAGTTTGACGCCGGGAGCCGTCTTCAAGGGGCCGTTCATTGCGCTTCGAGCGCGCGGGTCAGGTTCTTCCGAGCCCCGGCTCCCCGGGCGGCGCCTTCGGGCAGGCAGCCGTTTAGGAGGACGCGGATGGACGAGGTGACCGACGAGCCGCTGTACCGGGACCGGGTGTGCGGCATCGACATCGGCAAGGCGGGGATGGCGGCGACGATCCGGGTGCCGTCGGACAAGAACCCGTCGCGGCGGGCGCAGGAGACCCGCGAGTTCGGGACCACGAAGCGGGAGGTCCTGGCGCTGGCCGACTGGCTGCGGTCCTGGCAGGTGCCCGCAGTGGTGATGGAGGCCACCGGCGACTACTGGAAGCCGGTGTTCTACCGGCTGGAAGCCGAGGGCTTCGAGTGCGTCCTTGCTGACGCCCGGCAGGTCAAGAACCTGCCCGGGCGGCCCAAGCGGGACCCGTCGGACTCCCGGTGGCTGGCCTCCTGCTTCGAGCGCGGCTCGGTCACCGGCTGCTTCGTGGCCGCCCCGGAGTTCCGGCTGATCCGGGAGCACACCCGCTACCGGCGGGACCTGACCGGCGACCGCACCCGGGAAAAGCAGACAGGGCGCGGAAAAGCTCCTGGAATCGTCCGCGATCAAGATCTCGTCCGTGATCACCAACCTGCACGGGATGACCGGCCGGGACATCATGGACCACCTCATCGCCGGAGAGCGGGACCCTATGACGCTGGCGGAGCTGGCCCGCGGCAAGGCGCGCCCGAAGGTCGGTCGGCTGGCGGAGGCGCTGGAAGGCGCGGAGTTCTTCACCCGCGAGCACGCCGCGCTGCTCAAGGTCATGCTGGACCGCATCGACCGCATCGACGCCGACATTGCCCGCATCTCCGCGGCGATCGAGGAACTGCTGGCCCCATACGAGGAGCGGCTGCAGCAGGCCGGGTCGATGCCCGGCTGGCGGCGCAGGGCCGCCGAGGACGTCCTGGCCGAGACCGGCCCCGACATGACCCGCTTCCCCACGCCGGGGCACCTGGCTTCCTGGGCTGGCCGGACTCCCCTGGACCGCCAGTCCGGCCAGCGCGCCGGCAAGGCCAGGCGCAAGCACGGCAACCGGTACATCGGCGCGGTCACTGGCGAGACCTCCGCCGCCGCGGGCAAGACCGACACCAGGGAAGGCGCCCGCTACCGCCGCATCGCCCGCCGCTGCGGCCCCGTCAAGGCCAACGTGGCCCTGGGCAACACCCAGATGAGGGTCTACCACGTGCTGCTGTCCAACCCCGGCATGCGCTACGCCGACCTCGGCCCCGACTACTACGAGCAGCAGCGCGCCATAGCCCGCCAGGTCAGCCACCACGTCGGCAAGCTCGCCGGCCTCGGCTACGAGGTCACCCTCAGCCGCCCTGACCCCGGCCCCGCCGAAGAGGCCGCCGAAGCCAGCTGACCAGCCAGAACCTCAGCCGACGGCGCAAACCGCCGCCGGCTGCTGCCGCCTGCCCGCTACAGGTGGTGTTTTCGGGTCAGAAGATCTCCGGCCGCCTCCGCTCCGAGACCGCCACCCGCAACCGCTACGCCATCCGCGGCTACCTCGACACCGCCCGCAAGCACGGCGAGCCCGTCATCACCGCCATCCGCGACGCCCTCACCGGAACCCCTGGATGCCGCCCCTCCCCGCATGAGCACAACAGCGCCTTCCACCGGTCACACAACGCGATAGGCGATAACACGGCGGGACAGGCCTGAATGCTTACGTCGCCGCCCACGAGGCAAGGCGCGGCATAGGGCGGGCGCTCATCGCAGCGGCTGAAACCTGGGCACGCGACCGCGGGCTACGTCATCTCACCTTGCATACCGGAATGGCCAATATCCCAGCCCGCGACTTCTATGCAGCCCTGGGATTCCAGGAAGAAGAAATCCGGCTGACGCGACCCCTCTGAGACAGCATGCCCCAACGAGGTGAACCCGCGCCGGGTCGCGACCCGCCACCGAACGTGTGCTCCTTCGGCGTCACCTCACACATGTTCAAGCGAACATGCGCGCTTTGGCGGCGCCGTCCCGCAAACGGAGCTGCCCGGCGCGTCGGGCGAGGCGCTCAAGTTCCAGCAGCACCTGCTGGAACTGCTCGACCCGCGCGGCCCGGCCGCCACCCCCAGCGGCGCCGAGCAGGCAACCCCTGGCGAGTACTTCACCGACCTGCGCATTCTCGCCTGCCTGATCACCGCCTCCTGGCCCGCCGCCCGGGACCTGGCCACGCTCCCCGGACAGGCCGACGTGATCAGCCGGCACGTCGCCGCAGCCCGCCGCCAGGCCAGCGCCACCGCCGAAGAACGCGCCCAGCGCAGGCAGATCGCGTACTACGACACCCCGCCGCTCCAGGCAGCCGCCTGCGCCGCACTGCTCACCCTCGCCGGCGGCATCCTGGCCAGCGACAGCCCAGGATCGCTAAGCCAGGTCATCAGGCACCTCACCGGCCCAGCAGCCGTCCCGGCCTTCCAGCGGTGGGTCAAGTGGTTCCTGGCCGGGGACGGGTACTGCTCGCCGGCGCTCCGCGCAGCCGCCGGGCCCGCAGTCGGTGCCCTGCACGTCATCCGCCAAGCCACCGCTGGCGGCATCCCGCGCAAGCTCCACCCGCCGCCCCGGCCGGCCACCGGCTACAGCATCGCCCACATCCCCGCTTACCTCCCCGCGAGATGGCACGAAGAGCACCTCGCCCGGCTCACCGACCTAGCCCCCGAACAGCTCATTCGCCGCGCCGCCGCCCTCCGCCTCGCCCGAACCTGCACCCCGGCCAGCTACCGCAAGCTCGGCGAGCTGCTGCGGATCCCGCCCGGTTCGGCCAAGGACGCTGTCAAGACCGTCCACAGCCGCCTTGAGGCCGCCGGCCAGCGCACCGAGTTCGACGCCGCCATCGAGGCGCTCGCCGACACCCTCGACACCGCGCAGGCCCGCACCGACTACGGGCGGCGGCGCAGCGCGCTGCAGAACTGGCTGATCAGCCCCGCCCAGTGGAGCCAGCTCATCAGCGGCCTCCCATCCCGGTGCTCACCACGCGCCGACTGGGGAGAGCGCAAGAGGATGCTCGCCTCGGCCTGGATCTGGACCCGCATCACCGGCGGCGAGCACCTGTTCGCGCCCGCCGTGATGACCAGCCCGGCCGCGCCCCGCAGCCAGCGCCCCGGCGGCCGGGAGCGCCTGAACTACATCGACCTGCGCTGGCCCCACCTCGCGGCAGGGACCACCGGCCAGTACGCCGAACTCCGGGTTCGCCTCGATGACTACGCCAGCCGGATCGCAGCACGCATCGACGCGAATCACTCTGATCCCCTTTCCTGAACACACAGCTCGGAGCTAACACGAAACTTCCGCCAATTGCGCCACGACCAGCAGCAGAGTCCGCGGATTCACTCGGCTGGCCAGATACCGTGCCCCGTCGGCCCACTAACCGATCTTCAATTGCGAGGGTTATAGAGGGACGGGGCTTTTATGACGGGCCATGTCTCCTGCCTCCAGGCGGCGATGGCCACCTCGTCCCGCTCGGCCGACCGCCGGGCCGCGGCACCTGGACGCTCCACCCCATCCGGTCCAGCAGCACGTCGATCCCGGCCAGCTGACGGATCATCGGGTCAGCTTTCCCAACTGGCTCCCGCGCCAGTCGCAGGGCGTCGAAGACTGTTGCCTCAACCACATAGTTGGTTAAATCAAGCGGTTGACCAGCTCCGATCCGGGCTAAGTTCCCGGGTCCCTCCGCCTGCGGCGGTTCAGCGGCGGTCTCAAGCAGAGCGAGAGCCTCACGCAAGAGGGGCGTGTCGGCCCGGTCGCCGATCTCGTCGTAGATTTTCACGCTACGCCGGAGCTGGTATATGGCCTCGTCGGGCTGCCCTAGCTCCAGGGCGATCCGGCCAAGGCCACCGTAACTGCTCGCTACCGCCGGCTTGGTCGCCGATCCTCCGGCAGATGTTCTCGCAGCCCTCGAACCGGTACCTGGCCTCGTCGTAGTGCCGTTGCTTGAGGGCGATCATGCCAAGGCGGCCGTAGCCGTTGGCGATGCCGGCCTGGTCGCCGCTCTTTTCCCTGATGTCGAGGGCGAGCTGGTACTGCTGCCTGGCCTCTTGGTTGCGCTTCTGCGCTTCGGCTATCATGCCAAGCTGGTGATGACCATTGGCGATGCCGTCCTGGTCACCGCTCTCCTTTGCGAGTTTGAGGGCGCGCTCGTACTGGCGTTCAGCCTTCTTGTAGTCCTTGCTGAGGTAGGCGAGGTTGCCGAGGTTGCCGTAGGCGGCCGCTATCAGGCGCTCGTCCTCAAGTTCCTTGCCGAGTTCGAGGGCGCGCTCGTACTGGCGTCCGGCCTCAGCGTGATCGCCGTTGCTCTGGGCGAGCACGCCGCGCTGGTTATGGGTGGCGGCCATGCTGTGCCGCTCGTCGCTGATCCGTTTGCTGAAGTTCGCCGACAGCTCGAACTGGCGCTCGGCTTCCTCGCGCTCGTTCAGATGCTGGGCGACGGTGCCAAGCGTGCCATGGCTGGCGGCTTTACCGGCGAGGTCGTCGTCCGCGTAGGTGCCGAGGGCGAGCTGGTACTGCTGCCTGGCTTCCCGGTAGTCGCCGCGCAGCAGGGCGGCGTTGCCACGCCGGTGAATCCACTGGCCCCGGCGGGACGATGCTGCGGGGAGGCTGTCGAGGACGTCCGTCGCCAGCCAGTCTTCCTCCTCCCATGAGCCCTGCTCCTCTAGCAGCCTGGCCGCTCCCAGGGCGGCGTCCGCGGCTTCTTCGGGGCGCCCGGCCTCCAGCAGGTGATAGCGCGCCTCGAGGTCGTCATGCACGCGTGCCTCAGCGCTCTGCCGCTGCGCCGCGGCCCGCCACCGCCAGTAGGCGGCCGCCTGCTCGTGCGCCCGCCGCAGGGCGGCGCCAGCGGGTGGCGCGGCGAGGTTGGCCGCGGTCCACCGGTGCACGAAGAACCGCTCCGTGCCGTCATCGCCCTCGTTCACGATCAGCAGGCCAGCCGCACGGCAGGCGCCGATCTGACCGTCGAGAGCGGCTGGAGCGCGGAACGGCGGTCGCGGCGGCCGGTATGCCGCTTCGAGATGCGGGGCCAGTTCCGCCCGGACGCGCTCGGGCAGGCTCGCCGGGTCGGGAAGCTGGCGAGCGTGGATCCCGGCCGCGGCCAGGATGCCCCGCAAACGGTCGTGAAGGGCAACGAAGTCGGGGACGTGCTCCGCTTCAGGATCGGGTTCCCCCGCTTGGAACAGCACGGCGTTACGGTCGACCCGCTCCCGGTAGACCGAAACGCCCACGAGCAGGTTCCCTGACCCCGCCACCTCGTCTATGCGGGTGAGGAGGCCGGGGAGCAGGACGTTGTCGGCGGCCAGGGCGACGGTCTCGGCCAGCGCGGTGTCCAGCCTCGTGCGGGCCGTCAGCCAGCTCGCCCGGTCGGTCCCGTCGAGGCGGCTGGTGATCGCCTCGCTGAGCTTCTCGGTGACGTCGGCGTAGCGGGCACGGCCGCCCGACAGCAGCGCGTCCAGGTACTCCAGGGAAAGCGGGTGGCCGCCGACCAGCCGCCACACCGTGGTCAGGTCATCCTCGCTCTTGCGGTCGAGCGCGGGCAGTGACCAGGCCAGCTTTGTCGTCTCTGTTCGTGACAGCGCCCCGAGCGGCCTGAAGGACAAGTGCCGCTCCGCGCCGCCGGGAAGAGTGAACTGGTGGCGGCTGGTGATGAGCAGCCGGCTGCGGCCCGGATCGGCCGCCCAAGCCGCCAGGAACTCGCCGAGGACCCGGTCGCTGACCTCGCGTCCCGTGTCGCCGCTTGAACGCAGGTTTTCCTCGAAGTCGTCTATGCGCACCACCAGCGGCAGCCGGCCGAAGACACGGTTCCGCAGCGCCGCGAGCCGGTCCTGCCACGACCGGTCCGTCCGCGCCGCGTCGTCAAGCGCCCGGGTGGTTTCCTCCGGCTCGCCGTTCACCAGTCCGCCCCGGATCGAACCGGTCACCGCGCTGATCAGGCTGTCCAGGGTAAGCGGACCGGTAGGGCGGACCAGTATCAGTCCTGGGGTGGCGGCCTGGACCCGGTCGGCGACCTTGTCCGCCAGCTTGGTCTTGCCGATCCCGCCGACTCCCCAGATGACGATGCCGGCCCCCGGTCCGGTCAGGTCGGCGGGCCAGTGGCGCTGCTCGGCCCGCCGCCCGACGAACCGCGGGTCCTCGCTGGCGGCTCGCGGGCGCGACAGCCGCCGCACCGAGGACCCGGAGTCGATCAGGGGGACCGAGCCGGCGGCCGCCAGCACGGTCACGATCGCCCACTCGCCAAGCGTGGCGAAGCTCGGTGTCGCGCGGGTCCCGGGAACGTGCCAGGGCGTCTTGGACCAGGCGGCGGCCCTCGCACAGGGCGTTGACCGCGTCAGCGTCCGGGTCCCTCGCGAGGACGCCGTACACGCTGGCGAGAAGCTGGGTCGCGTACGCGTCGGTGATGGAGGTCTCGGTGGCGATGACCGCGGCCGCGCCGCGCCGGCACAGTTGCCCGGCGAACGAGGCCCGGTCTGCGCTCTCGGCGCTGTCGCTGAAGCAAGCCGACAAGGTGACAAGCGGCGGCATCTTTCCGCGCGGGATCGCCTGATCGACCAGCTCGTCAGCGGTCACGAACCGCGCGCTGCCGTCCTCGTGCTCCATGAGCAGCTTGCCCGGTGCCCCGTGCCCGGAGATGTGCAGCACATGGGTCGGACCCGGTCCAGCTCGTCGCGGATCGCCGCCAGCGTCGCGAACTCCACGACTCGCACGTCGGCCGCGCCGCCATGGCGGGCCTGGCGGACCGCGGCATCCACCTTGAGCAGCTCTCGCTCGTAGTAAAGCGAATCCCCGTCGCCTTCAGGCGCGGCGATCGCCACTACGATCCTGAGCGGGCCAGGCTGCGTCCGGATCGCCGCCGCATCGCTTTCCCGGTACATGTTGACCAGCTCGCACAGCGCCAGCGGACTTCCGTCGGGGCCGGGCAGTGCCTCCCACGGCAGTGTGGCAAGCCCCGGTGCTACCGCCAGGCCCAGCCGGATAGGCTGGTCGGCCGCCGCCGCGGCATCCAGCCTCCGCTCAAGCTCGTCCCTGACCGGACCCGGCAGGAAAACATCCCCGAGCAGCCGGCTCCGCCGGTCAAGCAGCTCCGTCATGGTCATGCCCGCGCCGGAGCGGCGGTCAGGGCGAGCCCGGCGGACATCGTCGACCGCGTTGTCGAGCGCGAGCCGCCCATGACCGTGGCCTGCCCTGACGGGGCTCCCGGCTCCCCTTAGCTCCACATGGTCGCTGGTCACGGTCAGCCGCAGGTCGGCGGGTCCGGGTCGGCCCGGGATATCGGTCACGAGCCATCTCCAAGGGTGCCTGACGTCGCGGGGGAGTGCGTGGCGGTGGCTGATGGTGCCACCGTGACTTGCGGGGTTAGCACGGGCACGTACTTCGGCGAGCCGCTGCCGGTAACGCTGAAGAAGAGCACCGCGCCCGCGATGACGAGTGCTCCGCCCGCGATCGTGTATCGTCGAGCCCGTTGCAGCTCCTGCGCGATCAGCCAGGCGTGCGCGGCCTGGAGCAGCCAGCGCACGAACGGGTCAGCTCGCTTCGCGTCCCGGCTGACCTGCCGGAAATGGGGCTCGATCAGCTCCCGCTGGTGCTTTTTGGCGTCCAGCGCTCGCGCCAGCCTCACCGCGAGCACCTGGTAACGCACGAGGCTCCTGCGTATTGGCCGCGACGACCCCGAAGAAGAACTCGGGCGACCCGTCGACGATTTCCCTGAACCCGGCCAGCGCGGGCGAGGCCAGCATGGCAGGCGTTGTCAAACGAGGCGTCAGGACCTTGGTCGTCGACCAGATCGAGATCGCTATTCCGCCGAGCGCCACCAGCAGGCCGAGCCCGGCGATGACGGCGTGTGGGATCCCGTGCACCTGGCCCACCGCCAGCAGCGGCCCGCCGCTGATCAGCGCGGCGCCCACGGCGCCCTCGGCCGCCAGCGTCCACTTCGCCACCGAGCGCAGATCGTCAACCGCTTCGAGCGGCGATGGCAGCGCCGTGAACGCGCCGCCTGGCGCGGTCTCTGACACTATCTGCCCTTCATCAGGAAGATCGGGGGCGGATCCTCGTCAGGGAACTCGGGCGGAGGAACGTAGCTCCGCCAGGCAGTCCCGTCCCAGAAGTAAAAAAGCTTGTCCTCCGGATTGACGTATACGTCGTTCACTTGGGGATTAACCGGCCAGTCGTCCGCTGGCGCAGCATTCGTCATGCGGAAAGTATAGTGTCGCCCCGGCCGCGCAATGCCCGTTCCCTACCCTTTCCGTGGCCAGTTTGCGGCCGACCAGCTGGCTGCATTGAAGTTTATTGATCACAATGATTTTAATAAGAAACGTAACTAACTTAAACGATCTTCAAAGGCGGAGGTTACGGCCTCTGGTGATTATGGCCCGATCGAGGTAAGCCGGTGTCATGAGGGATCCCGATGGCGGCGGGCTGACCGCTGCGGAGCGTGCCCGCCGGGAGCGGGTGCGGCTCAAGGCGGCGGATCTGATCGAGGCCGGGACCAGGAGATCGCCCGGCGGCTGCGGGTGTCGCGAATGTCGGCGAACCGGTGGCGGCGGGCGCTGGCGGCCGGAGGCCGGGAGGCCCTGGCCTCTAAGGGTGCGGGCGAGGCCAAGTGCAAGCTCACCGAGGCCCAGGTCGCCGAGCTGGAGGCGGCGCTGGACGCCGGCCTGGCGGTGTGGGGGGTGGCAGGATCAGTGCTGGACGCTGGCCCGGGTCGCGGACCTGGTCAGGCAGCGGTTCCAGGTCGAGTACACGCTGGCCGGGATCGACGTGCTGCTGCCCCGGATGGGGTGGAGCGTCCAGGTGCCGGCCCGGCGGTCGGCCGAGCGGGACGAGGTGGCCATCGCCGCCTGGAGGCAGGAGACATGGCCCGTCATAAAAGCCCCGTCGCGGAGCAGGGCGCGTGGCTGGTCTTCGAGGACGAGTCCGGGCAGGGGCTGAGGCCGCCGAGGGGCCGGACCTGGGGCCGCCGCGGGCGCACGTCCATCGTGACGGTGACTGGCGGCAGCAACAGGCGAGTCTCGCTGGCCGCGCTGATCGCAGTGAAGGACGGGCAGCAGCCCCGGCTGGTCTTCCGCATCCACGCCGGCCGGCACGGGGACAAGCGCAAGGGCTTCACCGAGGCCGGGTACGTCCGACTGCTGGACGCCGCCCGCCAGCAACTCGGCGGCCCCATCGTTCTGATCTGGGATAACTTGAATACCCGCGTCAGCCGGGCGATGCGCGCCCTGGTCGCGGCCCGGGACTGGCTGACAGTCTTCCAGCTCCCGGCCTACGCCTCCGAGCTCAACCCGGTCGAGTCCCTCTGGCCGCACCTGAAGCGCTCCCTGGCCAACCTGGTGAAACGCGACATCGCCCAGCTCACCAGCCTGGTCAAGACCCGGCTGCGGCGCATGCAATACCGCCCAGGCCTCATCGAGGGCTTCCTGGCCGGAACGCGGCTCGACCTCACACCCCCTGTAGCCCTCGCAATTGAAGATCGTTTAGCGTGCTCCATCACACTTCGGCGCCACCGGCATAGATGCCGCCAACCAGCCGCCATCTATGCCTTGGAACCGCCATCTATAGCTGGGTGTCACAGTTGTGACTTTGCGGTGAAGATGGCCACTACGTTGCGGCTAGTTGGCCACATGGGCGCGGGACATTCGGTTGTGACCTGTGAGAACCCGTCCGAGGGTGTACACGCATCATGCGCGACAGCCCGGTGATTTTGCGTAGTGGTTGGCCACTTGGTCCAAGTTTGCATAATTCTTGGCCAGAGGCCTCGTGTTCCCTACTACTGGCGCCCGGGTGCTCACCGTGACCGTTGCGGGCGGAGCTGATGATTTTCCTGGGCTAAACCTCGAGTGGGTCACGGTCGGCCGTGACGAGCGCTACCTGGCGGCCTGGTCGCGTCGGCCACCAGACGCGCTCGCCGATGGTGAGCAGGGAAGCCGGGACTAGCACCGTGCGCACGAGCAGGGTGTCGAGCAGGACGCCGATGGCCACGGCGGTCCCGACCTCGGTGAGGTAGACCGTGGGCTCCAGGATAAGGGCGGCGAAGGTGGCGGCGAGGACGACGCCGGCGGCCGTGATGACGCCTCCCGTGACGCTGAGCCCGCGCAGGGTGCCATTTCGGATGCCCAGGTACCGGGCTTCCTCCCGGATGCGGGCGGCCAGGAAGATGTTGTAGTCGACGCCGAGCGCGACCAGGAAGATGAAGATGTACACCGGGACCTGCGACTCGATGCCGGAGTAGCCAAGCCCGTAGCGCCACAGCAGGTCCGACAGCCCGAACGAGGCCGCGAAGCTGAGCGCGGTGGTGGCGACCAGTACCAGGGGAGCGACGACCGCCTGCAAGAGCAGGGCGATGACGACCAGGATTACCACCAGCAGCAGCGGGATAAGCACCAGGGCGTCGTGCGCGGAGGCCTGGGTGATGTCGTACTGGACGGCAGGATCCCCGCCCACCAGCGAGCCCGGCGCGTCGCTGTCGAGTCGCTGGCGCAGGTGCACGATCACGGCATGCCCGCTCGCCCCGTAGGGCGGGACGGAGGTGATGACGAGGTAGCTGGCGTAGCCCTCCACCGGTGTGGCCGGCAGCACCGCCGCGACGTCTGGGGTGGCCCGGGCCGCCGTGGCGGCGGCTCTGACCCGGTCCGGCGGGGCAAGGATCACGACCGGGTCGAGGAGGCCGGCCGGGAAGTGCTCGTCGACTAGCTGCGCGCCGGCCACGCTGCCGGGATTGCCCTTTACCTGGGCGAGGTTGCTGTTGTCGATGCGCAGGGCGGCGAGCCCGGCGCAGGCCGCGCCGAGCAGGACCGCGGCCGCGAGCGCGACCCGGACCGGGTGCCGGGCGACCCGGGTGCCAATGCCCGACCACAAGCGGGATTCCCCGCGGTCGGCCTGCCCGGCCCTTGGGACGCGGGGCCAGAAGGCCGCCGGCCCGAGGACCAGCAAGAGCGCGGGCAGGAAGGTGGTCTGGGCGAGCAGGGCCGAAACGATGCCCACGGCGCCGACCGGGCCCAGGCCGTGCAGCGAGGCCGACTGCGCGGCCAGGAGGCAGATCATGGCGACGGTGACCGTGCCGGAGGAGGCGAGCAGGGTCGGCAGGGTGCGGCGCAGCGCGGCGGCCATCGCGTCCTCGGTCGCGGCGTGGCGGCACAGCTCTTCGCGGTAACGATGAACAAGGAGCAGCGCGTAGTCGGCCGCGGCGCCGAAGACCAGCACGATGAGAATGTCGGCCGACAGCGGGCTGACGGTGAGCCCGGCGCTGGCCAGGCCGTGGGCGCCTGCCTGGGCGACTTGGATGCCCGCCACCGCGCCGAGCAGGGGAAAGAACCACAGCAGTGGGCTGCGGTAGACCACGAAGAACACCAGCGCGACGATCACCAGCGCGGTGAGTTCCAGGATGGTCGTGGTCGGGATGCCGGTGTCGGCGGTCAATGCGGCCGACCCGGTCACCTCGACCTGCAGGCCGTCGCCCGCACGGCTGGCCGGGCCGCCCACTACCCCGCGGATCGCCCGCACCGCGGCCGTGTCGGCGCTGGCCTGGCTGTTCGCTGGTGCGGTGACGTTCGCCGTGAACAGCGCGGCCTGCCCGTCGGCCGGCCGCTGGACCGGGCTAGGCGCGGTGAGCCCGGTCACCTGCCTGGCCAGGCCTCCGACGGCGGCTCGGGCCGAGGTGATCGCGGTCATATCCGCGGCGGTCAGGCCCTTGCCGCGGGCGAACACCACGAACGCGGTGTCGGTCTGCGGCTGGCCCGGGCCATCATGGGAGGCCTGTTGGAGCTGTAGCGCGATGACACGCGTCGAGGGGGCCGAGGCGGGCAGGTTGGCCGCGTTGCTGTTGTTGGTCACGCGGGACAGGCTGTTAGCGAGCGGGAACAGGAAAACGATGGCGATCAGCCAGGCGATCATCATTGGCCAGCGCAGTCGGCGCAGCGTTCTGGCGAACCGGCTGCCCGAGACAGGCCGCTTCGTTCGGCGGGCAGTGGGCATCTGACGGCTCCTTATGGTCGGTTCCTGGCCCAACCATCGCGCTTGCCGGGGACCGGAGCGCCTGCCCGCCGGGTAGATTTCCCCGGGTCCGGGTGGAGTCCCGGTGTGAGCCGCGGGGCGAGATCTCATACCGGAGTTCCACCCGCGGGCTGGTGACCTGGTGCTGCTGCGCTCTTACCGTCAGTCGTGTCCTTCGGCTATCAGCCGAGCCGTCTCGGAGCGATAATGAAAATTGTGCTACGAGTCGCGAACTTGACGGTTCGTACCGCCCTGCTGGTTATCGTGGCATTTGTCAGCTTCAGCCGACCCTGGCCGGCTGCCTGGCACGACCTGGTGATCACCCTGGTGATCGCCGCGGTTGCCGCGTCGACCGTTCAGTTGGTGCTGTGGGCACCGGCTGACCTCCGGCCGTCGGCCCGCCTTCCGTATGCCTTCCTGCTGCCGTATGCCCTCGCGGCCGTCACGGTGACGTGCAGCATGGCAGCGGCCACACCTGTCGGCGGAGAGTTTGAGATTCAGGCGGTCCTCGCCGCGCTGATGGCGGCAAGCGGCACCAGCCTGGCCGCCGGGCTGAGCGTGGTGGGCCTGGGGATACTCGGCTGCGAGGTACTGGGGCTGCTGGGCGCGACCGCTATAACCACCCTCGAACACCCCGCCGTCCTGATCGTCACCTGGACGGTCGGGCGCAGCCTGCTGGCGCATCAGGTGCAGGCCCAGCAGTCGGCGGCCTTGCTCGCCAAAGCGGATCAGCTCCGCGAGGAGCAGGCCAAGGTGGCAGAGGAGCGGGCCAAGGTGGCGGCGCTGGATGAGCGCGCCCGGATCGCCCGGGAGATCCACGACGTGCTCGCCCACTCCCTCGGCGCCCTGGGGCTGCAGATCCAGGCCGCCCAGGCCGTTCTCACCACGCAGCATGACGAGGCACGGGCGGTGGAACTCCTGGCCCAGGCTCGTCGGCTGGCCACCGACGGGCTGCAGCGAGACCCGACGGGCCGTGCACGCCCTGCGCGGCGAGACCCGGCCCCTCCAGGACGGGCTGGCCAAGCTCAGCGCCGAGCACCAGCGCCGTCACGGTGCCCAGGTGACCTTCGAAGTCAGCGGCGAGCCGCGTCCGCTGCCGCCCGATGCCGGGCTCGCCCTGACCAGGACCGCGCAAGAGGCCCTGGTCAACACCGCCAAGCACGCCCCGCACCAACCCGTGGGCATCCGCCTCGACTATGCCGACACCCACACCAGCCTTGCGGTAATCAACCACCTGGGCGAGGACGCCCTTGGCGACCACGAACCCGAACTGGCGACGGTCAACGGCGGATACGGGCTCGCCGGGATGCGAGAACGGCTCCTCCTCGCAGGCGGCACACTGAGCACGGGACGGAACGGCAGCGACTGGACCGTCGAGGCAAGGATTCCCCGGTGACCGGGCAGCACGACATGACCCTGCCGTTGCGCATCGTCGTCGCCGACGACCAGGCAAGCGTGCGTGAAGGACTCGTGGCTCTGCTTGGCACGGTCGCCGAGATCGAGGTGGTCGCCGCCGCGGCCAACGGCGAGGAGGCCGTCCGGCTCGTCGCCGAGAAGAGTCCCGACGCGATCCTCCTCGACTTGCACATGCCCGTGCTCGACGGGATCGGGGCCACCCGCCGGCTGACCGAGCAGCACCCCGACGTCGCCGTCGTGGTGCTGACGACCTACGTCGACGACACGTCGGTGCTGGCCGCCCTCCAGGCTGGCGCGCGCAGCTACCTCACCAAGGACGCCGACTGCGCCGACATCGTCCAGGCGCTGCGTAGTGCGGCCACCGGCCTGTCGGTCATCGACCCCGCCGCCCGTGCCGCGCTGCTCGCCGCCGCAGGATCCCGACCGGAGAACCTGCCCGGGCAGAAACTGCCCGACGGGCTGACCCTGCGCGAGGCCGAGATCCTCGCCATGATCGCCCGGGGCATGACGAACCCCGCCATCGCCGCCGAGCTCTACATCAGCACTCAAACCATCAAGACCCACATCAACCGGATCTTCGCCAAGACCGGATCGGCCAACCGCACCGACGCGATCCGCTACGCCCGCGACCACCATCTCGCGTAGCGGGACAACAACCATCGCGCAGAGCGATTTCGTCTTGACGGCCCTGTGGCCAAGTAGCCCCAAAATGGCCAGCTCCGCTGAAAAGTCACAGCAGTTCAGTGCGGCAGCTTTCCGGTCATGAGCGTGGACTTACCTTGAAGTGAGCATGCGGGGCAGTGCTACCACTGGTCCAGGAGGCGATGCCAATGCCCGCTACCCCCCTCAGCCTGGACCCGATCGCGCTCCCCGGGAGCCTGGACGACCTCAGGGCCGCTGTCGAGCGCGAGCGCGGACGGCCGCTCGTGATGGCACCAGCACCAGTGCCGAAGGGCAGCACGCTGCTGATCGAGACAGAGACGACGGACGTGATGATGGCCAGCCAGGCCGACAGCCCCACGGATCAGTTGCAGGCTATCGCCCACCATCTCGCGCACCTGCTGTGCGGGCACCAGGGCGCTCCCGACGACCATCTCCTCAAGACGGTGTTCCCCCGCCTCGCCCCGGGCAAGGTCTCCGCATCGCTCACGACGTCGCGCTACGCGCCGGAAGAAGAGCGCGAGGCAGACGCCTGCGCAACGCGGTTCGCGGTTCGCGGTTCGCGTTCCGAGGGCATGCGATCGCCACGTCGACCGCAGCCCCCGGCCGCCTCGCGGCCCAGTCGCCCGCACCGGCAGCCGCCCACGCCCTGCTTCTAAGGTCCCGGGTGCTCGACGTGCGCGACCACCCGGCGGCCTTCTTCCCGGCGACAGACGCAACGGCGACAGGACTTCGCAGCGGCCGAACCCTGCCAGCTCGCCACTCCAGAAGCTCCCCCAGACCTTCCGCTTGCGGACGCCCAGCCAGGAGGAATTCAGGATGGAAGCCCCCACCATCAGCCAGCTTCGCAGCGGGCCGCCGACGGTCAGCCTGCTCGCCGCCGCCGCCGCAATCGGCATCGGCCGGACCAAGGCGTATGAACTGGCGAAACGAGACGAGTTCCCGGTCGCGGTCCGCCGCGTCGGCGCGACCTACCGCGTGCCGGTCGCCGAGCTCCTCCGGTTCCTGCACGCCGACGAGACCATCGATCAGGCAGTCCCGCACCAGCGCGAATCCCCGCATCGCAACCGCCGCTGACGTTCGCCCCGGCGCGTTAAGGGGACTTCGGCGGATCGCGCCTGCCCGGGGCGAGAGCACGGCCATCCATTCCGCGCATCGCTGGCAACACCTATCGCGTGCCGGCCGATGAGTCGCTAAGCCTGTTCCACGCCAGCGATCCCTGCTGCCGTGCAGTAAACGGAACGCCTCAACCTCGTCGAGGCATGCGCTCAAGCTCCCGGCCGAGGCGTAAGCATGCATGGCAGCCTCGGTTCAAAACCGCGCCCTGGATCCGAGCGAGCACCGTAACGCACGGGCCGAATCATGCCGTCCGGGACCGCCCTCTGCCAGCTGGTCCCTGCCCACATCCTGCCCCTCAAATGATCTTGAGGACGGGTTAGCAAGTTCGAAAATTGCTGCTGACCTGCGCTTGAAGTGTGGAGCTAAGGGGATTTGAACCCCTGACCCCCTCGATGCGAACGAGGTGCGCTACCGGACTGCGCTATAGCCCCTTTGCCCGTAGGCTAGGCCAAGCGTACCAGGCATGGCGGCGTGCTCGGTGCCGCCTCCGGGCCGGGCGCGGGGACGCCTGACGGGTCCGTTGGGGCGCGGATGCCGGACCTTATACCTCGTGGCCGAGGCTCTTGAGCTGCTCGGCGTGCCTGGCGTCGGGGGCCCCGGCATCCGTGGGGGCGGAGACGGAGTGCGCGTAGTCGCTGTCCATCTACTCCTTGAGCGCGAGCGCCTTGCCCGCCTCGGGGTCGACCTCAAGGAGGAACGCGCCCGGCCGCGCTGGGCCGGAAGCCATTGGCCACGTCGTTGACCGTCCAGGTCGAGCCGGCGGTGAAGAATTCCCGGATCCGGTCGAGTTCCCCGGTGCTGAGCCGTAATGCCGTGACGCCGCGGCCGGAGGCGGCTCGCCCGAGCGGGGTCACCGGCCGGATGCCCCCCTCGTGCACCCGCCCGGCGTCCCCGCTGGCCCGTCCTTCACCTGTAAGAGGATCCGGGTCGCCAGGCGACAACAACTTTCCGCGTGATTCTTTTCGCCGCCTTCCTCAGCTACGTTCAGTAGGTGGAGATAGCCCGCAACGAGATGGCGGACGCGGAGACGGAACGCGACGCCGATGCCACGCGCCTGCGGGACGCGCTCGTCGCCGAGCTCAGGACCAGGGAGTGCCTGCGCTCCGGTCCGGTCGAGGCGGCCCTGCGGGCGGTGCCCAGGCACCTGTTCGTACCTGGCGTCCCGCTGCCTCGCGCATACGCCAACGACGTGGTGCTGACCAAGAGGGACTCCCAGGACGCCCCGATCAGCGCCGCGTCCCAGCCGTCGATCGTCGCGCTCATGCTGGAGCAGCTCGGTGTCGAGCCGGGCCACCAGGTCCTGGAGATTGGCGCGGGCACCGGGTACAACGCGGCCCTGCTGGCCCACCTGGCCGGGCCGGAAGGCCATGTCACCACGATCGACGTGGACGCCGACCTGGCGCAGAACGCCAGCACCGCGCTGCGCGCGGCGGGCTATCCGGACGTTGACGTCGTCTTGCGCGACGGGGCGCTCGGTTACCGTGACCGGGCACCCTACGATCGCGTGATCGCGACCGTCGGCGTGTGGGACCTTCCCCTCGCCTGGCTTGACCAGCTGGCCCCGGCCGGCCGGCTCGTGGTCCCGTTGCGTATCCGCGGCAGCATCACCCGGTCGATCGCCTTCGAGCGGGACGAGTCGTGGCCGGGCACCCCCCGCTGGCGCGGCGTGTCCAGCGAGATGTGCAGCTTCATGCCGCTGCGCGGCGGCGAGGCCAACGACCCGGCCCGGGTCGTTCCCCTGACGCCCGACGACACCGTCACCATCGCCGCGCACGAGGACCAGGACATCGACGACCATGCCCTGCGGGGAGTCCTGAGCGGGGCGGGCACGGCGGAATGGACCGGCGTGACGCTGGGAGAAGGGTCCGCGCAGTGGTTGTTCCTGTGGCTGGCGTGCACCCTGCGCAACGCCGTGTCCCGGATGAGCGCGCGGCAGCAGGCGATCAGCTCGGGCCTGGTCCGGCCGGTGCCCACCTGGGGCACCGTCGCGACCACCGACGCCGGGAGCCTGGCCTATATCGCCTTCCGCGAGCACAGGCGCTGGCCGCGGGAGGTCGGCGTGATCGGCCACGGCCCGCGTGGGGCGGACCTCGCGCGTGAGGTCGCGGCCGAGGTCCGCGCCTGGGACGGCGGCTATCGCGCGGCCACCGCCACCTTCACGCTGCAGCCCGTCACCGCGACGGGGCCGCTGACCAGCCAGTTCACCGTTCGTACCGGGCACACCTGGCTGTCGGTCAATTTCGGGCAGCCTTGAGCGGGCAGGTGGATCGCGAGAGTCCTTTCGGGGTCTCAGGCACCTGGTTGAGGCGGCCCTCAGCCGATGGCGTTCAGCTGCGCGAGCTCTTCCTGGGGGATGACAAGGTCGACGGCGGCGATGTTTGCGTGCAGGTGAGCAACGGAGGAGGTGCCCGGGATGAGCAGGATGTTCGGCGAGCGCTTGAGCAGCCAGGCGAGCGCGACGACCAGCTTCGAGGCGCCCAGCCGGGTCGCGACCGCCTCCAGGGTCGCGTCCTGCAGCGGGCTGAAGCCGCCGAGCGGGAAGTACGGCACGTAGGCGATGCCCTGCCGGGCGAGGTCGTCGATGAGGGCGTCGTCGGCCCGGCGGGCGATGTTGTAGAGGTTCTGCACGCAGACGACCGGGGTGATCGACTGCGCCTCGGCGACCTGCCCGGCGTCGACGGTGCTGAGGCCGACGTGCTTGATCATGCCTTCCTTTTGCATCTGCGCCAGCGCGCCGACCTGCTCGGCGACCGGCCCTGGCTCGGGCGCGTCGAACCCGCCGAACCGCATGTTGACCACGTCGAGCGCGTCCACGCCGAGGTTGCGGAGGTTCCCCTCGACCTGCTGGCGTAGCTGGTCCGGGCGCCGGGCATGCGGCCATCCGCCGTTCGCGTCCCGCTCCGCCCCGACCTTGGTCACGATGACCAGGTCGTCCGGGTACGGGTACAGGGCCTCCTTGATGATCTGGTTAGTGACCTGCGGCCCGTAGTAGTCACTGGTGTCGATGTGATTGACGCCCGCGTCCACCGCCGCTCTCAGTACGGCCACGCAGGCGTCCCTGTCCTTCGGCGGGCCGAAGACGCCCGGGCCGGCGAGCTGCATGGCACCGTAGCCCATGCGGGTGACGGTCAGGTCGCCCATGGTGAACGTTCCGGCGGATGTTGCCTTACCTGCCACGAGGGTCCTCTCCAGAGACGGTCTTGCGATGCGGTCGCTTCCTATCGTCCGCCTGCGGCGAAGGAGGCGAGTGCCCGGGGTGGACTCGCGTTGGCGAGTACGTTGTGGTCAGTGGTGGTGGGCCGCGAGCGCCAGGCGCGCGGCCTGGTAGCCGCCCATGCCGTGCACCCCGGCCCCCGGCGGGGTGGCCGCCGAGCAGAGGTAGAGCCCCGGCAGGGGCGTCGCCCACGGGCGGAGGGAGTACCGCGGGCGGCGCAGGAACTGCGACAGGGCGGCCGATCCGCCGCCGATGTCGCCGCCGACCAGGTTCGGGTTGTGCGTCTCGAAGTCCGCGGTGGTCATGGCGTGCCGCGCGAGCACCAGATCGCGGAAGCCGGGCGCGAACCGCTCCACCTGGTCCTCAACCGCGGTCGTCAGGTCCGCGGCGCAGCCGTTGGGGACATGGCAGTAGGCCCACAGGACGTGCTTGCCTGCCGGGGCGCGGGAAGGGTCAGCGGCGCAGGGCTGGACGGCGAGCACGTAGGGCCGCGCCGGAATCGCGCCCCTGGCGACGTCCGCCTCGCTGGCGGCGATCTCCGCCAGCGTTCCCCCCAGGTGCACCGTGCCGGCCGCGCCGACCGCCGGGTCCCGCCACGGGACCGGGCCCGACAGCGCCCAGTCCAGCTTGAACACGCCCGGCCCGTACCGGTAGGCGGCCAGCCGCCGGGCATACCGGGCGGGCAGCAGGCCCCCTGCTACTTCAAGGACCTGCCGCGGCGTGAGGTCGAGCAGCACGGCGCGGGCCTTGGGCACGTCGGCGAGCGAGCGGACGCGGCAGCCGGATACCGCCTCGCCGCCGTGGGCGCGCAGGCGCTCGACGAGGGCATCGGCGAGCCGCTGCGAGCCGCCGCGCACCAGCGGCCAGCCGACCTGGTGCGCGAGGGCGGCGAGCAGCAGCCCGTAGCCGCCGGTGATGGGCGCGCGCAGGTCGAGCATCGAGTGCGCGGCCATGCCCGCGAGCGCCGCCCTGGCCCGCTGTCCGCGGAAGGCCGCCGCCGCGAGCGCGGCCGCGGGCAGCAGCCCGAGTGCCCCGTACCGTGCCAGCGCGGGCAGCGGCGCGCGCGGCCACTCCAGCGGGGACAGCAGCGCGTCCACCAGCGCCTCGCCGCCCCGGGCGGTCGCGCCGACGGTCGCCTGCCAGGCCCTCGCGTCCGGACCGCAGCCCGGCGGCGGTGCGCGCCGGGTCGCGGTGGATGAGCACCGCGTCCTGGCCGTCCAGCGGATGCGCGGCGGGCACCGCCGGGTGCGCCCATTCGACGGGCAGGCGGAGGTCTCGGAAGGCGGGCGAGGCGAGCGCCAGCGGGAGCACCGTAGCGCACACGTCGTGGGTGAAGCCGTCCAGCGTGCTGGCGGCGCTGCGCAGCCCGCCGCCGAATGCGCGCGCGCCCTCCACGAGCAGGACGCGCTGGCCGGCCTCGGCTAGGGTGACGGCCGCAATCAGGCCGTTGGGCCCGGACCCGACGACGACCGCGTCGTACCCGTCAGCTCCTCGCAAGCCGGCAGCAGCCTCCCTATCCCTGCCTTGTACCGCCTTTTATGCCGCCTCGCCCACGCGCGTCCGGGTGGTGTCCAGGGGCGCGTCAAGGTAGATCACGTCCCTGGCGGCGCGGGCCAGGGACGGCGACAGGCTGCCCAGCCTGCTCACCACCGTCACCCAGACGCCGCCCGCGCTCAGTCCCTGCGCCGCGCGGCCGAACACCCCGTCACCCGAGCCGATCACCACGTGCGTGAACCGCGTGGCGACGTTCTCGTACTCTATGACGTCCAGCAATTCAAGGTCGGCGCCGTCCGGGCCTGACCTGACCCGGTACCGCGCACGGGGCCAGCCTAGCGCCGCGTTCACCAGGGCGAGGTGGTTGGAGGCCATGATTACCTGGTCATCGACGCCGAGCACCATGCGCCTGGCGTACCGGTCCTGGACGTCCATGACCTGGAGCCGGCTGGGGATGGCGGTGCCCGCGAGGTTCTCTATGTCGACAAGGTGCAGCGTCCGCGCGGGGAACCGGTACCGCGCGGCCGCCCTGCCGCCGCCCCCGGCCCAGCGGCCGCGCGCTGGCCTGGCTCTCGCCGGCTTGGGCTGGGCTTGTTTGGCTCGCGTCGGCGCGGAAACCGGCCCGAGGGCGCCGGGGCTTCCGGATCCGCCTCCTGAGAGGGCACTGCCGTGCCCTGCGCTGCCTGGACGAGTCCTGCCTGGATCGGCACTGGCATTACGCACCTCCTTCGCGAGGCCCTCCCCTACGGCCCTCAACGCCTCGAACCCTGGTGATCGTTCCATGGCTCCTTGAGGGAACCTTGAGTAACGCCCCTGCATGGGCATATAAACGCTGGTTGTCCGTAAAGAGCTGGTTTCGCCCTACATTCCCCTTCTCTTGAGCTTTTGAACATGCCTCCCGTCAGTCTCGCAATCCACGCGGGTCACCCGAGGTGGGGTGAGGACGGCAGGCGTTTAGAGCGGCAGCGGCGTGAAGTCGGCGACCCGCGCGGGGTCGCCGTCGGCGGATCGCACGGCCGCCAGGGCGCTCCTCGCGTCAAGGGTCAGCGGGTGGTCATCCCCGACCAGGTCCGTGAGCCGGGCGATCACGCCTTCGAGGTCGGCGGCCGAGCCCTCGGCGGTCTCTTGCGGGTCGCCGATCGCCGCCTGCCGGCGCACGACGGCCAGGTACCCCTTGCACGCATGAGAAAAGGCGTGGTCCTGAAGTGCCTTCCGGTATCGTCGCTCGGCATCGGCGAGCAGCCGAACCGCCTCGCCCTGCCGGTGGGGAAGCCGCCGCAGGATCGACGCCAGCACTACGGTGGCGGCGAGAGTCTGGGGATGATCCGGGCCAAGCGTGCGCCAGGATCGCCGGCGAACTTCTTGCATGTCGCCTTCCAGGACGGCCAGGTCGGGCCCCTTCGCGCCACTGTCTCGCCTGATGACCGCGAAGTCGGTCTCATGGGCCAGTCGCCACAGGTGGCGCTGGTCAAGAACCCCGGCATCCCCCAGTGCCTGATAGCCGGCGTGCACGTCCGCCATCATGTCGGTGGCCTGGTCCCGCTGCCCGTTCAGCCAGAGGCAGCGGGCGAGCACGTTGCGCTGGAAAAGGACCGCCGGATAGGCGTCGTCATTGTGGAATGCGTGGCAGGCGTCGTGTACCCGCCTGGCCTCCCGCACCGCGCCGGCGAACTGTCCCGTCAGAGCGAGGTCGAGGATGACGGCGGTGGCCGCCGCGAAACAGTACGGATGATCGCGGCCGAACCTCGCCTCGTGCTTGTCGCGTGATTCCAGGTCTGCCTGCAGGGCCTGCGCGAATCTCCCGAGCACGCGCAAGCGGGCACCGGATAGGGCACCGAGAAGGACGACCTCGTCGCCCCAGTCGCCGGGCGTTGACCGCATGAGGTCCAGGGTGTCCTGCTGGAACTGGGATGCCTGCGAGTGATGCCCGCACGCGAACAGCGCGTCCACTCTTGCCTGCCGCATCGCCAGGCATCCGTTATAGGCGGCGGTGGCCTGCGTGAGCTCGCCCGGCGCCGGTTCTCCTGCCCATCGGCTGAGCGCACCATCGGCCAGGCTGAGCGCACCGCGCGGATCCCCTGACGCGTTCAGGAACCGCACCAGGTTGATGACCAGCCGACGCGCCGCCTCGTCGGAGCAGCCTTCGAGGTCCGCCTCGGCGGCGTGCTCGCGCAGTTGCTCGTAGCCTCGCCAGTTAAGCGGGTCCTCGGGGTTGAGCGGGTCGGCCGCCGCGAGCAGCAGTTGCGCGTCGCGCCGCGACCGATGCGCGGCATTGGTGCCCGCCCTGGTAACCATCTCCCGGACGATGTACCTAGCGCCCTGATGGACCGTCAGGGTCCGGAGGTCGGCATCGACGCGCAGCAAGCCGGCCCTTCGAAGCATCATGATCGCCCTGTTGCGTCGGATCGGGTCCTGCAGCAGGGCATGGATCGATGCTCCTTGAAGGTAGCTCGCCCGCTCCAGTGCCTCGCGCGGAATCGGCGCGCCCCCGAGGAAGCACAGGCAACTGAGGAGATCCAGCGCGTCAGGGGTCTGGCCGCGCAGCCAGTCGAGGCTCCGCCTCCACTGCCCGGCCACCGACGCCGGGTAGTCGCAGGGCTGGCTGTCCAGCAGTTCCAGCGGGTTGCTCCCTAGCCGCGCCAGGTACTCGCCGGTCCCGAGTCGTGTCTGCGCCGCGTGCTCCAAGAACAGCGGAAGGTCGCCTACCGCCTCGGCGATCCGGTGCGCGTCGACCGGATTGCACCTTGGCATCCTGCGGTGCAGGAACTCGATGCTCTCCTGCCTCGTGAACGCGTCAAGCTCCAGCATCTCTCCGGTTGCCTCCCAGCTGCTGTTCCGCGTGGTGATGAGAACATGGCCGCCCATCAGCGGAAGGAGGTGCCGTATCTCATCGGGCTCGTCCGCGTCGTCGAAGACCAGCAGCCACCTCGGCGGCGGCGTCCCCTGGCGCAGCCGGTCAAAGAGCTCGCCATACCCGCCGTCGGCCGCCTCCGGCGCCGCGTCAGGCAGCCCGAGCCGCGCCCGCAGCTCGGTCATCGCGCGTTGCGCGGAGCCGGGATCGTCACAGGGCAACCACCAGACCAGGTCGTAGAAGCTTGCGTACCGGTAGGCATACTCAGTCGCGAGTTGCGTCTTCCCGACTCCGAACAGGCCCTGAAGAGCCACCGGGCTGGCCTTACCGCCGACGAGCAGCCCGTGGAGGTCGGCTAGCCAGGTTTGCCTGCCCACGAAGTCCGTGAGCCGCGGTGGCACCGGACCCCAGATGGAAGGGCCGCGGGCATCGTCGGTGGCACCCCGCCCCGCTATGCCCGGGCCAGGATCCTGCCCAATCGGAATTGGTTGCCCGCCACTGGGAAACCGGGCGTCAATGACGCCATTGCTGGCGCTGTCCCAGTGCTGTTTCCAGTCGGCTAGCGACCCTAGGTCACGCGTGTCGAGTCCGCTCTCCGCGGCCGCCCCGTGGCATGCCTCAACAAACATCGCGACGAACCGCCACTCTGGAAGGTTGACCCGGTTGCCGTTGAGGATGTCGCTCATGGTCGCCCGGCGGAGCCGATGCCGGCTTACCCGTCCCAGGTTGGAGTAACTCGGCCTGCCCGCACGCTGGTGTAGCTCCCTCAAGTCGTGCGCGAAGCGCATGGCGACCGATGACTTGTCGGAACCCATAAAAGCTCGCCTCGCTGCTCTCTCGTGCGCGATCACGGACACATCCGGAACGATCCCATTCTATTCCTTCCGGGATCTTCCGGACTCATCCGGAAACCTCTCTCCGGATGGGCGCCGGATGGCTGCGTGCAAAATTGCAGGAAGCTGCAACAAGAAAAACCGCAGGTCAATAGCTATTTGTCAGCTATCGTCAATGGTCGACTATTTGTCAGCTACGAAGATTTACCGGAATGCGCGAAAATCTGCGGCTCGATGCGGCCAAATCCAGGCTGCCCGGCGGCCTCCATGACTTCCACCGAGGGCGCCACGACCTCTTCAGAAGAAGTGGCCCCGGAAACGGCCGCCGATTCGACAGCATCGTCCACGAGCTCATCCGCGAGGTCCTCGACCGACATCCGCGGGATCTGAAAGGCCACGGCAGCGCCTATCAGCACAAGGAAAAGGAACAGAATAGCCGCCCCCCGGACGCCTAGGCCCTGAATGGCGCTACCACCAAGAAACGGGCCGATGCCACAGGCCCCGATGACCATGACCTGCCCGATGCTAGTCACCCTCGCCAGCTTGTCGCCAGCCTTTACCACCAGGTAAGCACCAAACTCAATATTACTTATCGAGCCGGTGATGCCAAGGATCAGCATGACGATCGCGATGCACCAGGAGAACCGGAGGCCGACTACCGCCAGCAAGATCAGGGCGACACTCCACAGGCACAGCTGAATTCGCAGCCAGTACCGGTGCGCCGTAGCCAGTTCCGTTTGATCCAGCCCGGCTTAATCCAGCCAGGCGATTTCCTCGCGACGGCCGCCCCGATGGCACCGCCCGCGCCCGAGGCGGCCAACACTACCCCGACGGCGGCCGTGGACAATTGCTTATCATGCGCTTCAGCGAGGAACATCATAATCAACGCCTGCGCGATCAGGGTCGTGAACGACATGAGGCCCATGGCGATTCCCGCGCCCCAGTTTTCCTTCAGCCAGCCGAACCCGTCGGCGATCTCACGCCACAGGCGTCGCTTCCGGTGCACCCGCACCGGGGCCTCGGATAGGTCGCGACCCGCGACGAGAACAAGAAAGATCACCGAGAACAGGAATGAAACGGCATCGGCAATGAACGGGTAGAGCCTGCTCATGGCGAACAGCCATGGCCCGATCGGCCTTCCCGCCAGCACCGCCGTGTGGCTCCTAACCTCGATGGATGCCTGGCCGCTTGCGAGCTTCTTCTTGCGCTGCGCGACCTGGCTCATTAGCTGCCGGTCGGCCAGCATCCAGAATATCTCGAGGATCTCCTCGGCCACCATGAAGCCCATGAGGACGTATATGTTGACGTGCCCGTGGGTAACCAAGAGCAAAGTGATGACGAACGCTACTACGAAACCCCGAATGATTTCGGTGACGAGCATAACCCGCCACGGGTTCCAGGCATCTACGAGAGCACCCGCGGGCAGGTATACAAGCATGCTCGGAAGAACGACCGCGCAGGTCACTGAGCCCGCGATAAATGGCGAATGGTTGAGGTCCAACACGAGCATGGGAAAGGCCACCGTGGATATCCGGCTGCCGAGCATGGATATCGATGAGCCGGCTATCAGGATCCGGAAAACAGACAAACGGACCACTATCACCCGAATAACAGGGGAACGCGCCATCAAGCTCCCGACGAACCGCTCCTGCCAAGGCAGCCGACTGCCACAATCGTCGTGGCCAGCGGCTGCAGGTCCAGCCGGACGGGGAGTTGGCGCAGCCTCCTGGAGGTCTCTTCCGGGCATCGACAATTATGACCTCCCTAGCCCCGTGTCTGATACACCGAGGCGCGACGCGGCCGCGTTGCCGCACGGGGAGGTTGTCGCCTGCACAAGGCACGGTACCCAGCCGAACCGCTCGCTATGCGCCAGGTTGCCCGACACTTGGCCGACACTCAATAAAATCGTTATCAAATGATCACCTGACGTTACCGCGCGAGTGCCCGCAGCAATATCCGCCGATGCGCGCGGCGAGAAAATTCTTGGCCCGCCCCCTGATTCGCGGTAATTACGGGGCCAATGCGGCGATTGCGGGCGGCTCGCCGGGTATCGCCGCGGCCTCGGCATCCGGAGTCCCTCTCGTGATTATAGTGACGTATGCGACTTGTGAGGATCCTGTGATTACCGGTCTGTAACTAGCGTCGCCCCGGAAGGCAGGTCCGTGTTTTAATCTGCCCATGGGGACGCGCAGGGGACTGGAATGGCCGGCGAGCCTTGACGTTTCCGCGTTGCGCGCGACCGGCTGGGTCCCGTACCCGTTCCGTGAGTTCATCGTCAAAGTCCACAGCCGATGCGACCTGGCTTGCGATTACTGCTACATGTATGAGATGGCAGACCAAAGCTGGCGCAGCCAGCCGCGGGTAATGTCCGGCTGAGACGGTGGAATTGACGGCCCACCGGATAGGCGAGCATGCCAGGACACACGCCCTGCCGCGCATCACGCTCATCATGCACGGCGGCGAGCCGCTGCTCGCGGGGCGTGACCGCATTAGGCAACTGGTGACGGCGACGCGAGTGGCCGCCGGCCCGGAAACGGCCGTAGAAGCAGCCGTGCAGACGAACGCGGTCGGCCTCAGCGCCGCCTATCTGGAGCTGTTTGACGAACTCGGCGTTCAGGTAGGCGTCAGCATCGACGGAGATTCGCAGGCCCATGATAGGCACCGCCGGTTCGCGAGTGGCCGCGGCAGTTACCTGGCGGTGGCGGCGGCAATCGAGCGGCTGCGAAAGTTTCCGGACCTGTATAGTGGGTTGCTCGCTACGATCGACCTGCGCAATGACCCGGTCCGGACTTACGAGGCGCTGGCCGATTTTGAACCGCCCCGCATTGACTTCCTCCTGCCGCATGGAACCTGGGACCGGCCACCGCCGGGTCGCGTGCCCGGGCTGGACGACACGCCATACGCGGACTGGCTCATCTCAGTGTTTGATGACTGGTATCCCAGCCCGCGAACTCGCGTGCGGCTCTTTGAGGAAATCATGCAGCTGCTCCTGGGCGGGCTGGCGAGCTCCGAGGTGGTGGGGCTTACGCCGGCCCAGATGATCGTCATCGAAACCGATGGGTCGATCGCCCAGGAGGATACCCTGCGGGTTGCCTTTGACGGCGCTCCGGCGACCGGACTGCACGTGGCCCGGCACTCGCTCGATGCCGCGCTCGCCTTGCCGGAGGTCGCGGCCCGCCAGATCGGGGAACGAGGGCTGGCCATGCAGTGCCGTGCGTGCGACATTCATCGCGTCTGCGGCGGCGGCCTGTACTCCCACCGCTACCGCGAGGGCACCGGGTTCGCCAACCCGTCGGTGTACTGCCCGGACCTGATGGCCCTGATCGGCCATATCAGGGACCGGGTGGCGGCCGACATTCAGGAGCGGCTGCGAAGGAAGGCGGCAGGGTGAACAGCGAGCCCGAGCCGCATGTCTTGCCAAGCGACCAGTTCGTCGCCCTGGCCTCGGGGGGCGGTGGTCCCGCGGCCATCGGGGGCCTCGTGGCGGCACAGCACAGCAAGCACGTGACGTTGCTCTACGGGCTGCTGAGGGAGGCACGGGACGCCGCCGCGCCCGACGGCCGGCTGGCACTGGCTGGCCGTGATCTCCTGGCCCGGGTGCAGCACCTCAACCCTGCCGTGGTGGATGAGATCATCACCTACCCGTCCGTGGGAGCGTGGGCACTGCACACGCTGCACGGTGATGACTCGATCCCCGGCGCCCGGCTGGGCGGCCTGGCCTCGGTGGCGGCGGCGGCCGCGATCAAGGCAGGGATCGCGGCGACGATCGAGGTGCCCGTGACGAACGGCGTGGTGACCTTGCCGTCGCTCGGGGCCGCCGCCGCCCTGGGCGCCACGGCGGTGGTCGAGACGAGTCCCGCCGAGGTGCGCTCGGCCGGCCTGCGGGTGCGGCTGGTGCCTGACTCACCTGGCTGGCAAGAGCTCCGGCCATTCGGGGTGGACGGGTTCAACGTCCTCATCGATGACCTCGACCCGTTCCGCATGCCGGCGACGGACGGGGTTACTACCGGGCGGCTTACCCTGCCCCAGGTGGCAGAGCTGGCCGCGATGTGGCGCGCGGCATGGGAGCTGCTCGATCCGGCGACCGCCGCCGATATCGCCGCACTCGTCCGGGTGATCGTCCCGTACCAGGGGCCAGAGGACGGCTACGTCAGCACGAGCTCTCCCGAGACCTTCGGCACCGTGGCGCTGTCCCGGCAACCAGACCCGTATACGTGCGCGGAGACACTCGTCCACGAGGCGCAGCACCTCAAGCTGTGCGCCTTGCTCGATCTCGTCCAGCTCACGAACCCCGACGACGGACGGCGCTACTACGCGCCCTGGCGAGACGACCCACGACCCGCCAGCGGCCTGCTGCAGGGCGCGTACGCCTTCCTGGGGGTGACGGGCTTCTGGCGGCGGCAACGGCATGCGACCACTGATGCCGTCATCCGCCAGCGCGCGGACGCCGAATTCGCCCGCTGGCGGGAAGACGTCAGCGCTCGCCGTCGCCGCGTTGCTGGCAAGCGGGCAGCTCACCGCGGCCGGGCGGGACTTCGCCGATGAGATGGCACGGGTTCTCGCGGACTGGCGGCGGGAGCCTGTTCCCGTCGAGGCGCTCACCATCGCCGGGCGCAAGGCGCAGTCCCATCTCGCGCGCTGGCGCGCGCGCAACGGGCCCGCCGCGAGCGCGCCGGGCGCGGCCTGAGGGACGTCAGATGGGCTGCGGGTCGAAGTCCGGGTCGAGCCGGCCGCCTTCCTTCGCGACTACTGCGTCAGGATTCCTCTCGCCCAGGGCAGCTGCGTAACGCGCGTTCGTCTCGTCCTGAAGCGCCCGGCCCGCGGCGATGTCGTCGGTCGCGATGATGTCGAGTGCCAGGTTCGCCGCGCAGCCAAGCGTGGCCGGATGATCGACCCCGAGCAGGTCGCTCAGGCGAGATAGCGTGTCCTCGCCAAGTTCCCTGGCCTTCTTGGCCTGCCTGAGCATGGCGAAGTCGCTGGCCAGGTTCGTGGCCACGGTGAGCGTGTAGTGGTGATCGCGGCCGAGGCTCGCCTCCAGCGCGGCCAGGGCACCCTCGTTAAGCACCCGTGCCGCGTCAGGCTCGCCGATGACGCGCTTGAGCAGCGCCACGTTGCCGAGGCAGCCATAGTAGTACGGATGGTCCGTCCCGTAGACCTCGCGATAGTTAATGGCCGAGCCTCGGCCAGTGCCAGTGCCTCGGCGTGATGCTCGTCGCTAACGGTCCGCAGCAGGTTGCTGAGGCTGACCCCGACCGCCAGCGTGTCCGGGTTTTCCGGGCCAAACAGGCGTCCAGACAGATCCAAGGTGGACCGGCATAGGTCCAGCGCCTCCATCCGCGCCTCCGGGAACTTCCTGCACACGATCGTGTACGCGTTAGTGCAGCGTAGTGAGGCGATGTGCTCGAGTCCCAGAGTCACCTGAGCGTAATCCTGCGCCTCTTGGAGCAAGTCCTGCGCCTCCCTGTACTGCCCCAGGAGGCGCAGGGTCCAGGCAAGACCGATCCAGACACCCAGCAGGTCGGCGGGCGCGGTGCCCGCCTCGCGCTGGGTCATGAGCGGGTACGCGTACTGGTACAGGTCCTTAGCGGTCACGTAATCGCTGTTCAGGCCGTAGTCAAGAGCCAGGCTTGACAGCAGGCGCAGGCTTCGAAAATGCTCAGTCCCGAACTGCGCCTCAAGGAGAGCCCGCGTCGCTTGGTCGAGCTCGAGTGCGCGCCCGAACTCGCCCCTGGCGCGCAGGTCAGCGCCGTAGGAAGTGCGCAGGTACAGCGTGAGCGAGTCGTTCTCGCCCAGGATCCTGCGGGACTTCGCGAGGATTTCGCCGGTCAGCTCGGAGGACTCCTGGTACCGCCCGAGCAGTCGCAGCACGTTGCCGAGGTGGCGCTGTGCGTCCAGGACATCTCGGCTGTCCGGCCCGGAGTCCTTCGTCCACTGCTCAATGAACCGGTCGGCCAGGGCGAGGCAGGAGGTGTAGTCGCCTGACTGGTGGAGATAGCGCATCATGTTCCGCGCGAGCTCCCGCACCCGGGGGTCCTGGGACTTAGCCAGCTCGGTGAAGTCCGACGTCACATGCGGCAGCAGTTCACTGTATCGCTGCCAGGAAGCAGGGTCGTCGGGATTGCTCGGCGCGGCGGCCAGGATCAGGTGCACGTCGCGCCGGTAGGCCGCCTGCTCCTCGGGGGACAGTTCGTCGCGCAGCAGCGCCTGAATCAGCCGGTGCACCGAGATCGACCGGCCGTCGAGCGTCACGAGAGCGAACCGGCCCAGTTCCCTGATGGCCCGGGACAGGAGGATCGGGTCGGAAATGACGCTCGCCAGGGAACTGCCGCTCAGCTGCACGCCCTGGCGGAAGACCTCACGCGGGATCGGTTCAGGCCCGAAGAACGCGCAGCACCTCAGCAGCTCCTGGGCCTGCGGCAACTGGTTCTTCAGGGCGTCCACGGAGAGCTTCCAGGCTGCTGTCATCGACATCGGGTAATCCGGGGATTTCCCCTCGGACATGATCGAGGACACGTGCTCTTGCAGCAGCCGAAGGTACTCATCCACCGGCATTGCCGTCTCCGCGAGCATGGCCCCCGCCTGCTCCAAGGCAAGCGGGAGATCGCCCAGCTGCACCGCGAGCCGGCTGGCATCCGGTTCCGACAGGCCCTTGGTTACCCGTTTGGCGAGGAACTCTACGCTCTCCGGCCGGGTGAACACGTTCATCGGCACCGTGGCGGACACGGATTGCCAGCGGTGGTTCCGCGAGGTGATCAGCACGTCACCCGGGCCGCGCGGAATGCAGCTCAAGAACCTCTTCCGGCTGGTCCGCGTTGTCGAAGATCAATAGCCAGCGGCTGTACGGGTCGCCCCGCCGGAGCGCGTCAAGAACGGCAGTAATGGCACCGTCGATTCCGGTCGCCGTCGCGCTCTCCACCTTGAGACGGGCAGCGAGTTGCGCAAGCGCGGCGCGCACCGAGGGCAGCTGGTCGGCGGAGATCCACCAGACAAGGTCGTAGTCCGATCGGTACCGGTACGCGTACTCAATGGCGATCGCGGTCTTGCCCACGCCGCCGAGGCCTTGGACCGCCTGGGGCAACGGATCATTCGGATCCTGCTCGGGCAAGACGGCCGTGATCCGGCTCGACGCGCCAGCCCGCAGCCGGGTGAGAATGTCAGCCCGCCCGGTGAAATTCTTGTTCCGTGGGGGCACGTTACCCCAGATAGTTGGCACAGCCGAGCCGGGCATTCCCGCGTCAGGGATGGTCATGCACAGATGTTATATCCATGTCAAGGCTTTCCGAATTAGTCGACTATAGTCGATCGAACAAAGACGTTCTTGCCCGGCTCTCGACACACACCGTGAAACCATGTATCTGTAAACAGGGGGGCTATGCGGTAGCGCCCCCAGACGGTCACGGGTCCCGGCCCACGAGGCCGCCCCGCATGGTGAGGAGCCTAATGATCAACAACGTCACCGACGGCGTCCTGCTAGACGTCCGCAGGACCAGCCTGTCCGAGCTCAGCTCCACCGCGGTGGACAACTCGGGCACCGCCCTGGACCACGCGCTGGCCCGGATACTCTCATCGAACAGTGGCTGCAACTTCAACAGCTTCAACTCGCGCATTTGAAAGAGTATTGGACTATTTTAAGGTACTAGCCACTACCCTGGCGGCCTCCGGTAGGGCGACGATGCCTCTATACCGGGAGTTCCGGCATGCCGTAATGTAGTGCGCAGAGCCGTTGTCCAGGGCACGCCGGAGCCGAATTGGGAGAAGGATCCAGTTCGATGCGCATGATCACGGGTAATCCCTATCCTGGCGGGCGTGCCTTCCGGCCGGAAGACCATGATCATTTCTTCGGGCGGGCCGCTGACACGGCGCTGGTCGCCGAGTACTGGATGACCAGCCGGCTGACCGTCGTCACTGGCCCTGTCGCCAGCGGTAAGACCTCACTGCTGAACGCCGGCGTGTACCCGGTGATGGAGGAAGCACGGGCGGGCGTGCTGCTGCCCGTCGCCGTGTTCTCGAACGGCATGACGTTCCCGTTCGCCGCGCTCCCCGAGCACAACCCCTACACCTATGCCATGCTGAGCGCGTGGTCCCCGCACGCGGTGCCCACCCGGCTGGCGGGCCTGACGGTGACCGAATTCGTCCGGCAGCAGATGCGCGGACACGACCGCGTCGTCTTCGCGGCGATCGACCAGTTCGAGGACATCGCCACCGACGCGAACACCGGGCAGCGGCGGGCGTGGCGCAGGCAGTTTCTCGATGATCTCGCCCAGGCTAGCGAGACCGTCTCGAGGCTGCACCTCCTGCTCGTCACCCGGACCGAGTCCCTCGCCACCATCTCCGCCGCGCTGGGAAATGGCGCCCGGCACCAGGTAAGGCCCCCGGACCTCGTTAATGCCGCCGATGCCGTGGCAGGCCGGCCACGAGCGCGGGGCGAGCGTTCGCGCCGAGCGCGGCCCGGCAACTCGTCGAGGACCTGCGCACCAGTCGCATCGCCAGCGCCCAGGGTGAGCGCTACGTCAGGGCGGACCGGGTAGAGCCGGCCCTCCTTCAGGTGGCCTGCCGCCAGTTGTGGAGCGACCTTCCCGGCAACCTCCCGGAGGTCTCCGACTGGGACGTACGCGAGTACAGCGATGTCGACGCCGCGCTCGCCGCCTACTGCGCGCAGGTCATCGGCGAGGTAGCCACCGAGTACGACTTGAAGGCACAGCAACTGCACTCCTGGCTGCTGAAGGCATTCGTCACCGATGGCGGCGCACGCGGGGTGGCGCACGCGGGGCAGGCGTCCACCGCTAACATCCCCAACGCGGTGGCTCGCGCTCTCGTGGACCGGCACCTTCTGTCGAGCGAGCTGCACGTCCTCGTCGCGGTTGTACCAGTTGCTGAGCGACCGGCTGATCGACCCGTTGGTTCACGCGCCCTTGGCCCGCGCGCACGGCAGGCGGCCGGTCGCGTCGACGGCCGACGGTTACCTGCGGACGGCCATCCGCCAGCTTGCCCTCGACGATGTCGGCCTCGCCAACGCCTACGCGACTCGCGCGCTAGCAAGCAGCCCCAGCATGCGGGCGGCGGGCGACGCCGAGTCCCTGCTCGGCAATGTGGCCTACGAGCAGGGAGACCATAAGGCGGCCCTGCCGCATTACCGGCAGGCGGCGAGCCTGCTGGAGGCTGCGGGCGACCTCGGGGCCGCGCTGCGCTGCCTGGCCGCCGTTGGCCAGACCCTGCTGGCCCTTGGCCACATCCGCGAGGCGGTCACCGAACTTCGCGCCGCTGTCCAGCGCGCGCCGAATGACCTGATCCTGCAGACCCACCTCGCGCTCGCGCTCTGGCAGGAGGGCGAGGGCAAGGCCGCGGTGGCTGTCCTCAATGGCGTCCTCGGGGTGGACGGCGCGAGCCCGGAGGCACTGCTAGCGCGGGGCGAGATCCTGGCCGACCTCGGCGATGCGCGCAGCGCGATATACGACCTCGACCGCCCGTCGATCCGGGACCTGCCGGCCGCCCAGGCGGCGCGCGGGCTGGCGCTCGCCGAGCTCGGCCAGCACTCGGCGGCCACACGAGCGATCAACGATGCCGTGGAGGCGGCCTCGCACAACGGCACCGTGCTCTTCTACGCGGCTCGCGCGTCGGCGCTCGCCGGCGACAAGATCACCTCGTGGGACCTGGCGCAACGGGCGGTCGACGCCACCGACCCGCCGCTGTCGCCGTCACACCGTGAGCTCGCGAAGGCGCTCGCCAGCCACAAGTGAGCTCTCCGGCAGTTCGGGCCCGCTATAGAGCGCGGCCTGGGCTGCTGACTTGAACGCGCTGATCCGCCGGCCAAGCTCAGCGACATCCGGGGGCTTGGGCAGGGTCGAGGAACCCAGGGCCAGGCTCTTCGGGTCCGCCACGATATCCACCAGGCGGTTTACCTCCTCGGCGAGGGAGTCGGCGACAGTGCTGAGGCCGTCTATCAGCAGTCCGATTTCATCGGCCTGCCCGGTGATATCGGCGGCCCGCTGCCTGATGTCCCACGCGCGCGAGATCATGTCCGGGCCGTGGTATTCGTAGTTGTTCTGGATCTGCACCCTGAAGTCACGCGACGCCCGCAGCAGGGCGCCGCATTCCTTGCGCCGCTCTTGCATGAGCTGCTCGCGCTCTAGCCCGACCCGTTCCTGCCGGTCTCGCTTGTCCCGGCCCCCGTCCCGGACGGCATTGACGATGAGGGGGATGGCCCCGGCAATAATCGGCGCTGCCGCGACGATAACAGCCACCGCGAACGGAATATTAGACATGCTCCATTGTCGCCCGTTCCGTCCCCTGCCGTTGTCGCTACGGCTTCCTGCATCTAGTCGAACCAGCCCTCCTTGGCGCTGGCTAGGAACTCCCGCCACTCATCGCGGCTCAGGGATATCACCCGGCCCGGGTGCACCGAACTACGCACCAGTACCTCCCCTTCCGCATCGGCGACCTCTACGCAGGTGCCGCCGTCGCATGGCCGTCCCTTACGCCACGTCAACTCGTCCCCTCGTGCATACCCCACAGCGTCCCCCGGATCCTTGCGGGTGTTACATGGCAGAAGTAAGCACGATATTTCAAAGAATGTCAATATAATTTACGGCACAACAATCTGGCGCGCCCCGCGGGGACGTTGCGACTGCCGTTACGGGAGCGGTATCTCGCTCTCGGCGTCGTATCCCTTGCGGATCTCCGCTAGGCGCTGCAGCGAGTCCCGTGGACTCAGGGCCGACTCCGTCGATGCGCTTGATGGCCTCGCGGTACCGCTCGACCTGGTCCGGGCGGTCAAAGTGCTGCGACTCGACGAGGCCCTCGACGAAGACGATCGGCGGCAACTGAGCGAACTCCAGCAGCACGAACATGATGTCGGAGGCTGGGTACACGCCCCGATCGAAGGGGATGAGCTGCACGACCGCCTTGCCGTCCTCGGCGAGGCTCAGGATCTTGTCGACCTGGGCGGTCATCAGGGCGTCGTCGCCCACCTTTCGGTGGAAGACCGCCTCGTCGATGAGCGTGCGATACCGCGGCGGGTTGTCGGACTCCAGTCGCTGCTGGCGGCGCAGTCGCGTCTGGACGCGCTGCTCCAGGACGTCCTGCTCGATCTTCGACTCGATGGCCCGGATGAGCGCGCGCGCGTAGTCCTCGGTCTGCAGCAGCGCCGGGAGGTAGTACAGGGAGTAGGCGGTAATCGACGAGGCGTCCTGCTCAAGGCCGATGTACGGCACCAGTTCGATCTCGTCGTAGCGGTTCCACCAGGCGGGCTCGCGCGCCTGCCGGGCGAGCCGCATGAGCTCGTCGGAGGACTCCTCATCCAGGCTGTAGATCGAGCACAGCTCGCGAACGTCGCGCAGGTTGGGACGGCGTGCCCCGGTCTCCATCCGGCTGACCTTGGCAGGCGAGCACATGAGCTTGCGCGCCACGTCCTCGACCGTCAGGCCTAGTCCGGTGCGGATCTTCCGCAGGCGCAGGCCGAGCTCCCTCTGGCGCACCGTCGGGCTGGCATCTGTCACCGTCGTCGCTCCTCGCTGCGCGGTTCATGCCAATAGCATGTGGCAAGTCGTATCACACGCCCTGATCAGCTACCAAGCGTAATCCATCATCGGGCCGAGTATTAACAATTCGTAATACTTCTCCCGCAAGATTCTCGCTGCGCGGGAAACCGCTAGAGCCAGCCGGCGCTCGGTGGCCCACCGCGTCAGCTGATGCCGCGATGACAGCTGCAGCTTGCGCAGCACCGACGACACGTGGCTCTCCACGGTCTTCACCGAGATGTAGAGCTCGCGGGCGATTTCCTTGTACGTGTACCCCTGCGCGATCAGCCGCAGGACCTCCCGCTCGCGCGTGGTCAGCTGGTCAAGCTCCGGATCGAACGACGGCTGCACTCGCTGCTGGTCGCCCGGCTCGCCGGAGAGGCCGCGAACGCGTCGAGCACGAACCCGGCCAGCCGGTGGGAGAACACCGCGTCGCCTGACGAGACCCGGCGAATCGCGTCCAGGAGGTCGGCCGTGCCGATCGTCTTCGTCACGTAGCCACGGGCGCCGGCCCGGATCACCTCGATGACGTCCTCCGGAGCGTCCGAGGCCGACAGGGCGAGGAAGCGCACGTCCGGGCACCGCTCGCGCACCGCCGACACCACGGCCGCGCCGCTGCCGCCGGGCAGGTGAACGTCGAGCAGGACGACATCGGGCTGTACCTCGCGCGATGAGCGCGATAGCCGGGGCCACGTCATCCGCCTCGCCGACCACGTCAACGGCGCGGCCGAGCTCCGCTCGCACCCCGGACCGGAAGATGCCGTGATCGTCAACGAGGACCACCCGAGGCACGGCGTTCATCCGAGACCCGCACTCATGAGCTAGCCCGCACGACGCTGCGCGGCATCTTCAGCGACACCTTGGTTCCCTCTCCGATGGCTGTCTGCACGGTCACCGTACCTCCGTGCCTGCCCATCCGGCCATGGATGGACTCGGCCATGCCCTTGCGGTCACCGGGGACGGCGGCGGGGTCGAAGCCGCGGCCGCGGTCGCGCACCACCACTTCCACGTCCTCGGGCGTGACCTCCGCGTACAGCGAGATGACACTCGCCTGCGACCACTTGGCGGCGTTGACGACCGCTTCCCTGGCGGCCTCGAGCAGCGCGCCCAGGTCGTCGTCGAGCGGGCAGTCCCCGACCGTGACCACCTCAACCGGCACTCCGTGCCGCGCCTCGGCGTCTTGCTGTATCTGCCGGACTCCCGCGGCGAGCGACGTCACCTCGGTCATGCTCCCCGGCGCCCGGCCCTCGAACAGCCAGGACCGCAGCTCGCGCTCCTGCGCCCGGGCGAGCTGCGTGACCTGGGCCGGGTCGTCGGACCTGCGCTGGATGAGCGCCAGCGTCTGCAGGACCGAGTCATGGATCCGGGCGGCCATGTCGGCCCGCTCCTCGGCCCGGCCCGCGCCTGCCGCTCCAGCACCAGGTCACGGGCGATCCGCAGCCACCACGGCCCGAGCAGAAGAACAAGAGAGCCGATAATCAGAACGAACCCGCCGAGCGGCTGCAGCACGGCCAGGCTCTCATGGGCGGACAGCATCGACCCGATGCCGGCCGCGAACAGCGCGCACGCCAAGGTGATCCGGAGCATGATGGCACGCCGGTTGGCGCCCGACCCCAGGCTGCCGAGCGGCGCGACGACGCGGCGCAGCGCGGCCTGCTCGCCGGGCGACGCGTTGCGCCAGATCAGCACCAGGAGCGCGGCGCTGACGACCTGCGGCCAGCCGTAGTCCTCGATGAGCGAGGCGTTAAGCACGCTGGCCAGCACCATGACGACGGCGAGCAGCGACGCCACCCCGACGGCGAGCGTGATCCCCCGCGAGTCGTGCCGCGCCCGGCTCCAGATGCTGCTTTCTCCCGGGGGGCGACCTCCCGGACCCCCCGATCCGGGCGCCTTTCGGCGCGGTCGGCTTCCCGCCCTGCGCTCCCTCGTTCCTCGGTCGCTCCGGGCGGTCCAGGCGACCACGAGGCGGTATCTCCCGGGGGGGCGACCCCCCGGACCCCCCGATCCGGGCGCCTTTCGGCGCGGTCGGCTTCCCGCCCTGCGCTCCCTCGTTCCTCGGTCGCTCCGGCGGTCCAGCGACCACGAGGCGGATCTCCCGGGCGACCCCCCGACCCCCCGATCCGGGCGCCTTTCGGCGCGGTCGGCTTCCCGCTGCGCCCCTCGTTCCTCGGTCGCTCCGCGGTCCAGGCGACCACGAGGCGCCCTCCTCATCCGGGGTGGCGCCGAGGGGGATCAGCAGCCAGGCGATGAAGTAGAAGGGGATGAGGCTGCCCCGGCTGAACAGCGCCGCGATGACGAACACGATCCGGACGGTCGTGGGGTTGAGGTTGTTACGCCAGGACGCTAGCCCGGCGGCGACGCCGCCGAGCATCCGGTCATCGGGCTGCCGGCGCAGCGGCCCCTTGCACGTGCCCCACCACCGGTGCACGCGCTGCGGCCCGGTCGTGCTCCGTGCCCCGACTCGTCGCGCCAGCTCATCACGCCACTCATGGCGGCGGCCATGGCGGTCGTGACGCCACTGGTCCGGCGCGGGCGGTGGCCACCTCGATTCCTGCATGCTTCCATGATGACCCGGTCTCCCGGATACGGCATCAGGGATGAACCCGAGCCGACCCTGATCCGCCGCGAGGGACTGCGTCCCCTGATGCGCCGCCGTGTGGCCCGAAGACCCCGATGCCATGAGGGATCTATCCGGGTGCGGACCGGGGGTCTTCCCGATGTGGGGTGGCGGTCCGCAGGACGCATCTGGAGGCATGAACGCTTCAGTTCCGCTGCACCGCGCCACCAACGGGCGCATGCTGGCCGGCGTCGCGGCCGGCCTCGCCAGCTACCTCGGCGTGGACGTCACGATCGTCCGCATCGGCTTCGCCGTCGCCACCATCCTCGGCGGCGGCATCGGGATCCCCGTCTACATCGCCTGCCTGCTGCTCGTCCCGGAAGAGGGCGCCACCGAGTCCCTCGCGAGCTCCCTCATCCACTCGATCGCGGACGGGCGGTGAGCACCATGACGCAGCCAGCGACCGCCAGCGTGCCCCGTGGTTCCGCATCGGCCCGGACCTGAACATGCGCGTTTCCGACGCCGAGCGGGCCGCAGGTCGCCGACCGGCTCGCCCGCCACTTCGGCGACGGCCGCCTCGACCAGGCGGAGTTCGACGAGCGGGTGAGCCGGGCCATGACCGCCAAGACCGTCGGGGACCTGCAGGGCCTGTTCGACGACCTGCCCCGGCGACGCGCCTGGCGACTTCCCCGGCGGTACCGCGAAGGCACCCGGGGCGCCGTCCTCGGGCGCGGCGCGCCGCCGGCGAGCACGGCCCGCTGCGGGGGCCGGTTCGCACGCTGCTGGCGCTCGTGCTCGTCCTGGTGGCCGCCAACATCGCCTGGCACGCCCTGCTCGGATGGGCGGCGCCCGTGGTGTGGGCTCGCCATGATCATCGCGGCGATCGTGCTCGTCATCCGGCGCGCGCGCCGCTCCAGTCTAGCGGAATGCTCTCCGGCACGTGACGGACCCTGATTCCCGGTGCGGGGATCAGGGTCCGTTTCGGGGTTCTGCCGGATGCGCCGTGACGAGCGTGGAAAGCACTCTTGAGCCATGAACGCTTCAGCGGACACGGGAAGGACGGCACTCCATGGCCTCGACTGACCGGCTTCGGGCCACGTGGTTCCGTCCCGGTGGCAACGAGCAGCACCTGCGCGTCGGTGACGCTGACCGGGCCGCGGTGGCGGACCTCCTTGCCCGGCACTATGGTGACGGCCGCCTCGACCAGTCGGAGTTCGACGAGCGCGTGACCCGGGCCATGACGGCCAGGACCGGCGCCGACTTCCACGGCCTGCTCGACGACCTGCCTGACCTGCCGGACGCCCCGTCCGACACGACTGCCTCGTCTGCTGGGCCGGATGAGCCGGCTCCGCTGGCTCCGCCGTCCGCGTGCTTCGCCGCCCGGCGGCACCGGCGGCACGGTTCCATTCTCCCCGGGCTGCTCGTCCTGATATTCGCCGTGGTTGCCTCCCACGAGCTGCTCGACTGGGGCGGCAAGCCCCTGGTGTGGCTCGTCGTCATCGCCGCCATCGTCATGATGGCCGCACGCACCACCCGCCGCTCGTAGCGCCGGCAGCGTGCGCCTGCGGCGGCTAGGGCTTGGGGAGCAGGGCCTCGGGCGGCTGGGCCTCGGGGAGCGCCGTCTGGGTCAGCCGTTGCGCTTCTGACCAGAGGCGGGTGGCCACGCGGGCGTCCCGCGCCTCCCGGGGTAGCCGGGCGGTTCCGGCCGGGCCCGCCATCTCGAAAGGGCCCCTGGGGCCGTAGTAGCCACCGTTGACGGCGTCCGGGCTGGTCGCGGCGTACAGCAGCGGCTCGGCGCCGGCCCGGACCCGCTGCGCGGGATGCGGAATCCTGGCGAGCACGTGCAGCAGCGTCCGCGGCCCGCCGGGCTGGCGCAGCGCGGCACCCGCGTCGATCAGGTTGGTCCGGGTGTAGCCGGGGTGCGCGGCGTTGCTCATCAGGTTCCAGCCCTGCTCGGTGGCCAGTTCCGCCAGCTGCCGGGCAAGCAGCAGGTCCGCCAGCTTGGACTGGCCGTAGGCCGACATCGGCCGGTAGCCGCGCTCGCGCTGCAGGTCGTCGAACTGGATGGTGCCGAACCTGGCCGCCATCGAGGCTCACGGTGACGACTCGCGGGGCCGCCGCGGCCAGCAGTAGCGGCAGCAGGCGAAGGGTCAGCGCGAAGTGACCGAGGAAGTTCGTGCCGAACTGCAACTCGAAGCCGTCGGCGGTGGTCAGCCGGGACGGCGGGGTCATGACGCCGGCGTTGTTGAGCAGCACGTCGAGCGGGGTGCCGTCCGCGATGAGCGCCTCGGCGAATTCCTTGACCGAGCCGAGGTCGGCTAGGTCGAGCCGCCGGACCTCCACCGCGGCCTGCGGGAACTCGGCGACGATGGCCTCGCGTGCCTGCTCGCCCTTGGCCGGCGTGCGAACCGCCAGCATGATGCGGGCACCCGCTCCGGCCAGCCGCCGGGCGACCTCCCGGCCGAGGCCGCTATTGGCACCCGTGACGACGAACAGCCGGCCAGCCTGGTCAGGAACCGCGTACATAGCGGCATTATGCACGCCGGTGGCGGATATATCTCCCCATGGGATCTCCTGCTGGGGACGGCGGCCATGGACTACTGCACGAGATGCGGCAACCCGCGCACCACGGGCGCGGCGGCATGCCCCCGGTGCGGGGAACGGCCGCCCGAGGCGACCGGCGACCCGGCGCGGGCGGACGACGTCAACGCGACCCGGGTGGACAACATCATCGTGCCTTACCCCGATCCGAGCCCGACGATCTGGGACTACGGGCTGCCGGGCGGGACGGGTGCGCCCGCCGCCTGGGGAACGGGGCCGGCCCTGGGGTACTTCGACGAGCCGCAGAAGCTGGCGGCCGACGCGAGTGACCCGTTCTGGAAGGCCTTCCCGGGCATGGCGGCGGCGTCGCCTGGGTCGTCGTCCAGGTCAGGGCCTGGCCCGGCGGCGGGCGCCGCGCCGGCCGGCCAGGCCGGGCGGGGCGCGCACGGGACCGGGGAGCCACCGGCGGCCACCGAGGCGTCCCCAGGGCACTCTCATCGCCGCGGCGGCCCTGCTGGTCCTCGCCCTCGGCGGCGGCACTTACGCCGCGGTCAAGGCCCTGACCGGGCATTCCGCCAGGACCGCGGCCCAGTCGGCCGGGCGCGCGCCGGTCACGTCGGGCGCGTCGGCCTCGCCTGCCGCGCAATCCTCTCCGCTGCCGACGGCCAGTTCGCCGACCGTGCGCCCGGGCGGCAGCATCCCTGGCGGGCCGGCCACGCCGCCCGGCAGGTCGCGGCCGAGCACTGGGCCGTCGGCGGTGCTCCCGCCGGCAGCGGTCCCGTCAGCGGTGCCCTCGTCGCCGGCCGGTTCCACGACGCCATCGCAGAGCACCCGGCCGACGCCGACGCAACCGGGCACCACGCGGCCGACGACTCCTGCCGCGACGCCCCCGCCCGCGACGAGCGTCGGCATCAGCCCGGTGGCCGCGTCCAATCCGGCCGAACCGCGGGTGTCCGCGCTCCTCGTGCGGTACTTCACCGCGATCAATGACCACGATTACCGGGCCTTTGTCAGCCTGTTCGACGCTCGGGCGGCCGCACGCTGGACCCCGGGCAAGTTCACCGCCACGTACGGGACCACGCGGGATTCCGGCGAGACGCTGACCGGGATCACGAACGGCAGCGACGGCAGCGAGGCGGCCTCAGTCACGTTCACCAGCCATCAGGCACCCTCGGAAAGCCCGGACGACAGCTCTTGCGACCTTTGGTCGATTGTCTTGTTCCTGGTCCCGGGGGATGGCGGCTACGTCATCGGGCACTCGCCTTACGGCTACTCCGCGGGGGTCCGCGCCTGCTCGCCACGGACCTAGACGGCAGCCGCCCCGCGTTAGCCGGGCCGGGGGGCTTCGCCGGGCAATGGGCCGGTGCCGGGGGCGCCACCGGTCCCGGGGCCTCCACTGCCCGGCCCGGTGTCGATGTCATGACCCGGCCCCTGGCCGCTGGGCGTCCAGGCCCAAGGTCCTCCGTCGTAGCCGGCCGGGAGCCGGAAGCCGTGGTCTCCCAGCCACGAGGGACCATTCAGGTACGGCGCGCAGTACCTGAGCACCCACCAGGGGCCGTTCGCGGCTCTTGACAGCTTGATGAAGTCGGACTTGTCCCAGGACGTGGAGCCCGGTCGCCACGGGTTCTTGAAGTATGCCTCGCACCACTGCTTGGGTCCCGCCTTGGGCGCCGGGGCAGAAGCATCACCCGACGGCACCGCCGTCGGCTTGGCGTGCGCCGCGGGGGTGGCCGACGAGCCATTCAGGCTGCCGCCGCCGGTCACGGGGGTGTTGCGCCGTGCGGTCGCCTGGTGTCCCGCTTTCGGCGCTCCGATGACTTCGTGAGCGGCGCTTTGGATCGGCTCGGGCAGGTGCCCCGAGTACGCGATGACGCCCATGATCACGACGAGCGCCACCGCGGCGGCGGTACCCAGCGCCAGGCGTCGCCCGGCGGACGAGCGCGTGGGGGAACGGTGCGACAGCCTTGCCCTGCCCCGTGCGGCGTGCCTGGCCCGGCGGGGGCGGCGGCCCCGTGCGCCCAGCGGGATCTCCAGCGGAAGGGTGTGCGCGACGCCGCCCGACCACTCGACGCGGGCCGCCCCCGAAACAGACCGGAAGGCGGCCAGCACCGCCTGCTCGCCACGGAACTCCGCCGTCGACGGCGCGGCCCGCAGGGCGGCGAGCGTCTCCCCGAGCGGGCGTAACTCCGTCGGCATGGTGCCTGCCTGCCCCCCGCTGAGCATGGACTCGGCTATCGCGCCAGGCAGCATGGCATCGAGCTCGGGGTCGCCGGGCGGCCCCGAGGCCCAAGAACCGAACGGGATGCTGTCACGCATGTCATCGTCTGGAACGCCGTACCTGGTCAAAGCGTTACACCCGCCCCCGCGAGCATCGTCGCCAGTTTCTTCAGTCCGCGGTGCGCGGCCACCCGCACGGCACCGGGGCTGCGGCCGAGCAGCTTGGCGACTACCTCGGTCTCCAGGCCTGCCACCACCCGCAACATGATGACCTCCGCCTGCTGCTGCGGAAGCCGGGAGACGAGCGCGATGGCGCGCTCGGTCGCGATGTTGTCCAGGGCAAGCTGTGCCGTGTCCGCCGTCCGCGGTACTTCCGCCGCGTGCAGGTCATCCAGCGGTTCTGACGGATGCCGAGCGCGGTGCCTGACCTGGTCCAGGACGCGCCGGCGCGCATTGGTGAACAGCCACGCTCGCCAGGCGGTCTCATCCCCGGTGAAGTTGGCCAGGCCGCGCAGCACCTGGACCCAGGTCTCCGCCGCCACGTCCTCGGCGTACGCCGGCGTGACCACCCGCAGGTATCGCAGCAGGGCCGGGTTCGCGTCCCGCCACAGGGCCGAGAACGCCGCCTCGTCGCCCTCCTTGGCGGCCCCCAGCAGCGCCGCGAACTCCTCGCCCACCACAAGCAGAGTATCGACAGTTAACCGGCTTCTCCGCAGCTAAATCACCATCATGAACGCCATCCGTCACGCAGTGGACACCTAACGTCGAAGGCGAGCGCGTGTTTTGAGTGAGCTTGAGTTGTCTCAGTGACTTCTGGGATGAGTGTTGTGTATGTAGTCGTTAGTGGACGATAGTGCCCGCTGAGCCTGGCTGATACGGCGTTCGACGGGACGCGCCCTGGCGCCATCCGCTGGCAGGGCGGGCGACGTGACGGGCGACTATGCACGGTGGACCGGGCGGGAGACGCGCGCCAGCCCGGGGGGCGGGGAAGTCACTGCAGCCTCAGAATTTCGCTTCCCATGCGAAACTGCCCCTCCAGGGGCAGTTTCGGGGCGAAAAAGGGCCGTTTCACATGGGAAGCCAGCAGGAGGGGCCTATGTTGCCGCTGGGACACACTGGCGGGTGGCGCGGGCGGCGCGGGTGCGGCGGGCGGCGGCGCTGGCGCGGGTGCGGCGGGGGCGGGCGGCGCGGGTGGCGCGGGTGCGGCGGGTGGCGGGGCGGGTGGGCGCGCGGCGGCGCGGGTGGCGCGGGCGGGCGGGCGGGCGGGTGCGGCGGGTGGGTGGGTTAGGCGGGGGTTATTACGAATTGGCGGAGGTAGAGGTCGCGGAAGGTTACGGGGCCTCGGGGGCCGGGGAGGGCGTCGATGTTGATGCCGGTTTCTGGGACGCCTAGGAGCTTGAAGCCGTCGAGCAGGCGGGTGGTGGCGTTCCAGAACGCGCCGGTGCCGGCGTAGGTGTCGAGGAACTCGGAGGCCGCCGCCGGGTCGGTCGCGGCGATGCCCGCCGCTAGGCCGGAGGTCTCGTCGTTGGCGATTGTCGCGGCGTGCGCGGGGCTGGCGGCCGGGGCGATCGTCACGGTCGCCTCGCGGCCGGCGTCGAGCGCCCATTCGTAGCCGAGCGGGTGCTCGTGCGGCGGCAGGGATGCCTCGATGCCCAGGGCGGCGAGCTGCGCGGTCACCCTGGGGAGCCACTCATCCCACAGCTGGCGGTCGATGAGCAGCAGGTTCAGGCGGTTGCAGACGCCGAGCCGGTCCACGCTTGACTCGATGAGGCGGCTGGCCGCCGACGGCTGCGCCGATGAGTGGAGGTAAAGCACCCCGCCGCCGTCGGCGTGGGCCAGGGTCCGCACTCCGTTGGCGGCGCCTTCCGCCGCGAGCGCGCGGGTGCTCTCGCCGCTCCCCCGCAAGATGACGAGCGGCACCAGGTCCGGTGCCCGCAGCAGGGCGTACGCGGCGGCCTGGCCGGGCGCCCGGACGAGCTGGATCGCCCGCGGGTCGAGGCCGGCCGTGGCCAGGGCGGGAGCGATCACCTCATCGGCGAGCGCGCTGGCGGACCGCAGCGCCGCGCTTCCGGTGCGGAGCACGCCCGCGTTGCGTGACTTGACGAGCTGGGAGGCGACGTCGATCGTCACGTTGGGCCTGGCCTCGAAGTTCGCGCCGACAACGCCGACCGGGCGGCGGCGCTCTCGCACCACCAGGCCGTCGGGCAGGTCACGGACCTTCCGCGTCAGCGGCTCGTGCGGCACGCCGGCGAGGATCTCCAGCTGGCTGGCCATCGCGCGCAGCCGGGCATCGTCTAGCTTGAGGCGGTCGCGCATCGCGGCGGGCAGCCCGTTGTCGGCGGCCGCCTTCATGTCCTGCTCGTTGGCGTCGAGGACCGCCGGGCGCGGCCGCGGCCAGGGCGGCCGCCATCGCGCGCAGCGCCTCGTCGATGACGGCATCCGGGGCGCTGGCGAGGCCCGCTACCGCGGACCGCGCGGCGCGGGCGGCCGACCGTACGGCGTCAGCGACCGCCGCGTCGCTGGCTGTTGCCAAGTTCGTCACATGGCGAGTCTAACCAGGCCTCAGCCGCGCCGCTCCACGACGACGGTATACCGCTGATGGTGCAGGTCGGCGAGGATCTGACGGCCGAGCTTGCGGGTCTCCGCGCGGTTGAGCACCGCGCCCGCGACGGCGCCCGTCAGGAGCGGCCCAGCGCGAACACGCCGCGGCGGACCCGCCCCACCAGTCGCCGGCGCAGCATCCGGGCCAGCGGTGACCCGGCGGCGAACACCAGCCCGCCGGGCATCGCGTAGACACCCCGGCGGTGCGCCCACGCGGCGACGTAGGCGCGCGCCCGCTCGGTGCCGCTGCCCTGCGCGGGCAGGCCGAGGGCCTCGTGCAGTTCGGCGACCAGCTTGATCTCGATCCCGATGACGGCCAGCGTCTCGGCCGCGACCTCGGCCGGGAACGCTGGCAGTACCGGCAGCGCGGCCCAGACGCCCACGGCACCGCCGACGGCCCCCGATGCCCGTCCGGCGCGCTCGACGAGCAGTTCGGCGATCTCCTCGTCGGTGCGGCCGGGGAATTGCCCGCGCAGCGTCGCCTGGTCCCTGATCTTCAGCTGCGGGGCCATCGTGATGACCTGGCCGGTCAGCCAGGTGACGGCCGACGACGCGCCGCGGGTGGCGGCCTGCCCGCTGCGGCTGGCCGCTCTGCCGCCCCGGCTGACCGCCTGCCCGCCGCGTCCCGCGGCGGCGGTAGCCTGCCGTGCTATCGCCGACGACTGGCGGGCCGTTCCTGTCCGGAGGGACCCTATCGCGCCGGTTACCCGCCGGATGCCACGGCGACGGCCGCCCGCGCCCGCCGGGGCGTCCTGGTCCTCCCCGAGGTCGCTGGTCTCGGTGAGCTCAACCGCGATCTGCGCCGCCTGCCGCGCGGCTTCGTCGCTCGTGTCCGGCTTGTCGTCCCGTTTTGCCATACTCTTCATCTCCCCCAAAGGAGGCTATCCACGCTGCGGCGACCGGGAAAGCCGCGCCGGCGGGCTGTCCTTGACCCGCGCCGGGCGGGTGGCCAGCACCGAGCCCGCCAGGATGAGGACGAACGACCCGGCGATCTGCGCGGTGAACGGCTCGCCGAGGACCAGTGCGCCGAGCGCGACGGCCACGGCCGGGTTCACGTAGGTGACGACCGTGGCGCGGGCCGCGCCGATCTCGGTGATGAGCCAGAAGTAGAACACCAGGCCGCCCGCGGTGCAGACGGCCCCGAGGGCGGCGAGGGACGCGAGAACGCTGGCGGAGGGCACCGCGTGCGGCCAGCTGAGCACCGCGGGGACCGTGTAGACGAGCGCCGCCAGTGACAGGCACGCCGCGTTGGCGGTGATGCTCGGCACCCCGGTCAGGTGGCGGTTGGCGATCAGCGGGCCGGCCGCGTAGCACACGGCGGTGCCCATGACCTCGGCGTCCGCCAGCAGGTCCCCGTGGATGGCGCCGGGGCCCGCGAGCAGCACCACCCCGGCAAGCCCTAGGCCGAGGCCGGCCGCCCTGACCGGGGTCAGCCGGTCACCGCTCCTGGTCACCCAGGCGAGCAGGGCGCCGATGACGGGCACGGACGCGATGAGCAGGCCGCTGGCCGAGCTGGGCAGCCGCCGCTCGGCGGCCGACAGCAGCGCCCACGGCACGATGATCTCGATCAGCGCGTACGCCGCCAGCCAGTGCCAGTGGCGGCGGAGCAGCGCGAGCTGAGACGGCCGCCACGCGCCCTGGGCCAGCGCGACCGGCACCAGGATGAGCGTGCCGATGACGACCCGGGACCAGACGAGCACCGGCACCGCGACCGCGCCATCGGCGACCTTGATCAGCAGGTAGGGAATCCCCCAGATGATCCCGACCGTCGCGAAGAGCACCGTGCCGCGCCTGCTCAAGAATCTGCCCTCCCCGGGCGGGCGCCGATGCCCGTTTTGCCGGTGTTACCGCCTTGCGCAAGACGACCGGCCCGCGGAAATATTCCCGGTTTACCGGCCTAGCGCCCGGGCCGGCCCGACGGGGACGGGGCTCGCCGATCATCGACGCGACAAGCGCGGGGGAGACGGCCGGCCTGGGTTGCCGCTGCACCCGGGCCGGCATCGCGGCGAGCAGGAACAGCCCCGCCGTCACGCCCAGGAGCAGCGCGGGGGCCAGGGTGACCGCCGGGTGCAGCCGGATGGGGGCGAGCAGCCGCCAGAGCGCGGACCGGGCCCGGTCGGCGACGACCGCGGCCGCGAGCTGCCCGGACGGCAGGAGGGGGCCGCAGCCCCGGCGCGCCTCCCGGCGCAGCCGTCGCAGTACGGCGCCGCGCTGCGCTGTCGTCAGCCCTGGCTTGAGATAGACGGTGGTCCGTGAACCCGTGCGCTCTGCCTCACCGTGCAGCCCCGCCGACAAGTCCCGGTACCGGATACAGATCACCATTGATTCCATTCACCCGTGTGCATGCCTGCCCCCTCACGCACCCAACGGGCGGCAGACCCCACTAGCAGCACCACGGCTCAGGACACGCGCCCCCCGCTGACGCGTTAACGCGCCAATTTAACGCAACGCGATGCCATGTGCACGGCAAATAGACAGGTTGTCCGCTTCCCCAGCGCGTTCGCGCCCCGCGAGCCGCCCGCGCGCCGAACGCGGGCGGCAAAGCCGCACCTTGCCCGCGATTAGGCTACGTGCGTGATCCCAGCTCAGACGACGGCCGACCCGGCACCGCCGCGCACGGCGCTGGCCACCGCCCCGTTCCGAATGAGGTGGGCCCTGCTCATCGCGGTGGCGGGCGGGCTGCTGCTGGCCGCCGCCTTCCCGCCGGCCGGGGCGTGGCCGCTCGCCGCCGTCGGCCCGGCGCTGCTGGTGGTCGCCGTGGCGGGCCGGGGCCTGCGCGCGTCGCTGTGCATCGGGCTGGCCTTCGGCGCGGCCTTCTTCTTCCCGCTGCTCTTCTGGATCATCAACGTGGCCTGGTACGCGTGGATCGCCCTGGCGATCGCGTCGACGGTCATCTTCGGCCTGCTAGCGATCGGGCAGCGATTGCTGCTGCGGCTGCCGGGCTGGCCGCTGGCCGTGGCGGGCTGGTGGGTCGCCGCGGAGGCGGCGAGGGACCGCTGGCCGTGGGGCGGGTTCCCCTGGGGCCGGCTCGTGATGAGCCAGGCGGGCGCGCCCACGCAAGGGTGGGCGGCCATCGGCGGGCCGCCGCTGCTGACGTTCGTTGTCGCGCTCGTCGGCGCGATGCTCGCCTGGCTGTACCTCACCGTCTGGTCAGCGCGGAGCGCGCCCGGCGGGTGGCGGGGGCGGCGGGGCCGGATCGCGGTCGCGGCGGTCGCCTTCGCCGCGACGGCCGGCGTGAGCGTCGCGCCGGGGGCGTTCGCCCTCGACCCGGTGGCCACCGGGTCGCGGACCGCCGAGGTCGCCGCCATCCAGGGCGACGTGCCCCGGGCGCGGAGCCTGGCCAAGCAGCTCAACGACGTGGCGGTGACCAATAACCACGTGTCCGCCACCGACGCCCTGGCACGGAAGGTCGCCGCCGGCGCCGAGCCCGCGCCGGACCTGGTGATCTGGCCGGAGAACTCCACCGACATCGACCCGACCCTGGACGAGCCGACCTACCAGGAGATCGCCGGCGCCGCCGCCACGATCAACCGGCCGATCCTGGTGGGGGCCGTGCTGCAGGACCCGCTGCGCAACGCCAGCGTCCTGTGGCTGCCCGGCAAGGGACCGCAGGCCATGTACGTCAAGCAGCGGCTGGTGCCCTTCGGCGAGTACATACCGCTGCGCTCGCTCATTTCGAAGGTCACCTCGCTGACCGCCCTGCAGCCGCAGGACTTCGTCCCCGGCAAAAAGACCGTGGTGTTCAGCGTCGGCCAGATCAGGCTCGGCGCGATGATCTGCTGGGAAGTGGGCTTCGACTCGATCGCGCGCTCGGAGGTCGCCGCCGGGGCCAACCTGCTGGCCATGCCGAGCAACGACGCCACCTACGAGCGAGAGGGCGAGTCGACCGGCGAGACCGGGCAGCAGCTCGCCATGGCCCGGATCCGCGCGGTCGAGCATGACCGGTCGGTCGTGGTCGCGAGCACCACCGGATACAGCGCCATCATCGCGCCGGACGGGCGGCTGATCATGCGCAGCGGCACCTGGCAGCAGGCCGAGCTGGAGTCCCGGGTGCCGCTCATCACCTACACGACGCTGGCCGACCGGGCCGGGGCGTGGCCGGAATACGTGATCGTCGCCGCGACGGCCGTCGCGGCCCTGCTGAGCGCCTGGCAGCTCGCCCGTCGCCGCATATTTCCCACTACGGGCGCAACGGGCGACAACCCCGAATAAACTGGTGAATCCCAGACGGGGGCCGCTGGGTCACGCTCGGTTTAGCGAGCGCGGCCAGGGGGAGCCGGGGGAAACAGCCGGGGTCAGAGAGAGGAACGCCGTGTTCGGCAGCTACCGCACGCCGTCGAGACGTTCGGGCCTATCAGGCGGTCACCAGCGACCGGGCGCTCGCCGCCGGGCCTGGGGCCTGGCGGTCCTCGCCACCGTGGGGCTACTCGCCGCCGGCTGCGGCACGGCGGGCAGGCCAACCGCCATCACGCTCAACCCGAAGGCCGTGTCCGGCTCCGGGTCAGCGGCGGCGGCGGCCCCGCAGTACCTCCAGATCAGCCCGGCGGGCGGCATCGCGGAGGCCAGCACGGCCGGCGGCATCACGGTGAACGCCCGCTCGGGCGCCAAGATCACGAACGTGACCGTGAAGACCGCCGGCGACGCCGTGACCGGAACGCTGGGCACCGGCGGCACGAGCTGGCACAGCACGTGGGCGCTCGACACGGGCGAGTCGTACACGGTGACGGCCACCGGCACCGACAGCTCGGGCAAGCCGGTCACCGCGACCAGCACCTTCCACACGATGACGCCGACCAGCACCTTCGCCACGGAGATCTTCGAGGGCTCGAACGCCACCTACGGCGTGGCGATCCCGATCATGCTGACGTTCAACAAGCCCATCACCAACAAGGCCGCCGTCGAGCGGGCGCTCGAGATCACCGCGTCCAAGCCGGTGGTCGGGTCCTGGTACTGGGACGGCAGCGAGGCGGTGGACTTCCGGCCGCGCGACTACTGGCCGGCCAACACGACGGTCACCCTCTCCGCGCACCTGAACGGCGTGGACGGCGGGAGCGGCCGGTACGGGACGCACACCCTCACCCAGACCTTCAAGATCGGCCAGTCGGTCGTCGCGGTAGCAAGCACCGCCAGTCACAAGACGCAGGTCTACGTGGGCGGCCAGCTGAAGTACACCTGGCCGATCAGCACCGGCAAGACGACCATGCCCACCCCGAACGGCACCTACATGACCGTGGAAAAGGGCAACCCCGTCCGGATGATCGGCGGCACGAAGGGCAAGCCCGACTACTACAACGAGCTAGTCAACTGGGCGGTGCGGTTCACCTACAGCGGTGACTACTACCACTCGGCCCCGTGGTCGGTGGTCAACCAGGGCACCTCGAACGTGAGCCACGGCTGCGTGAACCTGGCGCCCGAGGACGCGCAGACTTTCTACAACCTGACCGTGCCGGGCGACCCCATCACCATCACCGGCAGCCCGAAGGCGGGCAACTGGGACAACGGCTGGACCGAGTGGTTCCTGTCCTGGACGCAGTACCTGAAGGGCAGCGCCACCGGCATGGCGGTCGAGGCGGGCCCGCAGGGCAGCACGTTCGTGCAGCCCGTCAGCGCTGCCGGCCGACACCGGCACCGCCCCGCTCGCCACCTCGGCGCCGGGCAACTTCCTGGTCGGCTAGCCCGCTCCGCCCGCGACGGCCGGGAGGCCGCGGGGCGTCCTACGGACGGGGGCTGGTCGCCCCACGGGTGGTCAGGCCCGAGCCGGGTGCCCGGGACACGCTGCTCGACTTCGTGACCGAGGTTCCCTGGGTAACGTGCGCCTTGGTCGGGCCGGAGGACACCGCCAGGATGACCCCCAGGGTCACGCCGAGCGCCACGGGGACGGCGAGCGGAGCGGCCGCGCGCACCGCCTCGCGCCGCTTGGCCGCCCGATAAGCGTCCAGACCGCCCGGGCCGCCTCCCTGGGAGGTGAAGCCGCCGACGATGAGTGCCTCACCGGGCCGCTGACGGCGGGACCCGCGACCCCGGTGCCCGCTGTCGCTGACGGCACGCATCATCCGCCACCTCCTGCTTCGTTTAGCTCCTTGGGTGGCAAGACTAACTCGTTACAGCGTCGTTATCCGATAGATAGCGGTAATCGCCAGGTACGTCACACTCTGCTAACCTTTGCCGCGAACCGCGGCCACGCTCCGCAACTGCTTACCCATTGCGACGGCAGTGGACACTGTCAGTTCATTCGCTATTGAGTGGACGTCGCCAGCGGCAATTCCGCGCCGGTTATCACCGCGCTAAGCGAACCCACAGGCGCCGCACAGGGATGCCACAGCAACCCCACGCGGCCACCCTGGCATACTCGCGCCCCGTGACCGGCGGCAGAAAGTTGGAACCATCGGGCAGGTTGCGCCGTCTATATCAATGTGGGAGCTGTCACCTGAAGTTCGCCTTTTTCACAGCACTTCATCTTAGAATCGGGCACGGTCGTGGCTGCGCCCATACCGGCCGCTGCCATTGCCGTTGCGCTCAGCGACGGGCACCTGACTTTTTCAGTTGAAAATCGCGAGGAGAGCGCATCGTGTCGTTCCGGCAGTTGATCCGGCACCGGGGGATCATGGGGACCGCGAGTGCCGCGGTCGCAGTTGTGATCGCGGGCGGCGTGGTCGCCGCGGTTGCACCTGGGCACCAGCAGCGGCATGAGTCGATCTCCTCGGCGGCGGACAACCAGCCGGCGACGGGCGCTTCCGCCGCTGCCTCCCCGTCCGCTTCGGCCACGCCCAAGCCGGTCGCCCCGCTGCAGATCCTCTCGGTGACGCCATCGCGCGGTGCCCACGACGCGAACGGGGCCGCCCCGATCAAGATCACCTTCAACGAGGTGCTCGCCGCCACCACCCCGCTGCCCACGCTCTCCCCGAAGATCGACGGGAGCTGGACCGTCTCCGGTGACACCGCCACGTTCGCGCCGAAGCTCGGTTACGCGCAGAACACGCACGTGACGGTGACCGTCCCTGGCGGCAGCTCCGGCGTCCAGGCCGCTGGCCTGTCGTCGGCTGGCACGACGACCACCGCCGCCACCAACGCGGGCCTGCTGCCCGAAGACCGCGACGCTGTCCTTCACCACCGGCACTTACTCCACGCTACGGCTGCAGCAGCTGCTGACCCAGCTCGGCTACCTGCCGCTGACCTGGTCCCCGACGGACTCCACGAGCCCCGGCGATCGCGGCCGGCGACGCGAACGCGCAGCTGTCCGCCGCGTACGACCCGCCGGCCGGCAGCTTCACCTTCGACTCTGGCTACCCTCCGAGCTCAGCAGCCAGTGGGAGGCCGGGCAAGGCCAACATGCTCGACAACGGGGCCATCCGGGCGTTCGAGAACGACCACGACCTCACCATGGACGGGCAGGCCGGCCCGACCGTGTGGTCTCACCTGCTGACGGCGGTCGCCGAGAACAAGACGAACCCGAACGGCTACACCTACTCGCTGGTGAACCAGAAGCTCGCCGGAGATGCTGAGGGTTTACCACAACGGCAAGCTGATCGAGAAGACCCCGGTCAACACCGGCGTCCCCGGCGCGGGCACCGCGGACGGCACCTACCCGGTCTACGAGCGCTTCCAGCAGACCGAGATGAAGGGCACCGACGTGGACGGCACCAAGTACGACGTCCAGGTGCTCTGGGTGTCCTACTTCAACGGCGGTGACGCGCTGCACTACTACCCGCGCCCCGGCTACGGCTACTACCAGAGCAACGGGTGCGTGGAGATGCAGCTCGACCCGGCGAAGTACATCTGGCAGTACACCACCTACGGCAGCCTCGTCACGGTCAAGGGCCCGTCGCATAACGAGGACGCGCTGACCGCCTCGGCCGCGGCCAGGTGCCGGTAGACCCGGGCGAAGCGGGAGCCGGGGACCTGGCCGGCGATCGCCCTGGCGTCCTCGGCGTGGTCCATGTCGGTGAGCTCCGGCAGCATGGCGACCCGCAGTCCCGCCGTCCGTCAGCCGGCCCAGTTGCACGCGCCCGGTGTCAGAACGGGACATCGGGACGCCGTGCAGCAGGGACCAGTCGGGCGCGCGCAGGCCGAGCAGCCAGTAGCCGCCATCGGCGGCGGGCCCGAAGCACGCGTCCGCCTCCCCCGAGACGAGCGGTAGCGCCGCGTCGGCGAGCAGTCCCGCGGTGACCTGCGGGGTGTCCATGCCGATGAGCACCATGGGCAGCCGGTCCTTCCCGTAGGCGTCGGAGAAGGCCGCGGCAAGACGCTCGTCGAGCCCGTTGCCTCGCTGCGGTATGACCTCGAAGCCGGGCGGCAGCCAGGGTCCCGGCCGCCCGGCGAGGGCGAGCACCCGGCGGGCCACCGGTGCCGCCGCGACCGCGTCCAGCGTGTCGGCCAGCGCCGCCTCGGCGAGCCTGGCGGCCTCGGCGGGAGCTGAACGGCGGCGTCAGCCGGGTCTTGACCTGGCCCGGCACGGGCTCCTTGGCGATGACGATGACCGTGACCGGTAGCGTCCGGCTCGCTCATGAGGCCACGCCCGCCGGGAACGTTGCTCTGCCGCCCGCCGGGACCGTTGCCATTCCAGCGGGCGCGGAGGCGGGGGCGGCGGCTGCCTCCACCGCCGTGCGCAGTACGCGGCGCATGTCGCGCACCGTCTTGATCGTGCCGCCGACGGTGCCGGTGACCTTCGACTTGCCTTCTCGCGGGTAGTACGCGACGGGAACCTCGGCTATCCGCCAGCCCGCCGTCGCGGCGCGCAGGACCATCTCCAGCGGGTAGCCGAACCTCCGGTCGACCAGGCCCAGCCCGAGCATCCCCGTGCGGTGGAAGGCGCGCATGGGGCCAAGGTCGCGCAGCGGCACCCCGGCCCGGCGGCGCAGTTCGGCGGAGAGCACCGCGTTGCCGACCCGGGCGTGCAGCGGCCACGCGCCCAGGCCCCGCGGCGCGCGGCGGCCCAGCATGAGGTCGGCGGTCCCGTCGAGCAACCGGCCCGGTCACGGCCCGCAGGTCCGCCGGGTCGAACGAGCCGTCGGCGTCCATGACGCAGACGACATCGCTGCTGGCGGCGAGCAGCCCGGCGTGGCAGGCCGCGCCGAACCCGCGCTGCGGCACGGTGATCACCGTCGCCCCGTAGCTCGCGGCGATGGCCCCTGACCCGTCGGTGGACCCGTTGTCCGCCACGATGGGCCGGTACTCGTCGGGCATCCGGGCGAGCAGGCCGGGCAGCGCCGCCGCCTCGTTGAGGCACGGGAGGATGACGTCAATGTGGTCATGGCCACGAAGCTAGCCGCCTCCAGCCCCGCCGTCTGGGAAAACGCCCTTACAGAACTATGACGAGTGGTCGCTGACAGTGTTCCCCGGGCGGCCGGGTGATTGACTCGGTGACATGCGAGTACTAGTGACCGGCGCGGCCGGATTCATCGGTTCCCACGTGCTGGATGCCCTGGTCGCGGCGGGCCACGAGGTCCGGGGGCTGGATTCCCTGTCGCCTGCCGTGCACAACGGCGATGCCCGTCGTACGTTCCGAGGCGGAACCGACCTCCGGGTGGCCGATGTCCGTGACCCGGGCGCGGTGGAGGAGGCGCTGGACGGCGTGGACGCGGTCTGCCACCTGGCGGCGATGGTCGGCCTTGGCGTGTCGGTGGCGGACCTTCCGTTGTACGCCGACGTGAACGTGACGGGGACGGCGGTGCTGCTCGCGGCGATGGCCCGCCGGGGCGTGTCGCGGCTGGTGCTGTCGTCGTCGATGGTGGTCTACGGCGAGGGGTCGTACGCGTGTTCCTCCGATGGCTGCGGCGGGGGGCCGGTTAGGCCGCTGCCGCGGGCCGTCGGCGACCTGGAGGCGGGCGCCTTCGATCCGCGCTGCCCGGCGTGCGGGGCGCAGCTGTCCTGGATGGCGGTGCGCGAGGACGCCGCCCTCGACCCGCGCAACGCCTATGCCACGAGCAAGCTGGCGCAGGAGCACCTGGCCGCGAACTGGGCGCGGGTGACCGGCGGCGCGGCCGTGGCGCTGCGGTACCACAACGTGTACGGCCCCCGGATGCCGCGCGACACGCCGTATTCGGGGGTGGCGGCGATCTTCCGCTCGGCGCTGGAGAACGGGCAGCCGCCGCGCGTCTTCGAAGACGGCGGGCAGCTTCGCGACTTCGTGCACGTCCGCGACGTGGCGGACTGCAACGTGCTGGCGCTGGCCGCGACTCGGAGACCGCGGGCGGCTTCCTCGGTGCCGGGCGGGGCGCTGCGTGGCTACAACGTGGCGAGCGGTACCCCGCACACCGTCGGCGAGATGGCTGCCGGGCTCGCGGCGGCCTTCGGCGGCGGAATCGAGCCGAAGATCACCGGTGAGTACCGGCTCGGCGACGTGCGGCACATCGTGGCCTCGCCGGAGGCGGCAGCACGCGACCTGGGCTTCCGCGCCAGGATCGGCTTCGAGGACGGCATGCGCGAGTTCGCCCGGGCGGAGCTGCGCGCCCCGGCGGCGGCGCGCTAGCGGGCGGCGTGGAGGGGGCCGGTGGCGCGGCTGGGGGCCTGGCGGGTTACGGCGGGGGCGCCGCTGCGGGCCAGGGGGAGGGTGATGGTGAACTGGCAGCCGGGGCCTACGTTACCGACGCTGACGTGGCCTGAGTGGGCGTCGACGATGCCGCGGCAGATCGACAGGCCCAGGCCGGCGCCGGCGCCCTGGGGGTCCGGGGTGCGGGCGCTCTCGCCGCGGAAGGCGACGTCGAAGACGCGGGGCAGGTCAGCGGGCGGGATGCCGCCGCATTCGTCGGCGACGCTCACGCACGCCTGGCCGGCCTGGATCTCGCCGATGATCTCGATCGTCCCGTCGGGTGGCGTGTGCCTGATCGCGTTGGTCACGAGGTTGCGGACGGCCCGGCCCATCTCCGCGGTGTCGATGAGCACGGGCATGCCGCGCACGGCCGAGCCGGTGAGCCTGATGCCGCGGGCGCGGGCGACCGGCTCGGTGGACGCGACGACCTCGGCGACCAGGTCCTCCAGCCCGACCAGGCGACGAGATAGCCGCAGGGCGCCGGCGTGGATGCGGGACAGCTCGAAGAGGTCGTCGATCATCAGCGACAGCCGGTCGGTCTCGCGGCGTATCTGCGAGTGGTAGTGGCTGACCTCGCGCGGGTCGATGACCACCTGGTCCTCGAGCGCCTCGGCCATGGCCCGCAGGCCGGCGAGCGGCGTGCGCAGGTCGTGGCTCACCCACGCGACGAGCTCGCGGCGGCTCGCCTCCAGCGCCTTCTCCCTGGCCCGCGCGTTCCCGAGCCGCTCGTGGGCGGCGGTCAGCCCGGCCGACAGCCCGGCGAGCTCGGCGGGCAGGACGCTGTCGGGCGGGGTGTAGATGCCGGACGCGCCGACTTCGGTGACCGCGGCGAGCAGGTCCTTGCTCGCGCTGGTGAACGTGCGGCCGAGGAACGTCGCGACGATAAGCCCGGCCAGGCCCGCGAGGCTGAGCAGTTCCAGCATGATGTCGCGGTCGGTGGCGTCGCCGATCATGAGCAGGGCGACGGCGCCGCAGGAGGCCAGGGACGTGGCCACGGTGACCGCCACCACGACGGCGAGGAGCACCCCCATGGGCCGGCCGGCGAGCAGCTTCAGCAGCGTCATGCCGATGGCGCCGGCGACGAGGGCGATGACCGCGGCGGCGATCGAGACACGGATAAGGTCGCTGGCCTGTATGCCTGGCATGAACTCGCTGGCGATCACGCGCGACGCGACCAGGTGAGATGCGCTCATGTTGTGCTCCCTGTTCCCCGTCCCATCGTCGCGGGCGATCCGGACTCCGGCTCGAAGCGGTAGCCGACGCCCCAGACCGTCACGATGCGCTTGGGCAGCGTCGGGTCCGCCTCAAGCTTTTCCCGCAGCCGCCTGACGTGCACGGTCACCGTCGAGGTGTCGCCGAAGGACCAGCTCCAGACTTCCGTCAGCAGCTGCTCCCGGGTGAACGCCTTGCGCGGGTTGCGCATCAGGAAGACCAGCAGGTCGTACTCGCGCGAGGTGAGCTGGATCAGCTTGCCCGCCAGCCGCACCTCGTGGGCGGCGGGGTCCACCGTCAGGTCACCGTCGGAGATGACCTTGGCGTCGGCCTGGGCGGGCAGGCCGGTGCCGCGTGCCCGGCGCAGCACCGAGCGGACCCGCATCGCCAGCTCGCGCGGGCTGAACGGCTTGGTCACGTAGTCGTCGGCGCCGGTCTCGAACCCGACCAGCCGGTCGGTCTCGTCGCCGAGCGCCGTCAGCATCACCACCGGGATCGGCCACCGCTCGCGCAGCCGGCGGCAGACTTCAAGCCCGTCGATGCCGGGCAGCATGAGGTCGAGGACGACCAGGTCCGGGGGCTGCGCGGCGATCCGGCGCAGAGCCTCGTGCCCGTCGTGCACGCACTCGACCGTGTGGCCGTCGCGAACCAGGTACCGTCCAACGACGTCGGCGACGGTCGGGTCGTCATCGACGACGATGATCCGACCTGGCGGGTCAGGATTGGTCACCACGAAAATCCTTACTCGTCGCCACCCGACTACTCAAGGTGGCATACTGTGCACGCTCTGACTGCTGCTGTTCCACGGTAAGGCTCCTTACGGGCGTGTGACCAGCAAATGGTGCGATTCGGTTAGATCTCGGTAATGTCCGTGACGATTCGGTTAGGCCGTGGCCGAATGTGCGCCGATGAGGTCCCCGCGACGCTGACACTGTTCTGGTTCCGCATTCCACGACGCGCTAGCGCCACTTCGAGGAGGAGCCCGGGTGAACGGCGAACTCTACGAGCACGCACTCGCCGGGCGGGTAGCGCCGGAGATCGAGCACACCGATGGCACCCGGACTCCGCTGCCGGTCGAGGACTGGCTGCAGACCCATCCGGGCGATGCCTCGCTCGTGGCCCGCTGCTCCGGCCCGACGCTTGACGTCGGGTCCGGCCCCGGGCGGCTGACGGTCGCGCTGGCCGAGCGTGGCATCCCCGCCCTCGGCATCGACGTCACGCCGTACGCCGTCCACGTCGCGCGGGCCGCCGGGGCGCTGACGCTGGTGCGGGACGTGTTCGGGCAGGTGCCCGGGGCCGGGCGCTGGATGACCGTGCTGCTCGCCGACGGGAACATCGGGATCGGCGGTGACCCGGTGGCCCTGCTGCGCCGGGTGACGGAGCTGCTCGGGCCGCTCGGCCGGGCGCTGGTCGAGGTGCAGCCGCCGGGCACGCAGCTGCGCCGGGAGAACGTCCGGCTGCGCGCGGCGGGCAAGATCGGCGCGTGGTTCCCGTGGGCCTACGTCGGAACGGATCAGATCGCCGATATCGCGCGGAGCGCGGGGCTGGTGGCGACCGAGTCCTGGGAGGCGCACGGGCGCTGGTTCGCCGTCCTGAGCGTCCCGATCGCGGTGACCTCGTGAGCCGCGCGCGGCGCGTCGGCCGGTGGGTCCCGCTGCTCGCCTGCCTGACCGCGCTCGGCGGCCTGACCCTGTTCCTGGTCCAGCGCGCGGGGAGCAGCGACCACGGCGTGCACGACCCGCTGGTCGGTGCCGCGTGGGTGGTGTTCGGCCTTGCCGCCTGGCTGGTGCGGAAGGTCGCGCTCAAGCCGGCCGTGGGCCTCATCCTCGGGGCCGGCATCGCGCTGCAGGCGATTGCCTGCAGCGCGATACCGAACCACAGCAGCGACATGTACCGGTACATGTGGGACGGGCAGGTGCAGGCGGCGGGCACCGACCCGTACCTGTACCCGCCGTCGTCGGCCGGGGTCGCCGCGCTGCGCAACGACTTCCTCTGGGCCCCGTACACGGCCACCCCGGGCACGAGCGTGGCCAAGTACTGCGTGCTGGACTCGGTGAGCAAGGACGGCCCCGCCTACGATCACGTGGCGGGCTGCTCGAAGATCAACCGGACGAACTCCCCCACCATTTACCCGCCCGTCGCGGAGGCCTGGTACACCGCCGTGTACCTGGTCGCGGGCGACGACAGCACGACGCCGATGCAGGTGGCCATGGCGCTGTGCGCGCTGGCGGTCACGTTGATCTTGCTGCTTGGGCTGCGCGGGCTTGGCCGGGATCCGCGGCTGGCGGCGCTGTGGGCGTGGTGCCCCACGGCGGTCCTTGAGGTCGGGAACGACGCGCACGCGGACGTTCTCGGCGTCCTGCTCACGCTCATCGCGCTGCTCGTGCTGGCCCGGGCGCGAACCGAGGGCAAGGCCATGCTCGGTGGCGCGCTGCTGGGGCTGGCGCTGGCCACGAAGCTGACCCCCATCTTCGCCTTCCCTGGCGTGCTCAAGCGCGCCTGGCAGCACATCCTGGTCGCGGCCGGGGCGGCGACCATCGTCGTGTACGCGCCGCACGTGATGGCGGCGGGGACCAGGGTCGTCGGGTTCTTCCCCAGCTACCTGCACGAGCAGGGCTACGCCAACGGCACCGGCTACGCGATCGTCGGGCTGTTCGTCCACGGCAAGCTCGCGTCCCTCGTGGCGGCGGCCGTGATGGGGGCCGTGGCACTGGCCGTGCTGCGCTACAGCAACCCCGACCGGCCGTGGCGCGGCGGCGTGGTGATGATGGCGACCGCGCTTGTCGTCGGCACGCCCGAGTTCGAGTGGTACTCCATGCTGCTGGTGATGCTGGTGGCGCTGGACGGGCGGGCGGAGTGGCTGGCGCTGTCGGCGGGGGCGTACCTGGCCAACGACGCGCGAGTAGACGCTACGGTGCTCGTTCCGCACAATCTCGTGGTGGGCTATGGCGGCGGCATGGTCATCGCGCTGGCCGGCACCGCGATCAGGTACCTGCACGCCCGCCGGGCGGCCGCACGGCCGGCCGGAGCGACGGCGAAGGCGGCCCGTCCGGCGCTTCGTCCTTACCTCCTGCTTACCGGGGCGGCGATGGCTGGGCGCGGCGGGGCCGGACAGCCGTCAATGGAAGTATGCGATACCAGGACGATTTCGAGGGCCAGCGCCCGCCGTGGGACGAAGCGGACTACAGCGGTTACGGGCGCTACTGCGGACCTGCGACTGGCGGCTTCCAGCTTCCGGCTGACGAGGCCCGGCCCGATGACTTCCAGCGCGGCGGCCAGCGAAGCGACGTCTGGGGCGGCGCCCCGAGTGGTGGCTTCCAGCGTGCTGAGTTCCAGCGTGGATACCAGCGCGATGGGCTCCAGGGCCACCGCGGGGAGCCCGAGACGATCGTCGACGGCCTCCGCGCGGTCGGCCGCACCACGATCGACGGCCGCCAGTATGGAGTGACGTCGTCCGGCGCCTGGGGCGCCGCGCGAACCGGGCCACAGCCGTGGTCGATCGCGGACGCGGAACCGCAGGACGATGGGCTGCTAGACGCTGGGCCGCTCGACGCTGGGCCACTCGACACCGGGCTGCGGGAAACCGGGCCGCAGGACGCGGTACCTGGAGGCGGGGGACGGCGCGGCACCGGGCTGCTCGCGGGCGGCACCTCCGGGTTCCTCGCGGCGGCGCTCGCGCTGGGCGCGGCGAACCTCGCCGCCGCCTTCGTCCGGCCGCAGGCCTCCCCCATCATCGCGGTCGGCGGGGCCTTCATCGACCGGACGCCCTCGTGGCTGAAGAACTTCGCGGTCGAGAAGTTCGGCGAGAACGACAAGAACATGCTGCTGCTGGGCTTGTACGTCACGATCGCGTTCATCGCCATCGCGATCGGCGTGCTCGCCTGGCGGCACATCGGGGCCGGGATCGTGGGCATCGGGCTGTTCGGGTTGTTCGGTGCGTTCGTCGCCTACACGCGGCCGGAGAGCCTGCCGACGACGTGATCCCGTCGATGGCGGGCGGCGTCGCGGGCATCGCCGCCATCATCGGCCTGATCCAGTGGACAAGGGAACGGGCCAGGTGGCGGGCCGGAGGCGGTGCTCGGCGCAGTCTCGGCCGGCTGCGAGTCCGTTCGGAGTGGGCCGCATGAAGCCTCCCGAGAGACCGCTGAATCGGCGCAAGTTCATGGCCGTGGGCGCCGCGACGGCGGCGGCCGCCGCCGCGGCCGGGGTCGGCGGGCAGTACCTGCAGGAAAAGCGGTTCAACGTGAACACCGGGGCGGTGAAGATCGCCTCGGTTAAGGGCCCGCCGCTTCCGGCCGGGGCCTCGATCACCGACATTCCTGGGCTGTCGCCGTTCTACACGCCCAACGGGCAGTTCTACCGGGTGGACACCTCCCTTGTCGTCCCGCAGATCACCCCGCAGGCCTGGCGGTTGCGGATTCACGGCATGGTCGACAACCCGATGACGATCACCTTCGACGACCTGATGAAGCTGCCGATGGAAGACCATGACATCACGCTCACGTGCGTGTCGCAGCCCGTCGGCGGCGGCTACATCGGCAACGCGCGCTGGCAGGGGACCCTGCTCGCGCCGTTGCTGAAGAAGGCGGGCGTGCGGCCGGGGGCCAACCAGATCGTGATGCGCGACGTCAACGGCATGAACCTGGGCGTCGCCACCGACCCGGTGCTCGACGGCCGGACGTCGATGCTGGCGATCGGGATGAACGGGTCCGCGCTGCCGCAGCAGCACGGGTTCCCCGTCCGCGTCGTCGTGCCGGGCCTGTACGGGTACGTGTCGGCGTGCAAGTGGGTGGTCGACATGGAGCTGACGACGTATGCCGCGTACAGCGCCTACTGGACCCACCGCGGCTGGTCGCAGCAGGCCCCGATCAAGACCGAGTCCCGCATCGACACGCCGAAGAACGGCACCCGGTCGCCGCCGGGTCCACGGTGATGATCGCCGGGATCGCGTGGGCGCAGCACCGGGGCATCGAGGCGGTGGAGGTTTCCGTCGACGGCGCCTGGCGGCCTGCCGTGCTGGCCGCGCAGGACACGATCGACACGTGGCGGCAGTGGTACTACCCGTGGAAGGCGACGGCGGGCAAGCACGTCCTGCGGGTGCGGGCGACCGATAAGACCGGGTACACGCAGACCGCCACGGTGCACGCGCCCGAGCCGAACGGCGCGACCGGGTACCACACGGTGACGGTGCAGGCCGCCTGAGTCGCCGGGCCGCTGCCGCCAGGATCAGCCGCGGCCGGGGGCCCAGCGCTGGGTGATCGGGAGCGACATCGGCCGGAGCTTGGCGGGCGCCGCCTCCGGGGGTGGCGGGCCGGGCGCCTGACCTTGTCGTGGGGCAGGTCCTTGCCGTGGGGCCTGCTCCGGTGAGAGCGGGGGGCGGGCCCGGGGACGGGGCGCGCAGCGCGGCGAGCAGGTCATCGAGGGCGTCGAAGTTATGGGCGCTGACGACGGCGTCGCAGTAGGGCCAGGCCGCCGCCATGCCGCCGACTTCCGGGCGGTAGCGCTCGCTTTGCGTGCGCGGGTTCGCCCACACGATCTTGTAGGCGAGCCGGTGCAGCCGGGCCATCTGCGCGCCCAGCAGCCTGGGGTCACCGGTCTCCCAGCCGTCGGAGATGATCAGGATGACCGAGCCTCGGGCCATGCCACGGACGCCGTACCGGTCCATGAAGTCCCGCACGGCCGCCCCGATCCGCGTGCCGCCCGCCCAGTCGAGTGCCGCCTCGCTCGCCTTGGCCTGCATGGTCTCCGGGGTGGCGGCGGCGAGGGCCGGGGTCAGCCGGGTCAGCCGGGTCGCGAACGTGAACACCTCCGTGCGCGGGCGGGTGGCGTCCCGCACGCCGATGCGTTCGCCCGGCGGCCCGCGAGGACGCGTACATGAACTGCAGCAGCGCGCGGGCGTAGGGCTCCATCGAGCCGGAGATGTCGCACAGCACCACCAGCCGGCGGGGCCTTGAGCGCACGGCCCGCCGGGCGATCCGCACCGGCTCGCCGCCGGTCCTGCGGGCCAGCCGCAGCGTGCGGCGCATGTCCAGGCGGACGCCGTCCTTGCGGGGCCGGTACCGGCGGGTACGGCGCGGCGGCACCGCGATGACCAGCCCGGACATCAACGTGGCCAGGGCGCTTAGCTCGTCGGGCGACAAGGAGCTGAAGTCTCGCCTGCGGAGCCGTTCGCTGGCTGAGGCGACCCGGCGTACCGCTGGGACCTCGGAGCTGTCGGGGGGATCACCGCTGTCGCCCGCACCGGGAGCGGCGGGGACCTCGGCGGGCCGTTGCGATGACGGCGCGTCCGGCGAGCGGGGGCCCGCCCGCGACTCGTCGGCGGGCGCGGCGCTGCCGGAGTCGATTTCCATGCCGGGCTGGGGCGCCATCACCGTCGGCTGGCGGGGGGTGGCGGCGGAGTAGAACAGCTCGGCGAAGACCCGCTCGAACGCCTCGATCTGCGACGGGTCGGCGACCATGGTGGCGAGCGCGCAGGCATGCAACTCGGGGAGCGCGGAGGGGCGCATGACCGTCAGCGCGCGGCCGAGCCGTTCGCACCGGTCCGGTCCGGCGGGGATGCCGGACTTGCGCAACTCGACGCCGAGCACGGTGGCGAGCGCCGCGTAATCGGCGGCCCAGGGGGCTGGGCGGATGCCGTCCGGCGTCGCGGCCGGGCCGTCGGCGGCTGTCCCGCCGGGCGGCCTCGGGCCGTCAGCGGGCCCCATCAGCCACGACCGCCGCCAGGCCCGCCTCGCGTACCGCCTGCTCGTCTTCCGGGTACTTCACCACGACGCTCATCGTCGCGTCGGCCGCGTCTGGGGTCAGCCGGCCCGCGCCGATCACCGTGAGCGCGCCCGCCCAGGTAATCGCCTCCGAGATGCCCGGCGGCTTGGTGAGTTCGAGACCGCGCAACTGGGAGACGGCGGTCGCGATCTCGCCGGCCAGCGCAGCGGAAGCACCCGGCACCCGCCGCCGGATGATCTCGGCGACGTGCCCGGCGTCCGGGTAGCCGATCCAGTGGTAGAGGCAGCGGCGCTTGAGCGCGTCGTGCAGGTCGCGGGTGCGGTTGGAGGTCAGGATCGCGATCGGCGGGAAGGCCGCCTTGCGGGTGCCCAACTCGGGGATCGTGACGGCGGACTCGGCGAGCAACTCGAACAGGAACGCCTCGAACTCGTCGTCGGCCCGGTCGACCTCGTCGATGAGCAGGACCGCGGGGCGTGGCCCCTTATGGTCGAGCGCGGCGAGCAGCGGGCGGGCGAGCAGGAACTCCTCGCTGAACAGGTCGCTGTCGGCCATGCGCTCGTGGGCGGCCTCGGCCAGCCGGATCGCGAGCAGCTGGCGGGGGTAGTTCCACTCGTACAGCGCCTCGGCGGCGGCGATTCCCTCATAGCACTGCAGCCGCACCAGGACGGTGTCGAGCGCGGTCGCCAGCGCCTTGGCAGCCTCGGTCTTGCCGACGCCAGGCTCGCCTTCGAGCAGGATCGGCTGGCCCATCCGCACGGCCAGGAACAGCGCCGCCGCCAGCTGATCGCCGGCCAGGTACCCGGTCTTGTCCAGCGCGGCGACCAGCGCCGCCACGTCCGGGAACCGCTCACTGAGGTCGCTACTGTATTCGCTGCTCACAACGCACGAGTCTATCTCGCGGTAATTGTGTCACTCTCGGCGAAGAGTCCGGTTGCGTGAGCGGGGCCCCTAACGGCCGCCGATGTCCTCGCTCCAGACGCCGGGGTAGCGGGCCTGGAATTCTTCCATTGCCGCGACGCAGGCCGGATCGTCGAGTAGTGCCACCTCGACGCCGCGGTCGCGGAGGAAGCCCAGGTCGCCTTCGAACGTGCGGGCCTCGCCGACGACCACGCGGGGGATCTGGAACAGCAGGATCGCGCCGGTGCACATCTGGCAGGGGGACAGCGTCGTGTACAGGGTGGTGCCGGCGTAGTCCGGGCGGCGGCCGGCGTTGCGCAGGGCGGAAATCTCGCCGTGGGCTACCGGGTCGCCCCGCTGGACGCGCTCGTTGTGGCCCGCGGCGATGACCTCGCCGCCGTGCGCCAGCACCGCGCCGACCGGCACGCCCCCCGCCTCCAGGCTCTCGCGTGCCTGCCCGAGGGCCACCGCCATCAGCTCGCGGTCGACGACCTCCTGGTCCACGTGGAAGATCCCTGCGCCCATGAGTGATTACGCTACCGTGTCCGATCATGGCTGGACGAGGCACCACGGCGACGATCGCGCTGGAACGGGCGAAGATCCCGTTCACCGTTCACGAGTACCCGCACGACCCGCGCAGCGGCTCCTACGGCCTGGAGGCGAGCGAGGCCCTGGGCGTCTCGCCGGAGCGGGTGTTCAAGACGCTGGTCGCCTCGGTGGATGGCGCGCTGGCGGTCGGGGTGGTGCCGGTGCACCGCCAGCTTGACCTGAAGGCCCTCGCCGCGGCGGTCGGCGGCAAGAAGGCGGTCATGGCCGAGGTCGCCGCGGCGGAGCGCGCCACCGGGTACGTGGCGGGCGGGATCTCGCCAGTGGGGCAGAAGAAGCGGCTGCCGGTGGTCATCGACGCGTCGGCGGCTGAGCTCACCACGATGTTCTGCAGCGGCGGCCGGCGCGGGCTGGAGATCGAGCTGGCCCCGGCCGACCTCATCCGGGCGGCCGGGGCGACGGTCGCGGCGATCGCCACCGGCTAGCGCCGGGCGCGGCAAGAAGCGAAATCCCAGGCCCGCCTCCCGGCTACCCGGCAGTAGCAGTGTACTTTTCGGCGATAATCGCGGAGAACTACACTGCTACCGGCGAGTAACTGCGGCCGCGGGCCGCAGGCCGCGGCGAGCAATCGGAGAATACGGGCGCTTTCCGATTACTTAGCCGACCTGATCGTTATCCACGGCGGAGCTGGGTATGGACCGCTGCGCTCGCGGCACCTCATTGAATGCCCAGTTCGGGCTGGATGGACGAGTAATGCCTGAATGGGGGAAGTCGCGGGGCATTACGGCACTGTTAATGAAATGGCGCGCGGGGCGGCGGGGGGTTAGTGCGGGTGCTGGGGGTCTGGGGGGGATCGCTAGGCAGGGGCCGCGCGGCGATCGGCGGGGGGCGAGGGAGACGGGGGGTGGCCTCGGCCCTGGCGCTGGTGGCCGGCGTGGGGCTGCTGGCTATGGGGGGGCAGGCGGGGCGGGCACTGGATGCCTCGGCGGCACAAGGCCCGGCGGTAGCGCGGGGCGGCTGGGCGGCGCTCGCGAAGGTGACGGCACAAGGCCCGGCGGCAGGACGCGGCGGCGGGGCTGCGGCACCAGGCCCGGCGGGCGGACTCGGGGCGGCACAAGGCCCGGCGGCGGCGCGGGGCGGCGGGCGGGCGGGGGCTGGCCTTGTAGCGGCACAGGGCTTGGCGGTAGCGCAGGCCAGCGGGATGCTCAATGCGGTGCTGCCGCAGCGGATCCTTGATACCCGCACGACGACCGGCGGGCATCACGCGAAGCTGGGGCCGGGGGCAATCATGATATTGCAGGCGGTCGGCATGGGCGGCACGCCGGTGGGGGCGTTTCCGCGGTCCTGGTCAATGTCACGGCGGTGAACGAGACCTCGCGTAATGGATACCTCACGCTTTATCCGACCGGGATCGGCCGGCCGGCGGCATCGACGCTGAATTACACCGGCGAGAGGGCGGTCGCCAACCAGGCGCTGGTGCGCGTCGGCTCCAGCGCGACGATTAGCGTCTACAATTCCGCCGGGCTCGACCGACGTGGTCATCGACGTCGAGGGCTGGGTCGGGAGCTCGGCGGCCACGGCCAACGGGCAGACCACGACGGCGGCGCCGGCGCGACTGCTGGACACCCGCACCGCCAACGGCGGCCACAAGGCGCCGCTGGCGAACAACCAGTCGCTGAGCTTGCAGGTCTCGGGGGTGGACGGGATCCCGGCGAGCGGCGTCTCCGCGGTCTGGGCCAATGTCACGGCCGTTCCCGTGGGCGGGGCCAGCGGCTACCTGACCGCCTACCCGAAGGGCGGCGCGGTCCCGGTCAGCTCCACCGTGAACTTCCCGCCGGGCGCGGCGACGGCGAACCTCACGTTGCTGCCGGTCAGCGCCGGCGGGGCGATCACGATCACCAACCACTCGGCGGCCGCCAACGTGATCGTGGACGTCGCCGGCTGGACCTCCGGCGGGAGCGTGACGGCAGACGCCGGGACGCGGCCGATCCCGCCCGCGCGGGTCCTGGACACCCGGACGGCGACCGGCGGGCATGAGGCACCCGTGGGAGCCAAGGCCGCGGTCAGCGTGAAGGTGCTCGGCGTTGGCGGCGTGCCGGCGAGCGGCGTCGCGGCCGTTGTCGTGCACGTAGCGGCCGTCGGGGCGACCTCGGGCAGCTACCTTCAGGCGTTCGGGACCGGGAACCCGAAGCGGACGAGCTCGACGCTGGACGTGAGCAAGGGCGCCACCGTCTCCAACGACGCCATCGTGGCGGTCGGGCCGGACGGCGCGGTCAGCGTCTACAACGAGCAGGGCAGCCTGAACGTCATCATCGACGTGCAGGGCTGGATCGCGGCGCCGGTGCTGACGGTCACCCCGCCGCTGGCCTCGGCGCTGAAGGCCGGCGCGCTGACCTCGGCCGATGGCGAGCAGGCGCTGACCATCTTGAGCAACGCCAACCGGTACGCGATGACCACGTGGTGGAACGACGTCTACCCGAGCCTGGTCTCCGCCCCCATGAGAAGCCAGATCACGCCGGATGACGTCGCGGCCCTGGGGAGCGCCGCGGCCAGCGTCGACACGAGAGACAACACGCGGCGGCTGTGCATGGAGGCGTTCAGCCTGGCGGTCTCGCTCGCGACGGGGGCCTATGACCCGGCGGCCTCCGGCAACGTGGCGACGTCGACCGCCACCTCCCGCACGGTCACCATCATCGGCAAGGTCGTGGCCGCTCACCTGGCGAACAAGCCGGGCGGCTGGGGCGCCAGCACGGAGAGCACGTTCTACGCCGCCTACATCGGCACGGCCGCCTGGCTGCTGTGGCAGGACCTGTCCCCGCAGGTCCGGGCCGAGGTGGCCAGGGTCGTCTACTTCGAGGCCGAGTGGGGCACGGACTACCCGATGCTGTACTACGCGAACGCGGCCGGGACCGTCATCAGCCCCGGCAACACGGGCGCTGACGGCGACAGCTGGATGCCGATGGCGGCCCAGCTCGCGACCGTGATGATGCCGGGCGACCCGCACGTGCCGCTGTGGCAGGACGCCGTGGTCAAGGAGGGCATCGTCTCCTGGGCGCGGCCGTCTGACCTGACGAGCCCCGCGATGGTCAACGGGGCGTCGGTGGCCTCCTGGACCGGCCGCGCGGGATCCAACGTCCTCGCTAACGGCAGCCTTGTCAACCACAACCGCATCGCGCCGGACTACAGCACGCTGATTTACCAGAACATGCAGGACGTCCTGGTGTCGGCGCTGGCCGGGCGGCCCGCGCCGCAGGCGGTCACGACCCTGGTCGGGCGGGTGTACGCGTCGTTCACGACGGCCAAGTTCACCTCGCCGCCGTGGTCGCGCCCGGGCGGCACCGTCTACGTGCCCGGCAAGGAAGCGGTCTACTGGCCGCAGGGCTGCGACTGGGGCGAGGGCCAGTACCTGCCGTTCGCGCTCGTCGATGCCGAGACCGCGGCTTTCGGAGTCGGGACCGCCAGCAGCGCCGCCTACGAGAACCTGCACGCCGAGGGGGAACTGGCGTTGCAGGCGAAGAACGCCGACGGCAGCTCCTACAACGCGAGCACCAGCCCGACTTATGTGTACGTTGGGCGCGAGGAGCACGTGGCGCAGCTGGCGGCGCAGCTGTACCTGACGTTGTTCGTCCGGGATCACGGGCTGTCCAGCTTCACCGGCGCGTCGTACTGGCTGGCGCCGTAGCCTCGTTTTCGCGGGCACGTGGGCTCGGGGGCCGCTGGAGGCTACTGTCGGTCACATGTGCGATGAGTCTGGGCACGACACGGGCGGGCAGGCGGCGTGGTCGGCACCGCGCGAGGCCGAGGGGCCGGCCGTTGACCCGGTGACGCTGCCCCCGGTCGACGAGGTGACGATCACCACGCTGGTCGACAACACCTACGACGCCCTGCTTGCCTCCGGCGGCGGCGTCACCCGGCCGCCGATTGGCCTCGGCCGGGCCGCCGCGCGGCAGTACGAGGGCGGCGAGGCCTACCGCGGCCTGCTGGCCGAGCACGGCTTCTCCGCCCTGGTCACCGTGCGGAGCGGGGACAGGAGCAGCACGCTGCTGTTCGACACCGGGACCTCACCGGACTGCATGGCGATCAACGCCGAGCGGCTCGGCATCGACGTCGGCGGCCTGCTGGGAGTCGTGCTGAGTCACGGGCACTGGGATCACTCGGGCGGCTTCGAGGGCCTGGCCCGGCTGCGCGGCCGGTCCGGGCTGCCGCTGACCGTCCATCCCGCGATCTGGGCCCGGCGGCGGCTGGCGCTGCCCGGCCGGGAGCTTGAGCTGCCCACGCTGTCGCGGGGGGCGCTCGAGCGGGAAGGGTTCGAGGTGATCGAGCGGCGCCAGCCGTCGCTGCTGGCGGACGGGGTCATCCTGATCACCGGCGAGGTCGACCGCACGACCGAATTCGAGCGCGGCATGCCGCCCGAGCACCAGGCCTGGGACGGGCGTGGCTGGCGGCACGATCCCCTGGTCATCGACGACCAGGCGCTCGTGGTCAACGTGCGCGGCCGGGGGCTTGTCGTCCTCACCGGGTGCGGGCACGCCGGGGTGGTCAACATCGTCCGGCACGCGATGCGGCTGACCGGGGCGGACCGGCTGCTCGCGGTGCTTGGCGGCTTTCACCTGAGCGGCCGCGCGTTCGAGCCGGTCATCGATGTGACCGTGGCCGCGCTCAGCGAGCTGGCGCCGGAGCTGGTCGTCCCGGGGCACTGCACCGGGTGGCGGGCGCAGCACGCGCTGGCGGGGGTGCTGCCGGACTCGTGGGTGCAGTCCAGCGTGGGGACGTCGTACCGGCTCAGTGGTGCCGCGTAGCTGGTGGGGGCGATGGTGACGTGCTTCGCGGGCGACGGGACGGGGAACGCGGGCTGCGCCGCGCGGTTGCGGGCAGGCGGGCGGCTTGCGGTGCCGCGACGGGCGGGCCCGTGGAGGAGATTGCTTCTTGACTTAGGTAAGCCTTACCTAATTAGATTGATTTCATGGACTTTGACGTACTGCCCGGGCCGCCCCTTGCCGAGGTGGCGCGCACCACGATCGCGCGGGCCATCGCGGCGACCGTCGCCTGCCCGGGCTCGCGGGGAATCCCGCCGATGCCCGTGCCGTTGCGGGTCGGGCAGGCCGGGCTGCCGATCCTGCTGCCGTCGGCCGGGTCCCCGCTGGCGCGGCACCTGGAGGAGAACGGGCCGGCCGAGGTGCTCGTGGCCGTGCCGGCGGATGCCCCGTTCTCGGCCCTGCGGCTGTCGGGCGTGGCGGTCCGGTCGGCGCCCGGGTTCCCGGTGAGGTTGCGGCGGGCCGAGTTTACCGGGCCGGTTCCGGTCCAGGTCGCGCTGGAGGAGTACGCGGTGGCCGCGCCCGACCCGCTGTGGCGGGAGGCGCCGGGGGTCCTTGAGCACCTCGAGCGCAGCCACATGGCGGAGCTCGTGAGCTGCGTCAGGGCGCACGGGCTGGTGTCGGCCGAGGCGGTCGTGCCGCGTGCGCTCGATCGTTTCGGGTTGCAGCTTCTCGTCCTGATGCCCAGTGGCGCCGCGGCGGTGCGGCTGGCCTTCCCCGACGGGCCGGTCCGGGCGCTGCACGAGGCGCCCGCTTCCATCCGGGCCGCGCTGACCTGCCGGTGCGCCAGCGGGCTGCCTGATTCCACACCGTACGGGCAAGAGCCGAAGGCATTACTTACCGGTGGTGACGACCATGCGGAAGCGGGCCTCGCCCGAGATCATGCGGTCGTAGGCCGCCCGGATGCCGTCGAGAGGGCGCGTTTCCGTCATCGCCCTGACCCCGGAAAGCGCGGCGAACCGCAGGGTCTCCCGGGGGCGGGTGAAAACACTGTGCTCGCGCGGCGGGGCGGCTTGCCGCTTATCTCGAAGACTTTTCCGGTCGCATAGACTTTTCCTGCTATCATGGGGAAAACTCTTCCGGGATCGCTGGACCGGCCACTGTGCTGCGGCGGCCGGCTTCTCGCTTGCGGCGAATCGCCTGTGCCCGGGGTCGAGCAGGGGCTGGGCCTGGTCGGGGTGGCCGAGCTTCTGCGTTACCTTTGGGCGCATGCCCGAGCCTGCGCCGATGAGCACGCGCGTCGTGCTCATCCACGGGGCCGCGACAACCAGCCGGGTATGGCGGCGCGTTGCCGCGCTGCTGGCCGACGCTGGCGGGTTCGACGTCAGCTGTCCCGACCGGGCGTCGCAGCGGCGACCTGGCCGGTGAGGTAGCGGCGCTGCGGGAGTCGTGCCGCGGGGCGGTCGTGGCCGGGGTGAGCGGCGGCGCGACGCTGGGCCTGGCGCTGGCGGCGGCCGGGGTCCCGATGCGAGCCGCGCTGCTGCACGAGCCGGCGGTCGGGTCGCTGCTACCCCGGGCTGCTCGACCACGTGCGCGCGGCCTATCGGGCGGGCGGGGTTCCCGCCTTCGCCGCTGCCCTTTACGGTCCCGGCCTGGACGGCCGCATGAGGCCCCCGCCGATCCCGGCGCGGTGGCGCGGGACCTGGCGATGTTCTCCGCCTTCGAGCCGTCCGCTCCCGTCCCCGGCAGCGGGCCGGTCGTGCTCACGGTGGGACAGCGCTCCCCGGCGCCCGCCACGAGTCGGTTCGGCGGCTGGCCGGCACGTTCGGACTCCGTGCCTGGGAACTCCCCGGCGCCGGCCACGCGGTGCACCTGGAGGCACCCGGGGTCTTCGCCGCCGCGATCACGCGCCTCGCGGGGGAACGGAACGAGGAATGACCGGCGCCTGGTGCCGGGCGCGGGCCGGCACCAGGCGCCGGGCGGCTACCCGGCCGGCCCCAGCGCGGCGAGAAGCGCCGACGACGGGGCGATGCGCGCCGAAGACGCCGCCCTGCATCGTCGATCATCTTGAGTGCGGCCTGGTAGTTGCCGTAGTCGGTCGCGCCCGTGCAGTCGGACAGCAGCAGGCACTCGTAGCCGCGGTCGTTGGCGTCCCGCATCGTCGTGTGCACGCACACGTCGGTGGTGATGCCGGTGAGGATGATGTGCGTGATGCCCCTGGTCCGCAGCAGCAGGTCCAGGTCGGTGGCGTAGAAGGAGCCCTTGCCCGGCTTGTCGATGACCGGCTCGCCGTCGAGCGGCGCGACCTCGGGCACGATCTCCCAGCCGGGCTCGCCGCGGACCAGGATCCGGCCCTGCGGGCCCTCGTCGCCGATGCCGGCGCCGATCGACTTGGACCGCCACAGCTTGTTCGGCGGGCAGTCGGCGAGGTCGGGCCGGTGGCCCTCGCGGGTGTGGATGACGGTGAAGCCGCGCGGCGCGCACGGCGTCGAGGACCCGGGCGGTCGGCTCGAGGCCGGCCCGGGTGAGCTCGAGGTCGTAGCCCATCGCGTCGACGTAGCCGCCCTTGCCGCAGAAGTCGACCTGCCAGTCGATGCAGATCACGGCGGTGTGCGCGGGGTCGAAGCGAGCCGTCGTACGGCCAGGCGTACGGGTCGGCCGGCTACCGGGCCGTACGGCGGTGCGCGCTCATGATCGCGCGTCAGACCGTCTCGGCGGTGGCCGGCGAGTCTCGGCGGCCGTGCTCGCGGGCGCGGCTCGCGGCGGCGTCGGCGATGGCGAGCTCGGCCGCGTCCTCGGTGGCCCCGGCGGAGACCTCGGCGGCCTCCCGGGCCGCCTCCGTCTGCACCGCGTCCTGTACCGCCTCGACATCGCGCCTCGACGTCGTCGGCGCTGGGCAGCTCGACCGTCTGGCCCCTGCTGTCATAGCCCGAATCCGGCGAGGATGACCGCGGCGAACAGGTAGCCGAGCGCGATCTGCGCGCCGATGTCCCAGCCGACCTTCGGGCCGTGCACCAGGCCGATGAAGCCGAGCACCGCGCCGCCGGCCGCGTAGCCGGCCGCCCAGAAGAACTTGCGGTCGATGAGGAACGCGGTGATCGCGCCGAGCAGCAGGCCGGCCAGGACCGCGCCGCCGCCGAGCAGCATGGTGCCCTTGTAGATCGCGCCCGCGTTGCGCGATGTTCGCGTACCCGACCTTGGCCGCCGTGGTCCCGGCGGCCGACAGCGCGTCGTCGATCTGGCCCTGCGCCCAGGAGGCGATGTTCGGGATGATCGCGATGACGACGGCGACCGCGTGCCGCTTGGGCACCGCCTGGAACGCCTGCGCGCCGATCAGCAGGCCGATGTAGAGCAGGATCGGGACGATCGCCGGGTTCGGCAGGATCGCGCCGAGCAGGCCGAACAGGCCGAGGAAGCAGAGGAGCGCGATGACCACGCCGCTGCCCATCGAGTAGCCGGTCCGGCCGCCGGCCGCCTTCCAGCCGGGGTGACCGATGTAGACGGCGGGCGGGAACGGCGAGCCGAGCACGGAGCCGACGACCGCGCCGGTGCCGTCGGCCAGCAGGATCGCGCGCAGGTTGTAGTTGTCGCCCGCGGCGGCGGCGGACTCCACGTTGCTCATCGCCCTCGGTGAAGTTGTAGATGCCGAGCGGGATGGCGGTGGCGAGCAGCGGCGAGACCTCCGACAGCCCGTGGCCGAGGCGGCCGAAGTTGAAGCGTCGGGCAGGCGACAGCGCGATGTCGTGGGCGGCGGCGGTCACGTCGGCGGGGTGCATGTAGCCGCCGATCCAGCCGATCGCGGTGCCGACCAGCAGCGCGGCGAGGCCGACCGGGATGTTGCCCGGCAGCTTCAGGTCGGTGAAGAAGCCGATCAGGATGATGACCAGCACCGGCAGCGCGATCCACAGCGCCTCCCACATCTGGGCGGCCGGGCGCATCGAGATGAACGCGATCGAGATGCCGGCCAGGGTGCCGAGCAGCGCCGCCCGCGGGGTGTACTTGCGGATGTACGGGCCGACGAACGCGCCGATCAGCACGATGCAGCCGATGATGAAGCACCAGGCCAGGCCGGCCGCCCACGCGTCGAGCGCGTTCTTGCGTCGCCAGGTAGGTCGGCAGCATGATCACGAACGTGACGATGAACATGTGCGGCACCGACGGGCCGTAGGGCATCGCGGTGACGTCGTCCCGGTTCTCCCGGCGGGCCAGGCGGCGCGCCAGGTAGGTGTAGTAGACGTTGCCGATCAGCAGCTGGATGCCCATCGCGGGCAGGATCACGCCGAACACGTCGTGCGCGGGAATGTGCACGACGCCGAGGCACAGCCCGGTCAGCACCAGGACGTTCACCAGCACGTTGAAGCCGAGGCCGAAGAACGCGTTGGTGTCGCCGCTGGTCCAGAACGGCAGCTTCAGCGGCGGCCTGGCCGGCTCGGTGGCGGTCGCGAGGTGGCGGTGGTGGTCATGGGGCGGTCAGCTCCTTCGAGTCGGGCTGGCGGAGCGGCGGCGATGGTCAGGAGCGCTGAGGTACTGGCGGAGGGGGCGACCCAGCCGAAGATGCCGCCCTGGGCGGCGATCATCGCCAGGCCGACGCGCTGGAACTCGGGGAAGTAGGAGCCGACGCAGTCGGACAGCACCAGGCACTCGTAGCCGCGGTCGTTGGCCTCCCGGACGGTGGTGTGCACGCAGACCTCGGTGGTGACGCCGGTGACGATGAGGCTGGTGATGCCGCCGGCCCGCAGGATCTCGTCGCAGGCCGGTGGCGTAGAACGAGCCCTTGCCGGGCTTGTCGATGACGAGCTCGCCGGCGAGCGGGGCGAGCTCGTCGATGATGTCGTGGCCGTACTCGCCGCGGATCAGGATGCGGCCGCTTGCGGGCCGGGGTCGCCGATCCGCAGCGACGGGCGCGCCCCGGCTGAGCTTGGCCGGCGGGCAGTCGCTGCAGGTCCGGCAGGTGGCCCTCGCGGGTGTGGATGACGGTCATGCCCGCGTCGCGGGTCGCCGTCAGGACCGCCTGCAGCGGCGGGATCACGGCCCGCAGCAGGCTGACGTCGTTGCCGAGCGTCTCGCCGAACCCGCCGGGCTCGCACGAAGTCGCGCTGCATGTCGATGACGATCAGCGCGGTGCGCTCGGGATCGAAGGTGAATGCGTACGGCTCCGCCGTCACGCTGAGAGGCTGGGACATTAGGCGCCTCCTTCCAGCCGCGACTGGCTGGCCCGGCCGCGACCTCGTCCCTCCCTTTTTCGTCGATTGTCTACAATCGACGTAACGTGAATTCGCCGGTCACTGTTACGTTCATGTAAGCGGGATGCGCGGGTCCCGCCCGTTGCCGGTGGTGGTGTTGCGGGAGCTGGCACCCGTTGCCGGTGGTGGGCGTCTGACAGACCATCGTTGGCGGCAGCGGGTGGAGCTTTCGGCCACAGCGGTGGCGGCAGCGGGCGGCGGCTGGCGGCTGGCGGCTGGCGGCAGCGGGCGGCGGTGGCAGCGGGCGGCGGTGGCGCGGGCGGCGGCGGCAGCGGGCGGCGGCGGCAGCGGGCGGCGGTGGCAGCGGGCGGCGGTGGCAGCGGGCGGCTGGTCGGCAGCGGGCGGCGGTGGCGCGGGCGGCGGTGGCGGCTGGCGGCGGCTGGCGGCTGGCGGCTGGCGGCAGCGGGCGGAGCTTTCGGGCCACAGCGGTGGCGGCAAGCGGGCGTGATGGCGCGAGCGGTGGCGCGTAGACGTCGTGGAGAAGCGTGAAAGCCATTATAGTCGTGAATGGACGACCATACTATGAAGGGATGGGGGCCTGTCAGGGGCGAGAGGAAGTCACTGGAGCCTCAGGATTTCGCTTCCCATGCGAAACGGCCCCTCAGGGGCGTCATTTCGGGCCTCAAAAGGGCAGTTTCGCATGGGAAGCGAGCAGGAGAGGCCTGTGTTACTGACGGGACATGCGACGGGTGAGGTGTATGGGACGCGCGGCATGGTAGGTGCCGACGAGCGGCAGCGGACGAAAGTCTGGCTAGCGGGGAACGGCGCTGGCGGGTCGACCGCGCGATCGACCCGACTTAGCCGATGTACGTGCGGGCGCCGTGGGACGCCAGTGCCTCCAGGGCGGTGGTTACCTCGCCGGTCGCGATCGCGTCCAGGAGCCGGCGGTGGCGGGCGACGCCCTCGGCGGCGTCGGACCGGTGCTCGGCCTCGAGCCGCAGGTTCTGCGCCATCCGCAGTTGGAGCTTCAAGATGACCGGCTCGAACGCCTGCAGCAGGTGCCGCTGCCCGGCCATCGCGACGACCTCGATGTGGAACTTCATGTGCGCGTCGTTCTCGCGCAGGGCCTTACCGCCCCGCGCCGCCTCGGCCATCTCCTGCCAGGCGGCCGTCAGCCCGGTAAGGGTCGCACCGCTCGCCGACGTCAGCGCGGTCTCCAGCGCGTAGCGCTCCAGCACGTCCCGCAGCCCGAAGAGCTCGTCGGCGTCCGCCGCCGACAGCTCGGCGACCCGTACCCCGCGCCGGGGCAGGTGCTCGATCAGGCCCTGCTGCGCCAGTTCCCTGAGCGCCTCGCGCACTGGTGCCCGGCTGATCCCGAACCGCGCGGTGAGCTGCTCCTCGATCAGCCGCTCGCCAGTGGGAAGCATTCCGGACAGGATCTCGTGCCGCAGCCGCTGCACGCAGAGCTGCACCAGGCTGGCAGGCTGGAGCGCTCCGTCCGTCATCGTCGTCTCCTCCTCGCCCATCTCACCGTACCGTCACGCCGGGGAGGTCACCACCGCGGCGGTGCGGCGTCCAGTAAGGCCGACGGCGGCGGGCTGGTGTCGGGAGCAGACGAGGCAGTGAAGAGCGCACTACGGTTCCTCCGTAACGGGTGTCGACTATGCGGCTGGCCGCCGCGCGGGCGCGGGAGATCGTCTCGGGGCCGAGGCCGACCAGGCGCAGGCACGCGACGGCGATCTCGTGGGTGTAGCCGTCGCGCCACTCGCCCGTGCGCCGCAGCTGAATGACGGACTCCACCAGCTGCATGATCAGCGCGGCGGTGAGCGGCTCGTCCGGGCTACCAGGCCCGGCCGCGTGCCCGAGGCGCCCGTAGGCCGCCTGCAGCTCGGCCCGCTCGGCGTGGAACGACCCGTACTGCTCGCCTTGCACCTCGGGGAGCAGGTAGAGCGTGGCGATGTTATGCGGGGCGCTCGTCAGCGTCGCGACGTCTATGAGGGCGAGCGCGTACAGGCCGGCCGCCGGGTCGCGGGCGCAGCGGGCCTCCAGGGTGGCCGCGACCTGAAGGCTGGGCCGCACCGACTGCGTCAGCAGCTCAAGGAGGATCTCGTCCTTGCCCGCGAAGTGGTAGTACAGCGACGCCTGGCGGATGCCGACGCGGTCGGCGATCTGCCTGGTCGTGGTCGCGGCGAGACCCTGGCGGACGAAGAGCCCGGCCGCCGCGTCGAGTATCTCCGCGCGGGGCGCCACCCCGGCGTCGCGGGCGGGCCGTCGCCGGGGCCGCCCGGCGCGCCGCGGTGCTGGTCGCCCTCCCCCGGACTGCGCGCCTCCGCCACGGCAGCGATCATCGCAGGCATCCGGCGCGGTCAGCCGCATTCCTTGAACGCCCGCCAGCCGCCGTAGTCAGTAATGTCGGTGGCGTCGTCGAGGGCGGCCGGCTCGCACAGGAATCCGAGAACCTCGCGCCCGTCGGCCAGGCGGACCCGTCCGATTGCCATCGGGGCCGCTAGCCCGGCCATGAACCGCGCGAGGCCGGTGGCGGGCAGCCGCCATAGCTCGCCGACGATGGCGGCGCCCTGGCTGGTCGAGCCACCCTGGCCGGCGGAGGTGCCCTGGCCGACGGAAGTGCCCTGGCCGAAGAAGGCAGCCAGGCTGGTGGAAGCGCCCTGGCTAGTCGAGCCACCCGCGGCGGCGGCGGGGTCGGGGACCCGGACGAGGCCGGGCTTGGGCGGCACCGTGTCCAGGGCGTACAGCCGGTACCTCGGGGCGGTCGAGGCCGGGCCGAGCAGCACGCCGCCGGCCATGCAGCAGCTCGTGGTTGAGAGGCTGGCCGGACAGGTGCGCGCCCACCACCAGCAGTTCCGCCGGGGCCTGGTCATAAAGGGCGGCCAGCGACGCGAGCCGGTCGTCGCTGCCCGCCGGGCCGGTGAGCATGACGCCGAACGGGCCGCTGGCGGCGTGCCGCCGTGCCGACCGGGACGGCCAGTGCCGCGAGGTCCAGCAGGTTGCAGAAGTTCGTGTACCGGCCGAGCCGCGCGTTGACGCCGACGGGATCGGCCCGGACTTCCGCCAGCGTCGGGTGGGCGGTCGTCGTCGGGGTGAGCAGCGCGTCGAAGCCCGCCAGCGCCGTCGCGGCCTGGGCGGCGAGCTGGTCAAGGCGCGCGCGGTCGGCGAAGTAGCCGGAGGCGGTGTGCTTGGCCCCGTCCAGGATGATCGTGGCGACGACCGGGTCCAGCGTGTCCCCGATGAGGTCCTCGTGCGCGGCGATGTGCTCGCCGACCGCCGCGTGCCGTTCGGCGACGAACGACCCGCCGTACAGCAGCGTCGCCGCCTCCAGCAGCGGGGTGATGTCGGCTTCCGCGACATGGCAGCCGGCCGCGCGCAAGTGTTCGGCCACCTCCGTGAACGCCTGTCGCCCAGCCGTCGGCGAGGCCGTCGAGCTGGGACGGAAGGGGGATGGCGAGGCGGGGTGGCCACGCGATGCGGGCGGTGTCAGCGCGGGTCATGTCAGCGCGGGTCATGTTAGTGCCGATCGCGCCGACGCCGACCGGGCCAACGCCGAGCGGGCCAACGGCGGTCCCTGGATCCCAGCCGCCGAGCCGGGGCCGCGCCCCGAGCAGCGTCGCGAGGGGGTCGGTGCCGTCCGGGCCTGACATGAGCGACACCGCCTGCCGGGCCAGGTCAACCGACCGGGCGAACACGGTGACGCAGTCCAGCGACCGGCAGGCGGGCACCACGCCGGTGCAGGGGATCAGGCCCCGCGTCGGCTTGACGCCGACGATCCCGTTGAGGGCCGCGGGCACCCGGCCGGACCCGGCCGTGTCGGTGCCAAGGGCGAGGTCCACGAGGCCGAGCGCGACCGCGACGGCCGAGCCGGAACTGGACCCACCGGAGACGCGCGCGGGATCGGTAGGCCGACCGGACCGCGCCGTAGGGGCTGCGGGTGCCGACCAGCCCGGTGGCGAACTGGTCCATGTTGGTCTTGCCGAGCACGACCGCTCCGGCGGCCCGCAGCCGGGCCACCGACGTGGCGTCGCGACCGGGCAGGTACGAGAACGAGGGCGCGGCGGCGGTGGTGGGCATCCCGTGGACGTCGATGTTGTCCTTCACGGCTGCGACCAGGCCGACCAGCGGCAGCGGTTCTCCGGCCGCTGAGTCGCGAGTCGACCGCCGCGGCCTCGGCCAGGGCCTCGGCTTGCGGCCGCAGCGTGATCCAGACTTCCGGGCGGTCGACGGCGGCGATCGCGGCGTAGGCGGCACGGACCCGCTTGGGCGGCCGGGGGCGGGGCGGTCACCGGGCGCCGCTCCGGGCATGATCGCCGCGAGGACCTGGCCGGATTCGACCTGGGTGCCGGGTGACGCGTGCACCGAGGCCACCAGGCCGTCATGCGGCGCGGCCAGGACTGTCTCCATCTTCATCGCCTCCAGCGACAGCAGCTTGTCTCCCTTGGCGACCCGGGAGCCGGGCCGTGCGTGCACCTGCCACACGGTCGCGGTGAACGACGCGCGGACCGGGGTCGCACCGGACGGGACGGGAGGTCGGCGTACGGGCTGGCCCGGTGCTGGCCGGCCCGGTGCTGGTTAGCGTCGTGTTGGCCAACCCGGTGGCGGCGATCCGGTCGAGTCTCGCTCGAACTCGCCTGACGCGCGCCAGCGGTCCTTCTCCGCCGTCGAAGGCCGCCGCCTGGCGGGCGCGGAACCGGCGATGGAGGCGGCGCTCCCGGCGAGGAACCGCGTGTAGGCGCCGTAGTCGAACCAGCCGTCGGTGACGGTGGCGGCCAGGCGCCCGGCCTCGGTCTCGGCGCGCAAGTCGAGCAGTTCCTCCGCGCTGACCGGGTACCACTCGATCTGGTCGAAGAACCGCAGCGCCCACGGATGGCGGGCGAACAGGCCGGCCCGCCGGAAACGGCTCCACACCTGGATGGTGCGCCCGACGAACTGGTAGCCGCCGGGTCCTTCCATGCCGTAGACGCACAGGTAAGCGCCGCCGATGCCGACGGAGTTCTCCGCCGTCCAGGTCCGCGCCGGGTTGTACTTGGTGGTCACGAGCCGGTGCCGCGGGTCGACCGGGGTCGCGACCGGCGCGCCCAGGTACACGTCGCCCAGCCCGAGCACCAGGTAGCGGGCCGAGTAGACGATCGAGCGGACGTCCTCGACCGAGTCCAGCCCGTTGACGCGGCGGATGAACTCGATGTTCCACGGGGTCCAGGGCGCGTCCGGCCGGACGGAGCTCATGTACCGCTCGATCGCGAGCCGGGTCGCCGGGTCGTCCCAGGACAGCGGCAGCCGCACCGTCCGGGAGGGGATCTTCAGCTCGCTGGCCGGCGGCAGCTCGTCCTCCACCCGCTGCAGCAGCGGGATGAGCGAGCTGGCTCGCAGTGCCCTGCCCCGTACCGCGCGAGCGTCGGTGTGGACCTGCAGCGACCGGATGCCCGGCGTGAGGTCCACGACCCCGGCGAGGCCCTCGGCCTCCAGGGCCGCCTGCAGGGCGTGCACGCGCATCCGCAGCCCCAGGTCGAGGACCTGCTCACCGTATTCGACAAGGACGTTGCCGTCGCCGGCGCGCCGGTAGACCACCCCGGGCCGTCCGGTCCCGGCCCCGGCTCGCGGCGGGCGAGTATCCCGTCGTCGCCGTCCCCGCCGGCGCGCGGCACCAGCGGGACCGGCCGGCGCTCCCGCAAGGCGGCGGCATCCGCCTCGCGGACCGGGACGAACCGCACGGTATCCCCGGGCCGGAGCTGGCCCACCTTCCACAGCTCACCGCTGGCGACGACCGCCGGGCAGACGAAACCGCCGAGGCTGGGGCCGTCGGGGCCGAGGATGATCGGGGTGTCGCCGGTGAAGTCGAGCGCGCCGACGGCATAGGGCACGTCGTGGATGTTGGACGGGTGCAGCCCGGCCTCGCCGCCGTCCTCGCGGGCCCACCGGGGACGCGGCCCGATGAGCCGGACGCCGGTGCGGGCCGAGTTGTGGTGCACCGTGTACGCGGCGGCGTACAGCTGGTCAATGTCGGCCCGGGTGAAGAACTCCGGGGCGGCGTGCGGTCCCTCGGTGACGCCGATCTCCCAGTCCGAGACGATGGCGGGCCGGCGACGGGCGGAACGGCGCGCGGTTCCGAGCGCCGGGTCGTCCGCAGCCCGGGAGACGGGAGGTCCCGGGGGCCCGCGGTCTGTGCGGGTTCCCCCGGGAGGGAGGGTGACGGGGGGGTCGTCGTCCCCAGCCCGGGAGACGGGAGTCCCGGGCCCGCGTTGTGCGGGTTCCCCCGGGAGGGGGGGTGTCGGGGCATCCCCCCTGAGCGGGGGTCGACAGGGGGTCGTCCCCCCGGGGATATACAGCACGTCGCCGGGGCGCAGGGCGCGGCCGGAGTGGCCGCCGAAGCGGCCGAGGGTGAACGTCGACGCGCTGCCCAGGTACGGGGGCACGTCGAGGCCGCCGCGGACCGCGAGGTAGGCGCGCAGCCCGGGGCCGGGGATCGGGCCGAGGTCGAGCACTCCCCCGGCGGGCACGGTGACCGGTTCCCAGAACGGGACCGGGGCACCGTCGAGGGTCGCAGCGCAGACGGCGCCGGCGAGGCAGACGACGGTGGCCTCGGAGAACCGCAGGCGCGGGCCGGTCGCGGTGCACTCCAGGGCCGGCAGCGCCCTGCGGGTTGCCGACGGCGAGGTTGGCCTCGCGCAGCGAGACCTCGTCCATCGGGCCGCTCGGCGGGACGCCGACCTGCCAGTACCCGAGCCGCCCGGGCCAGTCCTGCACGGTCGTCAGCGCGCCCGGCTCCAGCACGTCGATGCGCGGCTCGGGGTCGGGCGCGCCGTCGAGAGCCGCCCCGTCGAGAGTGGAGGTCGAGTGGGCGGCCTGGCGGACGTCGGGCCGGGACAGCACCGACCGCAGCAGGCCGAGGTTGGTCGTCACGCCGTCGACGCGGGTGCGCGCGAGCGCGGCGCCCAGCGCGTCGAGCGCCTCGTCGCGGGACGAGCCGTGGGCGATGACCTTCGCGAGCATCGGGTCGTAATGCGGCGATACCTCCAGCCCGGTCTCGATCCAGCTGTCGACCCGGATCGCCTCGCTGGCGCCCGGCTCGCTGCTGTCGGGCTCGCTGCTGTCGGGCCAGTGGCCGCCGTCACCAGGCCCGGGCTCGGGCGGCCGCCGTGGTTCGGGTCCTCGGCGTACATCCGGGCCTCGATCGCGTGGCCTCGGGGCAGGTGCCGCCCTTCCAGGAAGGAGGCGACGCCTTCTGGTCCGAGACCGGCCAGGCGGAGCATCTGCTCGACCAGGTCGATGCCGTAGACCTCTTCCGTGACCGGGTGCTCGACCTGGAGCCTGGTGTTGACTTCCAGGAACGACGCTTGCTTCCTGACCGGGTCGTAGACGAACTCGACCGTCCCGGCCGAGCGGTACCTGACCGAGGCCGCCAGCGAGCGGGCCGCGTCGTGCAGCTGCTGGCGCAGCACCGGCGGAAGGCGGGGCGCGGGGGCCTCCTCGATGACCTTCTGGTTGCGGCGTTGCAGCGAGCAGTCCCGGTCACCGAGCACGACGACACCGCCCGTGCCGTCGCCGAAGACCTGCACCTCCACGTGCCGGGCGGGGCGGACCAGGCGCTCAAGGAACACCCCGGTCGCGGTCGATCGGTCCCGGTCGCGACGAAGTGCGCGGCCGCCAGGCGGGAGACGCGGTCGAACGCCTCGGCTACCTCGTGCCCGGCGTGGCAGGCGGCCAGGCCGATGCCGCCTCCGCCGCTGGTGGCCTTCAGCATCACGGGGAACCCGATCGACGCGGCGGCCTCGACGGCCTGTGCGGCCGACGACAGCAGCCCGTGCCGGGCATCAGCGGCACGCCGGCCGCCTGGGCGAGCGCGCGGGCGGCGTGCTTGGCGCCGAAGGACTCGATCTGCCCGGGCGTCGGGCCGACCCAGGCCAGGCCGGCCGATTCGACGTCGCGGGCGAAGCCGGCGTTCTCGGACAGGAACCCGTAGCCGGGGTGCACCGCCCCGGCACCCGCATGCCTTGGCCGCTGCGAGCATGGCGGGCCCGTTGAGGTAGGAATCCCCCGGTCTCGGGCCGCCGATGAGGATCGCCTCGTCGGCCTCCCTGACGTGCGGGGCGGCGCGGTCGGCCTCGGAGTAGACCGCCACCGTGCGCAGGCCGAGGCGGCGCGCGGTGCGGATGACGCGGCGGGCGATCTCGCCACGGTTCGCGACCAGGACCGTGCCGAAAGCCCAGCCGCTGGGGGCGTCGCCCACTAGGCCTCCGTCACGATCATGCGCAGGGGCGTCGGGTTGAAGTCGTTGCAGGGGTTGTTCACCTGGGGGCAGTTGGAGACGAGGACGAGGATGTCCATCTCGGCGCGGAACGCGACGCGCTTGCCGGGGGCGGAGATGCCGTCGACGATGCCGAGCGACCCGTCGGCCTCGAATCGGGACGTTCATGAACCAGTTGAGGTTGGAGACGATGTCGCGGGCGCCCATGCCGTGCCTGGCCGCCTCGGCGAGGAAGTTCTCGCGGCAGCCGTGCTGTGAGGTCGTGTGGTGGCCGTAGCGGAGCGAGTTCGACTCCTTGCCGCACGCCCCGCCGATCGTGTCCTGCCGGTCGATCTCGTTGGCGACGACGGTGGCCATCGGGTTGCCCGCGCTGGACATCAAGACCGTGCCCGTGCGGACGTAGATGTTGCCGCTGGCGGTGATCGTGTCGGGCACGCTGTAGCGCTCGGCGGTGTCGCGGGCGTTGTAGAGCAGGCAGTCGCCGGACTGGTTGCCGCCGACGTCCACGATCGTCAGGACTTGTCCCTGGCGTAGCACCGCGGACCAGGGGGCGCGCGCCGGGACGATCTCGTCGAGGACGATCTTGCCGTCGGTCAGGGGGCCGCTGAGGGCGAGCACGGTGCCCTCGGCGTAGCTGGCGGGGTCGAGGACTTCCCTGAGGTCGCTGGGGCAGTCGGGGGTGCGGCCCTCGGCGTCGGTGATCACTGGTGCAGGCCCCTCGCCTCCGCGTAGCCGGCGGTGTTCAGGTAGGCGCGGCGCGATTCCGGGCTGGTGTCCCATCGCGCGTCAGCCGGGCTGGTCGGCTGCGATCGCCAGGCGTGCACCCGCAGGGGTCCTGCCGGGTGTTCGGGCCTTGGGTCGACGGGGTGCGGCACGTTCGCTATGAGGATGATCAGCGGGAGCTCGGCGAGCAGTTCGACGGCCTTGCCGGGGCCGGCGCTTCCGGTGAAGGCCAGGCCGCCGTCCGGGTTTACCTTTATCCCCTTGAAGAAGGACACCGATGGCGGCAGGTCCCTTGGCGCTCAGCCCGTGCTTGGCCGCCGCCAGCGTGAACAGGTGCCGACCGGGGGCGGTGGAGGTGCCGCAGAGGGCGTCGTGCCGTTGGGAATCATCCTTGACGATCGTGGCGAGCACCCGGCCGTCGCCGGACAGCAGCGGGTGCCCGGTGGTCAGGTAGGCCTGCCAGGGGATCTTCACCGTGTCGGCGACGTTGAGCCGCTCCCATGGTTCCAGCGCGTTGTACAGCAGGACGTGGGCGCAGGCCTCGCCGGTGACGTCCTCCAGACGTATCCGGGTGCCCCGTGCGAGGACCTTGTGCGTGTAGTTGCCGCCCGCGACGGTTTCCGCCCAGGTCAGCGTGGCCGGGTCAGCGCCGGGCGGCGGGTAGGGCGTGCTGCTTGCGGGCAGGTAGGGCATCGCGTCGGCGACCCCGCCGCCCTGCGCCCGCGCGTCGGCACGGGCGCCCGCGACGGTGCCTGTTCCCTGCTGGCCGGCTTGCGCAGCCACTGGTCAGGCCCCTTCGGACTCGGCCAGCGCGGCTTGCGCGAGCAGCGCCGGGGCCGTCGCCGCGACCGGGATCGTGAGGGCGTTCCGGCGCAGGGACCGGTGCACCGCGAGGCCGACGACGACGACGATGGCGATGAACAGCGGCGCGCTCCACTGCAGCCACCACGTGTGGCCGGTCAGGTCATAGACCGACTTGCGCGGCCAGGCCAGGTTGAGGATGGCGAGCACCTGGTAGACGACGGCGATGACGTTGACGGGGATGGCCCACCGGCCGAGGCTGAAGAGCTTCTTGCCGTGCTCGTCTTCCCCGTCGGCCGTGGCCGCAGAGGGGATGCCCCGGGCGGCGCGGACGCGGTGCAGCAGCAGCGGCGCGGTGACGCCGAGGTAGGCGATGTAGAGCAGGGCGATGCACAGGCTGGACAGCGCGGTGAAGGCGGCGGACTGGCCGAGGTTGACGAGGAGGACCAGGACCGCGAGCACGCCGACGACGATGGAGGTGACGATGGGCGTGCCGGTGCGCCGGTCGACCTTCGACAGCGCGCGGTGGAAGGGCAGCGCCTGCTGGCGGGCCATCGAGTACATCATCCGGGACCCGGAGGTCTGGCAGGCGAGCGTGCACACGCAGATCGCGATGGTGACGTCGACGAGCATGATCTTGCCGGCCGTGTTGCCGAAGACCGCGGTGACCACGTACGGCAGGCCGACGGTGGCGAGGTTCCCGTCGGTCAGGCTCGGCGCGGCCACCAGCGCGGCGATCAGCAGCAGCCCGCCGCCGATGCCGGACACCACCAGCGCCCGGATGATCGTGCGGGGCGTGATGCGGCGCGGCGCGCGGGTCTCCTCCGACAGCTCCCCGGCGGAGTCGAAGCCGACCATGACGTAGGCCGCCATCAGCCCGGAGGCGAGCCACGCCCAGATGTAGCCGCCGCCCGAGGCGGCACCCGTCGTGTGGACGAGCACCGCCGGTGATCTTTTGGCGTGCGCGAACAGGGTGATCACGAGCGCGATGACGCCGAGGATCTCCAGCACGACGCCGGTGCTGTTGATGATCGTCATTAGCCGGATGCCGATGACGTTGACCAGCGTGGTGACGGCGAGCAGGATCATGCCGAGCCAGAGGGCGTTCTGGGCGCCGGTCGGGCTGGTGGGCGAGGAGCTGGCCCCGGCCCCGCCGACGAACTGGAATCCGGTCCAGATGGAGGGCAGCACGGCCTGCAGCGCGATGGCGGCGGCCGACACCGTGAGGATCTGCCCGATGATCATGATCCAGCCGGTGAACCAGCCGAACGTGGCCCCCGCGAGCCGCGACGACCACTGGAAGATCGCGCCGGAGATGGGGAACCTCGCCGCGAGGGTGGAGAAGTTCAGCGCGACGAGCAGCTGCCCGGCCAGGACGACTGGCCAGGTCCAGAAGAACGCCGCCCCGCCGAACCCGAACCCGAGGAAGAAGAGCTGGAAGACGGTCGTGAGGATGGATACGTAGGAGAACCCGGCCGCGAATGAGGAGAAGCTCCCGACCCGGCGGTGGAGCTCTTGCTGGTAGCCGAAGCGGGCCAGGTCGGCGCGCTCAACGGGGTCTTCGGTAACGGACGTCATGTGCACTGCCCCTGGACGGTCGCCGCTTAATAACTGTCGTTTGACAGGTATTAGGGAAAAGGGTCAGGTTGGGTCGCTTCGGCCGGTTATCGGGGGCGTGACGGGGGTGTAACGGGGGCGGGGGTTGTGTAAAAGTTCTCGCTTGCGGCGGATGGACTGCGCGCGGTCGGCTAGGGGCCGGGCATCGTCGGGCTGGCCGAGGTCCCACAGGATCGTGGCGAGGTTGTTGAGGGCGGCAGCGACGGCTGGGTGAGCGGATCCGTAGGCGGCCTCGTCCATGGCCAGGGCGCGTTCGAGCAGGAGCCTGGCATCGGTCAGGCGGGCGTGCACCTGCAGGTAGGTGCCCGCCCGGTCCAGCAGCCAGGAGGCGTCGTCTCGCACCGGGGGGTCGGCCGTGGCGGGGTCCAGGCGGGCGGTGGCGGCCAGCACGTGCGGTAGCAGTAGCGCCCAGGCCGGCCACGACTGCGGGGCACCGATGATCTCCTTCGGCGCGTCGGCCCGCAGCAGGCTCAGCGCTATCGTCAGCGGATGAGCGGCGGCAACTTCCGGACGGGCCGGGTGGCGGGGGCGCTTCCTGAATAGCTTGGGCATTAGCCCGCTGGCCTTGGACGATCGGTTTCGCGCATACGGCGAATGGCCTGTGCTCGGTCGGACAGGGGCTGGGCCTGGCCTGGGTGGCCGAGGTCCCGCAAGATCGCGGCGAGATTGTCCAGGTCGATGGCGACCTCGGGATGGTCAGGCCCGTAGACAGCCTCATCGATGGCCAGGGCACGCTCGGCCAGAGGCCGCGCCTGATCGAGCAGGCCTAGATCCTGCAGGATCGCGCCGAGGTTGTTCACGCCTCTGGCGACAATGGGGTGATCGGGTCCGTAGGCCGCCTCGGTGATGGCCAGGGCGCGCTCCGCCAGAGGCCGGGCCTGATCAAGCTGACGGAGATCCCGCAGGAGCACGGCAAGGTTGCCTAGGGAGATACCGACGTGCGGGTGGTCGGATCCGTAGGCGGCCTCGTTGATGGCCACGGCACGCTCTAGCAGCGGCCGGGCCTGGCCGAACTTCCCGAGATCCAGCAGTACTAGGGCGAGGTTGTTCAGGTCGGTGCTGACTTCGGAATGGTTTGGTCCATGGGCGGCCTCATCGATGGCTAGGGCGCGCTCTAGCAGCGGCCGGGCTTGGTCGATCTCCCCGAGGTCCCTCAGGACCAAGGCGAGGTTGCTCAGGCGAACGGCGATTCCGGGAGGCGCTGGGCTAGTGTGCTCCGCTTGAAAGGCGGCGTCATTACCCGTTGGCGGTGTCGGTGGTGCCGAAAGCTGCGCCCGATGGCGGCGGTGGTGGTCTGTGGCGCACCCGCTGGCGGCAACGGGTGCGCTATCCCGACCCACCAGCGCCGGCAACGGGAGGCGGGGGCACGGGGCGGGCGCGGTCCCGCGGGCGAATTTATGGCTATGACTTGGAGGCCGCGACACTCGCCACCGGGGGCTGACGTGTCGCTGGCCGGGGCAGGGGCTTTTCTCTGATGGTGTCGTTATAAGCGGCGACTTGGTGCACTATTTATTGGCTCGCGGAAAGCGGCCAGGCTTGCGCAGTGGTGGGTGGATCGTGGATTTTTGTCGGGGGGGGTCGCTAGGGTCGGGCTACAAGGGGAATTCGGCGGAGTGGGGGTGGTGGCCGTGGCTGTTTTGGTGGAGGTTGCGGTTGATGGGGCGGATGGGCCTGTTTTGCTGGTGGAGTCGGATCGGGGGGATGTTGCTGGGGGGCTGACGCTGGCTTCGCCGGCGCCTGGGCAGGCGGCAGCAAAGGCGGTGCGGTCGCTGGCGGAGTCTTTGGAGCAGCTTGAGCCGGTGTTGCGGACGGTGAAAGACAAGCTGGTGGCGTCGGCGCCGGAGCATTTCACGGTGGAGTTCGGGGTGAAGCTTGGGGGCGAGACGGGGATCATCTTGGCGAAGGGGACGGCTGAGGTGAACCTGAAGATCACGATGACGTGGGACCGGGAGTCGCGGCAGCCGGGGGGCGCGGGTGGCAGCGGCGGCTAAGGCCGCGATTGTCCGGCTGCTGCGGCTGGGGCGCGCGGAGCGGCCGACGGCGGGCCTGGGCCTCCTGGTGGGCGCCGGACCGGGTGGTGACGTGCGCGCACGTGGTGAACGCGGCGCTGGGGCGCGGACCTGCGTGGAGCAGGCACAGCCCGAAGAATCGGCGCTGGTGCAGGTCGAGTTCCCGCTGCTGCCGGAGACGCCGGTGCGGCTGGCGCGGGTGGTGGCGTGGACGCGCCTCGGGGGCGGGACGGCGGGGGTGATGTCGCTGGGCTGGTGCTGGTCGAGTCGGCGCCGGGCGGTGCCGTTGTCGGCCAGGTTCGCGGCTGGCCGCGCCGGAGCCGGGGACGCGGCTGCGGGTGTTCGGGTATCCCGGGAGACCCCGCGCGGGAGCAACGGGATGTGGGTGGACGTCGACCTTAAGGGGGAGGTCGGCGGGGGGCTGCTGCAGGTGGAGAGCCGCGCGGGCAGAGCGTCAAGGCGCAGCCCGGCTACAGCGGCATCGCCGGTGTGGGAGCACGGCGGGGGCGGGGCGGTCGGGCTGCTGCAGGTGCGCCGTTCGCCGATGAACCCGAGCGGGATGCCTACCTGCTGCCGGCGCTGGCGATCGCGGGGGCGTGGGAGGAGCCGTTTGACTACCTGCTGGTGCCGGAGAACCCGTACCGCGGGCTGGAGCCGTTCACCGCCGAGCAGGCCGCGGATGTTCTTCGGCCGGGACGCCGACATCGAGGCGCTCACCGGGCGGGTGCGCGGCGCAGCCGGTGGTCGTCGTGGTGGGGCCGTCGGGGGTCGGGAAGTCCTCGCTGGTCCAGGCGGGCCTGGTCCCCGCGCTGCGCAAGGGACAAGCAGTGGTCGGTGGCGCTGGTGCGGCCGGGCGCGGACCCGTGGCTGCGGCTGGCCGCCGCCCTGGTCAGGACCCGGCGCGGGGAGCAGGCGGAGGTTACGCAGGAGGAGGCGCGACACGAGGTCGGACGAGCTGCGGCGGGAAGGGCTCGGCCCGGTGGCCCGGTTCCTGCGGAGCCTGGACCGGCCGTTGCTGGTGGTGGTGGACCAGTTCGAGGAGCTGCTGGCGGGCGGGCAGCCGGATCAGGAGCTGCTCGACCTGCTGCTGCCGCCGCCGGGAGCGGCCGACGACGCGGCCCGGCTGGTGCTGACGCTGCGGGTGGACTTCTTGCCGGCGTTGCAGTCGATCCCGGGGTTCCACACCCGGCTGAACGAGCGGCTGTACCTGCTGTCGCCGCTGACCGCCGAGGAAATGCGGCTGGCGGTGACGTGCCCGGCGGACGCGCGCGGAGTCGGGTTCGAGCCGAGGCTGGCGGACAAGATCCTGCGTGACGCCTCAGGAGGATCGCTGCCGCTGCTGGAGTTCACGCTGACGATGCTGTGGAAGGCGCAGCGGCAGCGGACGCTGACGTTTGCCGGGTATGACGAGATGGGGGGCGTCGACGGGGCCTGGAACGGGTGGCGGAGGAGAGCGCTGGTCGGCTCGGCGACTACGCGGGCGGCGTTCTCGACCGGGTGTTGCTGAAGCTGGTTCGTACGCACGGCGTCCGGGCCGGGTCTGGCGACCCGCCAGCGCGTCGCCCAAGCTGACGTCCCCGCCGAGGAGTGGGACGTCCTGCGGCGGCTGGCCGATGCCCGGCTGGTCGTGCTGGACGCCGACGCCCCAGACGGCATGCCCTACGCCGAGCTCGCGCATGACAGCCTGTTCACGGCCTGGCGGCGACTGCGCGACTTGGTTACGGACAATGCCGAGTTCCTTGGCTGGCTCGCGCGGATGCAGCAGCGCGCCGCTGACGGCGATCCGCTCCCTGAGGCGCGGATTCGCCGAGGCCCGGCGCTGGCTTGCCGCGCGGCCCGACGACATTCCGGACGAGGTCCGGAGCTTCATCGACAGCAGCGAGACCGCGGCCGAGGCCAGGCTAGCGCGAGTTGCGAGATGCCCACGACAACGTCGAGACAGCACGGCATCAGGCAGATGAGGCGGCACGCGAGGCGCAGGCGCTGCGCCTGGCGTCCGACGCGGAACTGGCACTGCGCACCGCGCGCTCGCCGGTAGCCACCGCGCTCGCACTAAGCACGGAGTCCGTCCTCACCAAGCCAACGATCCAAGGCGACCTGGCCTTGCGCCACGCCTTGCGACTGCACCCTAGGACGCTGTCCCGCCTCGACCACGACGGCCCAGTACACTCGGTGGCGTTCAGCCCCGACGGCACCAAGGTCGCCACCGCCAGCACGGACCGGTCGGCGCGAGTCTTCGACGCCACCACCGGAACCGAGCTCACCCGCCTCGACCACGACGCCACAGTCAACGCGGTCGCATTCAGCCCCGACGGCACCAAGGTCGCCACCGCCAGCTGGGACGGCGTCGGCGCGAGTCTTCGACGCCACCACCGGAACCGAGCTCACCCGCCTCGACCACGACGCCACAGTCAACGCGGTCGCATTCAGCCCCGATGGCACCAAGGTCGCCACCGCCAGCTGGGACGGGTCGGCGCGAGTCTTCGACGCCACCACCGGAACCGAGCTCACCCGCCTCGACCACGACGACCCAGTGGATGCGATCGCATTCAGCCCCGACGGCACCAAGGTCGCCACCGCCAGCGGGAACCACCTCGGAGGCAGGGGCGGGTCGGCGCGAGTCTTCGACGCCACCACCGGAACCGAACTGGCCCGCCTCGACCACGACGGCCCGGTACACGCCGTGGCGTTCAGCCCCGACGGCACCCGAATCGCCACCGCCAGCAGGAACCCCATCAGCGGTCGGGGCGGGTCGGCGCGGGTCTTCGACGCCGCCACCGGAACCGAACTGGCCCGCCTCGACCACGACGACCCGGTGACACGCCGTGGCATTCAGCCCCGACGGCACCCGAATCGCCACCGCCAGCAGGAACCGGTCGGCACGGGTATTCGACGCCACCACCGGGACCGAGATCACCCGCCTCGACCACGACGACACGGTGAACGCCGTAGCGTTCAGCCCCGACGGCACCCAGATAGCCACCGCCAGCACAGACCGGTCGGCACGGGTATTCAACGCCACCACCGGGACCGAGATCACCCGCCTCGACCACGACGACACGGTGATCGCGGTGGCGTTCAGCCCCGACGGCACCAAGGTCGCCACCGGTGGCGGGGATCTCCTTGTCAATGGGGACGGGTCGGCTCGGGTATTCAACGCCACCACCGGGACCGAGATCACCCGCCTCGACCACGACGACACGGTGAACGCCCTAGCGTTCAGCCCCGACGGCACCAAGGTCGCCACCGCCAGCCGGGACCGGTCGGCGCACGTATACGACGCCACCACCGGAACCGAACTGGCCCGCTTCCACCACTACGCGGCAGTGAACGCAGTAGCCTTCAGCCCCGACGGCACCCAGATAGCCACCGCCAGTACCGACTGGTCGGCGCGCGTATACGACACGGCCACCGGAACCGAACTGGCCCGCCTCGACCACTACGCCGTGGTGACCGCAGTCGCATTCAGCCCCGACGGCACCCAGATCGCCACCGCCAGCGGGAACGCCGCCGCCGGAAGGGAGGGGTGGGCGCGGATATTCGACGCCACCGGGGCCGAATTGGCCCGCCTCGACCACGACGACCTAGTGATCGCAGTCGCATTCAGCCTCCACGGCACCGAGATCGCCACCAGTACGGACAGGTCAACGCGCAAATACGACGCCACCACCGGAACCGAACTGGCCCGCCTCGACCACGACGACCCAGTGAACGCCGTCGCATTCAGCCCCGGCGGCACCCAGATCGCCACCGCCAGCGGGAACCTCGCTGCCGGAAGGGAGGGGTCGGCACGGATTTTGGACGCCACCACCGGGGCCGAACTGGCCCGCCTCGACCACGACGACACGGTGAACGCGGTCGCATTCAGCCCCGACGGCACCAAAATCGCCACCGCCAGCCGGGACCGGTCGGCACGAGTATTCGACACCACCACCGGAACCCAGCTGGCCCGCCTCGACCACGACGGCCCGGTGAACGCGGTGGCATTCAGCCCCGACGGCACCAAAATCGCCACGGGTAGCGAGGACGGGTCGGCGCGGCTATTTGAGGCCACGCCTGACTTGCTGGTCGAGCGAGCCATTGCGACCATGACCCGTCCCCTCAATCCAGACGAGCTGCGACGGTACTTGCTGCCGCCGAACTGCCTCCATGTCCAAAGATGGAAGCTATGGCAGGATGGCGCGGTGACAGCTTTCCCGATCCCCAGCGGAGCCGTTGCCCGGGCGGACGGTTCAGCGCCGCACGAGGGGAGAGGTGGCGTTTGGCGGGCGTGTTCCTCGTGACAGCGAAGAACCCCGGGTAGAACGTGTGCTTACCAGGGGTTCGTGCTTGCATGGCTAGTGCTTGACGGCCTTCATAAGGCGCGACCAGTCCGCAGAGCTGACCCGCAGTGTCGGGCCGTTGCCGTTGTTCTTGGTGTCCCGCACGGCGACGTGTCCGGGGACGCTGGCGACTTCTACGCACTGCCCGCCAGAGCCGCCGCTGTAGCTCGACTTACGCCAGTTGCTAGCCAAGATCTCTCCTGATGGTTCGCATGAGTGCTACCGAGTCCCTGGGCGACAGGGCCGCCGCACGGAGCATCCCCATAACTGTAGTGAGGTCGGATACCTCCTGCGAGTCTTCGATCAGTCGGCCGCCGCCGAAGCACTCAGTGTAGGCCGCGTGGGACTGCCCGGGCCGTTCGTAGAGGTACAGCAGGCCGTCAACCCCCGCGTGGTCGTGTGCCGAGTAGGGCAAGACCTGGAGGACGATTCCCGGCGCTTCAGCGGCCTTGATGAGCTGGTCTACCTGGTCGCACATGATCTCCCGGTCACCGATGACGTGCCGGATCACGCCCTCATGGACGACGTACCACAGCAGTGGGGGCTTCGGGCTTTGACAGGATGCCCTGCCGGTCGATGCGTGCCCGCAGGATGCGCTCAACGGCTTCCTCGTCGTCCCCAGGCCGACGAGCCTTGATGAGCGACCGGGCGTACTCCTGGGTCTGGAGAAGGCCCGGAACTGCGCTTGGCTCCCAACCGGAGATCTTCACCGCCTCACGCTCTATCGGAACGATGGGCGCGAACCATGCCGGGAAGGCTTCGCGCTGCAGATCCTCCCAGAGCCGGAGGAAGGTACCTGGCAGGCCGAACGCTTCGTCGCATCGCTTCGCGAAGTCCTCGCTTGCCGTACGGTCGCCGCGCTCGATGTCCGACACGAGAGACCCGCTGTAGCCGAGCTTCTTGCCTAGATCTACCTGAACCCATCCCCGCGCCAGGCGCTGAGCCTTGCAGCTCGGCACCGAAACGAGTCTTTCCACTCGACTCCGCAGCTTCCACGATTCCTCCGCACCTCCCGGCCGCGATTCCGCAGAGACAACCCCGGTCTGGCCAATCACAGTGGGGAGTCGTTGTCAATACCCACCGTACGCCCCGGATGGCACGCTAGCCGTACGTTCCCGCCTCGTTACGGACGACGGGGACGGGAACGGCCTGGACGCAACCGAGGAAGGCGGGAAGATGCGGACCCTCTCAGAGCTGACGGAGGATCGGCTCATTGCGCGACCGAGGGAAGACGGGTGAGTGACCTTGACCAAGATCGGCCTTGCTTACCCGTCCGCGCTCCCCCTGTGGTGGTCGCGCGCCTTCCCCGGGCAACCCTCACTGGTCAGCCAGGCGCGCTCGTGGATAGCCGGGCTGCTCCCGGCCTGCGGCCCGCTGGATGACCTGCTGCTCCTCGCCAGCGAGCTGGCCAGCAACGCGGTGACGCACACCCGCAGCGGCCAGCCCGGCGGCCAGTTCACCGTCGAGGTCACCTGGTCCCCGCAGTCAGCGCGCGTCGTGGTCGGAGACCAGGGATCGGACGAGGTTCCCGCGAGCCGTTACAGGGCGGGGCGACCAGGTTGCGTACCTGGAGAGCGGGCGCGGCCTGCTGCTGGTCGACGCGCTGTCGGCGGCCTGGGGGATAGCCGGCGACGCTGACGGGCGCTGGCTGTGGGCCGACGTGGACTGGCGATCCCGGGCGGCCCCTCGCCCGCGAGTCCCAGCGGTGGCAATTCCACGGAGATGGAATTCGCGGCACTGTGCGCCCTGTACCCGGGAGCCTCTGCCTGGTACAGCCAGCAGTCAGGCGCCTGGCTGGCAGTGCTGCCCTGGGCACGGGACGCGAGCGACACCATCAGCGCCCCGTCCCCCATCGCGCTCACCCGCATGCTGGCAGCACGCTACCCGGCAGCCCGCAGCGGCATCAGCTAAGCCACCTCCTGAAGGAAACCGGATGCCCCGGCCCGCGCCCCTCAGCAGCTACCCGGCCGCCACCCTCGACGCGCTCAGGTCCGCCGTCGCGGCGCTGCTGAGGTACCAGGACATGCTCCCCACCGACCTGTACGTCAAGCTCGACCTCTTCCGCGGCGACATCGCCACGGCCAACGACCCCGGCCCGCCGCCGTCCGCGACGTTCACCCCGCACCCCGCCGCCAAGGCCGCCACCGCCCGGCACGCGGCACCCCACCTGACCGCACAAGCGGCCTCCCGGCTATGCGCCGGACACTGCAACCCTCCCAGAAAGGCACCTCCGAATGACCGAGCACCACTGCAGCTGCGGCTACGACGCAGACAGCCCCGAAGACCTCGCGCTCCACTTCGGCGAGATGTTCATCCCGGCCGATGACGTCGCGCCCGACGGACAGGCCCACACCGAGGCCGCCCGGGACAAGGGAACGCCGGTATCGGCCCCCCGGGTGTGCCGGTGCGGCTTCACCTCCAGCGACATAGACGGCCTCGACTGGCACCTGATCGACGTGTTCACCCCGGCTGACCGCATCGGACTTGACGGCGTCAAGCACGCGCCAGCCTCGGCCGCCCAACAATAGCCGCGCGGCAAACGCCAGCTGATCAGACACGCGTTTCAACCGCTGGATGGATATCGCGCTAATGATAGAATTCAATTGCGAAATCCAGCGGGCCGCCCTGGTGTTAGCAGCACGAGGGCGGCCCTGGGAAAGCACCTCACCTAACTGGAGGCGAAGTGTCCTTGCAGCCCATCTTTCCCCAGTTCGCGGCGGCCTGCGCCGAGTTCACCGGCATGAAGGGGTACCCGCGCCCGTTCGCGGCACTCGACTGGTGCCTGCGATGCGGCCAGCCCGACTGGGCGCACCAGGCCGGCGAAGCCGACCGCATGTGCCGGCTCGCCACCATGAACCACGAAGACATGTCCTACGCCCTGACCTACCTCGCCGAATACAGCCCGGCCGCGTTCGACACCATCCTCGACGCCATCGGGCCAACCGGCCGTCTCCCCGACACCGAGGCCGACGAGGAGCCGTATTGCGCAACCTGCGGCGCTCCCCTCGGCGATCTTCCTGGCAGACGGCCCCTACTACCGCCACTACCGGGACACCGACGACGGCGACGCCCAGCGGCTACAGCGTCGACCATCCCACGATCATCGGCTGGCGGCAGGCGACCAGGTCATAGCATCGCGGGATCTACCCCCGCCCTAGTGAAGGCCCTCACGCTCAGCAGAGCGTGAGGGCCTTTGAGCAAACGACGAGCGTCACGATCGCCGACTGGACATATGTTCAGAAACCAGTTCCAGACGTTGTGATTCTCGCTGCTCCGCGAAGGCCGCCACGAAGGTGGCGCTCGCCATGATTGGCGAGCGAGGATCGCAACATCGGGTCGCTCTGCTAGCTGAAGAGGAAGTCGTACTGTGTTGCTCGCCGCGATCGGCGAGGTTGACAGCATCGGATGACGACATAAATACGTCCGCCGCCGCGCACCGGGACCGGTGCGCGGCGGCGGAGTGCCCCTGGTGGCCGTTACGGGGTCGCTGTCTGGGGAGGGGTCGTCAGCGACCGCGGACGGCTGGGCCGGGGGCAGCTTGGGCGGGGCGGGGATCGTTTGGACGGCCTTGACCTGGAGGATCTGGTCGTAGTTCTCGGGGGCGCAGCTCCCGGCGGCCGGGTAGGCGCTGGCCGGGCCCTTGCAGGAGGCCCATTCGCGGCCAAGCAGGGCGCCGGTTGCCCGGTCGAAGACCAGGACCTGAAGCTCCGACCCGGTTCCCGGGACATCACCGCCAGGGGTTGCGTAGCCGATCGCGACGCCGACGTGGCCGGCCCGATCCTTCACGGTGCCCATGTCGTAGAAATGCGCGTCCGGCAGGTTCTGCGCGGCCGAGTTGGCCAGCACGCGCAGGAGGGCGGCGTGCACCGCCGGCGGCAATGGCAGGGTCCCCATGAGCGCGACCGAGCCGAACACGATCGCCTGGGTGTCGGGGTCCCAGGTGGTATAGCAGGTTGGCTGGGCCTGGGGGCTGGTGGCCTTGCCGCTGGGTGAGCTCGACGCGGAGGACGGCGAGGCCGTAGAGGCGCACCCGGACGAGGGGCCGGTGGCAATGGTCCAGTCTGCGATCAGGCGGCGGCGAAGGGCTGGAGTGTCGACTGGGAGCTTGGCTGGGTTGTTCTTGGCGAAGCGTGCCGCAGCGGCCGGGCTGGGCTTGATTTGCTGGATGGGGTTGGTTCCTGGCGGGACCTTCCCCCCGGGGTACGTGGTCACAGCGAGCAACCCGCCGTCTTGCCCTTGCCAGATCTGCGTGGTGGCGGTCTCGTGCGAGATGTAGTTCAGGTCGTACGGGATGGGGCGGCCCAGGTCGAGTCCCCAGTCCCTGCTCTCGGCGTACGCCACGGGGCCGAACGGAACCGCCGGCTGCCTGGCCGCGGTGCCGGCGAGCTGGCGCAAGACCGTGGCGGCATCGCCGTGATGAGCCGGCGGGCGGGCGATCAGGGTGGCGACCAAGCTGAAGAGTCCCGAGCTTGACGTTGGCGGGGTGGCGACGCCGGGCTGGGGGCTGCTGGTCGCGGTGAGCATGACGGCCAGGAGGCCGGCCAGCGCCGCCGTGATCGCCACGGCCGGGACCGCGACCTTCCACGTGCGGATCGGCGAGCGTCGTCTGGCGTTCGGGTGCCGGCTCGTCCGCGGAGCGCCGGGCCTGCGTCGAAGGGATGCTGGCGAGGATCGTTGCCAGGACCGCCTGGCCCTCGTCGTCCTGGGCCGCGCCGGGGAATCTATCGTTGCTGATCGGGTTGCTCTCGCGCATGAGCCGCCGCGCGGCCGCGCTCGTCGTCTTCACGGGTGTACCTCAATTCGTGTCGCAAGCTTCGCGGCGGCATCGGGCTCGCCTGCTCGTCCAGGGCCCGGGCGAGCCGCCGCCGGGCGCGGTGCAGGCGGACCCGGAAGGCCGCGGCGGAACAGCCGGCCGCGCGAGCCGCCGCCGCGTGGCCGAGCTGCTCCCATTCGGTCAGGCGCAGGGCCTCCTGGTCGCGGCCGGGCAGCGTCGCTAGCGCGGCGAGCACGTCAAGCCGGCCATCGGCCGGGGGCGCATGCCCGGCCTGGGCGCTGACGCCTGCCTCGGTTCTTATCCGCGCGTCGAGCCGCTGCCTGCGCTCCTGTTTGCGGAGCTCGTTGGCCAGGCACTGGCGCGCCGTCACGTAAAGCCACGGCAGCGGCTGATCGGCCGGCACGTCGTCGAGCCGCCGCCAGGCCACGAGGAACGTCGCGGCCGCCACATCGGCCGCGGCCTCGGGCCCTGCCCGGCGCGCCGCGTAACGCAGCACCTCGCCGTAATGCCGCTCGTAGAGCGCGGTGAAGCGGGTGCTTCTCTTATCACCGGTGTCTTCCACAGGGCCTCCGTCTCGCATGCCCTGTTTATGTGCGGCAGGGCCGCGTTCGTTACGGGCCGGCGCCTGCTTTCTTCCCGCCCACCACCCCAGGCATCGGCCCTCTTTCTTCCCGCCCACCACCCCAGGCATCGGCCCTCTTTCTTCCCGCCCACCACGGCACGAATGCGTCCGCCGCCGCGCACCGGTACCGGTGCGCGGCGGCGGACTGGCCTGGCGTGGCCGCTAGGGGGTCGACGTCGCCGGAGGGGTCGTCAGCGACGGGAACGGCGGGACCTGGGGGAGCTTGGGAGCGTGGGCGGGGATCTTCTGGACGGCCTTGACCTGGAGGATCTGGTCGTAGCTCTCGGCATTGCAGTTCGCGTTCGTCGGGTAGGCGGTCGACGGCGCGTTGCAGGTGGCGTACTCGTTGCCGAGCAGCGCGCCGGTCGCCGGGTTGAAGACGAGGACCAGGAGATCCGTCGTTCCCGGGGAGCCGTACTCGGGCGCCTCGTACCCGATCGCGACGCCGACATGGCCGGCGCGATCGTTGACGGTGCCCATGTCGACGAAGTGCGCGTTCGGCAGGTTCCGCGCGGCCGAGTCGGCCAGCACGCGCAGCAGGGAGGCGCGCACCGCCGGCGGCAGCGGCTCACGGGTCATGAGGTCCAGCGCGTTGGTGACGATCGCCTTGGTGGCGGGATCCGCGAATGGGCCCGGGTGACCGCAGGCGGGGGGATTGTTTTCTGAGTAGGGGCCGCCTGGCGGGCTCGAAGGCAGACCTGATCCTGTCGCGTAGGAGGGACCCGCGGTGGTGCAGATCCACCGGCCGCCGGTGAGAGCCGAAGGAGGCCCGGCGATCAGGTAATTGCGAAGGGCTCCTATGTCCGTCGGAAGCTTGGCCGGGTTGTGCCAGGCATAGAGCGCCTTGCCGAAGGCATTGGGGGCGCCTTTTTGCACGGGAATGGTGCCCGGCACGTAATGCTCCCCGGCGGGCAAGACGGTGTAGCCGAGGGACGAGCCGTCCGGGCCGGTATAGAGCAGGTATTCCTGCGTCTCGTGGGAGACGTAGCCCAGGCCGTAATGCACCGTCCCCAGGTCGAGCCCCCAGCTCTTGGTCTGGGAGAACTCCACGGGGCCGAGGGGGACCGCCTGCTGCCTGGCCGCGGTGCCGGCGAGCTGGCGCAGGACCGCGGCGGCGTCGCCCGGATGAGCGGCCGGGCGGAGGTTCAGGTCGGCGACCAGGCTAGCGAAACTGGTATCCCCTGGCGGCTTGGCGAAGCCGGGCAGGGGGCTGCCGGTCGCCGTCAGCACGACGGCCAGGATGCCGGCCAGCGCGGCCGTCATCGCCACGGCCGGGACCGCGACCTTCCACGTGCGGATCGGCGAGCGCCGTCTGGCGTTCGGGTGCCGGCTCGTCCGCGGACCGCCGGCTTCGCCGGGGGGCTGGCGAGGATCGTTGCCAGGGTCTCCCGGGCCGCGCCGTCCTGGGCCGCGCCGGGGAATCTATCGTTGTGTATCGGATTGCTTTCGCGCAGTAGCTGCCGGGCAGCCGCGCTCGTTGTCTTCACGGGTGTACCTCAATTCGTGTCGCAAGCTTCGCGGCGGCATCGGGGATCGCCTGCTCGTCCAGGGCCCGGGCGAGCCGCCGCCGGGCGCGGTGCAGGCGGACCCGGAAGGCCGCGGCGGAACAGCCGGCCGCGCGAGCCGCCGCCGCGTGGCCGAGCTGCTCCCATTCGGTCAGGCGCAGGGCCTCCTGGTCGCTGTCGGGCAGCGTGGCGAGCGCGGCGAGCACGTCATGCCGGCCGTCGGCCGGGGGCGAGTGCCCGGCCTGGGCGCTGACGCCTGCCTCGGTTCTTATCCGCGCGTCGAGCCGCTGCCTGCGCTCCTGTTTGCGGAGCTCGTTGGCCAGGCACTGGCGGGCCGTTACGTAAAGCCAGGGCAGCGGCTGATCGGCTGGCACATCGTCGAGCCTGCGCCAGGCCGTCAGGAATGTCTCGGCCGCTACCTCGGCCGCGGTTTCTGGCCCTGCCCGGCGCGCCGCGTAGCGCAGCACATCGCCGTAATGCCGCTCGTAGAGCGCGGTGAAGCGGGCTTGTCTCTCACCGGTGTCTTCCACAGGGCCTCCCGTCTCGCATGCCCTGCTTATGTTTGCCCGGCCCGCGATTGTTACGGCCCAGCGGCTGTTTCTTGAGGCTCTTCAGGCGGTGCGGGGTCACTTGCCTTGCTCAGCGCGCGCAGGTCAATGGCGAGGTTATTCGCCGAGGCCAGGGTGTCGGGGTGATCCTCGCCGAGCACCCGGCGGCGGCCGGCCAGGGCGGCCTCGTCCAGCTCGCGGGCGGCCTGGTAGTCGCCCAGGCCCCTCAGGTCGCTGGCGAGATTGCTCGCTGAATCAAGGATGTCGGGGTGATCCTCGCTGAGGACCTTGCGGCGGCGGGCCAGGATGTCCTCGTCCAGCTTACGGGCCGCCTGAAAATCGCCCAGGTTAGCCAGGTCGGCGGCGAGATTGCTGGCCGCGTCCAGGGTGTCGGGGTGGTCGTCGCCGAGCAGCCTGCGGTACCGGGCCAGGATGTCCTCGTCCAGCTTACGGGCCGCCTGATGCTCACCCAGGTTGGTCAGGTCGATGGCGAGATTGCTCGCCGTGGCCAGCGTGCCGGGGTGGTCCTGGCCGAACACCCGGCGGTAGCGGGCCACGGTGTCCTCGTGCAGGTCGCGGGCCTTGCCGTCGTGGCCGAGATCCCGCAGGACAACGGCGAGCGTGCCGGCCGCGGCCAGAGTCTCGGGATCGTCGGGGCCGAGCGTGTCCAGATGATGCTGGTGCAGGCGGCGGGCGAGGTCGTGACAGGTGCGACCGTCGCCGCGCCGGATCAGGTACCAGATCGCGTCGTAGGTCAGCCCGCTCAGGGCCTCGGTGCTGACGTCGGGGTTAAGGGCGAGCAAGTGGGGCAGCAGCCGCGCCCACTGGGGCCAGGTCGAGGGCAGTTCCTCGTCCCCGGGGTGGCTGGCGTTCAGCAGCGCCGCCGCCGCGTCCCGGGCACCGGCGGCCTCGCCCGGCGGAAGGTAGCCCCGGATGATCGCCTGGGTGAGGCGGTGCATCACCAGCCCGTGCTGGTCGAGGCGGGCCAGCGCCTGCCGGCGGATCCGGGACAGCGCCTGCCCCCACGCCATCGGGTCAACGGCCGCCTCCGCCAGCGGCCGGGGCAGGCGCGCGGCGCCGCGCGGGAACCAGTCCGTCGGCACCGGCTCCGGCCCCAGGGACGCGCAGACCGCGACCACCCCGGCGGCGACCGGGTCCTGCGCGCGCAGCCGGTCGAACGCCAGCCGGGTCACCGCGGCCAGCGACCTCGGGTAGGCGGCGGACCGGCCCTGGTCCAGCAGCTGGGCCGCCCGGGCGGCCAGCAGTTCCAGGTACTCACCGGCGGGCATGCCGGTTCCCGCCATGTAGGCGGCGGCCTGGGCCAGCGCCAGCGGCAGGTCCCCCAGCGCCAGCGCCACCCGGTTCGCGTCCTCCGCGCCAGCCTGACACCCGCTTCCGCAAGATCGCGACCGACTCGGCCCGGGCCAGCACGTCGACCTCGACCGGCACCGCGACCTCGGCCCAGTCCTGCGCCCGTGAGGTGATCAGCACGTGCCCGTCCCCGGACGGCAGCGCGCTGAGCAGGTCCTCCGGGCCGGTGGCGTTGTCGAAGACGAGCAGCCACCGGTCCCGCTGCCGCAGCTCGGCTAGCACCACGCCGCGCGCTGCCGCCACCGGTGTCCTCGGGTCGGTGCAGTCCAGCTCCGCTCCGAGCGCGGCGACCTGCTCGGCGATCAGCCCGCGCGACTCGGCGTTGACCCACCACACCAGGTCATAGCAGCCCGCGAACCGGTGCGCGTACTCGATCGCCAGCTGAGTCTTGCCGACCCCGCCCATCCCGTACAGCGCCTGCACTACCGCCCGGTCCCCCGACAGCAGCGCCTCCCGCACCGCGACCAGCAGCCCGTCCCGCCCGGTGAAGCCCGGGTTGCGGGACGGGACGTTCCACACCCGCGGAATGCTCCCCGGCCGTCGCGGCCCCGGGCCGCCCGCCCGGCCCCGGCCTCCGGGGAAGCCGGGCTCGCGGTCCGGCCGCAGCGGGCCGGCCGCCGCCTCCAGGAGCGCCCGCCGCGCTTGCTCTTCGGTGACCCCGAACACGTCCGTGGTCATCAGCGGCCGCAGCACGGCCGGCACCTTGGCCAGCGGGACGTCCTCTATCCGCACTGGCACCAGCCGGTGCTCCTTCGCCCCGGGGACGCGAACCGTCGCGGCCGACCATTCCTGCGTCGTGTACCGCTCCCGCTCGAAATACGCCACCGAGAACAGCGCCAGCACCGCGTCGGCCCGGTCCAGCGCGTCGCTCATCGCGGTGACGAAATTCCGGCCCGCCGCCCAGTCCCACACATCCAGCTCAAGCAAATACCCGGCATCCCGCAACTGCCAGGCCACCCACTCCGCCCACGCGCGGTCCGCACCCGCGTGGCTGACAAAGAAATCCAGTCGATCCCGCCCCATTCACCTAGTATCCCGCCAGGCTGCCCGGAATACACGAACGGGGACATTTCTAGGTAGCGAATAAGTACCCGTGGCTGATACGTGCCCGGCCGGCATAACCTGGGCCGCGCGGATGGGGGGTGGGCTTGCTCGATGCCGGCTCGGTGGGCCTGGCTAGTGGGGCGGCGGGAAGGGTGTCGCTGGCGGGATGGGGCGGCCCTGGCGGCTGGCCCGTAAAAGCGGCCGGGTACGGCTGGCCGTAGGGGAGCCGCGCAGTCGGCGCAGTCGGTGAGCGCGGCGGCGGCTTCGCGGGCCAGGGCGGCTGCTGCTTCAGGGGCGGGTGGGCCGGGCTGGTCTATAGCCAGTAGGAGCTGGGTCGCTAGCTGGAAGTAATGGCCGGGGGATCCCCGGGATCCCCCGGCCACGCTCGGGCGGGTTAGGTGTGCTGGCAGAAGTACGCCGGGCTGCCGTCATCCGGCTCGTAGCAGGTCCACGAGGCAGTCGAGCTGGTCACCGTCGTGTTCCCGTCCGGTTTCCACTTCCATGAGCTGGTGGAACCGCCGCAGCCGACGTGGACGGTCCACGGAGTGGTGACCCCGCCGCGGTTGAAGTTCGCCGCGTACGGGGCTCCGCTGACCGGGGTCCAGTTCGCGTACCCGGAGCCGCCGCTGGCCGCGATCCAGACTCCTTCGACGTTGAGGCCGTCCACGCACGTCACCTGGCCGCTGACGGTGGTGGCGGCGTGGGCGGCCGGCGCCGCGAGCAGGCTCGCGACGGTGACGGCCGTCGCGGCCAGCCCGAGCGCGGCGGCGCGGGCGGCTCCCGGCTTGCGGGAGATGATTCGAAGCGATGACATTGGCCATTTCCTCCTGAGGCCGGAGTGGAACCGCGGGCGTGGAAGCAGCCCGCATAACCAAGGACGCGCGCTTACCTGGGGCACGTACGCGGGATCGTGTCCGACCCTGTCCGGGGTATTCATTGGCATGCCTCACGCGCTTCCCGAGCATCACTGGAAGGGCCGTTCTAAGCGCGCCACATAGGCCTCTGGTGTTCACTTCCCATGCGAAACGGCCCTTTTCAGGGCCGAAAACGGCTCCCGGAGGGGCAGTTTCACATGGGAAGCGAAATCCTGATGCAGGAGTGACCAACTCGCGCCTGGTCGGGGGCGCGACTCTGCGCCAGATGCGCGTCCTGCTTAGGAAGTGGCGGATGTTCCCTGGGAGGACTCGCCTGCCTCGATTGCGGCCGTGGTGGTCTCGGGCTCGCCGGGCTGCTCGGTGCCGCTGCCGGCGGGATCGCCACGGCCGGCGGGATCGCCACGGCCGGCGGGATCGCCACGGCCGGGGGTGTCCTCTTCCCCGGTACCGGCCAGGCTGGCTTCCTCGGCGAGCGTGTCGTCGGTGGCGGGGTCCAGGGCGATCTCGGCGTCGGGGGCGTCCGGGGGCGGCGGGGACTGGACGACCGCGGGCTTGTCGGGGCGGCGTTGCACGATGACGAACCAGGCGAGGCCGGCGAGGGTGCCCAGGATCGCGATGTACATGTTCAGCCGCAGCCCGAGGAAGTACACCGAGGAGTCGATCCTGATGGACTCCTCGAAGATCCGGTAGGCGGAGTAGCCGGCGACGTAGAGGGCGAACAGGCCCCAGTACTTGATCCGGGCGTGGTGGCCCAGCCAGACCAGGAACGCGGCGAGCGCGAGGTCCCAGATCAGCTCGTACAGGAAGGACGGCTGGAACGAGCCGTACTGCAGGTACCCGGCCGGCCGGAAGCCCAGCGGTACCTGCAGGGCCCAGGGCAGCGAGGTCGGCTTGCCGAACAGCTCGTCATTGAAGTAGTTGCCGATCCGGCCGACGGCCTGGGCGACCAGCAGGGCGGGAGCGATCGCGTTGGCGAACGGGCCGACGGACAGGCCCCACTTGCGCAGCCGCCACGCGCCGACCAGCGCGGCGACCAGCACGCCGCCCCAGATGCCGAGCCCGCCCGTCCACACCGCGAACGCGCCGTACCAGACGTGCGGGATGTCGGCGGGCGTGGTGATGTCGAAGTAGATCCGGCCGCCGATGATCCCGGCGGGCACCACCCACAGGGCGAGGTCGTTGACGACGTCCGGGTTGCCGCCGAGGGCGCGCCAGCGGCGGCGGGTGATCAGGATCGCCAGCGTGATCCCGACGATGTACCCCAGGGCGTAAAAGTGAAGCAGCAGCGGCCCGATGTGGAAGCCGCTGATCGGGGGGGCCGGGATGTACTGCGGCAGGGCGATCGCTGGGTGCTGCATGTACCAGAGGGTACCTGGCGGGCCGGTGCCCCAGAGGGCGGCCTTAGGTCGGGGCATCCAGGGGACGTTGGTCACTTGCGGGCGCGGCGACGTGGTTCGTAGCGTTGCTGTCAGGCGGTTGATTGGTAGCCGGCTTTCAGAGCTTCTCGCTCTTGGACCCTTGGAGGCGACCGTGAACATGGCCAGAAAGCGACGGCGCACCGCGCGGTCCCATCACGGTCTTCCTGCTCGACGACCACGAGATCGTCCGGCGCGGCGTCAAGGACATGCTGGAGTCCGAGGGCGACATCAAGGTCGTCGGCGAGGCGGGCACCGCTGCCTCGGCGCTGGCCCGGATCCCGGCGCTGCGGCCGGAGGTCGCCGTGCTCGACGTGCGGCTGCCGGACGGCGACGGCGTGACGGTCTGCCGGGAGATCAGGTCGCAGATGCCGGAGGTCGCCTGCCTGATGCTGACCTCGTTCGGCGACGAGGACGCGCTGCTCGACGCGATCATGGCCGGCGCGTCCGGCTACGTGCTCAAGCAGATCCGCGGCTCCGACCTGGTCGGGGCGGTGCGCACGGTGGCTACGGGCGCGTCGATGCTCGATCCCCGGGCGGCCGGGCAGCTGATGGCGCGGCTGCGCGGCGCGGCCGTCCAAGCCCGATCCGCTGGCCGGGCTGACGCCGCAGGAGCGGCGGATCCTCGAGCTGATCGGCGAGGGGCTGACCAACCGGCAGATCGGGGAACGGATGTTCCTGGCGGAGAAGACGGTGAAGAACTACATCTCGGGGCTGTTCGCCAAGCTCGGGATGGAGCGGCGGACGCAGGCGGCGGCGCTGGCCGTGCGGGTCTTCGGCGCCGGGCAGTGATCCAGGCGGACATCGTAATGCGAGCGTTATCATTGCGCCAAAAATGCGCCTCGCTAGGTCAATCGCCCCATACCCTTGCTACTGACAGGGGTCACATCGTCGCTGTCGGGTACGTATGTTCCTTAGACCCAACAGTGAGACGAATGGTGTGTGAGGACGTGTAGAGCATGAAACACCGTCGGCGGCTAGGCCCGGGCGGGGCCGGCTGGGCTCGCAGGACCTGGCGCGGGGTCCGCCCGGACGGTAATCCACTGCGGCGCAGGTGGGACCGGATCGAGGCGTTCATTTTCGGCGGCCTGCTCGTGGCCGCAGCCGTGGGGACCCCGGTGGCCGCCACGATGGGCGGCCAGTGGGCGCACGCGTCGGCGCAGCAGCTGGCGCAGCTTCCAGCGGGAGACCAGCCACCAGGTCAGGGCGGTGCTGATAGCCGTGCCCACCCCGCCGACGACCGGCGGCGGCTACTCGGTGGCCACCATGGTCGCGGCGCAGGCGCAGTGGACCGCGGCCTCGGGGGCGGTGCACACCGGCCAGGTCCCCGTCCCGGCCAGCGACGTCAAGGGCGAGCGCGTCACGATCTGGACGGACAAGGCGGGTGACCTGACGACCCCGCCGATGACCCCCGCCCAGGTCGCGGACGAGGGCGCGTTCGGCACGCTCATCGCGGTCGTGCTCAGCCTGGTGACCCTCCTGGTCGTCGCGGGGGTGACGCGGTTCCTCGTCAACCGCCGCCGGATCGCGGGCTGGACCGCCGACTGGGCGGTCACCGCCCCGATGTGGACCCGGCAGCGCTAGTCCCGGCGCTACTGGCCCGGCCTCGGCTACTGTCGCGGCGCCTAGGCCCGATGACTGGTCGGGCAGGCCGGCGAGGCGGTAGACGTCGGAGCCGTCGACCGTCTCGCGTTCCAGCAGCAGCGCCACGAGCGCGTCGAGCTCCTCGCGGTGGGAGCGCAGCAGCGCGACCGCGCGCGTCCTCGGCCTCGCGCAGCAGCCGCGACACCTCGCGGTCGATCGCCGCCTGGGTCGCCTCGGAGAACGGGCGGCTGGACAGGCCCTGCCCGTCGCCGCCGAGGAAGACCGACCCGCCCTCGGGGTACCCGACCGGGCCGAGCGCGGACGACAGGCCGAACTCGCGCACCATCTTCGTCGCCAGGTTGGTCGCGCCGGCGAGGTCGTTGCCCGCCCCGGTGGACCCCTGGCCGAGCACGACGAGCTCGGCCGCCCGGCCGCCGAGCCGGACGGCGAGGGAGTCCAGCAGGTAGTCCTCGCCGTACATGTGCCGCTCGACCAGCGGGAGCTGCTCGGTGACGCCGAGCGTCTGCCCGGCGGGCAGGATCGTCACCTTGGCCACCGGGTCCGCGTTGGGCGACAGCGCCGCGACCATCGCGTGCCCGGACTCGTGCACGGCGACCGCGTACTTCTCCTCCGGCAGCAGGACGTTGGAGCCCTCGCGGCGGCCGAGGATGATCCGGTCCCTGGCGTCGTCGAAGTCCCTGGCGGCCAGGATCTCCCGGCTGGCCCGCACCGCGAAGATCGCGGCCTCGTTGGCCAGGTTGGCCAGGTCGGCACCGGAGAAGCCGGGCGTGCCCCGCGCGACCGCGTTCAGGTCGACGTCGCTGGCGAGCCTCTTGCCGCGGCAGTGCACGGCGAGGATCGCCGCCCGTTCGGTGACGTTGGGGAGGGGGATCGTGACCTGGCGGTCGAACCGGCCCGGTCGCAGCAGGGCCGGGTCGAGGACCTCGGGCCGGTTGGTGGCGGCGAGGACGACGACGCCCGTCGCCGGGTCGAAGCCGTCCATCTCCGCGAGCAGCTGGTTGAGCGTCTGCTCGCGCTCGTCGTTGGCGACCACCGCGCCGGACCCGGCGCGCCGCTGGCCGATCGCGTCGACCTCGTCGATGAAGATGATCGCCGACCCGCGCTTGCGCGCCTCGGCGAACAGGTCCCGCACCCGGGCCGCGCCCACGCCGACGAACATCTCGACGAAGCTGGACCCCGTCACGGAGAAGAACGGAACCTTCGCCTCGCCCGCCACGGCGCGCGCCAGCAGCGTCTTGCCCGTTCCGGGCGGGCCGACCATCAGGACGCCGCGCGGCACGACCGCGCCGGCCCGCGTGTACCGCTCCGGGTTGCGCAGGAAGTCGACGACCTCGCTGATCTCCTCCTTCGCGCCCTCGTACCCGGCGACGTCGGCGAAGGTCGTGGACGGCCGCTCCTCGTCGAAGACCTTGGCCCGGGAGCGCCCGACGCCGAAGATGCCTCCCTGCATCTGGCCGGCCGCGCCTCGCGAGAGCCGCCGCCAGAACCAGACGACGAAAATGATCGGCAGCAGCAGGATCAGCCAGCTCAGCACCTCGGTGCCGAAGCCGCTCGAGGCGGGGGACGCGGTGGTCTGCACGCCCGCCGACTGGAGGTCAGTCGAGCAGCGGCTGGCCGGCCTGCGGCGGGATGACCACGGTGTAGTTCTCGCCGCTTTTGAGCGTGCCGTTGCTCGTGCCGCCGGGCTGGGCGATGTCCACGGTCTTGACCTTGTGCAGCTGCACGTTGGTCAGGAACTGCGAGTAGGTCAGGCTGGTGGTCGGCGTCGAGTGGATGGCCGGCAGCCACAGCCACAGGAAGAACGCGATCAGCAGCCCAATCGGCAAGCAGCCAGTGCCGCCAGGCGGGCGGCGGAGGCGGCGGCTTGCTGCCCGTGGGCTTGTCACCGGGCGGCGGGGGCGTAGCCTGCTTGCTCACAAGAACTTCCCTTCCCTTCTTAAGGGGGAAGCGTCTAACGGCGCTACACCCACTTCAACGCGGCGATCAGCGCCGTAATTCTCCAGAGTTACGCAGAGTTTGCCGAAGGCAGGGCCAGGGACGCCGTCGCGACTCAGGCAGGGCCGGGAACGCCGTCGTCGGCGTCCTTCTCCAGCAGCGCGGCCGCGCCGCGGACCACGCAGCGCAGCGGGTCGTCGACGACCAGCACGCCCATCTCGGTCATCGTCTCCACCCGGGCGGCCAGCCCGGGCAGCAGCGCGCCGCCGCCGCACAGCCGGACCTTCCCGCGCACCACGTCCTCGGCCAGGCCCGCGGGGATGTCGGACAGGATCTCGTGCACGGTCGCGGAGATTGCCGCGACGATCGGGTCAAGCGCGGAGGCCACCAGGTCGCCCGGGACCTTCTCCACGCGGGGCGTGCGGCGGGCCGCGTCGATCCCGACCGCCTCGGCCCAGCCGGTGTCGCCGCCGGTCAGCCCGAGGGTCATCTTGAGCTGCCGGGCGGCGCGCCTGCTGAGGATGAGGTTCAGCTGCGCCCGGGCGGTGCTCATGATCGCGTCGTCCATGGCGTTGCCCGCCATCCGCAGCGACGTGGCGCGGACGACCCGCCAGCCGGCGACGGCGGCGACCTCGGTGGTCCCGCCGCCGACGTCGATGACGAAGCCGCCCTGCCCCCGGCTCAGGTCCAGGCCCGCTCCGGCGGCGGCGGCGACCGGCTCGTCGATGAGCTGCACCGCGTACCGGGGGCGGCGGGCGCTGAGCACCACCATGATCGAGCGGCGCTCCACCCAGGTCGCGCCGGCCGGCACGCAGACCAGCGCGCGCGGGCGGAGCGGGCCGCCCCGGGCGTGCGCCTTGTACAGGAAGGCGTGCAGCATCTCCGCGGTGGCCTCCAGGTCGGCGACCACGCCGTCGCGCAGCGGGTAGATGACCCGGATGTCCTTCGGCTCCTTGTCCGCCAGGACGTCGGCGGCGGTGCCGATCGCGACGACCGAGCCGGTCGACGTGTCGACGGCGATCGCGGACGGCTCCTCGAGAACGATCCCGCGGCCCGCAACCCAGACCAGCGTGTTGACCGTGCCCAGGTCAATCGCCACGCTTCCGCGGATGCGCATGATGGTTACCTCTGTCCCGGCACAGCGCGCTGCGCGCCACCTTGGGCGCTCGCCCGTGCCCTCATACAGTATCGAGGAACGCCCAGGATGGGGTCATAGGGAGCAACCGACGGGATAACGGACTCGCTGCGGTCCGGGGCCGGGGCCGGGCGGGCCCTTGCGATCAGGTGTCCGGTTTGGGACCAACGTCCCGATAAGGCATGACTCCTATCCCTGCCCTGAGTCACCTTCAGACGCGACGGTTGAACGGTCAACATGCCTCACAATCGGAGCACCCATGAGCGCCCCCCTCGCGGCTGACCTCAACTCGCCAGGCAGCTATGTGACCTGGTCAATCTTTACGGTGTCGGTGGCTAACCTGGTCCTGATCGCGGTCATGGTGGCCATCTTTGGCGCAGCGTTGCTGCTGCCGTTCCCCGGCCGCCGCAAGCTGGGCGCCGGCCATCTGTCTGCCCCTGTTTCCCCCGAGGCTGTCCCCGCGGCGGATCCCGACCGGCCACTGGCGGCGTTGACGGCGTTGGCGGCGTTCCGGTCGCGGACTACGGCGGGCTCGGGCTGGATGAGGACTCCGACATGTGGACGTCCAAGGTCCGCAGGCTGGTCCTGCGGCTGCTGCCGCCGGGCAAGCTGCTCCCGGACCGGCAGCCGGCCTACGTCGCCTCGTGGGTCTACGTGTTCGGCGTGGCGACCCTGGCCGCGCTCGCAATGTGCATAGTCAGCGGCTTCGCGATCGCGATCGGCGGGACCGACTGGTGGCACACCAACCCGGTCGGGCACTTCTTCAACAGCGTGCACTTGTGGAGCGTCGAGCTGTTCATGGCGTTCATGGTCATTCACCTGTGGGGCAAGTTCTGGATGGCGGCCTGGCGCGGGCGGCGGGCGATGACCTGGATCACCGGGGTCGTGGCCTTCGTGGCGTCGGTCGTTGAGTGCTTCACCGGCTACTTGTCGCAGCAGAACTTCGACTCCCAGTGGATCGCGACCAACGGCAAGGACGCCTTCAACGCCGTCGGCGTGGGCGCGTTCTTCAACCTGATGAACGTTGGCCAGATGCTGCTGTGGCACATAGTGCTCATCCCGATCATCTTGATCGCGCTGGTCGGTGCCCACGTGCTGCTGGTGCGGGTGCGCGGCGTGAGCCACCCACTGCCCTCCCGGTACCCCAGTGCCCGGGGGCTGCTGTCCAGGGAAGGCCGCACCGGGCTCGTGGCGGCCAGGAAGGCCCAGAAGGCGGCCGACGCCGCCGCCTGGGGCGGCCCGACGAGGCGGTACGACATCATCAAGGAGGGCACGATCGCCTTCGCGATCGCGGCGGGGGTAACGATCGCCCTTGCGGCCGTCGTCTCCTCCCCCGACATCCCGTCGGTGACCGTCCAGAGCTGGGCGAAGGTCGCGCCCGCCGACTTCCTGGGCACCTCCGCCACCGAGCTCGACGGCACCAGCACGACGGCCGGCTACGGCGCGCCGTACACCACGAACGGGACCCCGCAAAGCGAGCTGTTCGCCCCCGCGAGCATCCTCGGCGTCACCCAGCCGATCGACACGGCCCAGACCTTCGTGCTGTCCCCGCTGGCCTCGGTCGCGCCGACCGACCCGCAGCTAGCCGCCGCGCTCGCCCAGTACTACGCCGCCTCGCCAGGCCAGCGGAACAAGTGGGCGACGAACTATGACACCGCCGTCCAGAAGGTGACGTTCAGCAGCGACGGCACCCCGAGCGTGCCGAGCGCGGACGACGGCCCGGTCCCGGTCCTGATGTCCACCGAGCTGGCCCTGGCCCGCAGCGGCGCCCTCGACACCGACTTGCTCGCGCAGCGGCAGTTCTACGGCACCGACTTCACCAAGCCGCTGATGTTCATCAACGACGGCGGCTACTACGCCGACTACGCGCAGAGCATGAACCTGACCGGCGACCAGTGGGGCGTCATGAACGAGACCGGCAGCTACCCGGGCCAGCCCTGGCTGTGGCTGTACCAGCTGTGGTACCACGTCCCGGGCTGGCGCAACTCGTTCAACCTCGACCTGATCGCCATCTACATGACCGGCCTGGCGACGCTGCTGCTGCTCTTCGTCCCCTTCATCCCGGGCCTGCGGGACATCCCCCGCTGGATCCCCGTGCACCGCCTCATCTGGCGGCAGTAGCACCGGACGTCGCCGCCGGGGCGGGGACCCGGCGGCGACGTCCGGTGCGGCGCGGGTGCACGCCGCGCCTCGCCGTTTCCTGCCCAAACGGGGGCTAGCCGGAAGGCTTCGATTGGTCACTGTTAGTAATCATTTAGTAGCACAGTGAATCAGGTGGAGAGATCGAGAAACCATCTGGCCCCCTCAAACGTTTTATTCAGCGAGACAGCAGGGCCGCCGCAAGGTTTCCGTGGCTTACTTGATGCGGTGGGCCTGCGTGAGCAGGGATGCTCTACGGAGAGTGTCCGGTTCACTTCGGTTAGTTCTTCATATATAACGAAATGACGCGACATACACTGATGCACTGGTGACGGGCATCACGTTTCACTAACGTTACGGAGGGGCCACTTACATGACTGTTCGCGCAGGCCGCTTCACAGTGGGCAAGGCTGCGCCTAACGGGGGGATTGGAGCCATGGGGGCTATGGCAGCGGACCTGGCGCAGGTGTTTGACGGCACGCAGGAGGAGCAACTGCAGCTTCTTTACCAGCGGACCGCTGACGGCCAGGCAATGGTGAACGTGAGCGGCGAGCTTGACATCGCCACCGCCGAGCGGGCGCACTCCTACCTGCGCGCCGTGCTCGACAGCGACAAGAAGGGCAAGGTCACGCTGAACCTCGCGGAGCTGACCTTCTGCGACGCGGCCGGGCTTGGCGTCCTGGCCAGGGTGGCCAGCCACGCGCGGCGGACCGGGCGATCGGTCCGGCTGATGGCGCCACGGCCCTCGCTGATCCGCATCATGCGCATCACCGGCATGGACGCCGTGTTCCCCGAAGTGCGCACGCCAGTGCTGAGGATGGTGCCCGGCCCGCGGCAGGCGCTCGCGAGCACCGACTGACGGCGCAGGCCGCGCGCCGCTCTCCTCGTTCCTGGGTCCCTGCCGGGCGGGGCGGCGCGCTCCTGGTCGCCTCCCGGCTAGTGCGGTATCCTCGCGGCCGACGTGGCGACAGTCGCCGATAGCGTTGCATTCAGGGGAATCTACCTGCTGGAACGGGCCTTGTACCGGCCCCCCTCCCTGGCGGGCAAGTTACGTAAGCTTGCCCCATGGTGACCATCACGCGGTCGCGTTAGATTGGTGACTGCGCCCGCGAGATAGCGGCAAAGTTGCCAGCGGAGGGACGAAGGAACAATGACGGAACCCAACGAGCAAGAGCTTGACCAAGAGGAGACTTCTGAGGCGCTCATCGCGGTTCACTGGAAGGAAGAGGGCTATTACCAGCCGCCGGCGTCCTTCATCGCGCAGGCCAATGCCAGCGACCCCGCGATCCGCGAGCAGTTCACCGAGGACAAGTTCCCAGAGTGCTTCACCGCGTACGCGGACCTGCTGACCTGGTTCAAGCCCTGGGACACCGTTCTGGACACCTCCAACGCGCCCTTCTGGAAATGGTTCGTTGGCGGCGAGCTGAACGCTTCCTACAACTGCGTTGACCGTCACCTGACCGACAAGGCCAACAAGGCCGCGCTGATCTGGATCCCCGAGCCCGAGTCCGAGGCGCACGTCGCGATCACCTATCGCGAGCTGTACAACCGCGTCAACGAGTTCGCCGCGCTGCTTCGCGACTTCGCCGGGCTGAAGAAGGGCGACCGGGTCACCCTGCACATGCCGATGGTGCCCGAGCTCCCCATCGCGATGCTGGCCTGCGCCCGGCTCGGCGTGATCCACTCCCAGGTGTTCGCCGGGTTCTCCGGCACCGCCGCCGGGCACCGGATCGCCGACTCCGGCAGCAACGTGCTGATCACGATGGACGGCTACTACCGCAGCGGCGACCTGCTCGACCACAAGGTCAAGGCGGACGAGGCCGTCGAGGCGGCGGCCAAGGAGGGCCAGGAGGTCGACAAGGTCCTGGTGTTCCGGCGCTACCCGGGCAAGTACTCCGCCGCCACGCCGATGGTCGACGGCCGCGACTTCTTCGTCGACGACCTGCTGCCGCAGTACCGGGGCGCGACGGTCGAGCCGGTCGCGATGAAGGCCGAGGAGCCGCTGTTCCTCATGTACACCAGCGGCACCACCGGCCGGCCGAAGGGCTGCCAGCACTCGACCGGCGGCTACCTGTCCTACGTGGCGGGCACGTCGAAGTACTACCAGGACATCCACCCGGACGACACGTACTGGTGCATGGCCGACATCGGCTGGATCACCGGGCACTCCTACATCGTGTACGGCCCGCTGGCGCTCGGCACGACGAGCGTGATCTACGAGGGCACGCCGAACTACCCGGACCCGGCCCGCCCGTGGCGCGAGGCGATCAAGCTCAACGTCAACATCTTCCACACCTCGCCCACCGCGATCCGGATGCTGCGCAAGGTCGGCCCGGACGAGCCGGCCAAGTTCGACTACCACTTCAAGCACATGACCACGGTGGGCGAGCCGATCGAGCCCGAGGTCTGGCGCTGGTACTACGAGACCGTCGGCAAGGGCGAGGCCGTCATCGTCGACACCTGGTGGCAGACGGAGACCGGCGGCTTCCTCGGCTCCACGCTGCCCGGCATCGACCCGATGAAGCCCGGCTCGTGCGGCCCGGCCGCGCTCGGGATCTACCCGATCATCCTGGACGAGGACGGCAACGAGGTCCCGGCGGGCAGCGGCAAGGCGGGCAACATCTGCATCCGCAACCCGTGGCCGGGCGTCTTCCAGACGATCTGGGGCCAGCCGGACCGGTTCGTGTCCACGTACTACGCCAAGTACAACAAGGACCCGAAGTCGACCGACTGGCGCGACTGGCCGTACTTCGCGGGCGACGGCGCGGTGCAGGCGGCGGACGGGTACTTCCGCATCCTGGGCCGGGTCGACGACGTCATCAACGTGGCCGGGCACCGGCTGGGCACCAAGGAGCTCGAGTCGGCGGCGCTGACCGTGAACGAGGTCGCCGAGGCCGCCGCCGTCCCGGTCATCGACGACATCCGCGGCCGCGTGGTGGAGATGTACATCGCGCTCAAGCCTGGCTTCACCGCCTCACCGGAGGTCGAGGCGAAGGTCAAGGCCGCGATCGAGACCGACATCGGCAAGATCGCCCGGCCGAAGAACATCTGGATCGTCCCCGACATGCCGAAGACCCGGTCGGGCAAGATCATGCGCCGGGTGATCGCCGCCGCGTCCAACTTCACCGACACCGGCGACATCACGACCCTGGCCAACCCCGAGGTGGTGGAGAAGATCCGGCACCAGGTCCAGAGCGCCAAGCTGGCCAAGGGCGAGGTCCCGCGCGAGCTGAGCGAGGCGGAGGCGGCGGAGATCAAGAGCTTCGGCAGCGAGTAGCCCTTTCCGCGCCGCCTTCCGGCGAAGCGGCCGACGGCCGGGCACCCCCGCACGGGTGCCCGGCCGTTGACGTTGCCGCGCTGCCGGGGAAATCCGGGTGGAAAGACGTGTGGAAAAGCTGTGGATGGCCGTGGAAAAGGTGTGCATAGCGCCCGGCCTGGCGATGAAAGGCACCGTGACAGGACGTACCCCTTGCGGAGGCCGGGCGGCGCGCGATGTGCTTGTGCCATGAACAGCGAATCGGCCGCCGTCCGCGTGCGGGGCCTGGTCAAGTCTTACGGTGACGTCAAGGCGGTCCGCGGCATCGACCTTGACATCAGGCCGGGCGAGATCTTCGCGCTCCTGGGCCCCAACGGCGCGGGGAAGACCACGACGGTGGAGATCCTGGAGGGGTACCGGCGCCGGGATGACGGCGAGGTCAGCGTGCTCGGCCTGGACCCCGGGCGGCAGCGGGCCCGGCTGAAGGCCCGGGTGGGGATCGTCTTGCAGACGACCGGCGTGGACCGCTACCTCACGGTGGCCGAGACCATCGCGATGTTCGCCAGCTACTACCCGAAGCCACGGACGCCGGCCGAGGTCATCGACCTGGTCGGGCTGGCGGAGAAGCGGGACGCGCGGGTCACGACGCTGTCCGGCGGCCAGTTGCGGCGACTGGACATGGCGGTGGCGCTGGCCGGCGACCCGGACCTGCTGTTCCTGGACGAGCCGACCACGGGCTTCGACCCGTCGGCGCGGCGCGAGGCGTGGGAGGTGGTCAAGAACCTGGCCTCGCTCGGCAAGACGGTCCTGCTGACGACGCACTACATGGACGAGGCGCAGTACCTCGCCGACCGGGTCGCGGTCATCGCCGCCGGGCAGATCGTGGCGGCCGGGACGCCCGACACGATCGGCCACCGCGACCTGTCCGGGGCGCGGATCCGGTACCGCGTGCCGGACGGGCAGGCACCTCCGGGCGAGCTGGCGGGCAGCACTGACCGGACGGCTATACCGAGATTCGTTCCGATGACCCGGTCCGTGACCTGCACCTGCTCACGGGGTGGGCGCTGGAGCACGGCATCGCGCTGGACGGCCTCGAGGTGGCGCGGCCCTCGCTCGAGGACGTCTACCTGGCGCTGACCGCGGCACCGTCGTCTCCGGCGCCGGCCGACGGCACCGCCACGCCGGCGGGTGCGCGGTGAACGCGCTGCGGCTGACGGCGGTGCAGATCCGCTACGTGAACAAGGCGTTCTGGCGCAATCCGGCGTCGGCGTTCTTCACGTTCGCGTTCCCGCTGATGTTCCTGGTCATCTTCACCGCGCTGCTCGGGCACAGCACCGTGCACCTGGGCACCCGGACGATCGACACGTCCACCTATTACGTGGCGTCGATGGCCTGCTTCGCCGCCATCTCGGCGTGCTTTAACAACATCGCGATCACGATGAGCTTCCAGCGCCAGGAGGGCGTGCTCAAGCGGGTCAACGGCACCCCGCTGCCCGCCGCCTCCTTCCTCGGCGCGCGGCTCCTGCACGCGGTGTTCGTCGGGGTGGTGCTGGTGGTGATCACGGCGGCGTTCGGGCGGATCGCCTACCACGCGTCGCTTCCCACCGGGCTGACGCTGGGGCGGTTCGCCGTGGTGGTGCTCGTCGGGTCGGCCGCGTTCTGCGCGCTCGGGCTGGCCGTCACCGCCATCATCCCGAACGCCGACGCCTCGGCGGCGATCGTCAACGCGGTCATCTTGCCGCTGGAGTTCCTGTCGGGGATCTTCATCCCGTTCGGCAACAACACGCCCGGCTGGGTGCTGTGGATCGCCAAGGTGTTCCCCGTCAGGCACTTCGCGGTCGGCATGCAGGCCGGCTTCATCGGCACGCCGTTCAGCTGGACGGACGTGGGCGTCCTCGCGGCCTGGGGCGTGGCGGGGCTGCTGGCGGCGATCCGGTTCTTCAGCTGGGAGCCGAGCCGGTGACGGGGCCGTTGGGCCCGGAAAAGGCGGCCCTCCGGCACTGCGGGCAACCGCGGGTCATAGCGTGAACTTGGTGCGGCAGGACAGCGCCGGAAAGGGGCGGCCGCGATGAGCGCGGACCTGAGATGAGCGCCACCGTGTACGCGCTGCTGGCCGACGGGACGACGGTGGAGATCCGCCCCGCCGGGCCGGGCGACTTCGATGCCATCAAGGCCATGCACGAGGCGATGTCCCCCGACAACACGTACATGCGGTTCTTCAGCATGAGCCGGACGGCGGCGCAGACGGAGGCCCGGCGGCTGACTCGCGAGCCGGGCCCCGATCACCGCGCGCTGCTGGCGCTGGCCGCCGGCGAGGTCGTCGGGACCGCGAGCTACGAGGTCAGGAAGGACCCCGTGGACGGCACGCTCGGTGACACCGCCGAGATCGCCTTCGCGGTCGCGGACAGCATGCATCACCGCGGCATCGCGACGCTGCTGCTGGAGCACCTCGTCTCCGCCGCCCGCGCGCAGCAGCTGCGCGGGCTGGTCGCCGAGACGCTGTCGGAGAACACCCCGATGATCGGGGTGTTCCGCGACGCGGGGCTCCCAGTGACCAGCACGAGGTCGGAGGGCGTGGTGACGATCACGATCCCGCTGCCGCCGGACGACACCGGCGCCGATCTTGACGCGTACCTGGACCGGGTGGGCCGCCGGGAGCTGCGGGCCAACGTGGCGAGCCTGCGCCCGCTGTTCGCGCCCGAGTCGGTCGCGGTGATCGGCGCCGGCCGCTGGCACGGGAGCGTCGGCCGCTCGGTGATCGACAACATCCTCAAGGGCGGGTTCGCCGGCCGCCTGTACGCGGTGAACCCGCACGCCGAGGAGATCAGCGGGGTGCCCAGCTTCCCGACCGTGGCGCAGCTGCCGCAGCCGCCCGACCTGGCGGTGATCGCGGTGCCCGCGTCCGGCGTGGTGGAGGCGGCGCGGGCGTGCGGCGTCGCGGGGGTACGCGGCCTGGTCGTGCTCACCACGGGGCTTGACGCCGAGCAGAGCGCCGGGCTGCTGGCCGCCTGCCGCGGCCACGGGATGCGGCTGATCGGCCCGAACTGCTTCGGCATCGCCGTCCCCGCCACCGGCCTTGACGCGACGTTCTCCGCGACCGTTCCGCTGGCGGGCGTGGCCGGCCTGGTCATGCAGTCCGGCGGGCTCGGGTTCGCGATGGTCGATCAGCTGTCCCGGCTCGGCATCGGCATCTCCTCGTTCGCCTCGGTCGGCAACAAGCTCGACGTGTCGAGCAACGACATGCTCATGTGGTGGGAGCAAGACGGCGTCACGAAGCTGGCCGTGCTGTACATCGAGTCGTTCGGCAACCCGCGCAAGTTCGCCCGCACCGCGCGGCGGGTCGGCGCGAAGATGCCGGTGCTGGCCGTGCACGCCGGGCGCACCGAGGCGGGCCAGCAGGCCGCCGCCTCGCACACCCGCGCGGTCGCCACCCCGCTGGTGACCCGCGAGGCGCTGTTCGAGCAGGCCGGGATCATCGTCACGCCGGGGTACGGCGAGCTCATCGAGGCGACCGCGCTGCTGGCGACCGCGCCCGTCCCCGCGGGGCGCAGCGTCGCGATCGTGTCCAACGTCGGCGGGGCGGGGGTGCTCGCCGCCGACGCCTGCCACGACCTGGGCCTGGCGGTCCACCATCCGCGCGGCCAGACCCGGCGCACGCTGCACGCCCTGATGCCCGAGGGCAGTGCGGTCGACGGCCCGGTGGACACCACGGCGACGATCAGCCGGGAGGAGTTCCGGCTCGTTCTTGAGCACCTCGCCGCCGACGAGGACGTGGACGCGATGATCGCGCTCGTGCTGCCGACCGCGCCCGCCCCGGACATCGTGGGGGCCATCCAGGAGGCCGACGTCGGAAAGCCGCTGGCCGCCGTCGTGCTCAACCAGCCCGAGGCCGTCCGGCTGCTCCCCCGGCCGGGGAGTGAGAAGGGCGCAGTGGCCGATGGACTGAGCGGAGCGACCGAGGAACGAGGGAGCGTAGCGAGGGAAGCAGGCCGCGCTGAAGCGCCCGTATCGGGGGGTCCGGGGGGTCGCCCCCCCGGGCTAAAAGCGTGCCGTCGTACGGGGCACCGGAGGCGGCCGTGCGGGCACTGGCGCGGGCGGTGCGGTACGGGGAGTGGCGGTCCTCGCCGCACCATGAGGTGCCGCGCTTTCCCGACATCGAGGGGCATGACGGGATGCGCCCGGGCACCGCGCCGGTCGATGAGGCGCGGGCGGTGGTGCGCGCGTTCCTGGCGCGGACGCCGGGTGGCGGCTGGCTGGAGCACGCCGACCGGCATGCGCTGCTGCGCGCTTACGGTATCCCCGTGGCGGCCATCGTCACGGTGCACAGCGAGGACGACGCGGTCGCCGTGTTCGCGAGCCTCTCGGGTGGTAACACAATCGTGCTTAAGGCCGAGGTGCCAGGGCTGGTGCACAAGTCCGACGCTGGCGGGGTCCTGCTTGACCTGCGGACCGAGGCCGACGTCCGGGAGGGGTACCGGACGCTGGCCGGCCGGTTCGGGGCACGCCTGCACGGGGTCGGCGTGCAGCCGATGATCACCGGCGGCATCGAGGTGGTGATCGGCGCGGCCGACGACCAGATGTTCGGCCCCCTGGTGATCTTCGGGCTTGGCGGGGTGGCCAGCGAGGTGCTGGCCGACCATTCGGCGCGGCTGGCGCCGCTGACCGCCCACGACGCGGACGCGCTGATCGACTCGATCCGCTCGGCCCCGCTGCTGCGCGGCCACCGCGGCACTCCGGCGGCCGACTTGGCCGCGCTCCGCGACGTGCTGATGCGCGTCTCCCGGCTGGCTGATGACATTCCGGAGATCTGCGAGCTTGACCTGAATCCGGTCATCGCGCGGCCGGACGGGGCCGTCGCGGTGGACTCCCGGATAAGAGTCGTCTCGCAAGCACCTCGCGATCCTTTCCTGCGACGCCTGCGGTTATCGTTGCGATGGGTAATTGTCTAAATCCATAGGGTTAGCTGAAGGAGGAGTTACGTGACAGCGACCGAGGCCAGCACGCTAAGCGCCGCTGAGCTCAACGCCATCGACGCCTGGTGGCGGGCCGCCAACTACCTGTCCGTCGGCCAGATCTACCTGCTGGCCAACCCCCTGCTCACCGAGGAGCTCAAGCCGGAGCACGTCAAGCCCCGGCTGCTTGGCCACTGGGGCACGACTCCCGGACTGAACCTGATTTACGCTCACCTGAACCGGGTCATCCGCAACTGGGACCTGGACATGATCTACGTCGCTGGCCCGGGGCACGGCGGCCCCGGCATCGTCGCGAACACCTACCTCGAAGGCACCTACACCGAGCGGTACCCGGCCATCACCCTGGACGAGGACGGGATGCGCCGGCTGTTCCGGCAGTTCTCCTTCCCCGGCGGCATCCCGTCGCACGTGGCACCGGAGACGCCCGGGTCGATCCACGAGGGCGGCGAGCTCGGCTACTCGCTGGCGCACGCCTACGGCGCGGCGTTCGACAATCCCGGCCTGATCGTCGCGTGCGTGATCGGCGACGGCGAGTCCGAGACCGGGCCGCTGGCCGGCTCGTGGCACTCCAATAAGTTCCTCAACCCGGTCACCGACGGGGCGGTGCTGCCGATCCTGCACCTCAACGGGTACAAGATCGCCAACCCGACGGTGCCCGCGCGCATCCCGGACGACGAGCTTGTCGCGTTGATCACCGGCTACGGGTACCACGTGCACGTGGTGGAGGGCGATGAGCCGCGCCTGGTGCACGAGTCGATGGCGGCGACGATGGACGCCATCGTCGCCGAGATCCAGCAGATCCAGCGGCGCGCCCGGGAGCTTGGCGCGACCGAGCGGCCGCGCTGGCCCGCGCTGATCCTCAAGACGCCCAAGGGGTGGACCGGCCCGAAGGTCGTGGACGGCAAGCAGGTCGAGGGCACCTGGCGGGCGCACCAGGTGCCGATCGCGCAGGTGCGCGGCAACCCCGAGCACTTGCGGCAGCTGGCGGACTGGATGCGCTCCTACCGGCCCGCGGAGCTGTTCGACCCGACGGGGCGGCTGGTGCCCGAGCTCGCGCAGCTCGCGCCGCGCGACTACCGGCGGATGAGCGCCAACCCGCACGCCAACGGCGGGCGCGCTGCGGCGCGAGCTGGACCTGCCGCGGTTCCAGGACTACGCGGTCGCGGTCACCGCGCCGGGGACCGTCGAGGCGGAGAACACCCGCGTGCTCGGCGGCTGGCTGCGGGACGTCATCAGCCGCAACCCGGAGACGTTCCGGCTGTTCGGGCCGGACGAGACGGCCTCCAACCGGCTGGACGCGGTCTTCAGCGTCACCGGGCGGGCCTTCGACGGGCAGATCATCGACGGCGACAACGACCTGCGGCCCGACGGCCGGGTGATGGAGGTGCTTTCGAGCACCTGTGCCAGGGGTGGCTTGAGGGCTACCTGCTGACCGGCCGGCACGGGCTGTTCAACTGCTACGAGGCGTTCATCCACATCGTCGACTCGATGTTCAACCAGCACGCGAAGTGGCTCAAGGTATCCAGCCACATCCCGTGGCGGCGTCCGGTGGCCTCGCTGAACTACCTGCTTTCCTCGCTGGTATGGCGGCAGGACCACAACGGCTTCTCGCACCAGGACCCGGGCTTCATCGACCACGTGGTCAACAAGAAGGCCGAGGTCATCCGGGTCTACCTGCCGCCGGACGCGAACACGCTGCTGTCGGTGGCCGACCACTGCCTGCGGTCGAAGCAGTACGTGAACGTGATCGTCGCGGGCAAGCAGCCGCAGGCCCAGTGGCTGTCGATGGACGAGGCGGTCATCCACTGCACGCGCGGGGCGGGCATCTGGGAGTGGGCGTCGTCGGACGGCGACGGGCCGTCGTCGCTGTCGTCGTCGTGGTCGCCGTCGCCGTCCGGGGAAGGGGCGCCTGACGTGGTGCTGGCCTGCTGCGGTGACACCCCGACGCTTGAGGTCCTGGCGGCGGCGAAGCTGATCGGCGAGCACCTGCCGTCGCTGCGGGTCCGGGTCGTCAACGTCGTCGACCTGATGCGGCTGCAGCCTGAGTCCGAGCACCCGCACGGCATGTCGGACGCGGAGTTCGACGCGCTGTTCACCAGCGACAGGCCGGTGATCTTCGCCTACCACGGCTACCCGTGGCTGATCCACCGGCTGACCTACCGGCGGCACGGGCACGACAACTTCCACGTGCGCGGCTACAAGGAGGAGGGCACCACCACCACGCCGTTCGACATGGTCATGCTCAACGACCTGGACCGGTTCCACATCGTCATGGACGTGATCGACCGGGTTCCCGGGCTGTCGTCGTCGGCGGGCCAGGTCCGGCAGTTCATGGAAGACAAGCGGATCACCTGCCGGGCCTACACGCGGGAGCACGGCGAGGACGCGCCGGAGATCCAGGACTGGAAGTGGGCGTGAATTCTGGGCCGGTGCAGGGCCGGTGGCGGCAGCATGGCCGGGCCGGGGCGGATCCTCGTGGTCAACGCGGGGTCGAGCAGCCTGAAGCTGCGGGTGCTCGGGCCGGGCGACGAGGTCGTCGCGTCGGCTGACCTGCCGCCGCTGCGCGGGGCGGTCGCCGTTGACGCGGCCGCCCTGCAGGACACGGTGGAGGGCTTGCGGCCCGGTGGACGCGGTCGGACACAGGATCGTGCACGGCGGGACGCTGTACCGCGAGCCCGTCCTCATCACCAGCGAGGTGCGGCGGCGCCTGGAGGCGCTGAGCGACCTCGCGCCGCTGCACCAGCCCAAGTCGCTGGCGGCCCTCGACGCGGTGGCGGCGGTGCTGTCCGATGTCCCGGCGGTGGCGTGCTTCGACACCGCGTTCCACGCCACGATCCCGGACGCCGCCGCCACGTTCGCGCTGCCGCTTGAGTGGCGGGAGCGCTGGACGCTGCGCCGCTACGGGTTCCACGGGCTGTCGCACTCCTACGTCTCGCGTCGGGCGGCGTAGTTGCTCGCAGCGCCCGTCGGGTGGCGGTCGCTCGGATCGTTAGCTGTCACCTGGGAGCCGGGGCGTCGCTCGCGGCGGTTCTTGACGGGCGGTCCGTCGACACGACCATGGGCTTTACGCCGCTGGACGGCCTGGTCATGGCGACCAGGTCCGGGGAGGTGGATCCCGGCCTCATGCTGTGGCTGGAGGAGCACGCGGGCACGCCGCCGGCCGAGCTGGCGGCGACGCTGGAGTCCAGGTCGGGGCTGCTTGGCCTGACGGGGACCGCTGACATGCGGGAGGTGCTGTCGCGTGCCGCCGCCGGCGACGAGCGGGCGGTGCTCGGCCGGGACGTCTACCTGCACCGGCTGCGCGGGTCCATCGCGGCGATGGCGGCGGCGCTCGGCGGGGCTGACGCCCTGGTCTTTACCGGCGGGGTCGGCGAGCGCTCGGCCGAGATCCGGTCCCGGGCCGCTGGCGGGGTGGCGTTCCTCGGGGTCCGCATTGACGAGAGGCGCAACTCGGCACCGCCCGGCGACGACGACTACGAGATCAGCGCGTCGGGGGCAGCCGTCAGGACCTTTGTCATCGCGGCACGTGAGGATAAGGAGATCGCTCGTGAAGTCCGTGATGTGTTTGCACGGAAGTGATGATGACTGGATGTTAGTGGTCGCCTGGCGTCGACGGGCCTAACTGATTCAGGTTGTGGTTGTAATCACCCCCACTTTCTGCATCAGTTAGGCCCGTTGGGTTGTGTCGCTTATGGTCGACTAGCATCGGCGGGCCGACGCAAATAGGGCGGCGGGGCGGCGGGGCGGCCGAGTGCTGGGGCTGGCGGGATCGCGGGGGCAGGCGATGCGGCCGGGCTGCTAGGGGCGGGGCGGTTGGGCGATTGGGCGGCAGGAGCGGCAGGAGCGGTTGGGCGGCAGGAGCGGTTGGGCGGCGGGAGCGGTTGGGCGGCAGGGGCGGGCTAGGTGCGCATGTCGGCGGGGACGGCGAAGGCTAGGAGCTTGGCCTCGGCGGGGCCGGCGGTTGACCAGGAGCCGGGGAGGCCCAGGACGGCTACCGCTGCCGTCGGGAAGGAGGCGGGGGGCTGCGGGGGCGGGGCGGCCAGGCCGACGACGAGCTCGGCGATGCCGGGGTTGTGGCCGACGAGCGTCACCACCTGGTGCTCGTCGGGGAGCTCGCGGACCAGCATGAGCAGGCCGAGCACGGTCGCCTCGTAGACGCGGGACTCGAACCGGACGGCAGGGGTCGCCCCGGAGGCCTCCGCGCCAGCGCGGCGGAGGCCAGGTCCCAGGTCTCCCGCGCGCGGCGGGCGGTCGAGCAGATCACCGCGTCCGGGAGGAAGCCGGCCCTCGCCAGCCAGCGGCCTACCAGGGGGGCGTCGCGCCGCCCGCGGGCCGCGAGCGGCCGGTCGTGGTCGGCGACATCCTCGGGCCAGTCCGACTTCGCATGCCGCAGTAGCACGAGTCGCCGGGGGAAGTCCGCCTCCACGAAGTCCACGGACACAGAGTGCCATGAATAGGGCTGGTTACGGGCCAGTCATCAAAGGTTCATGTTCAGACGGTATGAATTCGTAAGGTTACTCACGGTACGACGGTCACCGGCCACTTTCCGGCTCGCACCAGGCGCACCGCCAGTGACCCGACGAGCCGGTGACCGGCCTTCGTGGACGCGCCCACCACGATCGCGTCGGCGCGCGCCTCGTCGGCTATCCGGCGGATCTCGGCGTAGGCGTCCCCGTGCGCCTTGATGAACGTGACGGAAAGGCCCAGTTCCCGCTGGAACTGCTCGGCGCGCGTCCGCAGCGCCTCCGCGACCTCGTCGTGGGCCTCGCGCCTCGGCGACGACGATGGCCGCGCCCGCCGGGAGCGACCGCCTCCACGCCCGCGTACGGCGTGACATAGACGATAATGAGGTGGGCGCGCTGCCGACGGGCCAGCCCGGCCGCGTACGCGGCCGCGCGATTGGCGGTTACCGAGTCGTCGACCCCGACGAGGATGGCGGAAGGGCCGTCCGTGCCCAGCTCGAACGGGTCTGGCTCGGGTGCACCTTGGGACACAACAGAAGTCTACTCAGCGGTATCGGTCATATACTGCGGGGAAGCTCAGGAATCTCCGGGGCATACCCGATTTCGCACCTAGAAAGCACTCGGCGCCACCCGGGCACGGGAAGGACGGGCTACTCTCACCGCATGCAGCGTGTCATCTTGCGAGGCGTCGACGTCGCGTCCGCACGGGACGCGATCGGGACCGACCGCTACGCGGAGGGCACCGAGGCCGCCCGGCAGCGCGCGGTCATCCAGCTGCACTGGAACCCGTCCTTGCAGGTGCTGACCGGCACCGTCCGCGACGGGAACGAGGACAGGCCCGGTGAGCTGCGGACCGTGTCGGCCGAGTTCCGGGCCTCCGCCGGGTTCCCGCTGCGCTTCCGCACCGGATACTGCAGCTGCGCCGAGGGGGTCAACTGCCGCCATGTCGCGGCGCTGGTGGTGACCGCGACCGACGAGTCCGTTGCAGCCGATCCAGCGCAGGACAAGGCGCGCCGCCGCAGCGCGCTGCCCTGGGAGGAGTCGCTGGACTCGCTGCTGGCCGCCACCCGCTCCCCCGCGCTGCCCGGCCTCGACGACGTCCACGCCGACGGCCAGACGAAGCTGGCGATCGAGCTGGCCCTAGTGCGCCAGCCGGACCCGCGCTACAGCGGGTACACCAACGGCCGGCACCCGCCCGCCGTCGCGAGCCTGGCGCGGCCGGAGCCAGGCGGAGCCGGTCCGCATGCGGCTGCAGGCCCGCATCGTCCAGATGGGCCGCAGCGGCGGCTGGATCGCCGGGAACCTGTCGTGGTCCCGCATCGAGTACATGACCATCCGCGATGAGTACCCGGCGGCGCACGTCCGGCTGCTGCACGAGCTGTTCGCCATCTACCGGGCGGGCACCAACCCCTACCACGACTACGGGTACGGCTACAGCGGCTACGGCCACGACCTGAAGCACATCGATCTCGCCGCCTGCGAGTCCCGCCAGCTGTGGAACCTCCTCGACGAGGCGGTCTCGGTCCGCCTGCCGCTCGTCTACCCGCACAAGATGGGCGAAATCCCGCCGACCGGGGACCGCCCAGCTATGCCTGGACGTCACCAGGCGACGCGACGAGCCGGCCGCCGGGCGGCCTGCAGATAAGCCCGGTGATCACCGCGGTCGACGACGGCCCGCTGCCCGATTCCGCCGCCGGGCCCGCCATCGTGCCGCTGCGGTTCGTCGGCTCGGCCGGGCACGGCGTCGTCTACGCCGACCATGTCCAGCCGGCCCATGGGCGAGCAGGCGCGGTTCCGGCTCGCCCGCATGGTCAAGCCGGTCCCGTCGCCGTTGCAGCGGCTCGCGCTGGCCGGCGAGCACTACCACGTACCCGAGGCCGACCGCGCCTCGTTCACCCTGCGGTACTACCCCCGGCTGGCCCGGATGGCCACGATCTTCTCCTCCGACGACTCGTTCGCGCCGCCGGAGATGCAGCGACCCGACGCTGGTCCTGCGGGCCGACTACTCCGGCCGCCATGACCTGCGCATCGGCTGGGAGTGGGCGTACGAGGTCGACGGGCCAGGTGGTGCGGACGCCGGTGCACGGCGACCAGGCCACCGACGGCTTCCGCGACCGCGAGGCCGAGCGGCGGGTGCTGGCCGGGCTCACGCTTCCCGCGGCCCTCGATCCCGACCGGTCCCGCCGCGGCGGCGGCCCGGCTGACCGGGCTGGACACGATGCTGTTCACGACGCAGTCGCTTCCGCTGCTGTCGGGGCAGCGCGGGCTGTCGGTTGAGGTCACCGGGGCGCCGGCTGACTACCGCGAGGCGAGCGACTCGCTGCGCATCGGGGTCTCCGCTGACGAGCGCGACGGCGACCGGGACTGGTTCGACCTGGGCATCACGATCACCGTGGAGGGCCGGGAGGTCCCGTTCGCCGACGTGTTCGTGGCGCTGGCGAGCGGCCAGTCGCACCTGCTGCTCGACGACGGCGCGTACTTCTCGCTGGACAAGCCGGAGCTGGCCAGCCTGGCCGCGCTGATCGAAGAGGCCCGGGCGCTGACCGACCAGCCGCAGGGGCCGCTGCGGATCAGCCGGTTCCAGGCCGGGCTGTGGGAGGAGCTCGCGGGCCTGGGCGAGGTCAGCCGGCAGGCGCGGGCGTGGCAGCGGCAGGTGCAGGGGCTGGTGTCGGCCGACGGCATCCCGCGGGTCGAGCCGCCCGCCACGCTGCGGGCGCTGCTTCGCCCCTACCAGCTGGAGGGCTTCCAGTGGCTGGCGTTCTTGTGGGAGCACCAGCTGGGCGGCATCCTCGCCGACGACATGGGCCTGGGCAAGACCATCCAGACGCTGGCACTGATCAGCCACGCCAGCCGGCAGCACGCGAGGCGCTCAATGCCCGCCAGAAGGCGGCGCGACTTGAACCCCCATTCCTGATCGTCGCGCCTACCAGCGTGCTGCCGAACTGGGCGGCGGAGTCGGCGCGCTTCACCCCGGACCTGAAGGTCGTCACGATCCGCGACACGCTGGGCAGGCGGGGGCAGGAGCTGGCCGAGGCCATCGCCGGGGCGGACGCCGTCGTGACCTCGTACACGCTGCTGCGGCTTGACTTCGAGCAGTACGGCGCGGCGGCATGGTCGGGGCTGATCATGGACGAGGCGCAGTACGTCAAGAACCACCAGTCGAAGGCGTACCAGTGCGCGCGCAAGCTGCCCGCCCCGTTCAAGGTCGCGATCACCGGCACGCCGATGGAGAACAACCTGACCGAGCTGTGGTCGCTGCTGTCCATCACCGCGCCGGGACTGTTCCCGAACCCGACGCGATTTCGCGACTACTACGCCAAGCCCATCGAAAAGGGCGGGAACGCCGAGCTGCTCGCCCAGTTGCGCCGCCGGATCAAGCCGCTGATCAAGCGGCGGACGAAGGAGCAGGTCGCCGCCGACCTGCCGGAGAAGCAGGAGCAGCTCCTCGAGGTCGACCTGCACCCCCGGCACCGCAAGCTGTACCAGACGCACCTGCAGCGCGAGCGGCAGAAGGTCCTCGGGCTGCTCGGCGACGTGGACCGCAACCGGTTCACCATCTTGCGGTCGCTGACGCTGCTGCGGCAGCTGTCGCTGCACGCGGCGCTGGTCGGCGAACAGCACGGCGACATGCCGAGCGCCAAGATCGACGCGCTGGTCGAGCAGGTGCTCGACGTGGCGGGCGGCGGGCACCGGGCGCTCGTCTTCAGCCAGTTCACCCGCTTCCTTCGGATCGCCAGGCAGCACCTGGAGGCGGCCGGCGTCGAGTGCTGCTACCTGGACGGCACGACCGTGAACCGGCCGGCGGTGCTTGAGCAGTTCAAGACCGGAACAGCGCCGGCCTTCCTGATCAGCCTTAAGGCCGGCGGGTTCGGGCTGAACCTGACCGAGGCGGACTACGTCTTCCTGCTCGACCCGTGGTGGAATCCCGCGACGGAGGCGCAGGCCGTGGACCGCACGCACCGCATCGGGCAGACCAAGAACGTCATGGTCTACCGGCTGATCTCGGCCGGGACCATCGAAGAGAAGGTGATGGCGCTGAAGGCCCGCAAGGCCGAGCTGTTCTCCTCGGTGATCGACAGTGACGGCACGTTCGGGTCGGCGCTCGACGCGGACGATATCCGCGCGCTCTTCGAATAGGTCTACCGCTGGGATGGCCCGTCCACCGTGAGGTTGACGTAGCGCGCCGTTGCCGGTGTGGTGGGGCGAGATCTGGCGCCCGTTGCTGGTGGCGGGGTCTGACAGACCACCAGAACCGTGTGCGGGCGTTTTTTCGACGTAACCGCACGGCACGGGTGTTGCCGGTGCGGGGGGCGGGGGGCGGGTGGGGGGCGGGGCGCGGGGGGTGGGGGGTGGGCAGTGGGGGGGTCGGGTGGTTAGTCCAGGTCGGGGACCAGGGTGGGGGTGGCGCGGGTCAGGGTCTCCTTGCGGAAGAACGACGGCATGCCGAAGCGGACGAGGATTCCCGATATCAGGCCGGCGAGGGCCGAGACGAAGGCGATCACGAAGACGCCGCCGATGTACCAGTGCGGCCAGAACGGCATCAGCCACGAGGTGTAGCTGTTCTCCGTCGCGACGTCCCAGTCGGCCCACAGGGACCAGATGCCCGCCGCGTACATGATCAGCCCGCCGAGCGCCGGGAGGATGCCGCGTATCCACAGGTTGCGCTGGCTTTCCAGCAGCGTCTTGCGGTAGTACCAGGCGCACGCGAAGCCGGTCAGGCCGTAGTAGAACGCGATGTACAGGCCGATCGCGGTCACCGCGTCGGAGATGACGTTGCCGCTCGACATGTAGTTGAACACGATGTACAGCACCGCCGAGATCGCGCCCATCGCGATGGTGGAGACGGTCGGCGTCAGGTAGCGCGGGTGCATCTTCGCGAACACCTTGGGGATGGCCTTGTACGTCGCCATCGACAAGGTGGTGCGCGCGGTCGGCAGGATCGTCGTCTGGGTGGAGGCGGCGGCCGAGCTGAGCACCATGAGGATGAGCAGCCGGGAGAAGAACAGCCCGATCCCGGCGGTCCCGAACACCGCGCCGCCCAGGGTCGACAGGACGTCGGCGGCGCCGTTGCCCAGGCCGATGCCGTTGGTGCCCACGCCGGCGAACGACTGCGCGGCCATGATCACGACGAAATAGGTGACCAGCAGGATGAGGGTGGACAGGATGGCCGCACGGCCCGCCGTCTTCTGCGGGTCCTTGGTCTCCTCGTTCACCGCCACGGCGGTGTCCCAGCCCCAGTAGATGAACAGCATCAAGATGATGCCGCTGACGAAGCCGTTGAAGCCGCCCTGCACCGGGTTGAACCATGACCACGCGGGGGTGATGGAGGACGCCGGGTGGTGCCCGGTGCCGACCCTGATCAGCGCGGTCGCGGAGAAGGCCAGCAGCATGACCAGTTCCACGGCGAGCAGGATCCGCTGGAAGTTCGCGGACACCTCGATGCCCCGGTAGCAGATATAGGTCATCGCGATGATCCACAGCACGCCGGTGAGCAGCACCCAGCCGCTGGTCGGGTCGCCGCCGATGCTGGTGTTGCCGAACAGGAGGAACACGTACTGCCCGGCGATCTGCGCGAGGCTGGCCATGACCAGGACGTCGGCGACGACGATGGCCCAGCCCGGCGGCCCAGCCGGTCTTCGGGCCGAACGCGCGGCTGGCCCAGGTGAACGTGGTGCCGCAGTCCGGGTCGGCCTTGTTCAGCTCGCTGTAGCCGATAGAGGTCAACAGGATCGGGACAAACGCGATGATCGCGACGATCGGCGCGCCGAGCCCGACGACCGCGACGATGAAGCCGAGCGTCGCGGCCAGGCTGTAGGCGGGGGCGGTGGAGGCAACGCCCATGACAGTGGTGGAAATTAGTCCGAGCGCTCCGGACTTCAGACCCTTCGCAACCTGCAACTCGCCGGCGGCAGGTGAAGCGTCCTGGGTAGTGGCCATCAGGTCACCCCTCTTCCGTGCGTCCAGCGACTGTTTCAGCAGGGAGTTGGCCCCTGAACGCGTCTTTCAGTGGCGACATCGTACCAACAACCACCGAAATCCGCAATGACCTGATGAGTCCGCCTTTTTCCATACCACTAGACTGTCCTGGGTCGGACGCCGACGAGCCCGGTCTTCCGGGATGCTGGGCCTTCACCCGGGGGGTGGCGACTTGCACCGGCCCGGCTCAGATTCCACCGTCGCGCCGTCGCGTGCACTCCCGGCACGTGTGCCGGGCGTCGGGCGGCGCGGTGGCGCACAGTGGACTTGTTTCCCCGGCCCGCTGGCCCGTCCTGGCTTCCACGAGGCCTGGGCCGGGGAACCCGCTGTCGCCCGGCCGGCCGACGGGGACCGTGGCGACCGGCGTCGCTGAGTCGCCTGCCGGGGAGGTATACCTGTTTACCTGGCGGGAGCCGGGAAGTCGGGCATGCGTAGAATCCTCAGTGGCAGGACTAACCGCGTGAGTAAGGTTGTGACCTCATGGCCATCGAACTCGATAACTCGTTCACCGTCCCCGTGCCGCCGGAGCAGGCGTGGGATGTCCTGCTTGACGTGGAGCGGATCGCCCCGTGCATGCCGGGGGCCAGCGTCTTGTCGGTGGACGGCGACTCTATCGAGGGCCAGGTCAAGGTCAAGCTGGGCGCGCTGTCGCTGACCTACAAGGGCACCGCGAAGTTCGTCGAGAAGGACCAGGCCAACCTCACCATCGTGCTCGATGCCTCGGGCAAGGAGACGCGGGGCGCGGGCACCGCGTCCGCGACGGTGAACGCCGTCCTCAAGGCGGGCGCTGAGGCGGGCGCGACGACCGCCAGCATCCACACTTCCCTCAACGTCACCGGGCGGCCCGCGCAGTTCGGCCGCTCGCTGCTGCCGGAGATCAGCGGCAAGCTCATCGCGCAGTTCGCCGACAACCTCGCAGCGTTGATCGCCGCCAGCGGCGCGGCCGCGGGGATGCCACCGCGGCCGACGAGGGCGCCGAGGCCGGCGCCGCCTCCGAGGCGGCGGGCGAGGACGCGGGCGCGGGTACCGCGACTGAGTCGGCCGCTACGCCGTCGGCACCTGCGCAGTCGGCGGCCGCAGCGCCGGCCGAGCGCGCCTTCGTCGACCGTGACGCCAGCGGCGGCCAAGCCTGCCCCGGTGCCGCCGAAGCAGGAAGAGAGCCTGGACGCCGTTAAGTTCATCGTCGTTCCTATGCTGAAGCGCATCGTCCCGGTCGCGGCCCTCGCCGGGGGGCTGGCCGTGCTGACCCGCGTGCTGCTGCGCCGTCGCCGTAAGTCCGCCTGAGCCCCCGCTAGCCCGTCAGCACCGGCGCGTCCGGGGCTGGCGCGCGTCCGCTCAGCGGACGATGACCTCCATGATCGGGAGGGACGAGTCCGCCGGGATGTCCAGCGGCGAGGGCTGCAGGCCGGCCGACACGATGGTGGCGCCCAGCGCGGCCACCATCGCGCCGTTGTCGGTGCACAGCTTGGGGCGGGGCACCCGCAAGTGGATGCCTGCCTGCTCGCAGCGCTGGAGGGCCAGCGCGCGCAGCCGCGAGTTCGCCGCCACGCCGCCGCCGATCACGAGGTCCGTGACGCCATGCGCCGTGCACGCGGCGACCGCCTTGCGCGTCAGCACGTCGGCGACGGCCTCCTGGAACGACGCCGCCACGTCCGCGACCGGCACCGGCTCCCCGCGATCACGCGTGCCTCCACCCACCGGGCCACCGCCGTCTTCAGCCCGGCGAACGAGAAGTCCAGCGTGCCGTCGTGCAGCTTCGCGCGCGGAAACTTGATCGCGTCCGGGTCTCCCTCGCGGGCGGCCTTGTCGATCGGCGGGCCGCCGGGGAACGGCAGGCCGAGCACCCGGGCCACCTTGTCGTAGGCCTCGCCGGCCGCGTCGTCGATCGTCGCGCCGAGCGGCACGACCTCACCGACGACGGACGGCACCAGCAGGAGCGACGAGTGCCCGCCCGACACGAGCAGCGCCACGCAGGGCGCCGGCAGCGGCCCGTGCTCCAGCTGGTCCACCGCCACGTGCGCGGCGAGGTGGTTGACCCCGTACAGCGGCTTGCCCAGAGCGAGGGCGTAGGCCTTCGCCGCGCCGACCCCGACCATGAGCGCCCCGGCCAGGCCCGGGCCCGCGGTCACCGCGATCGCGTCGATGTCGGAAGGCTTGACCCCGGCCCGGGCGAACGCGGCGTCGACGACGGGGACCATCGCCTCCAGGTGCGCCCGGCTGGCGACCTCGGGCACCACGCCGCCGAACCTCGCGTGCTCCTCCATCGAGGACGCGACCTCGTCGGCGAGCAGCGTGCGGCCGCGCACGATCCCCGCGCCGGTCTCGTCGCAGGATGTCTCGATCCCCAGCACCAGGGGCTCGTCAAGGGCGGTCACGACTTACGCAGATCCTTCCGCATCACGATGGCGTCGACGTTCGCTGGCTGGTAGTAGCCGCGGCGCACGCCGATCTCCTCGAACCCGCGCCGCCGGTACAGGCCCCGCGCGCGCGGGTTGTCCTTGCGCACCTCGAGGAAGACCTCGGTGCAGCGGCGCCGGCGGGCCTCGTCGATCAGCGCGCCGAGAAGCGCGGAGCCGACCCCCTGGCCCCAGCAGGCCTGCGGAGACGGCGATCGTCAGCACGTCCGCCGTTCCCCCGTGCCCGGGCACTCCCGGCACGAACATCATCCCGGCGTATCCCGGCCAGGTGCGCGCGCCGTATCCGGGTCGTGTCCGCGCTCGCCTCGCCTGCTCTCCCTGCGCCATCGCCGTTCGGCTCGCCGTTCGCGTCCCCGGCGTGATGGCGTGGCGGCTCGTTCTCCGCCACCAGGTACAGCCGGGCATCCGCGGGCTGGGAAACCTCGTCGGCGAACATCTCGGACGTCCACGCGTCATCGGGGAACAGCTCATGCTCTAGCTCGAGCACCGCGGCCAGGTCGGAGGGCAGCATCGGGCGCAGCCGGGCGGCTATCGTCGCCGCCCGGCTGAACGGCTTCGGCTCTTCCATTGGCGCGCCTCCCGCGACGCGGGGGCCTCGCCGTTTTCAGCGCTCGCTTCCGGGTGCCTTCGCTCGCGCTCGGTGACGCGCTTGGGCGCGCCTGGCTCGCGGGCGTCCGGCCTGCGCAGGTACAGCGGCACGGGCGGCAGGAGCAGGTTCCCGCGGGGAAGTCCGGCCGGGGACGCTGTCCGTGAGCCGCGCCGCGACGATCCGGCACAGGGTCGCCGCCGACGGGTAGAGCGGCCCGTCGCCGACGAGGGCCGGGAAGACCGACTCGTACATCCGGGCGCCCTCGCCCACGGCCGGCAGGTCATCGCCCCACTCGATGTCGCCGGGGCGGTCGACCAGCGGCCCCGAGTAGCGCCCGGTCTCGTCATAGCGGGCGTAGTAGACCTCGCGCCGCCTGGCGTCGGTCGCCACGAGGAACCTCGGCGCGTCAACGTCGGCCGCGATGATGTCGAGCGAGCAGACACCGTGGACCGGGATGCCCAGGACGGCTCCGAGCACGCGGGCCGTGACGATCCCAACCCGCAGGCCGGTGTACGGGCCGGGGCCAACGCCCACGGCGACCGCCGTGAGGTCGCTGCGGTCCACGCCCGCCTCGGCGAGTACCTGGGCGATCGCGGGGGTGAGCAATTCCGAGTGGCTCCCCTTCGCCGCGGGCGCTCCGCTATTACCCACCGGAGATGAAGCGGGCGACTGGCGGACGGAGAGCCTGGCGACCGTGGTGGCCTCGGCTAGCACTCGCGTGCCATCGTGCAGCGCCACCGTGACCGCGGGCGTGGCGGTGTCAAGTCCTAGCAACAGCACGGATACCGAGGGTACCGCGAGTGGTGGCGTTGGCCGCCACTGCCGGTGCCGCTGGGCGGCCGCGCTGCAGGCAGGGGCCGGCAACGGACATGAGGGCAGAAATAAACGTGTTCGTACTTATTGCCAGAAATATCGGCCGCGCGAGGACGCCGTCTCTACCATGCCGGTCATGGCTTCTAGCCGCCACCGGCACCGTCGCGGGCGCAATCGCTGGCCATTGCTCGGGCTCGGGGCCGGCGGTGCGGCCGTCGCGGCCGCCGTGGTCGCCCTCGCGGTCGGCATCAGCCAGGCCTCGGGCAACCGGGCGTGCGCGGCCGTGCTCCCGGAGGCGGGACTGGCGCAGCAGGGCGGCCTGGTCACGGGCACCGCCACGCACTACGACCTGCGGGGCCTCCCCAACTGCTCTTACCCCTCCCCGCCGGCCGACGGGCTGTTCGTGGCGATGCCGCCGGACGAGTACGCCAGTGCCGCCGCGTGTGGCGGCTACCTTGAGGTCCACGGCCCGGACGGCTCGGTTCGCGCCGAGGTAATCGACCAGTGCCCCGACTGCGGGCCCGGGCACATCGACCTGAGCGCGGCGGCGTTCTCCGCGATCGCGCCGCTGAACGCGGGCCTCGTCAACGTCACGTACCAGTTCCTCGCTAGCCCGTCGCTGCCCGGCCCCGTCTCGCTTCGGGTCAAGGAAGGCTCGTCGCGGTACTGGCTCGCGCTGCTGGCGATGAACACCGGGAACCCGCTCGCGTCTGTCGCGGTGGAAAGCGAGTCTGGCGGTGGCTGGAGCGACCTCGCGCGGGCTAGCTATAACTACTGGGTCGCCCAGTCGGGCGCGGGCCCGGCCCGTTTACGGTACGGCTGACCGATACCGCCGGCCACGTGGTCACGGTGCGCGGCATCACGCTCAGCCCGGGCGTCGTCCAGGGCACCGGGACGTTCATGTACGGTGCGGGCGCTACGACGGCGCCGGTCACGGCCGCCTCGAGCGCGGCATCGCCGAGCACCGCGCGACCGGCCCACGGGCCGGCCTCAGCGAGCGCCCGGGCGAGCGGTCCCGCCGCGTCGCGGTCGCCACGTCCGGCGGTGCCCGCCACGGGCATTAGCTCGCGGGGCGGCGCCCCGACGCCGGGCCAGCCGAGCGCCACGTCCACCTGCTGAGCTTCGGCAGCCGGCGGAACGCGCGATTCAGCTGGCGATATGCGACAATGGACGAGCATGCGCGCGGGGTCGACGGGCGGGCTGCCTGGCGGGCGCGAGGGAAGACAACAGGTGGATCGCGTCGGTGCTGGTCATCGTTAGCCGGCAGCGGTCAACGGGCCTAACTGATTCAGCCTTCGGGGGTGCCCGCCCCCAAAGTGTCAATCATTTAGGCCCGATGACGATGGACGACCATGTGCAACTGGCCCGCATCGCCACCGTCCGACGGGGCACCGGAGCACAAGCGAGGCACGATAGCGGGTTGAGGCGCGCGACTCGACGCGACGCCACCTCATTGTGAACACTCACCGCAGCGGGGTGGATCGCGCGATTGACGTGTTGCCGTGCGGGGCGCGTAGTTACCGTCGGTTAGCAGGGCATGCGGGTCGCTGCGCTAGCTGGTTAGCTTGGCGGCGGTTTCTGAGGCTACCTGGTGGGCGGCGGAGGCCAGCGTGGTCATGCTTACCGGGCCGTAGGTGCCCTTGCTGGTTACGGCGTGCTGGGTGCCGTTGACCACGGCGGTCACGATCACGTTGTGATAGCGGACGATGACGGTCGCCTTGTCGGTGGTCGTGCCGTCCACGTTGAACACCTGGGTCGCGCCGAAGGCGACGTTCCCGAGGCCGGACATGGTGGTGATCGTGGCGGCCGGCTGCCCGCTGCCCTTGGCCGGGTGCTGCAAGAGCTGCAGGTCGTTGGCGTAGGCGTCGATCGCGGCGTTCGTGGCGCTGCCATTGCCGCGAGCTAGGCCGCTCGGCGAGAAGGCGCTGACGTCGACCTCGATCACGCGGTAGTTGGGAACGTTATCGAGCGTCCAGGTGCACTGGCTGTCGGCGCCGCCGTTCAGCGGCGGGGCAGCGATCTCCGGCTGGCCGCCGGGCAGGTACTGGCCCAGGGTGGCCTTCGAGACCGAGTCGCAGGCGTTCGGCACCTTCTGGACCTCGCCGGGCAGGAAGGTCGTGACGAGGGCGCCGAAGCCGACGTTGCCGGGGTGGCCGCCACGGTACACCTTGAGGTACAGGACGGCGCCGGCCGCGATGATGATCGCGGCGACGGCGCTGCCGCCGACGATCCACAGCCGCCTGCGGTGGCGGGCATCCTCGTGCGAGTCGTCGCCGCGCTGGGCCCACCGCTTCGAGAACGCCTCCATCGGGTCGTCGGTGATCTCCTCGTCGCGCGCGTCCCACGACGAATCCGACGGCCGGCCCGCCGCGCGACCGGGCCGCTCCCGGCGCGACGGCTTCTGCACCGGCTCCACACGGGGCTGCTCCAGCCGAGGCTGCTCCAAGCGGGGCTGCTCCAGCCGGGGCTCCGGTCGCCCGGCGTACTGCTGCTGGTCATAGCGCGGGTCGGCGTACTGCTGGCCCCGGTGCTGCTGGTCGGGGTACTGCCCGTCGGGGTAGCGCGGCGAGCGGTCGGCCGGCTGCTGGCCGTACCGCCCGTACTGGTCCTGGCCGTGCTGGCCACCCCGCTGGTCGTACTGGGCCTGCTGGTTAAACGGCGCTTGCTGGCCGGCCTGGTCGTCCCATGGCGGAGCGGCCTGCTCCCCGGCGCTGTCCCGGCCGGAGCTGTGCCGGCCTCGCCGGCCGGACGGGGGGGCGTCACCGGGCAGCCCGCGGTTGTCGGCATCGCTCAGCCGCCGTCCTCTGATCGGCTCCAGGTCGGGGAACTCGCGCTCGTCTTCGGGGACGGCTTCGCGCCCTTGCCAGTCCGACATGTCATCGCCGTGCCGGGCTCGGCGGCCTCGCGGCCGGTCAGGGAATGACCCGTGCTGAGTCACGGCATGCCTCCGGAGGGGTAAGGCGCGGCACGATAATCGGGACCGCTAGACCAGGTAGAACGTACAAACCGGAACTTGTACAGGCCGAACTATAGACGATTGACCACATCCGCGCGGGTCATCCGCATGTCCTGCCAGCGGGCACCCACGCCCCGGACTCGCACCGCACGCGGCTGGTCACCGATCTCGGACGGCTCACCAGCGTCGGGCGCGGTCGGGCTTTCCGGCGCGCGGGCAGGGATGATCGTGATTTCCAGCCGGTCACTGGCCAGTTCCTCGGCGAGCCCCTCACCCCATTCCACGATCGTCACCGACATGTCCGTGTCCGCGTCAAGGTCAAGATCGTCCAGCTCAAGCGCGCTGCCCAGCCGGTAGGCGTCCACGTGAACGAGCGGGACAGGCCCCGGGTGGATCCGCGAGATCACGAAGGTGGGCGACGTGACGGCACCGCGCACGCCCAGCCCGGCGCCGATGCCCTGGGTCAGCGTTGTCTTGCCCGCGCCGAGCGGGCCGCTCAAGATGACGAGGTCCCCCGGACGCAGCAGCCCGGCCAGCCGGCGGCCAAGCTCGCGCATCTGAGCGGAGGTCTCGACGGTGATCTCTTCGTTCATGAGTATGTCCGGGTGATGCGGGATCCAATACCTGTGACGAGCTCGTAGGAGATCGTCGCGAGCTCTTCGCCCCACTCCTGTGCGGTGGCCTCGCCCGCGTCGCCCGGGCCGAACAGCACGACTTCCTCCCCGGCCGACACCGGCTCGTCGCCGAAGTCGATAACGAACTGGTCCATGCACACCGTGCCCGCGATGGGCCAGCGCCGCCCGCGGGCGAACGCGAGCCAGTGCCCGCGCGCCGTGCGGGGTATCCCGTCGGCGTACCCGACCGGCACCAGCCCGAGCGTCGTCTCCGCCGTCGTGACGTACCGGTGATTGTAGGAGACGCCGCTACCGGCCGGAACCCGCTTCACCTGGGCCAGCGTGGCCCGCAGCGTCATCGCCTGCCGCAGCCACGGCGGCGCGCCGCCGGGCAGCGTGGACAGGCCGTAGATCCCCCCGCCGGGACGCACCATGTCGTAGCGCGCGTCCGGCACCCCGATCGCGGCCGCCGTATTCGCCATGTGCTTGATCGCGCCGCTGACGCCCGCCTTCTCCGCGCGCTCGACCGCCTCGTTGAACACGGCGATCTGCGCCGCGATCGAGGGATTGCCCGGCTCGTCGGAGGACGCGAAGTGCGACCACAGGCCGACGACCCTGAGCAGGCCGCGCTCTTGCGCGCGCAGTGCCGCGTCCACGACGGACGGCCAGTCGGCCGCGGTCGCCCCGCCCCGGCTCAGGCCGGTGTCGGCTTTCAGGTGGACCCTGGCCGGCTTGCCAGCGGCGCTGGCCGCCACCGCGATCCGCTCCACCATCTCCGTCGATCCCGCGGCCAGGTCCACGTCGCGCGAGATGGCCTCGGCATGGTCATCGGCGCCGATCGCCATGAGGCACAACACGGGGGCGGCGATGCCCGCCGCGCGCAGTTCCAGCGCCTCCGCCACGTGCACCACGCCGAGCCAGGATGCCCGCCCGCGCAGTGCCGCGCGGGCGGACGGGACGGCACCATGACCGTAACCGCCTGCCTTGACGACGGCCATGACCATGCTCGGGGCGACCCGTTCGCGGATGGCCGCGACATTGCCGGCTATCGCGTCCAGGTCGACGTGCGCTTCAGCGTGCATGAACGTCAATCGTATGGTGCCTGGCGGCGGGCGGGGGAATCTCGGCCCTTACGAGCGGATCCTGGCTCTTCCAATCCCGTCAGAGCAGGCTGCGGAACGCGAGCGGCAGTGCCCGCAGCACGTCCGATGCCCCTATGGGCGCCTGGCCGGCCGGATGCCCGCGCAGCGAGCCGGCCGGGGGCAGCGACGCCGCCCCCTCGGCGGCGAGCCGGCCGGCCAGCCCGTGCAGGTAGGCCGCCGTGATGGCGGCCTGGGCCGGCAGCAGCCCCTGCGCCAGCAGCGCGCCGGCCAGGCCGGACAGGACGTCGCCCGTTCCCGCGGTGGCGAGCCACGACGTCCCTGTCGTGTTGACCAGGACCGGCTCCAGTTCCGCTGGCTGCGCGATCACCGTGGTCGAGCCCTTGAGCAGGACGCAGGCACCGAACCTGCGCGCCGCGGCCGTGACATGCTCCAGCCGGCTGCCCTCCACGTCGGCGGGGTCGACGCCGAGCAGTCGCGCGAGCTCGCCGGCGTGCGGAGTCAGCAGCGTCGGCGCCGGGCGGGGCAGCAGGTCTGGCTGGCGGGACAGCAGTGACAGCCCGTCGGCGTCCACGAGCACCGGCAGGCCCGTCCTGAGCACGGCCGTGAGGCGCTCCAGCGCATCGTCGGACACGCCCATTCCCGGGCCCGCGGCCCAGGCCTGCACCCGGCCGACGGACGCGGGGAACGCGGCCTCGTGCGGGACCGTGTGCCCCGGGCCGGCCTCGCCGCCGTTGCGGGTGCCCGCCGCGACCGGCACGACCACGACCTCGGGCCATTCGAATCGCACGGCGTCGGCCGCCCGCTGCGCGGTCACCAGCCGGACCATTCCCGCGCCGCCCCGCACCGCGCCCCCGGTGGCCAGCATGGCGGCCCCGGTGAAGCGCTCGCTGCCCGCGAGCAGCCCCAGGACGCCGCGGCGGTACTTGTCCGACTCCGGTCCCGGCTTCGGCACGAGCGCGGCGATGTCGCTGGCCCTCGGGGCGGCTACGTCGGGCCTGTCCAGGTGCGGCCGCAGCCCGATGTCGACGACCTCGACGACTCCGGCGTGCCTCGCACCAGGATCGAGGAGGAGGCCGGGCTTGAGAGCGCCGAAGGTGACGGTGATGTCCGCGAGTACGGCCGGGCCGTCTACCGTTCCGGTGTCGGCGTCGATTCCGCTGGGCAGGTCAACCGCGACCGTGACCCCCGCGGAATTGGCGGCGTACTGCGCCAGCGTGGCGTACGGCTCGCGCAGGCCGCCCTTGCCGCCGATGCCCAGCAGCCCGTCGATGATCAGGTCCGCGTGGCCGATCGCGTGCCGCGCTTCGTGCCCGGGCATGAAGCGGGCGTTGCGGCCGATGTCCGGCCGGGTCTCGTCGGTGGCCTGGTGCGGGCGAGGGATGTCCAGCCGCGTCGGGGCCTCGCCCGGCCATCCTCTGTCCCCAGGACCGGGGGCCGGCGGCAGGTCGACGCGGGTCGCCGCGTGCGGTGGCGGCGGTCCTTGATAGGGCGGCGCGCTCGCGGCGCCGTTGCCGGCGGCGGCCCACGGGATGATGGCGATGACCCGGCCCCCGGCGGCGCGCAGCGCGTCTCGCCCGCCAGGATGGGCGCGCGGGCCTGCCAGGATCGCGGTAACCGCCGCTCCGCGGCGGGCGAGCAGCGCTCCGGCGTACAGGGCGTCGCCGCCGTTGTCGCCGGTTCCGGCCAGCACGACGACCCTGGCGCCGTAGACCCGGCCACCGCCCTGGGCCGTCTTGAGCACGCGGGCGCAGGTCGCCGCCAGTCCCATTGCCGCCCGCTGCATGAGGGTTCCCTCGGGCAGCGCGGCCATCAGCGCGGCTTCCGCCGCCCGGATCTTCTCCACTCCGTAGGCGTCTCGCACGTAAGTAAGTTACCCGGGGGGTGCCCGCCAATTCCCCGGACCCCCTGGGTGCGCGGCTGCATTGTCGTGCATGGTCGCTGGCGGCAGTGGATGCAGGATCGCGCAACACCACCGGCAACGGGGGCGGTCCGGCCGAACGCCGGGCGGGTCAGGCGATGGCCTGTCGGACGACTCCGGCCAGGTGGTTCGCGACCCGGTTGGCCGCGTCGGCCGTCGCGGCCTCGACCATCACCCGGACGGCCGGCTCGGTGCCGCTCGGACGGAGCAGGACCCGGCCGGAGTCGCCGAGCTCGGCGGCGGCCCGCTTGACCGCCTCGGCTACCTGCGGATCGGCCATGGCCCTGGCCTTGTCGCCCGGGACGTTGATGAGCACCTGCGGGTAGCGGGGCATCATCTTGGCGGCGGCGGACATCGGCGTGCCGGTGCGGTTGAGCGCCGCGAGGAGGTGCAGCCCGGTGAGGACGCCGTCGCCGGTCGTGGCGTGCTTCAGCTGGATGATGTGCCCGGACTGCTCACCGCCCAGGACGTAGCCGCCGTCGCGCATCGCCATGTAGACGTGCTTGTCGCCAACCGGCGTCTCTATCACCGTGACGCCGGTTGTCCGCATGGCGTCGTGGAAGCCAAGGTTGGACATCACCGTGACCACGACGGCGTCGCCGGTGAGCTCCCCCGCCTCCTTGAGGCTGGACGCCAGGACCGCGAGGATCTGATCCCCGTCGAGCGCCTCACCGTCGGCGTCTACCGCCAGGCAGCGGTCCGCGTCGCCGTCGAAGGCGAGGCCGGCGTCCGCGCGCTGCTCGACGACGGTCGCGCGCAGGACGTCAAGATGGGTAGAGCCGACGCCAGCGTTGATGTTGTCGCCGTCCGGCGCGGCGCCGATCGTGATGACCTCGGCGCCCGCGCGGCGCAGTGCGCGAGGCGCGATGCTGTAGGCGGCTCCGTGCGCACAGTCGGCGACAACGCGCATGCCGGACAGCGCCGAGCGGCCATCGGGAAGCGGCGGGAGGGTCGCGAGCAGGTGCTGGACGTACCGCTCGTGCTCGGAATAGGCGTCGGTCACGCGGCCGAAGGCGCATGGCTCGACGGGCTGGCCCGCGGGAGCGGCCAGCGATGCCTCGATCGCGTCCTCGACCTCATCGGCCAGCTTCACGCCACCCCGGCCGAAGAACTTGATGCCGTTGTCCCGGGCTGGGTTATGGCTAGCGGAAAGAACGACTCCAAAGTCGGCGTCCAAGGCACCCGTCAGGTACGCCACGCCCGGGGTCGGGATCACCCCGAGCCGGAGAACGTCAACCCCGGAACTGGCCAGCCCGGCGACGACCGCGGCCTCCAGGAAATCCCCGGAGGCACGCGAGTCACGGCCGATGACCGCCACCGGGCGGGTCCCGGAACCGCTCTCCGCCGGATCGCGGATGAGCACCGGGACCGCCGCCACGGCGAGATCTAGCGCCAGCTTGGCTGTCAGGTCCAGCCCAGCGACACCACGAACACCATCTGTACCGAAGAGCCGGCCCACGTCGCGCCCGCCGTCCGGTGCTTAACGCTTGGAGTACTGTGGTGCCTTACGGGCCTTCTTGAGACCGTACTTCTTCCGCTCCTTCACCCGCGGGTCGCGAGTGAGGAAGCCGGCCTTCTTCAGCGGCGGCCGGTTCTCCGGGTCGACCAGCGTGAGCGCCCGCGTGACGCCCAGTCGCAGGGCACCGGCCTGGCCGGTGACCCCGCCACCGACGATGCGCGCGATCACGTCGAACTTGCCCTCGGCTCCGAGCGTGACGAACGGCTCGTTGACGATCTGCTGGTGGACCTTGTTGGGGAAGTACGCCTCAAGGGAGCGGCCGTTGATCGTCCACTGGCCGGTACCCGGCACGATGCGCACCCGGGCGACGGCCTCCTTGCGCCGTCCGGTCCCCGAGGCGTGCCCGGTGATGATCGGACGACGCGCGACCCGGCTCGCCGGAGCCGCGTCGGCGGACTCGGTAGTGTACTCGGACGGGGCGTTCTCTTCCGAGAGCTCCTCCCCCGCCTCGTGCTCGTCAGTCAAGTAATCCGCGTCGTCCGCGGACGGTGTCTCGATGCCAGTGGGCTCGGCCACGTTGCTCTTCCTCACGCTTCCTTGCGGCGCTCGCCTGTCCGATAACCTCCGTGCCTGCTCATCTTCATCAGACAGGCACCCGGCGGGTACGGGGGGCGCACCCCGGACGGTTACTGCGAAATCTGGCGGATCTCGTACGGCTGCGGCTGCTGCGCCTGGTGGGGGTGATCCGGACCCGCGTACACCTTGAGCTTGGTCAACGTCTTGCGGCCAAGCGTGTTCTTCGGCAGCATCCCCTTGACCGCCTTCTCGACCACGCGCTCGGGGTGCTTGTCCATCAGCTCGCCGTAGCTCACCGAGCGGAGACCGCCCGGGTAACCCGAGTGCCGGTAGGCACGCTTGTCCTGAAGCTTGGTACCGCTCAGCGCAACCTTGTCCGCGTTGACGACGATCACGAAGTCGCCTGTGTCGACGTGCGGGGCGAAGATTGGCTTGTGCTTGCCTCGCAGGAGCACTGCCACATGGCTGGCCAGGCGGCCGAGCACGACATCGGTGGCGTCGATAACATGCCACTGATGCGTGATGTCACTGTCTTTCGGGCTGAAAGTGCGCACAGTCGTTAAGCCTTCACATGTGGTCCGTGATCCTGGAGACTTGCTGTCCAGACCCCGCCGTCAGGTTGGCAAGGCCCCGTCGCTCCACTCGCCTCCGCAACGCCTGCTGCCGACACTGTGTCACCAGGCTCAGCTTGAGCTAGGACTCAATGTCAGGTACGGCTCATCACGGATGACGCCCATGCAGCATACTCTGAATCTAACTGCACTGCCAAAACTGAGCGCACCGCCGAAGAGATCGTGTCGCCCAAGCGGCTGCAACCCCCGGAGGGGCGGATTCGACTCTTCGAGCTTACCTCATGTCACGCCACGTGCCCGCCGCACCTGGCCAGGATGCACAACCCGCAAAATGATCACAAGTTGATACGTTTCTGTTACTGAATGCGGAAAGTTCGGCGTCTAGCCTTGCAAGCCTGGTATCGGCGCTAACCTCGATGGCATGGGATACCGGGGTGATGACGTCGCCCGCGAGCGGGCGTCCTGGGGGGCGCAGTCGCCTCGGCAGTCGTCTGAAGAGCATGCGGGGTACGACAGACCGGGCCATGATGGCCCGGGTTACGACGATTCGGTCTATGGCGGCACGTCTTACGACGCCTACAGCCAGGGCGACGGCTACGGCCAGCGTGACGGCTACGGGTCGGCCGGCTACGGCGATGCCGGATACGGCAGCGCCAGCCACAACGGTGCCGACCACAGCGGTGCCGACCACAGCGGCGCCAGCCACAACGGCGCCAGCCACGACACGGGCAGCTATGAGAGCGGCGGCTACGGCGCCGGTCGAGGGGCCTCCGACGGTTACGGCACCGACACTAGCTACGGCTCGGGGGGGTACGGCACCGACGGCAGCCACGGGTCTGGCGGGTACGGCACGGACAGCGGCTATGGCTCGGGCAGTTACAGCACCGACAGCCACAGCACGGGCAGCTATGGCTCGGGCGGCTACGGCAGCGGGTCCGGCTACGGAACTGACCGCTACGGATCGGGCGGCAGTGGCGGCTACCCCGTAGCCGGTTACCGTTCCGACGAGCACGCCGGCTCCGGGAGCGGCGCTTATCAGAGCGCGCCGTATGACTCCTCATACGACTCCTACGGCAACTCGTCCCCCGGGACGTCGTCCCGCGCAAGCGGCGGCTACCCGGCCCTGGGACACTCGAGCGGCGGCTACCCGGCGCTCGGGCAGTCCAGCGGCGGGCAGACCAGCGGCGGGCAGACCAGCGCAAGCGGCGGCTACCCGGCCCTGGGGCAGTCCAGCGGCGGGCAGACCAGCGCAAGCGGCGGCTACCCGGCCCTGGGACACTCGAGCGGCGGCTACCCGGCGCTGGGGCAGTCCAGCGCAAGCGGCGGGTACCCGGCGCTGGGCGACGATTCCTACGACGATGGCAACGACTGGTACGGGCGCAGCGGGCCGCAGCCGACCGGTTTCGCCGACACCGCCGCCCAGCTGGCCGTGGGTGATCCGGCTCGCGGCTACCCGCCCGATTCCGCCCGTACCGACAGCGGTCCTGACTACGGTGGCCCCGACTACGGTGGCCAGCTGTCGCGCTATGAGCAGAGCAAGCACGTTACGTACCCCGGCTATGACGGGGTCGATGACGATTACGGTCAGGACGCCCGCCGGGGCTATGACTACGACGACTACGCCGGCTATGAGACCGCTGGCGGAGGCGGGCACCGGGACGACCAGCGGCTGCCAGGGCGCCAGGAGTTCGAGACGCGGCTGGACCAGGTCGCGGTGGCGGACTACGGGTCCGCGGGGCTCAACGGGCGGCGCGGTTACGGGCAGGCCCTCCAGGGAGACGGCTTCGACGGGGGCCGGTACCACGACGATTACGCCGACGCGGACGTGCTGGCGGCCGGGCAGCGGCGGACGCCGCGGGCAGGCCGGCGGACGCGGCGCGGACACGCGCGGCGCCGTCCGTGAGCTGCCACCCGCACCGAACGAGTCCCGGTCATCGGGCACCAGAAGGGACGGCGGTCCCAAGCGACGCCGCCGGACGGTGTTGTACTCGGTGGCGACGGTGGTGCTCGTCGTGGCGGCCACCGCGGGCGTCTACAAGTTCACGCATTCGGGCCAGGACAACGCGGCCAGGGAGGCCAACCAGCCCCTGCCGACGTCAACGCCATCCGCGGCGACGCAGCAGTGCGCGGCCTCGCTCGGCCCGTTCTGCCACATCGGGCTGCGGACCGATGACCCGGCGCCGCTCACGCTCAGCGAGGTCTACCTGCCGGCCGTGCACGACCAGAAGGACAACGCGGACTTCCTCTTGCAGGCGGAGAAGGTCGACACGAAGTGCCCGAACGCCCTGTTCGGTGCCCAGTTGATCTCGCAGGTCCAGGCGGGCAAGTGCACCCAGGTCCTGCGGGCCACCTACCTGTCGGGCGACAAGACGATCATGGGCACGATCGGGGTCGTCAACCTGAGCAGCACTCACCAGGCCCACTACGCCGGGAAAGTCATCGGGCAGAACGACTTCATCCAGCCGCTCAGCACGTCCAAGGGCGCCACCGCCAAGCTCGGCCAGGGGGTCGGGGTGGTCGAGGCGCAGTACAAGGGGCACTACCTGATCTTGACGTGGGCCGAGTTCACCAACTTGAAGACGCCGACCGCCGCGCAGACTCAACAGCTGGAGAGCTGGGAGAACGCGCTGGTCGCCGGCACGGCGAACATCTACCTCAGCCAGCGGATGGTCAACGGCGACACCTCGGCCACGGTCCCATCCGGATCCCCGAGCGCGTCGGGCAGCACTAGCCCGTCGGCGAAGTCCTCCACGACCGGCTGAGCCGGCTCCTCCCCGGGCAGCTCCCGTACCCGGCGGGTCTGCGCCGCTCGCGCGGCCAGCTCGCCGGGCGGCGGGTAGCGCACCTCCTCCAGGCACAGCCCGTGGGGCGGGGCCACCCGCACGGCCGGGTCCCGGGACGCCGCGGCCAAGATAGCGGCGGGCCACTGCGGCGGGCGGCTGCCCTCCCCCACCGCGAGCAGCGCCCCCACCAGCGACCGCACCATGTTGTGGCAGAACGCGTCGGCGATCACGCACGCGGCCGCGACGCCATCCGCGGAGCGCTCCCAGTCGAGGCGCCGCAGCGCCCGGACGGTGGTGGCCCCGTCCCGGCGGCGGCAGAACGCGGCGAAGTCATGCTCGCCGAGCAGCGTCCCGGACGCCACGTTCATCGCGGCCAGGTCCAGCGACCGCGGGTGCCACAGCGTGTCGCCGCGCCGCAGCGGGTCGGCGAGGGCCGCGTCGTCACAGACCCGGTAGGAGTAGCGCCGCCACAACGCGGAGAACCGCGCGTCGAACCCGTCGGGCGCCACGGCGACCTGCCTTACCCGGACATCGGGCGGTAGCGCGCGGGCCAGCCGCCGCAGGGCGCGGGATCCGGCCGATTCCCAGGCTCCGCGGGGTACGTCCACGTGGACGACCTGGCCCCGCGCGTGCACTCCGGCGTCGGTCCGCCCGGCGACCGTCAGCCGCGGCGGCCCGGCCATTCGCAGCACCCGGCCCAGGCCTTCGGCCAGCACGCCCTCGACCGTCCGGCGGCCCGGCTGCGCGGCCCAGCCGGAGAACCCGGCCCCGTCGTAAGCGAGGTCTACCCGGATCCGGACGGTCTCAATGTCCACTCCCACCCCAAACAGCTCCCCCAGTTGGCCAAAAGAAAAGCGTGCCGCCACGCGAGGCGGAGATCCCGAGGGACCCGCTATCGCGTGGCCGGCACGCTTGACTGGTGTCAGCCGTGAAGGCCTGGGCCGTCAGGCCTTCGAGTCGCCCGCCTCATCGGTGGCGTCGGCCTCGTCCGCGGTCTCGTCCTCGGACCCGGCCTCAGCCAGCTCGGCCTCGTCGGTGACTGGCTCGGCGGCCTCGTCGACCTCGTCCGTGGCGGTCTCTTCCGAGACGGCAGCGGCAGCGGCCGGGGCCTGCTCCGACGTCGCTGCCCGGCGGGTGCGGCGCCTTGGCTTGCTGGCGGCCTCCTCGCGGACCAGCTCGATGACGGCCATGCGGGCGGCGTCGCCCTTGCGGTGGCCGATCTTCGTGATCCGGGTGTAGCCGCCGTCGCGCTCGGCGAAGCTCGGGCCGATCTCCGTGAAGAGGGTGTGCACGACGCTCTTGTCCGTCACCACGGTCAGCACCTGACGACGGGCGTGCAGGTCACCGCGCTTCGCGAAGGTGATCAGCTTCTCCGCGTACGGGCGCAGCCTGCGTGCCCGCGCCTCGGTAGTCGTGATCTTCCCGTGCTCGAACAGGGCGGTTGCCAGGTTCGCCAGAATGTGCTTCTGGTGAGCCGCGCTTCCGCCCAGACGCGCACCCTTGGTTGGCGTCGGCATGTAAACCCTTTCGTTGTTTGGAGCCGAGCCCCCGTTCGTGGGCCCGATAAAATCGCGAAGCGATCGGGCCCACATCCGGGGGTCCGGGGGGTCGTCCCCCCCGGGCTAATACTGCTCGGTCTCGACGTAGCTCTCTTCTTCGTCGCCGGTGTAGTCCACGGCGCTGCTCGGGTCGAACCCGGGCGGGGAGTCCTTGAGCGACAGCCCCATGTCGACCAGCTTCTGCTTGACTTCCTCGATCGACTTGGCGCCGAAGTTGCGGATGTCGAGCAGGTCCTGCTCGCTGCGCGCGACAAGCTCGCCCACGGTGTGGATGCCCTCGCGCTTGAGGCAGTTGTAGGACCGGACGGTGAGGTTGAGGTCCTCGATCGGCAGCGCCAGGTCGGCCGCGAGCGCGGCGTCCGTCGGCGACGGGCCGATGTCGATGCCCTCAGCGTCCACGTTGAGCTCGCGCGCCAGGCCGAACAGCTCGGTGAGCGTCTTGCCCGCGCTCGCCACCGCGTCACGCGGCCGCATGCACGGCTTGGTCTCGACGTCCAGGATGAGCCGGTCGAAGTCGGTGCGCTGCTCGACGCGGGTCGCCTCGACCTTGTAGGTGACGCGCAGTACCGGGGAGTAGATCGAGTCGATCGGGATCCGGCCGATCTCCTGTCCCGGCTGCTTGTTCTGGTTCGCGGAGACGTAGCCGCGACCGCGCTCGACGGTCAGCTCCATCTCCAGCTTGCCCTTGCCGTTGAGCGTCGCGATGTGCAGCTCGGGGTTGTGTACCTCGACGCCGGCCGGCGGGGCGATGTCGGCCGCGGTGACCGCGCCCGGCCCCTGCTTGCGCAGGTACATGACCACCGGCTCGTCGTGCTCGGAGGAGACGACGAGCTGCTTGAGGTTCAGGATGAGGTCGGTGACGTCTTCCTTGACCCCGGGCACCGTGGTGAACTCGTGCAGCACGCCCTCGATGCGGATCGAGGTGACCGCCGCCCCCGGGATGGAGGACAGCAGCGTGCGACGGAGCGAGTTCCCGATCGTGTAGCCGAAGCCGGGCTCCAGCGGCTCGATCGTGAACTTAGACCGGTAGTCACCGATCTGCTCCTCGCCGAGTGACGGACGCTGTGCGATGAGCATCTGACTTCCTTTCCGCGACGCCCGCTATTTGACGCCGCCGATCGGAGGTGGGCGGAACCTTTCCGCCCACCGTTAGGCTTACTTCGAGTAGAACTCGACGATCAGCTGTTCCTGGACCTGGGTGTCGATCTGCGCCCGGGCCGGAAGCTGGTGCACGAGGATCTTCATCTGGTCGGAGATGACGTCAAGCCAGGCCGGGACCTGACGCTCGCCGGCTTCGGCGCGCGCCACGATCATCGGGGTGAGCTCGAGGGACTTCTCAGTCACCTCGACGACGTCGCTCTCCTTGACCCGGTAGGACGGGATGTCGACCCGGCGGCCGTTGACCTTGATGTGGCCGTGCCGGACGAGCTGACGCGCCATGTCGCGGCTCTTGGCGAACCCGGCGCGGTACACGACGTTGTCCAGGCGGCTCTCCAGGATCTGGAGCAGGGCCTCACCGGTCCGGCCTGACTTGCGCGCCGCTTCCTCGTAGTACCCGGCGAACTGCTTCTCCAGCACGCCGTAGATGCGGCGGGCCTTCTGCTTCTCGCGGATCTGGATCAGGTACTCGCTGTCCTTCTGCCGGTTGCGGCCGTGCTCACCCGGCGGGTAGGGACGGCTCTCAATCGGGCACTTCGGCGAGTCGCACTTGGCGCCCTTGAGGAACAGCTTAACCTTCTCACGGCGGCACAGCTTGCAGTCCGCCCCTGTGTAACGAGCCATCAGTACTCCTTGCGTCTCAGACCCGACGCCGCTTGGGCGGGCGGCAGCCGTTGTGCGGAACCGGGGTCACGTCCTGGATCTGCCCTACCTCAAGGCCGGTGGCCTGCAGCGAGCGGATCGCGGTCTCCCGGCCTGAGCCGGGCCCTTGACGAAGACGTCGACCTTGCGCATCCCGTGCTCCATGGCACGACGGGCGGCGGCCTCCGCGGCCTGCTGGGCGGCGTACGGGGTGGACTTACGCGAGCCCTTGAACCCGACCTGCCCGGAGGAGGCCCACGAGATCACGTTCCCGGCCGGGTCCGTGATGGAGACGATGGTGTTGTTGAACGTGGAGCGGATGTGCGCGTGCCCGTGGGCTACGTTCTTCCGCTCCTTGCGGCGCAGCTTCTTGGCTGCACCCTGCTGGCTGCTCTTGCGAGGCGGCATATGCTCTCTGGCTCCTGGAGGTGATCATCCGACAGGGGCAGGTCCGCGCCGTCGGGCGGGGACCTGGACCCTTCCGATTACTTCTTGCCGACCTTCTTCTTGCCGGCGACGGTCTTCTTCTTGCCCTTGCGGGTGCGCGCGTTCGTCTGCGTCCGCTGGCCGTGGACCGGAAGCCCCCTGCGGTGGCGGATGCCCTGGTAGCAGCCGATCTCGATCTTGCGCCTGATGTCGGCGGCGACCTCGCGGCGCAGGTCGCCTTCCACCTGGTAGTGCGAGTCGATCCACTCGCGCAGCCTGACCAGGTCGTCCTCGGTGAGGGCGTGGACGCGGGTGTCACCGCTCACGCCGGTGCCCGCGATCGTCTCGATGGCGCGGGTGCGCCCCATGCCGTAGATGTACGTCAGCGCGATCTCAAGCCGCTTCTCGCGCGGCAGGTCTACGCCGGAAATACGTGCCATTCGGGCAGTACTCCTATCGATGGTGGAGGTCCTCCGCCCCGCTCCCCGATCCCTGCCCAGGATCGGCCCCGGCCTCCAACCGGGGGTCACAGCCTGCTGGCTGCCTGCGGCGCGCGTATTTTCTTGTCGTCTCGTCGCTCAGGCCCTGCTGGCGACTAGCCCTGGCGCTGCTTGTGCCTCGGGTCGTCGCAGATGACCATGACGCGGCCGTGGCGACGGATGACCCTGCACTTGCTGCAGATCTTCTTGACGCTCGGCTTGACCTTCACGGCTAACTCTCCTCGTGGCCAGTCAGGCTGGCCCTTAGCTCCCCGCCTCGCAGAGGCCAGGGACGCTGTTACTTGTACCGGTAGACGATGCGACCGCGGCTCAGGTCGTACGGGCTGAGCTCGACGACCACACGGTCATCGGGGAGGATCCGGATGTAGTGCATCCGCATCTTCCCGCTGATGTGGGCGAGTACCTTGTGCCCGTTGTCCAGCTCCACTCGGAAGAAGGCATTAGGCAACGTCTCGACCACTGTGCCCTCGATCTCGATGGCGCCGTCTTTCTTGGGCATATCCTCCGCGCTTCAATCCTGCTTAGCCGACACGCGCCGACTGGGCGAGTAGTGGTTGGTTCGCATTGGGCTGGTATCGCACCAGTTCACGCCCGCCTGGCAGCAGTCGTGACGCGCTCCCCGGCCGACGCGAGCCAGACGAGGAAGGCCAGCCGATAGGCCGCAGCAAAGTCTACTCGACTGATCCGCCCAACGCGAACCAGCGCGAACACACCCCGAACCAGTCGGGTCAACGCCTACTAGGCACGCTCTATTCCAGCCCTGGACATCCGTAGCCCTGAACCCCGGAGACGAGTCCCCGGGAGCGGACCAGGCGCGCGGCACCGTCCCGATGGGTAAGAGTACCACCGTGACGCGCATCACACCAGGATCCGGGCGGGCCCCCTGTTCTGTGCGGGCCTATCGCGGGGCTTCACGGGAAGGGAGCGTTACTAGACTCGGGCCATGCCCCGATGGGAGCCGAATGCGCGCGAGCGGCTGGTCATGGCCGCGCTGCGGCTGTTCTCCGAGCAGACCTACGACACGACGACAGTCGCGGAGATCGCCGACCGCGCGGGCCTGACCAGGAGCACGTTCTTCCGGCACTTCTCCGACAAGCGCGAGATCCTAGCCGCCGGCCAGGAGACCTTGTCGAGACTGCTCGCCGAGGGCATCGCGGCGGCGCCCGCTGAGGCAACGCCGCTGACCGCGGTCGCGCACGGGCTCGACGCGGCGGCCACGGCCATGACGCCGTTCAACCGGGAGCTCGGGCCCCGCCTGGCGGCGATCATCGCGACGAGCACCGAACTGCAGGAGCGCGACCAGCTTAAGCACGTCGGGCTCGCGGCCTCGATGGCCGGCGCGCTGCGCGCGCGGGGCGCGACCGAGCCCGTCGCGGCCCTTGCGGGAGAAGTCGGCATGCTCGCGTTCAAGGAGGCCTACGCCGACTGGGTGCGGGCGGACAACCAGCAAGATCTCGCGGAGCTCCTCAGGGCGGCCATGTCCCGGCTGCGTGAGGCGGTCGCCGAGCTCGGCTGAGGCAGATGCTTGGGGTGGTGGGCGGGAATGAGTCGAGGTACGGCCGAGGGGCTGTGAGGATCGCTGGGCGACGAGGTCGGCGAGGGTGGCGGACGGGAGGGGGAAGGCGATCCAGCCTTCCCTGGACGCGGCGGCGATCTCTTCCCTTGTCTCGGGGCGGCGGGTCAGGCCCTGGGCGGCCGCGCGGGCGATCAGGGCCGCGACGACCGCGTCGAAGGCGTCGTGGCTGTCCCGGCAGGTGCTCTCCGCCGCGCCGAGATGCAGCCACGGGGCACGGCTCGTGAGGTTGTCGATCAGGTCGCCGAGGGCTTGCCCGGTGCCGCGCCGCTTGTACCCCCCGTGCGTGAGCCCCCAGGACTTCAGCGATGCCGCCGGGTAGGCCTCGACGACCACGCCGTCGCCGGCCCGGTCGATGACCTGGCCGCGCCGCCCGGCCTCGGCCAGGAGGCAGGCGCAGCGCAGCGCCACGTGCCCGATGAGGTCCGCCGCCACGCTCAGCGGCGTCAGGCCCAGCTCGGCCTGGACGACCTGATCGGTCAGCCGCAACGTCAGCCGCCGCTTCCAGCCGCTCGCCGGATAGCCCGGGGGGACGGGCACCGCGTGGTGGCGGTGATAGCTGGAGATGAACGCGACGAAGTCGTCCGGCCAGCCCAGCGGGCAGTCGATGCCCGCCTTGTCGGCCGCCGCCAGCGCGTCCAGGATGACGTCGTCGTCGGCCCCCCGGCGGACGCTGGTCACCATCGCCTGTCCCGCGTCCCATTCCACGAGCGCGACCGCTGTCCTCTTGGCCTCGGCGGCGAGGTCCACCCCGACGGTCAGCACGCTCTACGCGCTGCGGCGGCTGATCGCGATGGCCCAGGGGATGACGATCAGCAGGAACCAGGGAAGCCAGGCGTAACCGCCCGAGATGATGCCGACGACGAGCCAGGTGACGACGAGGGCGGAGCTGGTGACGGTCCAGGTGGCCCACTGGGCGGCCTTGCGGGCGACCGAGCCGCTCGGGCGGCGGGACGGGAGCCAGCCGCCGGTGCCGGGGGGCGCGGGGCGCAGGCCGGCCGACGGCAGGCGGTACAGGTCGATGCCGGGCAGGTCGGCGAGGATCTCGTCGAGGTCCCCCACCGTCTTGGCGGCGTAGGCGGCGTTCAGCCGCTCGTGGAACTCCTCCATGTCGAGGCGTCCCTCGGCGTGGTGCTCGCGAAGGAGCTGGACGGTCCGCTCCCGGTCGGCGTCGGAGGCACGCAGCCTCGGGTCGCCTGGCACTTCAGTCTTCCTTCGGCAGGCGGTCGGAGACGGTCCGTTGTGGTCCGGGAGAGTGGCCGCCACCCAGCCGGGAGACGCCGCCGTCCTCGGCCGTCAGGACCCAGGGGCCGTCCGGGGTGATCGCGACCGTGTGCTCGAAGTGGGCCGCGCGGGAGGCGTCGGCGGTGACGACCGTCCAGCCGTCGGCCAGCTCGATGGTCTGCTCGCCGCCGCGGGTGATCATCGGCTCAATCGCCAGCGCCATGCCCGCCTGCAGCCTCGGGCCGGTGCCTGGCTCGCCGTAGTTCGGGACGTCCGGCGGCATGTGCATCGCCGAGCCGATCCCGTGGCCGGTGTACTCGCGGACGATGCCGTACGGGCCGCTGGCGAGCACGGAGCGCTCCACGGCGCTGGAGATGTCGCCCAGCCGGCTGCCCGGGCTGGCCTGGGCCAGGCCCGCCCACAGGGCGGCCTCGCAGGCGTCCAGGAGCGCCTGGTCCTCGGCGGCGATCTCGCCGACCGCGACGGTAAGCGCCGCGTCGCCGTGCCAGCCGTCGAGGATGGCACCGCAGTCGATGGAGATGATGTCGCCGTCCCTGAGCCGCTGCGCGGGGTCGGGGATGCCGTGCACGATCGTCTCGTTGACCGAGGCGCAGATGCTCGACGGGTAACCCTGGTAGCCCAGGAAGGACGGGATCGGCGCCGGCCGCCCTGATCTCCCGTTCGGCGATCCGGTCGAGGTCCGTGGTGGAGATACCGGGGCGGACCGCGTCGGCGAGGACCTTGAGGGTCCGGGCGACGACCAGTCCCGCCTCGCGCATGCTCGCGATCTGATCAGGACTCTTGACCTGTATCGTCGCCTTGCGCCGCAATCGCATGGGCGTCACACCTCCTCCCGGGTCCCGGGGACCCGAGGTCGTCCCCCGGGCCGACACTGCCACGCTACCCGTGCTTGCTCAGCGCGTGTATGGCTCGAGCGCGGCCAGCGCGCGGCTGGTGACCTCCTCGACCGGGCCGGTCGCGTCGATCCCCACGAGGACGCCCTCGTCGGCGTAGAACGCGATCAGCGGCGAGGTCTGGCTGATGTAGACCTCCAGCCGGTGCCGGATGACGTCTTCCTTGTCGTCGTCACGCTGGAAGAGCACGCCGCCGCAGGCGTCGCAGACGCCCTCGACGGTCGGCGGGTCATACAGCACGTGCCAGATGTGCTGGCACTGACGGCAGGTGCGGCGGCCGGACAGGCGGCGCACGACCTCGTTCTCGTTGACGACCAGCTCAAGGACGACCGTGAGCTTCACGTCCAGCTCGGAGAGGATCTTCTTCAGGATGTCCGCCTGCGCCACGTTACGCGGGAAGCCGTCGAGCAGGAAGCCCGCCTCGCGTCATCCTCCGCTAGCCGGTCACGGACCATGGCGACGGTGATCTCGTCGGGGACGAGGTCGCCGCGGTCCATGTACTCCTTGGCCTTGGCGCCGAGCTCCGTCTGATTCGTGACGTTATAGCGAAAGATGTCACCGGTCGAAATTCGCGGAATCGACAGATGGGATGCGATGAAGTGGGCCTGGGTTCCCTTGCCCGCGCCGGGGGGGCCTACGAGTACGACGCGCACTACCGGAGGAAGCCTTCGTAATTGCGCTGCTGCAGCTGGCTCTCGATCTGCTTGACCGTGTCCAGGCCGACGCCAACCATGATGAGCAGGCTGACGCCGCTGAACGGGAACTCGTTGCCGACGCCGATCGAGGCCAGGGCCACCAGCGGGAACATGGCGACCACGCCGAGGTAGACCGAGCCCGGTGCCGTCAGGCGGCTCAGCACGTAGCCGAGGTACTCGGCGGTCGGGCGGCCAGGCCTGATGCCCGGGATGAAGCCGCCGTACTTCTTCATGTTGTCGGCGACCTCGTCCGGGTTGAACGTGATCGACACGTAGAAGTACGTGAACGCGACCGTCAGCAGGAAGAACAGCGAGATGTACAGCCAGCTCGTGCCCAGCGAGCTCGTCGTCTGCAGGTGGGCCTGGACCCAGCTCACCCACTTCTGCGGGTGGCTCTGGCTGCCGAACAGCGACACCGCGAGCTGCGGGATGTACAGGAGGCTTGAGGCGAAGATGACCGGGATGACGCCCGCCTGGTTCACCTTCATCGGGATGTAAGTGGAGGTGCCGCCGTACATCCGGCGCCCGACCATCCGCTTGGCGTACTGGACCGGGATGCGGCGCTGCGCCTGTTCCATGAAGACCACGAACGCGACGATGCAGGCGACCACGACCAGCGAGAGCAGCTCGGTGAAGATGCCCTTCGTCTGGAAGATCGTGAGCAGCTCACCGGGGATGACCGCGATGACCTGCGTGAAGATCATGACCGACATGCCGTTGCCGACGCCCCGGTCGGTGATGAGCTCGCCCATCCACATGATCACCGCGGTGCCGGCGACCATCGTGATGACCATCGTCGCGATGCGGAAGACCGAGGCGTCGGGGATGAGCGGGTTCACCGTCGAGGAGCAGGTGGTCCCCTGGAAGAGCTGGCCGCTGCGGGCCAGCTCGATGTAGCCAGTCGACTGGAGGATCGCCAGGCCGATCGTCAGGTACCGGGTGTACTGGGTGATCTTGGTCTGGCCGGCCTGACCCTCGTTCTTGAGGGTCTCCAGCCTCGGGATCACGACCGTGAGCAGCTGAAGGATGATGCTCGCGGTGATGTAGGGCATGATGCCCAGCGCGAACACCGACATGTACTTCAGCGCGTTGCCGCTGAGCAGGTCGACGATCTGGTAGACGCTGGCGGCCGTGCTCTTGGCGGCCAGGCCCGAGCACAGCGACACGTTGGCCTCATTGATGCCCGGAGTCGGCAGCGATGAGCCGAACCTGAACAGTATGAGGATGCCCAGCGTGAACAGCAGTTTCTTGCGCAGGTCGGGCGTCCGGAATGCCCGGATGAACGCGGTCAGCATGCGTGATCCCTTTTCATCATTGAAACCTGCGTATAAGCGGCTTCCGTATCTTACCCGGTGGACCGGGGACCAGCCAGCACCGCCAAGCCGCTAGCGCGCCCTCCTAACGATCTTTATATCTCGTTCCGAGGGCGCAGGCCCCTCGGGTGAGGGGCCACTCGCTAGCTAGCCGAGCAGCGTGACGGATCCGCCGGCCTCTTCGATCTTCGCCTTGGCCGACGCGGAGACGGCGTGCGCGCTCACGCGCAGCGCCACACTCAGGTCGCCTGTGCCGAGAACCTTGACCAGCTCGCCGCGGCGAACCGCGCCGTTGGCCGCCAGGCCCTCTGGCGTCACCTCGCCACCCGCCGGGTACAGCTCAGCGAGCTTCCCGACGTTGACCACCTGATAGGTGGTGGTGAACAAGGCATTGGAGAAGCCCTTGAGCTTGGGCAACCGCCGGTGCAGCGGCATCTGGCCGCCCTCAAATCCCAGCGGGACCTGGTAGCGGGCCTTCGTGCCCTTCGTGCCGCGGCCGGCGGTCTTGCCCTTGGACGCCTCGCCACGGCCGACTCGCGTCTTGGCCTTGTGAGCGCCCGGCGCCGGCTTCAGGTCATGAAGCTTAAGCATGGCCTATAACCTCGCCTTTCCATAGGCCATGCAGCGGGGGGTACGGGGGGTCGTCCCCCCGGACGATAGCTGCATGGGTTCAGTCCACTTCCTCTACCCGGACGAGGTGCCGGACGGCGTGGACCATGCCACGGAACTCCGGACGGTCCGGCTTCACGACGGTTTCGCCGATCCGGTGCAGGCCCAGCGACCGCAGCGTGTTGCGCTGGGCGCTGTTCCCGCCGATCTTCGACTTGACCTGGGTCACCTTGAGCTGTGCCATCTGTTATGCCCCCTTACGCTTACGCACTCGCGCCAGCAGCGGCGGCGGCACGGGCGGCGAGCATGGCCTTCGGGGCCACGTCCTCGATCGGCAGGCCGCGCTTGGCCGCGATCTCCTCCGGGCGGGACAGGTCCTTCAGTGCCGCCACGGTGGCGTGCACCATGTTGATCGGGTTGGATGAGCCGAGCGACTTGGACAGCACGTCACCGATGCCCGCGCACTCCAGCACGGCACGCACCGGGCCGCCGGCGATGACGCCGGTACCGGCGCTGGCCGGCTTGAGCAGCACGACCCCGGCCGCCGCCTCGCCCTGCACGGTGTGCGGGATCGTGGCGGCGATGCGCGGGACGCGGAAGAAGTGCTTCTTGGCCTCCTCGACGCCCTTGGCGATCGCCGCGGGCACCTCCTTGGCCTTTCCGTAGCCGACGCCGACCATGCCGTTCCCGTCGCCTACGACGACGAGCGCGGTGAAGCTGAACCGGCGGCCACCCTTGACGACCTTGGCGACGCGGTTGATCGTCACCACGCGCTCCAGGTAAGTCGCCTGCTTCTCGGAGGCGTTGTCCCCCCGGTTGCGGCGGTCCTCCCGGCGGTCGCGCCGTTCGCCACCTTGGCCGCCTTGGCCGCCCTGGCCACCGCGCCGCGGAGCTCCTGGCATTAGCTGTTCCTCCTCATTGCGACCCCTCGCATTTTGGCGGGGGGTTGGAGGGGAGTCGTCCCCCCCAGGGCTAGCAGAGCCTTCACAGCGCCAGCCCGGCTTCGCGCGCGCTGTCCGCGATCGCGGCCACGCGGCCGTGGTACTTGTAGCCGCCACGGTCGAAGACCACGGCGGTGATGCCGGCGCTCTTGGCGCGCTCGGCGAGCAGCTCGCCGACCAGCTTCGCCTTGGCGGTCTTGTCGCCCTCGGCGCCGCGGATGGCCGGGTCCAGCGTGGAGGCCGCGGCCAGCGTGCGGCCGACGCTGTCATCGACGATCTGCGCGAAGATGTGCCGGGCTGACCGGTTGACGACCAGCCTCGGGCGGGCGGTGGAGCCGCTGACCTTCTTGCGGACGCGCAGGTGACGCCGGGCGCGGGCGCGGGTCGTCGCGGCGGTGCGCGGGCCGACCTTGCCGGTGGCGTACTCGCGCGACGAGCGCTTGGCGTGAGTTCGTGCCATGACTACTTACCAGCCTTCCCGACCTTGCGGCGGATGACCTCGCCCTGGTACCGCACGCCCTTGGCCTTGTACGGGTCCGGCTTGCGAATCTTGCGGATCCGGGCCGCGGTCTCGCCCACCAGCTGCTTGTCGATGCCCTCGACCACGAAGCGGGTCGGTGCCTCGACGCGGAAGGTGATGCCGTCCGGCGGCTCGATCACTACTGGGTGGCTGAAGCCGAGCGAGAACTCAAGGGTCTTGCCCTTGGCCTGGACACGGTAGCCAACGCCGACGATCTCCAGCGTCTTGCTGTAGCCGGTGGTGACCCCGGTGACCATGTTGGCGATCAGCGTCCGCGACAGCCCGTGCAGGGCACGGACCGGGCCTTCGTCGCTCGGCCGGCGGACGTGGAGGACGGTCTCCTCCTTGACCACCTGGATCGGCTCGGCGACGGTGAGCTTGAGCTCGCCCTTGGGCCCCTTGACGCTGACGTCCTGGCCCTCGATCGCGACGTCCACTCCGCTGGGGATGGGAATGGGCAGGCGTCCGATGCGTGACATGTTGCTCTCTCCCTTCCCCTACCAGACGTAGGCGAGGACTTCCCCGCCCACGCCGCTCCGCTTGGCCTGCTTGTCGGTCATCAGGCCGCCCGACGTCGAGATGATCGCGACGCCGAGGCCACCGAGCACCCGGGGCAGGTTGTCCTTCTTCGCGTACACGCGCAGGCCTGGCTTCGAGACCCGCTTGATCCCAGCGATGGAACGCTCGCGCGCATTCCCGTACTTGAGCTGGACCACCAGGTTCTTGCCGACCTCAGCGTCCTCGACGCGGAAGCCCGCGATGTAGCCCTCCTGCTGGAGGATCTCCGCGATGTGCGCCTTGATCTTGGAGTGCGGCATGGCCACGGTGTCGTGGTACGCCGAGTTGGCGTTGCGCAGACGAGTCAGCATGTCCGCGATCGGATCGGTCATTGACATGGCCGTTTGGGCCTTCCTCGCCGTGGTTTCCTGTCCCGGGGTCATCCCCGGCCCGGACCTGCGGCGTTCGTTAGTTGGTTACCAGCTGGACTTGGTGATGCCGGGCAGCTCGCCGCGGTGTGCCATCGCGCGGAAGCAGATCCGGCACAGGCCGAACTTCCGGTAGACGGCACGGGGCCGGCCACAGCGGGTGCACCGCGTGTAGCCCCGCACCTCGAACTTCGGCTTGCGGGCTGCCTTGGCGATAAGCGACTTCTTGGCCACTTGTCACGCCTCCTTGAACGGAAAGCCGAGCTTGCGCAACAGCGAGCGGCCCTCGGCGTCCGTGGTCGCCGAGGTCACGATGGTGATGTCCATGCCGCGCTGCCGGTCCACCCGGTCCGGGTTGATCTCGTGGAACATGACCTGCTCGGTCAGCCCGAAGGTGTAGTTGCCGTGGCCGTCGAACTGCTTGGGCGACAGGCCGCGGAAGTCGCGAATGCGGGGCAGCGCGATCGACAGCGTCCGGTCGAGGAACTCCCACATGCGGTCGCCGCGCAGCGTGACGTGCGCGCCGATCGGCATGCCCTCGCGCAGCTTGAACTGGGCGATGGACTTCTTGGCCTTGGCCACCGCCGGCTTCTGGCCGGTGATGGCGGTCAGGTCGCGGATGGCCCCGTCGATCAGCTTGCCGTCCCTGGCCGCCTCGCCGACGCCCATGTTGACGACGATCTTGGTCAGCCCAGGGATCTGCATGACGTTCGGGTACTTGAACTCGTCCTGGAGCGCGGGCTTGATCTCGGCCCGGTAGCGCTCCTTGAGCCGCGGCATGGCCGGTGCCTCGGTCGCCATCAGATTTCCTTCCCGCTCGCGCGCGAGATACGGACCTTCTTGCCGTCCTCGTTGACCGTGTAGCCGACCCGGGTCGGCTTCTTGGTCTCGGGGTCGACCAGCTGGACGTTGCTCACGTGGATCGGCGCCTCCTGGGTGGTGATGCCGCCTTCCTTGGCACCGCGCACGCCCTGGTTGGTCACCTTCTTGTTGATCTTGATCATGTTCACGCCCTCGACCAGGACCTTCTGCCTGTCCGGGTAGGCCGCGATGACGGTCCCGGTGGCACCCCTGTCCTTGCCGGCCGTGACCATGACATGGTCACCCTTCTTGATCTTCATCACAGCACCTCCGGCGCCAGCGAGATGATCCGCATGAAGCGCTTCTCGCGCAGTTCCCGGCCGACCGGGCCGAAAATGCGGGTGCCACGCGGATCCCCGCCGTCCTTGATCAAAACGGCGGCGTTCTCATCGAAGCGGATGTACGAGCCGTCCCCGCGGCGCCTCTCCTTGCGGGTACGCACCACGACCGCCTTGACGACGTCGCCCTTCTTGACGCCAGCACCGGGCAGCGCGTCCTTCACGGTCGCCACGATGACGTCACCGATGCCCGCGTATCGCCGGCCGCTGCCGCCGAGCACGCGGATACACAAGATTTCCTTCGCACCCGTGTTGTCGGCGACCTTGAGCCGCGACTCCTGCTGGATCACGTCAACTCCTGCTTCGTCACGCCGGTGGATTGGTCCGGCGGTTCGTCCTAATTACTTGGCCTTCTCCAAGATCTCGGCCACGCGCCACCGCTTGGTGGCCGAGATCGGCTTGGTCTCCATCAGCAGTACACGATCGCCAACGCCGCACTCGTTCTGCTCGTCGTGCGCCTTGTACTTCTTCGTACGGCGCATGACCTTGCCGTACTTGGGGTGCTTGACGCGGTCCTCAACGGCGACGACGACGGTCTTGTCCATCTTGTCGCTCACCACGAGGCCCTCGCGGACCTTGCGGTACGGGCGGTGCCCGGCGTCGTCAGCGGTCACGGTCACTTCGGTGTTCTCGTCGCTCACTTCTCAGCCCCCTCGACATCCTCGACGTCGGTGATGATGCCGAGCTCGCGTTCCCGCATCACCGTGTAGATCCGCGCGATGTCCTTACGGACGGCCCGCAGCCGCCCGTGGCTTTCCAGCTGGCCCGTGGCACCCTGAAACCGGAGGTTGAACAGCTCCTCCTTGGCCTCGGCCAGCTTGCTGGTCAGCTCCTCCGGGCTGGAGGCGCGCAGTTCATCGGCGGTCAAGCCCGTAGCCATCAGGCTTCACCCACCTCTCGCTTAACGATCCTGCACTTCATAGGCAACTTGTGAATCGCGCGGCGGAGGGCCTCGCGGGCGACCTGCTCGTTCGGGTAGGACAGCTCGAACATCACGCGGCCTGGCTTGACGTTCGCGATCCACCACTCCGGCGAGCCCTTACCTGAGCCCATCCGGGTCTCGGCCGGCTTCTTGGTGAGCGGGCGGTCGGGGAAGATGTTGATCCAGACCTTGCCGCCACGGCGGATGTGCCGGGTCATCGCGATACGTGCCGCCTCAATCTGGCGGTTCGTCACGTACGCGTGCTCGACGGCCTGGATTCCGTACTCGCCGAACGCCACCCGGGTGCCACCGGTGGCCGCGCCTGTCCGGTGCGGCCGGTGCTGCTTGCGGTGCGCGACCTTGCGCGGGATCAGCATTGGTCACTCCTCCCCGGTGGTAGCCTGCGGCTCCGCCGTGCTGGCGGCCGGCGCGGGTGCCTGGGCACTGGGCCGCTCGGACCGGTCACCCCGGTCGCCGCGTCCCTCGGGGCGGCCACCGTCGGGACGGCTGCCACGGCCACCGCCACGGCGCTTGTCCTGGCCCGGCCGGTCCCGGTCACGGTCCCTGCGCTGCCCGGCGGCGCGCAGGGCGGCCTGCGCCGCCTCACGGCCGGCTCGCGTCGGCGCGGCGTCGCCACGGTAGATCCACACCTTGACGCCGATCCGGCCGAACGTGGTGCGGGCCTCGTAGAAGCCGTAGTCGATGTCGGCGCGCAGCGTGTGCAGCGGCACCCGGCCCTCGCGGTAGAACTCGCTGCGGGACATCTCGGCCCCGCCCAGGCGCCCGGAGCACTGCACCCGGATGCCCTTGGCGCCGCCCTTGAGCGCGCTCTGCATCGCCTTGCGCATGGCCCGCCGGAACGAGACCCGGCTGGTCAGCTGCTCGGCCACGCCCTGCGCCACTAGCTGCGCGTCAACCTCGGGGTTCTTCACCTCGAGGATGTTCAGCTGGATCTGCTTCTTGGTCAGCTTCTCCAGGTCGGTGCGGATGCGGTCCGCCTCGGCGCCGCGGCGGCCGATGACGATGCCGGGCCGCGCGGTGTGGATGTCCACCCGCACCCGGTCCATGGTCCGCTCGATCTCGACCTTGGAGATGCCGGCCCGCTCCATGCCGCGCTGCAGCATCCGGCGGATGGCGACGTCCTCGGCGACGTAGTTCTTGTACTGCTTCTCCGCGTACCACCGGCTCTTGAAGTCGGTGGTGATGCCCAGGCGGAACCCGTGCGGGTTAACCTTCTGGCCCACTAGAGGTTCCCTCCCTCGCTGTCGTCGGAGACGATGACCGTGATGTGGCTCGTCCGCTTGTTGATCCGGTAGCCGCGGCCCTGGGCGCGGGGGCGGAACCGCTTGAGCGTCGGCCCCTCATCGACCCACGCCCGCTGCACCCACAGCAGGCCACGGCTGTTGCGGTCGCCCATGGCGCCCGCGTTGGCGATCGCGCTGGCAAGTACCTTGCCGACCGGCTCGCTGGCGGCCTGGGGAGCGAACTCCAGCACCGCCTGCGCCTCTTCGGCGGGCAGGCCGCGGATCAGGTCCACCACACGGCGGGCCTTGCGTGGCGTGACGCGGACGTACCGCGCCTTAGCCCTCGCTTCCATCGTTCCTCCAGTTAGCGCCGGCTGCGCCGGTCTTCCTTGACGTGGCTGCGGAAGGTCCGCGTGGGAGCGAACTCGCCGAGCTTGTGGCCCACCATCGACTCGGTGATGAAGACCGGAATGTGCTTGCGCCCGTCGTGCACCGCGATCGTGTGACCGAGCATCTGCGGGACGATCATCGACCGGCGTGACCAGGTCTTGATGACCGCCTTGCTGCCCTTATCGTTTTGCGTGTCCACCTTCTTCAACAGGTGGTCGTCGACGAACGGGCCCTTCTTCAGGCTACGAGGCATCCTCGGTTGCTCCTACCGCTTGTTCTTGCCGCGACCGCGACGGCGGCTGATGAGCCGGTCACTGGGCTTGTTCGGCTTACGGGTCCGGCCTTCCGGCTTGCCCCACGGGCTGACCGGGTGCCGACCACCGGAGGTCTTGCCCTCACCACCACCGTGCGGGTGGTCGATCGGGTTCATGGCCACGCCACGGACGGTCGGGCGCTTGCCCTTCCAGCGGTTGCGGCCCGCCTTGCCGAGCTTGATGTTGCCCTGCTCGGCGTTGCCGACCTCGCCAACCGTCGCGCGGCACTCCACGGGGACCCGCCGGATCTCGCCGGAGGGCATGCGCAGCGCCGCGTGGGCGCCTTCCTTGGCCAGCAACTGCACGCCCGCGCCGGCCGACCGCGCGATCTTCGCGCCGCCGCCCGGGCGGAGCTCGATCGCGTGGATGACGGTACCGGTCGGGATGTTCCGCAGCGGGAGCGCGTTGCCAGGCTTAATGTCGGCGGTCGGGCCGTTCTCCACCCGGTCGCCCTGGGCCAGGCCCTGCGGCGCGAGGATGTAGCGCTTCTCGCCGTCCGCGTAGTGCAGCAGCGCGATGCGGGCGGTGCGGTTCGGGTCGTACTCGATGTGCGCGACCTTGGCCGGGACGCCGTCCTTGTCGTGCCGCCGGAAGTCGATCAGCCGGTAGTTGCGCTTGTGCCCGCCGCCCTGGTGCCGGGCGGTAACGCGCCCGTGCACGTTGCGACCGCCCTTGGAGTGCAGCGGAACGACCAGCGACTTCTCCGGCTCGCTCCGAGTGATCTCGGAGAAGTCGGAACCGCTGGCGCCACGCCGACCCGGGGTGGTCGGCTTGTACTTACGGATAGCCACCTTCGTCTCCCTTATCCGACGTGTCCGCCGAAGATGTCAATCCGGTCGCCCTCGGCCAGGGTCACGATCGCGCGCTTGGTGTCCGGGCGCTTGCCCCAGCCATGCCGGGTGCGCCGCCGCTTGCCCTGCCGGTTGATCGTGTTGACGCCGGTCACCTTGACCCGGAACACTTCCTCGACCGCCTGCCGGATCTGCACCTTGTTGGCGTCCGGCGCCACGATGAAGGTGTACTTGCCCTCGTCGAGCAGGCCGTAGCTCTTCTCCGACACCACCGGGCGCAGCAGGATGTCCCGGGGGTTGTAGATCCGGCTCACTCCGAACCCCTTTCGACGAACGCGCTGAACGCCGCCTGCGTGAAGACCACGTAGTCGCTGGCCAGCACGTCGTAGGTGTTGAGCTGGTCCTCGGCGAGCAGGTGCACGGCGGGGACGTTGCGCAGCGACTTCCAGGTGACCTCGTCATCGGCCGTGGCGACGACCAGGATGTTGCGCGTCGCGCCCTCGGTCACCGCGTCAAGCACGGCCACCGCGTCCTTGGTCCTCGGGGCGTCGCCCTCGACGAACGTGGTGACCACGAAGATCCGCTCGTTGGCCGCCCGGTCAGACAGCGCGCCGCGCAGCGCGGCGGCCTTCATCTTCTTGGGCGTCTTCTGCGCGTAGGACCGCGGCTGCGGGCCGTGGACGGTGCCACCGCCGGTGAACTGCGGCGCCCGGATCGACCCCTGGCGGGCGCGGCCGGTGCCCTTCTGCCGGTACGGCTTCTTGCCGCCACCCCTGACCATGCCGCGGGTCTTCGTCGCGTGCGTGCCCTGGCGGGCCGCCGCGCGCTGGGCCACCACGACCTGGTGGATCAGCGGGATGTTCACCTGCGCCGCGAAGATCTTCTCCGGCAGCTCGACCGAGTCACCGGTCGCGCCGGCCGGCGATTGAACGCTCACGCTTGTCACTGGATCACCCCCCGCACAGTCGAGCGGACCATGACGAGGCCGCCGTTCGGGCCCGGGATGGCACCCTTGATCAGCAGCAGGTTCTTGTCGTTGTCAACGGCCTGAACGGTCAGGCCCTGAACGGTGGTCTTGGCCGCGCCCATCCGGCCGGCCATCCGCACGCCCTTGAACACGCGGCCCGGAGTGGCGCAGGCGCCAATCGAGCCGGGGGCGCGGTGCTTGCGCTGGGTACCGTGCGAGGCGCCGAGGCCCTTGAACCCGTGGCGCTTCATGACGCCCGCGGTTCCCTTGCCCTTGGACTTGCCGCTCACGTCGACCTTCTGGCCGGCCTCGAAGACGCTGGCCGTGACCTCCTGGCCGAGCGTGTACTCCGAGGCGGCCTCGGTGCGGATCTCGGCAAGGTACCTGCGTGGCGTCACCCCGGCCTTCTCGAAGAGGCCGGCCACCGGCTTGGTGACCTTGCGGGGGTTGATCTCCCCGTACCCGATCTGGACGGCGGAGTACCCATCCGTGTCCGGGGTGCGGACGCTGGTAACCACGCAGGGACCAGCCTGCACCACCGTGACAGGTACCACCTGTCCGGCTTCGTCGAAGACCTGGGTCATGCCAAGCTTGGTGCCCAGGATCCCTGTCATTCCCATGATCAGTGAGTCCTCAGAGCTTGATCTCGATGTAGACGCCGGCCGGAAGGTCAAGGCGCATCAGCGAGTCGACCGTCTTGGGCGTCGGATCGATGATGTCGATCAGCCGCTTGTGCGTCCGCATCTCGAAGTGCTCCCGCGAGTCCTTGTACTTGTGCGGCGAGCGGATGACGCAGTACACGTTCTTCTCGGTAGGCAGCGGCACGGGACCGGCGACGCGGGCGCCGGTGCGGGTCACCGTGTCGACGATCTTCCGCGCCGAGCTGTCGATGACCTCGTGGTCATATGCCTTGAGCCGGATGCGGATCTTCTGTCCCGCCATTAGGGCCTCAGTTCCTTCACTTCCATACGTGCCGCTGTGGGTAGCCCCTTCGTCGAGCGGGGGCCGATGAGCGCCGCAGCGCGGCGGCCCGGCCTGCTGGCCGGGCCGCCGCTAGCGACTACTTGAGGATCCTGGTGACACGACCCGAGGCGACCGTGCGGCCGCCCTCGCGGATCGCGAACCGCAGGCCCTCTTCCATGGCGATGGGCTGGATGAGCGTCACCTTCATGTCGGTACGGTCACCCGGCATCACCATCTCCGTGCCCTCCGGCAGGCTGACCACGCCGGTCACGTCGGTGGTACGGAAGTAGAACTGCGGACGGTAGTTGTTGAAGAACGGCGTGTGACGACCGCCCTCCTCCTTGGACAGGACGTAGACCTGGCCCTCGAACTCCGTGTGCGGAGTGTTCGTGCCCGGCTTGATGATGACCTGGCCACGCTCGACGTCCTCGCGCTTGACACCGCGCAGGAGCAGGCCGACGTTGTCGCCCGCCTGGCCCTCGTCGAGGATCTTGCGGAACATCTCCACGCCGGTGACCGTCGTGGTCGTCGGCTTCTCCTTGATGCCGATGATGTCGACAGTCTCGCCGGTCTTGATGATGCCGCGCTCGATACGACCGGTGACGACCGTCCCACGACCGGTGATCGAGAACACGTCCTCGACCGGCATCAGGAACGGCTTCTCGACCTCACGGACGGGCTCGGGGATCGAGTCGTCCACGGCGTTCATCAGCTCGAGGACGGTCTCGCCCCACTTGGCGTCGCCCTGCAGCGCCGGGTGGGCCGCGACGCGCACGACCGGGACGTCGTCGCCCGGGAACTCGTACTCGTTGAGCAGCTCGCGGACCTCAAGCTCGACGAGCTCGAGGATCTCCTCGTCGTCCACCATGTCGCACTTGTTCAGCGCGACGACGATGTACGGCACGCCGACCTGGCGCGCCAGCAGCACGTGCTCGCGGGTCTGCGGCATCGGGCCGTCAGTCGCCGCCACCACGAGGATCGCGCCGTCCATCTGCGCGGCACCCGTGATCATGTTCTTGATGTAGTCAGCGTGACCCGGGCAGTCAACATGCGCGTAGTGCCGCTTCTCGGTCTGGTACTCAACGTGCGAGATCGAGATGGTGATGCCACGCTCCTTCTCTTCCTTCGCGTTGTCGATCTGGTCGAACGCGTAGAAGGGGTTGACATCTGGGTACTTGTCGTGCAGCACCTTCGTGATCGCCGCGGTCAGGGTCGTCTTGCCGTGGTCGATGTGGCCGATGGTGCCGATGTTGACGTGCGGCTTAGTCCGCTGGAACTTTGCCTTCGCCACTGTGTCTCCTCGTTGCGATCCGGCCCACCGGCGGTGGGGCTGGACTATTCCTTGCTTGGCTTGTGCTGGTCGGGCAGGTACCTCTCCTGGTCGCCCGGGAGAGGCAGACGGAGCGAACTACTCGCCCCGCGCTTTGGCGACGATCTCCTTGGCGATGTTCGGCGGGACCTCGGCGTACGAGTCGAACTGCATGCTGTAGTTCGCCCGGCCCTGCGTCTTGCTGCGCAGGTCACCGACGTAACCGAACATCTCCGACAACGGGACGAGAGCCTTGACCACGCGGGTCCCGGGTCGTTCCTCCATGGCCTGGATCTGGCCGCGCCGGCTGTTGAGGTCGCCGATCACGTCACCCATGTACTGCTCGGGCGTCGTGACTTCGACGGCCATGACCGGCTCGAGCAGAACCGGGTTTGCCAAGGCCGCGGCCTTCTTGAAGGCCATCGACCCGGCGATCTTGAAGGCGAGCCTCCGAGGAGTCCACCTCGTGGTAGGCGCCGTCAAGCAGCGTCACCTTGACGTCGACCATCGGGAACCCGGCGAGCACGCCGAACTCCGCGGCCTCCTGGCAGCCGGCGTCCACCGACGGGATGTACTCCCGAGGGATACGGCCACCGGTCACCTTGTTCTCGAACTCGTAGCCGCCGCCGTCGCCGCCGGTCGGCCCCAAGCTGATGAGCACGCGACCGAACTGGCCGGAGCCACCGGTCTGCTTCTTGTGCGTGTACTCAACCTTCTCGACCAGGCGCCGCACGGTCTCCCGGTAGGCGACCTGCGGGCGGCCGATGTTCGCCTCGACCTTGAACTCGCGGCGCATGCGGTCCACCAGGATCTCCAGGTGGAGCTCGCCCATGCCCGCGATGATCGTCTGGCCGGTCTCCTCGTCGGTCCTGACCTGGAAGGTCGGGTCCTCTTCCGCCAGCCGCTGGATCGCGGTGCCCAGCTTCTCCTGGTCGCTCTTGGTCTTCGGCTCGATCGCCACGTTGATGACCGGCGCGGGGAACGTCATGGACTCCAGGACCACCGGCTTGTCCTGGGCGCACAGCGTGTCGCCCGTGGTGGTGTCCTTCAGGCCCATGACGGCCACGATGTGGCCGGCGGTCGCGGTCGGGCGCTCCTCGCGCTTGTTCGCGTGCATCTGGTAGATCTTGCCGATCCGCTCCTTGCGGCCCTTGATGGCGTTGAGCACCTGGGTGCCCGTCTCCAGGGTGCCGGAGTAGACGCGGATGTAGGTGAGCTTGCCGAGGTGCGGGTCCGACATGATCTTGAAGGCGAGCGCCGACAGCGGCTCGCTGGGGTCCGCGTGCCGCTCGATGACCTCGTCCTCGTGACCCACCGCGTGGCCCTTGATGGACGGGATGTCCAGCGGGCTGGGCAGGTAGGCGACGATCGCGTCGAGCATCGGCTGCACGCCCTTGTTCTTAAAGGCCGTGCCGCACAGCACCGGGGTGATCGCGCTGGCGACGGTCGCCCGCCGGATCGCGGCGACGAGCTGCTCCTCCGCCGGCTCCTCGCCCGCGAGGTAGAGCTCCATCATCTCGTCGTCGTTCTCCGCGACGGTCTCGAGCAGCTTGTCGCGCCACTCGCGAGCCGCCTCCGCGTGGTCCGCGGGGATCTCGACGTCGTCGTACTTGTCGCCCTTGCCCTCGGTGTTCCAGACATAGGCGCGCATGCGCACCAGGTCGATGACGCCGCGGAAGTCGGCCTCCACGCCCCACGGGAGCTGGATGACCGCGGGAGTCGCGGCCAGGCGGGAGACGATCATTTCCACGCAGCGGTGGAACTCGGCGCCGACCCGGTCCATCTTGTTCACGAAGCAGATCCGGGGCACGCCGTACTTGTCGGCCTGCCGCCAGACCGTCTCGGACTGGGGCTCCACGCCGGCCACGGCGTCGAACACCGCGACGGCACCGTCGAGCACCCGCAGCGAGCGCTCCACCTCTACGGTGAAGTCGACGTGCCCGGGCGTGTCGATGATGTTGATCGTGTGGTCACGCCAGCTGCAGGTGGTCGCGGCCGACGTGATGGTGATGCCGCGCTCCTGCTCCTGCTCCATCCAGTCCATGGTGGCCGCGCCATCATGGACCTCACCGATCTTGTAGTTGATGCCGGTGTAGAACAGGATGCGCTCGGTCGTCGTCGTCTTGCCCGCGTCGATATGCGCCATGATCCCGATGTTGCGGACCATCGCGAGGTCGGTTGCGGTCTGGGTGGCCACGATAAGCGTCCTTAGGTCGTATCTTTGCTAATTACCAGCGGTAGTGCGCGAAGGCCTTGTTGGACTCCGCCATCTTGTGGGTGTCCTCACGGCGCTTCACGCTCGCGCCAAGCCCGTTGCTGGCGTCGAGAAGCTCGTTCATCAGCCGCTCGGTCATCGTCTTCTCGCGGCGCGCCCGGGCGTAGGTGACGAGCCAGCGCAGCGCCAGGGTGGTCGACCGGGAGGCGCGAACCTCGACCGGGACCTGGTAGGTCGCGCCGCCGACGCGGCGGCTGCGGACCTCGAGGGTCGGCTTGACGTTGTCCAGGGCACGCTTCAGCGTGACGACCGGGTCGTTGCCGTTCTTCTCGCGGCAGCCCTCAAGCGCGCCGTACACGATGCGCTCGGCAAGCGACCGCTTGCCTTCCCTTAGCACCTTGTTCGCGAGCGCGGTAACCAGCGGCGAACCGTAGACCGGATCGGTGACAAGCTGCCGCTTCGTCGCGGGACCCTTACGCGGCATCTCAGCTCTTCTCCTTCTTCGCGCCGTACCGGCTACGAGCCTGCTTGCGGTTGCGGACGCCCTGGGTGTCCAGCGAGCCGCGGATGATCTTGTACCGCACGCCCGGGAGGTCACGGACACGACCACCGCGAACCAGCACGATGGAGTGCTCCTGGAGGTTGTGGCCAACCCCCGGGATGTAGGCGGTGACCTCGATCTGGCTGGTCAACCGGACGCGGGCGACCTTGCGGAGCGCTGAGTTCGGCTTCTTCGGCGTAGTTGTGTAGACACGCGTGCACACGCCGCGGCGCTGCGGGCTCTGCTTGAGCGCCGGCGTCTTGTTCTTCGACACCTTGTCCTGGCGGCCCTTGCGGACCAGCTGCTGGATCGTGGGCAACCCAGTGCCTTTCCGTCGTTACCTATGTCAAGCCATCATGTTCTCTCGCCGTGACCGCCCCGGGGTCCGGAGCGCTCCCGACCGAGAGACGAAATCGTCGGTTTCCCGCCGTTTGCCACCCGTTTGACCTGCTAGTTCTCTCTCTTCGCCGACCCCCGAGGTCGGGTGTGTCGCGCTAGGCCGTTGGCCCGGCGACGATCACCGTCAGGGATCAAGGGAAGAGAGTCCGCGCTCCGAGCCTCATGGCTACCCTGCAACCCGGAACCTCGGGCTCGCACCCGAAGCCTGGTCGCCTCGCGGCTCTTCCGAGCCTGCGCCACTTGACCAAACGCAGATACCCGCATGGTCACGGGCACGAATGTAAAAGGTACCACCCGTCTGCCCGCCGACCAAATCACAGATTCGGTCGCCCGCACGGCTTTCCGCTTCCAAGTTTACCCCGTGCGCGATGCGGCCGGTACGCGAACCAGCGTTGTCAACCTCTGGGCGTCGCGGTGTATTCCCGAGATGAGGGTTCCGCGTCCGATCCACCCGGTTCGCAGAACCCCGGAACCGCCTACGGGCGGAGCTTCGGCCGCAGCCGCACCGCCGACGGCCGGGACCCCGCGTAGGGATCCCGGCCGCCTGATGGCTAGCTCCGGCTAGCGATCTACCGGTTGTAGGAGCCGAAGTCGTACTCCTCCAGCGGGACGGCCTCGCCGGTGCCCTGACCGAAGGGGTAGCTCTCGCCGTCGGTGTACTGCGCCGCCGGGTAGGCGGCACCGCGCGCGTCGTCGGTGGGCTCGACCCGGATGTTCCGGTACACCTGCATGCCGGTGCCGGCCGGGATGAGCTTGCCGATGATGACGTTCTCCTTGAGGCCGAGCAGCGAGTCCGACTTGGCGTGGATCGCCGCGTCGGTGAGGACCCGCGTCGTCTCCTGGAAGGAGGCCGCCGACAGCCACGACTCGGTGGCCAGCGACGCCTTGGTGATGCCCATGAGCACTGGCCGGCCGGAGGCCGGGGTGCCGCCGTCGTTCACCACGGCGCGGTTCATGTTCTCGAACTTCGGCCGCTCGACCAGTTCGCCGGGCAGCAGATCGGTGTCGCCGGACTCCAGGACGTTCACCCGCTTGAGCATCTGGCGGATGATGATCTCGATGTGCTTGTCGTGGATGGACACGCCCTGCGAGCGGTACACCTCCTGCACCTGGGCGACGAGGTGCTTTTGCACCTCGCGGGAGCCCTGGATGCGCAGCACCTCGTGCGGGTTGACCGCGCCGGCGATGAGCTGCTCGCCCACCTTGACGCGACCGCCGTCGGTGACGAACAGCCGGGACCGCATCGGGACCTGGTAGGCGACCTCTTCCGACCCGTCGTCAGGGACGATGATGATCTTCCTGGTCTTCTCGGTCTCCTCGATCTTGACGCGGCCGTCGACCTCGCTGATCGGGGCCAGGCCCTTGGGGATGCGGGCCTCGAACAGCTCGGTGATACGCGGCAGGCCGTGCGTGATGTCGGCACCCGCCACGCCACCGGTGTGGAAGGTACGCATCGTCAGCTGGGTGCCGGGCTCGCCGATGGACTGCGCCGCGACGATGCCGACGGCCTCACCGACGTCCACCAGCTTGCCCGCGGCCAGCGAGCGGCCGTAGCACTTGGCGCAGACGCCGATCTTGGCCTCGCAGACCAGGACGTTGTGCGTCTTGATCGTGTCGACGCCGAGCTCGACCAGCTGGTCGATGAGCGTGTCGGTGGTGTCGATGCCCGCCTGCGCGATCACGACCCCGTTGACCTCGATGTCCTCGGCCAGGGTCCGCCCGGTGCCGGTGTTCTCGATGTTGTCCAGCTTGCGCAGGACGCCGTCGGCGCCCTTCTGCGCGATCTGCATCGGGAACCGGCGGTCGGTGCCGCAGTCCTCCTCGCGGACGATGACGTCCTGCGCCACGTCCACCAGGCGCCGGGTGAGGTACCCGGAGTCCGCGGTCCGCAGAGCGGTGTCGGCAAGGCCCTTGCGGGCACCGTGGGTGGAGATGAAGTACTCCAGCACGGTCAGGCCCTCGCGGAACGAGGACTTAATCGGCCGGGGGATCGTCTCGCCCTTCGGGTTGGACACCAGGCCGCGCATGCCGGCGATCTGCCGGACCTGCATGGGGTTACCACGGGCACCGGAGTTGACCATCATCCAGACGGGGTTGGTCCGCGCCGCGGTGAAGGCCTTCTCCATGTCGTTGGCGACCTCGGCGGTCGCGTGGGTCCAGATCTCGATGAGCTCCTGACGGCGCTCGTCGTCGGTGATCAGGCCGCGCTCGTACTCGCGCTGCACCTTGTCGGCGCGGCGCTCGTAGCCGTCCAGGATCGCCTTCTTGTTCGGCGGGGCGACGACGTCCTCGATGCCGATGGTCACGCCGGCCCTGGTCGCCCAGTGGAACCCGGCGTCCTTGAGGGCGTCGAGTGCCGCGGCCACCACGACCTTCGGGTACTTCTCGGCGAGCGAGTTGACGATAACGGTGAGCTGCTTCTTGCCCACGCCGTAGTTGACGAAGGGGAAGTCCTCCGGCAGCGCCTCGTTGAAGATGCAGCGCCCGAGGGTGGTCTCCAGGCGCAGCGGGGTGCCCGGCTCCCAGTCCTCCGGCACGGGGTAGCCCCTGGGCGGCACGACCTTGTCCAGCCGGATGCTGATCTTGGCCTGCAGGTCGAGCTCGTGCTTGTCGTAGGCCATGGTGGCCTCCGACAGGTTCACGAACGCCCGGCCTTCGCCCTCCGCGTTCTCATCCTGGCGCGTCAGGCAGTACAGCCCGATCACCATGTCCTGGGTGGGCATGGTCACCGGCTTGCCGTCGGCGGGCTTGAGGATGTTATTCGTGGAGAGCATCAGGATCCGCGCCTCGGCCTGAGCCTCGGCCGACAGCGGCAGGTGCACGGCCATCTGGTCGCCGTCGAAGTCCGCGTTGAACGCGGTGCAGACGAGCGGGTGGATCTGGATGGCCTTGCCCTCGACCAACTGCGGCTCGAAGGCCTGGATGCCGAGGCGGTGCAGGGTGGGTGCCCGGTTCAGCAGCACCGGGTGCTCGGTGATGACTTCCTCGAGGACGTCCCACACGACCGGCCGTGCCCGCTCCACCATGCGCTTGGCGGACTTGATGTTCTGCGCGTGGTTGAGGTCCACCAGCCGCTTCATGACGAACGGCTTGAAAAGTTCAAGCGCCATCTGCTTGGGCAGACCGCACTGGTGGAGCTTGAGCTGCGGGCCGACGACGATGACCGAACGGCCGGAGTAGTCGACGCGCTTGCCGAGCAGGTTCTGGCGGAACCGGCCCTGCTTGCCCTTGAGCATGTCGGACAGGGACTTCAGCGGGCGGTTGCCAGGACCGGTGACCGGGCGGCCGCGACGGCCGTTGTCGAACAGGCTGTCCACGGCCTCCTGCAGCATCCGCTTCTCGTTGTTCACGATGATCTCGGGAGCGCCGAGGTCGAGCAGGCGCTTGAGGCGGTTGTTCCGGTTGATGACGCGCCGGTAGAGGTCGTTGAGGTCGGAGGTCGCGAACCGGCCACCGTCGAGCTGGACCATCGGCCGCAGGTCCGGCGGGATCACCGGGATGCAGTCGAGGACCATGCCCATGGGGCTGTTGCGCGTGTTGAGGAAGGCGGAGACGACCTTGAGCCGCTTGAGGGCGCGGGCCTTCTTCTGGCCCTTGCCGCTGCGGATGGTCTCCCGCAGGTCGGCCGACTCGGCGTCGAGGTCGAAGGTCGCGAGCCTGTCCTGGATGGCCTGAGCGCCCATGCCGCCGCGGAAGTACCGGCCGAACCGGTCCCGCATCTCGCGGTACAGGATCTCGTCGCCCTCCAGGTCCTGGACCTTCAGGCCCTTGAACCTGGACCACACCTCGTCGATGCGGTCGATCTCCTTGGCGGCGCGGTCGCGGATCTGCTTCATCTCGCGGTCGGCGGACTCGCGGATCTTGCGGCGGGCGTCGCTCTTGGCGCCGGCCGCCTCAAGCTCGGCCAGGTCGCCCTCGAGCTTCTTCTGCCGGGTCTCGATGTCGTTGTCCCGGCGCTGCTCGAGCTGGGTCCGCTCGACGGTGATCCGCGCCTCCAGGGAGGGCAGGTCGCGCTGCCTGGCCTCGTCGTCGACGTACGTGATCATGTACGCGGCGAAGTAGATGACCTTCTCCAGGTCCTTCGGCGCGAGGTCGAGCAGGTAACCGAGCCTGCTCGGGACGCCCTTGAAGTACCAGATGTGGGTCACCGGCGCGGCCAGCTCGATGTGGCCCATCCGCTCACGACGGACCTTAGCCCGCGTGACCTCCACGCCGCAGCGCTCGCAGATGATGCCCTTGAAGCGGACGCGCTTGTACTTGCCGCAGTAGCACTCCCAGTCCCGGGTGGGGCCGAAGATCTTCTCGCAGAAGAGCCCGTCCTTTTCCGGCTTGAGCGTGCGGTAGTTGATAGTCTCCGGCTTCTTCACCTCGCCGTGGGACCACTGCCTGATGTCTTCGGCAGTGGCCAGCCCGATGCGAAGGTCGTCAAAGTAGTTGACGTCTAGCACTGTGGTAAATCCCCCTTCGGTGGGCTTTGTCAGACCTCTTCGACGCTGCTCGGCTCACGCCGGGACAGGTCGATGCCGAGTTCTTCCGCGGCGCGGAAGACGTCCTCGTCGGTGTCGCGCATCTCGATCGCGGCACCGTCGCTGGACAGGACCTCCACGTTGAGGCAGAGCGACTGCATTTCCTTGATCAGCACCTTGAAGGACTCGGGGATGCCTGGCTCTGGGACGTTCTCGCCCTTGACGATGGCCTCGTAGACCTTCACCCGGCCGAGCACGTCGTCAGACTTGATCGTGAGCAGCTCCTGCAGGGCGTAGGCGGCGCCGTACGCCTCCAGTGCCCACACCTCCATCTCACCGAAGCGCTGGCCACCGAACTGCGCCTTACCGCCCAGCGGCTGCTGAGTGATCATGGAGTACGGGCCGGTGGAACGGGCATGAATCTTGTCGTCCACCAGGTGCAGCAGCTTGAGGATGTAGATGTAGCCGACGGAGACCGGGTCCTTGAACGGCTCGCCGGTGCGGCCGTCGAACAGGAGGGTCTTGCCGCGCGAGCCAATCATCTGGTCACCGTCGCGGTTCGGCAGGGTGGAGCCAAGGAGGCCGGTGATCTCCTCCTCGTGCGCGCCGTCGAAGACCGGGGTGGCGACGTTGGTGTTCGGCTCGGACTCGTCCGCGCCGATGGCCCGCAGCCGGCCCTTCCAGTCCTCGTCGTCGCCCTCGACCTTCCAGCCGGTCTTGGCGACCCACCCGAGGTGAGTCTCCAGTACCTGGCCGACGTTCATTCGGCCGGGGACGCCCAGCGGGTTGAGGACGATGTCCACCGGAGTGCCGTCGGCGAGGAACGGCATGTCCTCCACCGGCAGGATCTTGGAGATGACGCCCTTGTTCCCGTGACGGCCCGCCAGCTTGTCGCCGTCGGTGATCTTGCGCTTTTGTGCCACGTAGACGCGAACCAGCTGGTTCACGCCGGGCGGGAGCTCGTCGCCGTCCTCGCGGGTGAACACGCGGACGCCGATGACCTTGCCCTCCTCGCCGTGCGGCACCTTGAGTGAGGTGTCACGGACCTCGCGGGCCTTCTCGCCGAAGATCGCGCGCAGCAGCCGCTCCTCCGGCGTCAGCTCGGTCTCGCCCTTGGGCGTGACCTTGCCGACCAGGATGTCGCCGTTGACGACCTCGGCGCCGATCCGGATGATGCCGCGCTCGTCCAGGTCGGCGAGCACCTCATCGGAGACGTTCGGGATGTCCCTGGTGATCTCCTCCGGGCCCAGCTTGGTGTCGCGGGCGTCGACCTCGTGCTCCTCGATGTGAATGGAGCTGAGGACGTCGTCCTGCACGAGGCGCTGCGACAAGATGATCGCGTCCTCGTAGTTGTGGCCCTCCCACGGCATGAACGCGACGAGCAGGTTCTTGCCCAGCGCCATCTCGCCCTTGTCGGTGCAGGGACCGTCGGCGAGGACCTGGTTCTCCTCGACCCGCATGCCCTCCTCGACGATGGGCTTCTGATTGAAGCAGGTGCCCTGGTTGGAGCGGCGGAACTTCTGCACGTGGTACGTGGTGCGGGTGCCGTCGTCGTTCATCACGGTGACGAAGTCCGCGCAGGACTCCTCGACCACGCCCGCCTTCTCCGCCAGGATGACGTCGCCGGCGTCGGTGGCGGCACGGTATTCCATGCCGGTGCCGACCAGCGGCGACTCGCTGCGCAGCAACGGGACCGACTGGCGCTGCATGTTGGATCCCATGAGCGCGCGGTTGGCGTCGTCGTGCTCAAGGAACGGGATCATCGCGGTCGCGACCGACACCATCTGGCGCGCGGACACGTCCACGTAGTCGACCTCGGCCGGCGGGATCTGGTCGACCTCGCCGCCCTTGCGGCGGACGAGCACCCGGTCGGTGTCGAAGCGGCCATCGGGCGCGATCGGCGTGTTCGCCTGGGCGATGACGTGCCGGTCTTCCTCGTCGGCGGTGAGGTAGTCGATCTCCTCGGTGACGAAGCCGTCGACGACCTTCCGGTACGGCGTCTCGACGAAGCCGAACGCGTTGACCCGGCCGTAGCTGCTCAGCGACCCGATCAGGCCGATGTTCGGGCCTTCCGGCGTCTCGATCGGGCACATCCGGCCGTAGTGGCTGGGGTGCACGTCACGGACCTCGAACCCGGCCCGCTCACGGCTCAGGCCACCCGGGCCAAGCGCGCTCAGGCGGCGCTTGTGCGTGAGGCCGGCCAGCGGGTTGGTCTGGTCCATGAACTGCGACAGCTGGCTGGTGCCGAAGAACTCCTTGATCGAGGCGACGACAGGCCGGATGTTGATCAGGGTCTGCGGCGTGATCGCCTCGACGTCCTGCGTGGTCATCCGCTCGCGAACGACGCGCTCCATGCGGGCCAGGCCAAGACGCACCTGGTTCTGGATGAGCTCGCCGACCGTGCGCAGCCGCCGGTTGCCGAAGTGGTCGATGTCGTCGGTCTCGACCGGGATGGTGATGCCCTCGCCCGGGCCTGCCGTGCGGGTAGCTCCTCCTCGCCGGCGTGCAGCCGGACGAGGTACTCGATCGTCGCGACGACGTCTTCCTCGGTCAGCGTGCCCTGCCGGATCGGCATGTCAAGGCCAAGCTTGCGGTTGACCTTGTAGCGTCCCACCTTGGCCAGGTCGTAGCGCTTAGCGTTGAAGTACAGGTTCTCAAGCAGCGCCTGCGCAGACTCGCGCGTCGGCGGCTCCCCCGGGCGCAGCTTGCGGTAAATGTCCAGCAGCGCCTCGTCCTGACCGGCCGTGTGGTCCTTCTCCAGAGTCGCCCGCATCGACTCATAGTTGCCAAAGCGGTCGAGGATCCGCGCGTCGTCCCAGCCAAGGGCCTTCAGCAAGACGGTGACGCTCTGCTTGCGCTTGCGGTCGATGCGGACGCCGACGCTGTCGCGCTTGTCGATCTCAAACTCCAGCCAGGCGCCCCGGCTCGGGATCACCTTGCAGGAGTAGATGTCCTTGTCGCTGGTCTTGTCGACCTGCCGGTCGAAGTACACGCCCGGCGACCGGACGAGCTGGCTGACAACCACTCGTTCGGTCCCGTTGATGATGAAGGTGCCCTTACGGGACATGAGCGGGAAGTCGCCCATGAAGACCGTCTGGCTCTTGATCTCCCCGGTGGTGTTGTTGATGAACTCCGCCGTGACGAACATCGGGGCGGAGTACGTCATGTCCTTGTCCTTGCACTCCTCAGCGGAGTACTTGGGCGGCTCGAAGCGGTGGTCGCGGAACGACAGGGACATGGTGCCCGAGAAGTCCTCAATCGGGCTAATCTCCTCGAATATCTCTTCGAGGCCCGACTGCTCGGCGATGTCCTTGCGTCCCGCCTCCTTGGCGGCCTGGATACGTGCCTTCCACTTCTCGTTGCCGAGCAGCCAGTCAAAAGACTCGGTCTGCAGGGCCAGCAGATCCGGAACCTTCAAGGGCTCGTTGATCCGCGCGAAGGACACGCGGCGGGGACCAAGATTCGTGGCGGAGGCGCTGCGCGATGCTGCCAACAGGGGTCCTTCCGAACTTGTCGCGGGTGCGATCCGCGCACGCACGCCATCGCCCAGCGGCCGGAAAACCCCGTGAAAGACGCGAAGAAGATACCGAGGACGTTAGAGTGCAGCGCAAATGGTCAGTGTAGCCAAGGACTGCACTGCTTGTCAACGGTACGCCAATATGAGGTTCACCTTGTTCCGCAGCATCCCCTGTCGGGAGCCAAACGTCAAGCCGAAACCGCCTGGTTTGGCTGTCTTCGACCGCGTGATCGATGCCACATGTGTGCGCATGTGTAGGCGACAACAGCGGAGGGTAGGTCTGTTATTCCCGCTGTCAAGTGGGCCGTTGTCGGGCCCGTGGGTGAGCGGCCCGGTGGCTCGCCGGGTGGCCGCCGTTCCCGTGCCAGCCGGGCGAAAAGGCGCGCCGCCGCCCCAGGGAAAGCAGAACCCTCCCGGGCGCGCCTTGCGGGCGCCCCCGGGAGGGTCTCAGGTCCGGGTGCTACTTACTTGACCTGGACGGTGGCGCCGGCGCCCTCCAGGGCGGCCTTGGCCTTCTCCGCGGCTTCCTTGTTGACCTTCTCCAGGACGGTCTTGGGCGCGCCGTCAACCAGGTCCTTGGCCTCCTTCAGGCCCAGGCTGGTAAGGGTGCGAACCTCCTTGATGACCTGGATCTTCTTGTCGCCGGCGGCCTGCAGGACGACGTCGAACTCGTCCTGCTCCTCCTCGGCCGGCGCCTCGGCGCCACCGCCGGCGCCCGGCGCGACAGCGGCCACGGCCGCGACCGGGGCGGCCGCCTTGACGTCGAAGGTCTCCTCGAAGGCCTTCACGAACTCGGACAGCTCAAGGAGGGTCATCTCCTTGAACGCGTCGAGCAGTTCAGCGCTGCTGAGCTTCGCCATGATCTTTCTCCTTGTGTTCCGTTAGTCCTGGGTGTCTTCCGCGGCCTCGGCCGTGGTGTCCGCGGCGGGGGCGGTGTCGGCGGGGGCGGTGTCGGCGGGGGCGCCCGCCTCGACCTTGGCGCGCAGCGCGTCGGCGAGCAGTGCCATCTGCGTCGGGAGCGCGTTGAACGTTGCCGCCGCATTGGACATCGACGCCTTCATGGCGCCAGCCAGCTTGGCCAGCAGCACCTCGCGCGGCTCCAGGTCAGCAAGCTTGCTGACCTCGGCCACCGTGAGCGCCTTGCCGTCGAGCACGCCGCCCTTGATCACGAGCAGCGGGTTCGCCTTGGCGAAGTCCAGCAGGCCCTTGGCGGCCTGGGCGACGTCTCCATCGACGAACGCGATCGCGGATGGCCCGGTCAGCAGCGAGTCGATCTGGTCCCCCAGGCCCGCCTCGCGCGCCGCGATCTTGGTCAGCGTGTTCTTCGTGACCGAGAACGTCGCGTTGCCCTTGAGCGAGCCGCGCAGCGCCGACAACTGCGACACGGTCAGGCCGCGGTACTCGGTGAGCACGGCACCGCTTGAGTTGCGGAACTTATCGGTGAGCTTGGCGACGGCGGTCGCCTTCTCAGTGGTAGCCATGAGCCTCCTCTCCGTATGTCGTCCCTGGTGTGGGTCAAGTGCCTCAGAGACGACGAACGCCCCGGTGCGCAGGCACACGGGGCGGGGGCCGGTCTTGTCCTCGACGGACGCGATGACGGCGTGGCTCACATGATCACCTGCGCGGGATGTCCGTCTCCGGAACCTTCGACCGGGCTTACCAGCCCGGCACCCAGCGGTCTTCGGCACCTTGAGTGTACGCGGTGGGGTTGGCTCAGGCCAACTCGTTTCCGCGTACAGGCGGATCGCGCGATCGACGTGTACCGGTAAGCGTTCCGGATCAAGGTGAGTTCCCGGCGTCTTGCGGACGCGGATCGTTATGCCCGATTTGCCGCATTTACGTGGGCTGTGTCGCTGCTGGTCATCGTTAGCCGGCAGCGGTCAGCGGGCCTAACTGATTCAGGCTTCGGGGTGCCCGCTGCCCGCCCCCCAAGTGTCAATCACCGAGGCCCGATGACGATGGACGACCATGTGCAACTGGCCCGCCGTCGCCGCCGTCCGACGGGCACCCGAGCACAAGCGAGGCGCGATAGCGGATTGAGGCGCGCGACTCGCCGCAACGCCACCTCATCGTGAAACACTCACCGAGCGTGGCCGCTCGCGCATTCCACGCGTTTCGGGCGGCCGAATGGCGGGCGGCGCTGAGGCCGGATCCACCCGCTGGCGGCGGTGTTGCGGTATCCGGCACCCACTGCCGGCTCCGGGTGCCTCACAGAACTCCGAAACACGCCAGCGGGCGGAGCTTTCGACCACACCAGCACCGCCTGCGGGGGGGCGGAACGGGAACGGGGGCGGAACGGGACCTCGGGCGGGAAAGCCTCGTGCCCCGCGGGAGGGGCGCCCGCGGGGCACGTCGGCTGGCTGTGGCGCGTTACGCCGTCGCGGTGGCTTCCTCGTCGAGGAAGGCGCGGGTCTTGTTCGGGTCCACCGGGATGCCTGGGGCCATCGTGGTGGTGAAGGTGACCTTCTTGAGGTAGCGGCCCTTCGCGGCGGCCGGCTTGAGCCGGATGACCTCGTCCAGAGCGGCCGCGTAGTTCTCCAGCAGCGCGACCTTGCTGAAGGAGGCCTTGCCGATGATGAAGTGGAGGTTCCCGTGGCGGTCGGTGCGGAACTCGATCTTGCCGCCCTTGATCTCGGTCACGGCGCGGCCCACGTCCTGGGTCACGGTGCCGGTCTTCGGGTTCGGCATGAGGCCGCGCGGGCCAAGGACACGGCCGAGGCGGCCGACCTTGCCCATGAGGTCCGGGGTGGCGACCACCGCGTCGAAGTCGAGGAAACCGCCCTGGATCCGCTCGATCATGTCGTCCGAGCCGACGAAGTCCGCGCCGGCGGCCTGGGCCTCGGCGGCCCGGTCACCGGTCGCGAAGACCAGGACGCGGGCGGTCTTGCCGGTCCCGTTGGGCAGGTTGACGGTGCCGCGGACCATCTGGTCCTGCTTGCGCGGGTCGACGCCGAGCCGGAGGTTTACCTCAACGGTCGGGTCGAACTTCGTCACCGTGGCGGACTTGGCCAGCTCGACGGCCTCCGCCGGGCTGTACAGGTTGTCCTGGTTGATCTTGGCGTCCGCGTCGCGGTATGCCTTACTGCGCTTCATTAATGCTCTCCCTGCGTGTTGGCCCAGGGGCAACCCCTGGAACCCCCGAGATGGAAGTCGTGGTCATGTGGGCCTGCGCTAGGCCCTGCCACTGTTGTCTTCCGGGGGGACGACCCCCCGTACCCCCGGTGCACGCCTGATCGCAAAGTACGCGATCTTATCAGGCGCGCGTCGTTCCGAGGTCTCTTAGCGCTCGACGGTGATGCCCATGGACCGGGCGGTGCCGGCGATGATCTTCTCGGCGGCCTCGATGGTGTCCGCGTTCAGGTCCGGGAGCTTGGTCTGGGCGATGGAGCGGAGCTGCTCGGCCGTGATCGTGCCGACCTTGGTCGTGTGCGGCGTGCTCGACCCCTTGGCGATGCCCGCGGCCTTCTTGATCATCTCGGGCGCCGGCGGCGTCTTGGTGATGAAGGTGAAGGTGCGGTCCTCGAAGATCGAGATCTCGACCGGGATGATGTTGCCCCGCTGGCCTTCGGTGGCAGCGTTGTACTGCTTCACGAAGTCCATGATGTTGACGCCGTGCGGGCCGAGGGCGGTACCAACGGGCGGGGCCGGGGTGGCCTGGCCCGCGGGCAGCTGGACCTTGACGACGGTCTTGAGCTTCTTTCTTGGCGGCATTGCTAACTTGTTCCTCTCAGATCTTCGAGACCTGGTCGAATGAAAGCTCGACGGGCGTCTCGCGGCCGAAGATGGACACGAGAACCTTGAGCTTCTGGGTGACCGCGTTGACCTCGTCGACGGTCGCGGGCAGCGTCGCGAACGGGCCATCCATAACGGTAACCGACTCGCCGACCTCGTACTCCGGGGCCTTCGCCTTGGCGGCCTCGGTCGGCTTGGCGCCCTCGGCGGGCTCCGGTGCCAGTAGCCCCGCGACTTCTGACAGCGGCAGTGGTGACGGCCGGTTGGACAGGCCGACGAACCCGGTGACGCCCGGCGTGTTGCGGACCACGGCCCAGGACTCGTCCGTCAGGTCCAGCCGCACCAGGATGTAGCCCGGCAGGACCTTCTCGTTGACGGTTGTCTTCTTGCCGCTCTTGATCTCGATCACCTGGTGCGTCGGGACCTCGATCTGGAAGATGTAGTCCTCCATGTTGAGCGACATGATGCGGCTCTCGAGGTTGGTCTTGACCCGGTTCTCGTAGCCCGCGTAGGAGTGGATGACGTACCAGTCGCCGGGCAGCATCCGCAGTTCGCGCTTGAACTCCTCGACGACGTCGACCGCCTCGGCCGCGCCGGCCACCTCGGCCGCCTCATCTGGCGCGTCGGCCTCCGACTCGTCGTCGTGCTCGTGCTCGTCCTCGTCGTCGTGCTCGCCCTCGTCCGCGTCGAGCTCGGCGCCGTCCTCATCGGTCCCGGCGCCATCCTCGTCAGCCTCGGCGCTGTGCTCACCGGCCTCGGCGCGGTCAGCCGGGTCGAGAGCATCGTCGTCGAAGCCATCGAACTCGGGAGTCTCGTCAGTCACGTCGGCTGCCTCCATCCACTGCGCTGCTAGCCCGGTACTCATCCACGTGCAGTCGGGACTCGGGCACGTTCGTCCACTCTCTTCTGTGTACGGTGATCATGGTGCCACGAGCAGTGCCCGCACGGGTAATCAACGTGCGGCGCACGCGATTAATGCGCCGGGACGCTCCCGTGAACAACTCGGCAGAACCCAGGCCCGCGAAGCCCTGAGGCTCAGCGAGGCCCGGCGGCTCAGCCGAAGAACCAGACCATCAGCTTCGTGAAGCCGTAGTCCAGGCTCGTCACGAGGACGGTCATGATGATGATGAACACGAGCGCCACGGCGGTGTAGGTCCCAAGCTCCCGGCGGGTAGGCCAGATCACCTTACGGAGTTCCGCAACAACCTGCCTGGTGAAGACGGCGGGTGTCGTCCTGTCCCGCTTGTCGGCACGCCCGGACCCGCTCCGTCGCTCGGCGCTCTGGCCTGTCTGGGTTGCCATTACCTCACCTGTGCAGCGTTGAACGGACCAACCAAGCGCGGGCCGACCGGACCAAGCCGGTCCAGCCAATCAGCGCTAGCAGGGCAGGAGGGACTCGAACCCCCAACCGCCGGTTTTGGAGACCGGGACTCTACCAATTGAGCTACTGCCCTACGGATTGCAATCACCAGAGTGTACCCAGGAGGGCACCCCTGCGTCGAACGATACCCTGGGAACGGTCACCACGCGACTCGTGAGCCGAAGCGAGGCACCCGCGCCGTCACGCCACGACGGATATCAATGCGACGGGCGAGGTGGCAGGGTGAGACCATAGAGGCATGCCAACCACGAGAATATCGGCCCGCGTGTCCGCCATCTCCGAATCGGCGACCCTGGCCGTTGACGCGAAGGCCAAGGCGCTGAAGGCGGCCGGACGACCGGTCATCGGGTTCGGCGCCGGCGAGCCCGACTTCCCGACGCCCGGCTACATCGTCGAGGCGGCGCAGCGGGCCGCGGCCGAGCCTAGATTTCATAAGTACACCCCGGCCGCCGGCCTGCCCGAGCTGCGGCAGGCGATCGCGGACAAGACACTGCGCGACTCCGGGTACAAGGTATCCGCCGACCAGGTGCTCGTCACCAACGGCGGCAAGCAGGCCGTCTACCAGACGTTCGCGACCCTGCTCGACGAGGGCGACGAGGCGATCCTGCCGGCCCCGTACTGGACGACCTACCCGGAGGCGATCGCCCTCGCCGGCGGCGTTCCCGTCCCGGTCCTCACCGACGAGACCAGCGGCTACCTCGCGACCGTCGACCAGCTCGAAGCGGCCAGGACCGAGAAGACCAAGCTGATCGTCTTCGTCTCACCGTCCAACCCGACCGGCGCGGTCTACCCGCCCGAGCAGGTCAAGGCGATCGGCCAGTGGGCGGCCGAGCACGGCATCTGGGTCGTGACGGACGAGATCTACGAGCACCTCGTCTACGGCGACGCGAAGTTCTCCTCCGTTCCGGTGGAGGTGCCCGAGGCCGCCGACCGCACCGTCGTGCTGAACGGCGTGGCGAAGACCTACGCGATGACCGGGTGGCGCGTCGGATGGATGATCGGCCCGAAGGACGTCATCAAGGCCGCGACCAACCTGCAGAGCCACGCCACGTCGAATGTGGCCAATGTCTCACAGGCCGCCGCGCTGGCCGCCGTGTCCGGCGACTTGTCCGCCGTGCACGAGATGCGAGAGGCGTTCAACCGCCGTCGGCTGACGATCGTCCGCATGCTCAACGAGATCCCCGGCGTGAGCTGCCCGGAACCGCTCGGCGCGTTCTACGCCTACCCGAGCGTCAAGGGCGTGCTCGGCAAGGAGATCCGGGGACAGCGCCCGCAGACCTCCTCCGAGCTGGCAACGCTGATCCTTGAGCAGGCAGAGGTCGCGGTCGTGCCGGGCGAGGCCTTCGGTACCCAGGGGTACTTCCGGCTGTCCTACGCGATGAGCGACGCCGACCTTGAGGAAGGCGTGGGGCGGATCGGCAAGCTGCTGGGCGAAGCGGTGTTAGATTCGGCACAATCACCGGATGCCACAGCAGCTATCCCCTGGGGGGGCATCCCCCCAGGCTCTGCCCGATGGCCGCACTGCCCAGGACCTGGCGGCACTTCCTAAGGCGCACCTGCACCTGCACCTGACTGGGGCGATGCGCCATTCGACGATGGTCGAGTTGTCTCAGGTCCATGGCGTGAGCTTGCCGCCGGCGCTGACCGAGGAGTGGCCGCCGCAGTTGTCGACCGCCGATGAGCGTGGGTGGTTTCGGTTTCAGCGGCTGTATGACACGGCGCGGTCGGTGCTGAAGACGGAGCAGGACCTGCGGCGCCTCGTCATGGAGATCGCCGAGGACGAGCGGGACGAGGGGTCGCAGCTGGCTGGAGCTGCAGGCCGATCCCGCTGGGTACGCCGGCACCTACAGCGGGATCACGAACTTCACCGACCTGCTCCTTGACGCCGCCAGGGACGCGCAGCAGGCGACCGGCGTCAGCATCGGGATCATCATCGCCGCCAACCGCACCCGGCATCCCCTCGACGCCCGCACGCTGGCCAGGCTCGCCGCCCAGTATGCCGGCCGAGGGGTCGTCGGCTTCGGGCTGTCCAACGACGAGCGGCGCGGGCCGGCGGCGGACTTCGAGGCGGCCTTCCGCATCGCGGGCCGCGCTGGGCTGCTGCTCGCCCCGCACGGCGGCGAGCTGCGTCGGGCCGCCGAGCGTCACCGCCTGCCTGGACCGGCTGCACGCGAACCGGCTCGGGCACGGCGTCCGCTCGGTCGAGGACCCCGCCGTGGTGGAGCGCCTGGCCAAGGACGGCGTGACCCTCGAAGTGTGCCCCGCCTCCAACGTCGCGCTCGGCGTGGCCCGGGCTCCGGCGGCGGTGCCGGTCCGGCTGTTGTTCGAGGCCGGGGTGCGCATCGCGCTGGGCGCCGACGATCCGCTGCTGTTCGGCCCCCGCCTGGTCAGCCAGTACGAGATCGCCCGCGACGCGCACGGCTTCGGCGCCACCGAGCTAGCGGAGCTGGCCCGCATGTCGATCCTGGGCTCGCCGCGCCCCGTCGGTACAGGCCCGCGTGCTGGCGGGCATCGACGACTGGCTCGCCTCGCCTTGATCGCCCGCGGGTAACGGATCGCTCGCCGGGTAACGCGGCATCCGGCCGTTGGCGGCAGGCGATTACGGATCGACCGTTGCTGACGATGGGTGCGGGGTCAGCGGGCCACCGCTCAGCGCGCGAGGGGGCACGGTTTCAGGGCGCGGGCGAACTGGGCAGCTTGATCACAGGGGTGGTTGGCGACCTGGCGGAAGCCGTACCTGAGGGTCTTGGCGCTGGCCGCGATGAGGGCCTCGTTGTCCCTGTACCGGCTATCGCGTTAACCGCACACCATCGCGGGAGATGGCTAGAGGGAGGCGCCCACCAGGATCGGCTGCGGCCAGGGTGACGCCGAACGCGGCCCGGACGCCCGCGACGATCTCGCGGGCGAGGTCCAGCAGCGTGGCCGTCGTGGCCGCGCCCCCGTTGACCAGCGCCAGGGTGTGCTTGGCTGAGACCCGCGCGCCGCCGGGCGTGCCGTAGCCCTTGCCGAAGCCGGAGCGCTCGATGAGCCAGGCGGCAGGCACCTTCACCAGGCCATCGCCCGCCTCGAAGCGGGGCACCTGGCCCAGGCCGCGGGCGGCCGCGACGGACTCCACGTGGGCCAGCTGGTCAAGGTCGATGACCGGGTTGGTGAAGAAGGACCCCGCGCTGCGGCTGTCCGGGTCGGCGGGGCTGATGACCATGCCCTTGCGGCCGCGGATGGTCAAGACGGCCGCCCGCGCGTCGGCGCACAGCACCCGGTCCCCGCGTCTCGACGCCCAGCTCGGCGGCGAGCTCGGCGTACCGGACCGGCCGCGACAGCTTCTCGTCGTGCAGCAGGAACGTCACGTCGAGCACGACGTAGCGGCCGCCACCCCCCGGGTGGGCCGCGAGCGCTTGAACATGCTGGTCCGGTAGGCGAACTGGCACAGCTCGTTCCGCATCGCGGTGACGGTCTTGGTCAGGCGGTCGAGGACGCGGACGCTGGTCGATGGCCTCGGCCACCTCCTGGCCGTAGGCGCCGACGTTCTGTATCGGGGTCGCGCCGGCCCGGCCGGGGATGCCGGACAGGCACTCAAGGCCGGCCAGCCCCTCAGCGACCGTGGCCGCGACGATGTCGTCCCAGTTCTCCCCGGCGGCGACGGTCACCTCGACGCCCTGGCTCATCCGCGCGTAGGACACGCCCGTGGTGGCGACGTGGACGACGGTGCCGGGGAAGCCCGTCGTCGGCGATGACCAGGTTGCTGCCGCCGCCGAGGACGAGGACGGGGTCGCCCGCGGCGTCGGCCGCCTGGACGGCGGTGATCGAGCTCCTCGTCGGTGGCCGCCGTGACGAAGTCGCGGGCCGGGCCGCCGAGGCCCAGGGTGGTGTACTGCGATAGCAGCGTCATGAGGTCAGGGTAGGGCTTAGGGCAGCCGGACGACCGCGCGAGACCGGCTGAGCACCTTGGTGTCGCCGCAGCGTGCGGTCAGGTCGATCTCGACCCTGTTGTCGCCGAGCAACTTGGCGACCTTGCCGCTGAACTCGACGGTGGCGCCCTCATCGTCGTCGGGGACCGGCACCATCGCGGCGAAGCGGACGCCGAACTCGACGACCGCGCCCGGGTCACCGCCGGCCCACTCGGTCACGAACTTGCCGGCCTGGGCCATCGTGAGCATGCCGTGGGCGATGACGTTCGGCAGGCCAACCTGGGTCGCCACGCGCTCGTTCCAGTGGATGATGTTGAAGTCGCCCGAGGCGCCCGCGTACTTCACCAGGTCGGCCCGCGTGAGCTGGTAGCTCTGCGCGGGGAGCTGGGTGCCGGGCTCCACCTCGTCGTAGCTGGGCGCAGTCATCGGCTTCCCCTACTCGCTTGCTACCTGCTCGTACTGCCTGGTTACTACTTGCCGCGCTCGACGATGACGGTCTTCGCGGTGCAGACGTGCTCGCCGTCCACGGTCGAGATATCGGTGATGGTCGTCATCATGGACGTCGCGCCCAGGATCCGGATCGACTCGATCGAGGAGGTCGCGACGACGACGTCGCCGGCGTGCAGCGGGCGGTCATGAGTGAAGCCCTGCTCGCCGTGCACGACCATCGAGTAGTCCAGCCCGAGGCCGGGGTCCTCCTGGATGGCCTTGGTGCTTTCCATGCTGATGATGGTCGCGAACGTCGGCGGCGCGATCACGTCCGGATAGCCCGCCTTGACGGCCGCTTCCCTGTCCCGGCACAGCGGGCTCGGCTCGCCGATCGCGGACGCGAACTCGGCGATCTTGACCCGGCTGACCTCGTAAGGCTCGCCGGGCGGGAAGGTCCGCCCGGCCCATTCGGCGTTGAGCGCCACCGCTACGAACTGCCTGAGAGCGCTGCCCGAGGGCTAGCGCGTCTCGCGGTGGGGCTGGTGGCAGCGGCAGTTCGGGCAGTACTTCTTCAGCTCAAGACGGTCCGGGTCGTTGCGCCGGTTCTTCTTGGTGATGTAGTTGCGGTGCTTGCACTCCTGGCAAGCCAGCGTGATCTTCGGCCGTACGTCGGTGGCAGCCACGGTGGAGTGCCTTTCTACACGGATCTACACGGATCTACACGGTTTACTGGCGGGCGCCGGACCCTTTGCCCTGCGCCGTTGGAACTGGGTAGCGGAGACCGGACTTGAACCGGTGACACAGCGATTATGAGCCGCTTGCTCTGCCGACTGAGCTACTCCGCCCTACGCGTGACTTAGACAGGTTACCCGATCCCGCGCGGTGTTGCGCCGGGCGCCAGCCTGCTCTTGACGGCAGGCCGCGATCCCGGTCTCGTCCCGCCTGTAGCCCTGCTCTTCGTACCGGCTTAGTCCCGCTGCTGGCCGAGGTAGCTGTAGTCGTCGTCGCTGAGCCGGAGCACCCGCAGGTCGCGGCGGGTGACCGCGTCGCGGAAGCGATGCACCTGCCGGACGCCGGACAGGACGGCGAGCGACACGCCGGCGAGGGCAGCCAGGACCGAGCCGCCGAACAACGCCAGGCCGACTAGCACGTGCCCGAAGAGCATCAGGAAGAGGCCGACGAGGAGCGCCACCGGCACGGCGGCCACCAGGACGAGGGCGACCAGCATGACGGCCAGCACCGCCCTGGCGGAGCCATTGCGCCCGCTTGCCCGGGACCAGCCGTCCATCGCGCCCTCCTTGAGAGCCCAGAAATCCTGCCGTACTTACGATATGTCGCGTGCCTGGCCCGCGCAAACCCGCCCAGGCTCGTCCGCTCAGGGCTGAGAGCGCGCACAACGTCAGGCACGACGACTACGGCATCGGCGCCACGATCGAGCACGCGCTCGGCATCGGGTCCTTCACCGCGAACGACAAGTACGGGCATCCGGTCAACGAGGCCTTCGCCGGGCAGGGCGCGAACGTGCCCGCCACGCTGGCGGCCAGGTCGGCTCGACCCAGTGGCAGTACACGCCGGGACCTGGCGGCTCCGTGACCTTCTCCGGGCTGGCCGCCGGGACCTACTACGCGCACTACCTGTACGACAACGGGTACACCGCGCTGGCGGGGCCGGGTGAGCTTCACCGTGAGCTGACGGGCCGGCTAGCTGACGGCCGGCACACACCGAGGCTCCCGCTTGCCGGGCAAGCGGGAGCCTCGGCGGCTGGCTCACTTCTCGTGGTTGACCATCGTGTTCCAGGTGTCGGGCCCGACGACGCCGTCCACGGGCAGCTTGAACTTCGCCTGGAAGCTCTTGACGGCTGCTTCCGTCTTCGGGCCGAAGTCCCCGTCGACCACGAGGGTCGTGTCACCGTAGGCGAACCGCAGGCTGTGCTGGACCGCGGACACCGCCTGCCCCTTGCTGGGGTTCTTGACCGTGACGATCAGCTGCATCCAGGTAGCCGGCCCGACCTTCCCGTCCACGGGCAGCTTGAACTTCGCCTGGAAGCTCTTGACGGCCGCTTCCGTCTTCGGGCCGAAGTCCCCGTCGGCGACGAGGCCCGCGCCGATGCGCTGGTTGAGCAGGTACTGGATGGTGAAGACACGCTCGCCCTTGGCACCGGGCGAGACGACCGGCCAGGACAGCGCGGGTGCCGTGTGGGCGGTCCCCGCGGCCGCGGCGCCATGGGCGGCGCGCGCGGCCGGCACCGCGGAGGCCGCCGGGGAGGCGGCCGCGGTTCCGGCGGTCGCGAAGGCGGCCGCGGTAGCGATCATCAGGGTCGCCAGCCCCCAGGCGGGCTTGTGCCAGCGCGCGGGCCCGCCGGCGGCGGCCGAGCGGCCGGGAGGCTGCTGTGCGTCGTTACGAGACTGCCTGTTGCCGGTGAAGGACAGGGTTCGCATTGCGTCTCCTCGAGAGGTTCTTGAGTATGCGACCATCCGTCCGCGGCGCGGGTTGGCACATCCCCCTACCCATCCGTGATTCGCTCGTGCGCCAAAGAAGCCGACCCTGGAGACGGGGTCCCCACCCCGTCTCCACGCGCATGAACTGGACAGTCGATGTAGAAGCACACACTAACGTGCACAGGCTGTCATCGTTGGGAAACACGCCGTAAGAGTGGTTCGGCGGGCTGCGAGCGCGTGCGGTTAGCCGTTACCCGGGCAGGCGGCGGAACGGTGCGCGGAGCGGGCATGACCATCAGCTCGTCGGGTAGCGCTCACATCCGTGGACCCACTACTCACAGGAGGAAGCCTGATGATCGCGGATGACGCAGGTCGCGATTCGATGCTGGCGGAAGCCGCGCGTGAGCTTGAGGCGGCTATTCACGACGCGCGGGTGGCGTTCGACTGCATTGGCCTTGGCGAGATGGACCGCGCGCACACAAGCGCGCTCACCGCGCGGGTCGCGATCGACGCGGCGGTGACCGCCTTGCAGGCCGCGCTGGCTCCCGGCCGGCCGGCCGCCAGCGCGGCCCCGGGCACGGAAACCGGGGCTGACTACACGCTCAGTTGATGTCGAACTCGTTGCCCTCGGGGTCCTTCATGCCCATCGCATAGTGATCCAGGCCCTCGGCTATCAGGGGCCCGGTGATCGTGGCCCCGAGGCCGGCCAGCCGCCTGGCCTCGGCGTCGACCCGTTGCACGCGGGTGGCGAGCGAAATGGCCCGGTCCATCGTCGAACGGCCGCCGCTGGCGTGGACGTCGAGGTGGAGGCGGTTCTTGACCACCTTGGCGGCCTCATCCGCACGGAACCAGATGCGGGGGCCGTTACCGCCGGGATCGACGATGCTGTCCGCGCCGATTCCCAGTTCGCTGTCGGGGAGCCCGATGTCGCGCCGCCAGTCGTCCCAGGTCGCGAACCCTTCGGGGGGCGGTTCCGGTACGTAGCCCAGGGCAGCCGCCCAGAAGCGGGCGAGCGGTTCGGGGTCCTTGCAGTCGATGACGAGCTGGAATCGGGGAGGCATCATGGTCCCATCGGCTTAGCAGTGGCTCGGATGTTCGTACCCGCTCATGACGGTTACCGTGGCCACGACGAGTCGTCGGGGGCGTGAGCGGGCACGACGACCTCCGTCCAGTAGCCGTTCTCGTTCGGCTCGTCAAGCCAGCCCGTGAGGCCTAGCCCGGTGGGCGGGTCATCCATGATGCGGGCGGCGAGAGCGGCCGGCAGCGGTTCGAACGCTTGCAGGCCCGGGACCACCGCCAGGCAATCCGGGCCAACCCTGTCCTTATGGGGGCTGTAATCCAGCAGCTTGAGCCAGCGGAAATCGGCGGCTCGCGCTCCCGGCATTTCGGGGTCGTTGGCCAGCCGGAAGATCGCGTGCCGGAATCTCGCGGGATCGATGCCGTCGCGGCCGCTCACGCACTCGATGAGGACGGCGTTATGCACGTGACGCACGACGCCGTCGTAGCCAGCCTGGATGAGGTGGGCTATGCCAAGGGCGGCCAGGAATCCCAGGACCTTGGCGCTTACTCCCCGCTCGGGATATATCTGGGCGCTGTTCGCGCCGTGGCCGTTGATATTGTGCAGGTCGATCGTGACGTCAAACTTCTTGCAGGCTTCTGAGATCTCCGCGGCCCGCGCCTTCTCATACAGGGATGAGCGCGGGTCGCCGGGGAAGCAAAAGGCCATGTTCTCGTCGGCCTGGCGCCGGTGCCGGGCAGCGGCGCGAGGATTGGCAATCCCCGGGCTCGACGTTCGGAACCGGCTCGGCCACGAAAGAATGGACACGCCGCAGGGCGTCCCACTCATCGGGGTGCACGCCACCCAGGAGCCTGACCCGTGGCATTCGCTCAGGTTACCTTCGGTTCCGCTGACAGATTCCTTCAGGTGAGCGGGAAACCGCGCGGGCGAGCTGGTAATTCGCTTGCGCGGGCGCGGATGGCGAGACTTGACTGAGCGCCATGCCTGCCCCTCGCCGATCTTCGTGGCGGGTGCGGGCCATTCGGGAACACGCAGCTCGCGGACATCCTCGGCGAGCGCCCGCAGACCCACGCGATCCCGATCGAGACCCGCTTCATCGTCGATCCGGGTGGCTTGCGAGACCTGGCGGAGAGCACGGTGAAGAGCCACGTGCAGAGCATGCTGGGAAGCTCGGCGTGCGCGATCGCCTTCAGGCCGCGGTCGCCGCGTGGCTGGTGCGGCCGCGCGGGTCCTGACCAATGGCGGCCCGGGTCACCGGGTGACGCGGGCCGGCCTGCCCGGGCCGGAAGGCCGGAAGTCGATCCGGTCGACCGACTCGCCCCGTCCCACCAGGACCGCCGCCACCATCTCGGGCGGGAACAGCCCGTGCTCGACGACACCAGGCGTCGATGATAGCCGGATGGCCAGTGCCGCCGGATCGTCCACCGGCCCGTGATAGTCAGCGATCACGCCGCCGTCGGGGCTGGGCGGGACGTCGCGGACCGAAGCCGGGGCGACCCGGCGCATCGTGGCGCGGAGCCCGTAGGACAGCAGTTCGAGGGGAATCGGAGGGTGCAGGGCCGGGACCGGCTTGGTTGAGTCGGCGATGACGATGAACCGGTCCGCGGCCCCGGCGATGATCTTCTCGCGGGTGTGCGCGGCGCCGCCGCCCTTCACCAGCCATCCGTCAGGGGCGATCTGGTCGGCACCATCGATGGTGAGGTCGAAACGGTCGATGTCCTGCAGCGCTTCTACCCTCAGGCCGAGCTCGCGCGCGACGTGCTCGGTGCGCGGGGACGTGGCGGCGCACCGGATGCCGAGCGACCGGCGGGCCAGGGCCGGGAGCAGGAACGCCACCGTCGAGCCGGTGCCGAGGCCGACGGTCATGCCGTCTTCGACCAGCTCCGCCGCCGCCTGCGCGGCGGCCTGCTTCTCCCGCTCGGTGTCACCCATGGCAGATAGCACCTTATCAGTGAGCAACCGCAGAGGCTTGGGCCCTGATCCGGTCCATCAGCTCGTTCCAAGGGCCGCGGATGGTGAGGCCGTCGCCGTTTCCAGCCACATTGTTAGTATCCGGGCGGAAACCGCCCGTCACATCACCCCTCGCGGGTGACCGGGCCGCTCGGCCGCGGGGCTAGCCGGGCAGGCTGACCCACCTGGAAGTGCAAGCAGAAGGGGAATGGAAACAATGGCTGTCGAGACAGGACACGCGGGAAGACGCAATGGCCGACGAGCATTACGACGCGATCGTGATCGGGACGAGCCAGGGCGGCCGGTTCTTGCCGGTCGAGCTGGCGAGGGCGGCCCAGAAGGTGGCGCTGGTGGAGCGGGGCGCACTGGGCGGCGTCTGCGTCAACCGGGGGTGCACCCCGACCAAGACGATGGTCGCCTGCACGTTGGCGTTGAGCGCGATCGACAGCAGCGGCGCACCGGGGATGACGATGACGGCCGCGGCGAGCAGCGCGATCCCGATGTTGGCGGCGTAGAAGAGGGTGGCGTTGCGGGGCGAGCCGTTGAAGCTGTGGGAGATCCCGGCGCATTCTCCGGCGGCGTAGGCGGTGCTGGCGCAGATCGTGAGCATGGCGACCGCTTCAGCATCGGCGACCTTCGCCTGGATGCCGGCACCCGCGCCGTCACCCGGGGCAGCACCCAGATCGCGCTGTCGGCGAAGGAGTTCCAGCTGCTCGAGGTCTTCATGCGCGGCCAGGACAGGTCCTGTCCCGCTACGACCTGCTTGAGGGGGCCTGGGACATGGCCTACGAGAACAAGTCCAACGTTGTCGACGTCTACGTCCGCTACCTGAGGGACAAGATCGATCGTCCGTTCGGGATCTCGGCCATCGGCTCGGGATACCGGCTGACCGCGCCCGCGGCGCCCGGATCAGGGCCGGCGTCGCCTACTCGTCAGTAGCAGTGTCTTTTTCCGCTATTATCGCCGAAAAATACACTGCTACCAGCGGGTAACCGAATGCCGGGCGCCGACAGGCCGCCAGACCCTCGAACGTCGAACGTCGACCTCGGTAGGCTCGCGGTAGCGCGAGATGCAGGCGTCCGCGCCCCCGCCCGGCAGGTTGCTGGCGGTCGCCGCGCCGCCGTGCGCGGCTTCTTCCCGCCCACCACCCCAGGCATCGGCCTTGCTGCCGCTACCACAGGAGCTGCTCGCGGGCGCGTCCTGCCCGCAGCGCCCCCGCGTGCTCGATCTCGAGGAGGGCGCGCTTGCGGTCCAGGCCGCCGGCGTAGCCGGTGAGCCTGCCCGTGGCACCGACCACCCGGTGGCAGGGGATGATGACGCACAGCGGGTTGCGGCCTACCGCCGCGCCGACGTCCCGCGGATCCGTCCCGGCCCCCAGGCCGCGCGCGAGCCTCGCCGTAGGTCGTCGTCTCCCCGTAGGGCACGCCGGCCACCAGCTCCCGCACCCGCCGGTCGAACTCGCGCCCCGTGACCTCCAGGGGAAGGTCGAACGCGGTCCGGCCCCCGGCGAGGAACTCGCCGAGCTGGCGCTCCACCTCCTCAAAGCCCTCATCACCGCGGACACCGAACGCCGCCCGGTCAGGGCGCGGCCAATGCCGCGGGAAATATAGCCCCCTCAGCGAGCCGCCCTTCCTGACCGCCGTCAGCTCCCCCAAGGCCGTCGCGAGCACCGTGTGCACGGTGGCCACGGCACCGCCTGCCGTCACCGTCATCGTCATCGCGCGCTTCCTTCCTCCGCCGGTCGGTGTCCTGCACCCACACCAGGCAGACGCCCCGGAAACGCCAGACGTGAGACGGCGGCTGAACACCGCTACCCGCGCACTACGAGGATCTGTGATTCGAGTGGCAGCGCGCAATCATTACCGTCGCAGACATGAACACCGAACTAACCGCCATCCGCGATGACTCACCCCGTGTCCCCTTCCACGCGCCGCTGCCGGTGCCGGCGCGCCAGGCCGCCCGCGGACGCCCGCGAGCCGGGCACGGGCCTCAGGCCCGCCGGCTCACCATGCCGCGGTACTTCATCACCTGGTCCGGCCACGTGCACGCCGCGGTGCACGGCTGGCCGAGCAGCAGCTGCGGCGTGTTGCCCGCCGTCGACCACGACCGGTCACGGACATGATGCCGGGTATCCGCGTCGTGCTCGTCCCTGTGGCATCGTTCATAGCCGCGTTCTGTCCGGGCGAACTCCGGGCACCGATGCGCGCTGGCCTCCTGGCTGCCGTGGGAGAGCGCCACGGCGAGCGCGTCGTCTGTCATCTGGGTGATCCTCCACTGAGTAACCTACAGGGCGTGAAGGCGGTGGCGACGGCAGGCCGGTTGCCGCGCCCGAGCCTGCTCACGTGCCGTAGATGGAGAAGCTGGTGTCAAGCCCGGACGCGCGCAGGATCTTCGTGACGGGGAGGCTGGGGGCGAACAGGCGCATCTTGGTGCCGAGCAGCCCGGCCCGGCGTTGCGCGCCGATCAGCACGGCCAGCCCGGCTGTGTCGCAGGACAAGATGCCTGACAGGTCGAGGATGAGCAGTCCGGGGCCACGGTTGAGGACGGCGATTAGCCGCTCGCGGAGGGCCGGGGCCGCGGCGAAGTCCAAGCCGCCGCTGAGCCTGACGACCGTTCTGTCGCTGGGCGGGGCCGATGGTGTCACAGTCATGTTGTTCTCCTTTACCTGGCCAGAGGCTGGCCAGGCGACCCGGAAGAACACCGCTCAGGTGAACATCATTCATTTCCGAGTTACAATGTTCACAATACAGTGAACATAGTTCACGGTCAACATGGGCCCCAGGGAGCAGGAGCACGCATGGCCGGACAGCGACCATCAGAGGCGGACTCGCCCGCGCTGTGGTTCAACCCGCCCGACGGGCCGGGCGGCCGCCGCGCGCTCACCCAGGAGAGGGTGGTGGCGGAGGCCCTGGCGATCATCGCGGCCGACGGCGCGCAGGCCCTCAGCATGCGCGCGCTCGCCGCCCGCCTCGGCGTGGTACCCGGCGCGCTCTACCGCCACGTGCGCGGCAAGGAACAGCTCCAGGACCTCGTCCTCGACGCGGTTCTCGGCGAAGTCGACTGCCGGACCGACTCCGGCGCGCCCTGGGCCGCACAGGTCGCCGCCCTCGCGCACCGCCTGCGGGCAGTGCTGGAGAACCGTCCCGGCACCGCCGTCCTGCTCAAGACCCGCGACCCCCTCAGCCCCACGTCGCTTGACCTCGCCGAGGCCTTCCTCGGGCCGCTGCTCGCGGCCGGGCTGCCCTGCCGCGAAGCCGCCCAGGGGTTCCGCCTCATCTACGACTACACCCTCGGCTTCGCCCTCGCCGATCCCACATCGCCCGCCGAACAGCGCCTAACCGACGCCTCGACCAGGGAGAAACTGCACGCGTTCTTCCGCGCCCTGCCCGCCGAACGATTCCCGGCGCTATCGGCGTGCGGTCTGCACGCCTGGGACGGCGATCGCGACCAGCGCTTCACCGCCGGCCTCGAACCGCTTCTGCGGGGAATTGAGGCGTACCGCTACCGTGCCGAGTAGCGCTCACGGCGAACGCTTGTCTTCCGGCCCTTGATGCTGGCCTGCCGGAGCGCCGCGACCACGTCGTCGGCGGCCGACTCGGGAACCTCTACGAGGGAGAACCGGTCGGCGATCTCGATCGCGCCGATGTCGCCGCCGGAGAGATAGGACTTGCCGGTGATGACGCCGACCAGATCCTGTGGCCGTACTCCCGTGGCACGCCCGGCCCCCACGAACAGGCGGGTCGTGCCCGCCGCCGCCGAACGACTACTCCGCTGCTCCCGCCGGCCGACCTTCCGGCGGCCGTCGCGTCCGTCCGCCGATGGCAGCGGTTCGACCTCCGGCAGCTCTTCGTACTCGTGCGGGTTCCCGCTCGTCTCATGGGCCAGCTTGACCGCGGCGAGGGCCAGCTTGAAGAGGTCGAACTCCTCGCTCAGCGGCTCCACAACGGCCCGGAAGGTATCAAGGTCATCATCAAGCAGGCTCTCCCGGAGGGCGGCGCGCGTCTGCTCCAGGCGCCGGGCGCGCAGTTCCGCGACGGTCGGCAGCTTCTCGACCGCGATCTTGGCTCCCGTCGTCCGCTCGATGGTCTTCAGCATCTTGTGCTCGCGCGGCTCCACCAGGGTGATGGCGGTGCCCGCGCGGCCCGCCCGGCCGACGCGACCGATGCGGTGGACGTACAACTCCGGCGCGCTCGGCACGTCGTAGTTCACCACGTGCGTGAGGTGGTCGATGTCGAGGCCGCGGGCGGCCACGTCCGTGGCCACGAGCAGGTCGGCCCCCTGGTCGCGCAGTCGGCTCATGACCTGGTCGCGGTGCCGCTGGTCCAGTCCGCCGTGCAGCGCCTCGGCGCGATAGCCCCGGTCGTTCAGGGTCTCGGTGAGCTGGTCCACCTCGTCCCTGGTGCGGCAGAAGATGACCGCTGCCGCCGGCGCCTCCAGGTCGAGCACGCGGCCGAGGGCGGCCGGCTTGTGCCCCCGCGGCACGACGTAGGCGGTTTGCCGCACCGCCGAGCCGCCCGCCGAGGCCGACGTGTGGCGGCCTAGCTCGACCCGCACCGGGTCGCGCAGGTGGCGCCGCACCATGCCGTCGATCCGTCGCGGCATCGTCGCCGAGAACAGCGCGGTCTGCCTGCTCTCCGGGGTGCTGGCGAGAATCTCCTCGATGTCCTCGGCGAAGCCCATGTCGAGCATCTCATCCGCCTCATCGAGGACGACGACCTCAAGGGCACTCAGCCTCAGCGTTCCCCGGTTGATGTGGTCGATCGCGCGCCCTGGCGTCGCCACCACGACGTCGACGCCGCGCTTGAGCGGCCCCAGTTGCCGGCCGATCGGCTCGCCGCCATAGACCGCCACAACCCGCGCGCCCAGGCCATGTCCGTAGCTGTGCATCGCCTCGGCGACCTGCACCGCCAGCTCGCGCGTGGGCACGAGCACGAGGGCGACCGGCTCCTTCCGCCCGCCCCCGTCCCCGTCCCGCCCTCGCCCAGGAGCCGCTGGAGTACGGGAAGCGCGAAGGCGGCCGTCTTCCCCGTCCCTGTGGCGGCCTGCCCGACCAGGTCACGACCCGCGAGCAGCGGCGGAATAGCGGCTCGCTGTATCGGTGTCGGCTCCTCATAACCGAGGCCGGACAGCGTCTGGCACAGCTCCTCGGCCAGCCCCAGGTCGGCGAAGCCGCTCCCACCCTCGTCGTTATTGTCGATCATGAACGATCACCTTGCTCCAAAAGCGCCATCGGCCCCCGCACGTCTTTCCCGTCGCCTACATGCCGCGGCCTTGCGACAGACATAATGCGGGCCGGCCCACCATGTGGGTCGGCCCACCGCTAACAGTTGTTCACTGACCAGGCTTGACCTGCCCTGGCTCGGGCGGCCCAGGCGCGGGATCCTCCGGGTGCGTTACCCGGGCCGGTTCTCGACGCGACTTGCCAGACCCCTAGGGGCGCGCCCGCAACGTCGTTCTCCGCGAGGGTGCAGATGACACGAGCACAAGACAACTATTGTCTCTTACCAACCGGCCTGGTGGCCAGTCCATTCCCGATCCGCAGGCCCCGTCGGCAGGCGTCGCCAGGTCAGTCGAGGTAGCCCTGGAGAAGCCTGGACCGGGACGGGTGGCGCAGTTTGGACAGGGTCTTGGACTCGATCTGCCGGATCCGCTCCCGGGTCACCCCGTACACGGTACCTATCTCGTCCAAGGTCCTGGGCTGCCCGTCGGCCAGGCCGAACCGCAGGGACACCACGGCGGCCTCGCGCTCGGAGAGCGTGCCGAGGATCGACTGCAGTTGCTCCTGCAGCAGGGTGAAGCTGACCACCTCAACGGGCTCGGCGGCCTCGGAGTCCTCGATCAGGTCACCGAGCTCGCCATCGCCGGCCTCGCCGAGCGGAGTATGCAGCGAGATCGGCTCGCGGCCGTATCCTTGCATCTCCACGAGCTTGTCCGGAGGGATGCCCAGCTTGTCGGCAAGCTCCTGGAAGGTGGGCTCGCGGCCCAGGTCCTGGAGCATCTGCCGCTGCACCCGGACCAGGTTGCCGATGGCCGCGGCCATGTGCGCCGGGAGGCGGATAGCGCGGGACTGGTCGGCCATCGCCCGGGTGATCGCCTGCCGGATCCACCAGGTGGCGTAGGTGGAGAACTTGTAACCCCTGGTGTAGTCGAACTTCTCCACGCCGCGTATCATGCCGATGTTCCCCTCCTGGACCAGGTCCAGGAACAGCATCCCGCGCCCGGTATACCGCCTGGCCACCGACACCACTAGGCGCAGGTTGGCCTCCACCAGGTGGCTCTTGGCCCTCCTGCCGTCTTCGGCGACAAGCTCGAGCTCAATCCGCGCCTCGGCGGAAAGGACCCGGCTGCCCTCGGCGAGCTTCTGCTCGGCGAACAGGCCCGCCTCGATCCGCTTGGCCAGGTCAACCTCCTGCCCGGCATTGAGCAGCGGAACCTTGCCGATTTGATTGAGGTAATCCTTGATCGGGTCGGCACTAGCGCTTGTGCCTGCCAGCCGGGCGGGGGGAAAATCCTCATCGCCGGTGCCGGACACGTCCTGGGCCGGGTCCCGGTGCGCCATTTCGAGCGGAGCGGCCGGTGACGGAACGCCGATCTCGACCGACACGGGCATCCTCTCCCGGACATAAAGCAAAGCGCGGATGCTGCCTAATTCGCATTCTGCGGGCATCCGGCGCATTTACCCGGCCTGTCCGCTGGACACCTGCGGGGATAGCGCGAGGCGCCGTCCCCGCAGGTACCGTTCGCGACCTCAGAGGGGCCGGACGTGCTCGGCCTGTGGCCCCTTGGCGCCGCGGACCGCGGTGTACTCGACGCGCTGGTTGTCGAGGAGGCTGCGGTAACCGTCCGTCTCGATCGCGGAGTGGTGGACGAAGACATCCGGCGTGGCATCGTCGGGCGCGATAAAGCCATAGCCCTTGTCCGCGTTGAACCACTTCACTGTTCCCTGAGCCACTGTGCTCTCCTTCTGGAACGATCATCAGGACCCACGGCGTGTATCCCGGGCTGCACGGCCGCCTGCCCTCCCGTCGGGAGAGAGCCGAAAATGCGGGGCCCGCTGTCAGAATCCGCAGGCGCTGTTACACGTGCACGAACTTCGACTACAACCAGTGTCAATCTAACACCGATGCCGGACCAGTCCAGCACTTCGAAGGTAACCGGCCAGGGAACTCGGCGGCCGGATAGGCGGGTCAGCGACGGCGACGACCGCGGAAGCCGGCCGACAGCGCTGCCGCGCCGCGACCGGTCGCCGGCCGCGGCCGTGATGGCCTCCGGGCGGACGGCGGGCAGCGTGACCGGCGGCAACGGCGCTCGCCGGCGATCGAGCGCAGCAGCGCCGATCCGGGCGTGACGGTGGCGGTCAGCGGAACGACGCCCGCCTTCCGCATCAGGTCGCGGACGGCGGTGGCCTGGGCGGGAGTCTGCAGGGTGATCACCGTCCCGGCCGCCCCGGCCCGGGCGGTCCGCCCTGACCGGTGCAGGTAGGCCTTGTGCTCGGCCGGCGGATCGGCGTGGATCACCAGGTCGATGCCGTCCACGTGGATGCCGCGGGCAGCGACGTCGGTCGCGACGATGACGCGCACCGCGCCGGTCGCGAAGGAGGCGAGGTTCCGTTCCCGCGCGCCCTGCGCCAGGTCGCCGTGCAGCTCGGCTGCCGGGATGCCGCCCGTGGCGAGCTGGCGGGCGAGCCGGCGGGCGGCATGCTTGGTCCGGGTGAAGACGAGCGACCGGCCGCTGCCGCCCGCGAGGGCGGCGACCACGCCGACCCGGTCGGCCGGCGCGACGGTGAGCAGGTGGTGGACCATCGCGGCCGGCGCCTCGACGGGCCGACGTCATGGTGCACCGGGCGGTTCATGAAGCGCCGCGCCAGGACGTCGACGGCGGCGTCGAGCGTCGCGGAGAACAGCATCCGCTGGCCGTCGGCCGGGGTCATGTCCAGCAGCCGCCGCACGACGGGCAGGAACCCGAGATCGGCCATGTGGTCCGCCTCGTCGAGCACGCTGATCTCCACGTCGCCGAGGTGGCAGTGGCCCTGCTCGATGAGGTCGGCCAGCCTGCCCGGGCACGCGACGACGATATCGGCGCGGTCGCGGAGCTTGGCCACCTGCGGCCTCTGGGGGACCCCGCCGTAGATCGTCGCCACGCTCAGCCCCACCGATTCGGCCAGCGGCGCGAGGACGGCGTGGACCTGGCTGGCGAGCTCCCGGGTCGGCACGAGCACCAGGCCGCGCGGGCGGCAGGCGCTGGTGTAGCCGTCGGCCAGTCCCGCGGCCAGCGGGATGGAGAAGCCGAGCGTCTTGCCCGATCCGGTCTGCCCCCGCCCGAGGATGTCGCGGCCGGCCAGGGCGTCTGGCAGCGTGGCCGCCTGAATGGGGAACGGCGTGGTGATGCCCGCCGCCGCGAGCGCCGCCACGAGCGGTGCCGGGACACCCGCCGCGGCGAAAGAGGCAGCGCGGGGGGCGGTGGAAGAGATAGCGCGCGGGGCGGTGGAAGAGATTGCGCGCACGGCGGCCAGGGGCTTGGCGGCGGCGTCTGCCGCGCGGGGCTGACGAACGTTCGGCGGGCAGAGCAGACAAGTAAAACCTCCGGACTAGAAGAAAGTGGCCGTATTTGAAGGCCACCACGTCCGTGGAAACCAGCTCGCTCGTCAGCAGCGTACGACCGGCGCGCCGCGTTGGGCTGCGCCTCATGGTCCTCGTCGGATCCGGACCACGTGCGCCCGGCAGCCGCCGATAGTGACTGGCGCCTAGCGCTGCGCCCTAGCCTATATTGGCAGCAGGAAACTAGCAAGAAGTTTCCAGAATCAGCCCACCGATTATCGAGGTCTCAGGTTCACTCCGCTCCCTGGTGGTAGCAGATCAGCCTGACCGAACCCGACGCTGAGGAGCCGCATGTGACACCCGAACCTGCCAGCCAGCCTGGCAGTGACTACGCCGCCCTGTCCAGGCAGGTGAGGCGGGCAGGCTTGCTGGACCGCCGCCCGCGGTATTACGCCTGGAAGATCACGCTGACCGCGGGGGCACTCGTGCTCGGCTGGGCGGCCTTCGCCGTCATCGGGGACTCCTGGTGGCAGCTGGCCGTCGCGGTTTTCCTGGCGATCGTCTTCGCCCAGGTCGGCTTCCTCACCCACGACGCCGGGCACAGCCAGGTCTTCCGTTCCCGGCGGGCCAACGTCTTGCTTGGCGTCGCGTGCGGCAACCTCGGCACCGGGCTAAGCCACGGCTGGTGGACCCACAAGCACAACCGGCATCATGCCCATCCGAACACCGAGGGCGCCGATCCGGACATCATGATCGGCGTGCTGGCATTCACCGGCGCCAGGGCGCGGGCCGCGCGGGGCGTCCAGCGGCTGATCTTCCGCTACCAGGCATACCTGCTCGATCCCGATGCTGTTCCTCGAGGCGCTCAGCCTGCACGTGTCCAGCATCTGCTCGGTGGCACGACCCGGCGGCCGGCACCGGGCGCTGGGAGGCGGCGCTGCTCGCCGCGCATTTCGCCATCTACCTCGGCGCGGTGTTCTTCGTGCTGTCACCAGTCAAGGCGGTGGTCTTCATCGTCGTCCAGCAGGGCCTGCTGGGCTTCTACCTCGGCTGTTCCTTCGCGCCCAACCACAAGGGAATGCCGGTCCTGGCCGCGGGCGACAAGACCGACTTCCTGCGCCGCCAGGTGCTGACCTCGCGCAACGTCCGGGGCGGCTGGCTCACCGACTTCGCCCTCGGCGGCCTGAACTACCAGATCGAGCACCATCTCTTCCCGTCCATGCCCCGGCCGAACTTGCGCCGGGCGCAGGCACTCGTGGCCGCGTTCTGCGCCGACCGGGACGTGCCGTACGCGCGGACCAGCCTGATCGGGTCCTATGCCCAGGTGCTGCGCCACCTTGACGCCGTCGGCAGGCCAATCCGTCCGGTGGTGATCGAGCCAGCCCGCCGCGGTGCCGGCTCAGTCCTGACCGTGTCCGCCCGTCCTCGGCGGCGGGGCATTGCGCCCTCCCCTCCCCCGAGGAGGGACAGCAGGTCGCCGATGGCCAGGCGCTTGTCGGCTGACTCCGGCAGCGGAAGGTGGGCCTCCACCTGGTACCGGTTCCGGCGGCCGCCCTTCTCCTTCACGATGTATCCCGCCACGGTGAGGTCACTAACGATCCCGAATGCGCTACGCTCAGTGATCCCGACGGACGCGGCGATGTCGCGCAGGCGCACGCCGGGGTCACGGGCGATGCAAAGCAGCACCAGAGCGTGGTTGGTCAGGAAGCCCCAGGTAGGCATGCGACAAATTATCACATATTTTTTCCGGAACGCCATTGCTAGTTTCTGAATGCAGCAGTTGGGCGGTCACGCCGCGACAGGCGGCCAGGGCATGCTGGGCTAAGCTCGTGATGCGTCACCATGCGAGGCCATGGAGGACGCTCAGCCGCTGCCCTGGACACAGGCGGGCACGCGAGGCCATTCGAGTCCGCCTCTGGTGTGCCATGAGATTCTCCCGGAACCACCTGGCTGCATGAGCTACCCCGTTACGCCATTCGGGCACTTGCAGCGGCTGACCGATAACATCGGCCTGCTCCAGCACGCGGACGGTGTCGTGCCGTTGCACGAGGACGGCTACAGCGTGGACGACGTCGCGCGCGGCTTGCTGGTGGTGTGCCGGGAGCCGTCGCCGTCGCCGGAACTCGTCGCCCTCGGCCGCCGCTATCTCTACTTCCTCATCCAGGCGCAGGTACTGGGGGGAAAGTTCCGTAACCACCTGGGGTACGACCGCCGGTGGCATGACCAGCCCGGGACCGAGGACGGGTGGGGCTGCGCCATGTGGGCGCTGGGCACCGCCGCCGCGCGCGGCCCGACCGCGGGGATACGCGAGGAGTCGTTCACCCGGTTCTGCCGCGGGGCGCGGGTCTCCTCGCCCTCGGCGCACGCCATGGCGTTCGCGTCGCTCGGCGCGGCCGAGGTACTTGACTCCCACCCTGGCCACCACGCCGCGCTCGCGCTGCTCTACCGGGCCAGCATCGCCATCGGCGATCCCGCCGCGGACGCCGCGTGGCCGTGGCCGGCGCCCAGGCTCAGCCAGGCCAACGCGGCGATCGCCGAGGCCGTCATCGTGTCCGGCCATTACCTGCGAGATAACCGGTTGCTCCGCAACGGGCTGCGCATGCTGGAATGGCTACTGGCCACCGAGACCCGGGATGGCCATCTGTCGGTGGTGTCCCCGCGCGGATTGAGCCCGGGCGAGCGCCGGCCGGCCGCCGATCAGCGGCCGGCCGAGGTAGCCGCGCTAGCCGACGCGTGCGTGCGCGCGGCGGCGATCACTGGCAACGACAGGTGGCTCGCGGGCGTGACGATGAGCGTCGCGTGGTTCCTTGGCGACAACGACGCCAAGACACCCCTGTTCGACGAGCGGACCGGCGGCTGCAGCGACGGCCTGACCGGCGCGGGACGCAGCCGTAACCAGGGCGCCGAATCGACCCTCGCGATGATCGCCGTGCTGCAGCAGGGCCACCGCATGGCGGCCACGCGGGCATGACCTCAGGGCGGGCCGCCGGATCTCGCCCGCCCGCGAGCGACTTCGCTCTTGACGGCTTCGTCAGAGCCGGGTCATCCGGGCGAACGGTGTCACGATGCGCACTCTCTTGGGAGTGAAGTCGACGACGACGGCGGCATCGCCCTCAACAACGATGACCCGGCCGAGGCCGTACTTGTCGTGGGTTACCAGGTCGTTCAGCTCGAACCGCTCGACGGGAGGCGCCTCGGGCGGAGGCTTGAACGGACTTGAGGGCAGATGACGCCGGTTCCCGGCGCTGGCACTGTTCATTAATTCCAGGGTGCCCCTTTCCGGGGTCTCGCGCCAGCACAGGAGCAATACAGTCCCAGATCGGCCCGGAAGCTGCGGCCAGGACCAGCCCGGCCCCCCGCAAGCTCAGCTCACGAAGTAGCCCTCCAGGTCGACGACCAGGCTGACGCTACCAGAGTAGTTGCACTAGTCCCCGCGCAGCGTCCGGATCAGGTCAACCTGGCCGTCCACGCGCAGCTTGGCGTAGATGGAGGACAGATGGTTGCGGACCGTGCTCTGGCTGACGACGAGGTCGGCGGCGATGGCAGCGACCCGCTGGCCGTCGAGCAGGCGGGTGAGCACCGCCCACTCGCGGCTGGTGAGCAGGCTGAGCCGCGGGTTGCCGGCGAGGGTGGGCAGCCGCTCGAGCCGGGGAAGCAGTCCTGCCGCGTGCAGCTCATCCGCTATCCGCAGCATGTGCGCCTCCAGCCTCGACTCGCGGGCGGCGTCGGCGGCCGGGCCGGTGCCGGCGCCGACCCGGATGAGGGCGAAGGCCATCGGGGGAGGAACCTCCGGCGAGACAACCGCGAAAACAGCCGAAACCTCGCACCGTTGCGGTTCCCTGGCGCTCAGGCGCACGACAAGCGCGACCGAGCGCTCGCCCCGGCGGGCGTGTTCCACGGCAGCGAGAAAGCCGGGCACGTCCGAGGGGTGGATCGCTCCCAGGACCGGGGCGCCGAGGCATTGCTCCGGCGTGATCCCCAGGAACGCCGTGACGTCCTGGCTGATGCGATCGATCCGCCAGGCGCCGTCGACGGTACCGAGAACCACGTCACCAAGTTCACGCACTGTTGGCGGCGGCAGCGGGCGGAACTCGCCGACGCTACCGCCAGCGGGCGTCACGGAGATGAGCCCGACGCGCGTGCCGCCGACGTCGACGGCGTTCACCCACACGGAGAACGCCTGGCCTGGGCTCCCCGGACTGTCGCGCGTGCGGATCGCCTGGTAGCCGGTCAGGTGGCCACCGGCCAGGGCCGCGGGCGTGTTCGCGCTCGCCTGGCCGGCCCCACCGTGCTGGTGCTCGTGTACGTGGTGGGCTTCTGGGCGATCTTCGGTGGCGTCGCCGAGTTCCTCACCGCCTTCGCCGCCGGGGAGAGCGCGGGCACCCGGGCGCTGTTCCTGCTCGGCGGCTTGGTATCCGTCGCCTTCGGCGTGGTCTTGCTGGCCCGTCCGGGCGTCGGCGCCCTCACCCTCGCGCTGCTCTACGGCCTGTTCACGCTGACCTATGGCGTCACCCAGATCGCCGCGGGCAGCCAGTTGCGCCGCTTCGGGCGGGACGCCGACGCCGTCCTCCACCGCGGTGCCTGAGGATATCCCGACGGGATCGGCGCCTTCGACCACCCCGATAGGCGCCTGCTTCCAGTGCGCTGCACGCGCTACTGGGGACCCGGGCATGGAAGGCATGCGCGAGGCGCTGCTGCATTTCCTGGAGCTGGACGACTACCTGTCCGGCCACGCGATCCCGGCAGCAATCTGACCTGGGGCCACCCCGGCCTGAACTTCCTGTCCATCAACGGGGAACGACTGCTGATCGCGGTTCTCGGGGAACTCAGCGGACGCGGCGCTTGCCGCCGCGCGCGGCTGACGGTCGCGCGGCGCGGTCCCGATGCGGGTTGGGCGCCCGGAGCGGAAGTCACACCAGCCTCAGGATTTCGCTTCCCATGCGAAGCTGCCCTTTTAAGGGCCTTTTTGAGGTCCTGGGAGGGCCGTTTCGCATGGGAAGCAAACGGTAGTGTCCTGTGCGGCTGCTGAGGTTCGGGACGGATGGGGCTGGCAGAGTTCGGAGTGGTGGGAGGGGTCAGTGCGGCGGGTGACGCTCTCGCGGCGCGGGGCGGGGCGGGGCGTCCCTAGGCGGCGCGGCGGGTGACGTCGCGTTGGCTGCACTCCCGTGGCTTACATGACAGCTATCGGCTGGCCGGGCTAATGGAGAAGGCGATCCTCCTTGCCCTGGCCGCAAGCTTCTGCACGGCCACGGCCTCGGTGTGCCAACGCCTCGGTGCGAGGAGCGAGGAGGTGGCGGGCTTTGACGTCCGGCTCATCGTTCAGCTCGCGCCTGGGCGACGGCATCGGCGCCATATTCGCCAGCTGGCCACCGTACGTACTGATCGTCGCCGGCGCGGCGACCATGGTGCTGGCCTCCCGTGCGCTGGCGGCCGGCCCGCTCGCGGCGTCGCAGCCCGGATTCACGATCCTTGACCCGCTGTCGGCCGGCCTGCTCGGAATGTTCCTGTTCAGCGAGCATATCCAGGCCGCAGCCCCGTACCTGGCGGGCGAGGCGGCGGCGCTGGCCGTTGTCATCGCCGGCGCCGGCGCCCTCAGTCACAGCCAGGGCCCTGGCCGCGGCCCGCAGGCTGCCCTTGGCCAGGATGTCGGCGTTCCGGAAGCGCTTCACGGCAGCAGCGATGGCGCGCCCGGCGGTGCCGCTGATCACGGGTCCCTTCTTGGCGGCTATGCTCATTATGATTTCTCCCAATTGATAGTCCGGGCCGGCCGGGAGTTGACCGGTTTCAATTTCAAGCTAGTCGGCACGTCGGCAACCTGCCAGTTGCCTGGCGGGAAGGAAATCGGCCGGATAACCTTCTGACCTGCGATGGGAGGTTGCGCCGTTCCCGTCTGGGCCACGCCGTCACCACGCTGGGCGGGCAGGTTCACGAGCCGCCCGCCTGGGACGTGATAGTGGGAAACCGATCCCTCGGCAGTGCTTGATCATGCTGGCAGTGACGCGTCCCTTCCCGTCCGTAACCCCATCGCGTCGGCGTGCCGTTGTCCGCCCGCCCAGAGATACATAAGCATGTGATATAAATTTCCCCGTGGATCAATCCGGCACGCCCCTGACGAGCGAGGGCCTGGCGGGGGTCCTCGCGCCTAGGCTGGAGCGGATCATGTCGCTGATGCGCGCGCTGGGCCAGCCGTACCAGGTGTCGTTCACCTCGCTGGCGACGCTGGCGACGCTGGACAGGGAAGGCCCTAGCCGGACCACGGTGCTGGCGGCCGCCCAGGGCGTCACCCAGCCCGCGATGACGCAGCTGATTGGCCGGCTTGAGGAGGCCGGGCTGGCCAGCCGCGGCACCGACCCGGCGGACGGGCGGATCGTGGTGGTGAACATCACCGAGGAGGGCCGGGCGCTGCTGGCCCGCCGCCGCGCCGTCCGCGCCGAGCGGCTCGCGGGCCTGCTCAGCCAGCTTCCGGGCGAGCACCTGGACGCGCTCGCCGCCGCGCTGCCCGCGATCGACGCGCTGGCCGGCGCGTCACAAGCCGCGGCCAGCAGGCCCTCCTGAGCACAAGAGAAGCTCGGGGTCCAGGCTCGGTGATTTGCGCTGGTACGCCAGTCGTGCGTCCCGGCGGCCTTCGGGTCAATTGCGCGGCCGCAGTGTCTTGCAGGAGATCCTCGGGTGCATGCCGGCGTAATTGAGCGGGCCCGCGAGGACCGTCGCGGCGACCGTGGCCACCTTGGCGCAATTCGCGCTGTGACCCCGGTAGTAACCGCGCTGGCCGCCGGCGATGGCGCCGATGAGCAGCCAGACCAGAAGTAGCAACGATCCAATACGCACTACTGCCCTCCGACATCATGTTCACTGGGACAGCGACCTGCGACAGCACGAACACGGCCTGAGTGATGAGGCTTGCGGCTTCCTGCTATCTCCCCGCCGGGGCGGGGCGGCAACCCACGGGTTCGTCCCCTCCCCCGCTGGCGGCTGCGACGAACGCGAGGAATGCGGTGAAGCTGCCATCCTGGTGCCATGTCACCTGAAGCCACACGTCGCCAGGGCGCCTCCCGGGCACCCACATCGGCCCGGACGAAACTGCTCGTGTCCTTCTGCGCAGCCGTTGCGGTGGGCGTGGCCGCCGCGGTGGCAGGGGCAAGCCGGGCCGCGCCGCTGATCGGGTGGGACATCCTGGCGCTCGTCTACGGCAGCTGGACGTGGTCCGCCGTATGGAGACTCGACGCGGAGTCGGCCGAGGCCTTCGCCCGGCGGGAGGATCCCGGCCGTGGCCTGGCTGACCTGGTCCTGCTCGGCGCGGCGATCGCCAGCCTGATCGCCGTGGGGGTGGTACTGCTGGCCGCCGGCGGTGCCAGCGGTACCGCGGCGTACCTGCAGGCAGGCCTGGCTGTGGCCTCCGTGTTCGAGTCCTGGGCCCTGGTCCACACGGTGTTCGCCCTGAAGTACGCGCGGCTTTACTACACCGGCACTCCCGGGGGCATCGACTTCAACGGCACCGGCGCGCCCGACTACCCCGACTTCGCCTACCTGGCCTTCACGATCGGCATGACGTTCCAGGTCTCCGACACCGACATCCAGTCCAAGCAGATCCGGCGGACCGCACTGCGGCACGCCTGGCTGTCGTTCCCGCTGGTCGCCGTGATCATCGCCACGACAATCAACCTCGTATCAGGCCTGGCCAAATGACGGCGCCCTCGGATGGCAGCCCCCGGAGTCAGGGCGCCGTACGGGGGAACTGCGGCCACGGGCGAGGGCGGTGCGGGACGATTGCCTCGGTGGCTTCGGGCAGTTCGAGGATGAGGCTTCCGTTTTCCTGGTAAAGGCGGATCTGGCTGGGCCAGATGCTGACGCTGGGATAGATCCGGGACGGCCGCATGTTGTAGAAGCCTCCGCGGCCGTACTTAATCCGGATGTCGCGGACGCCGGGGCGCTCCCGGGACAGGCAGGCGCCGAGCGGGCTTGCACGGGATCCGGGGCTGGTGGAGGTGCGCTCGTTGCCCGCGACTGCCAGCGTGCCCGATGCCGCCGTCGCGCCGGCCAGGATCTGGTCGGCCGTGGCCTCGACTGGCTGCAGCTCGCCCCGGTCCGCGCCGGCTATCCCGTCGAACAGCGCCAGGTCGAGCGGCCCGGCCCTGGCGCGTTCGCGCAGGACTGCCAGGTGGCCGGCGGTGATCCGGCCGTCGCCCAGCCACAGCAGCGGGTGATCGGCGAGCGTGCCCCCCGCCACGAATTCGCTGATCACCCCGGTCAGGTCCGCAGGCCACTCAAGCGCCAGGCTGCTCAGCCCGAAGGCCCGCATGAGCGCACGGATGATCAGCGGGTTTTCCCTGACCCCGTGAACCTCGCCGAGCAGCACCAGACCGGACTGATCCAGTGACTGGCGGATCGTCGCGCCGGCCGACGGCTCGATCATCAGATTCAGCTCGGTGATCTCGAACCTGGCCGCCGCACGCTCGAACGCTTCCAGCGAAGCAATACATGGCACATCTCAGGATTTCACTGATTTCCTGGACTCCGGTCGTCGGACCGAGCCGGCCGCGCGGATGCTATAGCGACTTCAGCCAGTCCACGAGGAGCCGGCTGACCTCATCGGGGCGCTCTTGCTGGACCCAGTGACCGCACTCGGGGATGATGTGGGTGCCCCGCAGGCCCGGCAGGGTGTCGGGGAAGCGGGCGATGGCCCTGCTTCCCCACATAGTCGGACCGTCTTTCTCCCCTCCGATGAAGAGGGACGGCACCTGGATGGGCGCGCCCTTCCACGGCTGGAGGTCCTGCCAGTCCCGGTCGACGTTGCGGTAGCGGTTGAGCGCCCCACGGAACCCGGTCCGCTCGAACTCCTCGACGTAGAACCCGAGGTCCTCCTCGGTGAGCCAACCGGGAAGCGGGCCGGGTGCGGGAAAGCGGTCGCGCAGCATCTTGCCACGAGCCACGGTGGCGATGGTCCCGGCGCCTGACGCCGACCTCACCCCGTCGGCGGACGCCGCGACGTAGAAGCCGAGCAGCCACGATCGCACGTCGACCTCGGCCTCCCGCTCGGCCCGTCCCGGCTCCTGGAAGTAATTGATGTAGAACTCTTCCTCCGGGCCGGCCAGCCTCCCCATCTCGGCGAAGGCCGCGGTGGGCCGCCGGCCGCCCGGGGGGCTGTAAGGGACGCTGAGCATCGCTACCGCGGTGAAGATGTCCGGTCGCAGCAGGGCCGAGTGGGCGGCGATCGGCGCGCCCCAGTCGTGGCCGATGATGATCGCCCGCGAGTCCTGGCCGGCCAGTCCCTCCACGACCCCGAGGTTGTCGCTGACGTGCTGGAGCATCCCGTAGGCCTCGACATCGAAGGGGGCGGAGGACCTCCCGTACCCTCGGACGTCGATCGCCACGGCCCGGAAGCCGGCCGCAGCGATCACCGGCAGCTGATGACGCCACGAGTACCACGACTCGGGGAATCCGTGGACGAGCAGGACCAGCGGGCCTGCCCCTTCCTCCACGCAGTGGATCCTCGTCCCCCGGGCGTCTAGGACCTGGTGCCTCATGACCAGAGGCTACGTGAAGGACCGGCGCCACGCCTGCGTTACCTGCGGGCGTAGCGGTGCCACTGGTCCCGCAGCGCCAGGCAGGCCAGGGCCGACGCCGCCAGCGCGGTGGCGGACCACGCGACGGCCGCCGTGTCCGCGGACGCTGGCGGGGTGAGGAAGATGTGGCTGATCCCCGGGGTGTACCAGGCGAGGGCGATGGCGGCGAAGCTGACGGGGGCGGCGGCGGCCCCGCTGAGGTCGGCATAACGGGACCGGCTGACCCACGCGGCGGCGGCCACGGTGATCGCGCACCAGCCGGTGAGCTGGGCTATCAGGAGGTAGACGTGGAGCCGGTGGCCGATGGCGTGCGGGGGGACGGTGTAGGCGATGATGCGCAGTTCCCCCCAGCAGGTCACCGCCAGGACGGGGGCGGCCAGGAGCAGCTGGCCGACCGGGGCCAGCCAGGCCGGGACGGGGGTGACCTGCGTCAGTGGCCGGAACGGGGTGCGGGGGACGAATGCCAGCGCTGCCGCGGCGGGAAGGAAGGCGAGGCGGGCGCTGCCATAGTCGAGGGGCGAGCCGTCGGCGTGGGCGAAGTGAGCCAGGATGGCGAGGTAGGCGAGGCCGGCCAGGCACCCGGCGAGCAGCGTGCCCCACGGCATCGCCTGGGCAGTGGGCCGGATGAGCAGCGCGAGGACGCGGAGCCAGGACCGCCGGGCGGCCCGAGCAAGCTGGCCCGGCCGAGCCGGCTGGCCCGGTGCGGGCGGGGTGCTGCCGGCTGTGAGGCTCGGGACTGTTTCGAGGGCTGCGGGGCCACCATCATCTCCTGGTGGGGCTGGGGTCAGTGGGATCGCGGTAGGAACAGCTGTCAGGTACACACCGGGAACTGGTTGCCCGGTCCGGCCGCTCCGGGCGGAAGTGGCGGCGTGGCGACGGCGGGCACCGGTAGCCCGAGCGCGGTAGCGAGCTGCGCGTCGGTGGTGTGCCAGTTCAGCCACCGGCTCCACGATCCCGCCAGGATGCGGCTGACCTTCCGCGGCGGCATCCTGGTCATCTCGCTGGCCAGCAGGTACCCGGCCGTGGTGTCGCTGGTGAGGCCCACCGAAGGCGTGACGTAGCTGAACGAGGGGCCCCAGGTCGGGACGAGCGTGTTGTCAACTGGGATCCCCTGATCGTTCGGGCCCAGGTCACCCCGCAGGGCGCTGGCCGAGGGGCGGGCGGCGAGGATGGCCAGCCAGATCGCGATCGCGTTCCGCGCCTGGTCGACTGGCACGCATTCCGGAGGTCCTCCGGAATTCATGGGAGAGAGGCTGGGTCCCGGGAGGCCGAGCGCCCAGTCGGCGGCATCCAGGGCCAGCCTGAGTTCCGCGTTACCTTGCCGGCCAGCGGGAGGCCAGGTACCGACGTAGATCGCCGCCGCCGGGGCGGCGGTGGCGTTGGCCTGTTCCTGCTGCAGCCGTGCGAACCACTGGGAGATTTGATGATCGGAGTGACCGTGGGTGAGGGTCGCATCGGGAAGGGCCACGAATGCGACCTGCCTGATCGTCAGCGGCTGGCCCGGCTGCGCGGGCAGGTGCGTGAGCACTCCGCCGACCGGCGCCTCCAGCGACGGCAGCACCGAGCCGAAGCCGGGATAGAGGCAGTACCTGGCCTGGCCCGCAGTCGTGCAGTGCTGGACCGAGGCGGGGTCGGCGACCTCGGTTACCAGGTGGTTCAGGTCGGCGGTGGGGACAGGCCGTGCTTGCAGCGCCCCGGCGAGGCAGACCGCCGCCAGGGCGACGATGCCGGCCGCCGCCAGCCCGGCGCGTGCCCGGGCGCCGCGGACAGTGAGCACCAGTGCCAGGATCGCGGCCAGGACGGCGAGGCCGGCCAGTTCCGCCGCGTGCGCACCGGACGGCGGGTATCCGGCGAGCGGGCCGGGCAGGTTGGCTAGCTGGTCCGCCTCCAGCTCCCAGGGGACCAGCCAGATGGCCGGGCCCGACGTCAGGTGAGACGTGAGGCAGCTGAAAAGCAGCACCATCGCGCCGAGCACGCCGGCCAGCGGGTGCGGGAACCGGGTGCCGATCGCGACCCCGGCCGCTCCGGCCGCGATCACCACCAGCAGTCCGCCTGCCAGCATGGCGATATCCGGGGTGCCGATCGCGCCGCGGGCCTGCACCACGGCGGCAGTAACGCCGCCCAGCGCGACGCTGGCGGGCAGCACTCCCGCCAGGCCGGCCAGCTGGCCGAGAGCACGAGTGGCGGGTGCGGCCGGGAAGCTGGCGTACAGGCTGGCCATGCCGTTACGGCGGGGCCGCCCGGCGGCCAGCTGCGCGGCGGCCAGGACGGTGCTGCCGAGGATGAGCTGCCCCCAGCCGATCCGCCACGAGGCATCCCACCACAGCAGCTGCGCCTGGCGGAAGTAGAGCCACATCGCGAAGCCGCCGGCCAGCAGGCCGGCCAGCACCAGGAGGCTGCGGACCAGCAGCCACGCCTCCACCCCCGCCAGGGCAAGAACTGTCCGCGGCCGTGGAGAACGGCCCGGTGTGACGCCTGGCCCGCCGTCATCGCGCGCGGGGGCCGGGGCGTCCGTGCCGGGGAGCAAGGATCCGCCCTCGCTCGACGCTCACCGCGCGCCTGCCGCGTGGGACAGCAGCAGGTACCCGTCCTCGACCGTAGGCGTGACCAGTTCCGCGCCGGCCGGCGGGTTGTCGCCGATGTGCCGCCACCGGCTGTCGCCGCCGCGCCAGGACAGGTGGGCACGCGCGTCGCGCTCGCCGGCCGCCCATACCCGCCCGGCGGCGGTGGCGGCCAGCTCGGCCGGGGTGCCGGTGAAGTGGACGCGCCCCGCGAGCAGCACGATGACCTTCGGGCAGATCGCGGCGATGTCGTCGGCCTGGTGGGTGGACAGCACGATCACCGGGTCGCCGGGCAGGCCCGACAGCAGTTCCCGGGACCGCAGCCGCTGCTCCGGGTCCAGCCCGGCCGTCGGCTCGTCGAGGATCAGCAGCTCCGGCTGGCCGAGCAGGGCCTGGGCGATGCCCAGGCGCTGGCGCATCCCGCCGGACAAGGCCCGTATCCGGCGTGCGGGCGCGGTCGTCCAGGCCGACGGCGGCCAGCACCCGGGCCACCTCCTCGGCGCGCGGCGCCGGTCGGTGATCTCCTTCAGGATCGCGACGTAGTCCAGGAAGCCCGCGACCGTGAAGTGCCGGTGATAGCCCAGTTCCTGGGGGAGGTAGCCGAGCCGGCGGCGGATCTCGACCCGCTGCGGCGCGTCGCGCGGATCCAGGCCGAACGACCGACACCCGCCCCGCGTCCGGCTCACCGACGGTGGCCAGGATCGACAGCAGCGTCGTCTTCCCCGCGCCGTTCGGGCCGAGCAGGCCGGTGATCCCCCGCTCCAGGGTGAGATCGACCCCGTCCAGGGCCCGGATGGCGCCGTACCGCCGGGACAGGCCGTCGACGCGGACGGCCGCGGTACTGACGTTCAGGGTCATCTCGTCCATCCCCACTCGAATCGGTCATGGCGCGCCAGCAGCACCACGGCGCAGGCGCACAGCACGGCGGCGCACGCGAACTGGGCGTTCGCCGTCACGATCAGCAGCGGAACATGATCCGCGGCCAGCCAGCGCCGCCGACACCGCCCACAGCCCGCCGCCACGACGGTGGCGGCGCGGGGATCGGTGACGGTCGCCGCCGCGAGCGCGAGCGCGCACAACGCCAGCGTCGGCAGCAGCAGCGCGACCGGCAGCCAGCCAGGCCCGGGCAGGAGAAACGCGGCGGCGGTCACCGGGACCAGCGCGGCGGCCAGCGCGGAGACCGAACGGGCCAGCAGCAACGTGAACCCGGAGAACGGGGCCGCGACCGCCAGCCGGAAGGCGGGGTCGAACACCGGCAGGAACGCCGCCGCCACCCCGGCCAGCACGAGCAGCGGGGCAACCAGCAGGAACGGCGCCAGGACCTCCGGATCGGGGTACCCGGCAAGCCGCCGGGCCGGCGGATGCGACCGGGCCGTACCTGCCCCACGGGATCCAGCCGTACCTGGCGGCCGCGGCCTCGCCGGCCATCACTGCCAGCACCGCCAGGACGGACAGCAACCAGGACAGGCGCAGCGACGGGGTCGCCCCGAGCAGGCCGAGCAGATGGTCGGGGACACCGCAACGGCGCAGGCCGCGCCGCACCCGCCGCCGTCGCCGATCGCCGCGCGGGCCAGCAGCACGGAACGGTTGCGCGCGAGTCGCTCCTGGTCCGCATGTGCCGACAGCGACCGAGCGGCAGCGGGCGCATCCGGTCAGGTGAGCCTCCACCGACCAGGCGGTGACCTCCCGGCCGTCCCGGCGGCATAAGCTGGCCAGGAGGTCGCTCGCCCGGGTGCCAGTCCGCTCCGGCGGCTCCGGCCACCGGCCCGGCCGGGCCGGGAGATGAACCCGTCATGATGTACCCCAAGCCTCTCGGCGGTGTGCCGTCCCCTCGGTTCCGGCCTGTTGTCCGGCGAGCATCGCGCGCAGCGCCACCCGGGCGCGATGACAGCGGGACTTGACGGTTCCCTCCGCCACGCCCAGCAGGACAGCCGCCTCCGCGCAGCTCAGGCCGTCAAGCACGGTCGCCTCGATGGCGGCGCGCAGTTCGGGCGACAGCCCGGCCAGCGCCTGGCCCAGGTGCCCGTGCTCGATGCCGGCCAGCACCTGGTCCTCGGCCGAGACGACCACGTCCGGCGCCGCCGCGCGCCACGGCGGCGTCCGCCTGCCGCCGTGTTCGCGGCGGATCGCGTCGATCAGGCGGCGGATGCCGATGCCCCAGATGAACGCGGCCACATCCCCGCCGCCGCGGTAGGCGCCCGCCTCCCGCCACAGGGCCAGGAACGTGTCCTGGACCGCCTGGTCAACGACATCTGGCAGTCGCGCACCGTCGCGTCAGCCGGACAGTCAGCCAGCCGGCATGCCGGTCGTACAAGGCGGCAAGCGACTCCTCATCACCGCGCGCCACGGCGCGCAGCAATGCCGCGTCATCACGCTCCCCGGCCCGCGGCGCTCATGCCCGCGGCCGTTCACGCACTCCCATGCACTCCCTGTCGCAGCAGCAGGCCAGTCCGGTTCCCCATGATGCAAAAAAGTCAGCCAGGACACCAGCCGGCCGGGATTCCCCGGGCCGGCCGCGGTGATCAGTGCCGGTGATGAGCCATAACCGGATTGCCCATTTCCGCGTGGCCGCGGATGGAGTTTGCTTAGTCGTGTGAATCCGCGCTCCTGGGTACGGAAACCGACTGATGTTGCATGCCGCTGAACGGACGCGACTGTGATGACCGCCATTGACGCCGTGGGGCCAGCCGGGGTCCCGGCGCAGGTGAGCCTGACCGTCTTGAGCCGGCCCGCCGCCACCATCGCCATGCTGGAGGGCGACCTTGACATCGCCAGCAGCCAGGCGCTGCGCCAGCGCCTGCTCAACGTGCCCGGCCCCGCGCGACTGCTCGTCATCGACCTGTCCGGGGTGTCGTTCTGCGACGTGGCGGCGCTAGCCATGCTGATCGGCGTGCAGCGGCGGGTAAGGTGGCGGGGCATCACCGCCTGCCTCGCCGCACCCCGCCCCCAGGCGGCCAAGCTGCTGCGCATCACCGGCCTGGACCAGAGCTTCACGATCTACGCCACCCTCGATGACGCGCTCCTCGCGCACGCGGGCGGGCCCCTGGGCCGCGACATCCCCGCCCGCCAAGGGCCGCCCGGCGAGGCAGGGACCCTGATCCCGCACGCCAGGAAGGGGCATGTCCCGAGTGCCACAGAGACTTAGCCACCGCGCGGACCAGGTTCTGGCGTGCCGTTCCGGGCCGGCGGCCCCGGGAGATGCCGCCAGGCACCGGCCGGCAGCGTCCAGGACGGGCTCCCTGAGCTGGATGTCGCGGGGTGCCTGCGGGGGCGCGGATCCCGAGCTGTTCTTTCCCGCCGCGGGGAGAGCCGGGCCGGCGGTGAGGCAGGCCAAGGCGGCGAAGGCGGTCTGCGGCCCTTGCGCCGTCCGCGCGAGCTGCCTGTCCTACGCCCTTGAGGCCATGCCCGAGGGCATCTGGGGCGGAACCACCGAGGAAGAGCGCCGCATGGCACGCGGCTCTTGGGTCCGCCAGGCCAACTCGCGGCCGGCGGCACGGTAAGCGAATCGCGCCCAAGGGGCAGTCACCGCAACGCCGGTGGCCTGCCGGCCCGTGCCGTGAAGAACGGCACCGGCCAGCAGGCCACCCGCGACTCCTTCGCCGCGCGCGGGACCGTGCCCGTCCGGGCTTAGCGCCCAGACCACTTAATCTCGGCCTGGACGGACTTGGCCGCGGTCTCGATAAGATGCGCGACCTCGTCCGGGCGGGAGACCATCGCCACGTGGCTTGCCGGGACCTCGATGGTGGTGGCGCTCATGCGGGCGGCGAACTGGCGCTCGGCGGCGGGCGGTATCGCCTGGTCATCGGAAGCGACGAAGTACCAGCACGGGCGCGATGCCCAGGCCGGGACGCCCATCACGTCCTGGAGGGCACTCGCCGCCAGGGGCTGCTGCACGGCGTGCATGACCCGTGCCCTGACCGGGTCGACATCGGCCGCGAAGTACTCGACGTAGTCATCTTCAGGCAGCCACGCGAAGCCCTGCTTGTCGATGTCCAAGTGCGCGAGTGCCGGGGTCGGCGGGCCTTGCGACAGGAGCCCGCCGATGGACTCGCCCTCGTCGAGGCCGAAGGCGGCGATGTAGACCAGGCCGGCGACGTTCGGCGCGTCAGTGCCAAGGGCCGTGATGATCTGCCCGCCGTAGGAGTGCCCGGCGACGATGACCGGCGCGTCCTGGCGGTCCAGCACCTGGCGGAGCCGGGCGACATCCGCTGCCAGCGAGGACTCGGGGAACTGGGGGGCGGTGACGTTGTAGCCGTGGCCCTGAAGGCGCTCGATGACCGCGCTCCAGCAGGAGCCGTCGGCCCATGCGCCGTGCACGAGGACGATGTTCGGTTGAACGGTCATGTCAGTGATTTCTCCTCACGGCCGGCACTGGTGCCGCCCGTCGTGTTCATGGTCTGGCCTTGCTGAAGGCCAGCAGGCTGGTGTTGAAGTCACCCGGTTCCGTTGGCGGCGGTGACGCGGGCCAACTCGCCCTTGCCGCCGGGCGGGAGCACGGGAGCGGCGGCGGCTTGCTCCCGGGTGAGGAAGGAGCCGAGCTCGGCGATGGTGGTCATCAGCGGGGCGGGAAACACGACGGTGGTGTTCTTGTCCACGCCGATCTCGACCAGGCTCTGCAGGTTGCGGAGCTGGAGGGCGAGGGGGTGGGCCATCATGATGTCGGAGGCGTCGCCGAGCGCGGCGGCGGCGAGGGACTCGCCCTCGGCGTTGATGATCTTGGCGCGCTTCTCCCGCTCGGCCTCGGCCTGCCTGGCCATGGCGCGCTTCATGCTGTCGGGCAGCTGGATGTCCTTTAGCTCGACGAGGGTGACCTCGACGCCCCACTCGACGGTCGAGACGTCCAGGATCTTGCGGATGTCCAGGTTGATCTTGTCGGTCTCCGACAGGGTCTGGTCCAGGGTGTGCTGGCCGACGACCTTCCGCAGCGTGGTCTGCGCGATCTGGTTGATCGCCGCGTTTACGTTCTCGATCGCGACGACGGACCTGACGGCGTCGGTGACCCGGAAGTAGGCCACCGCGGACACGTCGACGCTGACGTTGTCGCGGGTGATGATGCCCTGCGACTGGATCGGCATCGTGACGATCCGCAGCGACACCCGGTGCAGCACGTCCACGAACGGGACGATCAGCCGGAACCCGGGATCCAGCGGCCCGCGCACCCGCCCCAGCCGGAACAGCACGCCCTGCTCGTACTGCTTGACAATCCTCGCCGCCAGCGCACCACCCAGCAGGATCAGCACGACGAGCACGACTACAACGATGATCAGGGCTTCCATAATGGCGCCTCCTGCAGGCTAGGCCTGGTGATCCCATGGTGGTCATTGGCTCACCTACAGTTGACTACGCTGTAGACCTACAGTAGATACCACGGTGGTTTCTATGTCAACGCTGTAGATCTACGTTGAAGAGCGGGGGTAGCATCGAGCGGACCGCAGGAGAGCAGGTGCCATCGCCATGACCCCACCGACCGCCCCTCGGAACGCCGCGAGCAGCGGTGACGGCAAGATCACCCGGGAGCTCGTGCTGGCGACCGCGCTTGAGATCATCGACCGGGACGGGGTTGACGCCCTGTCCATGCGCCGCCTCGGGGCTGCCCTGGACCGGGACCCGATGATCTTGTACCGGCACGCGCCGGGCAAGGCGGCGCTGATCGACGGCGTCGTGGAAGCCGTGCTCGCCCAGCTCAGCGTCGACCCGGCCGACCCCGACTGGGCCGCGCAACTGCGGACCGTCGCCCACGGCTATCGCGCGCTGGCCCTCGCGCACCCCAACGTGGTCCCGCTGCTCGTCACCCGGCCGCTGGCCACCCCGCTCGCGCTCCGCCCCCACGGCACCCTGCGCCCGCTCGAGGACATCCTCGCGCTGCTCACCCGGGCCGGGTTCAGCGGGCCCGACGCCCTGCACGTCTACCGGGCCTTCTTCGGCTTCCTGAACGGCCACCTGCTCAACGAGCTGCAAGAGCTCGTCGAGAACCCCGACGAAACCGACGACCTGCTGCGGCTCGGCCTGCACCGGCTGCCGATCGGCGAATTCCCGCTGCTGCGCAGCCTCGCCCACGCCCTGGCCTCCTACGATGGCGCCGCCGAGCTCGAACGCGGCCTCGACATCCTGCTGACCGGACTAGCTACCACGCCGCCCCCGTAGGCGCAGGCCACCCGCCTGCCCTGCCCTTAACGGCGGGCGAGGCGACGGCCGCTCTGGCTGGCGGGCGGGGTGTAGTTCAGCTCGAAGTGGTGGTAGAGGGCGGACTCGTCGGCCTGGGAGAAGCTCGTCGCCGTGCATCTCGATATCGGGCGCAGTACGGACCTGCTCCCTGGTCACCGGCACCTGCAGATCGTTGGGACCGACCTGGAGCGAGCCGAGCGGCACGAAGGTCAGGTGGTGCCTGATGAGCCCCTCCTTGACCGTGGCGAACTGCGGCTCATCGGTTTCGACATCCACGTAGACGTCTTGAAGCTTCCCGATCCTTTCCCCGTTACGGTCGAGGAGCATCTTGCCGTGCCAGTCAGCGACGCTCCAGCGCGCCTCTTCTTCACTCATTTTTGGCCTCCTTGTGCTTTTTCCATACCCTGGTCCGCGCCTGCGGGCGAAGGGCGGTAATTGCGGCGTCGCGGGATATCCCGGATGCAATCGTTGAGGTGCCTCGGGGCCTCGGCGATGCGCGGCCCGGCCGCGTCGCGGGACGCGCTGGTGATGAATGACCCATCGTCTCGTCACCTGGGACCCAATCCGGCCATAACAGGCCGTGCCGCCGAGGTCCGGGACGACGCGGTAAGCGTTGCAGCCCAGCCCTGGCCGGGCGCGGGATGCATGCAGATGATTTCCTTAACCAGCATATGCCCTGCACCGGCACTGCACAGCATCCCGGCCCGCCGCGATGCGGGCGGACTCAAGATGCCACGAACCGTACACGGCCCGCCATCCGGCGTAGTGTTCAGGGACTAGCCGCCGGGCCCGGGACCGCGCCTTGCTGCTGAGGAGGAGGGCGAGGCAGGGTGAGCGCTGATCTGAGTACCCGCGAGCGCGCCGGCCGTGTCGTGGTCGTGTCGCTCCGGGACCGGCGGTGCGGGTGACGGCGAGCCGGCAGGGCAGGATCTGGGGGCTGGTCGCGGAGCAGGCGGCCAGGCGGGGCGGACGGGTGTCGGCCGGGGACGTGTGCGCGGCGGTCGTGCCCGGGGTCCAGGTCACTGGCGCCTGGCTGAGCGCCGCGCGGGACGCGGACGCGGGTCACCTGATGCGGGTGACCGACGAGGTCAGCGAGCGGCTCGCCGAACTGGAGCTGACCCTGGGAGAAGGACCGTCGCTGGATGCCGTCCGCCTCCGGCGGCCCGGCGCTGGCCTCGGACCTGGCCGACGGGGAATCGGGGTACCGCTGGCCGGCCTTCGCGCCGGCGGCGTGCGCGGCCGGGGCGGCGGCGGTCTTCGCGTTCCCGCTGGTGGTCGGGGCGATCCGGGCCGGGGTGCTGAGCCTGTACCGGGACCGGCCCGGCCCGCTGAGCGACTTCCAGCTGGGGGACGCGCTGGTCTTCGCCGATACCGCGACCCTGCTGCTGCTCGACGCCCAGGACCGGGCTGGCACCGCCGGGCCAGGGGCAGGCCCTGGCGGCCAGCCCGCGGGCCTGGCCTCGCACCGGGCGGAGATCGACCAGGCCACCGGCATGCTCACCGAGCAGCTCGGCGTCGGCATCACCGACGCGTTCGCGCGGCTGCGGGCCTATGCTTACGTCAACGACCTACGGCTGGCGCGACGTCGCCCGCGACATCGTCGCCCGCCGCCTGAGGCTGCCTCTTGATCCTGACCTGTCCCTCGACGATGAGGCATGAGGCGCCCTCTGGCGGCGCTACCGCGGACCCGTGCGGCGGGCCGTGCTGATCTCGTGGAGAGGGTGAGCGGATGGACGGGCAGCTGCTGTCGGAGACGTTCGTCGAGCTGACCGACACCATGGTCGCCGATTTCGACGTCATCGACTTCCTGCACGTGCTGACCAGCCGCAGCGCCGAGCTGCTGGACGTTTCCGCGGCCGGGCTGCTGCTGGCCGACCCGCGCGGGGAGCTGCGCGTGGTCGCCGCGTCCAGCGAGGCCGCCCGGCTGCTTGAGCTGTTCCAGCTGCAAAGCGACGAGGGGCCCTGCCTGGACTGCTTCCGGTCCGGCCGGCCAGTAACGGCCACCGAACTGGGCGCTGACCAGCGCTGGCCCCGGTTCGCCGCGGCCGCCGGGCAGGCCGGCTTCGCCGCCGTGCAGGCCCTGCCGATGCGGTTGCGCGAGCAGGTCATCGGCGCGCTCAACCTCTTCCGCGCCACCCCGGGCGCCTTCGACCCCGCGAGCGTTCGCATCGGCCAGGCGCTGGCCGACGTGGCCACCATCGGCCTGCTGCACGAGCGCAGCATGCGCCGCAGCGACACCCTGAACGAGCAGCTGCAGACCGCGCTGAACAGCCGGGTCGTCATCGAGCAGGCCAAGGGCAAGCTCGCCGAGCGCCTCGGCATCGACATGAACCAGGCATTCATCCTGCTGCGCGACCAGGCGCGCAGCCGCAACCAGCGGCTGTCAGACGTCGCCCGCGCCTTCGTCGACGGCACCCAGGCCATCCCTGCCCCCACCAGCACGGAGCGGCAACGCCAGCCCGTTCCCGGGCAGCCCGGCCCCAGGCCGCCCCGTAAGGGGTGACCCCACCCGGGCGTCCCGGCCCTTGGCGAGCAGGCGGGCGGCACTCGCTGGCTAACCCGCTTCCGGGATCGCCGTCATCGTCAGGGCGAGTGCCGCCCGGGCCTGATCGCGGTCGGCCAGCCCGGGTTCCCCGACGATGGCCGCCAGGTCCGACCCGTTGATCGTCTCGCGCTCAAGCAGCAGGCCGATGACCCGGTCGAGAGTCTCGCGGTGCCCGCAGAGCAGGCTGGTGGCCGTGTCCTCGGCCTCCCGCAGCAGCCTGGCTACTTCCTGGTCGATGGAACGCTGCGTTTCCTCGGCGTAGGGGCGGCCGGCGAAGGGATTGTCGCGGCTCGGCCCCTCCGGCCCGTAGCTGATAGGCCCTACCTTCGCGGAGAACCCCCACTCCCGGACCATGTGCGTGGCGAGCTCGGTCGCGCCCGCGAGGTCGCTCGCTGAGCCGGTCGACGGTTCCGCCAGGACGATGATCTCGGCGGCGCGGCCGCCGAGGCGCACGGCGAGTGAGGCGGTCAGGTGGCTCTCGGGGTACAGGTGACGCTCGAACGCGGGCAACTGCTCGGTCACGCCAAGAGCGGCGCCGCGGGAAAGGATCGTGACCTTCGCGACTGGATCGGCGTGCTCCGACAGCGCCGCCACCAGCGCGTGCCCGGCCTCGTGGACGGCCACGGCATGCTTCTCCTCGCGGCAGCAGCGCGTTCGACGCGTCACGGCGGCCGATGAGGAGCCGGTCCCTGGCGGCGTCGAAGTCGGCGGCGCTGAGAACGGCGCGGTCGGCGCGCACGGCGTTGATTGCCGCCTCGTTCACGAGGCTGGCCAGGTCAGCGCCGGAGAATCCGGGCGTGCCCCGCGATACGACGTCGAGATCCACATCGGGTGCGAGCGTCTTGCCCCGCCCGTGGATGGCCAGGATCGCGGTCCGTTCCACGTAGTTGGGCAGCGGAATCTCCACCGTCCGGTCGAAGCGCCCGGGCCGCAGCAGCGCCGCGTCGAGGATCTCCGCCCTGTTGGTGGCGGCCATGACGACCACCCTGGCACCCGGCTCGAATCCGTCCATTTCCGACAGCAGCTGGTTGAGTGTCTGCTCGCGCTCGTCATTCGAGCCGAACCCGCCGGGACCGCGCCGGCCGCCGATGGCGTCGATCTCGTCGATGAAGATGATCGACGGGGCACGCTTCCTGGCGTCAGCGAACAGGTCCCTGACCCTCGACGCGCCGACGCCGACGAACATCTCGACGAAGCTTGAGCCGCTCAGGGCGAAGAACGGCACGCCGGCCTCGCCGGCGACAGCCCGGGCCAGCAGGGTCTTGCCGGTCCCCGGTGGCCCGACCATCAGCACGCCCTTCGGGCCGACCGCGCCGGCGCGATCGTAGCGGGCCGGATGCTTCAGGAAGTCCACGACTTCCATGACCTCGGCCTTGGAGCCTCATAGCCGGCGATGTCCGCGAAGTGCGTGCTTGGCCTGTCCTCGTCGTAGACCTTGGCCTTCGACTTGCCGAAGCCCATGATCGCGCCCATCCGCCCGGGGAACTGCTTGCTGGCGCGGCGGCCCATCCAGACGAAGAACCCGACGATGAGGAGAAACGGCACGATCCAGCCGAGCAGCCCAAGCCACGGGCTTGGGCTCGCGCTGGTTCCCGTCACCTGGACCTTGTGGCCGAGCAGGAGGGCGGGAAGGGCGCTGTCATCCAGCGCGACCGGGATCTGGGAGGTGTAGGCGCCGCCGTCGCTGAGCTTCCCGCTCACTGATCCCGCCGCGGTGATCGCCGCGGTCGAGACCTTGTTCGCGGTGACGTCGCTGACGAGGCTGGTGTAGCTCAGCACCTGAACAGGCGTCCCGCCAGCGCCCGGGCGCACGATCATGAACGCCAGGAACGCGACCGCGAGCACGGCCGCCGACAGCCATCTCCACCGCAGCGGCGACAACTGCGGCCGGGACGGCAGCAACGGCGAGTCCGGGGCCGGCGGGACGGATTTCTTCGGCGGACCAGGACGGCCCGCCGTCATCGGGAACGCGGCGCGGATGCCGGGACGCACATGCAGTCCCGGACCAGGCCACCAGCGACGGTCGCCAGGCAGTAGCGGGAAGCGACGGAATCATGCTCGTCAGTGGCGTGACCGCACGCGCACGGCGTATCCGGCAGCGGCTCGCCTTGCGGTGGTTTCGTCATGAGATAACTCAACCAGGCCCTGGGCGCACGCGAAATGACCGATTCCGCATGCGCCCATCACCACAGCAGATCGCCAGCACCGGTGGCAGCTACTTCTCCCCCGACCTGGAGCGCTGACTCCGCTGATGGACATTAGCGCTGCGCCAGGGTATAGTAAAGGTATTGCTCCGGAATCCTGGCAGCTGCACCCCCGATCGGGGGTAGTGCAGGACCGGAGTTTTTTATTCGGCCGGCGCTGGAAAAGCGCCGTGGCCTAGAAAAGGGCAAGAGCCGCGGGAGTTACTTCCTCCCACCGCGAACTTTCGCGCAGGACCGGCTACCCCCGTACGTCAATTTCGTCACTGACTGAGGAGTCGGTTATGGGCATCATCGCATGGATCGTTCTCGGACTCGGCGCAGGCCTGCTAGGCAACGCGCTGATCCCCGGCCGCAGATCACAGGGCCTCATCGTCACCTGCGCGATCGGGGTGGCCGGGGCACTGGGCGGCGGCTGGCTGGCCACCAGGCTGTTCCACATCCACACCCTGAACGGGTTCTTCAACCTCTCTACCTGGCTGACCGCCATCATCGGGGCGGCGATCCTGCTGCTCGTCTTCCACCTGTTCACGTCGCGAGGGAACAGCGGCAGCAGGCGGCGGCGGACCGGCTGGGCGCACCGCTGAACGCGGGTCCGGCCTGAGGGCGCGGCGTCGTTGCGCTCTCAGGCTGACCCTGGCGGACGCGTTCCGGCGAAGGAAGAAGGAACCGCGTGAACGGCACAATCCCTCACGGGTCTATGCCCGCGAAAGGCGGCCTGGCCGACACGGCCAGGCCGCCGCGGAATCTCCGGGCCGCTGACTGGCTGTACCGGTCGAACGCGGCCAGCGTGCTGTGGCTCGTGGCGCGGGCAGACCTCCCGCGGCGGTCAAGACCGGGACCCTCTCCGGCTGACCCGGCAGGGCAGGCCCGTCGAAACGGGCCAGAGCGCCGTCCGGTTCAGGAAGCCGCAGGCCAGAGGCCGCGAGCGCCGTTTGGCACGCTGCAGGTCCGATCTGTGATCGGTGCGCGTGATGGCGTCTTCGCGGTTCGGCTATTTCCGCAACGGCATGTCTCGGCTTAGCTGGGCATGAATGGTAAACAGTCAACGGTGAGAGGGTGCCGGCCATGGCAGAGAGATACGTGGCGAACGACCTGGCCGAGCTCAAGGGCATCGGCCCCAAGCACGCGGAGATGCTGCACAGCATCGGCGTCGCGTCAGTCAAGGAACTGCGCCACCGCGACCCCAGTCATCTCCTGGAAATGATTAACGCGCGACATGGCGAGGTCGTCGGTATCGGCCTGAATCAGCTCAAGGCCTGGATCGAGGAGGCTAAGTCTCACTCCTCTCAGTGACACGGCCCTGCCGCGCGCGACAGCCGGGCGGGACGCACGGGTGGCCGTCTACCGGCGTTTTGCCGATCATCAACGTGCAGAACTATGCGCACGCGGTGTCTGAGCGGTCCGGGCCGGATGCAGGCGGGCTGGTCTGGGGTGCTTCGGCGAGGCGGGCGTGCAGCCGCTCCCGGACCTCCTGCGGGGTGTAGGCGCGGCGGCGGCGCTCGGCCCTGGCGATCACCACTCCGCCGGCGGCGACGCCAGCGAAGGCTGCGAGTCCCAGTACCTTCAGCCAGCGCACGCGACTAGGCTACTACCGTGCCCGCGGTCGCCATCACCCTCGACGAGGCGCTAGACCTGGCCCGTACGGGGGATGTGTGGCTGTTTCGCGGCCGCAAGGCGGCCGACCGTGCCATCCAGGTGGCGACTAACAGCCCGGTCAACCACGTCGGCATGTCCGTCGTCATCGGCGACCTGCCGCCGCTGATGTGGCACGCCGAGCTCGGCCGGTCCCTGCCGGACCTGTGGTCAGGCACCCGCCATCGCGGAGTCCAGCTGCACGACCTGCGCGAGGCGGTCATTGTCTGGTCCACCCGGTACGGCCAGCGGGCTTGGCTACGTCAGCTGGATCGCCCGGTCCCCAGCGAGATGGAGGACGCGGTCCTGCGCACCATCGCGCGGATGGACGGCACGCCATTCCCCTCCACCACCCGGCTCGTCTCCCGGTGGCTGTCCGGGCGGGTGCCCCCTGTCCGGCGCCAGATCGGAGACGCCGACCTGGAGACTGCCTACTGCGCGGAGGTGCTCGCCGTCACCTACCAGGCCATGGGCCTGCTGCCCGGCAGGCACGGGCCCGGCTGGTATGACGCAGGACGCTTCTGGAGCGGCGATCACCTGCGCCTGTCCGACGGGTTCACGCTCGGCGGCGAGATCGCGGTGGATGTCCCGCCCGGCCTGCCGCGCTCGCCTGACGTCGGCGGATTACCGGCTGGTGAGCCGGTAGGGCGGTGCAGAAGACAACGCCAGCGCCGGCGCGCAGAACGGTGGCCAGGAGCAGTCCCCGCTGGTTCTGCAGGATCAGGTAACGCCACCGGCGCGCACGCCACCGCGTCGACCCGGGCCAGGTCGACATCTGCGCCGCCGTCCGGGCCGGGACGAAGTAGCGGGCGGCTGACCGCCTCGCCGGGCACCGGCGGGCCGGCCCCGGACCTCGCTTGCTAGCTGGTGATCATCACGGGGGTTCCGAGAGGAATCCGGGATAGTGCGCGCAGTGCGGCTGCGGGGACCCGGACGCAGCCGTGGCTGACCGCGTGGCCAAACACGGCCGGGTCCGGCCAGCCGTGCAGGCCCACCGTGCCGGGACCGCCCCCGTAGGTGCTCAGAGTGTCGGAGTGCAGGCCGAGCGGAAGGATCAGCGGGCTGTAGGTCGGGTGACTCGGGGCCAGCGAGGCGAGCAGGAACGTGCGTCCTGCGGGGGTGGGGGTGCCCGCGGCGCCCTCGGCTACCGTCCACGATCCCAGGCTGCGGCCGGCATCCAGGACGGTCAGCCGGTAGTCAGCCAGGTTGACCTCTACCTGGTAGGGGCTGTAGGCGATCTGCAGTCCTCCGCCACCGAGGTAGATCCAGCCGGTGGACCGGTTCGGCCGGCTCGGCAGTAGCACCCGGTCCCAGCCTGGCTGGAACTGCACGACCGGGACCCAGGTGGGGCCCCCGAGCTGCTTCGCGGGCAGCACCGCTTCTGGCGGGCCGCCTGGCCGGGCGTAGACCAGGCGCGTGGCCTCAGGATGCAGCACGATCCCCGTCTCTGCCGCGAACGGGGCTGGATCTCGCGGCGCTGCGGGCGTCGTGCCGTATGTGGTGGCCATTGGCAATCGCGCCATCTGCGCCGCGGTGACTTCGACGGGCGGCACGGTCAGGGGCGTGGCGGCGGCGTGCGGCCGACTAGCAGTTCCGCAGCCCGAGGCCAGGGCCGCGACGGCCGACATGATGACCGGAATGGCGACTATCGCCTTTCTAGCGGCCCGGCGGCGAGGCCAGTCAAATCGGAAGTCATCACGCACCGAGGAGCCTCCGGGGATAGAAAGGACTAAAGACTGGCGTTCTGCATTTTTTCAGAAGGCGTATGAGCCAGGGCTTCCCTGGGAATGGACGATCCCGGTCCTGGACGCCGCGGCCCAGGCCGTGCGATTACGTTCGGAAACCGTAGCACGGACGAGCCGGCTATGAAGCGCTTCGCCTGGCTAAGCGGCCGAACGGGACGGCAGGACAGCGGCCTAATTTCCAGAATCTCCCGATTAGTGGCCGCATAGCGCAATGCATTCCGCGCCAACGAATCCGCGTGACGGCGAGACGTGTCGGCCTGCGCATCAACGGCGAATTCTAGTAGCGTTCAATAGTCTGGCAGACCCCTGGACCGGGATGCGTCCCGGTAAGCCAGCGGGTACCCGAAATCAGCTTTCGGCCAGGCCGGCCGGGAACCAGGACATCACGGGCCGGCATAAGCCCTAATTCCTGAGAACAGACCTTAGAGAAAGGCACCGCATATGACGGATATCGGCAGCCGTGCCTCGCGCCGGCGCGTCCGCTATGCTTGGCTGGCCGGGGGTTCCGCCACCGCGGCGGATAGCCATAGCCATAGCCATGGCCTCGCAGCCCGCCACTGCCGCGCCGGCCCCGGTCGATCTCGGGACGGCCGGCAGCTTCGCGGTCCTGGCCGGGACCACGGTCACCAACACCGGCCCGAGCAGCATCAGCGGGGACCTCGGCGTGAGCCCGGGTACCGCGGTCACCGGGTTCCCACCCGGCATCGTGACCGGCGGCACCATCCACAGCGCCGACGCCGTCGCGGCGGTCGCCCAGTCTGACCTGACCACCGCCTACAACGATGCTGCCGGGCGCAGCCCGACAGCCGCCGTCCCCGCCTTCATCGGCGCCGGCCAGACGCTCGCGCCCGGTGTGTACAACGCCTCCTCGTCGCTGGAGGTCGGCGGGTCGCTGACGCTGGACGGCGGGGGGACCCGAACGCGGTCTTCATCTTCCAGGCACCCTCCACGCTCATTACCGACTCGGCCAGCAGCGTCATCCTCACCGACGGCGCCCAGGCCTGCAACGTCTTCTGGCAAGTGGGCAGTTCCGCGACACTGGGAACGAATTCCGCCTTCGCGGGCACCATCCTTGCCCTGACGTCCATCACGGTGGACACCGGGGACACCGTCGACGGCCGCGCGCTGGCCCGTAACGGGGCCGTGACCCTCGACGACGACGCAATTACCGCGCCTAGCTGCTCGACCGCACCGCCGACCCCGACCCCGACCGCCACCACACCAACCCCGACCCCGACCCCGACCGCGACAACACCCACCCCAACCCCACCGCCACCACACCAACCCCGACCCCAACCCCAACCACACCAACCCCCACCCCGACCGCGACAACACCCACCCCAACCCCGACGGCCACCACACCCACCCCAACCCCCACCGCGACAACACCCACCCCAACCCCCACCGCGACAACACCCACCCCAACCCCGACCGCGACAACACCGACCCCAACCCCGACCATGACGACACCCACCCCAACCTCGACGGCCACCACACCCACCCCGACCCCCACCGCGACGACACCCACCCCCACCCCGACCATGACGACGCCGACACCGACACCGACACCGACACCGACACCGACCAAGCCTGGTCGGACACATAGGCCCAGGCCGAGGCCGAGCGCGCCTTGTCCGACACCTGTGGGGACCACCTTCCCGGTAACTGGCTAAGGATCATGTCGCCTCCCGGGAGGTCCGGCCCCGCCAGGGCGGACCTCCCGCGGCGGCCAAGACCGGACCCGTCTCCAGCTCACTGCGACAGGCCGGCTCCGGTCAGCCGGTAGATCACCCTGCGGTTCGGGACACCGGTGGCGGCCGATTGCTGATCCATGATCGCTGGTAAGCGTTTCAAAATAAGGTGGCGTTGCGGCGAGTCGCGCGCCTAAATCCGCTATCGTGCCTCGCTTGTGCTCGGGTGCCCGTCGGACGGCGGGGATGGCAGGCACGTCGCGCATGGTCGCCTATCGTCATCGGGCCTAAATGATTGACACTTTGGGGGCGGGCACCCCCGAAGTCTGAATCAGTTAGGCCCGTTGACCGCTGTCGGCTAACGATGACCACAAGCGGCGCAAGCCACGCGAATGCGGCAAATAACGCATAACGATCCGCTTCGCAACACGCCGAGAACTCACCTTGATCGGAACGCTTTCCTGCTCCCGTTCAAGCGAGCGATGCGCCAGCTCGCGGGAGCCGGCACCGTCGGCGGAGCCGACCCGCGCCGACGGCGACCGCCGCGAGCGCACGCCGACGCCGGCTGGCCCGTGTACAAGCCGGAGCCTGCTCCTGCACCTGTCGGCACCACTTCCCGGTGCTTGGGGCCCGTGGCGGTCACGACCGGAATCGGCTCCAGGTCGTCGCCGCGGGCCAGCCCGCGGATTACACGGGATTCTCCGTGACGGCCAGGGTGGGGAAGTACGCCCGAAGTGCCGCTGAATTTCCCTTCCCAGGGAAAGGCGTGTATCGTAGAGAATGTTGCTCCGGCCCCTGGCAGGTCCACCCGCGAAACCCGCGGTGGCATGGCAGGGCCCGGGATTTTTTTATGCCTCGGGCAGTGCGCAAGATACTGCGGCCAAAGGACGACAGGAATCCGGGAGGAGCGCCTCACCGGGCGCGATCTGCCAGTGTGACGGGTTAACGCGAACGTCGGTCGTTCCGGTGACCAGCGGGTCGGATCATGCGCGTCACCGGATCATTCCCGGTCGAGCGCTCATGAGCATGCCGATCCGGCCGGGCTATTACTTTTCCTGTGCCGCCGGCATGCCACGGCACGGCAGATAACCGGGCACCGAGCGGACGGGGCAGGTAACTCGTTCCGATAATGAACAGAGATGCATCATGCAAGTCCTGATTATCCTTCTGGTGGTCGTGGTGGTGCTGTTTCGGCTCGGCCGGGTGCGGGGGCCGCGGGCGCCGGGGTTCCGGCTGATCATCCCGTTCGCTGACGTGCTGCGCCGGGTCCCGCTGCGGATCGTGACGATGCCGATCCAGTCCCAGGGCATCATCACCCGCGACAACGTCAGCGTCGACGTCTCCGCCGTCGCCTACTACCGGGTCACCGACGCAATCAAGTCCCCGCCCCGCTGATGACCACCATCGCCGAGCTCGGCTCCTTCCTGGCCCGCGAGCAACTCGCCGCCGGTCCCCGCTAGCCACCCCAGAACCTTCCTCACCAAGGAGAACGTCATGAGACGCAGAACCTTTGACATCTTGATGGCCGCCGCCGGCCTGTTCCTCGCGGTCACCCTGGTCGCCGCCGGCGGCCTGCTGACCTGGGCCCACACCTTCATCGGCAACGAAGTCCACACCCAGCTCGCCGCCCAGCAGATCTACTTCCCCGCCGCGAACAGCCCGGCCGTCGCCGCCCCCCAATTCGCCGCCATGCGCCCCTACGGCGGCCAGCAGCTGACCACTGGGACTCAGGCCGAGGTCTACGCCGACCACTTCATCGCCAACCACCTCAAGGTCATCGGCGGCGGCAAGACCTACGCCCAGCTCTCCGCCGAGGCAATCGCCCAGCCGAACAACGCCACGCTAGCCGCCCAGGTCAATACCGTATTCAAGGGCGAGACCCTGCGCGGCCTGCTGCTGAACGCCTACGCCTTCGGCACCATGGGCACGATCGCCGGAATCGCCGCGATCGCCGCGTTCATCGCCGCCGCCGTCATGCTCATCCTCAGCGGCCTCGGCCTCATCCACGCCCGCCGCACCTCCTCCGACACCAACATCCTCAGCGGCCACACCGCCCGCGCATCGGACCTGGCTACCACGCCAGCGCAAGGCATCCGCATCAACGGCAGCGGCCTCGCCGCCGCACCCGGCGGCTCGCCCAGCCAGCCCGCCTGACCACCGAGAAGCCGCGTACGCCGGGGCGCTGGGGCAGTTCTCCCTGATCTTCCCCGACGTCCACGTGCACAACGATCCGTGCAAGGGAGAACGAGATGACAGACATTAAGGACCGGGCAGTATCCGGGGACCTGCGGCTGGTCCTGCAACGCGATCATGCCGCTCCCGCGCCGCTCGACGGCGGCTGGTGGCCCAGGTCGGCTGACCCGGCCGCGGAGCTGCCCGGGCTGATCCTCGCCCTGGACGGGCTGCACGGCCGCGTCACCCGGGTCATGCTGGACGCGGCCGGCTGGAATGCCAGCAGGCCCAGGCGGCTGCGGGTGGCCGGGGCGGCCAGCCGCGTCGTGCGGCTTGGCTGGTTCGCCACCATGCCCGCCGGGCTGCTCACCGCGATCTTCGCCAGCGGCCAGCGAACTGACCTCGTCACCATCCCGCCGCACACCCGCGAACAGGATGCCGCCGCGGCAATGCGGCAGGCCGCCCAGGCCGGCAACCGGGAGCACTCCCCTGCCATCCTGGCCGGCATCACCGCGGCGGCCGGCACCACGGCCCCGAAGGAGCCGGGGAGCGTCCTGCTCGGCGTCTGGGAATGGGAGGGTGGCCAGCTGCGCGACCAGGAGGCGGCTGACCGCTCGCGGCCCATGCCGGCAGAGGACGGGCCGAGCCTGTCCGCAGCCGGAACGGGATCACCATGACCAGCACCATGGCCACCCGGCCCATGCCTGCCCTTTCCTGGCGCGGGATCAGGTTTCCCGCGTCGCCGGGCGGCCCTCGGCGGGCAGCGGGGGTGCCCCGGCCAGGGCATCCCCGCTCGCGGGGAGCGCCTCATCCAGGGTGGCGCAGATCGTGAAGCTCCGGTCCAGGCCGGTGATGCGCAGCAGCTTGGTCACCCGAGGGCTAGGGGCGGCGAGACGGACGGTGATGCCCCGCCCCCTGGCGCGGCGCTGCGTACCGATCAGCATGGCCAGCGCTCCCGCGTCACAGAACGACACCCCGGACAAGTCGATGACGAGCAGCCGCCCGGCGAGGTCGAGCACGGCGAACAAGCGCTGGCGCAGCGCCGGGGTGGTGGCGATGTCAAGGTCGCCGGCCAGCATGGCGATGGTGGCGCCCGGGCCCCGGCTGAGGACAGACAAGCTCGCTCCCTCCGGGATCAGGGGTGGCTCCCTGTCGGCGTCAGCGACGATCATCAGGTGACATCCGTACAGCGATGTGCCGCATGAGCCGGTTCCCCTTCCCCCAGGAGCACTGCTTCGCACGACCAGCCAAGCCCCATCAGCCGCCATACGGAAAGCGGCAATCTGATGAGGGCTCATCACCAAAACTGATCGCCCCAAACTGCGCCCGGGTACGCGCACCCGCCTTTTGCCGGCCAATGATCAGTTCTGCTGATGGGCCGTACGCGCGTTGCCTGTTTCCGCTCAGGTGCGGTGAGGGTTGACTCATGAGTAACCGGCTGCTGCCCTCTACATCGCGAGGGCAGCGCACGCGAGACCGCTACTGGCTTGAGGAGCCGACCATGAGAATCATCGCACGGACCGTTTTCCAGCATGGCCGGACGAGCCGATGAGCGCGCCCCTCGGGCCGCAGGACGACCGGGTGTCGACGGGCGGGCGGCGGGTGATGAGCACCGGGGCCGCCATCACGCTGATCACGGTCGGGGCAGTCTTGCGGTTCGCCCTGGCGCCAGGCTCCCCGCACGGCCTGAACGTGCACGTCGTGGGCGTGGTCCTGATCCTGGCCGGCGTCCTGGGCCTGGTGCTGTCCCTGCTGCTCCTGCTGGTCCGCACTGGCCCTCGGGAGCAGCCGCGGGGGCGCCGGCTCGTCCGCGAGGACCGCCCCGGCGGGTACTACAACCGGCCCGCATGGGACTACCGGCTAGCAAGGAGGAGGCGGGCCGCGGCCGAGGACATCGCGGCGGTCAGGGAGGACGACCGGTTCTACGCCCCGGACGCGCCAGAATCCCGCGACGACGATCTCTGAGGCCGCCCGCACGGAATGCGGCTCAGACAACGCGCCATCAGCCGAAGCCCCAGTCTCCGACCGCCGAAGGGCAGGCAATCAGGCATTATCCCGAACGGGACCGTGATGACAATCTCCCGGAAAAGGGCTGCCGTGGACGGCTGGCGTCGCCGGGCCAGAGGGACTGGCCAGGCGACGTCGCCCTGATGGTGCCCATGACAGAGTCCTTTGCGGTGCCGCGCGAGGCGCGGGATCTTGCGGATGGCGCGTAGAGGATGCCGGCTGGTTACCCGGCACTGGACTTGCGCTGGTCGCGGTGCATGATCTGGCGCAACTCGGTGATCCGCGCGGTTCCCGCGACGGCCATGACCACGAGCGCCCGCGACGGCGGCGAGTAGCAGCGCCACGGCAAGCGACAGGTGCAGGTGCGCGCCCAGGAAGCTGATGCTGACGGCGTGCGCGTTCTGGATGATGAAGATCAGCACGACAACGAGGGCGGCGATGCCCGCGATCAGCGCGGTGCGCATGCCGCTGATCCTGGTATGCAGCCCCCGGCGGCGGGGCGCGGTCCGGGAGGGCCGGGCGTGCTGGCGTAGCGGCGCGGAGCCATTGGCTGAGGCAGGTGGCAGGGGGGTGGTCGCGGCGTGTGGTGCGGTTGGCACAGTCATGGCGCTTCTTCCGTTGCGAACGGGGCCGGGGCGCAAATGGCCGGGCTTCCCGTTGCCGGCACGGGCGCCTGGCCGGATGGGCTGGCGTCTTCCGGTGCCTCAAGGCAAATTCTATACTGGAATTATAAAACTAGCAATATATTTCCATAGTTCGCGATGCCCGCCCGCTCCCCTCACACAGTCAGGGAGCCGGGCTAGACCAGGCGCTGGTGAACGTAGCACCATCGCCGGGCCGGTCCCGGCGTGAGGCTGGCGGCGACCGGGTGATCCGTTTCCTCGTAGTGCGCCCTGGCGTGCTGGTTCGGCGAGTCATCGGAGCAGGCCACCCAGCCGCAGGTCAGGCAGACCGCGAGGCGGGCCTGCCGGTCCGGCTGGTCCCGGCAGTCCCGGCAGGCATCGGACAGGGGCGTGACCGGCGTGAGGCCGTCGAGGTGCCCGCAGCGCGGAGTCCGTCCCGTTCCAGCTGGTGGCCGGCGCGCCTAGGGCCATGTTCTGGCCGGAGATCATGGCAGCCTCCCTTGAGATGGCGGAAATGCCGGGCCCGGCCCGGCCGGTCACTGACGAGTCAACCCCCGGGAGCAGCCGGGCGGAAACAGGCAACGCGCGCGCGGCCCATCACCAGGACCGATCACCGCGGCGGGGCGGGTGCCCGGGCATGTTCCCGGGCGCGAAGGCGCGGGAAGGCGCGCGGGAACGTATGCTTACGGCAGGATCTCCTGTCCCGGCCCAGACCCTGCCCCGGTGATCCGGTCCCCGGACGGCCCCGGCAACCTCCTGCCGACGCGCGATCCTGGGGTGTCCCGGCAAGGAGCCGAGAAATGGGCTGGATCCGGACCTGGCGGCGGGCATGGAGCTACGGCAGCTTCGCTACTTCGTGACGCTGGCGGAGGAACTGCACTTCGGCCGGGCGGCCGCGCGGGAGCACATCGTGCAGTCGGCGCTGAGCCAGCAGGTGCAGCGACTGGAACGTGAGCTGGGCGTCCGGCTCCTTGAGCGCAGCACTCACCACGTCGCGCTGACCGCCGCCGGGGCAGTGTTCCTGGCCGAGGCGCGGCAGATCCTCGCGCACGCCGACCGCGCCGTGCAAGCCGCCCGGAACACCGCGGCCGCCGACCGCGCCGCTGCGCGCCGCCATCACCGACTCCGGCCTACGACTCGATGCCCCAGATCCTGGGCGAGGTCCAGGCCCGCCACCCCGGCCTGGTCATCCACCAGGTCGAGGCCAGCGTTCCCGAGCAGTACCAGCAGCTCACCGACGGCCGCCTCGACGTCGGCTTCGGCCGCGCCGCGCACGCCCCGCCGCAAGTCGCATCACTGCTATTTCGCCAGGACCCGCTCGGCGTCCTGCTCCCCGACGGCCACCCGCTCGCCGCGCTCGACGGCGTCCCGGTCGCCGCGCTCGCCGGCGAGTCCCTGCTGCTCGCCGAGGAAGCCACCGCCCCGGAGCTCAACCAGCTCACCATCGAGACATGCCGCGCCGCGGGCTTCACCCCCACCGTCTACCAGGGCACCGTGGAAAGCATCCGCGCCGCCGCCGGCCTCGTCGTCGCCGGACGCTGCCTGTACTGCGTCCCGTCCTCCTGCATCGGCGCCCTCCCCGGCACCACCTGGCGGCCGCTCGCCGACCCCGCGTCCTGCTACCCCTGGTCGGTCCTGTGGCGCGCCGCCGACGACTCCGCCCACGTCCGCTCCGTCATTAACAGCGCCCAGGCCATCTCGCAACGCCTCGGCTGGCTCACAACCACCAGCCCGACGGCACATTGAAATGCAGGGTGCATCACCGCTGTAGTAGTGGCGCGGCCGATGATCAGCTGGGCAATGAGCATCACGGCAATCAGTCGCGATGATGAGGCTTAGCGGTTTCTGGCCGTTTCCCCGGCGAGGTGACTCCGCTTGAGCTGAACAGTGACAAGCCAGACAGCTGGGTATCGCGACGGCACGGGCGGAATCGCCTCAGCCGTGATCCGGCACCGAGCCGGCCATTCGCTCATTGTAGCAAGGAGCCCAGTTATGGGTATCAGACCTCTGGCCCAGCCGGTCGCTGACTACGACGGGACGATGCCGTTCACGGGCGACGACTGGCCGCCTGCCACGCTTCCCGGGCCGGGCGCGGACGGCGGCGACCGCCACCATCGTGGGCGTGCCGTTCGCCGGGCTGGGGGTGGCGGTGTGGCTGGCCTGGGGCCACGGCCTGAACCTCGCCGACGTCCTGCTGGCGGTGGTCTTCTACGTGATCACCGGTCTTGGCGTGACCATCGGCTTCCACCGGCTGCTGACCCACCGCAGCTTCACCGCGGTCCCGGCGCTGCGGATAGCGCTCGCCGTCGCGGGGTCCATGAGCTTCCAGGGCAGCGTCACCAGCTGGGTCGCCACCCACCGGCGCCATCACGCGTTCGCCGACCGGCCCGGTGACCCGCACTCCCCCTACCGGTACGGCACCAGCCCGGCCGGGCTGCTGCGCGGCCTGGTCCATGCCCACGTCGGCTGGCTGCTGCACGACGACCTCACCCCGCCGGAACGCTACGCCCCCGACATGGCGGCCGACCCCGCCATGCGGGCCGTCTCGGCCGCGTTCCCCACCCTGTGCGTCCTGTCCCTCGCGCTGCCCTTCGGCGCCGGGTGGCTGATCGGCGGCACCTGGCAGGCCGCCTTTTCCGCGCTCCTGTGGGCGGGGCTGGTACGCGTCACCGCGCTGCACCACGTCACCTGGAGCGTCAACTCGCTGTGCCACGTGCTCGGCAGCCGCCCCTTCGCCACCCGGCGGTACGACCGCGCCACCAACCTGTGGCCGCTCGCCCTGGTCTCGTTCGGGGAGAGCTGGCACAACATGCACCACTCCGATCCCGCCTGCGCACGGCACGGCGCCGACCCGGGCCAGGTCGACATCTCCGCCGCCGCTGATCCGCGTCTTCGAGCGACTCGGCTGGGCCAGCCAGGTGCACTGGCCCGTCCCCGCCCGCCTCGACAGCCGCCGCCGCCTGGCCGGGACGAAGTAGCGGAGCGGCTGGCCACGTGACCGGGCCGTTCGGCACCTGAGTTCGGGGCCCCGGTACCTGCGGCCGAGGCGAGCCCCCGCCGTCAGCACCTAGCGTCACAGGCATGACGACATTGCTCATGCCCCAAGCCGCGGCGGACACGGCAGCGACGGGCGTCACGGGCGCCCGCCTGATCATCGACCCACAGGCGATCGCCGCCAATACGAGGCTGATCACCGCGCGGACCCACGGTGCCGTGATGGCGGTGGTGAAGGCCGACGGGTTCGGCCACGGCGCGCGGGTCGTGGCGACGGCAGCGCTCGCGAACGGCGCGACCTGGCTCGGCGTCACGGGCCTGGCCGAGGCGCTGGCGCTTCGCCAGGCCGGGCTGTCGGCACCGATCTTGAGCTGGCTCAACCCGGTCGACGCTGACTTCGGCGCCGCGCTTGAGCACGACGTGGACATCGCGGTACCCAGCCGGGAGCACCTGACGGCGGTAGCGGCCGCGGCCGGTGTCGCAGGCCGGCGCGCCCGGGTGCACCTGCACGCGGACTGCGGCATGGCCCGCGACGGCGCACCTGCCTGGCTATGGCGGGAACTGTGCGAGCGCGCCCGCGCGCGGCAGCGCGACGACCTCATCAAAGTGGTGGGCGTGATGGGGCACCTCGGGTGCGCTGATGACGCCGCGGACCCCTGCAACGCACACGGCCGGGCGCGGTTCGCCTGGGCGGTCCGGGCGGCGCGAGAATCGGGGCTGCGGCCGGTGCACCGGCACCTGGCCGCCACCGCGGCGACCCTTACCGACAGGCGAGCGCACCACACGATGAGCCGGATCGGGGCCGGGCTCGTCGGCATCGGACCAGCCGGGCCGGGTGGCGGCCACCTCGCCGGCGCTGGCACGGGGGCGGAAGCCGGCGCGGGCGGGGCGCGGCTGCGGTTCGCCATGACGCTGCGGGCACCGGTCATTGCCGTGCGCGAGGTGGCGGCCGGCACGGCCGTCGGCTACGGGCACGCCTGGCGGGCACCGCACACGACCCGGCTGGCGCTCCTGGGCGTCGGCTACGCCGACGGCATCCCGCGCGGCGCCGCCGATCGCGCGGAGGTCCTGCTGAACGGAGCACGGTGCCGGATCGCCGGGCGGGTCTCCATGGACCAGGTGGTGGTCGACCTCGGCACGACGGCGGCACGGCCGGGCGACCAGGCCACCGTGTTCGGCCCGGGTGACGGCGGTGAGCCGACCCCAGCAGACTGGGCGCGCTGGGCCGGCACGATCCCGCACGAGATCGTCACCGGCATCGGGCCACGCGTCGCCCGCCGCGTCGCCACCATCCCTCACTGAGCACGGAAGGCAGAGCAGGTGATAAATAGCAACGGAGCACCGCGCCGGACCCGGGTCGCGATTATCGGCGGCGGCCGCAATGACGAGCACGCCGTGTCGCTGGGGAGCGCGGCCGCAGTGGCCACGGCGCTCGACCGGGACCGGTACGAGCCGGTGTCCCTGACAATTACCCGGGACGGCGGCTGGTGCCTCGGGGCCGGGCGGCAGGGAGATCGGGCTCGCGGCAGCGGTCGTGGCGTTGCAAGAATGCGACGTGGCGTTCCCCCTGGTGCACGGCGTGCGGGGCGAGGACGGCAGCCTCGCGGCCCTGTGCGAGTTCGCCGGCGTCCCGTACGTGGGCTCCGGGGTCGCGGCGGGGGCACTGGCAATGGACAAGTGGGCGGCCAAGCTGGCCGCCGAGGCGGCCGGGGTCCGCACCGCGCCCGGCTACCTGGTCACCCGGCACCGGCAGGCCCGGCCGTGGACGGGACCGGTCGTCGTCAAGCCGGTGACGGCCGGGTCCAGCCTCGGGGTCACGCTCGTGACCGCCGCCGCCGACCTGGACAGCGCCATCGATCACGCGCTTGAGTTCGGCGATCGCGCCCTCGTCGAGGACCGCGTCGTCGGCCGCGAGGTTGACATCGCCGTCTGGGACCAGGCGGGCACCGGGCACCAGCCCGGTACCAGCCCGGCGCTCGAGATCGTCACGGCCGGCCTGTTCGACTTCGCGGCGAAGTACGACGGCGAGCCTGACTTCCGCGTTCCCGCGGAGGCTCACGGACGCCGAGTTGCGGGGACTGCGGCGGGATGCCGTCGCCGTCTACCAGGCGATCGGCTGCACCGGGGTGGCCCGCGTTGACTTCTTCCTGACGGCGGAATCGGGCTGGATCCTCAACGAGGTCAATACCGCGCCCGGAATGACGGGGCACTCGCAGGTGCCGAAGATGTTCGCGGCGGCCGGGATCGGGTATCCGGGCCTGCTCGACGCGATGATCACCGACGCTCTACGCAAGTCCAGGTCCTGACCTGGAAGTATCCTCGCCTGCAGCACGAGCGAGCGGGAAAGGGGACGGGTGGTGACGGCTCTCCTCGACGTGGTGCTGGGACTGGCGGTCCTGGGCGGCGGCATCCTCGAGGCGCTCCGCGGGATCGCGCCTGCCGCCCCGGGCACCATCCTTGGACCCGGCGTCGTCGCTGGCGTCGTCGCTGGCGGGATCGGCGTGGCGGTCGCCCTGCACCGGCGCTATCCCGGGCTGGCGCTGGCGATGGCCTGGGGGGCTTGCGCCGTTCAGGTACTGACCGGGCAGGACCTCATGTTGTCCGAGCTCGCCTTGGTCATCGTCGCGTACGGGGACGCCAGGTACGGATCCGTCCTGGTGCTGTGGGCGAGCCTGCTGTCGGTGCCGGCCGCCTGCGCGATCGGGCTGGCCGACGTGAACCTTTACGGCGCCAGCCTGCCCGGGCTGACCGTCCGCGTCGTTGCCCGGCTGACCCAGGGTGGCATCCGGCCGACGGCGGCCATGATCGCCGCGGGCTGCGTGGTGCTCCTGCTGCCCTGGCTGCTCGGGTTCGCGCTGCGGATGCGGGACCGGGCGCTGGCGTCGCAGGCGGTGAACGCCGCGGCCGAGCGCGCCCGGGCCGAGGCCGAGGACCAGCGTGCCCAGGCCCAGCAGCTCGCCGAGGTGCGGGCCGAGCAGACCCGGCTGGCCCGGGACGTGCACGATGTCGTCGGTCACTCACTGGCGGTGATTCTCGCTCAGGCGCAGTCCGGCGACTACCTGCCGGACGACGATCCCGAGCGGTTGAAGCGGGCCATGCGGGACATCGCCGATTCCGCCCGCGCCTCGCTGCACGACGTCCGGCGCATCCTCGCGGAGACGAGCGGCGGCCCGGGCGCCGCGGGCGGCTCGACCCGGGGAGGCCGGCTGGCGGACCGGGGACCTGGACCGGCTGCTCGACGACGTCCGGACGGCGGGCCTGGACATCCGGGACACGGTAACGGGCGCCGCCAGCCCGCTGTCGCCCGACCTGGCGACCGTGGCCCACCGGGTCATGCAGGAGATGCTCACTAACGCCATCAAGCACGGCGCGCCCGGCACGCCCGGTGTCCGTGCTACGGGACTGGACAGATTGCCTGACCATTGAAGTCAGCAACGCGTGCCGCGGCGACGGGCCGAACTCGACCGCCGGCGGCCGCGGCCTAGCCGGAATGCGGCAGCGACTCGCGGCCGCGGGCGGCACCCTGACCATTTCCCGCGACCAGCGGGCCTTCACCGCCCGCGCCTGGCTGCCGCTCCCGGGCGCGGGCGCCGGACGGGCGCCGGAGGCGCTTCCCGCCGGACGCCGCGCGGCGGGGGCGAACTGATGGCCATCCGGGTGCTGCTGGCGGATGACCAGGAACTGTTCCGCGCGGGTACGGCGGTGATCATCGACGCCCAGCAGGACATGACGGTCGTCGGCGGGGCGGCCGACGGGATCGAGGCGGTCCGGCTCGCCGACGAGCTGTCGCCGGACGTGGTGCTGATGGACATGCGGATGCCGGAGGTCAACGGCGTCGAGGCGACCAGGCGGCTGTTCTCTCCGGCGCGGGTGGCCGTCCGGGCCAGCCCGCTGCGAGTCATCGTGCTGACCACGTTCAACCTCGACGACCGCGCGGCGGCCGCCATCCGACTCGGGGCCAGCGGATTCCTGCTCAAGGACGCCACCCCGGCGATGCTGCTCGACGCGATCCGCACTGTCCATACCGGCAACGCCGTGCTAGCGCCGCACGACCTGACCGCCCTGCTCGACGGGAACTTCCGGACGTCGGACCCGCCCGCCGAGTACCAGGCACTCACCGACAAGGAGCGGGACGTGTTCGCGGCGGTCTCCCGTGGCCTGTCCAACGCCGAGATCGGCGGGCGGCTGTTCCTCTCGGAGTCCACGGTCAAGACCCACGTCGGCTCGATCCTGCGCAAGCTGCGCCTGCGCGACCGCGTGCAGATCGTGGTCTACGCCCACGATCACGCGCTGGTCTGACCCGCCAGCAGACGACACGGCCGGATGAGCGCACGGCTCAAGCCGGAAGGAGCCTCCGCACACGGTCGGCGCCGATCGCCAGCAGCAGCGTGGGCAGGCGCGGGCCGGTGCCCCGGCCCACCAGAAGCCGGTAGAGCAGCTCGAAGTAGGCGCGCATGCCGCTCAGCCGATCGGAACCGTTCTGTCGCCGGGCGCAATAGAGAGGCGAGGAACGACGATGAACCCGAGGAGCACACCATGATCAAGCGGGTCCGCCGGCTGCGGATGCTAGCCGTGACGATGCCAATAGCAGTGCTCGTGCTTGCCACCGCCTGCGAGCCAGTTCAGGTGGCCGCGGGCAGCGCGGCCACCGCCAGCGGAACGGCCCAGCCGCCGTCTGCCAGCCCGCCGTCCAGCTCAACGGGAGCCTGCGGCGCCGGCCAGGCCTGCTATACGCCGCAGCAGCTTCAGGTGGCCTATGACGTCAAGCCGCTCCTTGACCGCGGGATCGACGGCCGGGGCGAGACCGTAGTCCTGCCAGAGCTCGCCGAATCGCAGCCGAACCCGCCCTCGGTCACTGACCTGCGCCAGGATATGACGGCTTTCGACGACCTGTTCCGCCTTCCGGCCGCGCGGATGCGGGTGGTAACCACCCTCGCCGGTTCCGGCTCTCCCTGGCTGGCCTTCGGCGAGGAGGTACTGGACGTCGAGGTGGTGCACGCGCTCGCCCCGGACGCCAATCTCGTCATCCTCCTGCTCCCGTCGACATCGCTGGACAACACCTCGAACTCCGTCGCCGCCGCTGCCGCTGAGCTTCGGCTGGGCCTCGCCCTGGGCGGTGTCATGTCGATCAGCGCCGCAGGGCAGATCGGCGGCGAGCATTGCGTGAGCCGCGCGCAGGCCGGCCGCCTGAACGGGGCGCTCCAGGCGGCCGTCAGCGGTGGCATGACGATAGTCGCCGCCTCGGGCGACATAGGCGCGGCGGCCTATCAGTGCGATCTGTATTCGGCCCTGACCGGCACCCCGCCCGTTAACCCAGCCAAGGGGGTCCTTCTGCTGGCCTCGGACCCGTACGTCTTGTCCGCAGGCGGCACCGCCCTGACCGCCAGCCCGGCCGGCGCCTGGATCAGCGAAACGGCGTGGGGCCTGACGTCCGGAAACCCCGGAAACGCGGGAGGGTCCTTCCAGGCCTCCGGCGGCGGGTTCAGCGAGTTGTTCGCCCGGCCCTCCTACCAGGCCGGCGTCCCCGGCATCGGCGCTGCCCGAGGGGTTCCCGATGTATCGGCCGATGCCAGCGACCGCACGGGCGTGGCAGTCGTCTTCAGCGACGGGGGCCAGCACATGGTCCAGAGCCACGGCGGGACTAGCGCCAGCGCCCCGATCTGGGCCGCGCTGATCGCGCTGGCCGACCAGTACGCGGGGCATCACCTGGGCTTCGTCAACCCGGCCATCTACCAGATCGCCCGCAGCCCCCGCTACCACCAGGCCTTCCGCGACATCACTACGGGAAACAACACCGTGCGGTTCCCGCCCGCGACGGTCACCGGCTACCAGGCCGCACCCGGCTGGGATCCGGTCACCGGCTGGGGCAGCCCCAACGCGGAGGCACTCATCCCGCTGCTCGCACGCACCCGCTGAGAGCCTGCTGGTGAAGCCGGGCCGCCCGCGAGGTGCCGGTCCATGATCGGCCTGCCTGGGTCACTGGTAGCGGAGGGCGGTGCCGGGCTGGATCCGGCTGGCGCGGTGCAGCGGCCCGCGGATGACGATGAGGGTGAGCGCGAGCACGCCCGCGAGGGTGATCAGCGGGACGGCCGGCGGGAAGTCCTGCGGCAGGCTGAGGTCGGCTTGTTGCCGGACCAGGATGAGCAGGCCCTGGTAGATCAGCCAGCCGAGCAGGATGCCGAGTGCCCAGCCGACGAGGGTCACCGCGACCGCCTCAGTGGTGAAGATCCGGCGGATGTGGCGGGAGCGGGCACCGAGGCAGCGCAGGATGCCGATCTCCCTGGTTCGCTCGATGACCCCCATGGTGAGGGTGCTGGCCAGGCCCATGAGCATGATGGCGACCACCAACAGGCCCAGGAGCTCGACGACGGCGAGGATGGAGTTCTCCGAGGCGGTGAACTGAGCCTCAAGGACGTAGATCTTGGTGGTGGTGACCGGGTACCCGGCCGCGGCCAGCCGGCCCGTGACGGCGGTGGCCGCCCGGTCGATGGCGGCGTGGGCTGAGCTGGCGGTGCTCACCCACAGGGAATTGGCGGCACCGGGCGTGCCGTCCAGCCGCTCCAGGACCGGCAGCGGGAAGTAGACGACGTCGCCGTTGTCGTTCTGGCCGGTGTCGATTCCGATCACGCGCGCCCGGACAGGCCCCGCGGCCATGTCGAGGGTGAGGACCTGCCCGATCCGCGCGCCGGAGGCAGCCGCGGCGACCGGGCCGAGCACCACCGGCGGAATGCTCGCGGCGGCGTCCGCCGTGGTGAGCCAGCGGCCCGCGCTGAGCCGGTAGGAGTAAAGCGGGTCGGGGCCAAGACCCCACGCCGCATAGGGCTGGCCGTCGTACCGCACGGAGCTTGTCTCCACCGGCTGGGCGCCGCTGACGCCTGGCGTCGCGGTGGCGACGACGAGTGCCTGGCGGCCGAACGGATGCGCTGTGCCGCCTCCCTCCTCGCCCACGCCGAAGGTGAAGTGGAGCTTGCCGACCGCCTGGGCAATGTCGCTGTCGATGGACTGGCCGAGCGCCAGGAAGGACATCGCGAGCCCGGCCGCGACCGCGACCTGGATAATCACCGCCGCGCTGCGCCGCCGTTGCCGCAGCACGGCGCGCAATCCCAGGCGGAGGCTGTCCGGCAGCCACCCGGCCGGGCGGCCTCGCGCGGCCGCCCGGTCGAGCCAGCCGGTCCCGTAGCTGCCGTCCGTGCCTGCTCCGGCGAGGGTCTGCGCCGCCGGCCTGCGCAGCGCGCGCCGCATGGCGGGCAGCGACGCGGCGACCGCGAGCACCGGCCAGACCGCGCGCGAGGCCATGGGAGAGCTGCGCCGGCTCCTCGGGGTGCTGCGCACCCCGGCCTCCGCCGGCCGCCGGGCACCGGACACCGCACCGCTCCCGTCGGTCAGCCAGCTCGGCACGGTACTCGACCAGGTCCGTGAGGCGGGGGTCAGCGTGGACCTGCGGGTGGAAGGCAGCACGGCCAGGCTGGCACCCGCCGTGGACCTGGCCGCCTACCGCATCGTCCAGGAGGCACTGACCAACACCGTCCGGCATTCCGGGGCGGACAAGGCAGCGGTGACACTCCGCTACGAGCCGGGGTACGTCACCGTCTCGGTGACCGACACCGGCCACGGGCCCGCCGCCGCGGCCGGGCCGCAGGGCACGGGCGGCGCGCTTACCTCACGGGGCGGAGGATTCGGGCTGGCGGGGATGGCCGAGCGGGTCGCGTCCTGCGGCGGTAGCCTGACCGTCGGCCCCGGGCAGGGCGGCGGGTTCGCGGTCACCGCGAGGCTCCCGGCGCCATGACCGGCCCCAGCCCGATCCGGGTACTCGTCGTCGATGACCAGGAACTGGTCAGGACCGGGTTCTGCGTGATCCTCGAAGGAGATGACGGGATCACCGTGGTCGCCGAGGCCGCCAACGGGGCCGAGGCCGTCCGCGCCGCCGCCGAGCACCAGCCCGATGTGATCCTGATGGACGTGCGCATGCCCGAGATGGACGGCCTCCAGGCCACCCGGCAGATCACCGGCGGCAGCCGGGAGGCCTGGCCGAAGGTCGTCATGCTGACCACCTTCGACCTCGACGACTACGTCTACGAGGCACTGCGCGCCGGGGCGAGCGGCTTCCTGCTCAAGGACGCCCCCCGGCACGACCTGATCGCCGCGGTCAAGAACGCCGCGGCCGGAAACGCGCTGCTCGCCCCCTCGGTCACGATCCGGCTCATCGACGCCTTCAGCCGCACCCCGGCCCACGCGCAGCCCGCCCCGTCAAAGCTGGCTTCGCTGACCGCCAGGGAGCACGAAATCCTGCTGCGACTCGCCCGTGGCCTCACTAACGCCGAGATCGCCGCCGACCTTGCCATCAGCGACGCAACCGTGAAATCACACGTGGGCAACCTGCTGGCCAAGCTCGGCCTGCGCGACCGGGTCCAGGCCGTCATCCTGGCCTACGAGACCGGCATCGTCGCGCCAGGCGGGCTCGGCGCGGCCGGCGTAGCGCGCGCGGCGGGCCCTGTCCCTCGCCCCGGAGGGATAGCACTGAGTAACCGATAGGCGTGAATGCGTGTGGCGCCGGTAGATCGTTTGCCTCGCGCGGGAAGATGGGCGCGAGATGGCAAGACTTCTCCGGGGGGCCGTGCGCTGTGAAGATCTTCCGTTCTCGGGCCTTGTTCCCGATCGCCGCGTTGCTCGCAGCCGCTGGGAGCGCGGTCTTTGTTCCCGGCTTGGACGCACCCGGCGCCGGCTACACCGTGGGGCCGGTCACCGAGATAAGCGCCGGGTGCTCGGGGCAGAACGCCGAGTCGGAGCAGGCAGTAGATGCCAGCCTCGGCTATGTGTATGAGGTCTGGATGGGCTGCCAGGGGATCGGCTTTGCCCGGTCGCTCAATGGCGGCGCGTCGTTCAGTGCGCCGGTCTCGCTGCCCGGTTCTGGGGGGTCGAGCGACGACCCCTGGGATCCGGCCATCGCGGTGGCGCCCGGCGGCACCGTCTACGCCTCGTTCATGATTTCCAAGGGCAGCCAGGACTACCCGGTTGTGGTGGCTTCCCTTGACCACGGCGCCACGTTCAGCCAGGTCTCCTCGCTGGTGCCGCCGGACCCCAACAACTGGGGCGACCGTGACTTCATCGCCGTCGGACCGGACGGGACGGTCTACGTGACCTGGGGTTACGGCCCGACCAGCGACTCGGTCGTCGACGACTGCCCAGGCAATAACAGCTGCACGTCCACCTCCGGTGACCTCAACGTCGTGCTGCAGAAGTCCGCTGATGGCGGCAAGACCTGGAGCGCGATGTCCGACATCAGCCCGGGCTTCCCCAACAGCGGTGCCGATAGCGCCCCCCTGGTGGTGGAGCCAAGCGGGCGGATCGACGTGCTGTATCAGGGCTACCAGGTATCCAGCCCGCCGACCGACAAGCTCGGCACCGGGCACAGTTACTTCACCTCATCGGCCGACCAGGGCCGGAGCTGGTCAGCGCCGGTCCGGGTCGGCGGGCAGGCCGGGACCATGTCGCCGCTGCAGTGGTGGATCGACGGGGACATCTCGACCGACTCCGCCGGGAACCTGTACGCGACCTGGGATACCCAGGGCACCAACCCCGATCGCTCGCGGAATGACATCGGGTGGCTGTCGTACTCCACCGACGCCGGCGCGACCTGGTCGGCTCCCGTGCAGGCCCCCGCCGACCAGCTGAACGTCCCGCACATGACCGAAGTGGCGGGCGCGGCAGCCGGAATCGCCTACGTCGGGTGGCTGGCGCCGGGCAACTCGCACGGGTACGCGCAGTACCTGCGCGCGTTCTCGATCGCCGGCGGCTGGTTGTCAGCCCCGGTGCAGGTCTCGACCGCGCCCGGCGATCCGTCGGCGTGGCCAGGCGACACCTTCGGAATTTCAGCGCTGTCACCGTCGGCGCCCGGTGCTGAGCTGGGGTTCGGCGACCCCGGCAACCGGCAAGAAGTCAGAGATCTTCGCTGCCCCTGTCTCGGTGCGACTTCCCTGAGCAACCAGCGCGCACCACGTGCCGGCGGCTAGCAACGGGGGTTGCTACGCGGGCGTGTGCCCGGGCTGGGTGTCCTGCTCGCGGCGCGCGGCAGTCGCGATCGCGTCGTCGACGGTGGCGATCTCGGGATCGGTCCAGCTGGTATGACCCTGGGTGGTGGTTCTGGCGCGTCGCTGCTCGTGATGGCCGATCCCCTCCATTTATGCAGCACGACTGTAATATTGCAGTTATACTGCATCTCATGGCGAGAGATGTCAAGAACCTGCGGGCGACCCGGGTCGCGGAGACCGAGGAGCGGATCCTCGCCGCCGCCCGTGAGCTGTTCGCCCGCGACGGGTACGCGGCCACCACCCTGTCCGCGGTCGCCGACGCCGCCCGCGTCGCGCACCGCACGGTCTACGTGCGATTCGGCACCAAGGCCGATCTCCTCAAGCGCGTCGTCGACGTGGCCATCGTCGGCGACACCCGGGACATCGACGTGCAAAGCCGCGACTGGTACCAGGCCGCGCTCACCGCGCCCGCCATCGACGAGCGGATCGGGCTTCTGGCCGACGGCAGCGCCGCGCTCATGGCCCGCGCCGGTGACATGTTCGCCGTCGCGCAGCAGGCCGAGCCCGTCGAGCCGGTGATCGCCGACGCGGCCCGCGCCGGGCGTGCGGCGACCCGCGACACAATGCGCCGCTTCTTCACCCAGATGCGCGACGACGGCCTGCTGCCCGCCGGCGCCGACCTGGACTGGCTGTGCGACACCGCCGGCGTGCTTGGCCACGCCAACACCTACCTGCTCATCCGCGAAACCCTCGGCTGGACCACCGACCAGTACCGAACGTGGCTTGGCACCACATGGGAGCGGCTCATCGCCGCCGCGACCACGCCACACGCGCCAGCGGCACCCGCCGAACCGCCTCCAGCACCCTCCACCTGAAAAGGGACACATACGCAAGAAACCGGCGCGGCCCTGCCGTCAAGCTCCAGTGAGCCGGCGCAGGTGATCTTCCCGCCAGCGACCTGGACGTGAGCGGCGAACGTCGCGCTGGCCGGGGACAGTGCCAGGCTGGTCGCCGTCCCCTCGCCGACTAGCCGCCGCCAGCGGCTGCCCAGGCCAGGGTGAGCATCTCATCGCCTGCCGGGTCACCGCCAGACAGCAGGCTGACCGCCAGGACCACGGCCAGCGCCTGGCACCATCTCCATGCGCGGTCTGGGTCCAGGCCATCCACGCGGCCTGCCAGCCAGTCGATGCGCTGCTGAACAGCCCGCTCGCCGCCGCCGTCGGCCAGCACCCAGTCGACCGAATCGAAAGCCGGGTCGCCCAGGCACGGCCGGGGGTCGATCGCGACCAGACCGCGCCCGTCGCCGCCCCGCAGGACGTTCCCCGGGTGCAGGTCCCCGTGCAGCAGCCAGACCCGCCCTTCGCCTGCCAGCGCACTAGCCAGGCTCCAGGAGCCTTCGACCAGGGCGGACGGCACGCGCTCGGCAACACCCGGACGACTTTCGAGCCGCCGCCGGGTCATCTCGAACACGAACTCCGCCCGTTCCCGCAGCTCCGGCAGCCCAGAACCGGCACCGGGCCAGGAAGGCTGCCGCCACAAATCTGACACCACCGGAACTACCTCATCCAGCGGCCACCGGCCCGGCTCATCCTGCAACCGGGTGCCGGGCACCACCCGCTCCAGCAGCAGCGCACCACGATCGAGGTCCGCGTCATGCAGGGACACCACGTGGCGGCGGGCCGTCCACGCGTCCAGGGCCGTCGCCTCATCGGCTGCGATCTTCAGGTCCGGGGACAACTTCAGGACCAGCAACTCGCCGTCATCGGACTCACACGGCAGCACCACCGACGTCCCGCCCTTCGGCCACTCCTGCCCGAGCCGCAGCCCCCACATGCCAGCGAGGTCATCCGCCAGCGCTGGCAGTCCCGCGCACCACTCGGCCACTTCCGGGCCGAACCGCCTGACAAGCCGCGCATAGACAGCATCGACATCGACCACCGAAGCATCGCGCACACCAGACGATCTCACGCCAGCCGGCCATGACGCATCCCAAAAACACGGGCCAGCCACGCTGGGCCGCCGCCGGAAGAGCTGGTTCAGCCCGGCGGCACCACCTTGACCTCGGCGACGGGGAACGGCGCCACCTACCTGTGGCGGATCACCAGGTAGCAAGCCCGCCCAGCGCCCACGGCGGGCGAGTTCGTCACGGACAGCCGCGCGCGGCCGGGCGGGAAAATTTCATGGCCGCCGTCACACCGGGGCGGAGCTGAGCTGGGCACGAGATGGTCGCCGCCCTTCCGCGGTAGCCGGGGAAGGGCGCCTGGACTTACGGTGACGACACCGTCTTCCCGGACCCCGTTGGAGGCAGCTCATGCGCAGGCACACGCTCCGGATCGCGGTCTCGCGTGATCGCGGCATGCGCGGTGGTACTGCTGTCCCAGCTGTCGGCGAACGCGCTCGACGTGTCGGGGACGCCGAGCCCGGTGACGGGCAACGCGACGTGGTTCAGCGGCCTGGGTGGCCCCTATGGCGGCTGCGGCCTTCCGCAGTCGAACGTGGACAGCCAGAACTACCTCGCGCTGAACGTGCAGAACTCGCCCGGCGTGTACTCCATGCTGCCGCGGCCGATCCCGGCGGCCGACGCCAGCGAGATCGGCATGTTCGACAACGGGCTGAACTGCGGCCGCTGGGTGAAGGTCACGATCGGCCCCAACTGCAACGGCACCAACGACGGGGCGCAAAACAAGCCGTTCTGCCGGGGCGGGGCGGGGTACGTCCCCGACCAGTACGACGGGGCCACGCTGGACATGGTGGTCGCCGACAGCTGCGACGACAACAACGCGTGGTGCAAGGACGACCCGTACCACATCGACCTTCACCAGTCCTCGCTGAACCAGTTCATCCTGAACGGCCAGCCGGTCGGCAACATGTACCCCGGGAGCTGGAACAACCGGCAGGTGACCTGGCAGTTCGAGCCGGCGCCGAATTACACCGGCGACATCGCCATCGGGGCCCTGCAGGGCGCCCAGGGGTACTGGCCGGCGATCGCCGTCTCGCACCTGCCGAACGGTATCCACGGGGTGCAGTACTACGCGAACGGCGCCTGGTCGAACGCCACGATGGACAGCGACATGGGCGACGACTACATCATCGCGCCGACCACGGGGGCCGGGACGGCGGGATCCTTCTACGAGATCCGGGTCGTCGACGCGTCCGGCAACCTGGTCAAGAACGGCGAGGTCTACAACTTCGGCCTGCCCGCTAGCTGCCTGCCGAACGGGTGCCCAGCCGCCTACGTGCCGGTCAGCTACACGACGTCCACCGCTCCGGTGGCGCCCCCGCCGGCGACCGGCTCGTGCACGCTCGCCTCGGCCATCACCAACTCCTGGCCTGGCGGCTACCAGCTCCAGCTCACCGTGACCAACAGCGGCACCACGCTGCTGACCGGCTGGACGGCGGGATTCGCGTTCGCCGACACTGCCGAGACCATCACCAGCTCGTGGGACGCCACCGTGACGCAGAACGGCCGAGCAGGTCACCGCCGCCAACGCGAGCTACGACGGCTCGGTCGCCGCGGGCGGGTCGACAACCTTCGGCGTCGTGGTCACCGGCTCGAGTTCCACGCTGTCCGGGCTCACCTGCGCGCCGGCGTGACCTGATCGTCGGGATGGCGCGGGAGAATCAGGCCTGGGGAATCTGCTCGCCCATGCGGCCATCCCAGACCACTACAGGGGTTGAAGTGACGAGGTCCTCCTCGGGTGATCGCGCCCGGCATGGCCGCGTACCTGCCCCGTGGTGGCCGGCTCCGGGGCGGCGTGGCCTACTCGTCAGTAGCACACTGCTACCAGCGGGTAACCGGATTCCGGGCGCCGTGTAGCTGCCGTCGCTCGGTAGCGAGCCCCTTTTGGCGGAATTCCGATACGTGAATTGCGCGCCGCGTGCCTGGCGGCAATGAGTGACGGCACCGACGTTGTTGCCCGCACCGCTACATTGCCTGCGACCGCGCCCCGTTGATATCCGGGACCGAAGTGCATGGCTCGCGATGCCAGCACTGCCATCGGCGACAGCCGCGTCGCGTGATCCGGGCCTCAACGGTGTCCATCAAGCAGACCCTCCAGAGCAAGATGCGAGCAGTCGCGGCCTTGGAACGATGATAACTCTTATGTTGTCATGGCGGTGCGGGCGATCGCATCGGGTTCCTATCAGTTCGGGGATGATTGATCGTGTGGCGTGACGCCCAGGGCGCTACCTCGTGATCTTTTGAGATGCGTGAGAGGCGAAGGGAGGCAAAGTGGCTGCTATTGATGTTGTGGCCGCAGCCAGGTGACGCGCGCGGCGCCGGGTACGGGGGAACTGGCCTGGCACCGGCCCGGTCGACTGCGGGCCGCGGCCGGCCAGCGTGGCCCTGGCCTTGGTCAATTGATCTCCGGGAGGTCAATTGATCTCCGGGAATGAGAACTCGATCTCACTTCTCTTGCGGGGTTAGATCTTGGAACAGACAGTGATTAAGCGCGCGCCGCTGACCTTCGGTCAGCTTTCGCTATGGCGATCGGTACAGGGACTGGCGCCGGAGGCCTACAATCTGACCGACATCTGGAAGCTTCCCGCCGGATCGAGTTTGACATCAGTCGAAGGCGCGCTCGAAGCACTGGAAAGGCGCCATGAAGGGCTGCGGACCAGATACGAGCAGGGCGGCAAAGAGGACTTGACCCAGGCGGTCTGGAATCCCGCCCCAATCCGGCTGAACGTGGTCGAGGCGGACGGCGACCCGGACGCGGCGGCGTATGCAGCGGCTCAGGGGCTGACGGTCAGGGGGTACGACCTCGCCCTCGACCGCCCATGGAGGGCGTGCGCTGTCGTCTTGGAGGGCAGCTGCGTACGGCTCGTCGTCTGCTTCCATCACATTGCCGTCGACGCCTGGTCGCTCAACCAGCTGCACGCGGAGTTCCAGACGCTCGCGGGCGGCGGCCTGCTTCCCGGCACCGCGCCGAGCGCCTGTGCCCTCGCTATCGAGCAGTGGTCCGCGGCGCAGCGGAACCGCCGGAATTCGGCCAGGAGCTTCTGGCAGGGCATCTTCGAGTCGGCCCCCGCCATGCACCGGGAAACGGCCTCCGGTTCGCCGTCCACCAGGTGGGCGAGGCTCGCCTCCGATGAGGCCTGCGACGCCGCCGGCCAGATCGCGGCGCGTCTGCTGGTATCGGTTCCCTCCGTAGTCCTCGCCGCGTTCTGCCTGGCACTCAGCCGGCGCACCGGCCAGGACAAGCTGCTGATCGCGGTCCACTTCAACAACCGCAGCGATCCTCGCTGGAGGACCCTGGTCGCCTCCCAGAACCAGATCGTCCCGCTGCTGGTGACGCTCCATCCCGAGGAGCACTTCGACGCCCTGGTATCACGCGTCCACCGCGACAGCTTCCGGGCCTACCTGCACGGCGCCTACAACGTGGACGACGTGCACGAGCTCGGCGCTGAGCACGGCTACAGCGGATCGGTGAACGGGGCCTTCGAAGGCTCGGTAAGCGGCTTCTTCCGTTACTTCTTCAACTACCTGGGCCAGGGCCAGCCGGGTCAGGCGCCCCGGAGCGGCAGGCTCGCGACAGGTACCGCAGGCCGCAATATCGGCGCCCCGCTTTACCTGCAGGCCCAGGACGGCAAGACGCTTACCTGCACGCTGCGCGAGAACTCGGCCGACACCGGATTCGACAACGTCACGGGGCTTGTCTACCTCCTGATGGACTTCATCAAGGCTGCAGGGGAGAAATGACAGATCACTTCATCGTCATCCACCGGTGGAGCGACGGCTACGCGGACTATGCCGCCTACGTCGACCACGGCACGCACCACGTCAGCTACATCACCACCCGCCGGGCATCGGGCGGCCTTCCCGACGGCGCCGCGGCGGTCAGCATCGTGGACAGCACCGAGGACGGCGCGCAGGTGCGCGCTGCCGTCTCGGCCCTGATCGGTGAGTTCGGACCGCCCGACCGGATCATCGCGCTGCACGAGGTCGACCTCGACGTGGCGGCTGAGCTGCGGGAGGAGCTCGGCGTGGCCGGCGAACGGCTGACGGAGCTGGCCCCGTTCCGCGACAAGCTCGTCATGGCGGGAAAGCTGGCCGCCGCGGGTGTTCCCGTCCCGGCCACCAGGCCCGCACCCGACCAGGCGGCCGTGCGGGACTTCGCGGCCGTCCATGGCTGGCCAGTGCTGATCAAGCCGGTGCGCGGCACCGCCAGCGCGGGCGTGACCCGTTTCCACTCGGCCGAGGAACTCGCCGCCTATGAGTTTCGGCCGGACGTGCCGATGCTCGTGCAGCCATACCTGACGCACGAGATCCTGCACGTCGACGGGGTAGTGACTGAGGATGGCCTAGGCGTCTGGCGGGCCTCGCGCTACCTGAACTCTTGCCTCGATTTTACCGAGGGGATCCCTCTTGGCTCCGCGGAGCTCGACGACCCGAAGCTGACGATACCGGTCGGCGAGTTCACCGCACAGGCACTCCGGGCACTGGGAACCGAACCGCGCGTGTTCCACCTTGAGCTTTTTCTCTCCGGCTCACCTGGGGCACCCGAGTTGAATGTGCTCGAGGTGGGAGCGCGCCCCGGAGGGGCTGAGGTCCCTTTCGTGTGGAAGGAAGTCCACGGGATCGACTTGATGGCGATCGCCTTTGCCATCCAGGCGGGTACGCCGCTGCCCGCCACCGCATGCCCCAGCCCGGAGCCCGGCGGCACTGAATACGGCGGCTGGCTCCTGGTGCCAACCCCGGCGGCGCGGCCATGCCGCGTCACGGCGGCTAACTCGCAGCTGGGCCGGGACGGCGGGCCGTACGCCGAGCACATGCCGGTCGTCGGCCAGACGCTGGCCGACATCCCCGGCTATGAGCACTCCGGTGCCAGGTTCCGCTTCCGCGCGGGCAGCACCGCCGAGGTCGAGGCCGCGATCGGGCAGACCGTGCGGGACTTGAAGTTCCGCGCCGCGACAGTCGGCCCGGCCGTTCCCGAGCGAGTGGTGGTCATCGGCAGCGGCGGCAGGTCGTACCGCGAATACGCGTTCGCCGCCCTGGCTGACCGCTGCCAGGTGTACCTGGTCGGGACCACCGGCCCACCTGGCAACTTGACTACCTGGCCGGGTACAGCACCGCGGCGGACACAGGCGTCGCCGCGATGACGCAGGCGGTCGCCGAGTGCGTCACTGGGGTTAGCGGCCAGGTCGGTGTGTTCACCTGGGACGAACCCTCGCTTGAGGTAACCAGCGCGGTGGCCTGGCGGCTGGGGCTGCCCCACATGTCACCCGCAGCCGTGCGCAACTGCCGCGACAAGCTGGCCACCAGGCGCCTGATGCGGTCGGCAGGGCTTCCCGCTGTGCGGTTCGCCCATGTCCGTAGCCTGGAGCAGGCGCTGCGGGAGGCGGACGGCATCGGCTACCCCGTGGTACTCAAGCCGCGCTCGCTCGCGGCCAGCATGGGCGTGGTGGTCGCCCGGGATCCCGCAGAGCTGCGTACCGTCTACCATCACGCGGTCGAGGCGGCCTATCCAGGGCTTGGGCGGCTCGACGGCCTGGTGCTGGAGGAGTTTCTCGACGGCCCGGAGATCAGCATCGACTCCGTCGTCTGCGACGGCGATGTCCAGCTGGTAAACGTGGCCCGCAAGCGGCTCGGCTTCCACCCGTTCTTCGAGGAAGTCGGTCACCTGGTCGCACCCTGGCGGGACGAGCCGTGGGCGGACGACCTGACCGCCCTGATCACCAGAACGCACCAGGCGCTTGACGTCCGGACTGGCGTGACCCACGCCGAGGTGCGACTCACCCCTTCTGGCCCGCGGCTGGTGGAGCTCAACGGCCGTCTCGGCGGCGATTTCATCCCGTACCTGGGCCAGCTGGCGACTGGTGTCGACTTGACCCTCGCTGCCGTGGATCTTGCCCTGGGCCACGTGCCAGACACCCGGGCGACCAGGAACCTGTGCGCGGAGGTGCGGTTCCTCTACCCGCCGCACGACTGCGTGGTCCGCTCGCTTGACGTCTCCGCCGCCACCGACGTGGCGGGCGTGGAAGTCGTCGTGCTAGCGGTACCGGGGAGCACGCTGCTGCTCCCGCCGCGCGGCGTAGTGCCGCGGCTGGCCGCGCTCATCGTGACCGGCGATACGCCCCAGGCGTGCCGCGACGTGCTAGACGAGGCGTCGTCCCTGATAAGGCTGGAGATCGAGCCGACGGAGACAACCGGGAACCCCTCGTGAGCGGTCCCAGGGGCTAAGAATGGCTCTATGACCTGGATTCAAGAGTCCGTAGCCTACGTTGCGCTCACTCAGACCGAGGACGTGAGGAGCTTGTCGTAGAGTGCCCGGTGCAGCTCGGGCCGCGCGAGGCCAGGTGTAGGAGGCGGCCAGTTCCTGGCCGGGGACTTCAGGGAGCGGGGCGGACAGCTGGCGAGCTAGCGCAGCGGCGATCGCGGGGATGTCGACGGCGAAGGCGACTGTCTCGGCATAGACCTCGCGGAGGACCGGGAGGTCTCTGGCGACGACCGGGACTCCGGCCGCGAGGGCTTCCATCCCGGCCAGACCGAAGCCTTCCTTCGCGGAAACCATCGCGAGGACCGATGCCTCGGCTACCAGGGACGGAACCTCGTCGTCGGCGAGGACGCCGACCACCTCGGGCTTGATGCCCAGTTCAGCGGCGCGGGCCTCGAAGGCGGCCCGGTAGTCGCGGTAGTCGAAGAGTGTCTCGCCGCCGCCGAAGACCAGTCGAAGGCCTGCCATGCCGGCGGCGAGGGGTCCGGAGCCGATCCCATCCGAGCCGGGTGAGCCAGGCAGGTCGGCGGCGGCGCCGTAGACACTCCGCTCCGGGGCTGCTTGCCCTCGAAGAAGGGCAAAGGCTTCAAGCAGGTCGATTGATGCCTTGCGTGGCTCGATGCCGCCAAGGGCCAGGACGTAACGGCCCAGCTTGTCACGCCACCGGGCCCGGCCTGCCGTGTCCGCGGCGGCCGCGGCGAACCTTTCCGCATCCACGCCGTTCGGGATGACCGTCGGCTTCAGGCCCCAGCCTTGCCTGACCTCCTCGGCGACCGCCGCGGAGACGCAGATGCGGTGCGTCGGCTCGACGACGGCGCGTTCGTGGCAGGCGGCCAGCTGCGGGGTGGTGAAGTGGTCGAGGTGGTGGATGGTGCGGATGCAGGGCAGGGCGGCGTTCGCGGAGATGCAGTCCTGGGCGTGGACGATGTCGTAGCTATCCGCGGCAGAGGCGGAACGCCTCGGATAGGACGGCGATCGAGCGTACGATCCGGTCCCCCACGCCTTCGTCGTCGTGAGCCTCGAAGGGCACGGCGCGGACGCCGACGCTCGCCGCCACCGGGCGGAAGAAGGTGGTGTCACCGCCTCGGCCCAGGGTCCACACGTCCACCTCGACGCCTAGGGCCGCGAGGGACTCGGCCAGGGCGAGGGTGTGCACGACGCCGCCGCGTGGTTTCGTCGAGTAAGTGAGCAGGGCGACCTTCATGCAGCGGCTTTCATTCGGCGGCTTTCATTCGGCGGCCGCGGTGGCCTGCGTGTAGGAGGTCGGGACTAGCTCCGCCAGGTGATGGAGGATCCGGCGGGAGCGGGCTACTTCGGCCGCCACGTCGATCTCGGCGACCGCCAGGCCGCCCTTGGAGGAGGTACGGGCCAGGATGTCCCCGCCCGGGCCGACCACCTTGGCCTGGCCGAGGAAGCGGAGCCCGCCCATGACGCCGGTCTGGTTGGAGGAGACCAGGACGACCTGGTTCTCCGCGGCGCGCGCCGAGTCGTACAGGTCGAACAGGCGTGACTGGCGGTCCTGCGGCAGCCTTGAGGCGCGGTCCGTCATCGACGCGGGCCAGGCCGACAGGCAGGCGACGATGATGGCGCCGTCGAGCGCGAGCGAACGTGCCGCCTCCGGGAACGTCTTGTCGTAGTCGATCAGCATGCCGAGGCGGCCGACCGGGGTGTCGAACGCGGCGAACGTGCCGCCAGCCGCGTAGACCAGCGACTCCCCCGCGGGCTGGTGCACCTTCCGGTGGCGGCCGAGGATGCCGTCGCCGGTTACGCACAGGGCCGAGTTGTAGAGCAGCTCCTTCCCGTCGATGCTGGCGGCCTCCGCGTAGCCGAAGCAGACCACCATGTCGCCGGCCAGCGCCCGGATCCGGCTGATCTCCCCGGAGTCCTCGGTCAGACCCGGCGGGATCGAGGACGGATCCGGGTGCCGCAGGTCGGAAAGGTAGCCGCCGAGGGTCGCGTCTGGGAGCACGAGCAGCCCCACCCCGGCGGCGCGCGCGTCGGCGATGATGCCCTCGATCTTCATCGAGGGCACGGCCGATGTCGCGGCCGAAATGGGCTGCGACGGCTCCAATGCGCATAGTGGGCAAGCCTAACGGCTTCCCGCAGTCTCGCTGGCGGGCCGCGTGCCGTTGACCGGGCTGACGATCCAGTCAGCGCCCGCCAGCCAGTCCGCCACCGCGCTGCCGTCGAGGGCGGCGCGGACCTCGGAACTGATCCACCCCGGCACGTCGGTGCGGACCCGGGAGCCGCTGATGGTGCCGACAATGCGGGCGACAATGTGCTCGGCGTCGCGGGCGATGCCGTGGAAGCGACCCGAACCCCAGGTGTGCAGCCACGGCAGGCCGAGGAAGTACAGGCCGGGGACGGCGGTGACGCCGCGGGTGTGCGTCGGGTGGCCGGTGCCGTCGAATACGCCGACCTTCACCCAGCGGTAGTCGGGGCGGTAGCCGATCGCCCAGATGACCGACGTGACGCCCTCGGCCGCCAGGTCGAGTCCGGTCGCCTCGCTGCCTGGAGTCCAGACCGGCTCGTAGCGGCGGCCGGGGGGTGCGTCGATGCCCTCGCGGTCCAGGTAGCGGTCGATGTCGCCGCAGATCGAGTTGTAGACGGAGTCGGCCTTGTCGAGCGCTTTGGCGCATGGTGGGGCGAAATGTGAGCCGCGTGCCGCGGCCGCGCGTCGAGGTACCCGTACAGGCGCATGCCCTCGGCGGCGAACTGGCGCAGGTCGATGTCCCGGCCGCCGTCGCGGCCGGTGACGTAGTGGTTGGTCTTCTCCCGCGCCGCGAGACCGCCCGGGTACTGCTGGACAGGGGTGTCGTAGAGGCCCATCTCGGCCAGCCACGTCATCACGTCCTTGCCCCGGTAGAAGCGGGCGACGCGCGGCGCGTTCCCGAGGGCGAGGTGGACCTGGCGGCCCGCGAGGTGCAGGTCCTCGGCGATCTGGGCGCCGACTGGCCGGAGCCGACGACGAGCACGGCTCCGTCGGGGAGCTGGGCGGCGTTCCTGTAGCGCGCCGACTCGAGCTGGGTGATCGACGGGTCGATCGCGCTCGCCCACGCCGGCACGACCGGCATGTGGTAGCCGCCGGTGGCGACGACGACCGAGTCCGCCTCCCAGTCTTCCGCGCCGTCTGGGCCGGTGACGGTCAAGGCGAAGCCGCCGCCGTCGCGCTCGGTCAGCGAGGTGACCCGGTGTGTGCTCGCGGACCGGCGGGCCGAACGTCGGCGGGTAGCCGGCGAGCCACTCGACGACCTGGTCGCGGGTCATGAAGCCGTCCGGGTCGGCGCCGTCGTAGGGGTAGCCGGGGAGCTGGCAGTGCCAGTTGGGCGTGACGAGGGTGAAGTTGTCCCACCGGGTGTCGGCCCACTCGTGGGCGGTTGTCTGCGCCTCGAAGACGACGTGCTCGACGCTCTGCGCTGGTCGAGATGCCAGCTGGCGGCGAGGCCCGCCTGGCCGCCACCGACGACGGCGACGGGGACACTGCGAGTGGTCATCGGCACTCCGCGGTCATCTCAGGCATGGGTGGGCGCGGCGAAGCCGGCGGCCGGGTAGGCCTCGGGGCGCCGGTCGCGCAGGTAGAACATGGAGCGGCGGGCGGTCTCGAGGGACTGCGCGATGTCGAGGTCCGCGACCGCCAGGCCGTCGCCGGTTCCGGTGGTGGCGAGCACGTCGCCGCCGGGACCGACGACCTTGGCGCTGCCGACGAAGCGCAGCTTGCCGAACGTGCCCGTCTGGTTCGACGCCACCCAGACCACCTGGTTCTCCAGGGCGCGCGCCTGGTCGAAGAGGTTGAACCGGTGGGTCCAGCGGTCGTCGGCGAGGTCGGCCGGGGTCGCGGTGCGGGACGCCGGCCAGGCCGAGATGCAGGTGATGACCTCGGCGCCGTCCAGGGCGAGCGCCCGGGCCGCCTCCGGGAAACGTCTTGTCGTAGCAGATCAGCATGCCGACCCGGCCGACCGGCGTGTCGAAGGCCCGGAGCCGTCGCCGGGGGCGTAGTACAGGTTCTCCCCGCAGCGGCTGGTGGACCTTGCGGTGCACGCCGAGCACGCCGTCGCCGCTGACGATCGCCGCGGAGTTGTAGCGCTGGCCGTTGTCTGCCTCGCAGAAGCCGACGACGACCGTCATGTCCCGGGCGAGTTCGGCGACCCGCCTGAGCTCGGGGCCGTCGGCGTCCATGACCGGCGGGAGGGAGTCGGGCGCCTCGTCGAACTCGCCGTCGCGGCCGCGGCCGAGGACCGAGAGGTAGCCGCCGAGGCACGCCTCGGGCAGCGCCAGGAGACAGACGCCGCGGTCGCGGGCGGCATCGATATGGGCGGCGATCGCGGCCAGGTTGGCCTCGACGTCCCGGCCGAAGTTGGCGGCGACAGCGGCGATGCCCGTCATCGCTGAGTTCCCTTCTGCGGCAGACTGCGGCGACGGCGGCCCAGCCCGGTGACGGCGGTGACGGCCTCGGTGATGACGCCGTCGGGCCAGCGCAGGGCGACGCCCTCGCCCGGAACGAGCTCGCCGCAGACCGCGCTGGTGAGGAATCCGGGAAGGCCCGGTCAGGCTCGCGGAGCGCCCGGCTCGTCGGCGGTGACGATCGCGAAGCCGGGGAAGCAGGTGAGCCAGTCGGCGCGGACGGCGCCCGCCGGGCCGGGGATGGCCGGCGACGTCGAGGACGGCGCCGGCAGCCGGACGGCCTCGGCGAGCATGCCGACGGTGCCGACGAGGCCGGCCATGGAGACGTCCTTGGCGGCGGCGGGGCGAGCGCTCGGAACGACGTCGGCCAGGGCGCGCAGCTCGGCCGGGGTGCGGCGAGTGGAGCTGTCCCACTGGCGGCCGGTGTAGCCGGGGCGCCAGCCGCCGCCGAGGTCGGCGGTGACCCGGAGCCTGCTGGCCGGGCCGGGCACCGCCGCCGGGCACCGGGTGGTCGGTGCGGCCGAGGGCGGTGACCGACAGCGCGGCGGGCACGCCGAGCTGGGTGTGGCCGCCGAGCACCGGGACGCCCCAGGCGCGGGCCGCCGTCGGCCAGGCCGCGCAGCACCCGGCGGGCGAAACTGGCGTCGCGGGCGCCGAGCGCGTCGAGCAGGCCGACCGGGGTCGCGCCCATCGCGGACAGGTCGTTGACGTTGACGAGCACCGAGCACCAGCCGGCCCACTCCGGGTCGCGCTCGACCATCGACGGGAGGATCGCGTCGCCGCGGCGATGACGTCGGTGCCGGGGACCGGGGCGCCGTCGTCGCCGCGCCAGCCAGCGCCGGCCGACGCAAGTCGCCGAGCAGCGGGCCGAGCGCCGCCTTGGTGGCCGCGGCGAGGCGGCGGAACCGGTCGATCGGCCAGTCGACGAGGACGTGCGGTGTCCCCGTGCAGGTCGGACGTGCTCCCGGGGGACCCAGCCGAGGCGGCGGAAGAACCGCTCGTTGCCGGCCTGCACGGTGGCGTCGAAGCGGAGCGCGCCGCGGGACTCGGCCTCCGCGCAGGCCGCCCGGACGAGCGCGGCGCCGATGCCGAGCGCGTGCCGGGCGTCCCTGGCGACGGCGAGCCGGCTGCCGCGCCACCAGCCGAGGTCGGGCCGCGCGCCCCTGTCGCCGGTCACGGGTGAAGCCGGACGCCGCCGAGCACCTCGCCGGCGTCCGGCCGCCGGTCCTGCGGGCGACCAGGACGACGGTGCGCGGGTCGTCGTCGTGGTCGTCGCGGTCGGTGCCGGCGAAGAGCCCCTGCTCGTCGACGAAGACGTCGCGGCGGAGGCGGTGGTAGGCGGATGACGGCCGCCGCGTTGCCGATGGTCGTGATCCGGAACTTGCGCCGCACGGGCGGGACGCCGGACCACCGGCGATGATCACGTGATCGAGCGTGCTGGTCACGAGGCGGCCTCCAGCGGCCCGGATTCCCCGGACTCGTCTTCGGTGCAGGCGCCGAGGGCGGAGCAGGCGCCGCAGGCGGCGCAGCCGGCCGCCTGGTCGGCGCCGAGCATGCCGGCCTGGCGCAGCGCCGCGGCGACCCGGCTGGTGACGTCGTAGACGACGGTCGTGCGGCGGGGCGGGGGCGTGGTCGACGTCCCTGGCGAGGGTGCCGGCGAGCGGGCGGAACGGCACGACGAACGGGTAGACGCCCATCGCGATGAGCTCCTCGCAGCCGGCGACGAGCTCGTCCGGGTCCTCGCCGAGGCCGACGAGCAGGTAGGTCGAGACCTGGTTGCGGCCGAAGACGCGGACCGCCTCGGCCCAGGCCGCCTCGTACTCGGCCATCGGCACGGTCCCCTTGCCCGGCATCCACCGCCGCCGGACCGCGTCGTCGAGCGACTCGACGTGGATGCCGATCGACCGCGCTGCCGCGTCGTAGCAGGTCCTGGATCGCGGCCGAGGTCGCCGGGCGGCTCGCACTGCACCTGGATGGGCAGGCCGGGCACGGCCTCGTGCACGGCGCGGACGCAGCGGGCCAGGTGGGTGGCGCCCCGGTCGCGGCCGGTCGAGGTGCCGGTGGTCATCACCATCTGGGTGACGCCGTCGAGCCGACCGCGGCCTCGGCGACCTCGGCGAGCTTCGCCGGGGTCTTCACCGCGATCGTGGCGCCGGCGCGCAGCGACTCCTCGATGGCGCAGAACCGGCAGCGGGTCTGCGCCGGCGTACCGGATGCAGGTCTGCACGACGGTGGTGGCGAGGACGTTCGCCGTGCAGGCGGGCGATCTTCTCGTAGGAGATGCCGTCGGCGGTGGTCAGGTCGTAGAAGCGGGGCCGGGCGACGGCCTCGACGCCCAGGCCGGTGTCGGCGCCGTCGAGCAGCAGCCTGCCGCCGGCCGACCGTGTAGGGCGAGCGAGGGTTGAGCGGGATGGCCGCGCCGACCCCGTCCGAGCAGGACGTGGCCGTCGTCGCTCGGGCCGGCGCCGGCCCGGCGCGAGACGGGCGCGTCGAGCAGGCGGATGCCCTGGATGGCGACGTCGACACGCGTGGAGCGGCGGGCGGTCGGCGTCTGGCCGGCACCAGTGCTGGCGGGTGCGGGTGCGGATGCGGGGGCCGGGGTCGGCGCGGCGGTCATCTCGCCCTCACCTCACAGGTTGTAGGTGGAGTTGATGATGGCGCCCTTGCGGGCGTAGTGGATGAGGGCGTCCTGGACGTCGAGCGGGTGCGACGGGATGACGCCCTCGATGAGGTCCTCCTCGCGCAGGCCGTGCAGCGACAGGCCGAAGCGGCAGCAGTACACCGTGCCGCCCTCCTTGATGAAGGTCTCGATCGAGTCGTTGATGTTCTGCTCGCCCGGGAAGCCGGAGTCGCCGGTGGTCGGGAAAGCCGCGGGTGGCCATGCAGTTCAGCGTGCCGGGGCCGTAGAAGTAGATCGCCGACTCGAAGCCCTTGCGCAGCGCGCGGGTCGCCTGCAGGATCGCCACGAAGCTGACCGACGACTCGTGCGCGATGCCGTGCACGAGCGTGAAGTAGGACTCGCCGTCCTCGGCCTGGTAGTCGGGGAAGATCTTGGTCGAGCCGTAGATGTTGGTGCCCGTCGGCCTGCGAGGGGTGCGGGATCTCGTTCAGGGACTTCTCGATGTTGGCCTTGATCTGGGCGTCGACATCGGCGATGGACTCGCTCACGGGTTCTCCTGCTGGTTATACGGACCGGGGAAAGAGATGACTGAACAGGGCGGCCGGACTTCTGGCCGCTGATGATGCCGTGAAGGCGCCGCCGTGGCTGACGGCCGTGTCCGCGTCATTGCGGAATCTCAGCCGTAGAGGGCCGAGAAGTTGTCGTGGAAGAAGGCGTCGGCGAGTGCACCGTCGCCGGCCGCGGCCGCGCAGCCGGGCGTATTCGCCCTCGAAGTCGCCCCACGGCGCGTCGGTGGCGAACAGGACCCGGTCGTGGCCGATGCCGCGCCGCTCGATCTCCTGCACCAGCCAGCCCGGGGCGAAGCCGATCGCCCAGCTGGTGTCCGTGTAGACCTGGTTGCCGCGCTCGATCCAGTCGAAGAGCCGGCCGCCGATCAGCTTCATGTGGCCGCTCATGCCGCCGCCGAGGTGCACCAGGTGGATCGGGACGCCGTCCGGGCCTGCGTACTCCTCGACCAGCTGCGCCGACCTGGTCGATGTCGGAGGCGGCGCCCGGGCTGGTGTGGACGTGGACGACCAGGTCGTGCTCGCGGGCCGTGGCGAAGATCTGCGTCCAGCTGAGGCTTGCAGGCGGGGTCGCTGGGGTGGCCGCCGAGCAGGAAGCTGATCTTCAGCACGGCCACGCCCGGCTCGCCGGCCAGCGCGAGCGCCTTGGCGTTGCGTTCGGCGTCCGTGGGCTTCGGCGAGACCCACAGGCCGCAGCGGATCCGGTCGTCTCGCTGCGCGGCCTCGAGGGCGAGGTCGTTGAGGCCGAAGGCGATCGTCAGGATCGGGGACCCCGTAGTTCGGCAGGACCAGGGCGCGCTCGATGCCGGCCGCGTCAAGGTCGGCGATCAGTTCGTCGACGGTGCCCTTGGCGGTCACGTCGGCGGTGATCGCCGGGCCGCCGTAGAAGGGGTAGGCCGGCATCCGGCCGATGTGCCGGTGCGCGTCCCGCAGTGGCTTCATGGCTCAAGCCTGGAGGCCATATGTTTTCGAATGGTTACCACAGGAATACTTTGCGCGGCTCGGCTGTAAGTTTGACGTTACGAGCGGAACCAGGAATTAGGCCCCCGCGATCTGCACCACCGGCTTCAGGACGGGGTCACAGGTTTCGCAGGACGCGGCTGCGGTCTGCCTGCGCGCGGATCGACACGCCGGCGTTGAAGGCGATCGCGTCGTACTCGTGCGGCGCCCCGGGATGCATGTGCAACTCGACGGGCACGCCTGCCTGGCTGAGGGTGAGTGCGTAGCGGAGCGTCTCGTCGCGGAAGACGTCGAGCTGGCCGACCTCGATGTAGGCCGGGGGCAGGGCGCGCGCGTCCTTCAGGCGCGCTGGCGCGGCCGAGGGGTCGACGTCGCGGTTTTCGTGTCCCGCTCCGAGCAGGGCGTCCCAGCCCGTCGCGTTGTCGTCATACGACCAGCCGGCGAGCGGGGCGATGAAGGGGTCGGGTGCCGTGGTGCGATCGTCGAGCATCGGGTAGAGAAGCAACTGGCGGGCTATTGCCGGGCCTTGCCGGTCGCGGCTCAAGATCGCGACGCCCGCCGCCAGCCCGCCGCCCGCGCTGTCGCCCATCACCGCGATGCGGCCCGGGTCGAAGCCGAGCTCTGCCGCGTGGCCGGCCAGCCAGGCTAGCCCGGCATAGGCGTCCTCGACCGGCACCGGGTGCGGGTGCTCGGGCGCCAGCCGGTACTGCACCGATAGCATCGGCACGCCGGTCCGGGCCACGTAGCGCGACACGGGCCCGTCGAAGATCGGCACCGAGCCCAGGATCATCCCGCCGCCGTGCAGGTAAAGCACGGCGGCGCCGGCGTCACTTGACGGCAGCCTGTACCACCGGGCCAGCAGCGCGGCGCCGTCTGCCGCGGTGACTTGATGGTCAGTGACCTCGACGTCATGGGCGGGCGGCTGCGCCTGGTTGTTGAAGTACTCCAGCATCGCGTCGAGGGCCACGCGCCGGGCCTGCACGTCGCCGGGCGGCCACGCCGGAGGCGGCCCGTTCTGCTCAAGTGCGGCCTGCAGGACCGCGGCCACCTCGGCATCCAGGGTGAACGTCAATTCAGGACTCCTGCTCGTCGTTACCGGGCGGCGGCAGCAGCTCGGTCTTGAACTGCGGGGCGAGCCTGGCCGCGGTTGCGATGAACGCCGCCTGCTCGTCCGGGCGCAGCGGCGGCGGCGCTTGCGTCCGGGTGGCGACCGGCTGGCCGACCAAGGTGAAGAACTCCTCCTGGCCGGCGGGTGCGCACATGCACAGCAGCCGTGAGGGCGTGCCGGCGGCGTTGGTGAAGGAGTGCGGCGCGTTGGCCGGCACGTTCACCGTCTGCCCGGCCCGGGCGGTGATGGTCTCCCCGCGGAACGTCACCCGCACTTCTCCGTCAAGGACGGTGAACATCTCCTCGAAGTCGTGCCGGTGCGGAGGCGGCCCGCCGCCGGGCGGGACGTGCATGTCGATGAGGGTGTACTTGCCGGCGGTGTCCTGGCCGGTCACGAGGATCGTGTACGTGTCGCCGACGAGCCCGATGTGCGGCAGGCCCTGATCCTCGTCCGGCCGCGCGACGGTGAGCCCGCGCGACAGGTCGTCGGGCGGGACCGGATCCGGCTGTTGCGGCATGGTTCCTCCTCGCGGTGAGCTGTTCAGCCCATCCTAAATCGGAGCATTTCGTCCGCTTAACCCTAGCACGGGGGCGCATGCCAGGGCCCGGCGGGGGTTAAATGAAGTCATGCTCGCGGATGGCAACTCGCGCGAACCGCGCAGCGACGCGGCCCGCAACCACCAGGCCCTCGTCCGGGCGGCCACGGCGGCAGTCCACCGCGAGGGCCCTCGCGTCCCCATGGCCACGATCGCTGCCGACGCGGGAGTCGGCATCGGCCGGCGTGCTGGCCGTTCTGGCGCTGCGACGGCCCTGCCGTCTGGCGAGGTTTATGAGTCGCTTTGGGTAGAAACGCCTCTGGGCGGGGCGCCACGGATAGCGCGCCGCGCGGAGGGAGGTTGGCATGACGCCCGACGACGGGGGTCCTGTCCTGGTGCTTGGGCCGTTGCTGCGTTATATCGGCGAGACCGAGGCGACCATTTGGGTGGAGACCGACCGGTCCTGCCAGGTCGAGGTTCTCGGGCACGCCGCCCCGACCTTCGAGGTAGCCGGGCATCACTACGGGCTTGTGGTGGTCACCGGGCTGCGGCCGGGCACTGAGTACGCCTATCAGGTGGTGCTGGGCGAGACCGTCCGCTGGCCCGAGCCGGGCTCGGGTTTCGGGCCCAGCGTGCTGCGGACGCTGGACCCGGGCGGGCCGCAGCGGCTGGTGTTCGGGTCGTGCCGGGCAGCCGAGTTGCCGCCGCCCAGACGCCGGCGTCGCGCCCGCCGCGGGCGTGAGCACGGGCCCGACGCGATGGCTGCGCTGGCGCACCGGCTTGCGCGCCAGCCGTCCGGGTCCTGGCCCGGCTCGATGCTGCTGATCGGGGACCAGGTCTACGCGGATGAGGCCGGGCCGGCCACGCGCCGGTTCATCGCCGGCCGCCGCGACCCGCGCGAGCCGCCTGGCTATGAGGCCGCCGACTTCGAGGAATACTGCGCCCTGTACCGCGAGGCGTGGAGCGATCCCGCGGTGCGATGGCTGCTGTCCGTGGTCCCCACGGTCATGATCTTCGACGACCACGATGTCCACGACGACTGGAACACCTCGGGTACCTGGCGCCGCGAGTTCCGGGCCAGGCCGTGGTGGCAGACGAGGGTCGCCGGCGCCTACATGGGCTACTGGATCTACCAGCACCTCGGCAACCTCTCGCCGGCCGATCTCGGCAAGGACGACCTGTGGCGCCAGGTGCAGGAGTCGGCTGACGCCGCCCCGGTCCTCCGTGACATGGCCCTGCGCGCTGACGCGCAAGATGGCGGCATCCGGTGGAGCATCCGGCGCGATTTCGGCAATGTCCGGGTCGTGGTGATCGATTCCCGCAGCCGCCGGGTAGTTGACGACGACACGCGCCGGCTCATGGTCGATGAGGCGGAGTGGGAATGGGTGACCGCATCAAGCGCCGGCGACTTCGACCACCTGGTGCTCGCCACCTCGCTCCCGCTGCTGCTGCCGCACGGCATCCACTCCCTGGAGGCGTGGAACGAGGCAGTCTGCGCCGGGGCCTGGGGAAACCGCTTCCGGGCCGCCGGGGAGCGGCTGCGCCAGATCGTGGACCTTGAGCACTGGCCGGCGTTCGGGGCATCGTTCACGGCCTTCGAGAAGCTGCTGGGCGAGCTGGCCGACGGATCGGCCGCCTCGCCGCCGGCGTCGGTCACGGTCATCTCTGGCGACATCCACCATAATTACCTGGCAGCGGTGGACCTTCCCGGCGCGGCGTCGTCCGGCACCGTCGTCCACCAGGCGGTCTGCTCGCCGATCCACAACCTCGTGCCGGAAAGGATGCGGCTGGGCCACTGGCTGGTCACCTCCCGATTCGGCGACCTCCTCACCACGGCCGCCGCCAGGCTGGCGGGGGCACCCGCGCCGCAGGTACGCTGGCGAGTCACCGACGGTCCCTGGTTCAGCAACATGCTTGCCGAGTTGACCTACGACGGGCGCCAGGCGCGTCTCCGCTTCGACCGCACCGTTCCGGGCGCCTCCAGCACCCCCGACCTGGAGCAGGTCTGCCAACTGGAACTGACGCGAAAGGCAGCCCGAGCGTAAGCCTCACCTCCTCAGCCCACGTAGCAGGACCAGGCATCATGTACACGCGGAGAAGCTGAATCGGTGGCGACTTGACATCGCGACCCACACTCCCAGCCGAAGTGATCCTGCACTCCGCTGCCGCAGGCGCGGTCTAGCGTGGGACCCGGCCGAACGTGGCGTCGCGGTCCGGGGCCTGGTGGCCCTCGGCCTGCTTCAGCAGCCTGCCAAGTGCCTCAAGGGCGGACGGGTAGTCATGGCAGGTCACACGGAGAAGCCGTTCCTTGCCGGTGACCGGATCGGTCCTGGCATAGGGCTTGACCCTGAGCGACCCGCCGGGAAGTTGTTCCATGCGACTCTCACAGGTTGAAGTCCGAGGGTCTGGCGGCCGTAGGCGCCCGGAATCCGGTTACCCGCTGGTAGCAGTGTATTTTTCGGTGATAATAGCGGAAAAAGACACTCCTACTGACGAGTAGGCCACGCCGCCCCGGAGCCGGCCACCACGGGGCAGGTACGCGGCCATGCCGGGCACGATCACCCGAGAAGGACCTCGTCACTTCAATCCCTGTAGCTGTCTTCGCCATGGGGGAAGGCTGGCCTCCGAGGGCCACTCATTCCACGAGAAAGGCCGCCTCCTTGCGGAAACGGCCTGTGACCTGGAGCCCCTTTACGGAATCGAACCGTAGACCTTCTGCTTACCATAAGTACGGCCGGTCTCCCCGGGTGCCCTGACCTGCGTTGAGATGTCTTTGGACTGCCCTCATCTCCCCGTGATCCCGGGCTTTCGCGCGCCACTCGTTCCACGACACGTTCCACGACCGGCCGGATGCAGCGGCAACGTTCACTACTCATCGTGAGTACACGGCAGGCAGCTGCCCACAGATGGAACCGGATGGCCGCCAGCACCGTTTTCCAGGGTGACCCCTTGCTTAGCCTCGGATGCGGAAGGCACCAGCCTAATGCCCTGCTCGCCAGACGGAACTGCCCCGTGACTCCATTCGTCATCGTGTTCGTCGCCGCGGCACTCCTCATCGTGGCCCTAAGCGCGGTTGCCAAGGCGCGGGACCGGCGTTACCGCAGCGACCTGCTGGACTGGGCGACGACCCGTAACTGGACCTACCGTGAGGGCGGCAGGCATGTGACAGGGTTCCCGCCGGAAGCGGAGTGGGTCAGCCTCCTGCCGAGAGGGCGACGGCGGCGGGGAGTGAGGCTCCAGCTGGACGGCACCAGGAAAGGCCGCCCGGTGACCGTGGCCCACTACCGGTACCAGACCACCACGAGCACCAACAGCACGCCGCAAACGCACACGCACCACCTGACCGTCATCGTGATCCGGCTGGCCGCCCGCTACCCGGCGGCGGAACTGCAGCGCCGCGGCCTCGGCCTCGGCTGGGGCCTTGCCGTGTCGCGGGCCGTGGGGCGGAGCCCGCGAACCTCACGGGCACCGAGGAGTTCGACCGCCTGTACCAGATCCGGACCGCGGCACCCGGCGGCAGCGGCCTGGTGCCCCCGCAGCTCATCAGCGCCTACCTCACCAGCGACCTGCCGCCCTGGCAGCTGACCGGCGACCAGCTCGTCATCACCTGGCCCGGGCCGATCAAGGCCGATGGCCTCGACCAGAAGGTCGACCAGGCCCTCACGATCGCCGGACTCCTGGACAGCCCGGCGACCCGTCCGTAAGCCGCCACGCCTCCTCACAAGCGACCGAGGCCTGCTCAGTGGCTAACAGAACTCCCGGTCCTGGGTCGGGCTCGTGCTCGCCCGGCGAGGGCATGGTCGCGGACTCAGCAGGGTTCTCGTCGATCCACTTGTACCGCTTCGCCAGCGACAGGGCGGCGGAGACGATCGACGCGACCAACGCCTCGAGGGCGGACGGGTAGTCGGGGCAGGTCTCGCGCAGGAGCCGTTCCTTGCCGGTGACCGGGTCGGTTCCGGCATAGACCTTGACCCTGAACGACCCGCTGGGAAGTTGCTGTACGTGACCCTTCGCCTTCTTGGCCATGGGGCGAAGGTAGGTCCCGGAGCTTATCCGGTCCACGACTCGGTCCACGCAAAAGGCCGCCTCCTATCGGAAACGGCCTGTGACCTGGATGCCCCTTTACGGAATCGAACCGTAGACCTTCTCCTTACCATCGATAGACGGAGGGTTCCGTAGCGGGCTTTACAGCGTCTGAACAGCCAAAACACTAGCTCCCGTTAGCAGCGATGAACGCGGAACAGCACCCGCGAGCAGCATTCCGCCCCCCGTTCTGCCCCCCCAGATTGGTGCCGAACAAGGCACTGCTACAGGATTTCACATGGTCTAGTTGAGACATTCGAAAGAATGTCTTCATGCAGTCATTAAGTCATGTTCACCCGTTAATTACCCCGGCGGTCGCGCCACGTCACCTTGATGATGATTCGCCCACTTCTGTAGACGTCCCATCGCGCACTAGCGGAAATCCCCGCTATACGGCACCGTCGCGGAGAGAGTCGCCCGCGTGCACACGAGCGCACCGGGCAAGCAAGAAGTTGATGAGTAAACCGCGTAGCTCCATAGCTCGGCTCACCCGTATGTGATATTGCCGGGCAGAGCTGGCCTACCCGAAATCCTGCCGGCGTTGCTCGCGTTCGTCAGCACGGACGATGGAGTCGCGCTCGGCGACCGGTTGAGCCTGGGCTTCGCGCTGAGGCAGACGACCGATCCGCAACAGGGGCTGCAGCCGCGCGGCCGAGCTCGGCGGCGAGGATGATCACGGTGAGCATGGCTTGCAGGTCCGCCGCCGTGAGGACCACGAGCGGGATGTTGCCCATGTAAGGCATCAGGTAACCCCCGGATGTGCGCCGCGTAGCTGCGGGCAGTAAACCCGCGCAGCGACACTTCCCCTCGACGGCCTTCTAGTTTACTACAGAGAGTGATGGCAATACTACAGCGAGTATTCAGAGTCCGCTCAGGCGGAAGTGCTTGGCGCCGCGTCAGGTCGGCCGGGTGATCGGCGAGTCGGAGGATGGATGTGAGAACGACCTGTGTATGCGGGCCTTGCCGGCCGGGGTCATGCCACCCGCCGCCTGCGGGTAATCCTCTCGCTTCCCCCCTCGGCGGACAAGTTGCGTCCTACGCGGGGGGAGAGAGACCGCTAGGGCGGACCGGGCACTGCCCATCGGCGAATCGGACAAGACCGCAATTTGCGGCAGCATCGTTTCGAAACTGTTTCGTACTCGGGTCCCGGCAGCAAGACGGACAGCTGCCACTCAGCAGCCCTCTCGAGAACCCTGGAGAATGACATGGTCGACAGCACAGCGCTTGCCGGCTTGCCGGAACGGACCGCAGCGCACAGCCGTTCCGACGACAGGCCGATCGTCGCAGTTCAGGCCGGTGAGATCAGCCCGGATCGTCGGCGCGGCGGCGAGATCCGGACCCTGCTCAGCCCGCGGAACGCTGGGTCAGTATCGGGCTTCTCAGGCGTGGCCCTATTGCGGCCGGGAGAGCGGATCGCCGAGCACTACCACCCGTATTCCGAGGAGTTCCTTTTCATTGTCGAAGGGGACGCGACGGCGGATCTTGATGACGAGCCGTGGGAGCTGGCCACCGGCGCCGCGCTGCTCATTCCACCGGGCACGCGGCACCGGATCCGTAATCGCGGTGCGGTCCCGGTCCGGATCGTGTTCCATCTGGGCCCGCTGGCGCCGCGGCCCGAGCTCGGGCACGTTGACACGGAGGACAGTGACCAGGCGGGACAGCTCTGATGGGCCGGCGTGTAGCGGTCACGGGCATCGGCGTCGTCGCACCCGGCGGCATCGAAGTCAAGCAGTTCTGGGACCTACTCACCTCGGGTCGCACCGCGACCCGCGCGATCTCGCTGTTCGACGCGAGCGGGTTCCGTTCCAGGATCGCCGCCGAGTGCGACTTCGACCCGATCGCCAGGGGGCTGTCCCCGGAGGACGCTTACCGGGTCGACCGGCATGTCCAGCTCGGGCTCGTCGCCGCCGCTGAGGCGGTCGATGACGCCGGTCTCGAGCTTGACCGGTGCGATCCCAGGCGGCTCGGGGTGAGCATGGGGACCGCTGTCGGCTCCACTACCCGCCTGGAGGACGAATACGTCAAGGTGTCCACCGGTGGGCGGGATTGGCTTGTCGACCCCGCGAACGCGCATCCATTCCTCTACCAGGCGTTGCTGCCGAGCACGTTGGCGGCGGAAGTCGCCACCCGCCACGGCGCGGGCGGCTCGGTGATGACGATATCTACCGGCTGCACGTCTGGGCTCGATGCAGTGGGCTACGCCGCCCAGCTCATCGAAGACGGGGCGGCGGACGTCATGATCGCCGGCGCGGCCGATGCCCCGATCTCCCCCATCACGGTGGCCTGCTTCGATGCGATCAAGGCGACCAGCACTCGCAATGACGAGCCAGAACGCGCGTCGCGGCCATTCGACGCGGACAGGGACGGCTTCGTGCTCGGCGAGGGCTCAGCCGTGCTCGTCTTGGAAGAGCTCGGGCGTGCCAGGGAGCGGAGCGCCGATGTCTACTGCGAGATCGGCGGTTTCGCGACATTCGGCAACGCGTACCACATGACGGGTCTCACCACAGAAGGCGTGGAGATGGCACGGTCGATCACCACCGCGCTGGCGCGGGCCAGGGTCAGCCGCGAGGAGGTGGGGTATGTCAACGCGCACGGCTCGAGCACCAAGCAGAATGACCGGCACGAGACCGCCGCGGTCAAGCGAAGCCTCGGGGAGCATGCGCGGCGTACCCCGATGAGCTCGATCAAGTCGATGGTCGGCCACTCGCTGGGGGCCATCGGCAGCATCGAGCTGGCCGCATGCGTGCTCGCCATGCGCCACGGGGTCATCCCGCCCACAGCGAACTACGAGCATCCCGACCCTGAATGCGATCTTGACTACGTGCCCAACGAGGCGCGCGAAAAGCAGCTCGACGTGGTGCTCAGCATAGGCAGCGGCTTTGGCGGGTTCCAGTCGGCCGTAGTGCTCGGCACGGCTGGCCGGAGCGCCGGGTGGTTACCAGCACAGTGATCGGCCGCACGGTGGTCACCGGGCTCGGGGTGGTGGCTCCCACGGGAGCGGACACGAGCAGCTACTGGCAGGCTACCCTGGCCGGTCACCGGGGGATCGACCGCATCAGCCGGTTCGACGCCACCCGTTATCCCGTCCGTTTCGCGGGGGAGGTCCGCGGCGCGGATCCGGCCGACCGGATAGATTCACGGATTCTCATCCAGACGGACCTGTGGACCCACCTCGCGCTGCTGGCCACTGGCGAGGCGGTGGCGGCCGCTGCCCTGGACACCCTCGGAAAGGGCAGTTTTGACGTCGGGGTCACCACGGCCGCAGGCCCGGGCGGATGCGCCTTCGGCCAGCGGGAGATCCAGGCACTGTGGTCGCAGGGGCCGAGGTACGTCGGCCCCTACCAGTCCATCGCCTGGTTCTACGCGGCATCCACCGGGCAGATCTCCATCGCTAACGGATTCCGCGGTCCCTGTGCCGTGCTCAGTTCGGAGTCCGCCGGGGGGCTGGACGCGATCGCGCTCAGCCGCAGGGCAATCCGACGTGGCAATCCGGTCCAGGTGTGCGGGGGCACCGAGGCTCCGATCAGCCCGTACGCCCTGGTCTCCCAGATACAGTCGGGATTGCTTTCTGACGCCCGCGACGCGGCCAGTGCCTACGCGCCGTTTGGCCGTTCCGCGAGCGGTTACGTGCCTGGCGAGGGCGGAGCGGTGCTCGTCCTGGAGGAACTCGCGCATGCCAGGGGACGGGGGGCGCCGGTCCTCGCCGAGATCACCGGGCACACGGCCGCCTTCACTGCCGGGCAGCCTCCGCGCCCCGACGACGCCGACGGCTGGGCACAGACCTCGGAAGCCCTGGCCTTCGCCATTAGCGGTGCGCTGGCCGACGCGGGAATCGGGCCGTCCGAGGTCGATGCCGTGTTCGCCGATGGCATTGGAGTGCGCAACGCGGACCGCGCCGAGGTGGCGGCGCTGCACGCCGCCCTGGGTGAACATGCGCGGGCCGTCCCGATCACAGTGCCGAAAGCCGGGACCGGACGCGCCTACTCAGGGGCGGCCCCGCTGGACGTGGCCGCCGCCGTGCTGGCGCTTCGCGACGGGATGGTGCCTCCGACGCCCGGCGCAGCCGATCTCGCGCATGACATTGACCTGGTGACCGGCACCGCCCGGCGCAAGCCGCTGCAGCACGTCCTGTGCGTCGCCCGCGGCTTTGGCGGGTTCAGCTCGGCACTCGTCGTCAGCAGCGCTGCGCGTTGTTTACACAATCTGGCCCTAAATAGGGCACAGAACTTCCAGAATACGACAAGAACCAAGGATTGGAGTCATCAATGACTGAAGCCGCTTCCGTGACGCTCGCCGAGTTCACCGAGCTCCTCTCGGCCGGGGCTGGCGTGCGGATAACGCCTGACCTGGTGGGCGAGGGCACCACATTCGAGGAAATCGGCGTGGATTCGCTGGCGCTGCTCGGCGTTATCCCCGTCCTCGAACGGACCCGACAGATTCTGCTCCCCGCCGACGCGGAGAACATTCAGACTGTCAGCGATTTCCTCAACCTAGTCAACGACATTGCCCGCAAGGTAGGGTGAAATGACGGCACGAACCGAGAACAGCGTGGTCATCAAGGCCCCGTTGGACCTGGTCTGGTCCAGGACCAACGACGTGGCTGGCTGGCCTGAGCTGTTTACCGAGTATGCCAAAGCCGAGATACTGGCGGAGGTGGAAGGCCGGGTCCTGTTCCGGCTCACCACGCATCCCGACGGGGACGGGAACACGTGGTCATGGGTGTCGGAACGGGTCGCCGACCGGACAACGCGCGTGGTCCTGGCGCACCGAGTCGAGCCGGGCCCTTTCCGTTTCATGCATATCCGGTGGACCTACGATGAGGTCGACGACGGCGTGCTCATGCGCTGGGTGCAGGAATTCGAGATGCGTCCCGACGCGCCTGTCGATGATGCGGCCATGGCCGATACCATCAATGCCAATTCACCGGCACAGATGGCGGTGATCAAGGCAAAGCTCGAGGCCGAGTAAAGCGTCTGGTCATCCAGCGTCTGGTCATCCAGCGCCAAAGAATAAGGAGAACCATGGAGAAAACGTTGATCGTGGCTAGGATGCGGCCCGGCAGCGAGCAGGATATCGCCAGCGTCTTCGCCGCCTCGGACGCTACCGAGCTGCCGCGGCGCGTCGGGGTGCACTCACGGACGCTGTTTCGCTTCCACGATCTTTACATGCACCTCATCGAGGCGGAGCAGCCGCTGAGTGCCGCAGTGGACGACACACGCGAGCATCCGTTGTTCCGGGAAGTCAGCAAAAACCTCTCGCCGTTCGTCGTTGCCTACGACCCGGATACATGGCGCGTGCCGTCTGACGCGATGGCGACGGCGTTCTACCACTGGCGGCGCCCGGACGCGACCTCGCGCTAGCCGAGCGACCAGGTGCCGGGCATGGCGGCGCTCGGCACCTAGCGGTCAGGCCCACCGCAATTGAAGGGAGTAGCACCAGCCATGACGACCCTGCACGGCCGAACTAGCCAGCTCTCCGCCGTCGGGACATCCCGGCTGCGGGTCTTGTTCTTGATGGATGTTCTTGACGATCACCAGGAGCGCTTCCTCGAGGCCTACGAGCAGATTCGCCACCAGGTGGCCGACGTGCCCGGCCACGTCAGCGATCAGCTCTGCCAGTCCCTCGGGAATTCGTCCCAGTGGCTCATCACCAGTGAGTGGAAGACCTCCGAGTCCTTCCTGGCCTGGGTCGACAGCCCGGCGCACCGCGAGCTGGTGACGCCGATGAGCGCATGCCTCAGCAGCAAAAGCTCGCTGCGCTACGTCATCATGGGAGAGACTCCCGACCCCCTGACCTGTCGGCCGGAGCCGTCCGACGGCGCGGCCAACGACGGGCGGCCCGTCACGGCGGCCGAGGCGCCCCGTACCGACCCACTGCCCGCTCCGCCTCTGGCAAGTGGCGGGATCGTCCGGCATGGGCTCACCTTCACGGTAAAGCCCGGCAGCGAGTCGGCCGTGGCCGAGATCCTGGCCAACTACAGTTCGCCGCAGGCGCAGGTCGATGCCACCACCAGGCTCTGCCGCACCTCGCTGTTCATGCGCGGCAACCGGGTGGTGCGGGCCGTCGAGGTGACAGGCGACCTGGGCAACGCGATGCGGCACGTGGCCGAGCAGCCTGAAGTTAGGGCCGTCGAGGAGGCCATCAACCCGTACCTGGAGCAGGCCCGTGACTTCAGTAGCCCCACGTCGGTACGTGCCTTCTTCGCCCGCGCCGCGCTCCCCGCCGTGCACCACGTCCAGGCCGTGGCCGGGCCGGCGGGCGAGGCCACCCGCTGGGGCTTCCTGTACCCCATCCGTCCGGGCTATGGCACGACGGCGATGCGCCTGTTCGCTGACTTGGATCAGGCGGCGGCCGTGGATCCGGACCAGCCGCTGGCAGGCAGCACGTTGTTCATGCGTGACGACCTGCTCGTGCGGGTGGTCGACCTGTGCGGCCCGGCCCGGGAGAAGTCGGACGATCCCGCAATGGGCGCAGACCCGGGCGAGCTGAGCCTGCTGCTCGACCCGGGCCAGGACTGGAACGTGACGACCAAGGACGGCGTCCGGGACCTCCTGGCCAACTGCGCGATGGAATTGATTACCGACCGCATGGCGCGGGACTAGCCTCCGCGATTGCGCGCCGATGGGGATCTAGGCGGTCCGCAGAGGTGCCTGTGGGACCCCCCGCTCAGGACCCGCGACTGTCGGTCGTGCTTGGCGCCGGCGGCCGGAGCGGCTGCTCACGGTCCCGCGCGCACGGCCCGAGTCATACAGATTGGATCGACAGTAGTCATGTTCACTCGGATCGCAGTGGTTAATCGTGGTGAGGCGGCGCGCCGGCTGATCCTCGCGGTACGGGAGCTCAATGCCGAGCGGCTCCCTGCTGAGGGCGGCGCGCTGCTCCATACCATTGCGCTATACACCGAGGCCGAGCGGCACGCTCCCTTCGTGCGCGAGGCGGACCTCGGCTACTGCCTGGGCCCGGCGTCGGCGCGGCCGTACCTGGACCTAGCGGCGCTGGAGCGGGCGCTGGTCGAGACCGGCGCGGACGCGGCCTGGGCAGGCTGGGGCTTCGTTGCCGAGGACCCGGCTTTCGCCGAGCTGTGCGACCGGCTTGGGGTGACCTTCATCGGCCCGAGCGCAGAGGCGATGCGCAAACTCGGCGACAAGATCGGCGCGAAGCTGCTCGCCGAGGAGGCCGGGGTGCCGGTGGCGGCGTGGAGCCGCGGGCCGGTGAGCACCCTGGAGGAGGCGCTTGAGCAAGCGCGGCGTGTCGGCTACCCGCTGATGCTTAAGGCGACTGCGGGCGGTGGCGGCCGCGGCATCCGCTCCGTGGGCTGCGACGACGAGCTCCGGGAGGCCTACGAGCGCACCAGCGAGGAGGCCGCGCGGGCGTTCGGCAGCGGCGTGGTGTTCCTGGAGCGGCTGGTCACCGGGGCGCGGCACGTTGAGGTGCAGGTCATCGCCGACAGCCACGGCACGGCCTGGGCCGTGGGGGTGCGCGACTGCTCAATCCAGCGGCGCAACCAGAAGATCATCGAGGAGTCCGCATCGCCGGTGCTGTCTCCTTTGCAGGTGCGTGAGCTGAAGGAGTCGTCGGAGCGGCTGGCCGTGGCGGCCCGCTACTGCGGCGCGTGCACCGTCGAGTTCCTGTACCACCCTGCAGAGGGAACCTTCGCGTTCCTCGAGGTCAATACGCGGCTGCAGGTCGAGCACCCCATCACCGAGGCTGTCACCGGCATCGACCTGGTGAAGGCGCAGCTGCACGTGGCGGCGGGCGGGCGGCTGGAGGGACAGCGGCCGACGGAGCGGGGGCACGCGGTGGAAGCACGGCTGAACGCCGAGGACCCGGACAGCGACTTCGCTCCCGCGCCGGGCCGCGTCCAGTTGCTGCGCTGGCCGACCGGTGCGGGAATCCGCGTCGACACCGGGGTGGCTGAGGGCGACGTCATCCCGCCGGACTTCGACTCGATGATCGCCAAGATCATCGCGGTCGGCAGGGACCGTGTCGAGGCCCTGGCGCGGCTGCGCCGCGCGGTCGCGGAGACCACCGTGATCGTGGAGGGCGGGGCGACCAACAAGAGCTTCCTGGCAGCGCTGCTCCAGGCGCCGGAGGTAATCGAGGCAACCGCCGATACCGCCTGGGTGGACCGGGCGCGCGGCGAGGGCCGCCTGGCGGCCGGCCAGCATGTCGGCATCGCGCTGGCGGCCGCGGCGATTGACGGCTACGAGCAAGCCGAGAGCGGCGAGCGCGCCCGGCTGCGGAACTCCGGCCGTGGCGGCCGCCCGCACGTACAGCACCAGCCCGGCCAGGTTATCGACGTGAAGGCCGGGGGCTGGCCGTACAAGATCGGCGTCGCTCGCGCCGACGCGGACCTCTTCCGCGTCCGCATCACCGGCGGCGCGGGCGAGGAGGCCGTCGCCTTCGACGCCACGCTGGAGCGGCTGGACGCGCACCTGAGCCGGCTGACCGTAAACGGGCGTGCCTACCGGCTCGCCACCGCCATCCACGGCCCGGTGCACGTGGTCGAGGTGGACGGCGTCACCCACCGGATCAGCCGGGACGAGGGCGGCGTGCTGCGCGCCCCGGCCCCGGCACTGGTGGTCGCCACGCCGGTCGCGGCCGGCGCCGAGGTGAGCGCGGGCAGCCCGGTGCTCGTGCTGGAGTCCATGAAGATGGAGACTGTGCTGCGCCTGCCATTCGACACGCGGGTGCGCGAACTGCTGGTCACCGTCGGTAGCCAGGTCGAATCCGGCGAGCCGCTGGCCCGGCTAGAGCCGACCGGGACCGGTGACGCCGTCGCGAGGTCAGCTGCCTCGGCCGCGCCAGCCGACCTGATGATCCCGGACCAGGTCGAGGCCTCGCCGACCGAGCGCAGCCTAGCTGCGCTGGCGCGGCTTCGGGGCCTGGTGCTTGGCTTCGACATGACCGAGCGGTCCCCGGCGGACCTGATCGCCGACTACTTCGCCATTCGCGACGCCGCAGTTGACGCGGGCGCGCCGTCATGGCCCGGCGAACTGGACCTGGTGACTACGTTCGCCGACATCGCCGAGCTGTCCTGCGCGCAGCCGAACCCCGACTCGCACCGCAGCACGCGCGAGCAGTTCCACGCCTACCTGCAAAGCCTGGACACCGGCCGAGCCGGGGCGTCCGATGAGTTCCGCCGGGCGCTGGAGCGCGCGCTGCGCCACTACGGCGTCACCGGGCTGGACCCTGGTCCCGCGCTTGAGCAGGCGGTGTTCCGCGTCTTCCTCGCCCGCGAGCGGTACGACGCCGGCGTGCAGGTAGTGCGCGCAATGCTGACGGCGTGGATCGCAGAGCCAGCCCCTGCCGTCGAGGCGCGCCCGCTCATCGACCGGCTGGTGCGCGTCCTGGAGGCGCGCTCGCCGCTGGCCGCCGACATCGCCCGCAGCGTGGCGTTCCGCTGGTTCCACCGGCTGGAGGCCCAGGCCGCCCGCGCCGCCGCCCTCGCCGGGGTCCCCGCCGAACTGCGGGCGCTGGCCGACATGCCCGACGGGCCCGAGCGCGAGCGGCGCATCGCGGCCCTCGTCGATATCCCCGAGCCACTGGACCGCTTCCTCGCGGAACGAGTTTCTGGCCCGTGGTCGGCGCGGGAGCCGATGCTCGAGGTGGCGGCCCGGTGGCACTACGGCCTGCAGGACATGCAGTCGCTTCGCGCGTTCGAGCTAGCAGGGCGCCCGTTCGTCGTGTGTGACTACAACCTGGAAATCCAGCCGAACCGGGCGTCGGCGACCACCGCAGTGGTCACGATGGGTCGCTTTGACGAGCTCGCCGCGGACGGGCGGCTCCCCGCCGACCTGCGCGCGCAACTGAAGGCCGCGCCCGAGGGCAACGTACGCGTTGCCGACCTGTATCTGACCTGGGTCGACGCCCCTGCCAGCGCCGAGGAGCGGTCAGCGGCGCTGCACGCGGCGCTGGTCTCGAGCGGTATCGCCGACGATGTCCGGCGCATCGTGATCGGGGTCACCGGCGGCAACCAATGCGGCCCTTCGATCGAGTACTTCACCTTTCGCCGTCGCATCGCCGCCGGCACTGGCGAGTTCACCGGGGACGCCCTTGTCCGCGGCGTACACCCGCTGGTGGGACGGCGGCTGCACCTGTGGCGGCTGCAGAACTTCCACGTCACCCGCGTCGCTGATCCGGCTACGACTCTTGCGGCGGAGCCAGTCCCTGACGGCGTCCTGCTCTATCACTGCGTGGCCAAGGAAAACGCCGAAGACCAGCGCCTGGTGGCACTCGCGCAGGTGCACCGATTCGAGGTCAAGCGCGACTCCGGCGGACGGATCACCGAGATCGCGGGTGCCGAGACGGCGCTGGCCGCCTGCATGGACGCGATCGGCAGGGCCCGCCACGATCTCGACCCGGCGGCCCAGTGGCTGGACATGAACCACGTGTGGCTCGACATCCGCCCGGTGGCCGACCTGGCCCCCGATGACCTGGCCGCCTGGCAGCAGGCCACCGCGCCACGGGTCGCGCAGGCCGGCATTAAGGAGATCCTCGTCCACGGCCGGCTGGCCGGCGCTGACGGTACACCCGGGTACGTGGTCACCCGGCTGTGCTACGAGCCTGGCGAAAGCGTCGCGGTCTCGCTGGAAGAGCCCCGACCCGGCCGCTCGCGCCGCTGGACGACTACGACCAGAAGGTGCTGCGCGCACGCCGTCGCGGCACGGTGTACCCGTACGAGCTAGCGGGGCTGCTCGCCGGCCCGCACGGCACGTTCAACGAGCTCGACCTGCGGGGTACCGAGCTGGCGGGAGTCGATCGGCCACGCGGGCACAATAGCGCGGGGATCGTGGTCGGCATGGTCTCCACGCCGACGCCATTGCACCCCGAGGGCATCCGACGGGTGGTGCTGCTCGGCGACCCGACCAAGGCGCTGGGCGCGCTGTCAGAGCCTGAGTGCGCCCGCGTCATCGCGGCGCTGGACCTGGCTGAGCGGGAGAACCTTCCGCTGGAGTGGTTTGCCGTGTCGTCCGGCGCGCGCATCTCCATGGACTCCGGCACCGAGAACATGGACTGGATCGCCCGCGCGCTACGGCGCCTCGTCGAGTTCACCCAGGCCGGCGGCGAGATCAACATCGTGGTCGCGGGCATCAACGTCGGCGCGCAGCCGTACTGGAACGCCGAGGCGACCATGCTCATGCACACCAGGGGCATCCTCGTGATGACCCCGGACTCGGCGATGGTGCTCACCGGCAAGGAGGCGCTGGACTTCTCCGGCGGCGTGTCCGCAGAGGACAACCACGGCATCGGCGGGTACGCGCGTGTAATGGGACCGAACGGGCAGGCACAGTACTGGGCCCCGAACCTCGCCGCCGCCCGCGACGTTCTCATGAGCCACTACGCGCACACCTACGTCGCCCGGGGCGAGTCGGCTCCGCGCCGCGCCCTGACCACTGACCCGCTCTCGAGAGACGTCACCAGCTCCCCCCACAGCCACCACGACACTGACTTCACACGCGTCGGCGAGATCTTCTCCGCCGAAGCGAACCCGGATCGCAAGAAGCCCTTCGATATCCGCGCGGTCATGCGCGCGGTGGCCGACCAGGACCACCCGGTCCTGGAACGCTGGGCCGACATGGCCGAGGCGGAGACCGCAGTCGTCACGGACGCGCGGATCGGCGGCTGCCCGGTGTGCCTGATCGGCATCGAGTCCCACCCGGTGCAGCGCCGCGGCTTCCCGCCCGCCGACGGCCCCGACCTCCTCTCCGCCGGCACCCTGTTCCCGCTGTCAAGCAAGAAGATCGCGCGCGCCATCAACGCCGCCTCCGGCAGCCGCCCCGTCGTCGTCCTGGCGAACCTGTCCGGCTTCGACGGCTCCCCCGAGTCGATGCGCTGCCTGCAGCTCGAGTACGGCGCCGAGATCGGCCGCGCCATCGTCAACTTCGACGGGAAGATTATATTTTGCCTGATCTCCCGCTACCACGGCGGCGCGTTCGTGGTGTTCTCCAAGGCGCTCAACGACAACATGACCGTCCTCGCGGTGGACGGTTCGTTCGCCTCCGTCATCGGTGGCGCGCCCGCCGCGGCGGTCGTGTTCTCCCGCCAGGTTAACGCCCTCACCGCCGCGGACCCGCGCGTCACCGAGCTCGAGGCGCGCCTCGCAGCCGCCACCGAGCCGTCAAAGAAGGCCGAGCTCGACAAGCGAGCTCGCCGAGGCCCGCGCCTGCGTCCGGGCCGAGAAGCTGACAGCCCTCGCCGCCGAGTTCGACGCCATCCACTCCATCCACCGCGCCGTCGAGGTCGGCTCCGTCGATACCATCATCGCCCCTAGCGAACTGCGGCCCGCTATCGCCGGATACATAGACACCTGGATGCGGCGCCCGGCCTAGGCGCAAAACTGTAACGTGTTCCAGCGTGGGGTCGGAAGGCTCCATGGCAGCAGAGCACCGCCGCCCCGACGGCTCCCTACCCTCCAGCACTGCACCGGCGCGTCAATTGGCACCACGGCCGGCTCGTCTTGATCGGGTGGCCGCTGGTTCCGGGACTGGTGGGGCCGGTGCCCGTTACAGTGCGCGGCGTAGGCCTGCAGTACCGGGCGGGCCGTGAGGGTCGCCCTTAACATCATGATGTTCAGCATCCCGCCCGTCAGCGGCCAGGCTGGTCCCGTCCAGGACAGGGAGCCGGTCTTCAGCCCCGATGTCCTGGCGTTCGTCTCGCGGCCTGATCCTGTCTTCGCCACTTCACCGCATACCGGAACAGATGGGCGCTGCTTCTTGACCTCGCCGGGGCCACGGACATGCCGTCCTTCGTGTCATGGGTCCACCTGCTGCCCGCGGCACTGGAGATCATCATGTGGCTAGATGAAAAGGCTGATACCGCAGAGTCCGGGTACCTGATCGCAAGCCAGGCCCGCAGCCTCATCAACCGCCTCACCCGCGATCTCGCGGCCGCAGACCTTGACGTCCAGCACCTCCAGGCATTCCACGGCACTGCCTACCTCCCCGTCGCGGATCACGCGCGCGTAGCCGCCGCTATGCGCGGTGGCGCCTACGCTTGGCGGCTGCCAGCACGAGACTTCGCCGGGGTACCGGTCAGGTGCTCAGCCAGATCGGGGAGAGCGGGCCGTCACTGCGGCGTCGCGGCTGCCCTGGACCGGTCCTTGGCGTCATGGTCGATCACGCGGTCGAGCCACTCGCCCAGCATCTGCCGCTCGGCTCGGGTCAGCGCATCGAGTCGCGGTGCCATGGCCCGGAGAGTGACCGCCATCGCGGTCGTGTCGCCGTCCGCGGGCGCGGGTGCCGGCGGGCCGGTGATGATCTGCCCGAGAACGGCGTCGCGCATGCTCTCGGCTAGGCCGGGATCGCGGTCTTCGGGCGGTGTCGCCAGCAGTGTCTGGATGGCGCCGATCGCGGCTGCCTGGAGGAGGCTGGTGGCGCGCTGCTCGCTGACCCGGAGCCGGCCGGTGGCGGCGACCCGGCGGATCCGCGTTTGCAGAACCTCCCGGCCGGCGCGGGCCGCGGGTGACTGCCGGACCCGGTCCGGGTCACTCAGGAGCCGGAACAGCGACGGGTTGCCGACGCCGAAGTCGATCTGCGTTTGCCACGCCGCACGCAGGTCAGTCAGCGGATCGATGCCCGCCGCCGGTGCCGCTTCGGCGATCTCGGTCTTGGCCGCGACGTAAGCGGCCATCACGTGTTCGGCGACGGCCTCCAGCAGGCCGTCCTTGTCGCCGAACAGGCGGTAGATCACCGGCGCCTGGACGCCGGCCTGTTCGGCGACCCCTCGCGTCGTGACCGCCGTCGGCCCCTCGTCACGGAGCAGCTGCGCCGCGACGTCGATGATGCGTGACCGCACATCGGCGCGGCGAGCGGCTGCGGGGGTCATGAACCAATGATAACGCGGCAATGCTAACTTTCCGCTTCCAGTGGAAGCAGAAATATGATTCCCTTGATAACAGCCCGGTTCCGGAGCCTGCGGCCGCAAGCGCGCCGTCGCCGGCAAGGCCGGGCCGGCACTCCACCCACGATGCGGGAGACCTGATGAAAGCAGTTCGCTACGACCGTTTCGGCGGCATCGAGCAGCTCTACGTCGCCGACGTGCCCGAGCCCGCGCCGGGCCCGGGCGAGGTGCTCGTGAGGGTCAAAGCCGGAGCGCTCAATCCCGGGGCACTGCCGGCGCTCCACGGCAGTTCATACACGCCGGGACGTGACCTCGCCGGCGAGGTCGCCGCGGTGGGCGAGGGCGTACTCAGCGTCGCCGCCGGCGACGCGGTACTCGGGTGGCTGCAGAGCTGGGAGGCACACGCTCAGCTCGTCGCCATTCCCGCAACCCAGCTCACGAGGAAACCGGAAGGCCTCTCATGGGACGCAGGCGGATCGCTCTACACCACGCCGATGGCCGGCCTGGGCGCCATCAAGGCGGTGAAGCCCGGCCGGGCGAGACCGTGGTGATCTCCGGCGCATCAGGCGGTGTCGGCTTCACCGCCGCGCAGCTCGCCGTGCGCGCCGGCGCCACCGTGATCGGCCTGACCAGCGCCGGCCACTTCGGCCTGCTCCGGCGGCACGGCATCGAGCCCGTTCAGTACGGCGAAGGCGAGGAGGAGCGCATCCGCGCCGCAGCCGGGCAGCACCGGGTTCACGCGTTCATCGACGCGGTCGGCCGCGGTTACATCGACCTCGCACTCGCACTGAACGTGCCGCGAGAGCGGATCGACACCGTCGTGGACTACCGCGGCGCGCAGGACAAGGGCGTCAAGGCGCTCGGGACGACCGATGCCGGAGGCCTTCCCGCGCTGTCCGGGCTGGCTGACCTCGCCGCGTCCGGCGACCTTCACATCCCCATCGCCGCAACCTACCCACTCACAGCCGTGCAGGACGCCTACCGGGCCCTCGCCAGCCGCAAGGCCCACGGGCGAATCGTGCTGCACCCCCAAGACCTCACGTGAAGCCCAGCCCATGACCGACCGCCCCCGCCACACCCGAACGCCGCGAAGGCTTCCGCGGCCGATCCCGGTGAACGGGCTCGGGTGCGCGCACCCGCCGCGATGAGAGTGCGCGCTCGACGACGAGACCCGTACAGAACTGGAAGATACGCGTACCGGCACCGTGCTGCTCCCCGGGCATCAGCCGCCCAGAGTCGGCGGTATGGAACGCACGCTGATTCAGGCGGGAAGCTCGCATCTCTCCACTCGCTGTCCGTAGGTGGCTCATGGCGGGCGGCGCATGGCCGATGGCGGGCAATAGTTCGCCTCACACGGGGAGTTGAGCGAGCCCGCTACTGTCCTGCAACAGAATCCCGGATACCAGGGACGGCTTGCAGAGCTGCGCGCAGGGCGTCGGGGTGACGGGTCGGCACGATCCAGGTCGGGCTTGGCTGGGGATGGATGAGGTGAGAAAAGGACCCGTCCTTGAAGTTGCTGTAGAAGCGGGCCGGGCGGATCTGGCTGGCGGTGACCGCGAACGGGTTGACCTCGATGACCAGTGCCGCGCGCATGAACGGGGAGGTGAGCACGCCGGTGTTGCAATGGGTCATCCCGGCCTTGCCTCCCCACCGGTTGGTCAGGGTGTAGTAGCTCGGCGAGGTCTTCAGCCGCCGTAGGTCGTCGGGGTCGGTTACGATTCGCACGCCTTGCACGGCTGGCCACGGGCAGGTGTACAGCCCCCAGCTCTGGTGATTGACGGTCGGCCTTCTGGAGCCGGCCTGCGCCGACCTGACGGCACCGATGCTGATGCCCGACTCGTCAATCCGGATGCCGGTGGGCCAGTTGCGGTAGAGCAGGCTGATGGGCACTAGGAACAGCCCGAACAGGACGAAAAGGATCCACGGAAACCACTGCGGGCTCACGGTGATGCCGAGGATTACGCAAATGGCCACGCCTGCGGCCGGCCCGAGTAGGCCGCAGCTCAGCAGTGGCCAGTTGAGCGCGCTACGCGCTTCCCGGTAGCTGCCCGGCCGTTCGAGCGGAAGGGCGCTCATCGCACCTGCTCGCTGATCAGGTTCAGCATGACCGCGGCGAGCCCGTCGAAATCATACTCGGCCATTCCCGCGCTGTCGTTTCCCTGGCCAGGGCTGGCCAGGTGCGCCGTGGTGCCATCACCGTCGACGGTAAGCCGGAGGCCGATCGGGTTCCGGCCGTCGTAGTGGCGGTAGAAAGACACGGTCCATCCCGGTGTCTGGCCTGCTGCCGGCGGACGGGGCGGCGGGCTGATGGCTACCTCGGCGAGCGCTCTCGCCGCCTTCTGCGGTGAGACGAGGACGTGGCGGTACATCCTGCCCAGCGGGCCGAACTTCTTGACGTGCGGGTAATCGCCGGCCATCTCCGGGGGCAACGCGGCTGGCTCCTCCACGACCACCCCGCGTAGCGGGTGATCCTGGTCCCCGAGCGCGAAGAAACGAGGCGAGCGGAGGCTGGCGTCGGCCGTCTCGGTGGTGACGATGAACGCTGGCCGGCATCGTGCGGCGAGCGCGATGCCAAGAGCCGGCTTGAGCGAATAGGCGGCTCCCTTGCTCGCCGGGCTGAACCCGGCATTGCCCTCGATCAGCAGCCCTCGCTTGACCATGCCCTCGGTGACCCACCCGATGACCTTCTTGCGCCGGTGGTTCCCCAGCTGGAGCCAGGCATGCGCGACGGCTTCCTCGAACAGCGGGTGCCTGGGACCGCCGAGCACGCACAGTTCCAGCGCGGAGACGGTGACGAGCTCGACGAAATCGCTGTGCTGCGCCTGCTCGATCAGCTGCGGCAGCCACTTCGGTCCGTTCCGCGGCCGCGGCGGCGGCATCGAGTGTCATGTCAGAACCAGCTTCCGATGCTAGAGGTCACCGAGTGCCATGCGGATGTAGCCAGGTGGCCCGCGTCCTTCGCTATGCATCGCGTCACCTTCGACGGCGGTAACGACCGAATGACCGATGTCGTTGGCGACGTTCCGGAACGGCGTCCAGTGGTGGTACAGGAAATCACCCGCCAGGTACGCACCGGTCACGGCTATCACGACCTCACCGACATCCGGGAATCCAGTCCGTGGTGGCGTTCAGCGACCAGCAGTGCCCCGTTCACCGCCGCCGTCGACGCGGTCAACCGCGCCCAGCACACCGTGTATCCTGCGGCGAGATTACCGTTCCGGCGTCCGCGACGACGCCGAGCGCGGTCAGGGTGTAGGACAGTCCCCTGATCTCCGCGATTGACCCGGCCGCGGTCCTGAGCCAGCCCGGGGCGAACGTGTCCCATGCGTCCTGCTTGGCGCCGGTCGACTTCTATAAGATCGGCGATTTCCTGTCAGCTCGTTGACCCTGATCTTTCCGTCCGCCTGGAGATCCTTGATCGCCTTGAGCGAGTTATCGACTTCCTTGACCCAGTCGGCAGGGTTGCCCGGCGACCTCTTTCAGCACGCTCAACCCAGTGATCGGCGGCCACGATGTCGAGCGGTGCCAGGACGGCTTCCAGGACCTTCCGGACCGGCTCGGTGCCGTCCCACAGGCCCGAAGCTCTCCTTGCCGGTTGCAGCGGCTGTCTTGCCAGCCGCGGCCAGGTAGCGTCCGTGCAGCTCCCGGGCCTGGTCGTGGATCCCGGCTACGGTCAGCGAGGCCAGCTCCAGGTCGCCGCTCAGACTGGGTCGACCCCGCCGGGAGCATCGCCTGCTGGGCCTGGAGCGCCTGCTGGTCGGAGGCCGCGTTCGCCGCCTGCCGTTCGAGCGCGTCGGCTTCGGCCTGGAACCCGCTGAGCTGGCCCGCCCACGATGACGCCGCGGCCTGCAGGGTCTCCGCGGAGCTGATGGCGTTGCGCAGCGCGGGCGGGAACGTGCCCTGGATAGCGCGCAGCGCGTCGGCGGCCCTGCCCTGCAAGGCGTTCAGGTTGAGCCGCTCCACGAGGGTGAGCGCCTGCCGTGCTTCCTGGGCGACCTGATAGTAGCGGCGGGCCAGGTTCCGGGTCAGGTCCACGTCGCCGGGGGCGGGATCGAAGCCCAGGGCAGGCAGGGAACGGGCGTACGTGCTCACAGCCCGCTCCTTGCCGACGTGCCCAGCTGCTGATCGGCCTGGGTGAAGGCGGCGTTGATCAGCGCCGCGTGGCCGGCCAGCTCGGTCAGGGCCTGCCCGATGATCCCGAGCTCCGCCCCGAGCAGTTCCTGCGCGTCCTGCAGTTTCCCGGCCAGCGGATCCGCGCCGACGACCTCGGTATCGAGGCCCGGCAGCGCCCGGACGACGGGCGCCAGGCGATTGCCCGCCGTGCGGAACGCCGACTGCGCTTGCGCCAGCGCCGCGTCCTCGACCCGCAGGTCCGCCACTGCCACTCCCGTCACGCTCGACGCCTCGGCCGCATCGCCCGGCGGCCAGGGGTTACAGCCCTCTCCAGTCAACACGGATACAGGCAGCCGGACGGTTCACGGAAAGCCGCATATTCCTGCCGCCCGACGGAGTCCGTAAGAAATTGCATGCCCGCCGGCAATCACCACTTGCTTACCCGGCCGGGACGGTGACGGTGATCGAGGCTGCCGTCTCCGGTGTGCAGCAGGCAGCGTCCCGGGCGCGGCGGCTGCCCGATGAGGCCGCGGGTCAGCCGCACGCCGATCAGGTCTCCCTCGGGGAGCGTGGCCGGCGCGGTCAGGCAGCCGCGCCGGGCCCGCTTGGCGTCGACCTGCCAGCCGCTGAACCCCAGGCCGATGCTCTCGGCGTCCCCGGCCGAGGACCAGCGCCCGCCCGGCGTCGCCCCCGAGCGCGATCAGGCGGCTCAGCTCGCTGGCCGCGTCGCAGTCGCGCAGCAGTCTCCGCGTCGTCGATCAGCACGACGCCGGGCCCGCTGGCCGAGGCCAGCGCCGCCGGCGAGTTCGCTTCCCGTCCAGGTCCGGCGTGTCGAACAGCCGCAGCACCCCGGGCAGGCCGACGCGAGCTGCGCGCAGCGGCGACGGCCGCGGCGCGGCCAGCACGACCGGTGTTCCGGCCGCGAGGAACGACCGCGCCATGGACAGCAGGATGGTGGACCGCCCTGACTTGGCGGGGCCGGCCACGATGAAGCAGGGCACCCCGGCGGCGAGGTCCGGGCCCGAGCGCGGTCAGCGTGTCGCCGCCCACGCCGACCAGTGCCCCACAGCGGCCCGGCCGCGGCGGGCCGCAGCTGCCAGGCGTCGGCGAAGGAGATGCGCGACGGCAGCACGTCGACCCGGAACGGCCGCCGGGCGGCCGGGACCGCCGCGTCGCGTGACCGGCAGTGCGCCGCGATGGACTGCAGCGCGGCCGCCTGCCCCTGCCCGGAGGCGTCGGGGGCGAGCAGCGCCACCTGGAGCTCGGTGCCGGTCGCCGGCGCGGAAGGCCCGGCCCGGGCGGGATGTCGTCGGGCATGTCGCCGGGGCCGCAGCCCGGCCAGCGCGTAGTCGTCCTTCTCGGCCAGCTTGAAGATGAGCTTCTCCTCGCACAGCGCGGAGATGCGCCCGGCGAGCAGCGACCGGTCGCCGGTCATCACCAGGTGCACGCCGGCGCTGGCGCCCTCGCTGAGCATCCGGGTGATGATCTCGGTGAGGCTGCCGCCGTCGAGTTCGCCCGAGCGTGGTGGTGAACCCCTCCCACCGGTCGAGCAGCACGACGATGTGCGGCAGCCGCTCGGCCTCGCGGCACGCGGCCCGCTGCTCGGTGATGTCGGCGAACCCGGCGGCGGCGAGCAGTTCCTGCCGCCTGCTCAGCTCGGCGGCCAGGCGCCTGAGCAGCCGGGTGGCCCGCTCGGTCTGCGGTGCGGCTGACCACGGCGCCGCAGTGCGGCAGGTCGGTGAGCGGCAGCAGCGCGCCGTTGCCGCAGTCGATCCCGTACAGGTGCACGTCGGCGCAGCTGTGCGCCAGCGCGAGCGCCCCGGCGATCGTGCGCAGCAGCTGCGACCGTCCCGACCGCGGTGCCCCGGCCGCCATCAGGTGGCTGAAGGTGTCCAGGCTGAGGACGGCCGGCTGCTGCTGCTGGCGCGCCGGCAGGTCAGTCAGCCCGAACGCGCACGTCGCTGCTGCGCGCCAGCCGTCCGGCCATGCCTGCCCGGGTAGCCGGCATGATGTCGGCGCAGCAGCAGCGCTCGGCGGGAGCGGCGGCAGCCACGGGCTGGGCTGGCGAGGGGATGCGCAGCCCGCTGCGCGGCGTGCCGGATCTGCTCGACCAGGACCTTCAGGTCGGTGATCTCCGCCTCCGCCGCGCCCGGCCGCGGCGGGCCGGGCGGGCTCTGGCCTGCCCAGGCCGGGCCAGTCGACCGGCGCCAGCCACGGCGCGGCGGTGACTGCGCCGGGCCGGTGCCGGGCCGCCGGCCGCCGACCCGGCCGGCCTGGAACGGGACGAGCGAGGCGTGCCCGAGCCGGACGTAGGCGCGGCCCGGGCGTGGACTTGGCGATGTAGGCGGCGTCGCGGGCGTCGATCACGTCGGCGCTCTCGGCCGGTGTCGGTGACCCGCAGCGCGATCCGCAGGTTGGTGTTGGCGCGGATGTCGGCGGAGACCACGCCGGAGGGGCGCTGGGTGGCGAGGATGAGGTGGATGCCGAGCGACCGGCCCCGCTGGGCGATGTTCACCAGGCCCGGTGACGAAGTCGGGCAGGTCCCGCACCATGGACGCGAACTCGTCGATGACGATGACCAGCCGCGGCAGCGGCCGGGCCTGCCGCCTGTCCACCAGGAGCTGGTAGTCCTCGATGTCCTTGGCGCCGGCCGCGGCCAGGATGTGCTCGCGCCGGGTCAGCTCGGCCGACAGCGACGCCAGCGCCCGCTCGACCTGGTGGCGGGTCCAGGTCGGTGACCATGCCGACGGTGTGCGGCAGCCGCGCGCAGCTCGGCGAACGCGCTGCCGCCCTTGTAGTCGACGAGCACGAACGTCATCTCGTCGGGCCGGTTGGCGACCGCGAGCGAGGCGACGATCGTCTGCAGCAGCTCCGACTTCCCGGAGCCGGTGGTCCCGGCGATCAGCGCGTGCGGCCCGTCCTTGCGCAGGTCGATCCCGAACGGCCCGTCATAGGACTCGCCGATCATGGCCAGCGTGGACCGGCCGTCCGCCGCGCCAGCGGCCCGCGATCCGGCCGGCGGCCGGCGGCTCCAGGCCCAGCACGTCCAGCAGCCGGGCCGAGTCCGGCAGCACCGACGCCTCATCGGCGTCGCTGACGTCCCGGATCGGGCGCGATGGACCGGGCCAGCGGCCGCACCAGCTCGGCTGGCACCATGTCCGGGCCGGACCTGGCGGACCGTGTCGGCCATCGCCTGCTGCACGCGCAGCCCGTCCGGCTCCACGACGACGACGGCCTGGCACTCGGCGGGCAGCAGCCGCTCATCGGCGTCCAGGCAGACCGCGTACACCCCGACCTGCGGGCCCTCCTGCAGCAGCTGGACCGCGCCGGGCAGCGACCGCAGCTTGCGGGACCCGTCGAAGACCACCACGATGTCCGGCCGGAACCGGGCTTCCCGCCGTCCGGCCTCGCGCGGCCGCCTGCTGCCGGGCGCTGACGATGGCGAGCAGCTCGGCGATCCGGTGGCGACCGACTCCGCGTCGTTGCCGATCAGCATGGCGCAGTCCTGCCCGGCGGCCGGCCGGCAGTGCGGCAGCCAGCGCGCCCATTCCCAGCTCGCCTGGCCCGAGGAGTCGGTGAGCAGGTAGACCTGCAGGTCGTTGGGGCTGTGCAGGGCGGCGGCCTGCGCCACCAGCCAGCGGCCGATCGCGCGCGGGGCGTCGCCGGGTCCCGCGACGCCGATCACGCCTCGTTCGGGCAGCGAGATGGTCACCGGCGCGTCCGGGATCAGCCAGATCACCTGCCTGCGGTGCTCGTCCTGCTCGGGGTCGGTCAGCTCGACCGCCGACGGCAGGTCAGCCGTTCCGACCCGCAGCAGCAGGTAGTCGGGGTCGGTGCGGCGGCGCTCCCACAGCCGGCGCCGCGGCCCGGAGGCGATCGACAGCACCGTGGCCGGGTCGGGGAAACTGGCCGGCCCGCTCGGCCCGCTCGGCCTCCAGCGCCGCGCGGGCGTCGGCTCGATCCGGGCCTTGTGCTCGCGGTAGGCCGCCCGCTGCCGGGCGCTGGCCTTCCGGCCGTGGCCGCGCTCGCTCAGGTAGCTGCCGATCAGCATGACCGGGCTCAGCCCGGCCATCGCCAGCAGGTACACCTGGTGCAGCAGGAACGCCATGGCCGACGCCCATGACCAGCGGGACGGACGGCCATCAGGACCGGGCAGCGGGCGGCGCTCGGCCTCCGACGGCGGCGCCGGCAGCTGGAACCGGGTGGCCCGCGGCGGCGGCAGCAGCCGCGGCGGCCGGTTGAAGTCGATGCCCCGAGCCGTCCGGCGACGGGTGCAGCGCCGCGTCCGGCGGCTCGTAGGACGCCAGCCCGAGCAGTGAGCCGCCGACGGCGATGGCCTGGCCAGGCTGCCACTGCGCCGGCGCGGTCGAGCGGCTCGCGGTCGAGCGGTAGCCTGTACTCCCTCATACGGCGCGACCTGGCAGCCGCCCCGGCCGTCGACGAAGACCCGCAGCGCGACCGCGGGGATGGCCGCGGTCCCTGATGCGGAACGACGCCGCCGGGCCGCTGCCGATATCGCAGTGGCCGGCGCCCAGCCGGTGGATCGAGCCGGCCATCGGGCCCGCTCATCACCCTGATCTCGACCAGCCCGGCCCGCTCCGGGGCAGCGCAGCCCTCGGGACTGCCGAGGCTGACCACCGCCCCGTCCCTGATCGGGGCCTCGCCCAGGGTCAGATCCGGGCGCACCAGCTGGTGGCCGACGTACAGCGGGACGGGAAGCGGCCCGGCGCCGGCGGCCGGGGACGCCATGGCCAGCGAGCCGTGCGAGCGCGGCCCGGGAAACCGCAGCACCCGCGCCCCCGGCTGGCCCGCCGCCGCCGGGCGGCCCATGATGACGTTCCACCGCGCTGCCGCCGATGAGCCGCTCAAGCTCGGCGGCGATGTCCGGCCACCGGCGTCGCCGGGTCGGCATCGAGCACCACGTCCGCTACCCGCCGCGCAGCCGGTGACACGACCGTCAGCGCCAGCCGCATGATCGTCCCTTCCCTGCGTTGCACGGCAGCGACACCAGGGCGGGCCGCTGCTCCCCGAGCGCGGACGGCGGCCCGCCCGCACGCAGGAGCGCTACTTCAGCGACGCGGCGAGCTGGGTGTCGGTCTCCTGGAACGCCCGCGCGGCGGCGTCCAGGTACTGGCCCATGCCGGTCAGGCCCTCCATCATCTTGGTGGCGCCGGAGTTGAACTCCGTGTAGGACGCATCGAACTGCCTGCTCGAAGCGTCCGTCACGTACCCGCTCGCCACCAGGTTGTCGACCAGGCTCTTCAGCCTGGCCAGGTCGCTGTCGATCTGCTGCTTCCCGGCCCGCAACTGGCTGGCAGCGGACTGCATCTCCCCGTACGTCACGTTCACGTTCGCCATGAGCGGCTTCCCTTCTCGGCTCGCTGCTGACATCGCCGGCAAATCCAGGACGGAGACCGCCCTTGCCCGTAAACACGGCCGACAAGCCGACTTGGTTCACGGTGCGCGGCGACGTCGGTGAAGCCCGCTTCTTCGATGGCGCATGCGGCCGAGCGGTCCAGCGTGCGGCGGGCATCTGCGGGGCCGGTGCCATTGAGCGGTGGTTCGGGGTCAGTCGCTGGCATGGCGCCCCAGTCCCCGCCCGCTATCACCAGGCCGTCCTTGGCGATCAGCGCGAGGGCCTCGGCTTCCGCGAGGCGAATGGCCGGGGATGACGGCGCGAGGTGCGCGCTCACCAGGTGGAGTGGAGCAGGCACCCGGGCCACGGCGTCTGGACTATGAGACGGGCGATCGCATGCCGGTACGGGTGGCCCGTCTCGTCCCGCTCGGCCAGAACGCGCAGCCCCGCGGGCTCGCGCACGAACACGGCGAGATCGCAGCAGTGGTGGGACGACGACACGAGGAACCTGGCCGGGTCCTGGTCTCTTCTCCTCCAAGGCGAGGCTGGCCGCTGCCGGCGATGGGACACCAGCAAGGACGCCGCCACGAACGAGGGGCTCTCACTAGCACGGCGGGTCGTAGTGCAGCTGTGGAATGTCCTGGTGCCATTGCTGTTGTGTCAGCGCCCCGGTGGTCAGATCGCATATCCGGCTGATCGCGTAACTGACGTCCAGGTTCCATGTCTGGGAGATGCCATCGTCGCCGCCGGCGGCCAGGGTCTTGCCGTCCGGGCTGAACGCCACCGAGTCCACGCTGTGGCTGTCGCCGACGGTGATGGGATCGCCGAGCTGGACCGGCGCGGCCGGGCCGGACACGTCCCACAGCGTCACCGCGCCGTCATAGTCGCCGGCGGCCAGGGTCTTGCCATCCGGGCTGAACGCCACCGAGTTCACGCTGTCGGTGTAGCCGACGGTGATGGGCTGCCCGAGCTGAACCGGCGCGGCCGGGCCGGACACGTCCCACAGCGTCACCGCGCCGTCATAGTCGCCGGCGGCCAGGGTCTTGCCATCCGGGCTGAACGCCACCGATGACATGAGATTGGCATTGCCGCCGTTGCCTGCGGTGTCGGGCAGGCTGAGCTGGCGGGGCCGAGCCGCGGAGGTCACGTCCCACAGCGTGACCGCGTGCTCGTTGCCCGTGACGGCCAGGGTCTTGCCGTCCCGGCTGAACGCCAGGGAGGTAACGGCGAATTTGAAGGAGCGCGAGCTGAGCTGGCGGGGCCGAGCCGGAGAGCTGCACGTCCCATACCGTGACCGCGACCTGGACGCCGGCGACGGCCAGGGCCTTGCCGCCCGGACTGAACACCACCGAGTTCACCCTGCCGTCGCTGTCGCCGACGGTGATAGGCGGGCCGAGCTGGCGGGGCCGGGCCGGAGAGGCTCACGTCCCACAGCGTGACCGTGCCGCCGTCGCCGGCGACGGCCAGGGTCTTGCCATCCGGGCTGAACGCCACCGAGTTCACCGTGTCGTTGCTGTCGACGGTGATGGGCTGGCCGAGCTGGCGAGGCGGCCCGGCCGGACACGTCCCACAAGGTGACCTCGTCGCCGTAGCCGACGGCCAGGATTTCGCCGTCCGCGCTGAACTCCACCGGGTCCGCTCCGGGCGAGGCGGCCTCCGGGTTGCTTGCGGGAAGAATGAGGGAGGGGAGGCCCGACAGAGAGACCGTGCCGTCGCCGCCGGCGGCGGCCAGGGTCTTGCCATCCGGGCTGAACGCCACCGATGACACGTCGCTGCCGTAGCTGACGTTGCCGACGGTGATGGGCTGGCCGAGCTGGCGGGGACCAGCCGGAGAGCTCACGTCCCACAGCGTGACCGTGCCGCCGTTGTCGCCGATGGCCAGGATGTTGCCGCCCGGGCTGAACGCCACCGAGTCCGCGCCGTGGCTGTCGCCGACGTTGACGGGCCGGCCGAGCTGGCGGGGCCGGGCCGGAGAGGCTTCACGTCCCACAGCATGACCTCACCGCCGTCGTCGCCCTTGACTCCGTCGGCGAGGGTCTTGCCGTCCGGGCTGAACGCCACCGAGTCCACGTCGTCGCTGCCGCCAACGTTGACGGGCCGGCCGAGCTGGCGGGGCCGGGCCGGAGCAGCCACGTCCCACAGCATGACCTCACCGCCGGCTCCTTCGCCGGCGGCCAGGGTCTTGCCATCCGGGCTGAACGCCACCGAGTTCACGCTGTCGCTATCGCCAGCGCTGATGGGACGGCCAAGCTGGCGGGGACCAGCCGCGGAACCCACATACCAAAGCGTGACCTCACCGCCGTCGTCGCCGCCGGCCAGGGTCTTACCATCCGGGCTGAACGCCACCGATTCCACGCTGTCGCTGTCATCGACGATGATGGGACGGCCAAGCTGGCGGGGACCAGCGGGAGAACTCACGTCCCATAGCGTGAGCTCGCCCGCGCCGATGCCCGAGCCGTCGCCGACGGCCAGGATCTTGCCATCCGGGCTGAACGCCACCGAGTTCACGGTGTCGCTGTCATCGACGGTGATAGGACGGCCAAGCTGGCGAGGCCCGGCCGCGGACCCCACGTCCCACAGCGTGACCTCACCGACGTCGCCGGCGGCCAGCGTCTTGCCGTCCGGGCTGAACGCCACCGAGTTCACCTGGCTGTCGAGATTCTCGGAGGTCGACAGTGGCTGGTTCTCGGTGCTGATCAGTCGCCAGGCGAGGTCCTGGCTCTGCTGATCCCTGCGGTAGGCGGTCAGCAGGAGCCGGGCCGCCAGTGACGGGTCGCTGGCGCTGTGCTGTCCGGCCTCGGCCACGATCTGCTTCTCGATGGCCTGGTCGCGCTGCTGGCTGGCGGCGGCCCGCTGCTGGTTGGCCGAGATCGCGGCGCCCGGCGGCAGCCAGGACAAGGGCGGCCAGGCCCGCCATCACTGCGCGCCGCCGCCGCGCGGACTGGCGGCGGGCGCGGCTGCTGGCGTCAAGGAAGGCCTGCTCGTCCGGAGTGAGGGGATGGTGGCGGGCGGGGTCGGCCCCGGCACGGCCGGCGGCCGCGGCGGCGGTTTCCAGCAGGCTGCCGCTGTAGAGGTAGGCGTCGTCCCGGGCGTGCTGCGCCCAGTCGGCGGCGGAGGCGCCCAGCCCGGCGAGGATGATCCGGTCGGCGCGGTTCTCGGCCAGCCAGTTGTCGCGCAGCAGCGGCCAGGCGGTGAGCAGGACCTCGTGGGTGATCTCGACGGTGTCGTCCGCGAGGGTCAGCAGGCGCCGGGCGGCGAAGGCCTCCAGCACGCCCTCGACGTCGCCCGGCGCGGCTCCCGGCATGCCGGCGATAAGGGCCGCGGTCCTGGCCGGGATAGCGGTATCGGTGCCGTCGGGGCCGGCGGCGGTCAGCCGGGCGAAGACCTGCCGGGCCGCCGCCTGCCGCGCCGGGGTGAGCTGGTCGTAAGCGTCCTGCGCGCTGCGGGCGACGGCGGCCTCGATGCCACCGGTTCGCTCGTAGTCGGCCAGCGTGAGGGAGTCCCCCGCGCGGGTGCGCCAGGCCTGGTCCAGGGCGTGCGACAGCAGCGGCAGCACCCCGGCCCTGGCGGTCCCGCCGGGCCCGGCAGGTCCTGCGGGGCGGGTGCTGACCTCGCGCAGCAGCACCTCGGTCAGGTCCGGCCTCGACCTTGGACCCGGCCCGTTGCGGCCGGGCCGGTGATCGCGAGCCGCAGCTGCCTGCTGGTCATCGCGGTCAGCAGGTAGCGGTCCTGGACCGTGGCGGCCAGCTCGGGGTAGTCCGCGCAGCGGGCCTCGAAGTCGGCCCGGACCCCGAGCACGACCAGCGCCGCGGGGACCTGGCCCGGCCCCTGGCGGGTGGCGCGCCGCGTGCAGCGCAGTGATGAACGCTTGCCGCTGGCCCTCATCAGGGCAGGCAGTGAACAGCTGCTCGAACTGGTCGACGACGAGCAGCAGCCGCCGCTGCCCCGAGCCGGGCAGCGGCGCACCCGGCAGCGGCGCGCCCGCCGGGGTGCACGCCACCGTTAGCGCGGACTGGGCGGTCAGCGCGAAGCCAGCCGGGTTGGCGGCCAGTCGCTCGCGCACGCCGGCGGCGTCTGCCCGGGCCAGCGGCGCGACCTGCGTGGCGAGCTCGTCCAGCGGGCTGCGTCCCGGCGTGAAGACCACCGACGGCCATGATGCCGCCTCCGGCACCCCCGGCAGCCCTGCCTTCCGCCACCGGGACAGCACGCCCGCGCGAAGCAGCGAGGACTTCCCCGCGCCCGACACCCCGGAGACCACGACCAGCCCCGTGCCCGCCAAGCGCGCGGACATGAGGTCCAGCACCCGTCCGTCGCCGTGTCCCGGCCGAAGAACAGGCCCGCGTCCTGCTCGGCGAACGCGCTCAGCCCGCGGTACGGGAAAGCAACCTTCCCCGGGGCGTCCCCCTGGCCGTCGTGCCGGTACGGGTTGTAGAAGTGGCGCCGCACATCCGCGGCCTCAGGCCGCAGCAGCAGCTCACGGAGCCTGGTCTCGTCCCACAGCTCGATTGTCACCCCGGCGTCGCGTTCCGCTGGGCCTTCCAGCGCTGCCACCACTGCGTCGCGGCCCGTCCAGGCTTGCCGGGATGCACAGCACCCACCGGTCCACTGCGTACCCGTGCTCGGCAGCGGCCCGCACGGCGGAGGCAAAGGAGTCCGCGATCTGCCGCTGCTGGCCCCGGGCAACACCCCGCATGAAGAACTTCGCCTGCCAGACCGTCACCCGTCCGTTCAGGTCACCGGCCACGACATCGATGCCCCAGTCACCAGGATTGGCAAGGACAAGACTCGCCTCCCCAGACGTCGCGCGAACGAGCAGGCCCAGCATCTGCTCAAAATCCCCGCTCGCACCATCCTGGCCAGCGCGAGCCTGATGCGACGCGAAAGTGATCATCGGCTGCTCGGACACGGCACGCCCGTCCATTCCCCGAGTTGCTAAATGACCGGCTAACCGAACGGCACGGCACATGCCGCAGAAACGCCGGTACCACCCCGAAGGGTATGACTCGCCTGCAGCTGGCGCAGCCTGTTCCGGTTAACGAGGAAGGCCAACTGGCCCAGCATTACCTCGATGAACGCCTCCCGGGCATCCCGAGCCGCCAGCCGCGCGGTGATGAAGGGCGACTCCACACCACCGTGACGCTTTGACGTACGGGTTGACGTGCGGGATGTTTTGCAAGATCTCGGTCGAGATGGACGAAGCAGATGACTCGGACAAGTAGCCGAGCAAATCGTCGTCCATGGCGTAGACCACTTTGGCCTTCGCCCAGAGCCGGAAGATCGCGCCATCCCGCCCTCGTGCCATCGCCTCCGGGAAGAAGGTGGCTGTGGTGAAGGTGCAGGTACCGCAGGTGCACAGGGACGGTGCCGTCGTTCTCGGGGCTGGCCAAGTGAATCGCCAGCTCCCTGATGCCTGAATCGGATGCGAAGGCGACGAGAGCCAGCACGCGCGGGCCAGGAAACTGAGGCCGCGGACGCTACTTTTCTCCTCCTCGCTGCTTGCTTTCCATGCGGGCGGCGCTCGCGATCATCTCGATGATCATCTGCCTGCTCGGCTCCGACAGAGCCAGGAGTCGCCGGATGGCTGGCGGGTACCGGGCACAGTCGCCCGATTACCGACAGCTCGCCCGTGGTCGTGACCTGGGCCAGCTCGGGCGCTGGCCCAGGTCACGGTTGGTGATCAATCAATGGGGTGTGAAGTCCTGGTTGGTGGCTGGAGCGTTCTTGCACGGCCACTGGTCCAGTTGCTGGCCCTCATTGGACCCCGCGCCGTGCACATCCAGGCACAGCCCGCTGTTCTGGTTCTGGAACTGCCACGAGCCATCGGACTGCTGCTGCGGCCGCCACAAGCTGGCCGCCGAACCATTGGCCGGTTCCTGGACGATGTCGGGTTGGCCGGCAGTGGTCGAACTATTGGCCACGGTGACGTCCTGGCCAGAGTTTTGCACCTGCAACTCGCCGTAGCCGTTCGAGACGGGCACGAACTGGAGCTGCTGGTTCGCCTGACCATTGCACGGCCACTGGTCGATCGCCGCGCCCCCATTCGACGTGTTGCCATAAGAGTCCAGGCACAGCCCGTCATTGCCGACGACGAGCCGATGGTAACCACTTGGGAAGCCCGGGGTGGTGGTTGCTGCCCCATAGACTACCGAGGTCAGTTCGGATTGGACAGCATTCTCGGTCGCGTCCGACGGGAAGCCGGCGGTGACGGCTCCCTCGAAGAACTCTCCCGTGTCACCGTGGTCGTTGCCACCACCGGTGCCCAGCAGCACGGAGTTCTCCAGGCGCATCGGCGAGTAGCCACCGCTGGGTAGCGATCCTGAGTAGGTGGTGGTGAGGCTGCCACTGTTGGCATTGCCGTACTTCAGGGTGAAGTTGCTCGTACCGTTGTTCTTCTCCCACGCACTGACGAACGGGTACGTGATGCCCGGGTTGTTGGCGTTGTTCGGCCCGGTGACGGAGCTGTACATGCCCTGCTCGAGGTCGGCTTCGACCCACGGCCCAGGGCCGGTGCACCCGCCGAACCAGCACGCGCTGCCGAACTCGATCGCGTTCATGGTGCCATCGCCGTCGTCCCGCCAGCCGTTTTCGGCGCTGCCGAAGTCGAAGCAGCACTGGTTGTTGTAGGACGCAGTCGACGTGACCTCGTAGATCCCCTCCGGCTGGGAACCGGTCGGCACGCCCTGGGTGTTGAAGTTGCGGTAGCCGACAGCACCCGCGGCGGTGTTGAGAACCTTCACCCCGTAGGCCTTGTTGCCGTTCACGGTCACTGGCAGGGCCATGGCGTCGGCACCAACGTCCGACTGTATCCATGAGATAGGCAGGTCGTTGTGCTCCGGGCTCTGGTCGTAGAGCTTGGTTATCGTGCACGACGTCCCGGAACAGAACGAGACCTGTGCGGCAGCGTTGGCGTAGCCGCCGGCCGCCATGACGCCCACGTTGAGATAACTCCCGTCCGACGAGCGATGAACCTGGTACAGCGGCCCGCCATAGGCGGAGAAGAGGGCGCGGGTCGTGCTGTACGCGGCTACGCACGGCGTGCCGCCTGCCGCATAGATGTCGCACGGGAGCGAGACAGCCGCTTGCGCTGACGGCGGCGCTGATGCGCTTACCGCGATTGGTGCCAGTACTGCGGCCACGAGGACGGCTGCCGAGGTTAGCCGACCGAGAAGTTTGTGGCGACGGAACCTCCCCACTGCCTGCGGATGCCTCCTAGCGGCCCCGTCGTCGCGTATTCGGTCCGGTGGCTGCACGGCCCTCTCGCCAGCGCGGCAAGCTTGACGTATTAGTTCGAACACTGGGATTACCTCTTCCTTTCGAACCGTGTGCGGCACGCGTTGTGGTATCGGGGTTGGCGCGGGCGCACCTATCCGAAGCTGCGGTAGGTACCGGTCGTGGCATCCAAGCGAACTGTCCTTATGGCCGGTACGGTGTGCGTGCCCTGCGGGGCGTAGCAATTGTTAGCGCTAACATCGGGTGGCGCTGCTCGGTCCATAGCTCACTCCCAGTTGTGGCAGGACGTGTGATCACCCGGCGCCCCGCCGATGGAGGACGAGGCATCCGACGTCCGCCACCGGTCACGGTAAACCCGGTTCTGAGGCGAGTCAACGTTCCGTATTACGGGAACGCAACGCTGGTGTGACCTTCATCGGCGATCGCGGCCTCTTGGGCACAGGGTTGACGCTGCCGACACCACACCGCTCATCCATCCACCAGGCCGGCGTGAAGGGCCAGCAGCGAGACCAGTGGCCGTGCCGGAACGCCCCGGGTACCAGCCAGGACTTCACCCCGCCGAGAAAAGGCAGGTCCACGAATGACTATCAGGCTGAGAGGAGCGCTGCTGCTGGCGGGCGCGGTGTCGCCGCTTCCCTGACATCTATGCCGCGGGCGGGCGTGCCGTTACGGGTACGCAGGCTCGCGAAAGTTTCACCAACGTGACCGGATAGATCATCGTCCGCCTCCGGAGGACGCGAAGAACTCAAGCTCGGCGACCTGTCGGTGCCGAAAACCCTGTCACCTAACGCCACCTGGGAATATTCATGGATCAGGCCGCCGAGCCGGTCCCGGCGCAGAACCCGGACGCTTGCGCCCAGAGCGGGTGGATGCGGGCGCCCTCCAGGCGGGGCTTGCTGCAGCGCCCGGTGCGGCCGGTGCGGCCGGTGCGTGTTGTAACGGCCGGTGTACTCGTCCAGGACTAGTCGCAGGTGCCGTTCGCCGGTGATCAGCATCCGGTCCAGGCACTCGCGGCGGGCGCTGGCGATCCACCGTTCCGCGATCGCGTTCGCGCGAGGCGCCCGGACAGGCGTCCTGATTATCCGGATTCCGACTGCCGTGAGCACGGCGTCGAACGCCGTAGTGAACTTGGCGTCCCTGTCCCGGATGATGAACTTGAAGTCGTCGGCACGGTCGTCGAGGTTCTTCATCTGCAGCTCGGCGATCTCGGCTTCGGTGAGCTCGCGCCGGGGCATCGTCGGAAACTGCAGGCGCTGACGCCGGGTTCGGCAATCTCGGAGGGTGCCGTCCGAGGCCGTCCGCGTATGTTTGTCTTCGGCAGCAGGTCAGCAAGGACAACGCAGCTTACCGAACGCACACGCACCGTCACCGGCGACCTGTGCGGGTGTACCGCGCGCGCCGCGATGTCATCAGACACCCCGTTTCGAAGTGGAAGAGCCGGAGAGATCGATATGGTGTCTAGGGCGTCGGCGACGCTGAATCTCGTGACCCGCGACGACGCGCAGCCGACATTCCCGACTGTGCACCCCGAAGGTCATACAGAGTTGGCCGGCGAATCCGAACGGGTGCTGCACCATGACAGCCAGGCGCTGGTGCTGTGTGCGGGAGACCGCGATCTGCCCACGCTGCTGGCTTATCTCGCCGCGCTGCGCCTAGGGCCTGCCGTCGCGTTTCTGCCCGCCTCGATCGACCATGAACTGCTGGAACCACCGGACAGCGGCACCGGGTCCTGGTTGCAGCCGCGTTCCGCGAGCTGCTCGGCTGACCAGTGAAGAGCGCCAGCACCGAGACCGGTCAGCCGCGGCGCCGCGTGCGGCTAACCCCGGTGCGGTCGATCCCGGTCGAGTTCACCGGGGAGCGGGCCGGCGAGGGACCGCTCACCTTGGGCCAGCTAAACGTCTACACATGGGTGAGCGCGACCCCGGACGACTTCTACGCGCTCCTGTGCGTCGAATTCCCGGTGCCGGCGGTGGTGTCCGTCGACGACGCGGCCGAGGCGATCGCGGTGCTGATCGCGCGGCACGAGAGCCTGCGCACCAGCTACGTGCCCGGCGAGCAGCCACGGCAGCGGGTCGCGGCGGCCGGCGTCCAGCTGCTGGAAGTCTGCTCGCTCGGCCAGGGACAGTGGGGACCGCCGGACCGGCCCGCGGTGGCCGGGGCGCTCCTGTGGTGGCTGCGCGAGTCACCCGATCCGGGACGGTGTCTAGTGCGCGTGGCGGTGGCCACCGCTCCCGACATGGGCGATCAGGTCATCGCGTGCGCCGCCCGTTTCACGCACCTGAATATCGACAACGGCGCGATCGGGATCCTCAAGCGCGAATTCGCCGCCCTGCTGGGCGATCCCGCGCGACAGCAGGCCAGCCCGGCCAGCCACCAGCCGCTGGACCAGGCCGAGCTGGAGGCGACGCCGGCCGAGCGGCGCAGGGCCGACAAGGCACTGCGCTACCTGCGGGAGCAATCGCGGCGGATCCCCCACTGCCTGTACGCTCTGCCGGGCGCCCGGACCAGCGGCGAGTCGCTGGCGGTGGAGCTGTCGTCGGTCGCCGCCGCGATGGCCGTGCAGCGGGTGGCGGCGCGCACCCGGACCAGCCGGTCCAGCATCGTGCTCGCCGCCATCTGCGCCGTGGTCGCCCGCCGCGCCAGCTACCCGGAGCTGGTGTTCCCCCTGACGTCCAGCAACCGCTTCGAGCCACACCTGGTGAACTACGTCGGTTCCCTGGCCCAGACCACCATCGCCACCGTCGAGGTCGCCGGGAGAAGCTTCGACGAGCTGGCCGGCCACACCTGGACCTCGGTGATGGAGGCAAGCCGTAACGGCAGGTACGACACGGCCAAGTGGGACGTCGTGGGCGAACTGATCGAGCACGAACGGGGCCTGCGCATCAACTACGCCCCGTTGTTCAACAACCACGTCCCTGAGTCGTGGTCCGCGCTCACCGCAGGCAGCGGGTTCCAGCCCGAGGAGATCGACGTCGCGATCGCCCGGACCAAGCTGCGGTGGCGCCCGCTGCCGGTCAGCACACTGCCGATGCGGTCTACCCTCCACCAGATCGACGGCTGCCTGCGGCTGGACGTGTGGAGCGGTGACGCCGGCCTGATGCCCCGGGCCGAACTGAAGTCGGTGCTGCTGGCCACCGAACGCCTGCTAGTGGCCGCCGCGCACGGTGACGTGCCCGGCGACAGGATGCCCGAAATCATCGGGCTGGAACCCCTGGCCGGCACCCCGGACCGGATACTCATCGACTCCTGCTGGGTCGACGTAGCCGCCGTGCAGCACCTGGTCGACGACGCCGTCGCGCCCGCCGCGGCCCGCGTCTTCGCCTCGGTCGGCGGCCGCCCGCTGGTCGCCTGCCTGACCGCCACCGGCACCGTCGGCACACCGGAACAGGCACACGCCCGCTGCATGGCCGTCCTCGCGCACCACCCCACGGCCATCACCCCCCGCTATTACGTCATCTGCCGCACCGCACCGTCCGATCCGTCCGACCCCGCCGCCTGGCCACCGCCCCTGGCCACCGGCACCGGCCGCGCCTGAACCCACGAAACGGTGCCGGGGCGGTGCCGGGGCGGTGCGTTAGCCAGCGAAAACTGCTGGTCAGGTCCGGCCCTGGTGCGGGGCCGTCCGCCCCCTGGCCGGGGAACGCGGATGGCGTTCAGCACGACGGTGAACTGAGGGCTGTCGTGGCGGTGGGCCGGCGGTGACGACGACGGCGAGGGGCTTCTGGCCCTGCTCGCAGGCCAGGCGGAACTTGCTGGTCAGCCCGCCTCGGGACCGGCCCAGGGCGTGGTCGGCGGCTGGGGGCGCCGTCCCCGCCGGGCGGCTCCTCCTGCGCGGCGCCGTTCTTCCTGGCCCCGGCCGCGTGCTGGTGCGCCCGCGCGGTGCCCGAGTCGACGCAGACGTCCCAGGTCACGTGCCCGGCCGCGTCGGCCAGCGCCTGCAGCGCGGTGAGCAGCCGCTTCCAGGTGCCATCGCGCTGCCAGCGGCGGAACAGCCCGTAGGCCGACTGCCAGGGCCCGTACTGCGGCGGGACGTCGCGCCACCTCCGCTGGCCATCCGGTCCACGACACGGTCCACGAGGGTGAGGGAAGGGACCGGCGATACGTCACGCTGCGTGGCTGTGGTCGGGCCGCGCGGACTCTGGCGGATCGCCTTCACGGAGAGCGGGTGGTTACCCGGTAACCCTCAGGGTCTTGGTGGGTGAGAGGGACGTGTTGTAATTGCCGTTGCCGGAATAGAGGGCCACGAACCGGTAGGTGCCGGCCCGCAGGCGCGTAGCGCCCAGGGTGCAGCTACCCGTGCCCTTGTTCAGGCTGATCGTGGTGCCGCCGATCCTGACCGCCACCCGGCCCGTCGCGTACACGCTCCCGGCATGGCTGACCGAGACGGTGAACTTCTCCGCGTTCTCATGCCCGTAGGTGACCGTCGCCTTCGACAGGGTCAGGCCGGTCGTCGTCTTGGCCCGGCCGACCGTCAGGTAGCGCGTGGCCGACGCCGACGGCGCGAAGTCCGTGTCGCCCGCGTACGCGACGGTGAACGCGTACCGGCCCGGGAGCAGCGCGCCGACCGAGCCGGTGCAGGTGATCTTCCCGCCGGCGACCTGGACCTGCGCGCAGCTCGTGAGCTGCCTGCCGTTGAGCGAGACGGACGCGTGCCCGGTGGGGGTGCCGCCAGCGCCCGCGATGGTGGCCGTGAAGGTCTCGGTGAGCGCCTTTCCGGCGAACGTCGCGCTGGCCGGGGACAGCGCCAGGCTCGTCGTGGTCGCCGCCCGGGCCACCGTCACCGTCGCGGTCCCGCTGGCCGAGATGCAGCTCGCGTCACCGCTGTAGGTACCCGTCACCGTATCGCTGCCACCGGGCAGCGACGGACGGGACGCCGTGCAGCTGCCCGTCCCGCCCGACAAGGTGATCGTGCAGAGCGCGCGCCCATCGGGGCCGGTGACCGTGACGGTCCCGGGCGGCGTGCCGCCCGCGGTCAAGGAGACGCTGGCTGAGAACGTCTCGGCCGGCTCGGCGCCGAAGGTCACCGCCGACGCGGACGCCGTCAGGGAGACCGCGGCCGTCGTCGCCTCGCTGACCTCCTGCGGAACGCCGCCCGGCGCGTCGATCATGGTGCAGTAGCCGGCCTGCGGGCAGGACAGGCCACTCACTGCCGGCGTGGTGCCCATCGCCGGGCCCACCTGTTCCGCCTTCCCGACGCTGCCGTCGGCGCCGACGGTGACGGCAAAGACCCGGTTCGTGCCGGTCTTGAACTCAGTGCCGACGATCGTGCAGTCACCGCCCGGGACGCAGGACAGCGCTGCGACTTGGCCCGGGCTTGCCGGGGTGGGACCCGGGATGGCCTGGCCCGCCCCCCAGTTTCCGCTGCTGGTCTCTGTGGCCACGAAGGACTCGAACACGTCGCCTCCCGACGGCGCCGGGGCCGGGACGGCTGCTTCGCCGAACGCCACGCAGCTACCCGCCGACCGGCAGCCGACCCTGGTGGTGACGCTGAGCATGGTGGTGGCCGACGGGACGTTCATCGGCTTCGCCTGGCCCCAGGTGCCGCTCGCCTCATCGGCGGTGAACACCCCGAGCGACGTCTGCGCGGCATTGAAGACGCCGGTCGCCGTGCAGTCGGCTGGGCCTGGGCAAGACACCGAGGTCACCTCACCGGTCGGGTTGCCGCCCGGCACGGTAGTCGGCAGCGACGAGTAGCCAGGCACGGCCTGGGCCTGCCCCAGGTCCCGCCGGACTCGCTGGCCAGGAACGGGTGGAGATCGCCGGCCGCGTCCAGGTCGCCGCCGCCTGCGGTGCAGTCGCCCGGTCCCGCGCAGGAGACCGACATCAGGGAGGACTCGCTGCCGCCTTGCTGCAGGCCGGCCAGGCCCGTCACCAGCTGCGGCGTGCCCCAGGTGCCGCCGGCCTCGTCCAGGGTGAACGCGTGCGCGGTCCCCGCCGTGGTGTAGTCCCCGACGACGGCACAGTCGCCGGCCGCCGGGCACGACACGGCTCTGATGACGCTGGCCGACACGGTGTCCGTGCCGATAGTGCCTGGTAGCGCCCGCGCGCTCCAGGTGCCGTTCGCCTCGGTTGCGAGGAAGGCCAACAAACCACCGCTGGCAGCGTGATAAGTGCCCGCGGCAGCGCAGTAGCCCGGCGCGCCGCACGAGACCTTGTCGAGGATGCCTCGCCCGCCGGCGGGCGAGGCAGGGGCGCTGGTCACCGGCTGCGCGTTGCCCCAGCCTTGTCAGCGCTGCATCGAGTCCGTGATCTCCGCTAGTCCCTCGCGTTCCGCTACCGCAGCCGCCGCCTGGCGGACCGCGTCGGTGGGGATGAACACGGCATCAAGGTCCCTCGTCGCCCTCATGGCGTCATAGGCGACCGCCAGCGCAGCGCCCCGGCAAGGAAGAACTCGGCTCGCGCCCCGCGCTCTGCGAGCTCCGCGGACAGGTCGTCGAGGAGCGCGCGGATGTCCTCCCGCCCGAGGCCAGCCCTCACGCGGTCGAGTGCCCCGCTGGTGATGAAGACACCGCTGCGGCGGAACGAGGACGGCGACTGCACCAAGGCCCGGGAGTGCAGGCCGCGCAGGCCGGTGACGAACCACCACGGCCACGCCTCACGCTCGGGCAACCTGGCCCACGACGGGACCCCCCACCCGTCACAAGCGACCGCCAAGACGCGCCGGGCACCCAGGCTCCCACCCCAGGCCAGTGACATGTCGTAGCCGGCATTCACCTCGATCCCGCACCGGCGACACCATGCCGCGGCGTGATGTCCGCCTGATTGCTCGCATCTGGCCTGGTGCGGCATGGTCGTGGCAGTCGCACGGACCTTGCATGACCCCCAGTTGGCAGGCACGCAGCGGGTTGCTTCGGCGGCAGCCATGTTCATCCGCCCGTGGCCGCACGCCGCGGCGACGTTGTCTTACAATTGTTGTACACTAGGTCTATGAGCGTCGGGTTCCGCCCCACCGAAGAAGACCTCCGCGTCATCGAGGCTAACCGCCGCGAGGATGAAAAGACCAGTGATGTCATCCGCCGCGCGCTCCGGCTGCTGGACCGCGAGGCGTGGGAAGAGCGCGCCCGGGCCGACATGCACCGGCTGCGGAGCGAGGACCTCTCCGCCGAGGCTGACGCATGGGACTACGACGCTGATGGCAACATCCGGATCGCCGGGACCGGCCTCACCGTGCCAGCCAGGCCGCAGGATCACGCATGATCCGCGGCGCCGTCTACCCGGTGGACCTCGGGGACGCCAAGCGCGGGCACGAGCAGCGAGGCCGGCGCCTCGGGCTGGTCATCAGCATTGAGCAGAACGCCTGGTCCACTGTAACGGTCATCCCGACCTCGACCAGTGCCCAGGCATCCATCTTCCGGCCGGAGGCCGTCATCGCGCGACGGGAAACCAAGATCCTGATCGACCAGATCCGCACCATCGACGTCTCCTACGTTGCCGGCGAACTCGTGGACTACCTGTCGCGTGACGACATGGCGCAGGTGGAGCACAGCTTGTCGCGATACCTCGGCCTCCTGCGCTGACCCTGCCGCGCGTGTAGCCAACCGAAACGGCAGCCGACAATGCCATGGGCTATGCCGCCCAAAGGGGCTGACAATTTCTCCTGCATGGCCCGAAGTCCTCATAACCTCGCAGGAGCGTAGTCGTCGACCTCACCATGACGACGCCGGATCCGCCGTTATGGGCGGTTGGCGGACGGGTGGTGCTCGCCGGCGGAGTGGCTCAGATCGGGCTGATCGGTGCCCGGACGTGCCCGGACGTGCCCGGGGGCGCTCGCAGTGCCCGTTGCCGGGAGGCCTGGTCACTCCTGCACCAGGATTTCGCTTCCCATGTCAAGCTGCCCTTTCAGGGGTCCTTTTTCGGGCTTGGAGGGGCCGTTTCGCATGGGAAGCGAGCGGCAGGGGCCTGTGCGGCTGCCGGGGAATGGGGCAGGCGGGGCTGGTGATGCGCCAGGCGGCTGGGCTGCTTGACGGAATGGCTAGGCTGCCATGTTCCCGGTCGATCGTCTGGCGCGGCAGAGCCATCCCGCGAACCGCGGGTCCTGACGGACGCCGAATCGGCGATACGCGACCCACGGACCCCGCCGATGAAGTTACGCTCCGTCATCGCGCCTAGCTATGCTTGGGGACGCGCGTAGCCGCCGTTATCTTAAGTCCGCCCTGGGGTGTCTCCCACGTAGCTTTACGAGGCCTTCAGGCTGCGTGGGAAACGCGTTATCTTAAGTCGCGTCCACGACGTAGCCGATGCGACACGTTACCTGACTTGGGCCAAGTTTTTGACTGTAAGCGCGGCGCATCGCGCTGACCTGCGGGTACTCGTCTCGACGGGAGCGGATTTGCGCACTAACCCGGGGCCGTAGAGTGGCCTGTTGCCGTATGCGCCAGCCGCCCGGGCGGTGATGACCCATCAGGAGAGGGAGTGGCAGGGGATTGACGGCCAGACCGCCGGGTCGGAGGCGAGAACGGCCCGGGGGGCCAGCCCGAATGTACAGGGGAATTTCTCGCAGAATGGACCACCGCCGCCTGGCCGCCGGCACCGCTCGGGGCTACGACTGCGGTGGATTCTCCAGCTTCTTGGGGAGCCGCACGCTTGTAGGCGGCATGTCAGTCCAGGGGAATGTGGGCGGCGATGACCAGTCGTGAGCGTCGCTGAAGTCGATCGTGCCACCGGAGAATTCGGCTTGGTCGAAGGTGACCGTGGCGCCGGAGAGCCGGGCGTGACTGAAGTTGACCTCGCCGCCGGAGAACCGGGAGAATCCGAAATCGACCAGACTCCCGGTCAAGTAGGCATGACGGAAGTCGACTGTGCTGCGGGAAAACTCGGCGTTGGTGAACTTGACCTCGCCGCCGGAGAACTGAGCACCGCCGAAGGTGACCGTGCCGCCGGAGAAGTGAGCACCGCCGAAGGTGACTATGCGGCCGGAGAGGCTCAGCCTTGCCGAAGTCGACCAGGCTTCCAGAAAACTCAGCGAAGCCGAAGTCGACCAGGCTTCCCGAGAACTTGGCGAAGACGAACGCGACCCTGCCGCCAGAGAACTCGGCCCCCTGGAAGTCAATGTCACCGTTGAGGAACCCGGCGCTGGTGAAGTTAACCTCACCGCCGGAGAACTTGGCGTCGCCAAAGAAGACCCTGCTACCGGAGAATTCGGCGGCATGGAAGGAGACCGTGCTCCCGGAGAACCCAGCGCTGGTGAAGTTCACCGTGCCGCCGGAGAACCCGGCGTGACCGAAGTTGACTGTGCTGCCGGAGAACTGGGCGCTGTCGAAGTCGACCCGACTGCCGGAGAACTGGGCGAACCGGAAGTTGACCGTGCCAGCGGAGAACTTGACGTGACGGAAACTGACCGTGCCGCCGGAGAACTGGGCGCCGCCGAAATCGCCGCCGTCAAAGACAACACCCGTGAAGTCAAGGTTCAATCCCTGCCAGCATACCGCGGCGCCTTCCCCGAGGCGCGCGGCGATGACGCGGATGACCGTGTGGCGGACTTCGCGGACAGCCTGGAAGGCAAGCCGCTGCGGCTCGGGAGCGTCCTGGCCGGGATCCGGCCCGTACGGCATGCGAAGATAGGCGCACAGCACATCGACGCAGGACTGCCGATTTTCCTTCCAGTCATCGGCCAGGCCCGCCATGGCGTAAACCCCAGCCAGCCCGACAGCTGGCTTGTCGCTTCCTAGCTGGTCAGCTCGTTCAAGGTCCGGGCGCGCTGCTCCGCAAGCGTTCTATCCAGCTGCTTACTGGTTGCGCGGCGGCCGAGGTACTGCGCCGCCAGCGTCCCGATGAGGGTAAGGAAGCTGACGGCGGCTGCAATGATCGCCGCGGTGACCTCAGGGCCCATGAGCGGAACCTATTCCATGCCACCGTGTCCGCAACACGCGAGGTTCCCCTCAATCCGCCGGCGTGGACACCATCGACCCGGCCCATCGACGCCCACCGGCCTTCCGAAGCCCTGCTCGTGCCCCTGAGGGGCACTGAAACCGACGAAGCCTCCCTGGGCGACGGGCGCGACGGCGGTCCAAGTCGTCTTAGTCCAAGCCGACCCCGCGCACCATCACCGCTGCCGACCCGCTCCCCGACGACCGCCCAAGCGCCCTCGAAGTCATCAAGCACCCCGGCTGACTTGCGCACTAATCTGGCCCAACTCGGGTCTTAAGTCGTGTACACGACGTAGCCGATGCGACACGCTAGGCCTTGACCTGCGACTTCCCTCCTCTCGCTGCCGCTTTTGGTTCTCGCTTCGCGCACAGAACCTCACGGCAGCGACATGTCTCGCACGCAGAAACCTCTCCCTACCTGGGCTTCTTCCAGAAGGACTTAAGATAACCGCCGATCTGGGCGGCTCCGAGGAGACCGCCAACGATCGGCTGCGCACCCGTAACTGGATCATCTGTAGGAGGAGTGAGCCGTGCTGCCGCGCCGGTTCATAGGTCGGCTGAGATGTTGGAAGTCCGGCTTGGAGAGGATCCGAAGCCCCAGATGCCAGGAGCGGCCACTGCGCGTTTGCGTAAGTGCGCGCCTTTCTGCCATGTGCGCAGTAGCTGAGTATGTTTAGCTCCGATTCGGTGCACAGTCCAGACACGGGGGGCATGTCGTGGCGGGTAGCAGAGGAGTTCGCGAGACGGCGGCGTGGTTCGCCGTGTTCCGAAAGGTCGTGTTCCTCGCCGTTGGCGTCGTGGCCCTGCTTGTCCTGGCCTGGGTGGCCGCCCTCATGGCGGACGCCGTTGAGGTGACCGGCCCGCAGATATCGGGTCAGGGCTCCTGCGGTCAGGGTCCCCGAAACGTCCTCCTGAGCGAGCTGGGTTCCGATGCTGCGGACTGCCAGTGGGAGAAGGCGTTGCCACGGAATCCTTCCCGAAGGTTGCTCCTGAAAGTAAGGGAGAACAGGTCGGGTGCCTTTCAGGCGACCGCGACCATTACGACAGTCGCCGCCGACCCCCTGGTCACGATGGTCCAGCGTGGTGACGGCCAGGACGCCAACGCATTCGCAGGTGTAGTCGTTGGTTACGTGAACGCCGGGGACAATTCGTTTACCTGGTCCGCGCCGACGGTTGCCATGGGTAGCGCGGGCAAGACGGCCATCATCTCGACAAGCGGGCGGCCATCCGATCAGTCTCCGATTCCTGGTGCCGTGGTATTGGATGTGGGCGCCTATTCGCTGCCGAGCACGATCCAGGTCACTACCCAGCACCGGATCATCGGCGGGGTGTCGCTGGGTGATGCACACGGGAAGGTGAAAAGCGAGACCGCGCACTCGCTAGCGACGGACAGTTTCAGCGGTGACCTGCACATTAGCTTGCAGCCGGGCTTCGCTCAGCCTTTCGCCAACCCGCCCGGTCCCGCAGGCTCACACCGGGTGGCGCGCGCAGCGTCCACGGCATGGGGACTGCTGAGCGGCTTCGCGGGCATGCTCGTCGCTGCGGGCGCGTGGATCGCCATGCTGCTCGCAAGCCGGATGGGAGCGTTCGCCCAGGTCGGCCGGGGGCCGGCGTGGCGCCGGATGGAGCGGATCCTGGGCGCTGTCGTCATTGCGCACCTGGTTATCTCCGCATGCAGTCAGCTCACCGTGACTGATCAAAGCCTGGCCAATTCGCTGCTCAATGGCACGTCGCTGCAGGACCGCCTGTTTCACGCAATGATACACGCAGGCCTGTGGAGCCCGAATGGGTACCCGGCCGTCGAGGGCGGAGTTGTCCTGCTCATCGCGTTCGCGGTCACCACCGTGGCCTGGGGGCCGCGTGAGCGTAAACGCTTCGCGCCGCGCCGCCGCTACGTTAGTGTTCTTATCGCCCTGCTAATCGGCGCCGCCGCGGTGGCCAGCTACGTGTCTCTGGCATATGCCAATCTGCCTTTTGATTACGTGACCCTTCCGGATGGCAGCCTGCATCGTGTCGCCGACCGTCCGCCACTCGCCGTAGAGATCCCGGCAATGACTGTGTGCGCCTTGCTGGTGGTGTACCTTGCGTCCGCATGGATCTGCGGTGCCCTGCCAACGGGGCCGGCATCTGCGGGAGGTTCGCCGCGCGAGGGAGTGGGGAGATTCCCCCGGTTCAGGGTCGCCACCGGGGCCCGGCTCTCGTGGCGGCCACCGCCTTGATCGGGATAGGGATGGCTGCCGCCTTCGCCTATAGCCGCGTTCCGCTCAGTGTCTGGCCGACCACGCTCTGGAGTGCGGGAACGTTGGCGGCGGTGGCCCTGTTCTTCACTCTGCTCTTCCTCGGTTTGGCGTTTCTGCTTGCGGCAGCGCCACCCGGGCCGCGCGTGGGACCCGGCCCGCGGCCCCGGCCCGCCAGGATTCCCTTCATCCTCGGCGTCATTGCCATAGTGACGGCCGTGGCGATTATCATCGCCCTGAGCGCTACCTCCGACTACACGAGCCAGCTCGCGATCGAAGAAGGATTCGAAGGAAATACGAGCCAGTTTTCCGGGACGACTGTGCTTATTGCCTGCCTGGCCCTCGCTGCGGTCTTCGCGCTCGCCGCCGGAGCCGCGAGCCGCCCGTGGCGTGCGGGCGGCTTCCTGAGCCCTATGTACTGGGTCGTTCCGCTGATCGTCGTCCTGGCGGTCGCGGCGCCGCTTACCAACGACGGCGGGTACGTCCCGGTAGTCGTTCGCTGGGGTGTCCTGATTGCCGGTGGCGCGTTCCTGGGGATGGCGGTCGTGCGCCTCTCCGTGTCGGCGGCTGGCCCCCTTCGCCCCGCTGTGAACCGGACGCCCCACATGTTCGCGGCCGCCCTCATCGCGGCGGTCATTGCCGTCCCCTGGGGCGAGCTCGGCGGTGACGTTCAGATCGGCTGGTGGGATCTCCTCACGTATGCGAACCGGGTCGATGGCGTCCTGCCCCTGGTGCTCGTCGCGGCCGGCGTCACCGCACTGCGCAGGCTCGGGCTGATCCCTGGCCGGGATGAGATGACCCTGAACGCCCACCGGAAGCTCGGGATCGCCGCCTGGGCCGTCGCGCTGTCAGCCGGCTATGCCTTCGGCGGCTCCGCGGACCTGGCCTTCGCGGCGACACTGGCCGCAGCCGCCGTTGCGGCCTGGCTTCTCATGCCGCGCTGCCAGGTACGCCGGGCGAGCGTCGTCCTCAGCCAGACGCAGCAGGAGGCCGCTGCGGCGGTCCGGCGCGCGGTAGAGATCGGGGTCGCCCGCCGCACGCTCCCCGGCTTGGCCAAGACGATGCGAGAAGAGGTAGCGGCCGGGAAGGCTGACTTCGCGGAAGCACAGGGGAAGGTCACCGCGCTGGAGGAACGCGCTTCCGCCGGCGGCGAAGCCCGAATCGGGGGATCGCGTCAGGACCTGCGGGTGACAGACGATGAACTGGCGTTCGGCGCTTCCATCAGTCCCCAGGCCTGGAAGCGGGCTCGGTGGGGAGCAGGCTACGCCGTCATCGGGGGCGCCCTCTGGGTTGTCCTAGGGCTGGCGGGTGCCACTGTGCCGCTCAGCGGGGAGGGCTACCCAGAGCTAGCGCTCGCTTCAGCGGTAGCCCCCCTGGTCCTCCGGTGGAGCGGCTACGGCTTGCTGTTCGGCTACTTCTTCCCGCTGCTGCGCGGCAGGACCGGTCTCAGCAAGAGCATCTCTTTCTTCGGGGCCGCCGCCGCCCCGCCCGTCATCGGCACCCTCACGAGTCCTGGCCAGCAGTGGCACTCGGCCGCCCTGCTCGGCGTCCAACTGCTCATCTTCGCCTTGACGATGGGCCTCCTGGCGGACTTGGCGGTGCTGCGCAACAACGGCTTCACCGCCAGCCGGCTGGTCGACCTGCACAGCCTGTGGACCGTCTCGGCCTGGGCGTCCTCGGTTGCCGTGGCAATCGGCACAGGGGTCGCGACCATTATCCTCGCGGGCCTGCAGCCCTTCGTGATCGGTGTCATCACCCCCAGCCCGCCAAGCACCCCGCCGCCGGCGGCTACCAGCCATCCATAGATGATGTGCTCGGCCTCGCGGCAAGCCGACGACGGCCACGGGGCACCTAACTGGTTGATCTGGACGCCCAGTCAGCGCGGCAGTCCGGCTCTGGCCTGACTTTGGTCACCGAGTCGCGTCCTGGCGAAGTCCGGCATGCTGACCTGGGGTGTTGGTCGCATTCTGGCCTGCCTGAGGCACTAAATTCGTGCCCTACGGTGTGTGCGTGGCATGGATTCGGCGGGTGCGGACGGCCTCGGGAGCGACGGCCGTGCAAATTGCCGAGTCGGTCGGCGGGCGGCGGCGGATCGTCGCTCACGTTGGCTCGGCGCATACCGAGGCCGAGCTCGGGCTGCTGGTGGAGCGGGCACGCCAGCTGCTGGACGACCCGGACCAGGGCGAGCTCGAGCTCGGGATCGAGCCAGCATCGCCGAAGGCGCGCTTGATCGGCCCGCCCGCAGAGCCTGCGCTCTTCGCGGGACGGGCCGCACCGGTGAGCAGGCGTTCGGTGGTCGCGGCACCGCGGGTCATCTCGACCGACTCGCGAGTGCTGTTCGACGCGCTGTCCGGCGTGTTCACCGCTCTCGGGTTCGGCGCCCTGGGGATCCGGCGTTCCGGGACCTGGTGATCGCCCGGATCGTGGAGCCGACCTCGATCCTGGACGCCGGGCAGGGTGCCTGACCGACCTGGGCCGCAAGCCGGCCAGTGAGAAGACGATGCGCCGCACCCTGGCCCGGTGCCAGTCGGGATCCTGCCGCGACCTGATCGCCGCGGTCTGCTTCGGGCACGCCACTCACCGGCGGGGACGTCTCTCTGTGCCTCTACGACGTGACGACCCTGTACTTCGAGGCCGAGAAGGAAGACGGCCTGCGCAAGGTCGGGTACTCCAAGGAACGGCGGGTTGACCCGCAGATCGTGGTCGGGCTGCTGGTCGACCGGCACGGGTTCCCGCTTGGAGATCGGCTGCTTCGAGGGCAACAAGGCCGAGACCTTGACCATCGTGCCGATCATCCAGCCAGTTCCAGGACCGGCACGGCATCGCCGACATGGTCGTGGTCGCCGACGCCGGGCATGCTGTCGGCGGCCAACCTGCGCGCCTCCACGACGCCGGACCTGCGGTTCATCGTCGGCTCCCGCACCACGAAGGCGCCCGATCGATCTGGAGTCGCACTTCCATTGGCACGGAGACGTGTTCACCGACGGTCAGATCATCGACACCATCACCCCGAGAACTCGGCCGCAACACCGAGAACGACCCCACGAAGACATGCCGAGCCCGTCTGGGATCCCGGGCACGCATCCGGGGTCGTGGCGGGCGGTGTGGGCGTACTCCGCCAAGCGCGCCGCACGGGACAACATGACGCTCACCGTCCAGGAGAACCGGCCCGTGACGTCGTCGCCGGCGACAAGGCCGCCACGCACCACGCAGGTTCGTCACCATCAACGGCAACGCCCGGACCCTCGACGAGGCGTCCCTGGATCGGGCCCGCAGCTGGTCGGGCTCAAGGGGTACGTCACCAACATCGCCGCCGCCGTCATGCCGGCCGCCGAGGTCATCGCGAGCTATCACGACCTGTGGCACGTCGAGCAGTCCTTCCGGATGTCCAAGACCGACCTGCGCGCCCGGCCGATGTTCGCCCGCACCCGGGACGCGATCGAGGCCCACCTGACCATCGTGTTCACCGCCCTCGCAGTCACCCGCGAAGTCCAGGCACCGCACCGGCCTCGCCATCCGAAACGTGATCCGCGCAGCTACGGCCGCTGCGCTCGGCGACCATCGCGGTCAACGGCAGCACCCAGACCTTCCCGCCCGCCATCGACCCAGACCGGCAGGCCATCCTCGACGCGATCACCAGCGACAGGCCTCACGGACCCGCCCCAGCAGGGAGGCCTCCCGGTGAAAGAGACGACGACCATCGCGCTGTCCAGCGACCACATGCTGATCCTCTACGAGCTCGTCGCACGCCTGAATGCCGACCAGCACCTGCAGTTCGCGGACCAGGCAGAACAACGAGTCCTGTGGGACCTCGAATGCGAACTGGAACGCAAGGTGACTGCCGTGCTGGCTCCTGACTACCAGGCACAACTCGCATCAGCACGACAGCGAGTACGCGACCCAGCCGAGTGAACCCCAGGCACTAACGAAATGACCAAACTCAGGAGGTCGCGTTCGCCCCGCACGAGCACGCGGTCAGGCTGCGCGCCGATCACGGGATCATCGACGCCCACGTACTGTTCACGCCGCTCAGCCCACGGCTGTGGTCATTCACCATGGTCCTGCCGCCCGGCATCCGAGTGCCCTGAACCCTGCGCATCCCCGGAAGATAGGTCGGTACGGTTACTGCGTTGGCGTTGCCGGACTCTGGATTCTTTCCCGTACAGGCAACGAAGACATGTGGGCTGGGCTGGACGCGATCGGCGGGTCTGGGCCGAGGCATAACTACGGAACGGCTGACTACTGCACCGCCCCGGCTTCTTGATGATGACCGATTGAGCGGGTCGAGGGGTTGCTTAGTGGTATGAGCTGGAGTTTCTGGCCGGGACGCGCGGCATTCGGGCACCTTATGAGTGCAGGGCTACCGTGGCTGGGCGAGGAGGTCCTCATCGATGTAGATCAGCGGTGCCCAGGCCTGGCGCAGGTGCCAGGTGAGGTAGGTGGCGAGCATGCAGATCAGGACGTGTCCCCCTGACGAGCTTTCGAGCCGGTGGAAGACCGGATTAATTCGGCGATCAGCGTCCCGGTCCCGCCGGTGTGGGCACTCACGTCATTCACAAGATCGCCGACACGCCGCCGACTCCGACCACGTGCCGCACCGTGGATAGTAGTAGCCACCCGCTGCCGCATGCTACCCGGCGTCCACCTCCATGACCGCGTCGAAGAAGGCGCTGATCACGGGATTGAGGCAGGCGCCTGGGGACTATGCCGCGGCGGGATCGAAGTAGTACTTGCGTTGCTGCGGGTGCGCTTCCTTGCTGGCGGCGAACCAGCGAGCCGGATCGCCGGGAACCCGCCTCCCATTGAACTTCACAACGCTCATGATCGGGCAGTTCGCGCGTTGCACGGCCTTGTAGTAGAGCCGTCGCGGCCCGGTACCGGGCTCGGCGACGGCGCCGACGAGCAGCCGCGCCTTCAGTGCGGAGGCGGCCAGGCGGCCCGGCCTGCGGGCCGCTGCCTCGCCAATAACCCAGGAGAGCAGCCACGTCGGCTGGCTCATCAGTGCCGCCGTGCGCATGGCTCCCTCCGGGTCTTCTCGGAGGGCAGCGAGAACCTCCTTCGCGTCCAGCTTCCGGTAGTCCAAGCCCCAGTTCCCGTCGATCCCGTATAGGCAGAGCTTGACGACTCCTTCGGCGCCCTGAGTGAGCTGCAGGGGGCCGAACTCGCTGCGAGCCGAGCACTCCTGGGCGGCCCGCGCGGTTATCAAGGTGGCCCCGAACAGGCTCCGGCGCCATTTCAGGTCCACGACCAGCGCGTGGGCCTGGCCGGGGACCACGACGACGATATGCGGGCCATCGGGGACGTGGTCGCACACCATGCACTGGGCATCATTGGCGCGGCTCCACTCCACCGCCCCTTCCACCACCCGGCGCATCCCAGGCCGACCCAGCAGGACGTCGAGGTCCCCGGTTCCCGTCAGCGCCGACTCGGCGTTCTTCAAGATCGTCACCGACGGGTCTACGTCGGCCAGGTGGCGGATGAGGCCGCGCCAGCATTCCTCGCGCCGGGCCGCGTCGAAGGCGTAGGCGGGGCCAGTTTCCGCGCTCATGCCGCGTGCCCGCCGTACGGGTAGTGGTCATGGGCCCGTAGGTAGTCGTCGGCCGCGACGATGGCCTCCGGGCCGCCGAGGCCAATGCCGAGCATGACGTCCGGCCTGGTGGCACACTTGCCAAGGGCGGCGGTGACGGCAAGCCAGTCAATGTTTCCCTCGCCTGGGGGCAGCGCGTCGTCGGCCGTGCCGTGGTTGTCGCTGACGTGGATGTAGCGGAGGTGGCTGCTGAGCTCGGCTATCCAGACGGCGAGCGGCACGTCGGAGAATATGTTGGCGTGGCCGAGGTCCAGGCAGGTGCCGAGGTTGCCAGGGCCGATCGTGGCGAGCAGCGAACTCAGCAGGTCCGGGCCATCGTCCCACATGTTCTCGAGCAGGATCGTCCCGTCCCATGCCGAGCACAGGTCACGCCAGAAGTCGGCCGATGCCGCTCGCCAGGACGTCGTGTACTCCGGCTTCGTGGTGCACGGGAGATGATTGGTGTGGAAGACGATCCGGTCAATGCCAAGCTCGCTCGCATAGTTAACGCTATCTACGATCCGCCGCTTGGAGGCTTGCCGAATGTACGGGTCCGGGCTATTGACATATAGGTCGATGTACGGGCCGTGCATGACCAGTGGAATTCCAGGCGCCTTGCCCAGGGTCTTGCGGTACGCGCTGACCATCGCACGGGCGCTCACCTCGTCGAGACTCCGGGTTAGCCAGTTCGATCACTTCCAGGCCCAACTGCCGTTCCTGGGCGATGTCCAGGTAGGTTTCGAACTCACGCAGCCGCGGCTGGATAAAGACCGTCGGGGCGGGTGGCGGAATGCGATTCACGACAGTTATCCCTTCCTGTACACGGAAACGACGTTCGAGGTGCCCCCGTCGACCGCCCGGTCCCACTGCCAGTCCGGGCAGCGCCGCTCCAGCGCGTAGCCCGCGCGAGCTGCCATGTCGTCCAGTTGCCCGAGCGATAGGTAGTGCATGGTGAAGGGGACAAGCCGCACGCTCCCGTTCCGCAAGACGACATCACTCCCGTCGATGCGTTGAACCTCGGCGTGGTGCAGGCTGAATTGCAGGACTACCCGGTCGGCGCTTATCGAGCGCACCCGACTGAGGTCCCCACGCGGGCTGAACCGTCCGCTGTCGGGCAGAAATGCCTCGATCAGGAGCCGACCCCCGGGTAGCAGGCAATCAGCGATGTTCGCCAGCGCCCGAGACTGGGCGGCCGGGTCGCCGAGCATGTAGAGGGTGTTGAACAGGCAGATGGCAACCTGGTGGCTGCCGGGCGGGCGGATAACAGTCACGTCCTGCTGGAGACACTCGATGGCAAGCCCGGCGGACTTCGCCCGCACGGCGGCGCACATGTGCTCGCTTATGTCGACAGCCGTGACCGGGCAGCCGGCCTGGGCCAGCGGCAGGGCAACGCGGCCGGTGCCCGCGCCGACATCCAGTACGCTGCCCCCGCCAGCGAGCCCGACGAGGAACTCAACGACGCCGGGATCGACGGGCGGCGAGAATTCCTCGTCGTAGAGGTCGGCCGCCGCGTCACCGTATGCCATCGCGTCCATAATGTTCCTGATGTTCATTTCCGTGTGAACTCGCCTCCGTACGAACTGGTCTGCGTGCGAACTCGTCAGTGCGGTTTCGTCACTGCGAGTCCGCGGACAGTGCCTGGAAGGTCTCAGCCGGGCTGAGCGCCCGGTCGCCCGTGAACGGGAGGGACACCCACTGGCCGTTCCGGGCGGCACTGGCATAACAGGCCGTGATTATCTCGATGTCTTCCACCGCCGTGGCCAGCTGGACCCGGGGAGCCTGCCAGGCCGGCAAGCACTTCGTGCAGCCCGGCCGCCCCGCTGTCGGCCCAGGGGCCGCCATCGCTGACCGCCGCAACCGGCACGGGGCTCCCTCCGAGAACGAGCGACCTGTCCGGCGCGAGGTTCAGCGTGAAATCGGCGCCCCACGCCGTCACCCTCGGCGCCTGGGCCCTCCAGCTGAGCGCGAGCGACGCGCTACGGCCATGCTCGAACTCGACGTTCGCCTGGGCCGCAACGTCGTTCCGGCTGTGCGGACTCCAGCCCAGCGTCGCCTGAACCGCGATCGCGCGTCCCGGGCTTAGGATCAGCCGGATCAGGGCTAGCGCGTGCGAGCCGCTGTCGAACAGGACACCGCCGCCGTAGGACTGGCCGGCGTAGTCGCCGTGACGGGGGTGCGGCCACTGGCAGTCCGTGGCGGCGTGCCGGGGCCGTGTGCCTGCCGCCAGGGCGGCGGCGGCGATCAGCCACGGCCGGTATGGCCAGTTCTCGCCGTACACCACGGTCGCGGCGCACCTGTCGGCCATCGCGAACAACCGGTCCGCGTCCGCCAGGCACCCCGATAGCGGTTTCTCAACCAGGACCCTGGCGCCCAGCTCGATGCCGCGCGCAGCCGCAGCGAAGTGCCCGGGGGGCGGCGTCGCGACGATCACTTGCTCGGCCATGTCCGGGGTGACCGCGTCCAGCGTGTCGAGGGCCAGGGCACCGTGCAGGCTTGCCAGGCCGGCGGCCGAGGCAATGGTTCGTGCCACGACGGCGGCAACCGGCCCATGACGGCGCGCGAGTCCGCTGTGGATCGTGGCTGCCATGCCAGCGCCAACCACGACGGTGCGTGGCCGCGTGAACGTATCATGGTCGCCGGGCCGGGTGGGGAATCCCGATGCTCCGGCCGCGAGGGCCTTGCGGGCGACCGCTGCGTCCCTCGCGGCCGCCCGCGATATTGCGCCGACGGCACTGCGGAACCGGTGCTCCGCGAAGTCCGACGCTTGCTCGTCCAGCAGGCCCTTCTCGTCCAGCACGCGGAGCAGGTGGCGCCATGTCGCGAGGTCGGATTCGCCGACGGGATCCTCGGGGGGATCCTCGGGGGGATCCTCCGCGCCGGGTGACGTTTCCTGGTTGTCGGTCCAGGCGCCCTCGTTGTCGAGCAAGCCGAGGTAGAAGTCGAGCAATTCCCCGTGGGCGGCATGGCCGTAGCGGGGGAACAGGGCACTGGTGGCCGCGATCTGGAGGAGCTTCACCGTGTCGGGTGACTCGTCCAGCCCAAGCCCCCGTTCCCAATAACGGGACTTGTTAGCCGCGGACCACTCGATGAGCAAGCACTGGCGGGCGTGGGCCAGTGAGTGCAGGCTGCTGGCCTGCTCGGCGGTGAAGGCCATGGGGGCGCGCACAACGATCAGGGGGCACCCGTGCGCTGCGGCCTCGGCGACCTGGCGCGCGCGCCGGTGCAGGGGACTCCCGATAAGCGTGAGGCGAGACTCGACCTCGGGGGATATCCCAGCGCGCCGCCCAGCCAGGTGCTGCACCCGAGACCATCGATCGGGCCCGGGCCCGTCGTTGTCATCGGCGAGGTCAGGCACCGGCCCGCTCCGGGAACTCGGGGAACGTCGCTCCCACTATGCTGCGGACGTCCTTCCGGACCTGGGCGAACTCGCGCGTGCCATCGACCCTTGTGAACTCCTCCATCTCGGGCAGCGAGCGGTAGCCGTCGTAGAATTCCTGAAGGAAGGCAAGGCCTTCGCGGTCGACTCCGCGCTCGCCCACCCTCAGGAAGGCCTGTTCCGGGGGCACGTCCAGGAAGAAGGCGAGGTCCGGCTGCGGCATCCCCGCGTACATTTCTCGGATCAGAGACTCGTTGCCCGCGCCCTGCTGGCGGGTCGCGGCGTACTCGCAGTAGGAGAACCTGTCCATGACCAGCCATAGGCTGGGGTCACGCAGCGCGGCGCACGCCGCCGTGATGCTCTTCCAGCGGACGGTGGCGCCCAGCAGCCGCCCGGTATCCACGCCGAGCAGGTCAATGTGGCTCTTGTGCCCTAGCCGCTCCGCCAGGTAGTCCAGTTCGCTGCGGATGCCGACGGCCTTGTGGTAAACGGCGTTGAGACCCTGGACCTGCAGCCAGTCCACTAGCTCGAGCGCCTGGCTCGTCTTCCCGGCTCCGTCGATGCCGCAGAAGACGATCAGGCGACCGCGCTTCGGCCCCAGGTCGAAGGGATTGTCCTTGCCACGGGGAACGCCGCGAAGGGCGGAGGCCGCCTGCTTGGACTCGCTGAGCAGTTCCTCCATCGGGCGCAGGTGGATAAGGTCGTGCCCGGCCCGAATGCTGATCAGGTCCGCGATGGACTCAAGGCCATGCGTTACGTGACGGCCAGTGCGCGCGAGGTCTTCCGGACTCAGGGTCGCACAGATCTCAAGGTTCTCCGCGCGCAGCAGCTCAAAGCGGTCCAGTATCGACGCGATCCGGACGTTCCGGTCGCCGATCCGGCTGAGCCAAAGGTCATGGTCGTACCCGGCTAGTTCCGGGTCCACGCTGAGCAGGACACTCTTGAGCCGCACCGAGAACACGGCCTCGCTGTCGGCGAGGTGGTACATGGTCTGGGCCGGGGTCCATCCGTCGGCCGTGCGCAAGGCGGGGTTGGTGAGGTCATACCGGACCGCCAGGTTCCGTAGCCGCCGCGGTGTCGCGGCCAGGGACTCGAGCGGGGATAGGCCGCCCAGCGCCTGCGCGGCCACCGAGCGGAACTGGCCGGAGTTCATCGCGCTGAGATCTTGCGTATCACTGGTCTTTGAGTCGCTCACCGCAGGTCCTTTCCTGGCCTTATGAGCGGGGTCGCCGCCAGCGTGTGCCATAGCGCGACCGCGCGCCGCCCGATCCGGCGCGCTTCTGCCTTAGGGAGCGAGCGTTGCGTGCTCGCGGCGAGGCTCGCGGTGGTGGAGAGCCGGAGAAAACGGTCCACCGAGCGCGCGTCGCGAAGCAACCGACCGCCGAACCGGATCTCCTCCGGCCCGCGCAGGGAGCCGAAGCAGCGCGCGGCCGCAGCCGACGTCATGGCCACGTCACAGTTCCGCTCGTAGGGGATTTCTCTGACCTTGAGACCTGGCACTATCTCCACGGCGATCCGCAAGTCCGTGAGGCGCACGGCCGTGGTGGGAAGCTGCCCGCACAGGCGCATTGCCAGCCGACCGCTTCGGCCAAGCCGATGTTCGATGGAGTGGTTCCACGCGGTTATTGCCGCCCGCACTTCCTGGACACTTGCGGGAGTGTCGTCCAGCCACGTTTCTGAGTTTAGCGCGTCGTGATACGCATGCGTCCATTTCGCGCAGCTCTGCCGAGAGTCCCATGCAGTCCCGACAGTCCAGCGCTCTCCCGGGAAGAGGACGACCGTGGCTACACCACGGTCTTGTAGGCGGCGTATGACTCGGTCGGGCGTCACGATCTCGTCATTGAGGTGGTTGTTCTCCCGATGGCAGAAAAGGAAGTAACTGGCAAAGGGCAGCACCGCACGCGCACGCAGGTGATCTACCTGCAGCATGAGCCTGTCTAGCTTGCGGTCGGCCTTCGCGCGCCGCAGCGCCTTGTCCTCCGGGTTCCCCGCCCATTGGCCGTAGGAAAACTGCGTGCAGAGGAGATCGACGTGGTCCGCGCCGATCTGGCGCAAGACCTCCTGTGCCTGCCAGCTGCGCCGCACGACGCAGTCGTTCAGGTTGAGAACGTTCACCGGCCCTGACCGGACCGCCAGGAAGGCATCGCCTTGATCCTCCCGGTCGGCGACGTCGAAGGCGCCTTCGAACACCTCCACCTGGCCGCCAAGGGCATTCCATGAGCCAGCCCGCAGGGGCTGGAACGACACGAACCCGAGATCCCGCAGCGTCTTTTCCTGGACTTCCCGGCCACGCGCGGCGGAGCGGAGCACCGAAATCCTGGAACGATGCTGCTCAGGTATCTGGCTCAGGGAAGCCGGGTGGAAGTGATCGGGGTGGTTGTGCGATAGCCACAGATGCGTCACCTCCGGCCAGGGCAGGTCGTCAATGGCTGGCTGCTGGATCAGCCGCCAGCTGCCGCCGAAAACGGTGCCCGTCAACCACGGATCGGTGAGCAAGGCGACGTCGCCGGCCCGGATCAGCAGGCTGGCATGCGACACGAGCTCGACGTGGACGGGAGTGCCCTGGCCGTGAACTTGTCCGGCCGCGCTCACATCGATTCCAGGTGGCGACGCACGTCGAACGTACCGACGCCGACCGGATCCTGGCCGGGACGCTGCCACTGCAGTGCGCGGCCGGACCGGCCTTCGGGCCAGTTCCACCGCTCCGTCGTCGGCACGACCGATCCGAAGCCGTAGAGCCGCAAGGCCTCCGGGGTGGCCCGCTGAAGGACGCCGGGATGGAGCGCACGGGTGAAGTCGATGTACGGCTTCATCCAGGCAACGGTGAACAAAGACGCCAGCGCGGGACGGACCTGCCCGGAGGGATTCGTCCCGGGAGCGTGATATACGCCGCCCAGCAGCATCAGCGCCGAACCGGCAGGCGCGCTTACCGCGACCTCGCCAGGAACCGTCCCTTGACGCCCGGCAAGCCAGGCCTCAATTCGCGGGCGCCCCTCGGCCGACCACATGTGGCTGCCCGGCAGGAATCGCGTGGCCCCGTTGGCCTCGGAAAAATCGACCAGCGGGTAGAGCACGTTTACGGTGAGACTGCATCCAGGATACGTCATCGGCTCGTCCACGTGGAACGGGCGTCCCGGGTATCCAGGCAGGAGGCCCATGCTGTAGATGTCGTTCGCGATAAAGTCCGGCCCGAGGAAGTGCGCGGCTAGCTCCTGGACTCTCGAGTCGAGGAAGAACGACTCGAAGATCTCTCCCTTGTTAGGAAGCAGTTCCAAGTGCGCGAGGCGTTCCCTGCCCTCCTTCTCCTGCTTGGCGAGCACGCCGGGATCAACGGCGTAGAGCTCCTCGGTTAGCTTCCGCAGAGCCGTGACCTCATTTGGCCCGATCACGTCTGGTATAACCGCATAGCCGCACATTCCAAGGTCCGCGGCGAAGGTATCGACGGTACTAGGCACGGCCTCTCCTCCTCTTGCGCGGTGGTCGTCACGATTTGCGCACGGCGCCGAGGAACTGCCGCCACTTGTCCTGCTGTCCCGGGGTGAAGGAGTCCTTAACGTAGAACTCAAGGTTCTCGGGATCCTGGACATACGCGTCTGCGGCGGACGCCGATAGCTTCTCGAATCCGTCGAGCAGGGTGACGTCGATACCCGGGGCGATGCCGGGCAGGCAGTACGCGAGGTAGTAGTACAGGGACCTGCCCGCGCTAAAGCTGGGATTGCGGGCCTCGTAGTTCTCCAGCGAGTACGTCGGGTACGCTCCGTCGCCGATCTTCTTCGGCACACGGTACATCGGGTAGAGGATGGTGATGTCCCCGATCCGCCGATAGGGCGTGGGTAGCGGCGGGAGTCCCCGCGCCAAGCGGGCGATTCCCTCGCTGAGGATATCCTCCCGGTTCGCGCCAAAGGCCACGGCTGCGCAGTCCACTGACCGCGCGTACGCTGACAAGACCTTGCGCAGGAGCCACGTGCCCAGGAACTCCAGGTCGGCGTCCGGGTACAAGGACGTGAAGGTCTCCTTCACCTCGTCGAAGCAGACCAGGTTCGCCAGGTCCGCAGCCCGCTCGCCGTCCAGCACGGTCAACTCGACGCCCAGGCTGGCGCAGAGGTCGCGGGCGTTATCGACCTGGGTATCCCAGTCGGGAATGCCCAGCATCATGACCGGGAAGACGTCGGCCGCGTCCACGTAGGAGGACTCCAGGAGCGCGGACATGAGGATGTTCGAGTCACCACCGCCTGAGGTGCCCACGACGAAGCGCGACTTTCCGGGACCAGGCCACGCGCTGAGGACGCGGTCCACGCTCTCACGTACGACGAGCAGGCACTCCTCGGCGGTCAACTGAGCAATGATCCGGCCGTACGCGCCCTCGGCCGGACCTGGGAAGGTCCACTCGGTCGTGGCCTCGCTTACCGTGCGAACCGAGGTGGTCTCAATTCCGAGCAGTGCGGGGATGTTGATGTTGCGGGTTACCCGGGCATAGACCGTGCGGTTGGAGAGCTCCGGCTCGTTGAGCGTGCTGCTGCTGGGAACAAATCTCACCCGGCGCGCCTGGGTAGCCGCGCCGGCCACATCGTGGTCCTCTGTATAGTACGTCCAGACTGCGGACTCGGGTATACCGTACCGTTGGAGCACCTGCCGGAGGTCTTCGCCCGCATCGGCTCGCAGACGGTAGGTACCGTGATTGCTCTCAAGCAGGACTTCCATAGCTTCCGCCTTTCTCGCATTCCCGTCAAATTAACTGAGCCTGGCGTACCAGCGAAGTGGGCGAGACAAAAAATGCCCCGCCCACCGGTGTTCTCTCTAGCCGTGCGCGGTGAGCGCGTGGCAGCACGCGAACGACTCCACGCCGCTGTCGGTGACGTAGGCCGGCCGCAGGCCGAGCACGCCAGCAGTCGCGACGGTCGCCAGGTCGAACTCAGCCGCCTGCATGGCGCAAGCCTGGACCTTGAGGGTAGGCACTGTCGCGCCAACGCTCTTCGTCTGCATTTTTTCCTCCTCTCCTATGCTTTAAATATGCCGCCAAGCCATGAAGGCGCCGGCATATTCTTGAACTATTGCTGAGTCATGAGTCTAGGCATGCCACCCAATCATGTCGATGCCCCGCTGAGCAATTCAGTGAAGTCATGTCTTATGTGGTTGTCTCGCCAGCGTTGTCTCAGCTGGAGCGGCGCGATTCAACCAGTACGGCAGCGTCCAATCGCTAGGTGGCCAGGGCGAAGTTACGTTCCAGGCGTGCGCGTTGGCGAAGCCAGCGGGATCGTGCCTGCTGGCGGCGTCGCCATTGGAGCCAGCGGGCTGCGTGGCCGGGTGGTTTCTGCCGGGTAAGCGCATCGCCAAGGAGCCTTCGGACCTCTCGGACGGTGAGTGGGATCAGGCCGGGGTTGGCGGGCGGGGCATCGTCGGGCCTGGCTGACGGGCCAGCCTGGGTGTCGGTGCGGTCCCTGAGCATCGCGATGGTGACGGCGCAGATCGCGAGGGCGGACATGACGAGGGCGAGGTGGCGGCGGATCGCGGCGTAGAGGCGTGCCTGGCACTGATCCAAGCCGAGCACCCCTTCCCAGCTCGAAGCTCTCTTCCACCGGCCATCTCATCCCGCAGGCCTGATCAGCCGGGCCTTCGGCGCGAGCGCCCACCGCGGCCTGGACAACCTCGGCGAGATCATCACCCTCCTTGCCGGGGTCGCCGGAGCGATTCGCCACCGCCCTTGACTGCGCCGATGCCGCCTTCATCCCCGACGCCATCCTGGACGAGCTGCCGCTGCCATCCGCAGCCGGCGCCGCCCGCACGGCCGGCATCGACCTGAACAAGCCCCGGATCCGCGCGGCCCTCGCCGCAGCCGTGGCTCTCGCCCCGGCCCCGCACGGCTTCACCGCCGCCGAATTCGCTGCCAGGGTCCGCCAGAGACGGTTACACCACCCGCCGGGCCGCCTACGACCTGCCTGCGCCGCGAGGCGCCCCGTCATATCCCCGGCGCAACCGGGAGGAACTCGAAAGGAGGTTCCTGGGTCTGATGATCAACCTGGCGCAAGATCGACACACCGCACGGGCCGCGCACTTGCGTTGAGGCACGCGCGGAACGGGCAGGCAGGAAACCACTGGTCGCACGGCTCGGAGGCATCCCGCTGATACGGCAGGACAAGGCGATCCCCACCGACCTCCAGCCCGTCCCGGCCACCGGCCGCAAGGAGCTGACAACCCGGCTCCTGGCGCGCCGATGCGAGTGGTGCGAACAGCACGCCCCAGTGGAAATCCACCAGGTGCGCAGGCTCGCCGACCTCACCAGGCCGGGACGTCCGCAGCCCGCGTGGGCGCACCTCCTGGCCACCATGCGCAGGAAGGCCCTCGTGGTCTGCACCCCCTCATCCACGCCGGGCAGCCAGCCACTGCACGCACGGAATAGTCACTGGAGCCACGTGCCGGGAAACTGGGGGCCCGCGTGGTTCGGACCGGGGGCCGCTGGAAAAGGACCAGCCCCACGGCGGGCACCTCGCCAGCGGCCCATCGGTGTGCAAGCCGCGCGGCAAGAACCTGCTCATCAAGCCCGGACGGTCACGCCGCTACCAGGTCCCGCCCGCCGCGGCTCGCACCATCACCGCACTCTTGACACTCCGCGACCACGTGATCGCGCCCATCCTGGCCGGGTCCGCAGCCTCAGGCCAGCCCACCTGATCCGCATCGATGCAGACTACGAGAACCTCGTGTCAGCATGCGAGCCTTGTTCGACGACCTCCGCACCCGGACGTCCCCAGCCGCCTCGTAGACAACATTTTGACGATGAGATGAATGCAATTGGCTAAGAGGGCGCGCGACTAGGTGATGAGACGCCCGTGAATGCAGGGGTTTTAGGGGTTTGAGGCATGTGCGGGCACAGGGTCCGTGATTATCGGAGTTACCACGCTCAGTAATCACTGGAGTCCCTGTGCCCGCTATACCATCATCGCTGCTCGATCCCCTCTGGGACCAGTTTTCCGCGCTGCTGCCCGAGCGGCCCGTCCATGACCAGTCTCACCCGCTGCGCTGCCACCGGCCCCGGATCGGGGACCGGATAATCTTCGAAAAGCTGATCCAGGTCCTGCGGTTCGGCTGCTCTTATGCCGCGATCGCCGACTGCGCCTGCAGTGCCACCACGATCCGCGAGCGGCGCAACGAGTGGATCAGGGCCGGGATCCTCGCGAGGCTGCACGCGATCGCCCGCGAGTCCTATGACCGGATCGTCGGCCTCGTCCTGGAGGAGCTCGCGATCGACGGGTGCATCACCAAGGCGCCCGGCGGCGGCGACTGCGCCGGCCCCAGCCCCGTTGACCGGCGAAAACTCGGAATGAAGCGGTCGCTGATGGTCGACGGGAACGGCATCCCGCTCGACCGGGTCCTCGCGCCGGCCAGCCGCCACGACTCGCCGCTGCTCGCGCCGACCCTCGACAAGCTCGCCGAGCTCGGGCCGCTGCCCGGTGACATCACCGTCCACCTCGACGCCGCATACGACTCGGGCAAGACCCGTGACGAACTCCAAAGACGCAGCCTGAAAGGGGAAATCGCGCACAAGGGCGACAAGGCCCCGATCCAGGCCGGGCAGCGCTGGCACGTCGAGCGCACCAACTCCTGGCACAACAACTTCAACAAGCTGCAGCGCTGCTACGAGCGCAACGAGGAAGTCATCGACGCGTTCTTCGACCTCGCCGACACCATCATCACGCTCCGTCGCCTCATCCGCGAAGCCTGGACCCTCTACCGCTGGGACACCCGTCCAGCCAAACGGCCCTGACCAACCGCCTATCCGCGCGCCCTCTAAGCCCGGTCCCGCGGGGCCCGCGGGGGCCGGGACCGGACGCGGCCGCCATCCTGTCGCCCGTGAGCGCGGCAGGCCTTCGGCTGCCCAGCGCGTTTCGGCGCTGCAGGTCGCCCGCGCTACGGGTCGCGTGCTCTCCCCGATCACCGAGGGCACGCCGCCGGCACCGACCAGACAAAGAACTTAGCTTTTCACCCGCTGCAGACAGGAGTACGAATCCCGCTCGCGGTGCCTGCAGACATCATTCCCTCCGCTCACGAAGCATTGTTCTCCCAGGTCAAAGGCACATCTCAGGAGAACAGCGTAACACCGGATCCTAATGTCATGCTGAGGCTCCTGCGGCCAGTTGACGTTCCAGCTACAGATGATATAACGTCACACGAAGGTGATTGGCGTACAATGCCGAGCATCCTTCGATCCCTGCTTGCCGTGCCTGGTATAGGCGCGAGGAGGAATGGATGAATGGCACCAACGCCGACGGACCTTGGGAGCATACTGCGTCATTACCGGCTGGCGGTGGGCTTGAGCCAGGAAGAGCTTGCGGAACGATCCGGGCTGAGCAGTCGCACGATCTCCAACATTGAGCAAGGCAGAACCCTACGGCCGTATCCGGCGTCGGTTTCATCGCTAGCCACGGCGCTCAAACTTTCACCGAGGGATCAGGAGCAGCTCGTATCGGCATCCCGGCAAGTGGCCGGAACCTCCCGGGGGCTATCGGCGACTGATCCGCTGCGGACGCCCATGAACGGCACACCCGGTAATCGCCAAACCAATCCGTCTGCCCGCGACGAGGAAGATCGCGCCGCGGGACCGCCGCGAGCCGAGGTTGACCTGCAGCGCGGAGACGGGCTGGGGACGCACGGCGGATCCTTGATGATCCCGTCGCGCCGGAGGACGGTGGGCGCCGTCCTCCGGCGGGCGGTGCTCCGACAACTGCCGATGATGCCCTGGCACTTCACCGGGCGCCAGCGTGAGCTAGAGATGATCGCGAGCCTCTCCCGCGAGATGAACTCGATCGACGAGACCGTGGCGATCGGCGTGATCGACGGCATGGCGGGAGTCGGCAAGACCGCCCTTGCCATCCGCGCCGGGCACATGCTCGCCGACCAGTATCCGGATGGTCAGCTCTTCATCGACCTACATGGCTATACCTGCGACCTGCCGCCGCGCACGGTCGGCAATGCCGTGGACTTCCTGCTTAACAGCCTGAACGTTCCCTCGCGGAAGACCCCTCGCGAGGTGGAGCTGCGAGCGGCGCTTTACCGCGAGCGCCTAGTCGGCACGCGGACCCTGATCGTTTTGGACAACGCGGCGAGCGAGGAACAGGTCCGCCTGCTGTTGCCCGCCTCTGCCGGGTGCCTGGTCCTGGTCACCAGCCGACGCCGGCTCAAGGGCATCGATGACGCTTTCGCTATTTCGCTGGCCACGCTCGCGCAGGCAGATTCGATCGCGCTCGTGCGGAGCGTGGCCGGACTAGAATCGGCGGCACAGGACGACTCGTCCCTGGCCGAGATCGCCGAGATGTGCGGCCAGCTACCGCTGGCACTGCGCATGGCCGGGCTCGCAGCTTCGATACCGTCCGGCCTGGACCGTGGCGCACCTGGCCGAGCGGCTACGCTATCAACCCGAGCGCATTAATCGCCTGTCTAGCGGCGATCGTGCCCTGGACGCTGCCCTTGAGCTGTCTTATCAGCGCCTGCCGGATATCCACCGGCAGCTGCTCCGCGCCCTGGGTCTGCTCCCTGCCCCCACCATTGACGCCACCATGGCCGCCGAGTTGATTGATGCCGATTCCGACACCGCTACTCAGCTGCTGGATAGCCTGATCGATCACAATCTGCTTATCGAATCCTCGTCTGGACGCTACCGAATCCACGACCTGGTGCGCCTGTACGTCCGCTCGCTAGCACCAGATGCGCCGGTCTAGTAAGCATCATGAGACCGGGTCGTTGACGGGTTCCTGTCCGGAACGAGTGACGAAGGGCGCTGCCAGCCCGGTTCCCAGGAAGACGACGCCGACAGCGAGCCATCCGGCGAGTCCCACGTTCACGACGGCGACGGCGAGTCCGGGACCGAGGATCCCCACCATCCGGGTAAGTAGGTTGAAGCTGGCCAGGTACTTGCCCTGCTGATCGGCAGGCGCCAGGCCGTAGGACAAGCCCCACGCACCGGCCGAGCTGAACAGCTCGCCGGCCGTGAGCAGGACAGTGGCCCCTACGAGGACGAGGGCGGCGACAACCGCCGAGTGAGTGGTGGTGGCAGCGAACAGCACGCAGGCGCCGACGAGCGCGATGCCGGCCAGTCGGTTCGCCCGGCTCGCACCGGGGATGGTCTCCGATCCGGCACTGGCACGGACCTGAAGGGTCACCACCAGGACGGTGTTCAGCAGCAGCAACGCAGCGATCATCCAGCGCGGGGCGACGGTGTGCTGGCTGACTTGCAGCGGTAGGGCCACGTCGAGGATGCTCGCGCTGAGGAAGAGCACCCCGCAGATGGCGGAAGCGACGACGAACATGGGCTGGCGAAGAGGGTGCCGGCGTGGGCCTGTGGCTGCCGTCTGCCCTGGCACGGACGCGCGCGGCACCCGGGCCGGAACCTTGACGCGGCTCAGTACTGCGGCGGCCCCGACGAACGACACCGCATTGCCAATCAGCATCGTGTGGTAGGCGGAGCGACTGTTGGCGGCGAATGCCCAGGCCGCTACCAGCGTGCCGACGCTCATGCCAACATTGAGCACCGACCGGTTGTACGCCGCCGCCGCGACCCGAGGGCCGCCGGCGACGAGGTCGGACAGGAGCACCTGGTTCACGGGAACGGTGGCACTTGCCGCCATCGACACTAGGACTGCGGCCACGAAGAACTCCACTGGACCGCTGACCAGCGGAAATAGCGCGAACAGCATTGCCTGGATAATGAAGAGCACGATAAGCACCGGCTTCGCGCGGTGCCGGTCGGCGAGCCGCCCAGCCGGAAGGGAGACAGCAACGCCAAGGCCTGTCGCGATCGTCAGTCCGAGGCCGACGAATCCAGCACTCAAAGAGAGCGATCGAACGAAGTACACTACCGCGACGGTCATGTACATGCCCGTGCCGGTCGAGGTCACGAAAGTTGCGAGGACGTAGCCTCGGAGCGCCGGATTCGGCGGGCTGGCCGAGGCGGCGAGCCGGGAAAGAATGCGGCAGTGCGGACTCGGAGCACGATCGGCCTCGTGGGGTCCTGGTGCCCCTTGCTCGACATCCATGTTATGGCTCCTGGTCCAAAATAGCCGGAGCCCACCGGCTCCTTCAACAGGCTAGTGTAAGTCTCACGTCCAAGGAGCCAGTATGGCGCGCGTATCGTGCGCGAAGCCCGGGACAGCCTTGCGGCGGAAGACGAATGTTCCTGTAAGAGTTCCGGCCGGAGTTCCCCTCTACGCGATGGGCGCCCTGCTCTCCGACCAGACATGTTTCCGGTGTATTTGGGGAAGTCTTCTGGGCATCGTTCCTTCCCCGTCCCATGACCCGCTCATACACTTCTATAGAGTTGATTCAAGGCTACCTGGAATCGTCGGGATCATTAGGGGAATGTTAAGCGAAATGCTAGAGAGCGATGTGCCGGAGTTGACTGCGGCCAGCACGCCAAGCAAATCCCTTAAGGCTAGATTCAGAAACTTCAAAGGGAGGATCCTCGCCTCCGTGGGGCCAGACTCCTATCAGTTCAGCGCTAGCGGCGCCTTCATCCTCTCGCAAATTGATGGCGGGACCTCCATAGGACAGATCGCGGCCCTGCTTTCCAGGGAATACTCCGTAGACCTCGATGCTGCGCTGCTCGACGCGATAGAGTTCGCCGAAGAACTCCTTCGGCTCAATATCGCCGAGCTCCGCATTAAGGGCTGCGGAGCCGCCTGAGCAGTAGAAGCGTGCTATGACCGGTAATGAACGATTCGTCGCGCCGCTGCAGCCTGGGCTGTTGACTAACGGTGAACTCTCCATTGGTGACATCATCCAAGATCTGGACTCGCGGCACAGGCTGCCACCAGAGCGACTGGCGCTGATGATTGTCGGCTCGACCGCTCAAGGCTGGGCCAACGAGACCAGCGACATCGACATCAACGTCGTAGCCGTCCATCCATGGCACGGGGCGCAAGGCGTGATCGGAGTCCCGCTAGAGCCAGACACCGTGCCCGTTGAGGTGCAGCAAGTCCAAGGTCAACGCTGCGAGATTAGGTATTGGCTCGACCGGCAGGTCGACCAGATGATGGCGCATGTAGGCTGGCCCGCGTTCGAGATGCCCTCACCGACGACGACGGTGCTGCACGTGCTAGAAGAGTCATTCCTTGAACGGCTCGTCAGCTGCATCTGCGTAGATGGCGAAGACTGGGTGCGCCAGCGCCAGGGCGAACTCGCGCGATCCGCCTTCAAGGCCCTCATAGTGGCCCGATCGCTGAGCGAGTCCGACAATTGCTGCGAAGACGCTCTCGGGCAGCTGGCTAGTAATGACACGCATAGCGCGGTCCTGTCTGCCCGGCAGGCCCTGGGACATAGCATCGACGCGCTGCTGGAAAGCGGCGGAACCTATGGTTCGCATAATTCAAAATGGCGCAGCCCGGAGATTCCTGGCTGGTCGGCCAACCCACGTGAGCTTTGATGACTACTGGCGTCTGGAAACCATGAGCACTTACGACGCGAAGAAGCCCGAGAACTGGGTAATGGACGTAGTCGGCTTCTGCAAGAGCCTTCATATGACAGTGGAGATCTGATGCCGCCGCAAGTGTCGGTCACAGCAATCGGGGAAGATGGGAGCGACCACGCCGTGACAGTCGTACACGACAGCCGCCCACTGCCCGACGAGTGTTTCGCATGGCTTACCCCGATCATGCTGTGGGGACTCGCCCAGCCCATGGTGGAGCGGAAGGTAACCCGAGCCCAAGGTGGCGGCACGCAGCGGGGTGACATGATCCGGTCATTTGCCGCCGTCCTATTCGTGCTAGTGACCGGGAGTCCGTGGCGTGAAGTTCCCCGAAGCTTCAGCGTTTCCTGGCAGACCGCACATCGCCGCTTTATGGAATGGAGCCGGCAAGAATTGTGGAATTCTCTGAGGCAGGCAGCGAGGGGGCCGTCCGGGTCGGCCGGACTCGCCCACTGGGCGGACGTGGTGGCGGCCGCCGCGGAGAACAGGTTGCAGGCGCCTCAGGCGAGAGCCCGGACGCTGTATCAAAAGCCGTTCGCCATACGTATCTCTGCCACCACTCCGTTTCCCCCACCGGACGCCGAGGGGGAGCCGCAAGGCAACTGACCAGCGGCATCGTTGACCGGGTCTTCGGCAAGCACGAGTAGCGGGAAGCAGAGCCGACGAACCCACCGGCCGCCGGTCCCGCATAGTCCCCACATTGAGAGGGCGGGACGTGAACAAACTAGGTCTCGATCCGGGGGTTGTCGCCGCGTGCCGTGATGCTGCGGCAGAGATCCCCGCCACTGTGATCACGGAGACAGCAGGCCGGACCACGACGTCCATCGAACGGACCGTTGCCAGGCTTCTCGGCGTCAACGGGGGAGACAGCACGGGGGTGCCGCTGTTCAACGTCCTGATTGATCACGTACGGTCGTTCGGCGGCATGGGGAAGGGCAGCGCATACTGGCTGGGCAACGCGATGATCCCCACCGGGACGTCCCCAATGGAGATAGCCCGCGCGGTGGCCACTGGAAGGCTGAGCCTCGGCGAGCAACCGCTAGCCGCTGATCCCGCCATCAGGTCCACTGTCCGCGCCGCGTGCGAGCGGGCCCTGCTGCGGATCAAGGACTCCAGGCTGGGAAGGCGAGAAAAACGTCAGGACCTGCTGGAGCGGGCCGGCCGTTGCTGTATGTCCTCACTACGACGGGCAACGTCTACGACGATATCGATAGCGCCCTAGCGGTGGCGGAGAACGGCGGCGACGTGGTCGCGATGATCCGGTCGACAGCCCAAAGCCTGCTGGATTATGTCCCCTACGGGCCGACGGCCGAGGGGTTCGGCGGAACGTTTGCGACGCAAGAGAACTTCCGGCTAGTTCGCCAGGCTCTCGATGACTGGAGCCTGGGCACCGGGGAGTACATGATGCTGTCGAGCTTTGCCTCCGGCCTGTGCATGCCTGAGATCTCTGCGATGGGCGCCATGGAAGGCCTGGATAACATGGTCAACGACGCCCTCTACGGCATCTTGTACCGGGACATCAACATGCTGCGGACGCCGATAGACCAGCGCTTCTCCAGGATGATCAATGGGTATTTCGATCTTATCGTCAACACGGGTGAGGATAACTACCTGCGCACGTCAGAGCAGGCGACAGCTGCTCCTTCTGTAGTGACATCCCAGCTGGTTAACTATTACCTCGCGATCGAATCCGGGGTCCCGCCGCATTGCATAGCGATAGGGAATGCCTTCGAAATAAACCCTTCGTTGCCCGGTGGCCTGACGCTGGAGTGGGAACATGCGCAACTCACCCGCGAGCTTTTCCCCGACTGCCTGACCAAGTACATGCCCCCGACCAGGCACAAGGACGGCAATCAGTACCGCACGCATGCTTGCGATGCCATGTTCAATTTGATTACCGTGGCGACCGGGCAGTCGATACAAATGATAGGGAACCCTTCCGAGGGAATTCACACTCCGCACATCCATGACCGGGTCTTCGGCCTGGAGAACATCCGGTACGTAACTACAACGTGCGGGGACCTCGCCAACGAGATTCAGTTCAAACCGGGGGGCGTGATCCAGCTGCGCGCGCACGAGGTGCTCAGCCAGGCACGCGACATGCTTGAGCGCATCGCAGGCACTGACCTGCTCACCGCGATAGAGGAAGCCACGTTCGGCGCCGTGTCGCGCCGCCGCGAGGGCCGACGCGGCGCCGAATGGATCGAGGTAGCTGACGAGGACTACTTCAACCCCTGCACAGAACTCATCAAGGAGAAGGATTGTGTCGGAAGCGCGTAACATCACTGCCGTCCGGCCATACGGAGACCGGCTGGACGACGGAATCGTCCAGGTAATTTTACCTTGCCTATCTCCAACACGCCGACGGCCAGGAAGGCGGCCCTTGAACTCGCTCGCCAGATGGCGCTTGAACGGGCGGGGATATCTCACTGCCCCCAGCAGTCTTCCGAAGGCTTCACCTATTTAATTGTCTACGGGTGCTGCGTTCATACTCTTGACTGCGCTGCGATCAATTTCAGCGAAGACGAGGTTACCTACCTGAACGATTGGGAGATCAAAGACCTCGCGGCGCGCACTATTCAGCGCCCAGTCGTGGTTGTGGGCGCTAGCGCCGGCACCGATGCTCATAGCGTTGGGCTCGGCGCGATACTGCCAGGCGACCTGGCCCGTGTACCGCAAGCGAGGATTGCGCGTTGAGGTGATGAAGCCCATCGAACTCGCGGGGATCACGGTCAACCCGGTTTCCCCCGGGCGGCACCGGTTCGATTCAGGTGAATTCTGCGAGCGCGTGGCGCTCGCCGTCCCTGGCGTGCCCGTGCACGACGGCCCTCACTAGCAGGACCTCACTCACCTCATGGTCAATGCCTGCGATTCGGCCCGGATAAGCTGAGACTGCGCCCAGCGGGCGATCCGGAGGGCGCAGTCGCCCTCGGATTCACCAGGGCGGGTACCCTCCATAACTTCAGAGCGGTACTCATCCACGCTTATCTCACACTCGGGTGTCGCCTGCAGGCGGCGGAGCAGCCATTTTTCCCCGCGGCACAGTTCGCCGGCCAGCACGAGGCATTGGTCGGTGGCCGCGTTCGCCGCGAGGATGGCAGTGCAGCGAGCGCTCATCACATCGCCCGCCGCGAGTTGCCCGGCGACGTCGTTCAACCGGTTTTCGGCCCGGTTCTTAAGCGATCGGGCAAGCGAGCGCCCGTATGATGAGCGGTCGATGAGCTCGCGCATCCGGTCGAAGTACGCGCCGTTCTTGAGCGGGACCGCGACTGACATGCGGTAGATGAAGTCCTGGAGCGAGTAGTTCAAGCCGCAGAATTCAGGCTGATTCGGCCCGGAGTACGGCGCAAGGATGATCACCAGCGCCTCCGTCGGCCAGACCTTCAGGTCGACGCAGACGTCACCGTACCGGCCCATCCAATTGACCCAGGTCAGACCGCTGTTGTCGGCGCCTGGCCAGGTCTCCATCGTCTCGTCGATCGGTAGCGCAATCTCTTGGTCGGAAAAGACGAACAGATCGACGTCACTCAGCGCGTTGCCCCATCCGGCCGCGGTCGAGCCCGTCCAGCCCACGGCGTCCGCCTTGGCGATCCCGGGGAAGCGCTCGAGGATTGCGCCAAACGACAGGTTGGGGTGGGTTGGCACCTTCGGTTCTGGAGTGAGCACGCGGATGGTAGGCGCGAACGTCGCGACTGGTCCGGATGAAGCGCTGATGGCTGTCATGGCACCTCGCAGTTGGGTTTGTCGGCAAATAAAGTATAAGCACCGACGGCCGTCTTCTGG
>CAVTLB010000009.1:0-19543 GCA_963735415.1 uncultured Actinomycetota bacterium | reverse complement strand
GCGGCTCCAGGCGGACCGTGTGCTGCCTCCCGTCGCCCCAGGCGACGGTCGCGACAGCGGTCCCCGAGGCGTTCCCGCCGCACCGACAGGTGCACGCCGGCCGCCACGGCCGGGCCCGCCACGGTCCCGGAGAGGCAGACTACCGCGCCGTACACCGCGCCCGGTCGCACGGGCGCCGACGTGGCGAGCCAAGGGGTTGCGGAGTGCCTGCCGAGGGCGTTGGCATCGCGCGCGGTGGCGATACCGCACTGGTCGAAGCCACACAGGCCGACAACAGTGCTGGCCAGGCCGTCGGGGCGGCGCACCCACGCGGCGGGAAGGCCGCAGGTGTCCGCGGACGGCGGTTCGTCGGCGGCGAGGCAGTAGCCGCCGAGGCGCAGCCGCAGCGACTCCTCTACAGGTGCGTCCACGCGGGTGAGGCGCACCTCGAGCGGACCGTGCAGTACCGACGCGGTGGTGATCCACGGTCCCATGCGGTGGGCGGGTGCCGGATCGAAGGCGTAGGGGGCGGGCACCGGGCCGAGCGGCCAGTGGGCACGGTGGCGGGAGGCGGCTTCGTGGTCGCCGAGGTGCAGGCGGGTGAGCGGGCGGCGGTGCGACGGGCGCCCAGCGCCGTCCAATAGGGCTACGTGGGAGTCGACGGGGTCGGTGAGCGCGGCGGCGCCGCTGTCGGGGAAGGCGTGGGTGGAGTAGGCCAGCCGGCCGTAGCACGGGTCGTCCGCTTCTGCCCCGGCGTCGGCGGCGTGGTCGCTGCCGTGGTTGACGACGCGGACGACGCCGTCCGCGGCGGTACCCGCGCACCAGCCAGCCGGGTGCGGCCAGCCGCGCCTCGACGTCCCCGGTCTCGATGGGAAGCGGCATCTCCCGGTCGGTCCACACGGGGTGGCCGGCGGGCAGCACCAGGCCGGCGAAGCCCTTGCTCGACCAGTAGGGCGAGCCTGGGCCCGAGTACGGCTGGCGCAGCGCCGTGAACTCCCCGTGCCAGCCGAGCGGTTGCACGCCGCGGGCGTTGAAGCAGCCGGCCTCGGTGAAGTACCGCAGGACGCCGCTGGCCAGCCGCCGGACAGCGCCGGCCGGCAGCGGCGTGGCGTCGAAGACCGCGCCCGCCCACAGCGGGCAGAGCATGGCGTAGCGGTAGGTCAGCGAGCGGCCCTGCAGCAGCGGCTCGCCGCCGGCGCCGACGAGGTGCTGGGCGTCGCGGAGATAGCGGCGCAGGCGGCCGCGGTAGCGCTGGAGCAGTTCTGGGTCGGCGGCGAGCCACCGGAAATGCGGCAGTACCACAACGGGTAGTACTGCATGGCCCAGCCGGAGTAGTAGTCGAAGTTGCGCAGTCCGGTCCCGTCCCGGCTGCCGCCGTCGGAGTACCAGCCATCGCCCGCATACCAGTCCTCGGTGCGCGCGATCGCATGGTCGATGTCCTGCCCGCTCCACGGCGCGCCGACCGAGCGCAGGAAGGCCGAGGTGATGGCGCGGAACCAGACCCAGTTGTTGTCGGGCACGTCCGTGGCGCGCATGTCGGTCATCCACGCGACGATCCGCTGCCGGACGCCATCGTCGAGCCGGTCCCAGATCCAGGGCCGTGACTCGTGCAGCGCGATGGCGACCGATGCGCATTCGACCTTGGCCTGCCCGCAGTCGGTCAGGCGCGGCCAGCGCTCGAGGCAGCGCCGGGTCGGTGCCCGCCGCCAGGCCCTCGGCGTACCACTCGGCGTGCCCGCCCGGATCGCCGTCGCCGGATCGGGCGAGCCGAAAGCCGGCCAGCAAGAAGGTGCGGGCGAACCCCTCAAGCCCGTCGCTGTGGCGACCCGAGCGGCTGGCCGGCCCGGGCAGGTCGACCAGGGCGTGGCGGCTGGTCGCATGGGCGCGCACCGCGGCCAGCTGGGCATCGGCCAGCGCCTCCCAGTGCGCGCGCGTCCAGCCGGTGTACGGCGAGATCGTGCGGTCTTCCGGCACGCTGTCGGGCATCAACTGTGCTTCCTCCGGCTGCTCATGAAGGCGGGCCGCTAGCGCGCTCGGAAATGGCCGTCAGCGGGTCAGGCCATGGTCGCCTGGGACTCCCCGCGGACCGGCGACCTCGGCGGGCGACCGGCCGCGAGCAGTTCGAGCTCGCGTACCGCGCTCTCGCCCAGCCGGCGCAGTTCGTTGCCGAGCGAGCCGGCCACGTGCGGGGTCAGGATGACGCCGGGCAGTCCGCGCAGCGGGTGGCCGGCCGGGAGAGGCTCGGGCGATGTCACGTCGAGGATCGCCCGCAGGCCCTTGGCGCGCACCGCCCGAGCCAGGGCGTCATGGTCCACGATCGCGCCCCGCGCGGTGTTGATCAGTACCGAGCCGGGGCTCATCAGGGCGAGCTGGCGGCTGCCCACCATGCCGATGGTCTGCGGCAGGAGCGGTGCGTGGACGCTGACGATGGAGCTGCGGCGGAACAATTCATCCAGGCTCACCCGGCTCACCCGGGCGAGAACGGGGTCGTCATCGGTCAGGTGCGGGTCGTAAAGCAGCACGCTGAAGTCGAAGGCCCCCAGCAGCTCGATGACCCGGCGGCCGATCCGTGACGCGCCGATGATGCCCACGGTCCGCCGGTAGTTGCCGATGTCAGTCCTGTCGCCCGCGGAGAAGTCCGGATCGGCCGCATAAGCGCAGGCCAGCTCCGCCACCCCCTTGCCGGCGAGGAGTATCGCGGCGAGCGTGTACTCGGCGACGGGGTAGGCGTTGGCGTCGGCGGCGGTCGTGACAAGGATCCCGCGCGACCACACGCCCGGGCCGATGTGGGCCTTGACCGTGCCTCCCGCGTGCACGACGGCGCGCAGCCGGGGCATCGCCGCGAGCTCGGTGACGCCGATGCGCGGGCAGCCCCAGCCCGTGATCAGCACGTCGACCGCGGCGAGCAGGCGCGGGTCGGCCTGCTGGAAGTCGCTGATCGTGACTCCTTCATCGAGGTCAGCGACGGCGTGGATGCGCTCGAGCTCGGCCGCCCCGAACAGGCGGCGCGGCAGCCCGGCCCGCATCGCGAACACCGCGGTGAGCGGGTTACTCCCGGGAAAGCGCATTCCTGGATGATGACCCGCCGGTCCATGGTCGTCAAGATGCTGAACGTCCCTGCTGCGCCGATGGGGAGGAAAGTGCTTTCCTAGTGGTGCGGCAGTGAGCACCCGGCCCCGGCGAGGAGCAGGCATATGACGGCGCGACTTCTTGTGTACACGCGCACCACCGGGTACCGGCATGACTCCATCCCGGCCGGCGTCGGCGCGCTCCGCGCCATGGCCGGCTACTCCGTTGACGCGACCGAGGACCCGGCGGTGTTCCGCGCGGGGATACTGCGGGACTACGCGGCGATCGTGTTCCTGTCCACCAGCGGCGAGGTGCTCGATGACGTCGGCCGGGAGGCGCTCACCGGGTACATGGCGGCGGGCGGCGCGTGGCTCGGAATCCACGGCGCGTCGACCACCGAGTATGGCTGGCCCTGGTTCGGCGACCTGGCCGGCGCCCGGTTCGATCGGCACCCGACGGTGCAGCCGGGGGTGATCACTGTCGCGGACAAGGACCACCCGGCCACGGAACATCTCGGCGCGACGTGGGCCAGGCGCGATGAGTGGTACGCGTTCATGGACAATCCACGGCCGCGTGTCCGGGTGCTGCTCACCGTGGACGAAGCCAGCTTCGAGGGAGGCACGATGGGCGCTGACCACCCGATCGCCTGGTGCCATGAGCGCGTCGGCGGCCGAAGCTTCTACACCGCGCTCGGCCATACCGATGAGTCATTCGCCGAGCCGGCGTTCCTCCGCCACCTGCGCGGTGCCTTGTCCTGGCTCACCTCGTGCTGAGGCCGATGCTAGGGGCAAGGCCGGCCTGCGCGGGCCGGCCTTGCCCCTTTCCTTTCCTTTCTCCCTTACCCGAGGCTTATCGCGAAGATGTGCACGGCCGTAGCGCCGCAGAGCCGGTCGCCACGGCGACGGCGACCCCTCGGAAGGGGTGATATCGCACGACGACGACGTTTCGACCAGGTAGCAACGATATGCGTCAACATGGCACAGCTTGTTCCGGTTGCTCGCGCCCGTCAATAGCCCGCTGCATGCCATGTGAACGTTCACAGCCCGACCTGCGTGAACAGAGGCGAAAGGACGCCAGGACGCGCTACCGGCTGGTCGCGTGGGAGGCACCAGGCACGCGAAGCCCGGTCGCGAAGCCGTCGATGCTCGTCAGGTTCTTCTCCCGGTGGTACGCCTCAAGCCCGTCGGGGCCCTTCTTCTCGGCCCACTGCGCCATCAGCGGCCGGTCGTCGACGTACTCCATGAAGGGCACTCCGTAGCCGCAGGAGGTCTGGACGAGATCGACTTTCACGTCGAAGATCTGCCGTGCGCCGAGCATGGGCGGGAACAGGCCGATCCGCTTATCCCACTCCGGCTGGTCGGGCTGGATCTCCGTCGCGGTGCCGTAGAGCCTCAGGATCAGGGGCTGGCGCTCGAACGAGCAGAACATCAGGGTCATCCGGTTGACGTCGAGCAGGTGGGCGGCGGTCTCATTGCCGCTGCCGGTGCCGTTCAGCCACAGGACCTGGTTGGCGCCGAGGATGCGCAGGGCGTCCAGTCCCTTCGGCGAGACGTTCACATGTCCCTCACGCGCCGCCGTTGCCACGAAGAACACGTGCTGGGCCATGATGAACTCCGCCAGCCGGTCACTGATCTCGTCGTACTGCTGCGCCATTGCCCTCTACTCCCGCGATATCCCACTGGACCCGGTCAAGGTCAGCATCTCTCCACGACGCTGTCATTGTCCAAGGTAATGCGGCCCGCAAGGCATTTCATCGAGGCACCACGCTGCGCCCTCGCGCGCCGTCGAGCAGGAGGTCGAACAGGCGCCCGAGCTGCTCGCGCCCGCCCGCGATCGCGGTGGCCGAGACCACGCCGACGATGGCCGTGACCAGGTCCTCGGCTCGCAGTCCTGCCCGGAGCGTGCCGTCGGCCGCGCCTGCCTCCAGCAGGTGCCGCAGCGCGCCGGCGAGCCGCTCGCGCGACTTCACCGCCGTGACCACGCCGGCGTCGATCAGCGCCCGCAGCGCGTCGCCCATCTCCCGCTTCGCCTCCACGTAGTCGGCGAAGCAGTCCATCCACCGTCGCAGCGCCAGGTCAGGGGGCAGCTGCGCGAGCAGGGTGTCCACCCTCGCGCACAGCTGCTCCACCTCCTCGCGGTACAGCGCCTCAATGAGCGCCTCGCGGCTGGGGAAATGCCGGTACAGCGTGCCGATGCCGACGCCCGCCTGCCGCGCGACCTGGTCCAGCGTCACCGGCTGCGGCGTCTCGCGCGCGGCCGCGAACGCGGACCGGGCCGCCTGGAGCAGCCGTTCCCGGTTGCGCTGCGCGTCGGACCGCGGGCGGCGCGCGGGGATCTGCCCGGCCATCATCCGGAGGGCCCTCCGTATCTGTTAGCCTGGAACGGGAAACGGAGGATCCTCCGATTCCCTGTCCACTATGCCAGAACAGGGGCACCCATGACACCATCCAGCGCCACCGCCGTTCCTCTCGCCGGCCGGGACGTGGCCCGGATCGGGTACGGCGCGATGCAGCTGACCCACGGCGGCCACGTGGCACCGGAGACCGCCGTGGCCGTGCTGCGGCAGGCCGCCGCGTCCGGCGTGAACCATGTCGACACCGCCTACTTCTACGGCGCCGGAGCCTGCAACGCGTTCATCCGCGAGGCGCTCGCGCCCTACCCGGAGGACCTGGTCGTGGCGACGAAGGTGGGCGCCGCCAACACTCCCGACGGCGGGCTGGTTCCGGCGCAGCGCCCGGAAGAGCTTCGCCGGCAGGTCGAGGCCAACCTTGCCTCGCTCGGCGTCGAGCGCCTGGACATGGTCTACCTGCGCCGGCTCGACTTCGCGCCGGGAATCATCGCCGAGGGCCAGCAGAAGGCTGACCTGGACGACCAGCTGGCCGAGCTCGCCACGCTGCGCCAGGCGGGCAAGATCGGATCGATCGCGCTCAGCAACGTCGACGCCGGCCAGCTGCGGCACGCGCTGGCGGCCGGGATCGAGGCCGTGCAAAACGCCTACAACCTGCTCGACCGCGCGACCGAGCCGGTGCTCGAAGCCTGCCGCGAGCACGGCGTCGCCTGGATCCCCTACATCCCGCTCGGCTCGTCATTGCCCGGCCGCCCTCAGGTGACGCGGGACGCCACGGTCCTCGCCGTGGCCCGCGAGCTCGGCGTCACCGCCCCGCAGGTCGCCCTGGCCTGGCTACTGGCACGCTACGAGCGGACGCTCCTGATTCCGGGCACCGCCAGCCCCGGGCACCTCGCGGAGAACATGGCGGCGGCTAACGTCGAGCTCGGGCCGGACGCGATGGCGCGCCTCGACGCCCTCGCTGACCGCTAGGCGGTGGCGGCCAGGTCGGCGTCGCGGTTGACCAGGGCGGCGTAGCGGCCGCCACGGGCGAGGAGCTCGGCGTGGCTGCCGCGCTCGGCGATCTCGCCGTGGCCGAGGACGATGATCTCGTCCGCGTCGCGGATGGTCGACAGGCGGTGCGCGATGGTGATCGTGGTGCGGCCCTTGCTGGCGGCGTCAATGGCGTCCTGCACGGCCTGCTCGGTCTGCGTGTCCAGGGCACTGGTGGCCTCGTCCAGGACGAGGACGGGCGGGTCGCGCAGCACGGCCCGGGCGATGGCCAGCCGCTGCTTCTCCCCGCCGGAGAACCGGTAGCCCCGTTCCCCCACGACGGTGTCGTAGCCGTCGGGCAGGGACATCAGGTGTTCGTGGATCTGGGCGATCTTCGCCGCGCGGACCAGCTCGGAGTCGGTCGCGTCCGGCTTGGCGAACCGCAGGTTCTCGGCCACCGAGGCGTGGAAGAGGTAGGTCTCCTGGGCGACCATGCCGACGGTGGCGGCCAGCGTGTCGAAGGACATGTCCCGCACGTCCACCCCGTCGATGGTGACGGCGCCGGAGGTCACGTCGTACAACCGCGGGATGAGGTAGCTGAGGGTGGTCTTGCCCGAGCCGGTCTCGCCGACGATCGCCAGGCTGCGCCCGGGCGGAAGGGCGATGTCAATGCCGTGGAGGGTCGGCCGCGCCGCCGCGGTGTAGCTGAAGCCGACGCCGGCCAGCCGCACGTCGCCGCGTGCCCGTCCCGGGAAGGCGACCGGGTGCCGCGGCTCCGCGACATCGACGGGCAGGTCGAGGTACTCGAAGATCCGGCCGAACAGCTCCAGCGAGCTCTGGATGTCCACGCCCACGCCGAGGAGCTGGACGGCGGGCCGGAACAGCTGCTGCTGCAAGGTGGTGAAGGCGACCAGCGTGCCGATGGAGATGGCCATGTGGTCACCGCCGTGTTGGCCAGCACTGCCAGTCAGGCCGGTCACCCAGTAGATGACGGCGGGCATCGAGGACATGACGATCTGGATCGTGGACTGCCGCCAGCGGCCGGCCATGCTGGAGCTGACCTCCAGGTCGGACAGCTTGTCCGACTCGCTGGCGAAGCCCTTCGCCAGCGAGGCCGAGCGGCCCATCGTGTGGCCGAGCAGGACCCCGCTGACCGACAGCGACTCCTGCACGATCGAGGTCATCACGGCGAGCTGGCGCTGCCGGTCGCGGGTGATGCGGCGGCGCTCGGTGCCGACCCGGCGGCTCACCCAGACGAACAACGGCATCATGATCAGCGAGGCGATCGTGAGCCGCCAGTCCAGGACGAGCATGGCGATGATCGTGGCCACGACCGTGGTCAGGTTGGACACCAGGGTCGTGGCGGTGGTGGTGACAGTGGACTGCATGCCGCCGATGTCGTTGGCGATGCGGGACTGCACCTCGCCGGTGCGGGTGCGGGTGAAGAACGCCAGCGACATGCGCTGCAGGTGCGAGTAGACGGCGGTGCGCAGGTCATGCATGACCCGCTGGCCGACCCGGGTGGAGACGTAGACCTGCGAGACGCTCATCGAGCTGTTGGCCACCGCGACCACGATCATGGCGGCGGCGAGGATGGTGAGCAGGCCGGTGCGGCCCTGGGGGAGCGCGACGTCGATGACCGCGCGGATGAGGAACGGGTTGACCAGGGAGATCAGCGATGAGGCGGCGACCAGGAAGCAGACGAACAGCAGGCTCCACCGGTAGGGGCGGAACAGCCCGACGATGCGGCGCGGTGAGACGCGGGGGATGGTAGCGGTACCCAAGCAGGGCCTCCTGAAGAAGGAAGGTAGTAAGTCTTGCTTGCTCAAACTGAGTCTAGCTCATAATTGTTCCCGTCTCAGTATGAGTAAAACTCCTGATAGTATGGGAAGATGGCCTACGAGGACCCAGTACAGCTCGCTGACCTGCTGCAACGGCTGATGAAACGGCTCCGCCACGCGCAGGCCGAGCAGCTGGCGCCGCTTGGCCTCACCCCGGCGCAGGAGCGCGCCCTGCGGGTGATCACGCGCAGTGAGGAGCCGCCCCGGATGGCGGAGATCGCCGACCGGCTCGGCATCGTCCCGCGCTCGCTCACCACCGTGATCGACTCCCTGGAGGCGGCCGGCCTGGTCCGGCGCGAGATCGACCCCCGCAACCGCCGCGCCATCCTCCTGCACCTGACCGAGCGCGGCACCGCCGTCCGCGATGACCTGCGCCAGGCCCGGCGGCGGGCGGCGGAGGACCTGTTCGCCCCGCTGTCGGCGCCCGGCCGCAACGCCCTGGGCGAGCTGCTGGCAGTGCTCGATACCGGTCGCGCTGAGTGACCGTGACGCGCGCGTTAGCCCGCCCGGCTCGCGGAGGCCTTGCTCCGGGTCACCTCCGCTACCCGGTCAAGCCGGCGCGTATGCGATAGTTCCGGTATCGCCGACCGGGACGGGAGTGCCGATGAACAGCCGGAAAGCTGCCCGGACGGCCGTGCGCGGGGGACGCGGGTCCCTCGCGCGGCAACGGCGGCGGCTCCAGGACCGCGCCGCGGATCAGATCACCGCGTTCGCGGGATCGATGGCCTTCGTGTACCTGCACGTGGCGTGGTTCGCCGTCTGGATCGTGATGAACGTGACGGGGTGGCGGTTTGACCCGTTTCCGTTCGGCCTGCTCACGCTCATCGTCTCGCTCGAGGCGATCTTCCTGTCCACGTTCGTCATGATCAGCCAGAATCGCGAGTCAGCACGCTCGGACCTGCGGGCCAGGCAGGACTTCGAGACCAACGCGCTGTCCGAGGCGTGGCTGGAGGCACTGGGGGACAAGCTCGGCGTTGACGCGGCTGCCGTGCACGCCGCCGCGAAGCGGCGCATCCGGCGGGCCGACGCCCAGGCCGACAGGCTGGACGGCGACGACGGCCACTCCAGCTGATCCGGCACGGCATTGGAGACGGCATCGCCTGACCCGTTGCTCAGCCCGGATGGGTGCCGCGGCCTGTCGCGTCGGCGGTGCGGGCAAGTAGCAGGGCGATGTCGTCATTGGGGTGGGAGCCGGGGCTGGCGAGGACGGTGTCGCGCAGGTGGTCGAGCGGCCGGGCGGGGCTGGCGGCCAGCGTGCGCGCGAGCCGCGAGATACCGACGTCGATGTCCTCGCCTGGCCGTTCCACGAGGCCGTCGGTGTAGAGGGCGAGTACGCTGCCGGGGGCCAGCGGTGCCTCGGTCGTGGGGTAGTGGTCCTGCTGGACGCCCAGGATCATTCCCTGGGCCACGTCGATCAACTCCGCCCGGCCATCGGAATGACGGACCACGGGCGGCAGGTGGCCGGCCCTAGTGAAGCGGCATCGCCGGGTCCGCGGATCGTAAAGGGCATAGAGGCAGGTGGCGCCCGTCTCCGGGCCCTGGGCGGCGAGCATGCGGCTGAGCTGGTGCATGATCTCGTCCGCCGGGCGGGCCAGGCGGGTCAGGGTGGCGGTGGCGGTGCGGAGCTGGCCCATGATCGCGGCGGCGTGGATGCTATGCCCGGTGACGTCGCCGATGACCAGCGCGACCTGGCCGTCGGGCAGCGGCAGGACGTCGAACCAGTCGCCGCCTGCTTCCGCGGACCGGTTGGCCGGCTGGTAGCCGTGGGCTATCTGGAGTCCTGCGACTTGCGGGATGGCCTGGGGCAGCAGGCTGCGCTGGAGGGTGACGGCCGTGGCGTGCTCGCGGGCGTACAGGCGCGCGTTGTCGAGGTACATCGCCGCCCGCGACGCCAGGTCGCTGACCAGTCGCAGGTCCGCCTCGTCGTATGGCGCGGGCTGCTCGGCCCGGGCGAACGCCACGACCCCCAAGGTGGTGCCGCGGGCGATCAGGGGCACCACCATCAGCGTGTGCACGCCCCGGGCGAGAAGGGCGGCCGCATGCTGGGGCGTGTAGGTGACCTGGCTGACGGCGTCGGCCAGGCTCGGCGCCAGCAGGGGCACTCCCCGCAGGAGAGCGGCGATGCGGGCGTGCGTGAGCGGAGCGATGATCTCATCACCGTCCCGGTAGCCGGCCGCGGCCGCGGCGTGCGGGTCTCGCACGATGACCCGGCGAAGCCGTACGAAGCCGGTGTTGCCGGGCTGGTCCGGGCTGGTGTCTTCGCCCTGCAGCACCTGGTCGAGCAGTTCTATCGCGACCCGGTCGGCGAGCTCGGGAACGGCGAGGTCGGCGAGTTCCGCGCACGTCTGGCGGATGTCGAGCGTGCTGCCGACCTGGCTGCTGGCCCGGGCGAGCAGGTCCAGCCTTGCCCGGGCCTGCTCAAGGGCCGCCGCGGCCCGCTCGCGTTCGGTGACGTCAACGAGCCAGCCCATCGCCCCCACGACGCGGCCCTGGTCCGTGACCCGGAACGCCGACCAGGCGTAGGCCCGCCGCACGCCGCCAACAGTCTGTTCCGCGGGCCAGTCGACCAGCGGGGTGCCCGCCAGCACCTGGTCAGTGAGGATGCGCTCGACCATGTCCCGGTCCAGGCCGCCGGCCGGCCCGTCGGCGATCCGGCGGCCGAGGATCTCCTCACGCGGGATCCCCACGAACCGGCAGAATTCGTCGTTGACCCGGATGTACCGCAACTCGGCATCAACGTACACGGAAGCTACCGGTGACTGCTCGACCAGTGCTCCCAGGTCAGGTATGTCCCTCGGGCTGGCGATGAGCGCATCCCTTCGGTGACGCAATGTGACGCGAAGTCTCTACAGGGTAACTCCATACCTGATCGGGGTGCCGGGCGGGAGCCGGCGGACCTCAGGGAAGCGGCTGCCTACCTCGCCTGGTCCGAGCCGGTGCAGCCCGGCCGCCCACCAGAGGCAGTCACCGGGGTCGCCGCCGAGCTTGTAGCGGGCGTCGGGTAGCAGCGTGATGTACCCGCCGGATGGCAGGGGGACCAGCGTGGCCAGGTGGGCGCCGCTGGCGGTGTCCCATATGCGGGCGGTGGCGTCGGCCGAGGCCGTGGCCAGCAGTGCCCCGGACGGCGAGAACGCGACGGCCCGCACCGTGTTGTCGTGCCCGGCCAGCGTGGCCAGGTGCACCCCGGTCGCGGCATCCCACACCCGTGCGCTCGCATCGGCCGAGGCCGTGGCCAGCAGTGCCCCGGACGGCGAGAACGCGACGGCCTCGACTGTCCCGGTGTGCCCGGCCAGCGTGGCCAGGCATTCCCCGGTGGCGGGGTCCCAGATCCGGGCCGTGTGATCCCAGGACGCGGTCGCGATCAGGTCGCCGCGGGAGGAGAACGCGACGCCCTGCACCCACGACTCGTGCCCGCTGAGTGTCCGGACGTGTGCCCCGGTTAGCGGATCCCAGACGCGGGCCGTCCGGTCGTCGGAGGCCGTGGCCAGCAGTGACCCGTCCGGAGCGAAGGCGACCGCCTTGACCTGGCCGGAGTGTCCGTGCAGCGTCGCCTGTACCGTGCCTGTCGCGGCGTCCCAGGTCCGGGCGGTGTTGTCACCCGAGCCAGTGGCGATCATGGTCCCGGACGGCGCGTATGCCAGCGCGTTGATCCACGATGAGTGCCCGGCCAGCGTGCGGTGAGGCAGCCCCGTGGCCGGATCCCAGGTCCGGGCGGTGCCGTCCAGCGAGGCCGTCGCCACCACGGCCCCGTCGGGCGAGAACGCGACCGCCGGACGGAGCTTCCGTGCCCTGTCAGGGTCGTCACCGGGACGCCGGTCGCGACATCCCAGATGGTCGCCGTCTTGCCGGTGGACGCGATGCCCAGCAGTGCCCCGGAGGGCGCGAACGCGACCGCGGTCAGGGAATCGTTCCCTCCCCTGATCGTGACGCCCGGCAGTGCCCGTCGCGATCTCCCAGGTCCGGGTCGTGATCGTGGTCGTCGCCGCGACGAGTGCCGCGTCCGGTGACACCGCCAGCGCGTTCACCCCGCTGTCCCCCTCGAACGCGGCGCGGCAGGCACCCGTGGCCGCGTCCCATACACGCACGCTCCGGTCGCTGGATCCGGTAACGACGAGGGACCCGCCCGGAAGGAAGGCGACATCCGTGACGGTCCCGTGGTGCCCGGTAAGCCCCGCCCGTTCCTGGCCGGTGGCGGTATCCCAGATCCGCGCCGTCTCGTCGACGGACCCCGAGACGGCGAGCGTCCCGTCCGGGGAGAAAGCCAGGCAGGTCACCGTATCGTCGTGCCCGGCGAACGACGTGATCCTGCGGCCTGTCACCGCGTCCCAGACCAGTGCGCTCAGGGAGGACGTGGTGGCCAGGCGCGTTCCGTCCGGCGAGAACGCCACGTCCTGCACGGCCTTGAAGTGCCCGGCCAGGGTGCTCAGGTGCGCTCCGCTGGCGGCGTCCCATACCCGGGCGGTCTCATCGCCCGACGCCGTGGCGATCCGCGTCCCGTCGCGGGAGAAGGCGACGGCGTAGACCGCGTCCTCGTGCCCGGCGAACGTGGCCAGCGGCATCCCGGTAGCGACGTCCCACGTCCTGGCGGTGCCGTCATAAGACCCGGTGACGATCACCCGCCCGTCGGGCGAGAACGCGATGTCGGCCACGGTGCCCGCGTGCCCCCGGATCAGCCGCAGCACCCGGCTGCCGCGGGCGTCGATGATCTCAGCGTGATGCGCTGAGCAGACGGCTAGCAGCGCCCCGTCCGGCGAGAACGCGATCCCGCGGTTCGGCCCGAAAGTCATCCGGACCATGACCTCAGCCCGCGCTACGCCCGTCATACCCGACATCATGAAACACGAGACCACGCCGAACGCGGCCCTTCGGCATATCCGCAGGCCAACGGCCCGTAATGTACGCTTTAGGTACGATTTGCGACAATGGGTGTTGCAGTATTGTGATCTGCGTAATCGCCAATCTCGCCCCCATCCGGTTCAGCTTCGGCGTCGAATGTGGCGCATGGACCCAACTGACCCCGATGCTCCCGGGCTGGCGTCGGTGCCTCCACGCGAGGAAGGCGAGCGCGACCTGAACCTGCTGCTGCGCCGCGTGGCGGCCGGCGACGAGCACGCGTTTGAGCTTCTGTACCGGCAGCTTGCCCCGCCCGCTTACGGCGTCATCCGCCGGGTGCTGCGCGATCCGGCGCAGTCGGAGGAGGTCACCCAGGAGGTGCTGCTCGAGGTGTGGCGGACGGCGTCGCGATTCGACCCGGCTGCGGGCAGCGCGGCGACGTGGACGCTGAGCATCGCGCACCGGCGGGCCGTCGACCGGGTGCGGGCGGAGGTCGCGGCGACCGGACGGGAACAGAAGACAGCCTGGGCCGACTCCGGTCCCAGGGACGAGGTCGCGGACGTGGTCGAGGCCAGCCTGGACCGGGAGCGGGTCCAGCGTTGCGTGGGCCAGCTGACCGAGGTGCAGCGCCAGTCGATCACGCTCGCCTATTACGGCGGGTACACCTACCGCCAGGTGTCCGCCCTGGTCGGCGTCACGCTCGCCGCCGTCAAGAGCCGAATCCGCGACGGCCTGCTCCGCATGCGGGACTGCCTGGGGGTGAGCTGATGCCGCCGTCGCGCCGCAACCTCCACGCCCTCGCCGGGGTGTACGCGCTCGACGCCCTCGACGAGGGCGCCGAGCAAAGGCGGTTCGCCCGGCACCTGCGCCGCTGCCGGGCGTGCGCTGAAGAGGTGCGAGGATTCCGGAACGTCGCCACCGCCCTGGCGTTCGCCGCGGCGGCCGAACCGCCACCAGGACTTCGCGAGCAGGTGATGGCGGCGGTGGGACGTACCCGCCAGCTGCCGCCGGTCACGCCTCGGCGGCGGCTGCGCGCCTGGCTGCTCTGGACCCCCCACAGCGCCTGGCTGCCGCGGCTCGCCACGGTCACCACTGCGGTCGCTATCGCCGCCGTGGTCGTGCTGAGCATCGTGCTGTCCGGCACCAGGCAGCAGCTCAACTCCGCGCGAGCGCAAGGCCAGGCGATCGCCGCCGTGCTCGCGGCGCCGGACCTCCAGGCGGTGACCGGGCCGGTCAGCACCGGCGGCAAGGCGACCGTCCTGTTGTCCGCGGGCAAGAGCGAACTGGTCGTCAGCACGAGCGGGCTGGCCACCTTGCCCGCGGGCAAGACGTACGAGCTGTGGCTGATCGGACCGTCGTCAACGCCGGCGACGGCTGGCCCGGCCAGCAGGGCTGCTGCCGCCCGCCGTGGCCGGGCTCACGACGCCAGTGCTGGCGTCCGGGCTGGTGGCCGGGGACAAGCTTGGCCTGACGGTCGAGCCTGCCGGCGGCACGAGCCAGCCAACCACCACGCCCGTCCTGCTGCTGAGCCTGCCGGTCAAGACGTGAAACGCCAGCCGTCCCGGTAGTGGCCTCACGCTGGCGCGGTCGGTACCGCCCGCCGGACCCCCTCTGACCCGGCGGGCGGTACCGACCGACGCCGCGCCCTTATTCGTTGCGGGCGGCCCAACGGATGGGTGGGATCCCAACATTTAATAAGAAACTTTGCGAGCGCCCCGCCGGCCCGGCGGACGGTCGCTGCTAGCGGGCCACCCAGGCCGCGATGAGGTCCGCTGCCCGCTCACGCGCGCCGGCTGGCTCTTGCAGGTAGTGTGGATGGCCGCGCGCGCGGCCGACCGCGGGTGACTGGCCGGTGGCCGAAACTTTCGGTATCCGAGACTTGGGCCATGAAACTTCCTTCTGTGAATCCGTTGACGGGCCTGTGAGTTTGCATTCGGATAGTGCCCGTGGCCAGGGGGAATGTTATGCAACAGTTTCCGAAATGTTTCGGATATGTTGACCGGCCGGTGGCGCCAAGGTCATGATGCGGCCAACGCGGTCCAGGGGCGCGTAACGCGGCCGGGCCGTCCCCGCCAGCCTTCCGAGGGAAGAAGCACTCCCATGATTGACCCATCTGCCCACCCGAAGCACCGCGGCCTCGCCCGCCTGCTATTCGGCGGCGTCCTCGCCCTGGTTCTCGCCGTCGCCACGGCGGGGATCGTGCCCGGCGTCGCCCGGGCCGCGACCCAGGTCTGCTCGAACCAGGCCGGCAACAACGGCGGCATGTACTACCAGATGTACCTCAGCGGCGGCTCGGCCTGCATCACGCTGAACTCGGCCAACAGCTACTCCACCAGCTGGAGCGGCATCGGCGACTTCGTCGCCGGCGTCGGCTGGAACCCGGGCAACACCAGCACGAAGACCTTCTCCGGCGCCATGAGCTCCTCCGGCGGCACCGCGCTGTTGTCGCTGTACGGCTGGTCCACCAACCCGCTCGTGGAGTACTACGTCATCGAGGACGACCAGGGCGGCAGCCCCTCGCTGGGTACCTTCATGGGCACGGTCTCCAGCGACGGCGCCACCTACAACATCTACGAGCACCAGCAGGTCAACCAGCCCTCCATCCAGGGCACCACGACCTTCGAGCAGTACCTGGCGATCCGGCAGGGTAACACCACCAGCGGGACGATCACCTTCCAGAACTTCGTCAACGCCTGGGCCAGCCACGGCATGAACCTCGGCACGATGAACTACCAGATCCTCGCCACCGAGGCCTGGGGCGGCGGCAGCGGCAACTCCAGCGCCACGATCAGCCAGGGCTCTTCCTCGACCGGCAACACGGTCACCGTGACCAGCCCGGGCAACCAGTCCGGGACCGTCGGCACGGCCGCCAGCGTGCAGGTGCACGCCACTGACTCCGGCGGGGCGGCACTGACCTACAGCGCCAGCGGGCTGCCCGCGGGCCTGTCGGTCAACTCCTCCACCGGGCTGATCTCCGGCACCCCGACCACGGCCGGGACGTCCAGCGTCACGGTTACGGCCAGGGACAGCACCGGGGCATCGGGGTCGGCCACGTTCAGCTGGACGGTCGCCTCCTCCGGCGGCGGTGGCGGTGGCGGCGGCGGCGCGTGCCACGTGGCCTACACGACCCAGAGCCAGTGGGCGGGCGGGTTCGTGGCGCAGGTGGTGATCGGGAACACCGGCTCCTCGGCGGTCAGCTCGTGGTCGCTGGGGTTCACCTTCCCCGGTGACCAGAAGATCACCAGCAACTTCAACGGCGGGTTCTCCCAGAGCGGCGAGAGCGCCACCCTCACTAACGCCAGCTACAACGGCGCCATCGCCCCCGGCGGCAGCGTCACGGTCGGCTTCCAGGGCACCTGGACCAGCAGCGACGCCGCGCCCACCTCCTTCACCCTCAACGGCGCCACCTGCACCTGACAGCACTATTGCGCCCGCGCTGGCCACGCCCGTGGCCAGCGCGGGCTTGTCCGTGCTAGCCGCCGGCGACCGTGCCGCCCGCGAGCGCGACGGCCTGGATGACGCGGAGGCGGCCGGCCGTCATCGCCTGGACGAGGTTCGCGACCTTGATGGCGAAGCCGGGAACGAACGCGTGCAGCCCCAGCGGGGCGGGCGGCTGGGAGATGACGGCCCGCATCAAGGGGCCCGCGTCGCCCGTCAGGTCCGCCCAGTGACCGATGGCGAACCCGGCGCCCTCGATGGCGGCGCGAAGCTCAGCGGCGGGCACGACGTGGCTGCGGTCGGGGTGATCGGCCCACGGCAGCGGGTAGCTGACCTCGCCTGGCTCTCCCGCCGTGATGTCCCAGATGGCGAGGCGGCCCCCGGTAACCATGACCCGGCGCGCCTCGGCGTACAGGCGGGCCTTGTCCGCCACGTTCATCTGGACGTGCTGGCTGGTCACCACGTCGAAGCTGGCGTCGGGGAAGGGGAGGCTCGTGACGTCTCCCGGCTGGACGGTGATCTTCCCGTCGAGGCCGGTGAGCTTGTTGAGCCAGCTGGCCGTCTCGCAGTACTCCGGGGTCAGGTCGACCGCGGCTACCCGGCATCCGTAGGCGGCGGCGAGGAACCGCGAGGTCCCGCCGATGCCGGCGCCGGCGTCGAGCACGCGGTCCTGGCCGGTGATCCTGGCCAGCTCGGCCAGCTGCGTGGTGGCGATCCGGCCCAGCGTGTGGTAATCCTCCAGCATCCCGAGGTCGGCGGGCGTCAGGTGCTGCATGTCCTTCCCGGCATCGAGCAGGGCCCGCTCGATGCCCTGCCGGGACAGGCCGGTGGTGTACTGGGCGCTGATCTCGCTTGCGGTCATGGCGGGGCTCCTTCAGTGGGGTAAGGCGGGCCAGCGGCGGGGTCAGGCGGACGTTGCCCCGGGGGGCGGAGAGCCCGGGTAGGCGGCTTCCGGCCCGGGCAGGACGCGGTCAAGGAGGCTGGCGTCGCCGCTGATCTCCAGCCCGAGCGGGGTCACCTCGGCCGCGGTGAGCTGGCCGGTGAGCAGCGCGGCGATCAGCTGCGGCCGTCCGGCCAGGACGAGGTCCGGCGCTTGGGCCGGGCCGACGCGCAGGCGGGCCGCGCCGCCGGAGACCTCGATGACCGCGGGATCCGGCCCGGCCCGTAGCTCGATCGAGGCCGGCGGGGCGTCGGGGTGGCGGTCGCGCAGGAAGAACTCGACCGGGTAGGTGAACCACTGGCCGCGGAACTCGTCCGTGTCCGAGAACTCCCGCATGTACCGGATCCCCCACCAGCCAAGGGCCTTGAGGACGGGCTCGAGTTCCCGGCCCGTCTCCGTGAGGTGAACGAGGGTCGTGGCGACCGGGGGCGGTGCCTCCTCGCGACGGACCAGGCCCGCGGCCTCGAGCTCGCGGATCCGGTCGGCGAGCAGGTTGGTGGCGATGCCCGGCAGGCCGTGGCGCAGGTCGGTGTACCGGCAGGCCCCCCGGATCACCAGCTCCCTGATGATCAGCAGCGTCCACCGGTCACCGATCACGTCGAGTGCCTTGGCGACCGAGCAGTACTGGCCATACGTTCGCATGCCCCCAGGCTAGCCAGATGCCGACTTGAGTTTCAAGTCTTATAGCTTGATTTTTTCAACTAATGAGTTGATGATCTAAAGCATAAGACTCAGGCCGATGATCCCTCTCTCCCGCACTCGCGGCCGCTACGGGAGCCGCGGGTACAGCGCGGCGACGCCGCCGGACAGGCCGGCCAGGACGGCCCTGGCCGTTTCGTCGGCGACGATCTCGTAGCTGCCGGCCTCGATGCCGTCGAGGGCGATGCGGGCGATGTCGGCCGGGTCGGACTTGGGCGCGTCGACGTGGCGGACCATGTCGGTGTCCATGTAGCCGACGTGCAGCGCGCTGACCCGCGTCCCCCGGGAGGCGAGTTCCTGGCGCAGCGCGTTGGTCAGGGACCAGCTGGCGGACTTGGCGGCGCAGTAGGCCCCCGACTGGGGGAAGCTGATCCAGGACAGGGCCGACAGGACGTTGAGGACCGCGCTGCCCTCGTGCGTGCCCAGCTGGGGCGCGAACGCGCGGATGACCGAGAGGGTGCCGAAGAAGTGGGTGTCGAGCTCCAGGCGGACGTCGGCGAGGTCCCCCGTCAGCAGCGACGCGCGGGTCGACGTGCCGGCGTTGTTGATCATCGACCAAGTCGAGCTTCTCGCCCAGCTTCATCGTGTCGGTGACGAAGGCGGCCTGCGAGTTGGCGTTGGTGTCCTGCGTGCTGGTGATCGGCTGGAATGGCCGCGTTCATGGTCGGATCGGGGGCCAGCAGCGGCGTCTCGGGGATCCAGTTGTTGTTCTTGTTGAACGGGTTGTTGTAGCGGAAGCAGGTCGTTGGTCAGCCACGACAGCTCAGCGCCCGCCACCAGCACGTGCCGCACCGGTCCGGTCTCGAACCGGAACGTCAGGTCGAGCTCGTCGGTGACGTTCGTCTCGTCGGCGCCGCTCGAAGGCGAGTCGCGGCCGACCAGGATGCTCGAGAGCGGCATCCCGGGCGCCGGTGCGCCTTGCCCGCCCGACGGCCACGCTGCCGAAGTTCGGCGCGTTGAAGACGTAGTCGTAGCTGTAGTTGGCCGCCCGGAAGCTGTTCTCCAGCGAGACGTTGGCGTTGAACTGATGCCGAAGCACCAGGGTGCCGATGTCGACGTCGGACCTCGCGCGGTCGGACAAAAGGCCGAAGTCGGCGTCGCGTGGAACCGGCGCCGGCGCGCCGTGCACGAAGGGCACGCCGGTATCCGGACGGTCGTCTTCGGAAAGATGCATGTAGGCGAGCGTGACCGTGGTGGGCTCGCCGACCCCGAACACGGCCGACGGCGCGATGCCCCAGCGGCGGTTCTGCACGAAGTCGCGGTCGGCGACGCTGGAGGACTTGCCCATGGCGTTGATCCGCACCGCCGAGGTCGCGCTGAGCGGTTGGTCGACGTCCAGCTCGCCGCGGATCTCGTCGTTGCTGCCGCCGTCGACGGTGACGTAGCCGAACGGCTGCAAGGTGGGCGCCTTGGAGACCTGGTTGA
>CAVTLB010000008.1:0-88243 GCA_963735415.1 uncultured Actinomycetota bacterium | reverse complement strand
GAACCGCCCGCGCCCGGCCGGGATCCGCCACCACGCGTCGGCCTGGGCGAGCCGGCTGGTCGACCCGGCGCCGCGCCTGCCCGGCGTCGCCACCGGCTGGCCGGGGTGCCCGCCGGGGCCTGCGCCAGGGACACCGGGACCCAGTCCTCCACCTCGGGCGGGGAGGCCCAGTCGCAGGCCAGCTGCGCCCGCTGCCGCCCGTGATCGCAGACCTGGGCGCCCTGCAGGGCGGCGAGCAGCGGGACGGCGAACAGCTCGAAGATCACCGCGGCGGCGAGCGGGTACCCGGGGATCCCGATCACCGGGATGACGTCGGCGGGCGGCCCCGATCGCGCCGCTCCGGGCGGCTTGACGTGCCCGAGCATCGCGGGGTGGCCGGGCCGGACGGCGACGCCCCGCACCGCCAGGCCGCCGACCTGGGCGAGCACGGCGGCGGTGTGATCGCCGCGCCCGGCGCTTGACCCCGCGATCACCAGGACGAGATCGGCGCTGAGCGCGGCCAGCCGCGTCTGCGCCGCGAGCGCGTCGGGGTCGTCCGGCTGCACGTCGCTGACCTGGGGTATGGCCCCGACCTGCGCGGCTCGCGCCGCGAGCATCAGCGAATTGCTGTCGATGATCTCGCCCGGCCCGAGCACCGACCCGACCGGCCGGATCTCGTCCCCGGTCGGGATGATCGCGACGACGGGCCGGCGGGCGATCGCGAGCGCCGCGTGCCCGGCCGCCGCCGCGACCCCCAGGTCCGCCGGGCCGAGCCGGCGCCCGGCCGGGACGAGCAGCTGGCCGGCCTGGAAGTCCTCGCCGCGGCGCGCACGTGCGATCCCGCGGGCGGCCGGTCCGGTGACCTCGGCGCTGCCGTCGGCGCGCAGCTCAACCCGCTCGCGCTCCACGACCGTATCCGTGCCGTCCGGCATCGGGTCCCCGGTATCGATCCAGGTGAACGAGGAGGCGGCCAGCCGCCACGTGCCTTGCGGGGCGTCGCCGGGACTGGCGGCGGCCCTGATCGCGATCCCGTCCATGGCCGCGCAGGCCGAGCGCGGCGACGGCCACCGGGCGCGCACCGGGCCGGCCGTGACCCGGCCGAGCGCCTCCCCCAGGGGACCTGCTCGATGTCGGGCCCGCCGCGCCACCCCGCCCTGGTGCACGCGTCCACCCACTGCGCGTACGCCTCTGGCGGGCTGAGCCGCCGCGCTCCTTCCTGACGAGAGCAGGCGTGACTCATGGCGATATCCGGTACGCCCCGGTGTAGACGTTCATCGACTGGCCGCGCAGGAAGCCCACGAGCGTGAGGGCCGCCTCCTCGGCCAGCTCGGCGGCGAGCGAGGACGGCGCGGAGACGGCGGCCAGCACCGGGACGCCGGCGAGCACGGCCTTCTGCACGAGCTCGAACGACGCGCGGCCGCTGACCAGCAGGACGCGGCCGGCCAGCGGCAGGAGATCGTGCAGCAGCGCCCACCCCACGACCTTGTCGACGGCGTTGTGCCGCCCGACGTCCTCGCGGACGGCCACCAGCTCGCCCGTGGCGGTGAACAGCCCGGCGGCGTGCAGGCCGCCGGTCCGGGAGAACACTCGCTGGGCGTCACGCAGCCGGTCAGGCAGGCGGGCGAGAACGGCCGGGTCGAAGCGCGCCTGGTCGGCGGCGAGCGCCGCGTGCGGCAGCACGCAGATGTCGGCGATGCTCGTCTTCCCGCAGACGCCGCACGCGCTCGTCGTCATGAAGTCGCGCCGGGCGCCCGGCGTGACGGTGACGCCCGCCGCCAGGGTCACGTCGGCGATGTTGCCGAGCCCGTCGTGGCCGCCGTGCCCGCAGGTGGTCCCGTCGCACAGCCTGATCTCGGCGATGTCCGCGCGGGACGTCACGATCGCCTCGCTCACCAGGAACCCGGCGGCAAGCTCAACGTCATCGCCCGGGGTGCGCATCGTCATGGCCAGCGCGGTGCCGTCCACCCGGATCCCGAGCGGCTCCTCGCCCGCGAGCAGGTCGGCGCGGTGCTCGGTCCCGCCTGGCCGCCCCTCGCCGGGCAGCGTCAGCCGCAGCACCCGCCGTCGCGCAGTACGCCCAGACAACCATCCGCCCTTTCGCACGGCACCCTGCCATCCAGGCTACGCCCTGCGGGCCTCCCGGCGGCCGGGGCATCCCATACGTGCAACACATGCAGATCATTACATTCATGCATTTGACGCATGATAAGGGCCGCCGCACAGTGGTCACGTGACCACTGCACTGAGCAAGGCGGCCGGCCCCGTCCCCGGAACGGCCGCCCACGAGGGCTACCGGTCCGGCGAGCCGGGCTACCGGAGAATCGCGGTCGCGCTGTTCGCCGCCGGGGTGGCGACGTTCGCGCTGCTGTACAGCACCCAGGCGCTGCTGCCGGAGCTCGCGCGCGCCTTCTCCGTCTCCGCCGCGCAGAGCACGCTGTCGCTGTCCCTGACCACGGCCGGACTCGGCGTCGCGCTGCTGGTGGCCGGGGTCGCCTCCGAGCTGCTCGGGCGCACGCGGCTCATCCGCTGTCGCTCGATCGCCTCCGGTGTCGTCGGCGCTCGCCTGCGCCGCTGGCGCCGAGCTGGAACTGCGCTCCTGGTCCTGCGGCTGCTGCAGGGCGTCGCGCTGGCCGGGCTGCCGGCCGCCGCCACCGCCTACCTGCGCGAGGAACTGCACCCCGGCACCTATGCCCGCGCGGCGGGCCTCTACGTCGGCGGCACCGCGCTCGGCGGGATGAGCGGCCGCCTGCTCACCGGCGCGGTCGCCGACGTCGCGGGCTGGCGGTGGGCGCTGGCGGCGATCGCGCTGCTCGGGCTGCTCTGCGCCGGCGATCGTGATCGGTCACGCTGCCGGCGTCGCGCAACTTCACGCCCGCGCCCGCGCGCCTCGGCCAGCTGGCGCGCATGCTCAAGCGGCGCGGTCGTCCGACCCGCGGGCTGCTGGCGCTCTACGGGATCGGCGCCTGCTGCATGGGCGCGTTCGTGGGCGTCTACAACGTGATGGGGTTCCGGCTCACCGCCGCGCCGTTCGGCCTCAGCGTCGCCGTCGCGGGCCTGGTCTTCCTGGTCTACGCGATCGGCACGGTCAGCTCGGCGATCGCCGGGCGGCTGGCCGAGCGCTTCTCCCGGCGCGCGGTCGTCCCGGTCGGCTGCCTGGTCACCGCGGCCGGGGTGCTGCTCACGCTGCCGGCGCAGCCTGCCCGTGCGTCGTGGTCGGCCTGGCGGTGATGACGGCCGGGTTCTTCGCCGTGCACGGCGTGGCCAGCAGCTGGGTGCCGGTCCGGGCGCACGCCGGGGGCGTCGCCGTCCGGCGCAGGCCGCCTCGCTCTACCTGTTCGCCTACTACCTCGGCGCTCGTCGGTCTTCGGCAGCCTGGCCGGGTCACGCCTGGGCGCTCGGCGGCTGGCCCGCCGTCGTGGCCCTGGCGGTGCTCCTCCTGGTCGTCATCTCCGGGCTGCTCGCGGCCTGGCTGCGGCGCATCCCCGCGCTGGCGCCTTCGAGGGCTGCCACGGCCGCTACGGGCGCCGGAGCCGTCACGGCGGCGGGAGCCGCCACGCGCTGACACGACCCCGGCGGCGCGCGGGCGGGCAGGCCCAGTCCACCCAGGCCCGGCCGTGGCGGACCGGGCCAGGGTGACGGCCGGGCCGCCGCCTCAGGGGACGGGCCGGGCCCGCCTCCGCAGTGCCCAGTCGGCCGCGACAGCGATGATGAGCAGGCCGAGCAGGCCGGTGACGACCAGGCACAGCCGGGACACCAGCACGGACGTGCTCGTGCCGTACCCGCTGAGCAGGAAGTACTCGGTCAGCGGGTGGTCGTCGGTGATCAGCGGGCCCGTGCCGGTGTAGGCGTTGACCTGGTCATTGGTCAGCCACACGTCGCCGAGGATGTTCGACACCCACTGCGCGGTGGTGCAGGACCGGGAAGTTGGGCGCGCCCGCCAGGTCGGCCTGCGCGGCCGGGCTGCCGAAGACCGCCCGCGATCGCGGCCGGGGTGAAGGTGATCGGGGCCTGGGAGCCCATGATGAAGACGCCGGCGTGCCCGTTGACTCCGGGCGAGTAGACGACCGACATGTAGCGGAACTCCGACCGGAAGGTTCGCAGGACCAGCTGTTCCAGCGGCGTCTTCTGCAGCGGGATGTAGGTGGTGAGCACGCCGCCGGGGGTCAGGCGCTGGCTGGCCTCCTGGTAGAACTCCTGGTCCTGCAGGACCACCGCGCCGGCGCTCCAGATCGGCGGCGGCGGGTCGACGGTGATCAGGTCATAGCGCTTGTCCGACAGCCGGACGTAGTTGCGGCCGTCGCTGATGATCGACCTGGCTGAGGGGATTGTGCAGGTACTCACCGGCGTCCGGGTAGTACCACGGCATCACTGTCGGCACCGTTGGGTCCAGGTCGACCGCGGTCGTGTGAAGCCCGAGGATGATGGAGGACCGGAACGTCGAGCCCATCCCGAAGCAGATGTTGAGCATCGTGGTGGCATCGGGCCGGGCGGCCTTCGGCACGTAGGCCAGCACCTTGGTGATGATCGTCAGCTTGGTGATGCCCACGCCGTTGATGTACAGGTTGCGGTTGGGATAGGGGCCGCCGGTGACGTCCACCGAGGCCACGCTGTCCTCGAAGTGCGCGGTGGGGACGCCGGTCGCGGCGACCTTGCGCTGGACGAAGGTCAGCCGCGCCGCCGGGACGAAGAAGACCGCCAGCAACGCCAATGCCGCCGCGAGGCCGGCCGCCGGGCGCAGGACGCCGCGGCGCCGCGCCTCCCGCTCCCGGGCGCCGGTGTCCCGCGCGGGCCCGACCGCGAGCGCGCAGCCGAGCACCGCGAGGACCAGGCCCGCCACGATGATCGACACGCTGGTTCCCAGCGTCGGGATCAGCACGAACCCGGCCAGCACGGTGCCGGCCACGCACCCCGCGGTGTTGGCCGCGTACACCAGCCCGACGCCCCGGCTGGCCTGGTCGGCGCTTCCGGCGAACAGCCGGACCGTGAGCGGGAAGGTGTACCCGAAGAGCGTGGTGACCGGGAGGATGAGCACCACCGCGAGCGGCAGCCACGACTCGGCCCGGCACGTTGCTGACGATCATCGGCACGACCGCCAGCCCGGCCGCGACGGCCAGCAGCGCGCCGAGAGTGGCCAGCCGCTCGGACGCGGTCGCCCAGCCGCTCGTAGATCAGGCTGCCGCCCGCGATCCCGATGAGGAAGACGGCCACGACCGCGATGAAGACGTAAATGGACGAGCCGGTGCCCTGCAGCATCATCCGCGTCCACAGCACCTCCAGGGCCAGGCTGACCAGGCCGGAAAAGAAGGTGACGGCCAGCAGGAGCCACTGCCGGCCCTGCAGCGGCGGCCGCGCGGCCCGGGCCGGGCGGCCGCCCCAGGCTCAGCGGCCGTCCCTGATTCAGCCTCCGCGCCGGCCCGGTTCCGCGAGGCTCGCCCGCCGGGCCGAACGCCCGGGAGATGAGCACGGCACCGCCGCCGGCGCACAGGTTCAGCCCGACCGCCACCAGCGTCGTCCCGCGCAGCCCGATCAACTCGATCAGCAGGTAGCCGCTGGCCAGGGAGCCGGCCACCGCGCCCAGCGTGTTCAGTCCGTACAGCCGGGCGATCCGCTCCCCCACCTCCGGGTCCTTCCGGACCAGGTGCCGGGTCAGCACCGGCAGCGACATCCCCATCAGCATGGTCGCCGGCGCCAGCGCCACGAACGCCAGCCCGAACCGGATCAGGGCCACCTCGGCCGGCGGCAGCGACAGGTAGGCGCTGCGGAACACCGTCGCGATCACCCCGAACGCCAGCGGCATCGCCAGCCCCAGGCAGCCCACCGCGATCTCCAGCAGCCCGTACACCGCTAGCGCCCGGCGCAGCCGCTCCCCCACCGCGGCGCCCACCAGGGAGCCGATGCCCAGCCCGGCCAGGAACGCCGTCACCGTGGTGACGACCGCCAGCGTGGTGTCCCCGAAGATCAGCACCAGGTCCTGCGTCCACACCACCTGGTAGATCAGCCCGGCCGCGCCAGAGGCGAGGAACAGCACCGGAACCCACGAGTCAAGGCGGGCGGGCCACCGGCCGGTCCCGGCCCGCGGGCCCGCCACCTCTATCACTGTGCGTGTTTGTCTAACCACTGGATGAGCCTACCTTGCGTATCCGTCCAACCACCGTTTAATCCCCCTGTCGCTACTCTTTCACGATGGCGCTGCGAGCCGGCCCGTTTCTTTGCTTCCCCGAACGGCCCGCCGTCAACGGCATCCCCGCGAAATGCCCGCGAACCCGTGCGTCCACGCGCCGGAGCCGGCGGCGGCCCGCGGCCGCGCCCTGGCCCGCGTTGTCTTTCGGAATCATGCGGCTGACCGCGGGTCCAGGCGATGAGGGCCGTGAGCTGCGCAATTAATTCGTGAGCTAAGCTAACGAGGCGTGGATATCGTCTATTGCGTGTCCCGGTGACGGCGGGCCACCTGCGGCACGGCACCGGCGCTCACTCTCGGCATGACATCCCTGTGACAGCGGCCCGGCGCCCTGGCCGGGCGTGGCTTGACTGGCTCGACGCGACCGACCCGGGGCAGATGCGCCTGCGGATGGCGACCGAGGTCGTGGTCGCGATCGGGGTCGTCCTAGCGGCCGAGTGGCTGTTCGTCCGGGCCTACCGGCGCCCTCCAGGCGCCGGTCGCCGGCGCAGGCGCCGGCGGCGCGTGGCGGCGCAGCTGTGGACGCTGAACCACGCGCTGCATGGTCATCGCGATGATGCTCGGCGCGATCCTCGCGATGATCAGCGGGTTCGGCGTCGGCATGTACGCCGACCGCGCGCGGCCAGCTGGTCACGCTGCTGTTCCTGCCGCTGCCGCTGCTCGCCGCTGCTCGCCGATCGGCCTGTCGGTGCACGTCCGGGTGGCGTCGCTGGCGCTGCTCGCCGTCACGCTGGCCATCGGCACCTACTGCCGTCGCTTCGGCCCGCGCGGCTTCATGGGCGGCATGCTCGCGTTCATGGGCGCCTTCCTCGGCTTCTTCATCCAGGATTACGTCACGCTGAGCCGAGTTCGGCTGGCTCGCGGCCGAGATCGCCATCGGCGCGGCCGTGACGATCGCGGTGCACTTCGCGTTCTTCCGCCCGCGGCCGGAGGCCGCGGTGCGCCGGATGCAGCGCTCGTACGCCGCCCGCGCCCGCGACCTCGCGAGTGACATGGCCGAACTGTTCGAAGCCACGGGCCCGTTCGGGAGAAACTAAAGACGGCAACCAACGGGCCGACCGGCAGCTGCAGCGCCAGCTGCTCCGGCTCAACGAGGCCGCCCTGCTCATCGACGCGCAGCTGAGCGCCCGGCCGCGGTCCCGGCCGGCTGGAGCGCGGCCGCCCTGCACCAGCGCCTGTTCGACGCCGAGGTCGGGCTGGGCAACGTGGCCCGGTTCGCGCTGGTGATCGCCGACGGCGGCTACCCGGCCCCGGCCACCGCGCTGGTCTCCGGCGCCCTCGCGGGCATCCGCGACGCCGACTTCGGCGCGGTCCTCGACGCGGCCGCGGCGCTGCGCGAGCTGCTCGACAACCGTGATGTCGAACGGTCCCGGACTGACTCCGGACGGCCGGGTGGTCCTGCACCGGTTCGCGACGTCGGTCACCGAGCTTCGCCGTCGGCGCTGCGGGCGTTCCGCCTGCTACCCGGCAGGGCCAGCCGCCCGACGACGCGCCCGCCGGGGAGTTCCCGACCGCAGGTGGCGACGTTCGGCGGCTGGCTGCCCGGCTCGGCGCGCGGTCGCCGGGGCCGCGTCGCTGGAGCGGGGCGGCAGCGGGCTGATCGAGCGGATCCGGCTCGCGCCCTACGCGCGGATCGCGATCCAGATGGGCGTCGCGGTCGAGCCTGCGCGATCATCGCGGGCGACGCGCTGTCCGGGCGGCGGTTCTACTGGGCGGTGATCGCGGCGTTCATCACCTTCATGGGCGCCAACACCGCGGGCGAGCAGATCCGCAAGAGCGTCTTCCGGATCGCGGGCACGTTCGTCGGGGTGATCGTCGGGGCGGTGCTCGCGCACCTGGTCGGCGACCGGGTGCTGGCTGCAGCTCGTGGTGGTGCTGGTCTCGCTGTTCCTCGGGCTCTACCTGTTCCGGGTCAACTACGCGTTCATGACCATCGGCATCACGGTCATGGTGTCGCAGCTGTACGTGGAGCTCGACGAGTTCTCCAACAGCCTGCTGGTGCTGCGGCTGGAGGAGACCGCGGTCGGCGCCGGGGTCGCGATCGCTGACCGTCCTGCTGGTGCTGCCGCTGCACGTCGGCCGGGTCGCCCGGGTCGCCGCCCGCCAGCAGCTGGAGGCGCTCGCCGACCTCATCGACCGGTGCCTCGACCGGCTGGCCGACCCGGCCAGCGCGGCCGGCTCCGACCTGGAGCTGCGGGCCGCGGCCCGCCGGGTCGACGTCGCCTACCAGGCGCTGGCGGCGACGGTCGGCCGATGCGGACGCCGCTGTTCGGAGCGCTGGCGTCGCGGGTCGCCGGGTTCACCGCGACCACCGACGCCGCCCGGCACTACGCGCGCAACCTGCTGCTCGACGCGTCCACCCGGTGCGCCGACGCTGGACGCCGCCGGCCGCCGCGGAGCTCGCCGTCGGCCGGCCGCCAGCTCGACGGCGTCGATCGCCGCGGTCACCGCGGCCCTGGCCCGGAGCCGGCGCCGCCGCGACGCCGCCGCGCCCGCCGGCCAGTACGTGCGCTCGGCATCGCTGTTCGCGCTGGTCGCGGACGCGTTCCACGACCGGGCGCCCACCCCCGCGGCTCGCGCTCACTCCTGCCGCACGACCGCCCCTGGGCCGGCCCGCGCCACTGGCCGCGCGCAGCGCTGCCTGGCGTCTTTCCCGAGCGAGGCCGACGCGTTCACCGCGCAGGATCGTTCGCGTCACGGGGTACCGGGGTACCGCCGAGTCGAGCCGGGCCGGAGCGTCATGTGACCGGGCCTGACGCGCCTGGGCGAACCGCAGCTCCGCCGGCGCCCGGCCTCGCCTGAGCGGCCGCAGGCGCGTCGTCACGCCGCCGGCGCCACCATGCCGGTACCGCCGACGCGCGACCCTGGCAGCTCAACTGTGGTCGCTGAATCATCGGGTGCACGGTCATCGCGATGTTGCTTGGCGCGATCCTCGCGCTGATCACGGGGTTCGGCGTAGGCATGTACCCGACGGCACGCGGCCAGCTCACGCGGCACCATTGGCCAGCATGATCGATCCTGGCAGGCCGGGGTGCAGCATCGCGGGTATGAGCTGGATCGTCGCGCCGGGCCGGCGGCGGCGGCGTCGATCAGGTGGCGGACCTGAGCGGCCATCACCCCGGGGCCTGCGTCGCGGCGCAGTGCGAGCTCGTCGATGAGGCAAAGCAGCGCCGGCGGGCGACCTGCTGAAGAACTTCCGCTGGCGCTGCATGCGCGCGGTGACCCGCTCTGCCGTCTTGTCTGGCGTGGCGTCGGGGCTGATGTCGAACAGCGCGCGGGCATAGCCCTCCGTCTGGAGCAGCCCGGGAACGGCTCCCAGCGCGAACTCCCGTACTTCCATCGCGGCGAGCTCGTGGGGTATCCACGGCCTGAACCATCCCGGTGCCCATGCCCGTGACGCCTCGAAGTTGGCGGAGAACCAGCCGCCCAGCTCGGGCATCGCCCGGTCACAGGCGATTGCCAGCGCTGCCGTGGGCCCTCTGCCGTTCTCGATCCGTGACAACTGCCCATTGTCGTAGCCGTCCTGACTGCCAGGTCCTTCAGCGTCCAGCCTCGCGACAGGCGCTCCTGCCGTAGTCGCGGGCCGAATGTCAGGTTTGTCGGGTTGCCCTCGCTGCCAGGCTTGCCATCAGTCGGATCGTCATTGCCGCCCATGCGCCAAGAATGGCATATTCCGCCGTCAGTGAAGCACCCTTGGCCTAGGACATGCAACGACGGGAAGTGAGCAGATGGCGAAGGAACCAGAGCCGGAACCGCGAGAGCCGGGCAGCCGGAACACGCACAAGCCGGGCGACATGCCCAGTGAGGACCTCGCGGCGGCCTACGGTCACGCCGTCCGCCTGCGGGCGCACGAGGTCGACTACCACCTTGACCTGTGGCTCGGCAACTGGATGAAAGACGTCCGGGACCTGCTAGCCAAGCGGGGGCACCTTCGACCTCATCCGCGAGCACCTTCCGTTCTACTTCGACCCATCGCGGGAGCAAGCCCTGTTCGCGCAAGGTGCCGACCGGAAATCACGCCCGCGCGGCATCCGGCCCGGGGACCTCGCGGCTGAGCGGCATTGGCTATCGCACCGCCGGCGGCCGCTGGCCGTACCCCGCCAGCTTCCCGGCGACGGCGGCGATCTCCGCCGGCGGCAGCAGGCGCGGGGTGCCCGCGGACGCGGCGCGCAGGTACACGTCGCACAGCCACTCCAGGTACACGCTCTTGTCGTGCGCGGTCGCCAGGTCCGGGCCGACGGTGACCGCGCCGTGGTTGCCCATGAGGCAGGCGGTGCGATCGTGCAGCGCGCGTACCACGTTGCGTGCCAGCTCTTCCGTGCCGTAGGTGGCGTAGGGGGCCACCCGCACCGGGCCGCCGAACATCGCCACGTAGTAGTGCACCGCCGGCACCTCGTCCACCAGCGTCGGACAGCGCGGTCGCGGCCGGCGAGTGGGTGTGCACGACCGCGCCCACCTCGGGCCGGGCCGCGTAGACCGCCAGGTGCAGGGGCAGCTCGCTGCGTCGGCGCGAGCGGCGCCTCGACCGCGGCTGCCGTCGAGCCGGTGCACGCCCACCAGTTCCGGGGTCAGCGTCGGCGTAGCGCACGCCGCTCGGGGTGACCGCCACCAGGTCGCCCTCGCGGACGCTCACGTTGCCCGCCGTCCCCACCACCAGCCCGGCCCGGGACAGTTCCAGGCAGGTGGTCACGATCGCCTCGCGGGCGTCGGGCGAGCAGCATCACGGCCTCCGGGTGTAGCGTCGGCGGTGTGGGCAGCGACGTGCTTGATGACGTTATCGGCTGGCGGGACGGCCACATCATCGCCATTGACCAGACGGCCCTTCCGCACCGGCTGTCCGTCCTCCGCCTCACCACCGTCGACGAGCTTGTCGACGCGATCGCCCGGCTGGTCGTGCGGGGCGCGCCGCTGCTCGGGGTGGCCGGCGCGCTCGGCGTGGCGCTCGCGGTCCGGCAGGCCGAGCGCGAGGGGTGGGACGCCGGCCGGCTGGACGCCGAGGTCAAGCGGATCGCCGACGCCCGCCCGACCGCGGTCAACCTGCGCCGCGAGGTACTCGCCGTCGCGGCCGTGCTCGCCCGACGGCGCCGACGCGGTGGAGGCCGCCGCCCTCGCGGTCCGCGACACCGCGATCGAGGTCAGCAAGCGGCTGAGCGAGCGGGGCGCCGCCCTCCTCATCGAGGAGTGCGGGGCGGGCCCGCTGAAGGTGCACACGCACTGCAACACCGGCGCCCTCGCCTGCCTGGGCTGGGGGACCGCGCTCGGCGTCATCCGGGCGCTGCGGGACCGGGGCGCCCTCGCGCACGTCATCGCGGACGAGACCCGCCCGCTGCTGCAGGGGTCGCGGCTCACCGCCTGGGAACTGGGCCAGCTCGGCATCGAGCACTACCTCGCGGCCGACGGCGCGGGGCCGTTCCTCATCGCGCGGGGGCAGTCCGACGCGGTCGTCGTCGGGGCCGACCGGGTGGCGGCCAACGGCGACGTGGCCAACAAGATCGGCACCTACTCGCTCGCCCTCGCCGCGCGCCGGGCGGGCATCCCGTTCGTGGTCGCCGCCCCGGAGTCCACGATCGACGAGGCGACCGCCAGCGGGGCGGACATCCCCCTGGAGCTGCGGGCGGACGAGGAGGTCACGTCCTTCCAGGGCGTGCGGGCCGCGCCGGAGGGCACCCGCGCGCTGAACTACGCCTTCGACGTCACCCCGGCCGACCTGGTCACCGCGATCGTGACCGAGGACCGCGTGATCCGCCCGTAACGGCCCGCTGCAGGCAGACATACCGCACGTCGGCCTCAACGAAATGAACGAACGCCGTGACGGTCTCGGCGAGGCGTTCCTGCGTTCCGGAGTGGGCGAGCCGCCCGTCCTCGGCGAACCCCTCGTAAGCGCGGGCGAGACTGAACATGTCCGGGTAGACCCGGGTGCCGAGGTGCTCCAGCGGCATCCGCAGCGTCCACAGCCCGCGGTTGCCGCCGATCAGCGAGGGAGAGGCCGAGACGAGCAGCGCGTGCTTGGTCTGGAACGGCTGCGGCTGGAAGCGGGACACCCAGTCGATCGCGTTCTTGAGCACGCCGGGTACCGACGCGTTGTACTCGGGTGAGGAGATGACGAAGGCGTCGCACCACTCGAGCTGGTCACGCAGGTCCAGCGCTCCCTGCGGCGCTCCCCCGGCGGCCTCGGCGTCCCCGTCGTACAGGGGCATCGAAAAGTCCCGCATGCGGGCGAGGTGGACGTCGGCACCGGTCTCGGCGATCAGGCGGGCCACCAGCGTGGCAAGGCGGGCGTTCGTGGACCCGGTGCGCAGCGCGGCGCCAAAGACGAGCACCCGCAACGGAGCGAGCTGCAGCGTCCGTGGTCATGCGGCGGCCCCCTTTCGCCGTCCGGGCCGTTTACGAGGCCCGACCTGTCCATCGGCGGTTGTTCTGCCCTCCTGCCCCCCCTTCCCGCCGATGACCTGCGCTAATCCTTGACGGCCACCGCCTGCCCCGCGGTCCCGGCCGCCCCGCGAGCACGCGCGGGAATAGGCTTGCGTATATGGAAACTCCCGCCGCACGGCAAAAGCGGGTGTGGGACAAGTCCGCGCCCGGCTACGACAGGCAGATTGCCTTCTTCGAGAAGATCCAGTTCGGCGGCGGCCGGGAATGGCTCGGCGAGCGCGCGCGTGGCCGGGTCCTGGAGATCGCCATCGGCACCGGCCGCAACCTGCCCCACTACCGCCGGGCGTGACCGTCACCGGGATCGAGTTGAGTCCGGCGATGCTCGCCATCGCCCGCGAGCGCGCCGCCGACCTCGGTCGTGACGCCGGCTTCCTTCGAGGGCGACGCCGAGCACCTGCCCTCCGGCCGACGCGTCGTTCGACACCGTGGTGTGCGCGCTGTCGCTGTGCTCGATCCCCCATCCCGCCACGGCGATCGGCGAGATGAAGCGCGTCCTGGTCCCGGGCGGCCGGCTGCTGCTGTTCGACCACGTCGGCAGCACCTGGCCGCCGGTCTACGCTGCCCAGTGGCTCGTCGAGCGAATCACGATCCCGGCGGTCGGCGAGCACTTCACCCGGCGCCAGCTGCCCCTTGTCCAGGCCGCGGGATTTCGGATCGTCGAAACCGAACGGCTGAAGGCCGGCACGGTGGAGCGCGTCCACGCGGTCAAGCCCGCCTGACGCGGCACCGGACGAGGGGCAACGTCACCCGTTCGGGCGACGCGGCGCGCCCGTGACCGGTGCCGTGCTTTGCCGGCTGTCCCCGTGCAGCGCGACGTGGACCTTCGGGCCGGGCCCCGACTCGCCGGGGAACCGGCCGGCCAGGACCGGCGCGAGGTCCTCAAGCCGCACCGTCGCGGCGACCAGCGGCGCGGGGTCGACCTCGCCGCGCGCGTAGGCGTCGATGGCGCCATCCAGGCCGGCGGACGCGCCGAGGATGCCGACCGCGGTCACGTCCCTGAGCACCAGCTCCCGGGTGTCGAGCCGGCTCTCGGCGGGCGCGATGCCGATGTAGACCACCCGCTTGCCCGGCTCCACCAGCTCCACTGCCCTGGCCGGCAGCCGCGGGGCGTTGGACGCGTCGATGACCGCGTCCCACGGCAGTTCCGGGAGGGTCTGCGCCGTCCAGGCGCCGTCGAAGCCCAGGGTGGCGGCGAACGGGAGCGAGCGGTCGGCCCGGCCCATGAGGTGCACCTCCGCGCCGGCGGCCCGCGCGAACATCGCGGCCAGGATCCCGATCGTGCCCGGCCCGAGCACCAGCACGCGGTCGCCGGGCCGCAGCGCCGCCGCCCGCACCGCGCGCAGCGCGTTGCCGCCGGGCTCGGCCAGCGCGCCCCGGATGTCGTCCACCTCCTCCGGCAGCTCGCGCAGCGCCGTGTGCGGGACCGCGACCTTTTCCGCCAGCGCGCCCGGCCGGCCCGCGGATCCCCAGCTCGGTGCGGTGCGCGCAGACATGGTGGTAGCCGTCCCCGCAGCGCCGGCACCGTCCGCAGCCGAGCATCGTGTCGCCCGTGACCCGCCGGCCGAGCCAGCGCCGGTCCACGCCCTCGCCGACCGCGCTGACCGTTCCCATCCACTCATGGCCGATCCGGACCGGGTAGGACGTCAGCCCCTCGTGCAGGTACTGCATGTCCCCGGTGAACAGCTCCACGTCGGTGCCGCAGACCCCGGCCCGCCCCACGTCGATGACGACCTCGCCGGGCATGGCCGCCGGCGGGTCCACGTCCTGGACGCCCGCCTGGCCCGGCGCCGTGATGACGAAAGCCCTCATCGCGGAGCACGGTACCCAATACTCCTGTACCGGGGCAATGCCGGGCGCGTGCTCACCCCCGCCCGGCCGTCAGTACGGAACCGGCCGGTTCTCCCGCGCCCACAGCTTCTCGACGTCCGAACTAGAGGGCGGCGGAACCAGCCCGTTGATTATCCACAGGTCCCTCGGCGTCTCATCGACGTGGAATTCCCACCGCAGGCCCTTGCCCGCCGCGAACGGCTCGATCAGGGACGTGAGCCACTGCCGGGCGGCTTCCCGCTTCTCCGGCTCACTGTGGTGGCGGGCGATGTGGTCAATGGCGATCCGCACGCAATCGCCGGCCGGCTCGCCGCCGATGTAGAACGCGCCCTGGCCGACCTCATGGAACAGGACCACCACGTAGAAGCGGGGTAGCCCGCGGGCCGCGTATCCGCTGGCGACGCGGTCGGCGAAGCCTCGCTTGTCCTGCTCGGTGTACGCACCGACGGGGTGGTACACGTTCCACAGTGGCATGGTGCCTCCCGTCTTTGGCCCGCTCAACTCCGCGTTCGTAACCGTCGCGCCGCCGCTTCAAACCGGCCGCCGCTTCAAACCGGAGGCCGCCGCCCGCGAGGCCTGGCGCTGTCCCTCGACCCGGAGGCTGCGGACTGGGCCGGGCACCGCCCGGTCCGGCTCGATCGCCGGGGCAATCCGGTCACCATGGGCCCGGGGCGACCGCGACCAGCGCCAGCGTTGACGCCGGCCCGGGCGTGATGGGGCAACTGTCAGCCGCGGGCTTCCAGGGTGGCCTTGAGCCAGGCGTTGCGCCGTCGGAGCAGTCGCGGCATGGAGTGATCGGGCACCAGGCGGTCGGCCATGGCGCCCGCCAGGCCCAGCGGTGACCGGAACTCCACGACGTCGACCATGCGCGTCCTGCCGTCCGTGGCGGCGAACGCATGCTCGTGCCGCCACCGTGGGAAGGGGCCTCGCTCCTGCTCGTCAACGAACCGGCGCGGGTACTCGTACTCGACGCGGCATGGCCGTCGACCGACAGCGACAGCTCGAAGCAGTCGCCGACGGCGGCCGCGATCACGGTCTTCAGCACCACCAGGTCCGTGCCCGCAGGTATAACACGCCCTTGACGGCGCCGGAGTTGATGGACTTGAGTACACCCATGTCTGATCAGCCCGCAGTCCTGGCCCGCTGGCACGCCGTGGTCGAGGCGAGGGACCCGGCCCTCCTGGATGACCTGCTGGCTGATGAGGTCGTCTTCCGGTCCCCGGCGGTGTTCGCCCCGCAGGAGGGCAAGGCACTCACGAGCAGCTACCTGAGCGCGGCGCTGAAGGTCCTTGGCCCCTCGTTGCGCTACGTCAGCCAGTGGCATGACAACACCAGCGCGGTGCTGGAGTTCGAGGCCGACCTTGACGGCAGCTACGTTCAGGGCGTGGACATGCTGCGCTGGAACGCCGAGGGGAAGCTGGTCAGCTTCACGGTGATGGTGCGCCCGCTGCGCGGGCTGCAGAAGCTGGTCGAGCTGATGGCGGCCCAGCTGGCCGCCGGCCAGGCCTGACCCTGGCCCGCTCCTGGCCGTGTCGCGGTGGCGGGGACGCGTCGTGGCCCGTCGGCGGAAAACCAGTTTCGCCGTAGCGGCCGGTTCACTACCCTCCTGACTAACCGCGCTGCCGTGCGACGCAGCGCGCAGCGACGAGCGAAGGGAGCCGGCCATGCGTCACCGCGCCGTTGCTCCCGTCCCTCAGTCGCGGTACGAGGTGATTCTGGCGTCTCCGGTTGCCCGGCGGCGGCCGCGCGGCCACCGCTGGAACTCGTGACGAGTCCCTGACCCGGGCCCGCTGTCCGGTACGCCCTTGAGGCGTGCCGGTTCTCGCGCCGGCATCCGGAAGCGGCCCGCCACGGGAATCGCGCCGTCCTGGCCCTGATCACCGCGAAAGGTCAAGTCCCGTGCGCACCGGCCTGCACCGTCTTTCCGCCAACTCACTCAGCGGCGTCCGCAACCTGGGCATCCTCGCCCATGTCGACGCAGGCAAGACCACCATCACCGAACGGATCCTGTATGTCACGGGAACCACCTACAAGCGCGGCGAAGTCCATGACGGAACGGCCGTCACCGACTTCGACGCCCAGGAGCGCGAGCGGGGGATCACCATCTTCGCCGCGGCCGTGAGCTGCGGCTGGGACGGCCACTGGCTCAATCTCATCGACACGCCAGGGCATGTCGACTTCTCCAACGAGGTTGAGCGCTCACTGCGGGTCCTCGACGGGGCAATCGCGGTGTTCGACGCCGTGGCGGGCGTCGAGCCGCAGAGCGAATCGGTGTGGCGGCAGGCCGACCGGTACGGGGTGCCGCGAATCGCGTTCGTCAACAAGCTGGACCGGGCAGGCGCGGAACTCGACGCGGCTGTCGACTCGATCCGGAGGCGACTGCACCCGGCCCCGCTCGTGGTGCAACTGCCGATCGGGCGGGAGGACCGGTTCACCGGCGTCATCGACCTGCTGCGCCTGCGCGCGCTGGTCTGGCGCGACGGGCACGAGACCGCCGAGGCGGCCCCGGTGCCGGACGAGCTCAGGGAGGAGGCGCGCCAGCGTCGCCGGCTGCTGGAGGAAGCGGTGGCCGAGCTCCATCCGGCGGCGCTGGAGGAGTTCTGCGCGCAGGGGACCGTGTCCGCCGCGACGCTGTCCTGCGCGCTGCGCGATCTCACCCGCACCGGCGACGGCCTCGTGGTGCTATGCGGCTCGGCCTACCGCAATCGCGGGATCGAGCCGTTGCTCGACGCCGTCGTGGCCTACCTGCCCTCGCCCCTTGACGTGCCTCCAGTGCGCGGTACCCATGGCGGCGTGGCGCGGGAACGGCCCGCCGACCCGGCGGCGCCGTTCGCCGCTCTGGTGTTCAAGGTGGTCGCGACCGGCACGGGCAGGCTCACCTACCTTCGGGTGTACTCGGGAACGGTGCGCAAGGGGGCGGCAGTGTGGGATGCCGGCGCCCGCCGCACCGAGCGGGTCTCCCGGCTCCTGCGGGTCCAGGCCGACCGGTACTCCGAGCTCGATGGCGCGGTCGCCGGCGATATCGTCGCGGTCGCCGGGCCGAAGGCAGCGCGGGCCGGCACCACCCTCTGCGATCCAGGCGACCCGCTGGTCCTCGAACCGCCCGTGATCGCCGACCCGGTGGTCTCGGTGGCCGTGGAGGCACGCAGGGCCGCCGACACCGGACGCCTGGCGTCGGCGTTGGCGAACCTGGTCGAGGAGGACCCTTCGCTGGCCGTGCGCAGCGATCCCGACACCGGCCAGACGGTCCTGTCCGGCCTCGGAGAACTGCACCTGGAGGTGGCGGTAGAGAAGATCCGCCGGGCGCATGGCCTGGAGGTCATGACCGGGCGGCCGGAGGTGGCCTACAGGGAGACCGTCGTCCGCGGGGTGTCCGGGCTGGTGTACCGGCACGTCAAGCAGGACGGTGGGGCCGGCCAGTTCGCCCATGTCGTCCTTGATGTCGAGCCGGCGGACGCCGAAGATGAGGAGGGATTCGCGTTCCGGTCGACCGTGGCCGGCGGCCGCGTGCCGCGCGAGTACATCCGGGCGGTGGAGGCTGGCTGCCGGGACGCCCTGGCCGAGGGGCCGTCCGGCCACCCGGTGACGGGGCTGCGGGTCACCCTCACCGACGGGGCCACCCACCCCAACGACTCGTCGGAGATGTCGTTCCGCACGGCGGGCCGGCTCGGGCTGCGGGCGGCATTGCGCGCGAGCGTGACGCAGCTCCTGGAGCCCGTCGCCGAGGTCACCGTCACGGTGCCCGCCGACGCCGTGGGCGGGGTGCTTGGCGACCTCGCCGCCCGGCGCGGCCACGTCGCGGACTCGGCGGTGCGGGCCGGGATGGCCGCTGTCACCGCTACCGTGCCACTGACCGAGCTGTTCGGTTACGCGAACCGGCTGCGTAGCCGAACGCAGGGCCGGGGCACGTTCACCGCCCGGCCAGCCGGCTACGCCCCGGTGCCGCCGGGCTGAGTCTGAAGGATGGCCCCGCCCCATGCGGGCGGGGCCATCCGAAGGCGGGTCGCCTGGCATCGGGGCCCGTCACTCGGGCCGGTACTCGCGCCTCCCCGAGTCCTGGTCGTACCACACGCGCATCGTGCGGCCGGTCTCCGGGTCGATGAAGACCTCGTCCGTGGGCAGCGCGTTACTGCCGCTGGCGCTCTTGCGGCCGCCGCGGTAACGGTCCAGGCCCAGCAGGGCAGCGACGATCCCCACGATCACGATCGCGATGATGACCCAGTTGGTGACGCTCATGCGTCTGCGTCCCGCGCCGCGTCGCCGGCCGAGGGCGCGTCGGTCCACTCGATCACCCGGGCGGTGCCGTAGGCCACGATCTCGCTCATGGCCGCGCCCATCTCGGTGGAGTCGAACCGCATCATGGTGACGGCGTTCGCGCCCATGGCGGCCGCGTTCGCCACCATGCGGTCGAGCGCCTGGCGCCTCGAATCCTCGTTGAGCTTGACGTAGGAGCCAATCTCGCCGCCGACGAGGCCCTTGAGGACGGCGACGATGTTGCCGCCGAGGCTCCGGGACCGGACGGTGAGCCCGAACACCTGGCCGATCGTCTTCACCACGCGCGTGCCCGGGATGTTCTCGGTGGTGGTGACGATCATGGAGCGGCTGGCTGGGGGTGATGCCTGCATGGTGGCCTCCTCTGGCCCGCGGCACCGCCGTGACCGGCGGTCGCACCGTGCTATCTGTATTCTATCAAAATGATATCACATATTCACGGCCGCCAGCCAGGCGCGTCCCGGGAGCCATGGACCCGCCGGGCCGGCACATGAGCACCGGAAACCATGTCACCACCGTTGAACTGGTGTTTCCTTACACCGGGCTGAGGGCTCGCCCCGGCACCGGGTGCCCGGGCGAGCTGCGCGCGAGCATCCCCCTCCAGCGCGAGCGCGTCGGCCAGCGCGGTAACGGTCCGGTGCCGCGGCCCCTTGCTCCGGCCGCGCGTGTAAACAGCGCGAGACGCCGACGGCATCAGGACCCGGGTGCTTGAGCCGGGCCCGGCGTGGCGACCCGAGTGGATGTGCTGCCCGATTCCCGTTGGCGACGGGCATGCCGCATTCGGGATAAGGCCAGCGCAAAGTCAACCCGCACCTCCGCTAAGCCGAGTTCCACCGCCAAGGGCACGGCGGCGGCATTTTTGCGATACCGCGTAAGCGATCCCGGGCCGTTGCCAGGGTTAAGCGCGATGTCTAAAATCTTGGCTAGGGATCTGTCTTCTGCTACATCGCGCTAGGGGCGGGTACTTGGTGATGGTGTCGAAGCATGGAGCTTCAGCATGCCCAGCGTGATGAGCTGTCGGCCGTGCCGGGGGAGGACCTCGATGCCTGGTTCGGGCGCGTGCGACCCAAAGCCGTCATAAACCCAGATGCGCTGGCTGTGGAGCGGGCCCGGCAGGACGAGGCTCGTCAGCAGATCGCGATTCGATCACGGCGACGCGTTCGCGGGGCAATGGGATGGCTGATCGGGAGCCTGCTGGTGCTTTTCTGCTCGGTGATGCTGCGCCAGGTAGCGAGCGTTTCATTGTGGCCCGTTGTCGCGAGCGCCATCGCGGTGGCCGCCGGGATCGGGGCCATGGCGCGGGCGAGCCGGCTGAAGCTGTCCGACGCCACCGCCGCCAGCAGGCCAGCCATCGCGCTGGGCCAGAATCAGGTCGTGCGGCTAGCAGAGCTTGATGGCTCATCCCGGGTGCTGCTGCAACGTGCCATGAGGGCAACAGATCAGGTCCTGTCCCACCTGGACTCAACCGGAACCTTGCCCGACCACGTCGAGCACGAGATCGAGCTCCATGGCCAGGAGTGGACGCTGGCCGTAGGGCTTCGCGAAGCTACCCGGCTGCGGGCCAAGTGCGACGCCGATCCCGCGACGACATCGGGCAGCAAGGCCAGGCGCGACTTGGAAACCGCGCAAGAGCAGGCGACGGCCTGGGTGCGCGAGCTGGAGGGATTGGCCGCGGACTCCAAGGACGCCAATATCGCGGACGAGCGGCATCAGGGCATGACCAGGGCTGGCCAGCTGAACGATGAGGGACTCAGTCTCACTGCCTCGGTGGAGACGGATGCCAGGCTAGCCATCGAACGGATCAGAGAATTCAGGGATGACCTCGCCGATCGTCGGAAATTTCTCGAAGCCGAAATAGGCGATGATGAATAATCGAGGATGCGGGCCTCGCCTGAGGCAGCACCGTGGATGAGGACTCGATCGCCAGGAGGCTCGCGGCCATTGAGAAGGACATAGGCGGCCTGCGCTCTGGAGCCTCCAATGATTCGCTCAAGAACATTAGCAATTCCCTCGCCGACCTACGGAAATCACTTCGGGATGACCTGAAGGATCTTGGCACGTCTGTCGCTGAAATCACCAAGCTGCAGAAAGCTACCCGGGGTGAACTGAGCGACTTGCGTCAGCAGTTCCTGGATTACGTCAGCGAGGATCGGGCCAGGTCGTCCGCCCAGGCGGCCCTGCTTGCGGCCAGGCCCAGCTTGACCGGGAGTTCGGCCACCACCAGGTTGCCCGCCGGCGGGCCATAGGGATGCTCAAGGCCCTGAATAAAGAGGTCGTGTCCCCTGCTAGGCTCCTGGAGGAAGCTGAGCGACTGATACTGGACGCTCCCGGATACTGGCTAACACCCGCACTGGTCGCTACCTTCGCCTCGATCAGCGGAAGCAAGGAAGTCGCCGAGCGGGCGGCACTCCGGGCCACGCGCATCGAGTCGGGCAAGTCCGCGCTCTTCTTCAGCCTCATGGCAGCTCGCTATGGCCGGCATGACGAGGCCGGCCAGTGGTTCGATAAATACCTGAATTCACTCGACTGCAGATCACTCGCCGTTGATTTCGTGCCCGTCATGGACGCCGCCGGGCGAGGCGACCTAGGAGCGCTAGCACGCGATCGCCTTATGGCCGTATGCATTGACTGGCGCGACCAGCATAGACAGGACAGTCAATTGGCGGACTGGCAGGTCGAGCGCTGGCAGGCATTCATCAGCGCCAGGCGCCGGCTGGATGGCGAGTTCGATCTGCCGCGGGAAATAACGGCCGGCTCGCACTGGAGCGAGAAACTGGAGCTGCTTGCGGCGAGTTCAGTTTTCGTCCCGATGAAGGAATGGCTTGACGAGCAGCTCGCCTCCGCGGGCCTGCGGGACGACGATCCCCCGGCCTCGATCGACGTCCTTCTGGGAAGCCTTGTCGCGGACCACGAGAAGGGCGAAGCTCGCCTGCTAGAGCGCATCGAGGAACTGCACGCCGCGGCCGGGGGTCATGATGCCGGCGCTACTTCGGCAACGAAGGCCTCGAGCCGAGGACCGGCGAGCCAGCCGCGACGCGACTTCCTTGAACTCCTCGCCGATGTAGCCTTGAGTACAGCAGAAGGGCCACTTCACGCCCGGGGACCGCTATTCACCTTGACCATCTCCGGTGCCTTTATAAAGGAAGCCGTACTCAGGCTTCAGTACCGCAGCGAGCTCTCCAAGCCGGCTTCCATCGAAGTCGCCATCGGCGACTGGCGGCATGCCGCGCCTTATAACGCTACCGCGGAAGAGCTGGCAGCAGAGTACTCAGAATTCGTCAAAAGCGGAATGGAAGCAGAACTCGACAGCCCCCTGGCGCGCCTGTCGAGAAAACGGCGCGACGACATTCACGCAAGATGGCAGGAACGCGAAAAAGCAGGCAAGGAGGCGATTCTCCGCGCCATCACCGATGTCCACAAATTCTACGCGCAATGGAACCGGCAAGAGCGCGCCGCCAAGGACTGCGTCGCTCTCATCGACAATAACTTCGGTACAGGCGCAGGCTTACCAGTGCACTCGCGGCTGGCCTCCGGACAGGCTTCGCACACTCTGCGACCACTTTCCACGGCGATATGGGCGAATTGTCCCTACGGGGAGTGTGCGAAGTTCCGCAGGCGATACCGCTGTGGTTGAAGCGGCGCCACCTGAAGGAGCGCGGCCGGCGGAAAAGCGCGCCGGAGGCGGGCCTGGGCTGGCCCGCCTCCGGTTTGCCCGGCCTAGGCCGGTTACGAGCCCGGGTGACGGACGGCGTCGGCCGTCAGGGCCCGCTCCGCCTCCGCCAGCTGGCGGAAGTCGGCGTTAAGGGTCTGGGCGTCCTGGTCGATGGTGGCCGCGGATGCCCCGCTGGCACGGTCCTGGTTGAGCTGCTGCAGGTCCATCTGCACCACGTCCAGGTTTGCCTGTACCCACTGTCCCTCGGCCGGCCCTTCGGCCGAGCCGCGCGCGGCCGTGGTCAGCGAGCCGAACAGGCCGTGCGACTCACCGAAGGGACCGGCGGTGAAGTAGACCGCGCTGGTGACGCCGCCCTTCCCGCCGTTGCCGACCCGCAAGGCCCACAGTCCCTGGATCTGGATGGGCTCGCCGTCGGGGTCCCTGGCTCGCCCAGCGCCCGTCCGCTGGCCGCGTCGTAGGCGTGGATGCGCCCGTCACCGAAGTTGCCCACCAGCAGCACCGGGTCGCTGCCGGGAGCGCTGATGCCGCCGAAGCCCTGCGGCGCGACGGCTAGTCCCCAGGGCGAGTCCAGCGACCCGCGCGAGATCAGCCGGACCCGGTTGCCGGGCAGGCCGGGGGTGCCGTCCAGGCTGAAGACGTCCACGAACCCGCGCCCGGGGCCGGCGGCGTCATCGTGCCTGGCGGCGTCCTGCCTGGCGTAGGTGACGTAGACCTTCCCGTTGAGCACCTGGATGCCGAACGCGGCGTAGCCGCGGGGCAGGTACGCGTCGCGGAACGCGCCGGACGGCAGCGCCGCCTTGTGGAAGTTCGCGTCGTAGACCTCGACGGCCCCGGAGCGGAAGTTGGACGCGTACAGCAGGGAGGTGCTGGCGGCGTCAGCGGCGATGATCGGCGTGCTGCTTGTCGCGATCGCCAGCCCCTTGTAGACCGCCCCGGTCTGCTGATCGGGGTCGGGGTTGGTGAAGTTGTTGCCCGAGTTGTCCACGGCGAGGGCGGCCTCGCCGCTGGCGCCTCCCGCGCCGGCGAACTTGCCGGTGGGGTCGATGCCCGGGTTCCAGCCGGTGATCGTCCCGTCCTCGGACGAGAACAGGAACGCCGCCGCGGCGGACGCCGTCTGGCCGCTCTTGTTCAGGCCGGTGACCATGAAGGCGGCGCTCGAGCCGTTGAACACCGTCCCGGTCGGGGTGCCCCCGGTGGGACCGACCGGGGTCGGGATGTTCACGACCAGCGGGCTGACCGTGACCGGCGCGGTGCCGGCACCGGGGACCTGGTAGAGCGTGGTGACGCCGGCGTTGTTGTCCGAGAACCAGAAGGGGCTGGCGCTGCTCTCGGAGATGCCCCAGGGGTTGACCAGGTTAGGGTCGGTGACGGCAGCCGCGCCCGGCAGGTCGGAAACCAGGTTCGTCTGCAGGACCGTCCCGTCGTCGCTGACGTGCTTTGGCGCCGCATGGGCGGTCATGCCCATCAGGGTCAGGGAGCTGGCGGCGGCTGCCGCGGTTACGCCCAGCAGTGAAAATTTCATTTGTCTGGACAAGCGTTTTTTCATGGCGTCCCTCCATGTCGCGGTTTGCACGCAAGGCACCAGCCCGGGTAACTCCCTAATGAGAGCAGCGAAGATCAGCGGTCATCTGCGGGAATGCTGATGACCGCCGAATGGATCGCGGCCGGCCTGGTCGCCCACTTCAGTACGTAATCCGGGGCCCGCAGGGATTGTTTTCCGCGAGGTTAAATTGACCGCTCGTGCTTCCCCGGCGCGTTCGCCGCTGCATATGGTGGCCTCGTGGCCGATCAGTTCAACCCGAACGTGGCCAGTCCCGCCCGGATCTGGAACTACTGGGTGGGCGGCAAGGACAACTTCCAGGCCGACCGGGACGCCGGGGACGCGATCAGAGAAGTCGTGCCTTACGTGGATAGCGTGGCGCAACTGACGCGCCAGTTCCTGATCCGTGCCGTGACCCTGCTCGCAAGCGAGCACGGCGTCCTGCAGTTCATCGACATCGGCTCGGGCCTGCCGACGGCGCGCAACACGCACGAGGTCGCGCAGGCCGCCGCGCCGCGCGCGCGGATCCTGTACGTCGATAACGACCCCGAGGTGATCTCGCACGCCCGCTCGCTGCTGACCGGCACCGCCGAGGGCAGCGTGGGCTACCTCCAGGCCGACCTGCGCGACACCACCACGATCCTGGCCCAGGCGGCACGGGAACTGGACCTCTCGCGCCCGGTCGCCGTGCTCTTGATCCAGGTCCTGCACTTCATCCCGGACTCCGACGACCCGCACGCGATCGTCGCGCGGCTCATGCGGCCGCTCGCGCCGGGCAGCTACCTTGTCCTGGTGCACGGGGCAAGCGACATTCGCAGCGAGGTGTCCGCGCAGACGACGCGGCGGTACAACGCCATGTCCTCCGCGCCGATGACGCTCCGTGGCCGTGAGCAGGTGGCACGGTTCTTCGCCGAGCTCCAGTCCGCCGGCCCCGGGCTGGTGTCGGGCACCGAGTGGCTCACGGCGGGACAATCCGGCCACACCGCGGGCATCAGCTTCGGCTACAACGGAATCGCACGGAAACCGTGATCCCGGTCATGGCCTGGCTACCACGCCAGTGCGGGCTGAAAAAGGTGATGGCCTTGACGCTCGCGGAACGCCGTCGGTCATATCGCCCGGGGTGGCGGGGGCGTCTGGCAGAGCCGGCGCATCAGCCTGGTGAACTGCTCGACTTCGGCCGGCGTCCAGCCAGCGGTCAGGTCGGCGAAGATGGCCTCCTGCCACGCGCGTGCCCGTGCGACTAGCTGCTGGCCATCTTCGGTGACTTGCACGACTCGTCGTCGGGCATCGACGGCGGCCCCTTTGCTGAGGTAGCCGCGTGCGACCGCGTCGGCGACCATCCGGCTGGCTCCGGACTGGTCGATGCCCAGTTCTTCGGCCACCTGGTTGATCGTGGCGCCGCCGCGGCCGGAGTACGCGATGACGGCTTCGGTCACCATGACGTCGCGACCCCGCTCGACGTCGGCCCCGGACCCGGCCCCGGTCCACCGCCGCGACCAGAATCGGACGAACTGGAACAGCACCTGGCCTGGTCCGCCGCTTTCAGCCACAACGCCCTCCTTGCCCTGCCCCGTACGTGGCTGGCCAATCGTATGCGATTCGCATACAGTTCGACGTATGCGAATCGCATGCGAAGGGATCGTCATGACCGAGGGCATCGACACGACCGGCGACACCGAGGACTGGGCGCCAGTACACCAGTGGCATCGCGCTGTGAACGACAAGGACCTGACCGCCGCCCGCGCGGTGGCCAGTGCCGGCATCGTCGTGGGTGGCCCGCGGGGTCAATCGGCCGGGGTCGAGGCGTTCGTCCAGTGGATCGGGCACGCGGGCGTCCACCTCGAGCCCATCTCATGGCACCCCGTCAACGACCAGGCCGTCGTGGTCGAGCAGGACGCGACCTGGCCTTCCAACCCGGAAGCAGACCCCGCAGCCGGTCCCGTGCGCGTCGCCACGCTTTTTCAGCTCGACGGCGAGCAGGTGAAGGTCGCGCTCCGCTTCGACGAACTGCGCGAGGCTCTCGCTGCCTCCGGCCAACACCCCGGCCCGCGAGACGGCGCTAACGCCAAGCCAGGTGACGAACACGGCGAAATCCCCTGGTCCTGGCACGGCAAGCAGTAGCCAGCATCACCTACGAGAAGGTTTCCCCGCGTCTATCACGGTGACCGGAGTGCGCCGCGACCAGCGTCGGCTGATCTCGGCTGGCAACTCCGTGCGCCCGGAACCACCGCATCCCTCAATCAGCAGCGAAGGCCGGCTGCGGAACTCAGCCTGGGACTGCGGCGTGACGACTAGCAATTCGTCGACCCTGGACAGAATTGCTTCCCTGCTATGAAAGCCCGTCAAATCATCCCCGCCCCCGCGCAAAGACTTAGATAGGACTCAGCCCGTTCCCCAGACAGGCCTAGCCAAATATTACCCTCGACTTTCGGGTTGTGCGGAGAGCTGCGCCCAGGCTGGCGGAGGGGCTAATTTCTCCGGCTATGACCGGTAAAGGAGAGACGCCTTAAACAGGCCAGCCATCCCCGGTCAGCTCAGGCGGCTGGCGTTACCGGCGTGACGGCGGGGGCCGGGGCGGGTCGCCGCGCGATGAGGAGCAGGCCGTAGGCGAGCGCGAGGCCGCCGCGGGCGACGTGGTCTCTGTCGCTGCTGGTCATCGTTAGCCGGCAGCGGTCAACGGGCCTAACTGATTCAGACTTCGGGGGCGCCGGCCCCCAAGCTGTCAATCATTTAGGCCCGATGACGATAGGCGACCATGCGCGACGCGCCTGCCATCGCCGCCTTCCGACGGGCACCGGAGCAGACCCCGAGGCTGGGGGCGGCTTCGCCCGCTGCCGCGCCGTCCGCCTCTAGGGGCAGCCGGCCGCGCCGCGCGAGCGCCTTCCTCCGCCACGTGTGGCAGCTGGCCGGCGTCAGCTAGCGGGGCAGGCCGCCCGGGTAACGGCCTCAGGGGTTGGTGGCCGCGGCGTTGGGAGTCGGTGAGCAGCCCGACGAGCATCCGCCGTCCGAGGTGCTCGATGGCGTCGCGGTTGGCGCGCTGGTCGTGGTCGTGGTGGTCGGGGTGGCCGTGGTCGTCCACGTGGGCGTAGGCGTAGTGGTGGGCGACCAGGTCGAGGTGGGCTGGGTGGTCGGCTGCGTCACGGCCTGCGATGACGGGTGCGCGGTCGTCGGCGTGGCGGTTGTCGGCGTGGGCGACGGCGAGGCGGTTGGCGTCGATGTCGAGTCAAGAGACGGTGATGCCGAGGTCTGGCCCGTGTTCACGGTCTTGGTGTCACCCGACGACTTGGTCATCGCCGTCGCCACGCCGGCCACGATCGCCACCGCGGCCACACAGGCCGCGGCCACGAGCAGCCACCGCTTCCGCAGGCCCCCGCGCCGGGGCGGGATGCCGCCGGACGGATTGGTCGCGCCAGTGCTGGTGCCCGTGCCTGCCGGGCCCGGCGCCCACGGCCCGGGCGTCACCGGGCCTGAGGGCTTCAGCGAGGCGGTGGCCTGGGTGCCTTCGCCCCACGCCTGCGCGCCGCTCAGGACGGTCGGCTCGGGCGCCGCGGGCGGCGTCGTGCCCGCGCCGCTCAGCACCGTCGGCACGGGCGCCGGCGTCCCGTTCCCCTGGGTCCCCGGAAGCCCGCTGGCCGGGACCGTGGCGGGCGCGGGCTGGCTGCCCTGCGGCGGCGTCGCCCCCAGCTGGCTCGCGGTCCGCGGGCCGGATGGCGGCCCCGGATTGGCCGGCACGTACTGGCCGAAGGTCGCCGTGACCGCCGGTGGCAGCCAGTCGGGCGTCAGGACGCCGACTCCCTCGCTGAGGAACTCAAGCAGCTGGCCCGGAGAAGGCCGGTCGGCTGGCTCCTTCGCCAGGCAAGCCTCAAGGAGCGGCCGGAGCTGCATCGGGGACCCCGGCCAGGTCCGGCGGCTCGTGGACCACGCGGAACATCAGGGCCATCGTGGGGCCGCCGCCGAAGGGCCCTGCCCGGTGGCGGCGAACGTGAGCACCGCGCCCAGGCTGAACACGTCGCTCGGCGCGCCGACGACCAGGCCTCGCGCCTGCTCCGGCGACATGAACCCGGGCGAGCCGACGAGCATCCCCGTCTCGGTGAGCCGGCTGCCTTCCAGCGCGCGGGAAATCCCGAAGTCGATGACGCGGGGCCCGTCCGCCGCCAGCAGCACGTTCGATGGCTTCAGGTCCCGGTGCACCAGTCCTGCCTGGTGGATGGCCTGCAATCCCTCAGCGAGGCCGGCCGCGAGCGCGCGCACCGAGTCAGCGTGCAGCGGGCCGTGCTCTTCCACCGCGTCGGCCAGGGACGGCCCCGGCACGTAGGCCGTCGCCATCCACGGCGTCTCCCCGTCCGGGTCGGCGTCGATAACGGCCGCGGTGAAGATGCCGCTGACATGCCGGGCGGCAGCCACCTCGCGCGCGAAGCGGTCGCGAAAGCCCCGGTCCTCGGCGAGCTCGGCCCGGATCACCTTGATCGCCACTATCCGGCCGCCGGGCGAGCGGGCGACGTAGACCCGCCCCATCCCGCCGGCCCCGAGCCGCCCGACCAGCCGGTACGGTCCCACCCTCGCCGGGTCTGCGGGCTGCAAGTCCTGGATCACGTCGCCCCCCCACTTCGGTCACGTGAAAGTCCCTGGGATACAGGCTAAGGCAAGCGTGATCCTCCGTTAAGACTCGCATTAGTGGTTTCTTTATGATTCTGCAAGGCCTAACTGGTTGCCAGTGCGCCCGGCGCTACCTGGCCGGCGGTCATCCGCGGCGACTGCGCCCGGCCGCTCTACCGTTAGCACCGTCGCCATCATCAGCACGCAGGAAGGCCCCCGATGACCCCCCAGTCACCGCGCACCGTGGACCTGTTCGTGAACGGGCGCTGGCAGCCCCCGCGGGCGGGCCAGTACGAGCCGGCCACCAGCCCGGTGACCGGCGAGCTGATCGGGCACGTTGCCCAGGGCGACCGCGCCGACGCGGGCGCGGCGGTCCGGGCCGCCGCCGGCGCGCTCGGCGGGTGGGCGGCCGAAACGGCCTTCGAGCGGGCGCGTGCCCTGCACAAGGTCGCCGATGCCTGCCAGCGGCGGCGAGACGAGCTGGCCCTGGCGCTCACCCTCGACCAGGGCAAGCCGCTGCAGGCCGAGGCCTATCCGGAGGTCGATGACCTGATCGGCTACTGGCGCGACGCGGCCGAGGACGTCCTGCGCCTGGACGGCGCGATCCCGCCCAGCCGGCTGCCCGGCGCCCGGGTCCTCGTCGAGCGCCGGCCGCTCGGCGTGGTCGCCGTCATCACCCCGTGGAACTGGCCATACACGATGCCCGCTCAGGTCATCGCGCCGGCGCTGGCGGCGGGAAACACGGTCGTGTGGGCGCCCGCGCCGAGCACGTCCGTGTGCAGCGCGGTGCTCGTGGACGCCATCGCCGACGCGGGCCTGCCGCCGGGGACGGTCGCCTTCCTGCCCGGCCCCGGCCCGGTCGTCGGCGACGAGATCGCCGGCCATCCGGGCGTCGCCGCCGTCGCGTTCGTCGGGTCCACCCAGGCCGGCCTGTCGGTGGCCCGGCGGGCCGCGGGCAAGGCCCAGCTGCTGGAGATGGGCAACAACGGCCCGCTGGTGGTCATGGACGACGCCAACCTGGACCGGGCGGTCGCCGGGACGATCGCCGGGGCCTACCTGTGCTCGGGGCAGAGCTGCACGGCCGCCGAGCGGATCCTGGTCCACGAGCGGGTGCACGACGCGTTCGTGGAAGCGCTGGCCGCCGCGGTCGGCAAGGAGGTCGTGCTGGGCGACCCGTTCGACCCGCGGACCACGATGGGGCCGCTGAACAACGCCGACGTCGCCGCCAAGACCGCCCGCCACGTGGCCGACGCGCTCGCGCGCGGCGCGGGCCTCATCACCGGCGGCGACGCTGACGCCCGGGCGTCCCACGGGCTTGTACTGGCGGCCCACCGTTCTCGACAACGTCCCCAGGGACGCGATCGTGGCCCGTGAGGAGACCTTCGGGCCGGTCGCGCCGGTCATCGAGGTCGCGTCGCTGGAGGACGCGATCGCGCTGACCGATGACCTGCCGTACGGGCTGATGGCGTCCATCTACACCGCCGACGCGGGCACCGGCCTGCGCTACGCCGACGCGGTGCGGGCGGCGTGGGTGAACGTCAACGAGTCCTCGAACTACTGGGAGACCCACCTGCCGTTCGGCGGCGGCGGGGGCAGCGCCAGCGGCGTCGGCCGGGTCGGCGGGCGGTACGCCCTGGAGGCCCTGTCCCAGGTCCGGACCATCGTGCTGTCCGGCCTGGCCTAGGCCGCCGGCCGTCCTACCGCGCCGTGACGGTGGCGGCCTGGATGCCGGCGGCGAGCCGGTAGCCGCGTTCCCAGTCGGTTCCGGCCGGCGCCAGGATCACCCGTTCGACGCCCGCCGCGGCGTAGCCGCCCAGTTCGGCGCCGGCGCGTCCCACGTCGTCGGGCAGGCCCGGCGCGACCACCGTGACGCCTGGCGCCGGACGGCCGCAATCCGCCGCAAGCCGCCGCAGCTCGGCGATCTCGGCCGGCAGCGCGGCCGGGTCGGGTGCAAGCACGATCCAGCCGTCGCCGAACCGCGCCGCCCGGCGCCGTGCCCGGGCGCTGTTGCCCGCTATCAGTAGCGGCGGCACGGCCGCGCCGGGCGCAAGGATGGCATCGGTGCCGTCGGGCAGCACCGCCGCGCGGCCCGCGATCAGGTCCGGGAGCACGGCCAGCGCGGCGTCGGTACGGCGGCCGCGATCGGCGAAGGGCACCCCGGCCGCGCGAAATCCCGCGTCGCCGTGCGCGGGGTTGCCCGTTCCGATGCCGAGCAGCACCCGGTTGCCCGACACGTATTGCAGCGCCGCGACCTGCTTGGCGGCCCAGGCGACCGGCCGCAGCGCGAGCAGCATCGTGGCGAAGCCGATTCCGACGCGGTCGGTGACCGCTGCCGCGGTCGCGAGCACGACCGTGCTGTCCAGCAGCGGCGCGCTGGCGATGAGGTGATCGGTGGACCACACCGATCCGAGGCCGAGCTCCTCCGCGAGCCGCGCGGCCGCCCGCACGTCACCCAGGATCGGCTGCCGCGGATCGGGTGTCGAGGTGGGCAGGATGACGCCGATTTCGATTGGCATGCTGCCACGCTAGAGGGGTCCGTTGAGTCTCGCTATGAGGATGCCAGCCGCCGCGTCCTCGCCGTGCTGCCCTACCCCGGCCCGGCCTGGGACGGCGGCGTGGCCGAGGCCGGGCGATGATGGCGTGGTTCCCGCCCGCCCGGTCGCCGTCCTGGCAAGATAGCGGCATGGAACGTGTGCTTGGAATCGGCGGATATTTCCTGCGCGCCGCCGACCCGGCGGCCCTGGGCGCGTGGTACCGGGACTGCCTGGGCCTGGACGCCGACGAGAACGGCCTGTGGAGCCAGGGCGCCGGGCCGACGGTGTTCGCGACATTCGAGTCCGAGACCAGCTACTTCGGCACCCGCGCCCAGCAGACCATGCTCAATTTCCGGGTCCGTGACCTGGATGCGATGCTCGCGCAGCTGCGCTCGAAGGACGCCGACGTATCCGGGGAAACGCAGGACATGGAGGGCATCGGCCGGTTCGGCTGGGTCACCGACCCTGAGGGCAACCGGATCGAGCTGTGGCAGCCCGCCTGATCCCCGTGCCGGATAACTGAGGCGAGTCCCGAACTGGCCGGCTAGCGCATGAGGCGGCGGGCGAGGCGACTGCCGAAGGCGAGCTTAATGGTGGACTCAAGGGTCTTGACCGTCTTATCGGCATAGGGGTACCAGGTGCTTTCCTTCGCCCGGCCCCAGCGGTCGATCAGGATCGGCAGCGCGTGCGTGTAGCCGCGAATCGCGTTGCGGCCGTTGACCTGGCCCAGCCCGCTGTCCTTGCGGCCGCCGAACGGCGCCTCGGCGACGCCGTAAATGACCGCCGCGTCGTTGTGCACTACCGATCCGGTCCGCAGCTGCCTGCCGATCCGCATGGCCTTCTCGGGGTCCTTGGTGAAGACGCTGCCGCTCAGGCCGTACCTGGAGTCGTTGGCCAGTCGCACGGCCTCGTCCTCGTCCGTGACCCGCATGATGGCGACTACCGGGCCGAAGGTCTCCTCGTTCATCAGGTCCATGTCGTGGGTCAGGTCGACGACGACGGTGGGCTTGTAGAACAGGCCCTTTCCGGTGTCGGCCTCGCCGCCGACCAGGATGGTCGCGCCCTTGGCCCTGGCGTCCTCGACGTGGCGGCTGACGATCTCCAGCTGCCGGTCCCAGAACAGCGGGCCGACGTCGTTGCCCTGGCCGTAGGTCACCGTCGCGGCTTTCTCCCTGACCAGCTTGATGAACTCGTCGGCGACGCTGTCGACCACGTAGACGCGCTCGACGCCGATGCAGACCTGGCCGCTGTTGAACATCGACAGGTACACCGCGCCGTTGGCGGCGCGTTCCAGGTCGGCGTCCGAGCACACGATCATCGCGTCCTTGCCGCCCAGCTCCAGCGAGCACGGAATGAGCCGCCCGGCGCAGGCCGCGGCGATCTTCTTGCCGGTGCCGACGCTGCCGGTAAACGAGATCTTGTCGATGTCGCCGTTGACCAGCGCCGCGCCCGTCTCGCCATCGCCCTGCACCAGCTGCAGCACGTCCTGCGGGCACGCCCGCCTCCCACAGCACCCTGGCGGCCCAGCCGCCGGAGTGCGGGGTGACTTCCGACGGCTTGAGCACCACCGCGTTGCCCGCCAGCAGCGCCTGGACGGTCGGGTTGAGCGACAGCACGAACGGGCCGTTCCACGGCGTGATCACGCCGACGACGCCGAGCGGCTGGTAGTGCAGGTAGAGCTTCTTCAGCGGCTTCAGGTAGCCGTGCAGGCCGACCCGCTCATCAGCGAGGTCCTTGGCGGCGCGGCCAGCCCAGTAGTTGACGAAGTCGCAGGACGGCACGATCTCGATGATCAGCGCCTCGGCCAGCGGCTTGCCGGTTTCCGCCTGGACCGTCGCGCAGATCTCGTCCTTGCGCGCCAGCAGCACGTCCAGCGCCCGGGCGATGATCGCGGCCCGTTCCGCCGCCGGGCGCGCCGCCCAGCCGGGCTGGGCCGCGCGGGCCCGCGCGATCGCGGCGGTGACCTCGTCCGGCGTGCTCACGGTGATCTCGCCGACCGGTTCCCGCGTCGCCGGGCTGGCCAGGCCGAGCCGGCGGTGGCCGTCCGGGGCGGGGGACAGGGCTTCCACGATGGCCATGACAACTCTCCTCGGGCCCGCGACCGGATCTAGAACATGTTCTAGTTCTTCGAGCGTAGCGCATGCGCGGCCGCCGCGCGCGATCGCGGCGCCGCCGGGGCCGTCGCCGGCGGGATCAGGCTGGCGTGCAGGACTGGTCGCCTACGCGTGCCCGAGCCGCGCCAGTCCGTTCAGGGTGAAGTCGAGCACGAACTCGAACTCGGCGTCGTCATCGCACCCTCGGCGCCTGGTTACCTGCTACTGACGAGTAGGCGACGTTCTACCCGGCCGCGGGGATGAAGTAGCCGTACTCGTCCACCACGACCTGGCTGGTGCCCGCGCTGTCGTTGTAGACGGAGACCATGTTGCTCAAAGCTGTCGTGTTACCGATCTTGGGCATGGCCAGGTTCGGGACCGTCTCCTTCGCGACGATCGCGTCCGCCACGGGGCAGCCCGCCTCGTTGCTGAAGCAGTCGCTCCGCCATGGGATTGCGGGCAGGCATCCGGGGCAATTTCATCCCGCATCACGGCGCTTTTAGTGATCTCGCCCTGCCCGGCGCGCCGCATGCTCACGCCGGGGCGGATGGCGCGGTCATGAGCGGGCTTCTCATCGCGGGAGCCGGCGAAAGGGGCCGTGCGCGGGCTGCCGCCTGTCCCGGGAAGTCGCTAGTGTGGCCTCATGACGAGATTCGGCGTACAGCTGCCCAGCTTCTCGGGATTTGAGCCGGCCGACTTGTTCGAGCATGTCGCCGGCCTGGCCACGGCGGCGGAAGACGCCGGGTTCGACTCGGTGTGGGTGATGGATCACTTCTACCAGTTGCCGTCCCTGGGCGGGCCGGACCAGCCGATGCTGGAGGCGTACACGCTGCTCGGCGCGCTGGCCGCGCGGACCAGGCGGGTGCGGCTGGGGACGCTTGTCACCGGCGTGACCTACCGCAACCCCGGCATCCTGGCCAAGATCATCACGACCCTGGACGTCATCTCGCGGGGCCGGGCCGTCCTCGGCATCGGGGGCGCCTGGTACGACGTCGAGCACCAGGGCCTCGGCGTCGACTACCCGGCCGACCGGGTGCGCCTGGACATGCTCGAAGAGGCGGTTCAGGTCTGCCGGGCCATGTTCACTGGCGATCACGTGACCTTCTCTGGCACGCACTACCGGCTCGACCAGGCCCGCAACCTGCCCCGGCCGGTGCAGGCGGGCGGCCCGAAGATCATGATCGGCGGCGGCGGCGAGAAGCGGACGCTGCGACTGGTGGCCCGCTACGCCGACATGTGCAACGTGACGGGCGATGTCGCCACGCTGGCCCGCAAGATAGACGTGCTCCGCCGTCACTGCGCCGAGGCCGGCCGGGATCCGGCCGAGGTCGACGTGACCTGGATGACCCCGCTGATCCTCACCACCTCCAGCCAGAACACGGCCGAGACGCGCGAGATGCTGGCGGCGGTCGTCTCCCCCGAGGACACCGCCGGGTTCACCATCGGCCAGCCCCACGAGATTCCCGGCCTGGTCGCGGGGCACATCGAGGCCGGCGCCGATGAGGTCATCTTCAGCCTTCCCTTCGCCGACGCCGCGGGAATCGCCGCGGTGGGAGAAGCACTCGGACTGGGATGAGTGAACCATCCTGGACAGGTATCGGAACTTTCGCCGGAAGCATTGCCACCGCGGCCGCCTTCGCGGTATCCGCCGCAGCTCCTGTCCGCCTATCCAGAAGACCCAACGCCAACGAGCCCGGGCGGAAAGCAGCTTGTGGTGACTAACGGTTCGCAAGGCGCGGCCTTTGGCGTTCGCGCTGATCTGGCGAGAGGACGCCGAACAGCACGTGACAAATTTCTACATGGCCGGACCGCAGCAGGTTCTCCGGGTTCCGCTGCCGGCGGATTTCCCGAATGTGGTCCGCATCAGCCTCGCTTTTACCGACAGCGCCAACCGACTGTGGTGCCGGGGCGCGGACGGGCGGTTGAAGCGACTGCGGTGTCGTCGGGGCAAAGACAGTTCCGCCGAACCCGTCCCCACTAGTTAGCACCCACTGACCGCATGATCACCGCCGGAGGACGAACGAGCATGACAGGAGCCGACGACACGCCCGAGGAGTTCCGGCCGCCCACGGCGCTGGAATCGGCCGTCCGCGCAGTCGGAGCGGACACCATCCGCTACCGCGTCGACTACATCATGCTGCCGATGCGCGACGGCGTCCGGCTGGCGACCGTCGTCTTCCGGCCGCGCGCTGAAGGCCGCTACCCCACTCTCCTGGTCCGCTCACCGTACGCGGCCGGCATCCCCGACCAGTTCAAGCCCATGCACACCGCGCAGTTCAAGAAGAACTACGTGCTGATCATGCAGAACGAGCGCGGCAGCGAGTGGTCAGAAGGCGACTTCGGCTTCCTGACCAGCACCACCGCCGACGCGCAGGACACCCTCGACTGGATCAGCGCACGGGAATGGTCCAACGGCAAGGTGGGCCTGCACGGCTGCTCTTCGACCGCCGAGAACCAGCTGAAGCTCGCCGCGATCGGCCATCCGGCGCTGCGCGCGTGCGTGCCGATGAGCGCGGGCGCGGGCGTTGGCGACATCCCGGGCGCGGAGGGGTCGAAGGGCTGCTTCTTCCACGGCGGTGTTCCCATGATCAAGGAGTGGGCACTGTGGTACGCCCCGTTCGGGGTCCGGCAGCGGCCGAAGCTGCCCGTGGGCGCCGAGGGCGACGAACTGGCCCGGATCTTCCGGCAGTACTCGGTGACCACGCCGGACTTCCGCAGCCCGGAGTACATCGCGGCCCTCAATAGGGCAACGCTGCAAGCGCCAAGCGGCGACATCCTGCGGCGGATGGGCTCGCCGCTGACGGGCTACGAGACCTTCCTGGCCACCGGGCCGGCCAGCCCGGCCTGGGATGCCGTTGACCTGATCGACGCCAGCCACGCCGGCGCGACGCCGTCCATCAACATCAACGGCTGGATGGACATCGGCGCGTACGAGACGGTCAAGCTCTTCGAGTTCCAGCAGCATCACCGGGACCAGTACCTGATCATGGCGCCGACGCAGCACTGCCGGATGCTGGTGACCAGCCCGGAGGCCCGGCTCGGCCAGCGGCCCGTGGGCGACTCCCGGTTCCCCTACGACGAGATCATCATCTCGTGGTTCGACCGGTTCCTGTGCGATGAGGAAGACGCCTGGCAGCCGATGCCGAAGGTGCAGGTCTTCCTGATGGGCGCGGGCACCTGGCTGGCCGGCGAAGTCCTGGCCGCTGCCCGAGACGGAGGCGCGGACGCTGTTCCTGGCCAGCGACACGTCCGCCAGCACGCTGTGGGGCGATGGTGCCCTGGTGCCGGCCGCCGGCCGCGCCGGGACCGACGGGCTCATCGCCGATCCGCATAACCCGGTGCAGTCGCTCGGCGGCGGCCTCGCCATCCATGACCCGGTCTGCGTGGACCAGCGCGTGATCGAGTGCCGGGCCGACGTGCTCGTGTACAGCACGCCCGTGCTGACGGAGCCGGTAGCGATCGTCGGCGACGTCAGTGCCGAGCTCTTCGTGTCAGCCGACGTCGCGGACGCGGATCTCTTCGTCAAGCTCGTGGACGTCTATCCGGACGGAACCGCCTACAACCTCGCCGACAGCTGCTTGCGGCTCCGCTACCGCGACGGCTTCGAGCAGCCGGCCACGCTCATGCCCGGCGAGGTCTACCGGGTCCGGATCGGTGGCATCACCACCGCGAACTACTTCCCGGCTGGCCACCGGATCCGCATTGAGATCGCGGGGTCCAACTTCCCGCTGGCGGACCGCAACTGGCATGCCGGGGACCGCAACGACCTGGCCACCGACGGCCCGGTCGCGCACCTCACCCTGCACCACGGACAGGGCCATGAGTCCGCGCTGCACTTTCGCGCCTACACCGGCGAGATCAAGGTCGGCGTGCCCATGCCGAGCACCCGCCCCGGCGGCCGGCCGTAGCGGCGGGGCACCCGCCTTACGGCGGGACGGGGCCGGTGGAGCCGCGTACGACCAGCTCGGTGGCCAGTTCGACGTGCAGGGCGTCGAGCCGGTGCCGTTCCATCAGCCGGATCAGCAGGCTGACGGCCATGCGGCCCATCTCGGCCAGGGGCTGGCGGACGGTCGTGAGCATGGGGCTGGTCGCCTGGGCCAGGTCGATGTCGTCGAAGCCCGCGACGGACACGTCCTGGGGCACGCGCAGGCCGCGCTGCGCGGCGGCGGCCAGCGCTCCGACGGCGGTCTTGTCATTGAAGCCGATCAGCGCGGTGGGCCGCTGCGGCAAGTCGAGCAGTTCGGCGGCGGCCTGGTGGCCGAAGCGGGTGGTCGGCTCGCCCGCGCGGGTCAAGGCGGTGTCGGGCAGCATCCCGGCATCGGCGAGCGCTGAGGCGTGCCCGGCCCGCCGCGCCTGGCCGGCCAGCCAGTTGTCCGGCCCGCCGATCACGCCGATGCGGCGGTGACCGAGCGCGGTCAGGTGGGCGGTCACGCTGCGGGCGCCGGCGAAGTGCGCGGCGGAGACGGCGGCGATGTCACGCGCCATCGGGGTGCGCGGGTCGACCACGACGAAGGGGAACTCGCGGGCGCGCAGGGCGGCGAGCTGCTCGCTGGGCTCGGGCGGCAGGATCACGATGGCGCCGCCGATGCCGGGCCGCGCCGGCAGCGTCGGGAGCACGGTCTCCTGCTGGGCGGCCTCCCCGGCGTTGAGTATCAGGGTCCTGTCGTGCAGTTCCAGGGTCTCGGCGATGGAGGAGACGATCAGCCCGAAGTAATCGGTCAGCAGGTACGGGCAGCGCAGGTAGACCGCTCCCGGTGCGCCGCGCCTCGGCCGGCCTGCCCGCGCGCTCAGCTCCCGGACGGCGCGCCGCACCAGCTCGCGGGTGTGCTCCGAGACGTTGGCCTGGTCGTTGAGGGCCCGGGACACGGTGGCGATGGATACCCCGGTGTGCGCGGCGATGTCCCGCACCGTCGGGCGCCGCTCCGGGACACCGCTATCCATGCGTGCCGCCAGTTTGTTTCATGAACGCAGCATAGATGTTCCGGCGAATTGCGCCGAAGCGCTCCGAAGTGTTGACAGCCCGGTAGTGCGCTGCTTTTCTACACGTATCGGCACTGTTCCATATTTGTTCCAAATGTTCACATGTGCTTCTCGCAGGAAGGACGACAATGTCCCGCAGCAGATCCATCGTGGCTTCGCTCGGCGCCGCCGCCGTGCTCGCCGGGGCCATGGTGGCGCTCGGCGCCACCCACGCCGTCGCCGCGACGACGGTCTCGGCCTGGGAGACCACCGCCAGACCAGAGCCAGCTGCTCGCCCCGCAGCCCGGCGCCTCGTTCGCCGCCGGCACCGGCTCGGCGAGCCAGACCATCACCATCAACCCGGCGACCACCTACCAGTCGATGACCGGCTTCGGCGTATCGTTCACGGACTCCTCGGCGTGGCTGGTAGCCAACTCGCCGCAGCGCAACGCGATCATGACCAGGCTGTTCGACCCGAACCAGGGGATCGGCCTTGACTTCCTGCGCCAGCCGATCGGCGCCTCGGACTTCTCGCGCTCGCTGTTCAGCTACGACGACATGCCCGCCGGGCAGACCGACCCGACCCTGGCGAACTTCTCGATCGCCCACGACAACGCGTACATCCTGCCGATCCTCCAGCAGGCGCTCTCGATCAACCCGGCGACGACGATCATGGCCACGCCCTGGAGCCCGCCGGGCTGGATGAAGACGAGCGGCTCCATGATCGGCGGCACCCTCAGCAGCGGCGACTACCAGGTATTCGCCGACTACCTGACCAAGTTCATCCAGGCCTACCAGGCCGCGGGCGTTCCGATCTCGCTGATTACCGCGCAGAACGAGCCGGAGTACTCGCCGTCGAACTATCCCGGCTCTACCTTCACCGCGAGCCAGGAGGCGAGCTTCATCGCGAACAACCTGTACCCGGACTTGCACAAGGCCGGGCTCGGCACCAAGATCCTCGCCTACGACCACAACTGGAACGACACCACGTTCCCTGAGACCATCCTCGGCGACCCGTCGGCCGGCCCGGACGTGGCCGGGGTCGCCTGGCACTGCTACGCCGGAGACCCCAGCGCGCAGTCCACCGTGCACAACGCCTACCCGGGCAAGGACACGTACTTCACCGAGTGCTCCGGCAGCCAGTCCGCCAACCCCGCCAACACCTTCTCCGACTCCCTGGACTGGCAGACCGAGAACCTGATCATCGGGGCCACCCGCAACTGGGCCAAGTCCGTGGTCACCTGGAACGCGGCCCTCGACCCCAGCGGCGGCCCGAGCATGAACTGCACGACCTGCACCGCCGCCGTCACGGTCAACAACAGCGCCGGGACCGCGAGCTACAACGCCGAGTACTACTCGCTCGGCCAGGCCAGCAAGTTCGTCAAGCCCGGCGCGGTGCGCATCGACTCGAACACCTTCGGCTGCCGGCAACGTCGAGGACGTCGCCTTCCGCAACCCCGACGGCTCCACCGCGCTGATCGTCTTGAACGCCGACACCTCCAGCGCGCACACCTTCAACGTCGACGAGAACGGCCAGTTCTTCTCCTATAGCCTGCCCGCCAAGGCCGTGGCGACGTTCACCTGGCCGGCCTCCTCGACGGCCCAGCCCGCTGACCGCGCCGTCGAACCTGACCGCCTCGAACACCACCGCCACGGGCACCACGCTGAGCTGGGGAGCATCGGCCGGCGGCTCGGGAACCATCACGTACGCCATCCACCGCAACGGCGCCCAGGTCGCCACGACCACCGCGACCAGCTACGCCGACACCGGCCTGACCCCCGGCACCTCTTACAGCTACACCGTCACCGCCAGCGACTCCGCGGGCGACACCTCCGCGGCCTCCAACACCGCCACCGTCACCACCTTGTCCTCCGGCGGCGGCATCAACCCGGCCACCTGGTACCAGGTGGTCAACGTCAACAGCGGCAAGTGCGTGGACGCCACCAACGGCGGCACCGCCAACGGCACCCCCGTCCAGCAGTGGGCCTGCTCCGCAGGCAACACCAACCAGGAATGGCAGTTCCAGCCCACCAGCGGCGGCTATTACGAGGTCGTCACCCGCAACGCCCCCAGCGAGGCGTGGGACGTCACCGGCGGGCAGGGCGCGACCGGCAACGGCACCCCGATCCAGCTATGGTCCTATGGCGGCGGCACCAACCAGCAGTGGAAGCCGGTCCAGCAGTCCGGCGGCGCTTACACCTTCGTCGCACGCAACAGCGGCACCGAGTGCCTGGACGTGACCAACCGCTCCACCTCCAACGGCACCGTCTTGCAGCAATGGGCCTGCACCGCGGGCGACACCGCGCAAGCCTTCACCCTCAACCCGCAGGCCTAGCCAGCACAGGGCTAGCCACGACAGGGCTAGCTACCTACCACAGTGCTAGCCACGACAGGGGGCCGCGGCCGGCTCACGGCCGCGGCCCTCACGGCCACCACGCCGGCGATGCTCAGGCCAGCCCGCTGACCGCCTGGCCGATGTGCAGGATCAGGACAATCCAGGCGCAGGAGAGCACGAAGGCCGCCCACAAGATAACGGCGCTGCCCGGACGCCATTCAGGAACCGCCACGCCCGCCACGAGCGGCCCGGTGACGATGATCGCCGCGACGACAAGGAGAGCGGGCGCCCGGCCCAGGAGCGCGCACCAGACGGCGAGCGTCAGCAGGCCCGGCAGCCAGCCGGCCACGCCACCCTCAGGCCCGGCCGCGCCGGGCGGGCACGTGAGGGAGCGAGCGCGGTCGCCCTGAGACCGTGGCGCTCTAGGATCGCTGGTAGCCGGCGCGCCGGAATTCCCGGAAAGAAGTCCGCGAGGCGGTGTCGGATCGGCGCAGGGACGTTCGTCGCAGGGGTGAGCGGCCGCCCGCGAGGGGCGGCCGCGACCACAGGAGATGATCCGCGATGCAGTACCTGATTTCCGTGATCGACGACACGGCCGGCCTCGCCACCCCGGAGGAGGACGCGGCGATCGACGCGTTCAACGCCCGGCTCCAGGCGGAGGGTCACTGGGTCTTCGCCGGCGGCCTCGGGGCGCCCGCTTCGGCCACCGTCATCGACAACCGTGACGGGAAGGCACTGGTCACCGACGGGCCCTTCGTGGAGTCGAAGGAGTACCTCGCCGGCTTCTGGATCATCGAGGCCGCCGACCTCGACGTGGCGCTCAAGCTCGCCGCCGAGGGATCGAAGGCCTGCAACCGGAAGGTCGAGGTGCGCCCGTTCGGGTGAGCGAACCCCTTGCGCGGGAGGCGGTCACCCGGGCGCACCACGAGGAGTGGGCCCGGGTGGTCGCCTCCCTGACCAGGCGTTTCGGTGACCTCGACCTCGCCGAGGAGGCGGCCGCCGAGGCATTCGCGGCCGCCGTCGAGCGGTGGCCGGCGGACGGCGTGCCCCGCAACCCCGGCGCGTGGCTGACCACGACGGCCAGCCGCAAGGCCATCGACCGGATCCGGCGCGAGGACAAGCGCGGCGACAAGCATAGGGAGGCCCGGCTGTTGTACGACGACGACCCGCCCGGGCCTCCCGGCGCCATCGACGACGAGCGGCTCCGGCTGGTCTTCACCTGCTGCCACCCCGCGCTCGCGATGGAGGCCCGCGTGGCGCTGACGCTGCGCCTGGTCGCCGGCCTGACCGTGGCCGAGATCGCCCGCGCCTTCCTGGTGCACGAGACCGCCATGGGACAGCGGATCACCCGCGCGAAGGCCAAGGTCAAGGAGGCGCGCATCCCTTACCGGGTGCCGTCCGCTGAGGATCTCCCGGCCCGGGTCTCCGGCGTGCTCGCCGTCCTTTTCCTCGTCTTCAACGAGGGCTACCTGGTGACCGGCCCCGGCACCGGTCCCGTGCGTCACGACCTGACCGCCGAGGCGATCCGGCTCACTCGCCTGATCCGTGCCCTCATGCCGGACGACGGTGAGGTGGCCGGGCTGCTGGCGCTCATGCTCTTGACCGAGGCCCGCCGCACCGCCCGGGTCTCGGCCAGCGGCGAACTGGTCACCCTCGCCGAGCAGGACCGCGGAACCTGGGACGCGGCGCTGATCGCCGAGGGTCACCGGCTGGTGCGCGAGCGCCTGGCCGCCGGGGTGGCGCCGGGCCGCTACCAGGTCCTCGCGGCGATCAGCGCCGTGCACACCTCCGCCCGCGACGTGCGCGACACCGACTGGTCGCAGGTCGTCGCCCTTTACGACCAGCTCGTCCGCCTCGACGCCTCACCGGTCATCGCCCTCAACCGGGCCATCGCCGTCGGCGAGCTCGATGGCCCGGAGGTGGCGCTGGCGGCCGTCGGCCGTCTTGAGGACAGGCTGGCCGGCTATCACGCCTACCACGCGACCCGCGCCGACCTGCTGCGCCGGCTAGGCCGCGGCCGCGAGTCCCGCGCGGCCTACGACAAGGCCATCGAGCTAGCGGGCAACGCCGCCGAGACCGCGTACCTGACGCGCCGCCGCGACCAGCTGGGGTAACGCGACGCTACAGCGACTTGGCGATGAGCTCGTCGGCGACCCACCGCGCGACGTTAGCGGGGTAGGGGTAGGCCGGCAGGCCGAGCGTGATGTGGCGGAAGCCGGCGTCGAGCGCCTCGCTGATCGCGTCCCGGGTGGCACCGGGCTCGTCGTAGGACACGGGCAGGTGGATCGAGCGGGTGATGGCGGCGGGATCACGGCCGGTCTCGGCGCAGTAGCGGTCCAGCAGCGCGCTGCGCTGGGCGGCGTCCGCGATGTCGCCGCCCGCGATGTTCCACAGGTCCGCGTGCTCGGCGGCCACGCGCAGCACCGCGGCCGAGCGCCCGGCGACGAGGACCGGCGGGTGGGGACGCTGGACGGGCTTGGGGTTCCCGAACGCGCCGGTGAGGTCGATGCGGGCGCCATGGAAGTCGAACGGCTCGGTCTCCGTCCACAGCCGCCGGATCACTGTGCAAGCCTCGGCGAGGTCCTCCACGGAGTGACGGAAGTCGTGGTAGGGCAGGCCGTGCGCGTCGTACTCGCGGCGGGCCAGCGGGTGGCTCGGACGCGAGCCCGCGCCGATGCCGAAGTCAAGCCGTCCGCCGGAGACGATGTCGACGGTCGTGGCGATCTTGGCCAGCATCGCGGGCGGCCGGAACCTGTTGCTGGTGACCAGCAGGCCCAGGCGCAGCCGCTCGGTCTGGGCGGCGAGGGCCGACAACAGGGTCCAGCCCTCGAAGATCGGCCCGTCCGGGTCGCCGCCGATCGGCATGAGGTGATCGAACAGCCACGCGTGCCCGATTTCCTCGATGCCGTCCGCCTCGCGCCAGACTCGCAGGATGTCCTGGTAGCTGACCTGCATGGGGGCGGTCGTGATTCCGAAACTGGGCCGGGGCGGTTGCGGCATGGGACCCTCCGTGGGGTGAGGCGGGCTCGGGATGCGCGGCCTGGCGGCGGCCAGCCGGATCTGGCATCCTGAAGAAACGGAACCATGTTCCGCTAGATAGCATACGGAACATGGTTCCGGATAGCAAGCGGCAGGACGGAGGTGGCTGAGTGGCGGCGGCCAGCGAGAGCGGGCCAGGGACGCCGGCCCCGCGGAAGCGGGCCGATGCCCGGCGGAACGAGGCGATACTGCTGGACGCGGCCGCCGCGGCGTTCGTCGAGTCCGGCGTCAGCGTGCCGGTGCGCGACATCGCGACTGGGCCGGCGTCGGCACCGGCACGATCTACCGGCACTTCCCGACCCGAGCCGACTTGATCGTCGCCGTCTACCGGCACCAGGTCGAGGCGTGCGCGCGAGCCGGCCCCGTCCTGCTAGCGGACTGCGACACGCCGCACCACGCGCTCGCCCGCTGGATCGCCATGTTCGTCGACTTCCTGGTCACCAAGCACGGCCTGGCGGAAGCGCTGGGGTCCGACGACGCCGCCTTCCAGAGGCTGCACGCCTACTTCATCGACCGCCTGGTCCCGGTGTGCGGGCAGCTCCTTGAGGCCGCCGCCGCGGCGGGCGAGGTCCGCCCCGGGCTGGATGGATACGAGCTGCTGCGAGGCGTCGGGAACCTCTGCGCCGGGGCGGGCAGCGACCCCCGCTACAACCCCCGGCACCTGGTGGAGCTTCTCATCGCCGGACTGCGCATCCGGTAATGGGCGCCATACGGCCGATGCTCACACTGTCCGCTGTCGAGTTGACGCGTTCCTCGGTCAGCCTGAATGATCCGGCCCGGAACACCTGCCGATCTGGCCGCGGCGGCTCGCGTCTACCGCCGCGCTTCGCTGTCCAATGAAGGCGATCGCGATAACCTGCTCGCTCATCCCGAATACCTGATCCTGGGACCGGAGGGGCTAGCCGAAGGGCGCACCCACGTCGCGGAAGAGGACGGCGTGCTTGTCGGCTTCGCGACCTGGGCCGAGTCCGGCGGGATCGTAGAGCTGGAAGACTTGTTCGTGGACCCCGGCTATCGCAGGCGCGGGATCGCGATGGCGCTCGTCGGCCGCATCACGGAGGTCGTGCGGGCACAGGGCGCGCGGCACCTGGAGGTGACCGCTAATCCGCACGCGCTGGGCTTTTACCGTGCCGCCGGCTTCACCGACTGCGGCGTCACGGAAACCGAGCTCGGCCCCGGGCATCGCATGGTGCTTGCGATCTCCTGGCCGCGCCGGGACACGGCCGATCACGGCGGTTCGCAGGAGCCCCCGGTAAAATTGCTGCTCATCAGGCATTTCCGGGACGGATGGCCGATGTGCCGGGGCAATTTGGGGCGTTATGGACAGACCGGAGAGCTCTCCAGCCGCGAACTGGACGCGCTGTTCGACCAGGTACCGGTTCCCTTGGTCTTCGCCGACCGTGATCTGCGCACCCGGCGGACCAATGCGGCGTTCCGCCAGCTGGCCGGCCTCCCGGACGAGGCGCTCATCGGCCGCCGCCCCTCGCAGACCCGCATGGCCGGCCCCGTCATCGACACGGGCCTGATCGAGCGGACCCTCGCCGGATCGGGGCGGTGGAGCTCCCTCACCGACATCACCGGCCCGGTCGAGGCGGCCACGGCCCTGCGGCAGGCCAACGCCCGGCTCGACCTGCTGCAGCGGGCCGCCAGCCAGATCGGGACCACGCTCGATATCTGCCGCACGGCGGAGGAATTCGCCGCCCTGGCCGTGCCAGAACTCGCCGACCTGGTCTCCGTCGACCTGCTCGACTCGGTGCTGCGGGGGGAAGATCTCCTGAGCGCCGGCCCGGGGGCGGTGCGGTTTCGCCGGGTCGCCGTCCGCCACGCCTCCTCCAGGGCCTGCACACGTTCATGGTGGTGCCGCTGACCGCCCGGGGCGTCACCCTGGGAGTGGCCGGGTTCGCCCGGTCCGAGCAGCCCGAGCCGTACGACGAGGCCGACGTGCGGCTGGTCGCGGACCTGGCCGAGCGGGCGGCGGTGCACATCGACAACGCCCGCCTCTACACCCGCGAGCACGAGGCCGCGGTGACCCTGCAGCGCAGCCTGCTGCCCCGCCACATCCCGAAGGTGGCCGGCCCTGGACATCGCCTACCACTACCAGCCGGCCAGGCAGGCCGCCGAGATCGGCGGTGACTGGTTCGACGTCATCCCCCTCGACCACGGCCAGGTCGCCCTGGTCGTCGGCGACGTCACCGGCCACGGCATCAGCGCCGCCGCCATCATGGGCCAGCTCCGCACCACCACCGCCGCCCTGGCCCGCCAGGGCTGCCAGCCAGGCCAGATCATGCGCCAGCTCAACGGCCTCGTCGCCGCCGGCGGCAGCCCGGCGACACTCAGGCGGGCTTCCTGCACCGCAACGGGACCGACCAGGTCTACTCGGGCGGCGCGTTCGTCGATAACCCGCTGCGACCGGTGCGGGGCCGGCCGCTAGCGCTTGCCGTAAGCCGGGGCTCGGCCGTGCGAATCGTCGCGCGCCGGGCCTGAACGTTTGCTGCTCGCGGCCGACGGGCAGGCCACCCCTGCGCTGGCCGCCGCCCGGGGGTGACGTCACGGTCCGCGCCCGCCTCGGGCGAAGCTCCGCGCCCGCCCGGAGTGCGGCTTCAAGATGCCATGTGAAGGGGGACATCAGATGGACCGCCGAGAAGCCGGCACGTCCATGAGCCCGGTACGGAACCATGACCGTTTCTTCTGCGGCTTCCACGTTGCCAAGGAGAACCCGCAGTTCCAGGTGACCACCATGCACTACTGCGGGATGCGGGGCGACGGCGATCACGAGATGCACCAGTGCCTGCTGTACGACTCGGCCAGCCCGGGGGCGAAGCTGCTCGGGGTCGAGTACATCGTGCCTGACGAGCTTTTCCGTTCCCTTCCTGACGAGGAGAAGAAGTACTGGCACCCGCACACTTACGAGGTGCTGGGCGGCGGGCTGGTCGCCCCGGTCATGAGCGAGCGGGCAGAGATGGACTTCATGAGGCACCTGCTCACCACCTGGGGCAAGACCTGGCACACCTGGCCCGACCCGGCCACCGCCGTGCCGCTGGGCGAGCCGCTGCTCATGTGGGCACTGACCGGCGACGGCCAGGCCGACATGGAGATGGTCGCTCAGCGGGATGAGCAGTTCGGGGTGTCCACCGCGAGGACCCGGGCGGAGCGGGTCGAGGCCATCGGCTACGAAGTGCCGCAGGTGCCGCCGCCACGGTCCGTCGCCACCGTCGGCCGCCAGTGGACAGCCACGGGCGAGGACAAGCCAACGCCCGGGAAGAAGGCCCCTCGCTGAGCTTCGCGCGACAGCGCCGGGCCGCGCGCGCCGCCCCGATCAGCCATCCCCGCAACGCCCCCGCGCTTGCGGGCTGGGTGAGGTGCCCGCCCGGCCTGAGGGCCGCCCGGCCCGATCATGGCGTGTCGTCCACGTCGCGGTCGTAGCCGCGGTGGCCCCCGCAGGACTGGCGCTGACGCCCGCCCGGCGGCCCGGGGTGCGGCCGCCCGGGCGTGGCGCAACGGTGCTTAGATCGCTGGGACCTTGTCGAGGAAGCCCAGCACCAGCGCCAGCCGCCCGTCGGCGTCCCGCTGGGCCACGTCGAACCCGATCACGATGGCTTCGGCGTCGTCCGGCCCGAGCTCCCAGGTGAACCGGGCCTGATCGTGGTGGGCATCGACGGCGCCGGCGAGCCGGAACGTCATCCCGGCGAACTGGGACTGCGCGGCGGCGATGACCGCGTCGATCTGGTCGCGCCCGGTGACCTCGGCCAGCGGGTCGATGTACCGGCCGCCGGAGGACCAGGTCTTGTCGATGAGGCCGCGCCGCGCCACTGGATCGGTCTCGTTCCAGGTAGCGATGTACTGCTCGGCGAGCTGGGTGAAGTCGGACATGAAAGGTGCTCCTCTCAGGCGATGGCCTGCGCCTGCCGCGCCGGCCTCGTGCTTCGAGGATCGGGGCGGCCGCGCCCGCAGTCGATTACGCCTCGGGTAATGCCGAGGGCGGGCGCTTTACCCGGCAGGTAATCGCCGTCCTTCCCGGCGTTGCCTAAGGTAGCCAAGGTGACCTCCACGACAGTTGCCCCGCTGTATGCCGGGGATCCGGTTCCGGTCGGCCGGCTACTGCGCCGCTGGCGGGAGCGGCGCAGGCTCACCCAGCTCGACCTGGCGCTGCGGGCCGAGGTGTCGGCCCGGCACCTGTCGTTCATCGAGACCGGGCGCTCCCGCCCGACCAGCGACATGATCCTCCGCCTCGCGCGGCATCTCGACGTGCCGTTGCGGGAGCGCAACGTGCTGCTGCTGTCGGGTGGCTACGCTCCCGCCTACCCCGCCAGCGGGCTGGCCGACCCGCCGATGTCGGCGGTGCACGAGGCGATCGAGCACGTGCTCCAGGCGCACGAGCCGTTCCCCGCCGTAGTCATCGACGCTCGGTGGGAGCTAGTAGCGGCCAACGCCGCCGTTCCGCTGCTCACCGAGGGAGCGGCGGCGGCGCTGCTCGAGCCGCCGGTCAACGTCCTGCGGCTGAGCCTGCACCCGCAAGGCATGGCCACGCGAATCGTCAACCTGGCCCAGTGGCGGGCCCACCTGCTCGACCGGCTCAATCGCGACATCGAATCCACCGCCGACCCCCAGCTCATCGCGCTGCGCCACGAGCTAGCCGCCTACCCGCCCCCGCCCGCGCCCGCGCCCGATACCCGGGCGATCCTGGTCCCCTTGCAACTGCGCGCCCGGGGCGCCGTCCTGTCGCTGTTCACCACCACGACCGTGTTCGGCACCCCCCACGACATCACGCTGGCAGAACTGGCCATCGAGTCGTTCTACCCGGCCGACGCGCCCACGGCCGCGTTCCTGAGGAGCTCCGCCGCCCGCGGCTGAGTCAGCGCCGGCAGGTACTCCGCGCGGAGTAGCGGCGGATTCCACCCTGTTTGACCCGTCTGCCGCATTATTGGCCGTTGCTAGTCGACAGCACTCAACGGGCCTAACTGATTCAGACTTCGGGGGTGCGCGCCCCCAAAGTGTCAATCATTTAGGCCCGATGACGATGGACGACCATGTGCAACTGGCCCGCCGTCGCCGCCGTCCGACGGGGGCACCGGAGCACAAGCGAGGCACGATAGCGGATTGAGGCGCGCGGCCACTTCGTCGATCAGTTAGGCCCTACGACTGCCGTCGACCATGGCTGATAGGTGCGGCGTCAGCGGGGTTCAGCGCCAGCCAGGTGCAGCGCCAGTGCCTGCCCGGGGCAGGCGTGCCGTCCGGCGCCGAACGGCGCGGCCTCCAGGTCGACCAGGATCTCCTGCCCGTCTGGGGCGATCCGGCGCGTCGCCGGGACTGCGGGTGCGCCCTCCCCCGCCTGGCGCCGGGCGATCAGCGCCAGCGTGGCGGCGTGCGCCTGGACCAGCACGCAAACCCGCGCGGCTGATTCCTCGGTACGGCCGCCGCACGCGGCTACCAGCCGGTCGGCGGCGGCGTCCGCCTCAGGCGGCACCGGGGCACCGGGCTGATAGGCCAGCGCTACCGCGGCCACGTCGGCCTCCAGGCCGGGAGCCAGGCCCATCGCGTCCAGCAGCGCGGCGGTCGGGGAGGATGAGCGCCGCGGGCGGCCCACCCCCGCGATCACGCGCTCGACCAGGTCCCGGCGCCGTGCATGCGCAACGCCCTCGCAAAAGCGGGGCACCATGCAGCGGATCCAGCCCACCCCGGCCGCCGCCTCGGGGACGGCAGGCACCGTGAACGCCGGATCCAGAAGCACGTCAACCCCGGCCATCTCCATGGGCATCATTCTGGGCCCTCGACGCTTCGCCGGACGCCGAATCATCGCCGCGGGACATCCGGCCAAGGTTGCGGGTTAGGCGGGGCGGGTGACGGGAACGAACCTGCACGATCAGCCCGGGAAGCCCCGGTGCCGGCGACCGCGATTGCCCGCCACGGCGGATGCGGCGGGGACCGCGGCCATCTCGGCTGATTCGCCAGGCAACCTCCCGGTCGGCGTATCAATACCGGATAATCCTGATTACCGCGGAGGAGCGTTGCCGCACGCCAAGATCGCCGGACCGCATTCGGCGAGCGACCCGCGCGGGCCAGGCAAACGCCGGGCTGCCGTCGCGGGGGCCGGCGCCGCCGGGCTGTGCGCGCTTGCGTGCGTGCTGGCCGGCTGCGGCGGCAGCGCGAGTTACGGCATGACGAGATGCCCCGCGGCGGCCCTTGTCGGCAAGGCGGCGATGGCGGGCGAGGTGAAGTTGCTGCCAGGCCCGGCGACCACTGCCCGCGGATCGGCGACGCCCGCGGACTGGGTCTGCAACTATGTTCCGGCAGCCAGGTACCAGCGCTGGCTCCACGGCACTCATGACGCGCTGAGCGTCGAAATCTACCTGTTCCCGAAGAAGCTCGTGAACAGCAGGCTTCTGAGCAGCCTGGACGGGCACGCCGCGGTGCGCAGCGGCAAGGCCGCGGTCTCGGGCCAGATCACGCTCGCTGGCCAGGAGACGCCAGTCGTGTCCTTCAAGAGCGGATACGGCGCCTGGAGCGGGCAACGGCTCCCCGACGGCAGCTACTCGGCGCTGGCGATCTATCTTTCCGCTGGCCAGGCGCCGCGCACGGCCGCTGCATTCCGGAACGAGCTGCAGGCCATGGCACAGGTGAGCGGCCTGTGATGACCGCCGGCCGGGCCGCTCAGGACGGGGCGAGGTCGAGCGCGGGGTTCCAGATGATCTCCCAGAGATGGCCGTCGGGATCTTGGAAGTATCCCGAGTAGATGCCCCACGGCCGGTCGTGAGGTGAGTCGGTGACGGTTCCCCCGGCCGCCTTGGCCTGCGCGATGACTTCATCGACCTCGGCCCGGCTGGGCACCGCGTGCCCGATGCTGAACTCGCCGGGCTTCGCCGCGGTCAGCGGGACCACGGCGTCCTTGGCGAGCTCGGAGCGCGGGTAGACCGACAGCATCAGCCCGCCGTCGAGGTGGAACACCGCCGTGGCCCCGTCGGGTACGGCCTCGTCCCCCGTGAACTCGGTGCCGATCAGGCCCTCGGTCCGGAAGCCCAGCCCGTCGCGGTAGAACGCCAGGGCCCGATCGAGGTCAGCGACCGCGAGGGTGATGACATGGACGCGCGGCTTCATGGGGTGACCTCCTCATTGTCTGGTCAGGGTTCTCTATCCAATGATCGGCCCGCGAGACTCGCGGGGTCTTGGATGAAACGGACATGCATCGCCGCCGGCCGATGCCTTTCAGGCCTGGATCGCGTACAGGGCGTCGTCGCCTCCGCCGATGAAGACGAGGCCGTTGCCGACCGCCGGGGCCCGAGGAACTCCGTGTTGCCTGAGGTGCTGAAGGCCCAGATGGGCGACCCGGACTGGGCGTCCAGCGCTTGCACGGCGAGGGCGGTGCTGTAATACAGCCGGCCACCCGCCGTCGTGATGCCGTACACCCCGGTAGCGGTGCCGGTGCGCTGCCACGCCTGCTTCCCGGTCGCGGCGCTGATGGCGTGGAGGGTGCCGTTGTTGTCCTTGACGTAGACCATGCCGCCGGCGGCCCCCAGCGTGCCCGCCATGCCACTGCCTGGATGGTATGTCCACTTGTCCTGCCCGCTCGTGGCATCGATCGCGTACAGCGTTCCGGACACGGTGCCCAGGTAAATGTAGCCGCCCTCGACCGTGAGGCCCGTCCCGAGCGCGTTATCGGTGGAAAGAAGCTGCCTGTGCCAGATCTCGGCACCGGTCGCGGCATGAAAGGCGTAGAGGATGCCGGACGCGTCGAGCACATAGAGGATTCCGCCGTTGGCGGCGAGGGCCATGATGTAGGGGATCTGGGTCCGGAAGTTCACGCCCTTCGCGCCGGTTGACGCGTCGTAGGCCTGCGCCGACGCGCTCTGCGTGGCGAGGATCACGCTGCTGCCGTCGACCGCCCAGGTCCGCTTGTAGCTGGCGCCCACTCCCGCCTCCACGTCCCAGGCCCGGGCGCCATTCGCGGCCCGCAGGGCGTAGAAGTGCCCGTCCCTGTTGGCGAGGCACACGACGTCGCCGACGACCTCGGGAGCCGCGCTGACCGCCGCCACCGGGTAAGTCCAGGCCTGCCGCTTGGCCGCGACGCTGATGGCATACAGGTTGTTGTCGGTGCTCCCGACGTACACCATGCCGCTGCCGACGGCCGGGTTGGCCTCGATGGCATTGCCCGTCGTGACCTTCCAGGCCGCCGTCTTGCGTGTCCCGGCGCCGTAGTACTGCTGCAGCGACTGCCGGGTGGGCACCGCCCCCGCCGGCAGCGCACCCGGCGGAGCGGCCGGCGTCGATCGCGAGCTGAGCGCCCAGCCGGCCGCGGCGCCGACGACCGCGACGCCGCCGACGCCGGCCCCGATGAGCAGGCTCCTGCGGCTCGCGCCGCGCGCGGTCGCTCCCTGCCAGCGAGCCGCATCGCCGCCGAGGCTGGTCCCGCCGCCCCGGAGTCCTGGTTCCGTGGCGGGGGCGGGGCCGGGCGCGACGGTCGCGTGCCGCGCGGAGTGCCGCCCGCCCGGCCCGGCCGGCGAAGGGCCCGCGGGACTAAGAGGCGCTGGCATCGCGCCGCTTGCGTGCCAGCCCCCGTCGACCTGCGTGCTCGGCCCGACCCGGAGCGCGTCAATCTGCGCGGTCAGCGCGGCCTGCTGCGCCTGAATGGCCAAGGCCACCTCGCCCGGCCAGAACGCGGCGGGCGATAGCCCGAGGCGCTCGGCGGCCGCGGTGCTGTACGCCGCGACCCGGCCCAGGTCCGGGCGCTGCCGGGGGTCCTTAGCCAGGCAGGCCTCGATGAGCCCCCGGACGTCAGGCGGGACTGCCGCCAGGTCGGGCTCCCCGTGGACGATGCGGTACATCACCGAGGCCGGCGGCGCGCCGGGGGCGCCGCTGAACGGGGCGGCCCCGGCGGCGGCGAAGGCGAGCACGGAACCGAGCGAGAACGTGTCGCTCTCGGGGCCAGCCGGCTGCGCCTGGACCTGCTCGGGGGACATGTAGCTCAGCGTTCCGATGATGGCCCCGGTGGCGGTGAGCCGCGTGTCGGTGACCGCCCGTGAGATGCCGAAGTCGATAACGCGGGGGCCGTCCAGCGCCAGCAGGACATTGGCCGGCTTGAGGTCGCGGTGGACAAGCCCGGTTCCGTGGATGGCGCGCAACGCCTCCGCCAGTCCGGCGGCCAGCCGCCACAGCGCCGAAACGGGCAGCGGACCGTGCTGGGCGACGATGTCGTCCAGGGACGGCCCGGAAACGAATGCGGTCGCGAGCCACGGCGGGTTGTCGTCGACCCCGGCCGCCACGACCGGCGCGGTGTACCAGCCGCTGACCTTCTGCGCGGCCTCCACCTCATGACGGAACCGCCGCACGAACTCCGTGTCCCGGCACAGTTCCGCGTGAATGACCTTGACCGCCACGATCCGGCCGGCCAGGGACGACGCCAGGAAGACCTGTCCCATGCCGCCCGAGCCGAGCCGTGCCAGCAGCCGGAACTCCCCCACGGTCCGCGGATCCGTCGCGGTCAGCGCGTCCATCCCTGATCAGCTCCCGTAACGGTGCGCCAGCATGATCGCAAGACTATTGCGATGAAGCCCCGCGAATAGGGCCGACGCGACATCCGAGGCCACCGATGCGAGTCCCGGTCAGGCCAGCCGTGATGGAGGGTCCCAGGGATCTCATGGGGATCAGCAGCCTCTTGAGGCTCACGGGCAATCTGTTCTTGGCGCTCATCCGTAGATAAGGGACACGGAGCCTGCAACCGGGCCGAGTTGCTCGAAAGATCGGAGAACGTGGTGTGGACTCGCGGTATCGGCGGCATCGTCCTTTGCGTCCTGGGAGTGGTCTGGATCGCTCAGGGGTCGGGCGCGATGCCCGGCTCGGGCATGTCGGGTCACGGACAGTTCGCGCTGCTCGGCGGGGCGGCGGTCATCGTCGGGCTGGCGCTGCTGGCGCGGGCCGCCCTCATCCGTCGCCGGGGCGCTTCTAGCTGAGCAGTCCCGGGGATGTCGTCCCCTTCAGCGCCCGCTTCGTGATCTTGCCCGGGCCACGACGTCCGCGGCATCGGGCATCACCCGGAACGGCCCTGATTCCAGCCCGGAATCAGGGCCGTTCGCCCTGGGCGGCGCTAGCCGTTGAGGCGGCGAGCACGCTTGGACACGAGCATGATGATCGCGACGATCACGGCCACCCATACCAGGGGCATCATCCAGCCGAGCGCGTGCCAGGCGATGTTCGCCGCCACCAGGACGAGGACGACGATCAGCAGCGTGCGGACCAGCCCCCGCCCGGGCCCGCGCCGCCGGCGCGCCGCGCGGCCGGCGCCCGGCGGCATCCCGGGTACCCTCCCGGGACCGGGATCCGGGGTTTCGGCCCGGATGCCGCCAGGCCGCTCACCGGGGAGGTCGTCGAACAGGCCTTGCAGGTCCCCGACGGTCTTGGCGGTCATGGCCCGGGTCACCCGCTCGTCGAGCTCGGCCTGGTCCAGGCGGCCGTCGGCGAAGTGGCGGGCGAGCCGGTCGGCGACCTGCGCCCGGTCGGCGTCGGAGACGCGCGTGCCCAGGTCGGGGCCGGCGCGGAACCACGGGGCGCGGGGGCGGTCGGCTGGCTGGGCCATGGCGCTCACCGCCCGTCCGCGGCGGGGTGGAGGAGGGAGGCCGCGATGGACTCGGTGGCGCCCTCTTCGGGGACCAGCAGGAGGCAGGCGATGTAGACGGGGATCCCGATGCCGCCGCCGAGCAGGGTGGCGGCAGCGAAGGCGATGCGGACGATGGTGGCGTCCACGCCGAGGTAGCTGGCGAGGCCGGCCGCGACGCCGGCCAGCATGCGCCCGTTGGTGGCGCGGTGCAGCGGAGCTGAAGCGTTCATGCCTCCACGATGCGTCCTGCGGCCGCCACCCCGCATCGGGAAGACCCCGGGTACAGACCCTGACCCGTCCCTGATGACGCGGGCCCGGTCAGGTGGCCAGGCCCCCGGCCGGCCCAGGGGTAGATTGTCCCGTAACGTGGCGGTATGACATCGGTGGTGGCCGCAGGCGGGGAGCTGAGCGGCCGGCACCGCCGCGGCCGGCCCGGCATCGAGTGGCCGCTATGAGCGCTACTTCCGCCCCGGCCGTCGCGAAGACCGGGCGCGGCCCGTTCGCCGGGCTGCCGCGCGAGGCGGCGATCTTGTCCGCGGTGTCGTTCACCGTGGCGCTCGGCTACGGGATCGTGGCACCCGGCATCCCCGCCTTCGCCCGCCAGTTCGGCGTCAGCGTCGCCGCCGCGGCCAGCGTGATCAGCGCGTTCGCGCTGATGCGGGTCGCGTTCGCGCTGCCGGCTGGCCGGCTGGCGGACCGGTTCGGCTCGCGGCGGGTGATGGCGATCGGCATCGCCGTCGTCGCGGTCAGCAGCGTGCTGGCCGGCTTCTCCCAGTCGTTCACCCAGTTGCTGGTGCTGCGCGGCGTGGGCGGACTTGGCTCGGCCATGTTCTCGGTGAGCGCCCAGGCTCTGCTGCTGGCCAGCGTGCCGGGCGGCCAGCGGGGCCGGGCCAGCGGCCTGTACACCGGCGGGTTCCTGCTCGGCGGGATCACCGGCCCGGCGCTCGGCGGGGTGGTCGCCGCCTGGTCGCTGCGCGCGCCTTTCTTCCTGTACGGCGCGCTGCTCGCGGTGCCGGCGGTGATCGCCGCGATCGCGCTGCGGCCGGCGGCGCGCCCGGTGGCCCCGCGGGCAGCGGCCAGCCCGCGGGAGAGCCTGGCCGTGCTGGCCGGGGCGCTGCGCAGCCGTGCCTACCGGGCGGTCGCGGCGGTGAACCTCGCCGACGGCTTCGCCGTGCTCGGCGTCCGCGGCGCGATCATCCCGCTGTTCGTCCGCGACTCGCTGCACCGCTCGGCGACCTGGACGGGCATCGGGTTCCTGGTGTTCGCGGCCCTGAACGGGGCGGCGCTGCTGCCCGCCGGCCGGGTGGCGGACACGCTCGGCCGGCGGCCGGTCATGGTGGCGGGCTGCGCGATCTCGGCGGCCGGCCTGCTGCTGCTCGCCGTGCTGCCCGGCCTGTGGGCGTACCTGGGCGCGCTCGCGGTGGCCGGCGCCGGGTCCGGGCTGCTTGACGTCGCGCCGTCGGCGATGCTCGGCGACCTGCTCAGCGCACAGGCCCGCCAGGGCGGCATCCTGGTCGCGTTCTTCCAGATGGCGGGCGACGCCGGCACGGTGACCGGGCCGGTCGTGGCGGGCCTGCTCGTGGACAGCGCGTCTTACCCGGCGGCGTTCGGCCTGGCGGGCGGCGTGCTTGCCGCCGCCGCCCTGCTCGCTCTCGCGACCCCGGAATGCCGTAACGACCGGGGCGCCCCTCCATGGCGGCCGGACCGGGGGCCGTCGCCTACTCCTCAGTAGCAGTGCCTTTTTCCGCGATTATCACCGAAAAATACACTGCTACCAGCGAGTAACAGGATGCCGGGCGCCGACGGGCCGCGATCAAACGGTGCCCCAGGTGCCGGCGAGGTACCTGAAACTAACGAGGCACCAGAGGTAAGCGACATTGCCCTACAGCTGCCGTGGCGGGGCTGATCGCCGGCATCGGCCACTCCCGTGGCGCGTCAGCTCGCCGTTTCCGGCTGGCCGCACAGCAGCGCGTGGGCCTCGGTCATCATGTCGGTGACGATCTGGCCAGCGGGCCGGATGTCGTGGACGCGGTTCGCGCCGTCGCCGGCCGGGTAGGCCATCTCGTCCCAGTCGCCGGTGGTGTCGGGGCCGGGCGGGATGGCCGAGAACTTAGGCATGTCGTAAGGGATCGCGGCGCTGTGAGGGAACAGCGTGGTGTGGCCGATGATCTCGGGGCCGGGGGGCGGGTCGGGGATCTCGTGCTCGCGCCCGGCCCATTCGGCGACGGTGCGGGTGGGCAGGAGGCGGTAGCGCTGGGCAGGCCATTCCGGGCCGAACGCGGTGGTGGTCACCGGACGGGATCGTGCCTCGACGAGCCGGCGCTGGTATTCGGGGTGGGCGGCCGCCTCGGTGGAGGCGACAAGGCGGGTGCCCACCCAGACGCCGTCGGCTCCCGCGCGGATGGCGGCGGCGGCGTCGGCCCCATCGGTGATGCCTCCGGCGGCGAGGAGCAGCCGGCCGGGGTGGCGCTGCCGGACCAGGCCCAGGAGCTCGTGCAGCGGAGCGGTGGCGCGGTTGTGCCCGCCGGCTTCCGCGCCCTGGACGACCAGGCCCGCGACCCCGAGCTCCGCCGCGGCCTCGGCGAGCTCGGGTGAGGAGACCTGCATCCAGACCGGGATCCCGGCCGCGCCGAGCCTTGCGGCCCAGGCGCGGGGCGGCGGGTCGTGGTGGAAGATCACCAGCGGCACCTGCAGGCTGACGCAGGCCTCGATGTGCTCGTCGGTACAGGCCGGCCCGAGGCCTGTCTGGGCGCAGATCAGGTCGACGCCCCAGGGCCGGCCGGTGAGCGAGCGGATCTCCCCGGCCATGACCACGAGGCTCGGCGGCGGGTCGGGAGTGGCACCCAGCACGCCGAGGCCGCCGGCGTTGCTCACCGCGGCGGCGAGCGCGGGATAGGCAACGAACCCCATGCCGGCGGAAACGAACGGATACCGCAGCCGGTACTCCCGGGTCAGCCGGGTTTCGATGGTGTGCTGGCCGCAGCTCCAGTGCATGGGCGTGCTCCTAGGGTCTTGATGGCGAACTCGAACCCGAGCAGGGCCCGGCACCACTCGCGGCTGGCGTCCTGGTCACGTACTGCCAGCGACACGTGGAGATCCCGGAGAACACCGGCGCGATCATCACAATCACATACTGTGATTCCGGCTCGTGCGGCGTCAAGGGGTGGCGATGCGACCGCTGGCCGCGACCTCCTACGCGGTGCCCGATCCCGTGCGCGACAGCCGTGCGCGGTCAGCGTGGGCCGAGCCCGGTGCGTCCGTCGGTGAGCTCTCGCGCGAGGTCTAGATGCCCGGCGTGGCGTGCGGTCTCTTCGATCATGTGCAAGACGATGTCCCGGGCCGTGCGGATGTCGTCGGTTACTGGCAGGCCGGAAGGGACCTGGCCCGCTGGGGCGGCGGTGAGCGCGGTCCGGGCCAGCGCCTCGTCGGAGGCTGCGCACTGCCTGCGGTAGAAGTCGAGAACCTCCTGTGCCGGGTGCGCGGTCACGAAGGGGCCGCCCTGGCTGTCATCCTCGCCCGGCGGCCAGGGCAGCGGGTCCGCCCGGCCGGTGAGGACCTGCTGGAACCAGAGGCGCTCGGCGTGCGCGAGATGTTCGATCATGCCCAGCGGTGTCCATCCGCTCGGCGCGGCGGCCCGGCGGAGGCGGTCCTCGCCGAGACCATCGATGACCGCGAGGACGCTGCGGCGCTGGGCCTGCAGGAACGCCGTGAGGGCGGCCCGCTCGGCCTGCCACGGGAGGTTGCCCGCCAGGTCTTCATACGGCGGGGTGAGCTCGGCCCACCGGGTCCGCCAGTCGGCGGGCGACGCCCGGCGAGGTGGGCGGCGAGATCCTCGACGTGAGCCTGCCAGCCGGCCCCGTGGCGGGCGAGCTCGTCCAGGGGCAGCCCCCGTTCCTCGATCGCCAGGACGGTCTGGCTGCCGTCGGCGATCAGCCGGGCCTCGATGACCGTCTGGTCCGGCTGGCCGGGACTCATCGTCAGGAGCAGCAGTCGCGGCGGGTCGCACGCCTCCACCCGGCCCGGGCCTTCCCAGCTGCTGGTGAAGCGCGCACGGAACGCGCCGCCGGGGCGCAGGTCGCCTTCTACCTCGGCGACCCAGCGGGCGAGGCGGCGGGGGTCGGTCAGCGCCGACCACAGGTCGTCAATATCGGTGTCGTAGCGGTCCTGCATGCGCACGACGCCCGTGCCGTCCGCCGATCGCAAGCTGCCCACGATGCGCGTGCCCGCGCGGGCGGTACTGGTCATCTGGTGCCTCCTCGTTCGCGTTTCCCCCGGACGATTTCGGTGTGCAGGGCATCGAGCCGGCGTTCCCACAAGGCCCGGTAGCGGCCCAGCCATTCGTCGACCTCGGCGAGCGGCTCCGGGCGCAGGCTGTAGACCCGCCGCTGCGCCTGCTGGCGGACCTCGACGAGTCCCGCCTCCCGCAGCACCCGAAGATGCCGCGACACCCCCGGGCGGGCGATCGGCAGCAGCGCCGCCAGTTCACCCGCGGTGGCGGGACCGCCTGCCAGCGTGTCGAGCACCGTCCGCCGGCTCGGGTCCGACAGTGCCTGCAGCACAGCGTCCATGGCGCGAGTGTACCCGGATGGTTACGTAACAAGCAAGGTACATAAAAGGGAACCGAGAGCACGCTCATCGGCGTGAGCGCCGCCGGCGGGCGGGGGACTCTTCACGGTGATAACCGCCGGGTGACGCCCGTCCATGAAGACCTGGAGGCCAGCGAGCGGGATTCTCCTCGCCGCTAGGCGCCGCCGCGCAGGACCTGCCTGAGGTGCGCCAGGGCGGTGGCCAGCTCGGCGAAGCTCGTGCTCAGCGGCGACAGGCCGGCGCGAAGGCCGTGGGGCGGCCGGAAGTCGGGGATGATGCCGCGCCGCCACAGCAGCGCGACGGCCTCCTTCATCCGCGGGTGGTCCAGGGTGACGTGGCCGCCGCGGAGCGCCGGGTCGCGCGGTGAGGCGACGGTGACGCCGAGCGGGGCGAGGGCCTCGTCGGCGACCCGGATGGCGTACTCGGTGAGCGCCACCGACTTGGCGCGGATCGCGGGCAGGCCGGCCTTCTCGATGAGGTTCACCATGTCCTGGAGCGGCGCCATGGCGAGGATGGGCGGCGTGCCGCTGATGAAGCGGCGGATGCCGGGCGCCGGGACGTAGCCGGGCCCCATCGCGAACGGGTCGGCGTGCCCCATCCAGCCGGTGATCGGCTGGACCAGCTCGCCCTGCAGCCGCCGGGCGACATAGCCGAACGCCGGGGCGCCGGGCCCGCCGTTCAGGTACTTGTAGCCGCAGCCGGCCGCCAGGTCGGCGTCACTGGCGTCGAGCGCGGCCTCGATCGCGCCGGCCGTGTGGCACAGGTCCCACAGCACCAGGGCGCCGGACCGGTGGGCGGCGGCGGTGATGGCGGCCATGTCGGCGGTGTAGGCCGACTTGTAGGCGACGTGGCTGAGCAGCACCAGGGCGGTGCGCTCCGACAGCAGCGCCTCGACGTCGGCCAGCCGCACGCCGGCCGCCGGGTCGGGGTCGATCCAGCGGATCGTCCGGCCGGCCTCGCGGGCGATCGCGTCGAGTACGTAGCGGTCGGTCGGGAAGTTCTCGCTGTCGGCGATGATCTCGGCCCGGCCGGGGCGGGCATCCAGCGCGGCCCGGGCGAGCTTGTAGAGCATGACCGTGGTGGAGTCGCCGATAATGACCTGCCCGGCGCGCGGTGCCCAGGGCGGCGCGCGCCCAGCTGGTCGCCCAGCGCGAGCGGGCGGTCCATCCACTCCTCGTCCCAGGCGCGGATAAGGCGCTGGCCCCACTCGTGGTCAACCAGCCTCGCCAGGCGCTCACGGGTGGCCTTCAGCGGGCGGCCCAGCGAGTTGCCGTCGAGATAGGCGATGACGCCCTCGGGCAGGATGAACTCGTCGCGGCAGGCCGCCAGCGGGTCGCCCGCGTCAAGCGCGGCCGCCAGCTCGGCCAGCTCGCCCGGCAGGGCGTCAGCATCGAATGGCACGGGGATCTCCTTGAGCTCGCTCAGGTGCCGGTCTCGGTCCTTCCCCGAGTAGATCCCGGGGAGGGAGGCGAAGTCGAGCGCACGGCGCGGCAAGGCGATGCCAGGGCGGCCAGGCCCGCCCGGCCGCTCGCTTGCGAAGTACGATTGCGCTCGACGCACGGCAAAGGAGCGCCATGTCCGAGCAGGACGACGCGGACGTCATCGAGCGGCTACCCCGGCAGTTCAGCTTCCCCGCCGTCCGCGGGCTGCTCGCCCTTCACCGCGTCACCGGCACCGGCCGCCGCCGGGTCATCATCGCGGCCACGTGCGCCCTGCTCGTCGCCGCCGCCACGCTGGCCACGCTCCGGCTGGCCGAACGCCCGGGCACAGGCCCGTCGCTGGCCCAGCTGATCACCGAGGTCACCTCGGTGCCCGTGGGCAAGCAGCTGCCCGGCCGCCCCGCCTGGCGCGGCGGCGTGTACTCGCCGGCGCTGCCGGCCAGCCCCGGCACGCTCAGCGGGGTCAGCGGCCCGCCGCTCACCCGGGACGCCAGGCCCGAGGTCCTCTACATCGCCACCGAGTACTGCCCGTACTGCGCCATCGAGAACTGGCCGCTGATCGTCGCGCTCAGCCGGTTCGGCCAGTTCACCGGCCTGACCACCAGCCGGTCACCGCAGTTCGAGCACATCGCGCCAGTCGACAGCTGGACCTTCTACGGCTCGCGCTACACCAGCTCCTACCTGGCCTTCGTCCCCGTCGAGCTGTACTCCAACGTCCGGGTGAACGCCACGGCCGACCCGGACGCGAAGACGAGCTACCGCAAGCTGCAACGGCTCACGCCGGCCCAGCAGGCCATCTTCGCCAAGTTCGACAAGCCCGGCTTGACCCCGTTCCTGGACTTCGGCAACCGCGCCGTCCAGGTCGGCTCCGGCCTGATCCCCACGCAGCTGATCGCCGGCCGGTCGTGGCCGCAACTGGCCGGCGCCCTCCGGCAGCCGGACACCGGCCTCGGCGCGGCCCTGCTCGACGAGGCCGACTCGCTCACCGCCGAGCTCTGCCGCCTCACCGGCGACCGCCCCGCCTCCGCCTGCCCGGCATTCCTCACAAGCACAGGGCTCCCCTCTCACGGCTGACCGGGGCCGCCCGCCCTTCCCTCGGCCGGCAGGCCAGGCCGGCGCTCCTGCAGGAGCCTTCCCGGCCCTGCGTGGCCTTCGCTGGAATTGTTGCGCCTAGCGGTGATGCTCCTATTGCCCATGTTATGCAGGCGATCTTTCGAGCCTGATGTTACTCACCGGGCATCGCGTGACTTGCCCTGGCTAGCCCTTGACCGGAGTTGGGTCAGCCTAATGCGCACCTCGGTGCCGGCGGAGCGGGCAGCCCCGTCCGTGGCCCGGTGCCGCGACGGCATTCCGCGTCCCGGCCCGGCCACTTCAGCCACAGCGGCACCCGCCCGCGAACTTAACACACTTCCCGTATGGACAATTCGCCCATATCTCTCTGAAAAGTGGTCGCAGAGTGTGTGAAGTCTCGCCGGGCCGGCCTGCCGGGCCAGCCGGGCGACGACTGGCCGCCGACTGCCCCGCAACCCCGGTTCGGCCCCAATCCTGGTCGTCATGAGCGGCAAAGTTCCAGGTCAGAGTCTTGACGGGTCACCGGGTTACTCACCGGGCATGGCGTGACTTGCCCGGCTAGCCCTTGACGCCTTCCGGTGCCTGAGTTAAAACACGCCTTAGTATAAGTTCTGAATGACTCCCCCACGGGGCGGGACCTCCGTGGCCTGGGACGAGACAAGGGAGCCTGGATGGGATAGTTGCCTCCCGTGGCTGGCGAGGCCGGGGCCGGCGGGCCATGCCCCGGGACCCATGGACCGGGGATCGAGTCCCTCCGGGGACCCCAGCGGCGGTGCCGCGCAGGACGCGGGCGAGGCCATGAGCACTCCCGTGGGCAACGAGTTCACGGCGTTCCGCGGGTAACCGCGCGCGGCCGCCCCTTTCGGGCGGGCCGCTGTTTTCGCGCGGGATTACCACGCCTGCATTGCCCGGCTATTGCCGCGGCCGGGCACTTCTTCATGCGGCGCAAGTGCGCGCGGAGCTGGTCATTCACGGTTTTTTAATGGTTACCACGATTGACGTGATGAAATCGCTACGTTACATTCGCTTAACAAATGAGAAACCTCTCATTTTGCAGGCCCCTAGGAGCGGGGGAAAGGAGGCCGGGGATATGCCCGGTATTCCGCAGCGCTTCATGCGCATTCGTGAGCGCGCCAGCAGATGGCGCTTCAGGGGCGGGCTGGCGCTTGCCATCATCGCTCCGGCCGTCGCGCTGGCGGCCGCCACCATGCCCGCCGCCGCGGCGGTGCCCGCCGCGGTCCCTGGTCCGCCGTCCGGCTGGTCGACCGTCTTCAGCGACGACTTCAGCGGGGCATCCGGGTCCGGCATCGACTCCCAGTGGAAGTACGACACCGGCCCCGGGTCCAGCTTCGGCACCGGCGAGATCGAGACCATGACGAGCTCGGCCAGCAACGTCCACCAGGACGGCAACGGCAACCTCGACATCACCGCCATCCGCAGCGGCAGCTCGTGGACGTCGGGCCGGGTCCAGACCACCAGCGCGAACGTCGGCGCCCCGGCCGGCGGCGAGCTGGAGGTCACCGCCTCCATCCGGCAGCCCGCCGGCGGCCTGGGCTACTGGCCCGCGTTCTGGATGCTCGGCCCCGGCCAGTGGCCGGAAAACGGCGAGATCGACATCATGGAGGACGTCAACGCCCTGTCCGAGGCATCCGGCACCATCCACTGCGGCACCGACCCCGGCGGCCCCTGCAACGAGCCCAACGGCATCGGCAGCGGCCTGCGCGGCTGCTCCGGCTGCCAGTCCGGCTACCACACCTACACCATGATCCTCAACCGGACCAACACCGCCAGCGAGTCGATCACCTTCTACCTCGACGGCGCCTCCTACTTCACCGTCACCGAGTCCCAGGTCGGCACCGCCACCTGGCAGGCGGCCTTCGACCACAACCTGTCCATCATCCTGGACCTGGCGATGGGCGGCGGCTACCCCAACGGAGTCTGCGGCTGCACCACCCCCACCAGCTCCACCACCTCAGGCGGCACCATGGGCGTCGCCTACGTCGCCGCCTACTCCACCAGCGGCGGCGGTGGCCCTCCGCCTCCGCCTCCCCCCGGCGCCGGGCCGATCACCGGCTACCAGGGACTGTGCGTGGACGTCAGGGGAGCCAACTCCGCGAACGGCACGCCCGTCCAGGTGTACACCTGCAACGGCACCAACGCCCAGCAGTGGACCGTTGCCTCCGGCAACACCCTGCAGGCACTCGGCAAGTGCCTGGACATCATCGGAGGCGGCACCGCCAACGGCACGAAGGCAGACCTGTACAGCTGCAATAGCACCGGCGCGCAGGTCTTCACCCCGCAGTCCAACGGAGAGCTCCTCAACCCGCAATCGGGCAAGTGCCTCGATGACACGGGCTCCGGCGGCTCCGGGACCCAGCTGCAGATCTGGGCCTGCACCGACGGCGCCAACCAGCAGTGGCACCTGCCATAACCTGGCCTCGGCCCGGCCGTGCCCGTCCCCGCGTTCGCGCGGGGACGGGCGCGGCGACTGGGTTCATGCCCCGGGCTCGGCCAGCGGGCTCTTCTCGCGCTGGCGATAGCCGGCGGTCATGCCGCCATCGACCACGAGCGTCGCACCGGTGATGAATTCAGACTCATCGCTTGCGTAGAAGACCGCCGCGGCGGCAACGTCCCGGGCCTCGCCGATCCGGCCGATCGGCGGGACCGGCCAGTCGCCGCTCTCCGGGCGGTCCTGTTCCCCGGGCGGTGCCATATGCCGCATCCCGGGCCAGGTGTCCCCCGGGCAGAGCACGTTCGAGCGCACGCCGTCAGGGCCTCCCTCCAGCGCCAGCATCTTCCCCAGCATCACCACGGCCGCCTTCGAGACCGAGTAGAGCCCGATGGACTGCTCGCCCCAGATGCCCGCGTCCGATGCGATGTGGATCATGCAGCCACGGCGGCGAGCCAGGTACGGATAGGCGGCCCGCGCGTAGAGGAAGTAGCCCCGTACGTTCACGTCCATCAGCCGGTCGTAGTCCGCCAGTGGCGTGCGCAGCAGGCTTGCCTCAACCCCGATCCCGGCGTTGTTGACCAGCACGTCGAGGGCCCCGAGGCGCTGCGCGGCCTGGTCCGCCGAGCGCGCCACCGCCGCGGGATCGCCGGCGTCAGCGGCCAGGAACCAGCTCTGGCCGGCATCGCGGAGCGCTGCCTCCGCGCGCAAGCCCAGCTCCTGATCCCGCCCGGTCACCACCACCCGCGCGCCCTCCCGCAGGAACCTCTCGGCGATGGCGAAGCCGATGCCGCTGGTGCCCCCGGTGACCAGGACCTGCTTGCCCCGCAGCCGTCCGGTGCCGCCGGTCATGTCCATCTGGCGCAACCGCTTTCCGTCGATGAGCCTGCCCCGAGTAGCTAGCGAGACCCCATTGTGCCGGCGCCGTGCCGCCCGCCGGCATCCGGTGGCGGCTCGCTCCCGCGTCGCGGACGCTTTACACCGGGGACGGGCCGGCGAACTGGTGGCTGCCCGGCCCCGCCCGGAATTCCGCCTCCTGGCGGCCGTCGTCGTGGATCCTGACCGCGGCTGGCGGCTGCCCGGTGCCATCGCGTACCGCGGTGGCGTCGGCGGTGGGGACGCGGACGACGGCGGTCACATTCGGCGGCAGGGATACCTCGTACCTGAACCCGTCCCCGGTGACGGCCCATGAGCAGGAGATCGGCCCGCGTACCGAGTCATACCGGCCTCGTGCCCATGTGAGCGGCCGGCCGGGGTGGGGGTGCAGCACGAGCCGGCCGAACCCGGCGCTGCCCGGCTCCTGGTCGATGCCGAGCAGGTACCGGTAGAGCCATTCGCCGACTGAGCCGAGCGCGTAGTGGTTGAACGAGTTCCACCGGGCGGACTCCAGGCTGCCATCCGGCGGTATCGCGTCCCAGCGCTCCCAGATCGTGGTGGCGCCGTGGTCGAGCATGTAGCGCCACGACGGCATGCCCCGCTGGCACAGGAGCCGGTAGGCGACGTCATCGTGGCCGTGCGAGCTGAGCACGGGCAGCAGGTACCCGACTCCGGCGAACCCGGTGGTGAGGTGCCAGTCCGCGGCCCTGACCGCGTCCGCCAGCCGGGCAGCGGCCCGCCGCCGCAGGCCGGGCGGGACAAGCCCTGCGTGCAGGGCGAGCGTGTAGGCGGTCTGCGTCCCTGAGGCCACCTCGCCGTCCGCGGTCACGTAGGCCGCGGCGAACGCGGCGCCGATCTTCGCCGCCGTCGCCCGGTACCGCGCCGCGTCCGCGGGCTGCCCGGCCGCCTGCGCGATCTCCGCCATCAGCCTGGCGTCGTGTGCCCAGTAGGCGGTGGCGAGCAGCCCGGGCGGCGTGTTGTCGCCTCCTGGCGCCAGCCAGTCGTTGTAGTTCTGCCCGAGGTTCGCCGTCCGCAGGCAGGACGGGTTGTCCCGTTCGATGAAGTCCATCCAGGCGGCCATCGCGGCGTAGTGCCGCCGCAGCACGTAGGTGTCCGCGTACATCTTCCACACCGTCCACGGGACGATGACCCCGGCATCGCCCCAGCCGGGCGACCCGGCCCAGTCCAGGTTCAGCCGTGGCGCGATGTCGCTGAACGCCCCCGAGGGGTGCTGGGCGTCGGCGACGTCGTCGAGCCACTTGGCGAAGAAGGCCGCGACGTCGCGGTTGTAGCAGGCGGTGCGGGCGAAGACCTGGGCATCGCCGAGCCAGCCGAGCCGCTCGTCACGCTGCGGGCAGTCGGTGGGGACGCTGATGAAGTTGCCTCGCTGGCCCCAGTCGATGGCGCGGAACAGCTGCTCCAGCCAGGGCTCGGAGCACTCGAACGACCCGGTCGCCTCGGTCGCGGAGTGCGCGACGCGGGCGACCACGTCCCGCGGCGGAGCCGGGGCGGTGATCTCCGCGTACCGGAAGCCGTGCACGGTGAACCGGGCTGCAACCACCGCCGGGGTGCCGGCCAGCATGAACTCGTCGGCCTGCCGTGCGGTGCGCAGGTTCTGCGTGTACAGGCCGCCGTCGGCGTCCAGTATCTCGCCATGCCGCACGCTGACCACCCCGCCCGCGGGGCCCGCGGCGCGCAGCCGTACCCATCCGGTCAGGTTCTGCCCGAAGTCGGCGATGAACTTCCCGTCGCCGCGGGCGGTGATGCTGGCCGGCCGGCGGGACTCGGCCACCCGGACGGGCGGGCCCGGGTCGGCGGTGAGCGGCCGGCCGTCGCGGGGACGGCTCCGCACCGGCCGCCACCCGTCGGCGGTGAATCCCGGCTGGTCCCAGCCTTCCGGGCAGAGCCTCAGGTCCTGCCGTTCCCCCATCAGCAGGTCGGCGTGCCGGATCGCCGCGTATCGCCCTCGCCACTGAGCGTCGGTGACCACGAGCGATACCGCCCCGGACGCGGACGTGATGACGAGCTGCGCGAGGAGCTCCGGCGCGGGCCCGTAGTGTGCCCGCGGCCGCTGCCCGTCGAAGCCGACGAACCCGGCGTACCACCCGTCGGCGATGATCGCGCCGAGCACGTTCTCGCCGGGCGCCAGGAGCGAGGTCACATCGTAGGCCTGGTACAGGATGCGCTGGCGGTAGTCGGTCCACCCCGGCGTGAGATAGGCGTCCGCGACCCGCGCCCCGTTCAGCCGCGCCTCGTATAGCCCGAGCGCCGTCACGTGCAGCCGGGCCCGCACGGGCGGCTCGGCCAGCGTGAATGAGCGCCGCAGGTACGGTGCGGGCTGCAGCGCGTCGTCCACCGGGTCGGACGGCCCGGCCCCGGACGACGGGGCGAGGCCCTCCCGGGCTGGGCCGAGCCCGATCCAGGACCCGTGCCAGCCAGCGGCCGGGTCCAGTTCGACCTCGAAGGAGGCGGGCGAGCTCCATGGCGACACGGCGCCGCCCGGGTCCCAGACCCGGACCCGCCAGGTGTACCGGTCCCCGCGCCGTAGCGCGGCGCCGTCGCAGCCGATGTCGCAGCAGGCGGACGAGGCGACCCGGCCGCTGTCCCAGGCGACCACGGCATCCGAGGGCCGCACTGGCGGGTCATGAGTAACCTGGACCTGGTAAGCGCCTTGCGTGCTTTCGCCGCCGCTCCCCTCCAGGCGCCAGCTGAACCGCACCCCGTCCGGGGCGATGCCAAGCGGATCGGCGAGGTGCGCGCAGCGCAGCCCGACCGGCGTAAGCGTCACAGCCTCCATGCTCCCCCAGCCAGCCCGGGCACGAAATAGCGCGGGCTGAATCCGGGCACGAGCGCCCGGCGCGCTTTGCGCGGCTTGCGCCAGGCCAGGCAGGCCAGGCAAGCAGGCAGGCAGTCCGGCAGGCCAGGGCGGAACCGCGGTCAGGAGCGCCGCCGCCGGGGCCCGTGGCCGGGAGGCGGGAAGATCCGGGTCTCGTACTCGGCGCCAGCGGCGCCGGCTTCGGTCAGGCGGTCGTAGGCGGCCAGGGTCCAGCTGCCTGGCGCGCAGGCGGTCGTCGCCCTGGCCCTCGACCCGGTCCGAGGCCGTCGGCACCCCCCTCTTTGGGCGCCCCGGTTAGGAGCGTGCCGATGATGTACTCCACGTCGTCGCGGTCGTCGATCCCGTACAGGCCGAAGAAGAACGCGTCCAGTTCCGCTCGCAGGCTGGCCCGGCGGTCAGGGTCCCCGGCGAACGGCTCCCCCGTATCGTCGAGGTCCCGGGAGAACGGGCCCATGTCGGGCGAGGTGTACACGAGCTCGAGCACCCGGGGGACGATGAACGGCAGGTGCGGCTCCAGCATGTCGGGGGTCGGCACCGGAAGCTGCTTCCAGTGGGCGGCCCGCACGACGGGGCCGTCGATCTTCTGCCGGGCGACGTATTCGAAGACCAGCGAGCTCTGCGCGGCGATCAGGGCCGCGGCGAACGGCGGGACGACGCGCGGCAGCATCAAGGGCAGCGAGTCGGCCGTCGCCGCGCGCGGCAGGAACACCGCGACGGCTGTCCGGTCATGCACGGGCGCGCGCCAGGCGCACAGCCATTCCCAGTTCCAGCCGAGTTCCGCGAGGCGGTCCGCGACGCCGGGGCGCTGCGCGGTCTCGCCTTTACGCTGGACGGCGACCGGGCCGTGCTCGGCGATCCAGTACCTCGGCTTCGCGACTTCGTGGTCGAACAGGTCTATCATCGGCGGCCTCATAGACCGGGAGCATGCGCTCGCCGTCGCGGGTAAAGGTGCTCCCTGCCTGCTCCCAGCCGTCGTCTCGCAGTTCCCGCTCAGCGCGGAGCAGCCCGGTGTCGGCGGCGGCGCGGGGGAACGCCGTTGCCAGCCTCATCTTCCACGGGTTCCCGTCGGCCCGCGTCTCGTCCCACAGGGCCGGCACGCGGCGGTAGATCGCCGCCACGAGCGCCGCGTCCCGGGCACTGCGGAAGGCAGGCAGCGCGCCGGTATTCGGGTTGATGAGGGCGGCCTCGCCCGGCGTCAGCGTGAACGACCGGCCGTCGTCGCCCAGTCCGGCCGGGCCGTCCAGCCAGAACGCGAATCTCGCGGCCCCGCCGTGGGCCGTGCCCGCGCGCGCCGCGCCGCCGTCGATGGGCGGGGCGCCGATAGTGAGCAGGCAGAGCCGGGCGTCGGGACCGGGGAAGTCATACAGGGACGCCAGCGCGCCGCGCCGCATCAGGCCGCCGAGCAGGTGCCTGGCGCCGGGGGCGGCCGCGGTCCCTGGGGCGACGGCGCAGCCCGCGCGGCCCTCCGGCGCGAGGATCGCCGTGACGCGCTCCGTGAAAAGCAGGTCCGCGCGCAGCGCCGACACGCCGGGCTCGGCCAGGCCCGCCGCGCATTCGGGATACGCACCCGAACGGGTGGCGAACCCGAAGACCGTGCTCCCCTCGCGGCGGTCGATCTTCTCCCGTGGCGGGGCGGACAGCACGCAGCTGAAGCCGCCCCGCCACCGGGTCTCGCCCTCGCGAACCCGGAAGACGTCGGGGAACTCCAGGTGCCAGTGGAAGAACCGGTGCTCGCCGCGCAGCCGGCAGATCTCCGCGAGGGTTTCCGGGAGGATCCCTTCGGCCTCCCGTTCCCGCAGGTCCAGCAGGACCCGGTTGACGATCGCGGGCGGCGCGTCCGGCGTCTTGGCCCAGGCGAAGGCCGCGCACCAGGCGTCGGCGACCAGGCGTTTCGCGCGGAAGGCAGCCGAGTCGCGCCACTTGCGGTACTCGGCCGCCTGGCGCGGTCATCGGCCGCGCCCGCCGGGCAGCCGCCCGATCTTCGCCAGGGACTTCGCCAGTGCCTCGTTGGAGTGGGCGTAGCCGCCCTGCTCGCTGAACAGGGTGGCCTGTCCCGGGTCCGGCTTGGCGTTGGCGCGGCGCAGGGAGCGGGCATATCCGCGGTCGTCGCCGTCGGCCGGCCGGAACGCCTCGTCGGGGACGCCGCTCTCGATCAGCTCCGGGCTCGCGCCGATCAGGGCATTGCCCTGCCTGACATGACCGTCCAGGAAGGGCGGCGTCATCCCCGGGACGTCGGCCGCGATCCGCAGGCGGTCCTTCGCCCGCTCCACCGCCTCGCCGCTTACGTCCACGCCGTAGACGCAGCTGCCCACCACCTCGCGCATCGCGCGCCGCAGCGCGTCCGGTGACTGGTTCCCCTCACGGGCCTGCGCCACCCGTCGCGCGATCCTGCGGGCCGCCGCGACGAGGAGGCTCCCCGAGCCGCAGGCCGGGTCGCAGACTGTCACCGCCAGCAGGGCCTTCGCGACTTCCGCGGCTTCGCCGGCGTTCTTCTTCCGCTTCGCGGCCTGCCCGCCCCGCTCGGCCGCGGCGTCGAGCACCGGCTCAAGGGCGCTGTCGAGAAGGCAGTCCACGAATGGCTGGGGGCAGGCAGTCGGTCACGGCCCCGGCCGCCGGGGCTGGCTCCCCGGCCAGTCCCGCACCGGAAAGCATCGGGCCGTCCCGCATGATCCGTTCCCCGTCGTCGTCGTGCCGGACGCGGACCGGGGCCGGGCCACGTTCCTCAACCAGACATATCATGCCATCGGGCCCAGGAGCGTGACGCTGGCTCGCTGGACATCGCGGCGCCTGTTACCGCACAGTAGGCAAGTGAGCTACAGCCAGCCCAGGAAGGGCGCCCAGGCCGGAGACGTGGCGGGTGCGTTCGCGGACACGGCATCGGTTCGGGCGGGCCTCGCCGCGCAGGGGTACCTCGCGGACGACAAGATCGCCGGCGTGGTCAGCCTGGCGGCCCGGCTCGGCAAGCCGCTGCTGATCGAGGGGCCGGCCGGAACCGGAAAGACGCAGCTGGCCAAGTCGGTGGCGCAGCTGGCGGCCCGCCCGCTCATCCGGCTGCAGTGCTACGAGGGCATCGACGAGTCCAAGGCCCTGTACGAATGGGACTACCGCAAGCAGCTGCTGTGGATCCAGGCGGCGCGCGGGGATGAGACGTTCTCGGCCGACGCCGTCGTCGAGGACGGTAAGGGGATATTCGACGAGCGGTTCCTGCTCACGCGCCCGATGCTGGAGGCGATCCGCAGCCCGGAGCCGGTGGTGCTGCTCGTGGACGAGGTCGACCGGGTCGACGCGGAGACCGAGGCGCTGTTCCTGGAGGTCCTCGCCGAGTACCAGGTGTCGGTGCCGGAACTCGGTCGCCTGACGGCCCGCCACTTGCCACTGGTGTTCCTCACCTCGAACGGCACGCGAGACCTGTCCGAGGCCCTCAAGCGCCGCTGCCTCTTCCTCTACCTCGACTACCCGACTCCGCAGCGGGAACGGGAGATCGTTGCCCAGGTGGTTCCCGGCCTGGAGCAGGCGCTCGTGGACCGGCTCGTCGCCCTGGTGGACACCCTGCGCCGCCTTAACCTGAAGAAGCCGCCGTCGATATCGGAGACGATCGACCTGGCCAGGACGCTGCACCTGCTCGGTGCCACGGACCTGGACCTGACCGACTCCTCGCTTACGCTGAACGTGCTGCTCAAGTACCGGGACGACGTCCAGATCGCGGATGCCGCCCTCGCGCGACCCTCATGGCAACCACGCCCATGGCAACCACGGCCATGACGAGCAGCGGCATCTCGCCGCTGGAGCGCATCCACCGCTTCATCGATGAGCTGCGCGCCCGAGGGGTGCCGGTGTCCATGGTCGAGCGGCTCGACGCGATGCGGGCCGCGAAGATCGCCGAGCTCGATCAGGCCGACGGCCTGCGCACCGCGCTGCGCTGCACGCTGATCAAGTCGCCCGACCACCTCAGTGTCTTCGAGGAGGTGTACGACCTCTACTTCAGCCCGGCGAGCCACTGGCCGGCGACCCAGGCGGACCGGCCTGACGCGGCCCGGCCCCCGCTGGACCTGGAGCGGGCGGTTATCGCCGTGCTGCGCGACGGCTCAGAAGAGCTCGCCCGTCAGGTCGCCGAGCAGGCAATCGGCGAGTTCGTGCGGTTCGAGCCGGGACGCCCGGTGGCCGGCGTGATGTATGAGCGAGCGACGCTGGCCGGCCTGCGACTTGGAGGAACTGGCAGCACGGCAGCTGACGGAAGCCGCAGCGGGCCAGCGGGTCCGGCACCCCCGGTCAGCACCTCCACCTGGAACTGCAGCGGACGCAGGTCACCGCCCGGGCCGAGCACCTGAAGAGCCAGGTACGCAAGGTCATCAGGGAACTGCTTGTCGCCGACCGCGGGGCGGACGCGGTCGCCAAGACGCTCCGCCAGCCGCTGACCGCGGACCTCGACATCTCGACCGCGAGCCGGGAGCAACTGCGGGAGATCCAGCGAGTCATGATCCCTATCCAGCACAAGCTCGCGACCACCGTCATGCGCAAGCGCCGCCATCGCACCGACCTCATCGACGTCCGGGCGACCCTGCGTGCCTCCATGGCCACCGGCGCCGTGCCCGTGCGGATCGTGCACGCGAAGCCCCGGCCAACCAAGCCTCAGCTCTACGTCCTCGCCGACATGTCAGGGTCGGTGGCCACGTTCGCGACCTTCACCGTCACCCTCATCTCCGCCATGTCGCAGCTGTTCTCCCGGCTGCGTTCTTTCGCCTTCATCACGGACGCGGCGGAGGTCACCGACGTCTTCCGGCACGTCCGCGACCCCGAGCACGCCAGACGGGCGATCCGCGACTTCGTCAATGCCAGCGAGGCTCGGCGGCTACACCGACTACGGCCGCGCCCTGCGGCAGTTCCACGGCGCGGTCGGCGCCGAGCTGGAACGCCGCAGCACGGTCCTCATCTTCGGGGACGCACGCGGCAACTACCTTCCGGCGCAGGAGGCGACGCTGGCCCGGATAGCCCGCCGGGCCGGCTCGGTGTACTGGCTGAACCCTGAACCGCGGGCGCGGTGGAACACCGGAGACTCCACGATGCGCGCCTACGAGGCGCACTGCACCGCCGCCGTCACCTGCCGGAGCCTAAACGACCTGCGCCGATTCATCGAGTCGCTCGACTGATCGCGGGTAAGCAGCGGCTGAAGTGGCCGGGCCGGTCGCCCGCCCGCTCCTCGGAATGGCATCAGCGCGCGGGCCAGCCCAGTGCGTCGAAGACGGCGACCGGGTCGAGGTAGTCCCGCCAGTGCACTACCTCCCGGTCGCGCAGGGTGAGGACGGAAACGTAGCGGTTGCCGTAGGGGGCGCCGGTGGCTGCCACCCTGCCCTCGGAGGCGTACTCCAGCACGACCGTCCCCTGGGCCTGGTCGCGGTGCACGGCCAGGTCGTAGCAGCGGTCGAGGACGAGCGCCTGGCCGTAGGGCCGGTACAGCTCGGCGACCGCGGCGCGGCCCCCGACCCGGCGCGGATAGCCGGGGACCGTGATCACGTACTCGAAAACGGCGTTTTCGGCCAGCAGGTCGAAGAAGTGGCCGGGCCGGCCAGCCCGTCCAGGCCGCGTTCGATGATGCGGAAGAACGGGTCGAGCGCGGCGAAGTCGTCAAGGCTGGCGATCGGCGTCTTCATGATGGCGGTTCTCTTCCTTCTGGTACTGCCAGGCCAGTGCGGCCGTGGCGGCGAGGCTTCGGCTATCGGGGCGGGCGCCGCGCCAGTGACGTCGAGTACGTCGCGGCTCGGGCGGGCCCGTCACCGCTGGCCAGGGTAGCGGCAGGGGTCGCGGGGGGAAGTGACCCGCGGGCCGAAGCGCGAGAGACTGGACCCGGGACCACGACTGCGCGGAGGCGCTCATGACGGAGCAAGCGCACCCGGAGTGGGACGAAAGCTACACGGCCGGCCGGCGGCCCCGTGGGACATCGGCCGGCCGCAGCCGGCTTTCATCCGGCTCGCCGACGAGGGGCGCCTGACCGGCGCCTTCTCGACGCCGGCTGCGGCACCGGCGAGAACGCCCTGCTCGCGGCCAGCCGGGGCGCCGACGTCACCGGCATCGACGTCGCGCCGACCGCCATCGCCCGGGCACGCGCGAAAGCGTCCGAGCGCGGGCTGACCGCGCGGTTCGAGGTCGCGGACGCACTCGACCTCGGCCACCTGCGCCTCACGGCCGAGGTCGTGATCGATAGCGGCGTGTTCCACGTCTTCGGCGACGACGACCGGGCCCGGTACGTCGCCAGCCTCGCGTCCGTGCTGAGGCCAGCCGGCGCCTGCTACCTCATGTGCTTCAGCGACCGGCAGCCGGGGACCTGGGCCCGCGCCGCGTCCGCGAGCAGGAGTTGCGGGCCGCGTTCAGCGACGGCTGGGCCGTCGAGTCCATCACCGCCGCCACCTTCGACATCAACCCGATGCACGGCACGACGCAGGTCCAGGCCTGGCTAGCCGCCATCAGGCGCGGCTAGCCGGGCGGACGGCGGCCAGACTTCGCACACTCCCCGACCACTTTCCTGGGCGATATGGGTGGAATTGTCCATACGGGAAGTGTGCGAAGTTCGCGCGTGGGTGCCGCTGTGGCTGAAGTGGCCGGGGTCAGCGGCATGATATGCGTCCACTGGTCGCCCTGCTCGACGCCGCACGGCCGCCCCCGGCCGGCGATTACCGGGGAGAGGCGACTGGCCGGTCATCGCGTCAGCCGGCCTGCCGGTAGCGCTCGCGGATCTCGGCCCCCAGGCGCGGTGCCGAGGCGCCGATGACCGACAAGATGCGGTGCGGCACGCCGTCATCCATCGCCAGGAGCGCGAGGGCGATGTGCTCCGCGCCGAGATGGCCGCCGGAGTGCGCTTGTGCCTCGCGGAGCGAGCTCTCAAGGCATTTCCTCGCCCGGCGGGTGAGCGGGATGTGCCCGGTGACGGCGGCCACCGGGGCGCGATCGTCGCCATCGGCGTGGCGCCGGAGCGTCCGGGGCGAGGGCGGCCGGCCCGAAGGCCGCCTCGATCCGCTCCCGCACCGTGTCGAGGTCGATGCCGATCGTGGTCAGCGCGTCGCGGTCGAGGGTGTCGAACAGGCTGCCGCTGGCCGTGTTCTCCGGGCCGATCAGGCGGACGAACTCCGCCTCGACGCGCTCAGGCGTGACGCCCCGCTCGCGCAGCACCGCACCGACCTCGCCGCCGGCGCAGGCAAGGCCGTACAGCAGGTGCTCGCCGCCGATGAAGCCGTGCCCGAGGCGGCGCGCCTGCTCGGACGCGCGCACGACAACCTGCCGGGCGTCGCCGGTGAACTGTTCGGGCATTATCGCCTCCCTGTCCGGTGGCCGTGCTTGCGGTGCACGGTCTGCTTGGTGACGCCGAGCCGGGTGGCGATGTCCTGCCACGACCATCCCAGTTTCCGCGCGTTGTCGACCTGGAGGATCTCCAGCCGTTCCGTGAGTGCCCGCAGGGCGGCTACCGCCCGCAACCCGATGTCCGGGTCGTTGCTGGCCGCGCCCTCGGCGATTTCGAGTGTGCTCTGCATGTCCGTCAGCATATGCTGACAGCCCTTCCCGCGTCAACATATGCTGACGCGGGAAGAGCGTGAGGTCTTGCCGGGCGGCCACCGCCGCGCTCTAGCGCGGCAGGCGCCAGCTGAAGACCTCGCCGACGTGGGAGGCCGGGCGGCCGAAGAGCTGGGTCAAGACGTTCACCACCGGCGGGTGCGGGTTGACCACGACGATCGCGGCGGGCCGCCAGTAGGCGAAGACGGCACGGACTTCCTCACTTGAGGGAGCGCCGAGCGGCCGCCGCTGTCCCTTCCAGAGCGCAGTGAGGTACCGGGCGACATGAGTCTGCTCGTTGTGGTTCGAGAAGTAGAACACCGCCTGCCCGCTGGCGCTGGGCCCGAGGAAGTAGCCGCCGATCATGGACTGCGGCCAGCTGGTATCGGCCTGCCAGCGCAGTGCCTGGGTGTAGCTATCGGAAGGAAACGGCAGGACGAGCACCGGCGCGCCGGGCGGGAGCCGCAATCCGGCGAATGTCGCCTGCCAGCCGGCCGGGACTTGCGGGACGGGGGTTGCCTGGTAGGGCAGCGGCGTCAGCGGCAAGACCGCGAGCAGCGCGACCCCGGCGAGGATCGCGCGGGGCCAGCGCGGCGAGCCGTCGGCCCTCGACACTGCCGCGCGTGCCCGGTCGAGCGAGAACGCGAGCAGCGCGGCAGCCGCGCCGTCGGCGAGGATGGAGAAGCGCCACGGCAGCACCTGGGCCAGGCCGGGAAGGCCCTGGAGCCAGTGCCATGGCAGCAGCCGCCCGGGCCAGGTGTAGCCGCCTGCGGTCAGGTCGCCGCCGCCGAGCGCGCACGATTCGAGCACCGCCCAGGCCAGCGCCGCGGCCCGGACGCGCGCGTCGCGCCAGAACACGACAGCGGCGATCACCAGGACGCCGATCAGCGGCCAGCCCAGGTAGAGCAGGTCCTCAACCCTCGCGTGCACGATCGGCGGGGTCGCGGCGGCGCTGGCACGGGTGTGGAACAACAGCGCCGCCGACGGCGTGACGATGAAGCTAGGCGAGGTGACCCGCGAGGCCACCAGCTTGCTGTGCTCGGCCAGCGGGCCCGCGAACTGCACCCACAGCGCGTATCCGGCGGCGAGCAGGAATACCGTCACCGCCACGGCCAGCCCGGTCGCCGCGGCACGGGCCCGCTTGGGCACCTCACGGGGGCGGCTCGCCGCGACCGCCGCCGCCAGGATCAGGCACGCCAGCGCCGTGTACACGAGGATCTCTTCCCCGGTGAACAGCTGCGCGGCGCACAGCAGCCCGAGCCAGGCGCCGGTCCTGATGCTGCGCCCGCGGGCGGTGATCAGCCACAGGACGGCGTCGGCGATGAGCGGCGGCAGGACCGCGAACTGCAGGTGGTAGTGCGCGAAGCCCGCGTTCAGCAGCGCCGGGGAAAACCCGTAGACCGCCCCGCCCAGCGCGGCCGCGCTGACGCTTGCCCCCCACCGCCTCAGCACCCAGAACAAGCTGGCCGCCGATCCCGCGAACCCTATCGTCAGCGCCAGGGTCAGGCTGGCCTGAGGGCCGGCCAGCAGGGTAACCGGCGCGAGCAGCACCCCCGGCAGCAGGAACGACGTGTTCCACATCAGGTTGACGCCCTGCGGCGCGTTCATCGCGACCGTCACCAGCGATGGCAGGCGGCCGTGCGCGACGGCCGTTGCCGAGTACCTCAGGAACCACGCGAACAAGTCCACGTCGCGTCCGCCACCGAGCTGCTCACGGCCAGCCGGATCCACCCACAAATGCGCCGTCAGCACCACCGCCCCGATGACATAGCAGCACACCACCAGCCACGGCTGCGCCATCCGGGGCAGCCGCCATCGGCGTCCCGCCTCCTGCGTCGGCTGGGCCGCCGGCTCGTCAGGGCACGCGACGTCCCGGTGTGCTCTGAACATTCATCCCCCTGGCGGCCAGCGAGCGCGCACGAACCATCTTTCAAGCTCGCGTGGCGCAGGCCTCAGCCGCTAGCCGCGTGCTAGTCCAGGCTGTCATGAGGCGGTCCCGCTATGAGCCGCGTGCAGCGGCACGCTAGCGCGCCGTCAATGATGACTGCGGCGAATTATCCACTTCTTAACTAATAAAACGCGAAGCGTTACGGTTCCGCCCGGCGACGGCGAGGTCAACGGCCTGCTCGGAGGTGATCCACTGGTTGATCATCGCGGCGCAGCCGACGAGCCCCTGGCGTTCGCCGAAGGTGCTGGCCACGATGCGGAGCTGCCGCGTCGATAGCGCGGTCGAGCGCCGGTAGACGGTCTCACGAAGGCCGGCCACAAACGTCTCATAGGCGCCGGCCAGGTCGCCGCCGATGACGACGACTTCGGGGTTGAGGAGCGTGACGGCCGCGGAGAGGACTTCGCCGATGCGGCGCCCGGAGTCGCGGATCATGCCGAGGGCCTCGGGGTCGCCCTTGAGCGCGATGGCGACGACGTCCCGGACGTGGTGCACGTCGCGGCCAAGCTGCTGGAGTGCCTTGACCACTGCCCAGCCGCCGGCGATGGCCTCGAGGCAGTCGGTCTGTCCGCACCGGCAGAGCACGCCTGTATCCTCGCGGAGCGGGATGTGGCCGAGCTCGCCCGCGGCGAAGAGGGAACCACGTTGCAGCGCGCCGCCGCTGACGATGCCCACGCCTATGCCGGTTGAGGCCTTCACCATGAGCAGGTCCCGCGCGTCGCGCAGCGGGCCGCGCTGCTCGGCGATGGCCATCACGTTGACGTCCTTGTCCACGATCACGGGAACGTCAAGGTCGCGCAGGAACAACGGCGCCAGTACGACATCGTCCCAGGACGGAAGCGCGATCGAGGTCACCATCGCGCCCCGGTTGCGGTCCACGCTGCCCGGGACGCCCACGCCGATGCCCCGCACGTCCGACGGCGGACGGCCGCAGCCGGCGAGCATCTCATACAGCCGGTCCACGACGGGCGGCAGGCAGCGCTGGGGGCCGCTCGCCTGATCGGCCTCGACCGACTCCACGGCGAGCAGCGAGCAGTCCAGGCCGGCCACCGCGAGCTGAATGCGGCTGCGGCCGATGGAAGCGGCCAGCACGACTCCGCCGGACGCGTTGAAGCTGAGCCGCCCGGCCGGCCGGCCGCCCGTCGACTCGCTCGCCGCGTACTCCACGACAAGGCCCTGAGCCATGAGCTGGTTGACGCGCGCGGTGACCGCGGTCCGCGACAGCCCGGTGAGCTGGCCTATCTCCGATCGGCTTGTCGCCTGGCCGGACAAGATCAGCTGCAGGACCTGGCCTGCCGTCGCCGGGTGGGAGGTCGTCGACGGATCCGGGGGCACGGCGTGAAGTTCCATCGAGTGCAAGTTAACCAGGAGTGGCTTCCGTATTACAAGGACATGGATTCCCCTACTTTTGCGTTTTGAAGTACCTAACCTTACTTGCCTTGATGTCATAACTCCCCTACGGTGGGCCTGAGAGCGGACTCGACGACGGGAGCGGCACATTCATGAAGGGCACGGCCGGGCCAGCGGGCCTTCACCCCGTCGTGGAGCGTGTCACGCGGAGAGTTGCCTCGCGCAGCGCCGGCAGCCGCGGCGCTTACCTCGAGCGGATCTCCGCGGCGGCCGACCGGGGCCGGCCCGCGGCCGGCTCGCCTGCGCGAACTTCGCGCACGGCCTGGCCGCGATGAGCCTCCTGACAAGACCGCGCTGCGCGGCCTGGTCAAGCCGAACGTGGCGATCGTGTCCGCCTACAACGACATGCTCTCGGCGCACCAGCCGTTCGAGACCTACCCCGCGGTCCTGAAGGCGGCGTTGCGGAAGGCCGGCGGGATCGGGCAGTTCGCCGGCGGCGTGCCCGCGATGTGCGACGGCGTCACGCAGGGCCGCGACGGCATGCAGCTGTCGCTGTTCAGCCGCGACCTCATCGCGATGGCGACCGGCGTGGCGCTTTCGCATGACATGTTCGACGCCGCGCTGCTGCTCGGGGTCTGCGACAAGATCGTGCCGGGGCTGGTGATCGGCGCGCTCGCGTTCGGTCACCTGCCCGCCATCTTGGTGCCCGCGGGCCCGATGGCGTCCGGGCTGCCGAACAAGGAGAAGAGCCAGGTCCGGCAGCGGTACGCCGAGGGCCAGGCCACCCGGGAAGAACTGCTCGCGGCCGAGACCGCCTCCTACCACTCGGCGGGTACCTGCACGTTCTACGGGACCGCGAACTCCAACCAGATGCTCATGGAGGTCATGGGGCTGCACCTGCCCGGCGCCAGCTTCGTCAGCCCGGACTCGCCATTGCGGGCGGCGCTCACCGCGGCGGCGGCCCGCCAGGTGCTCGAGCTCACCGCGCTCACCGATCAGTACACGCCGGTCGGCCACGTCGTCGACGAGCGCGCCGTCGTCAACGGCGTGGTGGCGCTGCTCGCCACCGGCGGCTCGACCAACCACACTCTCCACCTCCCGGCCATGGCGGCTGCCGCCGGCATCGAGCTGACGTGGGACGACTTCGCGGAACTGTCCGCCGTCGTGCCGTTGCTGGCCCGGATCTACCCCAACGGCCCGGCCGACGTGAACCACTTCCACGCCGCCGGCGGGACGTCGTTCCTGATCGGTGAGCTGCTCGACGCGGGCCTGCTGCACCCGGACGTGAAGACCGTCGCGGGACGCGGCCTGGACGCCTACCGGCTTGAGCCCGCGCTCGACGGCGGCGAGCTCGCCTACCGGCCCGGCCCGGCCCGCAGCGCGGACACCGCCGTGCTGCGCCCGGCCGCCGAGCCGTTCGGCGCCGACGGCGGGCTGCGGATGCTGCAGGGAAACCTCGGGCGGGCAGTCATCAAGGTGTCGGCAGTGGCGAGCGAGCACTGGCGCGTCGAGGCGCCGGCCGTGGTCTTCGACGACCAGCATGAATTCCTGGCCGCCTTCGAGCGCGGCGAGCTCGACCGCGACTTCGTGGCGGTGGTCCGCTACCAGGGCCCGTCGGCCAATGGCATGCCCGAGCTGCACAAGCTCACCCCGGCGCTCGGAGTGCTGCAGGACCGCGGGTACCGGGTGGCCCTCGTCACCGACGGGCGCATGTCCGGCGCCTCCGGCAAGGTCCCCGCCGCCATCCACCTGACCCCTGAGGCAGCGGCCGGCGGACCGCTCGCCAGGATCCAGGACGGCGACGTTGTCCGCGTCGATGCCACGTCCGGCCTCCTCGAGGTCGCGGTCTGCGACGAGCAGCTCGACGCACGGCTTGTCAAGGGCCAGGCCCCGGACGAGGCCAGCTGGACCGGCACCGGGCGCGAGCTCTTCGCCTCGTTCCGCCGCCACGTCGGCGCCGCGGAAAGCGGCGCCAGCGTCATCCCTCAACTCCTGGAGAACATCGCCTGATGCCCCCGCTAACCTCGGCCGACCTCCTGGGCCTGGCCCCGGTCATCCCCGTCGTCGATCCTCGACGAGCCCGCGTCAGCGGTGCCACTGGCCGAGGCACTGCTGGCCGGCGGCGTGCCGATCATCGAGGTCACCCTCCGCACCCCCAGGGCGCTGGACGTCATCAAGGTCATCACCGACAACCTGCCCGACGCGGTCGTCGGAGCGGGCACGGTCACGACCCCCGGCCTCGCCCGTCAGGCGGTCGACGCCGGCGCGCGATTCCTCGTCTCGCCCGGCACGACCGACCGGCTGCTGGACGCGCTGGACGACACCGGGGTCCCCTTCCTGCCCGGAGTCGCCAGCGCGTCCGAGGTCATGCGCGTACTCGAGCGCGGCCAGCGGGAGATGAAGTTCTTCCCCGCTGAGGCCTCGGGCGGGCGGGCGTTCCTGAGCGCGATGGCCTCGCCGTTTCCCGGCGCGCGGTTCTGCCCGACCGGCGGCATCACCCCAGCTAACGCCCCCCTTTACCGCGAGCTGGATAACGTCGGGTGCGTCGGCGGCTCGTGGCTCACGCCCCGGGACGCGATCGCCACGCAAGACTGGCGGCTCATCGAGAAGCTCGCCGCCGAGGCGACCGGGGCGCCGCCGACGGGGCCGAGGGCGGCGCCCGTCCTCAAATTAACTAGAAAGTTTCCTAATAATAAGCCTTGACGGCCCGGCTCTCCAGACATACATACAAAGTGAGCACATCACCCCATTTCCGCTCACGCGAGGCGCCACATCGCCTCAGCTCCTCTTGCCCCCTGGAGGGTCCATGAAGTTCGGAAAACGGACTCTGCGCACAGCTCTCATCGCCGGCTCGGCGCTCGGGCTCGCAGCCGGCGGCTCGGTCCTCGCGCTGACCTCCGGGTCCGCCGCGCAGGCAGCCACCGCATGCGCCGCGGCGTGGAGTTCCACCGCCGTCTACACCGCCGGCAATCAGGCCAGCGAGAACGGGATCAATTACACCGCCAACTGGTGGACGCAGGGCAACGACCCGGCGACCAACAACGGCGGCCCCGGCTCGGGACAGCCGTGGACGTCCAACGGCGCCTGCGCCGGCGGCGGGCCCGACCCCGACCCCGACCCCGACCCCGAGCCCGACCTCGACCGGCACGGGCTCGGCGAGCGGCCTGCTCTTCAGCCCGTACAAGGACGTCACCATCAACCTGAACTGGAACACCGACCAGATGCAGTCGGCGGTGGAAGGGACCGCCATTCCGGTGGTGGGATCCGGCAGCCTGGTGTCGAATTACGTTCCGAAGCTGCCCGCGATCACGCTCGCGTTCGCCACCGGGGCCTGCGGCAGCGAGGGCTGGGGTGGCGTCTCGGCTGCCTCCTTCGCCGCCGAGAACATCCCGCAACTTCAGGCCGCCGGCCTGAATTACGTTGTCTCGACCGGCGGCGCGGCCGGGACCTTCACCTGCGCCTCGACGTCTGGCATGGAATCGTTCATCGCCCGCTACGCCAGCCCGCACCTGGTCGGCGTCGACTTCGACATCGAAGGCGGCCAGTCCCAGTCCGACATCCAGAACCTGGTCAACTCGGCGGTGGGGGCGCAGTCGCAGTACCCGAACCTGCAGTTCTCCTTCACGCTCGCCACGCTGGCAGCATCCGATGGCAGCTTCGGCGGGGTGAACTCGCTCGGCAACGAGGTCGTCCAGGCGGTGCGCGGCTCCAGCCTGAAGAACTACGTCATCAACCTGATGACCATGGACTACGGCAGCGCGTCGGCCAGCGTCTGCGTCGTCGTCTCCGGCAGCTGCGAGATGGGGCAGTCGGCGATCCAGGCGGTCAAGAACCTCGAGCACACCTACGGGATCCCGGCGAGCAAGATCGCCGTCACCCCGATGATCGGCCTGAACGACAACACCAGCGAGAACTTCACCCCCGCTGACGTGGACACGCTGACGAGCTACGCGCGCGGCAACAGCCTGGCCGGGCTGCACTTCTGGTCGCTAGACCGGGACACGCCCTGCTCAGACAACTACGCGTCCCCCACCTGCAACTCGGTTTCCAGCACGACGCCACTGCAGTACACCAAGAGGTTCATGAGCGACCTCGGGATCTGACGCGGGATCCCCGGGCGGGCCGGGCACGGGCTACCGTGCGCGGCCCGCCTCCCTTTTCCGGGGAAGCAGGGGGCCAGCCGGCGCCGTGCCTCAGTGGTCGTCCAGGCGGAGCAGGTCCTGTTCCGCGAGCAGCTTGTCCAGCCGCGCCTGGTCTACCCGGCTGACGAGCGCGGTCTCCTCCGTACGGTCACGCACGCACTTGGCCAGCGTGAACGTCGAGGTGACGGCGTAGAGCAGGCCCAGCGCGAGGAAGCCGCGGACCCAGGGGGACTCATGCAGGTAGGCGATGCCGACGATCATGGCCCCCATCGAGACGCCGAAGGAGATCACCGACTGGGCAAAGAAGGCCGTGGTGGTGCGGGGACGTAGTGGTGCGCTCATGCGGCCATCCTCGGCCGCCCCCGCCGCCCGCGCCTGAGCACGAGTACTCAGCGGCACTAGGTACTTCAGCCGCGTCCTCAGCGATGCCGCCCCTGCCCGGGCGCGACATGCGAGGGCGGCCGCCCGAGGCCGCGGTCGAGCGCGGTCAGGAGCAGCACGGCGATTCCGGTGCCGATGAGGATCATTGTCGCGCCGGCGGCCCTTCCGTCTGGGACCCGGCCGCCGGGCCGTGGTTACAACTTTTACAATCTGGATACAAGATATATATTTACCATCGACTAAGTAGGACTTGACGGCCGGGCGAGCAGGGCCGGCCAGGAAGCCGGTGGTACGGTCGTGAACCCCTACATCGTGCTGGGCAGCGCCGTGGTGGGCCTGCTCGTCGGGCTCACCGGAGCGGGCGGCGGCGCGCTGATGACGCCCATGCTCATCCTGTTGTTCAACGTGAAGCCCGAGGCCGCCATCTCCAGCGACCTCGTCGCCGCGGTGGTCATGCGCCCGGTCGGCTCGCTCGTGCACATGGGCAAGGGCACCGTGAACTTCCGGCTGGTCGGCTGGATGTGCGCCGGATCGGTGCCGATGGCGTTCCTCGGCGCCTGGCTGCTGCACCAGATCGGCGATGGCACCGGGGCGCAGCAGAACGTCGAGACCGCCCTGGGCGCGGCGCTGCTGACGGGCACGGCGGCGATGCTGCTGCGGTTCTGGCTGGACAGCCGCTCGGGCCTGCAGCGCACGGCCACCGTCAGGGAGCGCAGCAGCCGGCCGGCGGTCACGGTGGCGATCGGCGCGGTCGGCGGCATCATCGTCGGCATGACCTCGGTCGGGTCCGGGTCCTTGATGATCGTGCTGCTGCTGTTCGCCTACCCGCTGATCGGCGCCCGCCAGCTGGTCGGGACCGACCTGACCCAGGCGGTGCCGCTGACCGCCGCCGCCGCGCTGGGCGCGCTCGCGTTCGGGCACGTGGAGTTCGGCCTGACGACGGCGGTAGTGGCGGGGAGCGTCCCGGCGGTGCTGATCGGCTCGTTCCTGTCCTCGCGCGCCCCGGACAAGTACATCCGGCCGGTGATCACCTTCGTGATCTTCGCCTCCGGCCTCAAGTACGCCGGACTGGGCACGACGACCCTGGGCTGGACGCTCTGCGCCGTCATCCTTGTCGCCGCCACCTGGTGGCTGGCCCGCACCCGCCCCTGGCGGCCCGCCCGTCCCGCGACCGAGGACCGCTCCCCCGCCGGCCACGTGGCTGCCCCGGGACAGGTGACTCCCGACTACTGAGGGCGGCAGCCCGGACACGCCGGTCCTCGCCGAGGTGCCGCGACGGCATTCCGCGGCCCGCCACCTCAGCCACGGCGGACGCCGACGGCGCCGCCGGCCAGTGGCAGGCCGGCGGCGCCGCGGGCAGCGGGCGTCCGGGGCCATTACCGCGGCGGGGCGACCTGCCGGAACCCGGCCGGGATGTGGACGTGGTTCACCATGTCGAGCAGCGACGCCGTGCGTGGCAGCCACGTGTCGTTGCCGATGAGCAGCACGTTCTTCAGCGGTCCTGTCGTGTTGGCGAAGTCGGCCATGATGGTGCGCAGCGGCAGGAAGGTCCGCGAGTCAACCCACAGCTCCCGGTAGCCCCGGGCCCATGGCTCGCGCAGGCCGATGGCCTGGTGCCCGTTGATTTCCTGGTGGCGCGCTGCCGCGATGGCAGGGCGAGCAGCGCTTGCAGCAGCCCCGCCCGGCGGGCTATCTCGTCGGCCGCGTCCGGTGCGGCCGGCTCGCGCCCCTCGGGGAAGCGCGCGACGGGCACGGCCCGCTCACGCCGGCGCCATCGGCCGCGCACCTCGTTCAGCAGGATCCGCCGGACGTAGGCGTCCGGGCTGTCAACCTGCCGGATGCGGGGCCAGTGCTGGTAGGCCTTGACGAGCGTGTCCTGCACGAGATCGTGGGCGAGGTGCCAGTCACCGCACAGGAGGTAAGCGCTTTGATGCAGCGACGAGGCGCGGTTCCGCATGAACTCCCGGAACTCGTCATCCCGCCGGCTCTTCGCGTTCTCTGTCCGTCCCATGACTGGCTAAATGCTCTCCGCCAGGCGGAAGTTGTCACGACCCGGCGGGAATTCACGCTCACGGGCACGGCCGCGGCATCACCACCGCCGGCGCGGGCAGGACACGTGCCTGAGCACGGCTGTCGCTTGAACCGTCCAGTGATCGATATCCTGGGGCCATGCCAGAAAGTCCCGGCCGGGATGACGAGAAGGCGCCCGTCAACTGGCTGACCGCCGCGGAAGTGGGCGCCTGGCTGTCGCTGGTGCGGCTGATGACGTGGCTGCCCTGGTCCATTGATCAGCAGCTGCAGCGCGACTCGAACCTGGGAATGGTGGAATACCAGGTGCTGGCGATGCTGTCGGCCAGCCCGGAGCGTACCTTGCGGATGAGCTCGCTGGCCATGGTCACCAACGCCTCGCTGTCCCGGCTGTCGCACCTGGTCAAGCGCCTGGAGGGGCGACGCCTCGTACGCCGCGAGCCCGATCCTCGCGATGGGCGGTTCACCAATGCCATCTTGACCGACGAGGGCTATGCCGAGCTCGCCGACGCCGCGCCCGGGCACGTGGCCCACGTACGGTCCCTCGTTATTGACGTCCTGTCGCCCCAGCAGCTGCGGCGCCTCGGCCTGACCGCGGACCGCATCATGTCGCGCATCGACACCTCCGAAATCAACTCATGACACCAGGACGCCGGCTCGCTGCCCATGGCGTCTAACGGCCGCGAGTGCATTGCCCAGCGGATGGCGCCCACGATCGCGTGGCCGGCCAGCGGGGCGAGCGTTGTGTCAGCCACGGGCAGGCGCGGGAGCCGCAGCTCCAGTCGTGCCCAGGCCGGAAGCTCGGCGATCGCCGTCGCCGCCAGCAGCGCGTACGGGCCGCGGGCGAGCGGCGGCAGCGGCGGGTTCCACACCAGGAACCGGGCCGCCTCGAGGGCCTCGGGCGTCGCGCGCAGCTCGGGCCGGTAGGCGGCGAGCGCCGCGGTCGAGCTCGCCGCGCGTGCGCGGCGGGTCGGGCACGCCGAGGGCGACCGCGATCCTGGCCGTGTCGGCGACGTAGCCGTCGCAGTCGGCCGCGTCGAGCGGCCGCGCGCCGTAGCGCTGATGGCAGCGCAGGAAGCTGTCGGTCTCGGCCACGTGCACCCAGCGGAGCAGGTGCGGGTCGTCGGCCCGGTACGGGCGGCCGTCGGGGTCGGTCCCGGTGACGTGCTGAGTGGACGTGGCGGACCCGGTCGACGGCGCGCTGCGCGTCGTCGGCGGCGCCGAACGTGGTGGCGGCGAGGAAGGTGCTGGTCCGCTGCAGCCGGCCCCACGGGTCGTTGCGGTAGTCGGAGTGCTGCGCGACCGCGATCATGGCCTGCGGGTGCAGCGACTGCAGCAGCAGCGCGCGCAGCCCGCCGACGAACATCGCGGCGTCCCCGTGCACCCGCCGGATCGGGCGGTCAGCGGCGAACCAGCGCGGCCCCGGCGTGCGCGAACCGCGCCCGGTTCGCCGGCCCTGTTGGGACCCGCGACCCGGGCGAACAGCGCCTCGCCCAGGCGCCGCTGCAGCGCGCTCATCCGGCACCTCCCGCAAACCGCCTGCCTCCTGCCCAACCTACCGGCGACCGCCGGGAAACAGGCCCGGAGGCCAAGCGCCTAGCGCGCCGGGTCAGCTGGTTGGCGAGGGGACCGGGGTGCCGGCAGCTGGCGGGCTGGCCTGCTCGTGGGCGGCCTGCCCGACGAAGAGCATGACCTCGCCGGGCGCCCAGGGGACGGCGTCGTGGACGTACCAGCCACCCGGGGCGCTGTGCACGTTGACGTATCCGTTCGCGCCCGGCTCGTTGTAGAAGGCGACGGACACGTGCCTGGCGCGCAACTGGGCAACCACCTCCGCCACGGTCGTGCCCCTGATGGTCATCCCGTGCATCGCCTCGCCCGGCGCGAACGCCGACCCCGCCGAGATGTACTGCTCGCCGGGGCGCGCCGCGCGGCCGAAGTCGATCTCCCCGGGGCCACGGAAGCCCGCCGGGACCCTGACGCCGACTGTGCAGTTGTCCCCGCCACCAGGGGTGTTGCACGCTCCCTTCACGGTGATGGGGATGAGGTGCGGTCCGGTGCCCGGCTCGTCCATGTAGAAGACGGAGCCGACGATCGAAGGCGAGACCGGGCGCATCGAGATAGTGAGGTCCAGGTGGTGGGCGGCAAGCTCAGCCCGGTACACGGCGGGGTCGGCGAGCGGGTCACGGACGATCACGGTGATGCTGTCCGCGCTGGTGGTGAAGGCGAGCGCCTGCCCTCCACGCGCCGTGGACTGGGCTTGCCCCGATGCCTGGCCCGGGGTCACGGGCGGGGCGCTGGAGGAACTGGCGGCCACCGCGACGAACGCCGCCGCCGCGGACAGGCCGGCGACGATCGGGATGGCCAGCAGCGCGCGGCGCTTGCGGCCGCGCCCGGCTCGCTGGCCCGCCGGCCGGTGGCCGCCCGGTGGCGTCTCGGCGGGCATGGCCATGATCTGGCTGGCGAGGTCGGCCAGGGTCATCGCGCAGCCGGTCGGCCAGCGCCAGCCTGCGGCGCTCGCCCCGGTGATGATTGGCCAGCGTCCTGCGAGCCACCCCGAACAGCCACAGCCGTGCCTCCGGGCCTGGCGGAACCTCCTCCAGGCGCCGCCAGCAGGTCAGGAACGTCTCGGCCATGACGTCCGCGGCATCCTCAGGCGCTCGCGGTGCGGCGCATCACGTACCCGAGGACGGCGGCATGGCACGCCTGGTACATCGCCTGGAAGCGGTCTTGCCGGTCATCGCTGGCGGGCGGGCTGAGCACGCTTGCTCCCTTCCACGTTTCTCCCTCCGACACCAAGCACATGTCCGGCTCGCGCCGGGGCATTACACGGGCCAGCACGGCTCTTGCCCCGCGCCAGCGCGCATAGTAGAACGAGACAATGGGCAGGCAGGCAGTCGTCGTGCTTTACGTGCTCGCGCTCGTCGGCGTCGTGGTGGGCGTGGACGTCCTGTTCTTCCGGCACCACGTCTGGGCGCGGCTGATAGCGAACGTCGGGATCGTCTTGGTGTCGCGGCGTTCTACCCTGAGGTTCCTCCGGCGTCCGTGAGCGCGCCGCGCCGGATGTCCCTCAGACGGTGGCCCGGCGTATGGCGGCGGTAGCCTGCCGAGCCCCAGCGCGATGGCGAGCGCCGCCAGCACGCCGGTCAGCGTGGTCGCCTGCACCGTGGCGGAAGAAGCGCCCGAACGCGGTCCAGTCGGCGTCAGCGTCGACCACGGCCACGACGGCGAGCGCCACCAGCATCTGGGCCACGACGAACGTGACCAGGCCGACCATGCTCCACCGCCGGTACACCAGCCCGTACCACATCCCGTAGAGGAAGAAGAGCACCAGCAGCACGAACGAGGTGACCCAGGTCTGGTACCAGGGGCCGTCCATGATCCACGGCACCCGGAAATAGTTCAGTGAAAGGCCCCATCCGCCGCTGGCGCGCTCCACCGCCGGCAGCGCGGTCAGCGCGAGGCCGTAGACGATGCCCAGCGCCAGCACCAGCAGGGCGGTGCCAAGGTAGTAGGCCCGGCGGCTGACGCCAAGCATCAGGCCGAACGGCAGTTCCCTG
>CAVTLB010000007.1:0-94460 GCA_963735415.1 uncultured Actinomycetota bacterium | reverse complement strand
GGCGCGGCCCGGTTCCACGCCGCGACCCTGGCGTGTCCCAGCACGGCCAGCTCCCCGTCGTGCTCCACGTCCGGGCCGTGCTGCGTGGCGGGGTCAGCGCACCTCAGCGGCTCGCCGAGGCGGGGCTGCATCCCCTTGGAGCCGGGCGGCCTGGGCGCGGCGGGCCGGTAGTAGACCCGGTCGGAGCGGACCCGGGCGACCACGATCACCGGCAGGTCCCGCAGCGCCCAGGCCAGCCCCGCCGGGCTGTACCCGGCGTCCATCGCGATGATCACCTCCGGGTCGCCGTCCTTCCAGTGCCCCGCCGCCCGCAGCCGCCCGAAGACCTCCCGCAGCTGCGCCGCGGTCACCGCGCCGTCGTCGTCATCCGGCCCCAGCCGCACCGCGTCCAGCAGCACCGCCCAGCTGGAGGCCCCCGGCCCCAGCGCCGCCACGAACGAGTACGGCCACCCCGGCACCCGCTGCCCGGCGTTCCTCCCCCGGCCGTGCACGTGGCAGAACGCCCGCCCCGGGCTGGCCTCCGCGTCCGGCCGCAGCCAGCTGCTCACGTCCACCGCCAGCCGGATCCGCCCGTCCCCCCACGCCGGCAGCGGCAGCCCCGCCACCAGCCGCCGCACCCGCCCGAAGTCCACCGCCCCCGCGTTCAGGCCGTCGTACAGCGCCCCGTGACCCCGCCCGAACTCCGGCACCAGCGACAGCCGCGCCAGGTCCCGCACCCGCCCCCCATGGCACAGCACCGCGTCGCACAACGAGAACAGCGCATCCCGCCGCAACGTGAAGCACCGGTACAGCCCCTCCCGGAACCCCGCCAGCGCCCCCCGCGCCACGCCATCCCCGCCATCACCCGCGCAACCCGCACCAGACCACGCCATACTGAAAGCCACGGCCACCGCCACTCACCGCCAGGAGTCTCGACAACCCCGACGATGACAGCGGTGGCCGCCTGCTGTCACAACGACACGCCGCGCAAAGCCACGCCCTCCGGACACAACAGCCCAAGAAGGTTAAACGGCAAGTGGGCACCCCCAAACTGTAAATCAGCTAGGCCCGACGATGATCTGCGACCGCACTCGACAAGCTAGGCACGCCCGATGCACCTGACCGCAGGCGCCGGCTAGCACCGCCAGTGGCTGCGGCGCGGCAGGGTGCGATCCAAAAACTCGCAAACGAATCCACGAGGGCGGCATGGCGGCCGTCTTGCCGGGTTTAAGGGCGAAGAGCGCTGGTTCTGGGAGATTGCAGGTCACCACAACCTTTGCCGCCTCTCCTGGAACCGGAGCGCTCTTCGCCATGGATGATACGCGGTGGGATCACGGCCTGAAGGTCACTGCGGACGGGAACGGGCTGGCCGGGCACGCTGGCGCGGTGCTGCTGCGGCTGGTGGCCCGACCGGGACCGGCCTGACCGGCGAACTGGGGCCGGCGCTGGCCCGGCCCCGGAAGGTCCCCGCAGGCCGACCGCGGGGTCGCGCTCGTGTCCATGGCGGCAGCGATCGCGCTGGGCGCGACGAGCATGAGCGACATTGAGGCCCTGTCGCTCAAGTCCGATCAGAGGTTCGCATAATGCCAACGTTCTGCTATTGAAGGCAACATCATCGTCTTTGAGTTACGCCTGAACCTTGTCTGCCATTTCCGAGAGCTTGAGGGCTCCCACATCCGACGATGATGCGCCACGGTCACCTGTTAAATCATGGCGATATAATTTTCCACGCATTAGTTACGGTGCTGAAATCCACAAGGTTAACAACCAGCGTTGCCGGAATTACAGGCTCGAGAACGGCGTCGATAGCGGACCGTATAGCAGCAGGGTTAGGCTGATCATCGAACGGCCAGACCACAGGCAAGCGGGAGGTCGCGACCGCTCCCAGTACGCTTCCCATTGCCTCCTCCGGCAGTCGAGAGAGCAGGAATATCCTGTCATCGGGAGCATCGCTGCGCAGGTCCTCGGCAAATAGCCTGAAAACCCAAAGCGTGCTCCCCACGGAAAGGCCGGCAACCCCCTCGATGGGACCATCTCGCCAGTCTGTAATGGCGATGGGGTTCATCACCAGCAAGCCTTCCCTGGCCGCCGCTAGAATATCGCCCGTCTCACTCATCGCTGCCGACCGAAGAGCCGATTGAAGGTTCTTGCCACTGTAGAGTCGACAGGATTCGGCAATTCAAGCGTGTGGTGCATCCCATCGTTCCTTGTAGGCGTAAACCTAAGGCTGAATCCGGCATCCTCGATCTCTTGCCTTGTCGCCGTACTTGCATCCTCTACAGTCCGAGTGGTCACCGAGACACCATAGCCGAACCGACCTGTCCCCTCCGCTTCAGAAGCCATTCGCGAAAGTCGTCCCGTACTTTCCCAGCTGCTTCCAAATCTGGTAAAGCTTTGATTGGCGTCGCAAGTGCAGTTAGTACCGAATTCTTGACCCGGCCCGCAGTTGTGGACAAGGACAGGCGCGACTTCGGTCCTTGAACTATAGACATCCCGACTTGTGCTGCCGGCTGGTTCGACGTAGAAGTCGTGGTCGTCTTGGATGGTGAGGTCCCACATCCAGCCGTCGTGGCCGCGGGCGTGTGGCCGCCGTTGGCGACTGCCGGGGTGCCGTTGGCGGTGAGGAGGTGCTCGCCGCGCTTGAGGCTGGCAGCCTTGACCCACTGGTGCCTGGCGGGGTCCCAGAACAGGTGGTTGCTGGTGGTGTTGATGACCTCGGTGCCGCGGGCCGTCTTGACCATCAGGTCGTACAGGTCGGTGTCGTAGTGGACCAGGACCGCCTGCACGTCCTCTGACCTGCGCCTTGCCCGTCTTGGTGTTGACCGCCTTGACCTTGTCGCCGACCTTCAAGTCGCGAGATCGGGACCGTCTTGCCGCTGGCGAGCAGGACCCTGGTGGCGGCGGTGAACGACTCGCCGCCGACCGTGCAGGATCCGGGGCGGGCGTCCTCGGCGGCCTGCGCGGCGTCCTCGCCGGCCGCGCTGGTGGCCTCCTCGGCGCCCTCGCGGGCCAGCGACGACGTCACCGCGCTGCCCGCCGCCGAGGCGACCTCGCCCAGCGCGCCGCCGGCCAGGCCCTCCAGCGCGCCCTCGGCCGTGGTCTCGCCCAGCTTGGACCAGGAGAACGAGCCGGACTGCGCCGCCTGGATCCCGTACGACACCGCGTTCGCCGCCGCGCCCGACGCGGCCGCGCAGGCCAGCGACCCTGCTCCCGCCGTCACCGCCTCGCAGCCGGCGAAGACCGCGATCCCGGTGACCGCGCCGCCGATCGCCGCCGCGTTCTTCACCGCGAAGTGCTCCGTGGCCGAGGCCGCCTTCGCCACGTGCCGGCCGACGCACACCCCGGCCGCCGCCACGTGATGGGCGACCGACTTGGCCGCCGCCACCACATGATGCGTCGACCGACCGGGCCGCCCGCACCACCGCGTCCCGCGCCTTGTGCACGACCCGCCGTACCGCGTGGTACACCGTCCGCAGCCTGTGGACCACCCTGTGGTACTCGTGCACCGCGTACCTTGCCACGGAGTGATAAGTCCGGGCCGCGTAGTAGTACACCCGGTGCACCACCGAGTGATACGCGTGGACGCCCCACCTGGCCGCGTCGTAGACGTGGTGCACCACCGACCGCGCCGCCCGCGCCGCCGCGGCCGCCTGCCGGCGCACCTCCGCCAGGATCGACGCGAAGTAACTGCCGCCGAAGAACGAGAACGTCGAGTTCCACGCCGACACCGCCGCCCGCCGCACCGTGGAGATCCCCCGCGACACCGCGTGCGACACCGCGTGGACCGCCGAGCAGGCGAAGCTCATCCAGCCACCGCAGTGACCCGAGGGGTCAGTGCCGTCCAGCGGGTCATCGCCGACGTAGGCGAACGGGTCGGCCATCGCCGGATCCGGGTCCGCCGACACCTGCACCGTGTCCGCCGAGTCGAAGTCGCCGGTCGACGGGGTGTACCAGCGGGCGCCCATCGCGACCTTCCCGGTCGCCGGGTCCGTCCAGCCCGACTGGTAGCCCAGCCGCCCCTGGACCGTTCCCGTCGTCCCTGTCACGTTGCCCCACGGGTCATAGCCCGTCGACCCCGACGCCGACGTGCCCGTCGCGGTGAACTGGCCGATGACATCGCCGTGGGTGTTCGTCAGCGCCAGCACGCCGCCGGTGCCCCCGCCGGGCGTCCCGATGCCCGTCAGCGAGCTGCCCGACGGATCCCACGTGTAGGTGTTCACGCCGTCCGACGCGATCGACCCGGACGTCCCCGCGTAGGAGAGGTTGTACGTCGACCCGGAGGCGCTGGCCGCGGACGTCATCCGGCCCAGGGCGTCGGTCGCGTACGTCTGCGTGCCCTGGGTGACCTGGTCGCCGAAGGCGTCGAACGAGCTGGCCACCGTCGCGGACGAGGACGACTCCGAGGCCAGCGTGCCCCGCGCCGTGTAGCTGTAAGAGTTCGTGCCGTCGCTGGTCAGCTGATCACGGGCGTCGTAGGTGTAGGTCTTCGACCCGTTCTGGGTGAGGTTGCCGTCGGCGTCGTAGCCGTAGTTCGTCGTGGTGGTGCCGTTGTTCCACGACGTCACCCGGCCCGCCTGGTCGTAGCTGTACGTATTCGACGAGGCGCCGGCCAGGCCGGTCGTGTTCAGCGAGGTCAGGTGGCTGTCGGCGTCGTAGCCGTAGCCGACGGACGCCACCGTCGCGCCCGACGACGTCTTGAGCGTGTCGCTCGTCAGCCGGTGCAGCGAGTCGTACCCGAGGGTCCGGACATTGCTGCCGTAGCTGATCTGGCTGACCATGTTGTCGCTGTTGTAGGTGTAGGTCGCCGTCGTGCCCGTGGTCGGGTCGCTCAGCGTGTGCAGCCGGTCCGCCGAGTCGTAGGCGTACGACGTGGTCCCGGCCGCGTCCGCGACCGAGGTGACCAGGCCGTCACCGTTGTAGCCGTAGCTCGTCGATCCCGCCGTCCCGGTCGAGGTCAGCACCTGGCCCCGGTCGTTGTAGGTGAACGACTCGCTGGTGGCGTTGGACGGCCCGGTCCCCGCCGTGTTCGACGTGGCGGCCGACGTGAGCTGCCCGGCGGCGTCGTAGCCCAGTGTCCGCGTCGCCGTCGCCGCGTCCGCTCCGGTGCCGGACTCGCCAGTCAGCTCGCCGACGTTGTTATAGGAATCGGTGACCGTCACGCCGCCCGGCTCGGTCTCCGACGCGAGCGTGTCCGTCGGCGTCGTACGCCGTGGTGTACGTGGAGTCCGACGGCGCGCTGTACGCCGAGGTGGCGGGCTCCACCCGGGACTCGGGCAGGCCCCACGTGTTGTAGGTGTAGTACGAGTTGTTCCCGTTGGCGTTGGTGTAGCGGGTCTGGTTCCCGGCCCCGTCGTAGCCGAACGACACGGTGATCCCCGACGAGGAGGACACCGGCTGCACTTCCTGGGTCACCGACCCCGACGGGTCATACGTGAACGTGCGTCGTGTTGCCCAGGGCGTCGGTCGACGACAGCGCGTTGCCGTCGCTGTCGTACGTCGATGACGTGGTCGACAGCGTCTTGGCGGTGGAGTCCAGGTCCGTCGTGGACGATGACGTCGCCGCTGGCGTCGTAGGTGGTCGCGCTCGACGTGCCGTCGGGGTTGGTTGTCCCGCTCTGCCGGCCGAAGTCGTCGTAGGCGTACTTGGTGACGTTGCTCGCCGGGTCGGTGACCTGGGTGAGCTCCCCGGCCGCGTCGTACAGTCGTGACGTCACCGCCCCGTCCGGGGTCTGCGAGGTCGCCAGCCACCCGTTGGTTCCGTAGCCGAAGTTGGGTCGTGTACGTCGTCGTCACGCCTGACCCGTTGTACCGCTCGACCTGCGTGGACGTGGAGTCCCGGCCGAGGAAGTCGTATGTCTTCTGGGTCTGGGCGCCGGTCGGGCTGGTCTGCGACAGCTGCTCGCCGTCTTTGTCGTAGGCGTAGGACGTGACGCCGCCATCCGGGTCCGTCTCGCTGGTCAGGTCGCCGAGCTGGTCGTAGCCGTAGGTGGTCTGCTTCCCGAGCGCGTCCGTCTCCGACGACAGCTGGCCCACGTGGTCGTAGGTCTTGGTGTCGATCGCGGTGACCGGCGTCGATGATCCCGGCGGCGTGTAGGGCGGGAGAGTCTGCGACACTTCCTGCCCGTCGGCGTCGTAGCCGTAGGTGGTGACGTTACCGTTCGGGTTCTCGTTCTCCGTCGTGTCGCCGAAGGTGTCGTAGCCCGTCAGCGACTCCGGGCGCGACGTCACGGTGGTCAGGGCGCCGTTGACGTAACTCTGGGCGCTCACCGGCGGCTGCGTGGTCGTCGCCAGCTGCCCGGCCTCGTCGTAGGTGTAGCTGGTGACGTTCCCGTCCGGGTCCGTCTCGCTCTTGGGCAGGCCGCGCTGGTCAAGCGTCCAGCTCGTGACACGCGTTCCGGTGGCGGCGGTCCCGCTGTTGACCCCGGCCTGGTACAGCGCCGAGACCTGGGCGGCGGTCAGCGCGACTCGGGTAGGCCTGCACGCCGGCGACGCTGCCGTCGAACCAGTCGGTGTCCGCCCCGTTCCACTTGGACCGGCCGATGGCCAGCGGCCCGGTCGAGGCGATCGGGGTCGAGTCCGTCGCGCTGCCCGCCTGCGCGCCGTTGACGTACAGCGTCATCGCGCCGGTGCTGGCGTTGTAGGTACCGGTCAGGAAGTACCACGTGCCGGTGGCCGCCGGGGGACCGCCGGACGCGTTGGCGTTCGCGGGGTTGGTGGTGTCGGTATAGGGCCGCGCGAACTCCCAGCCGCCCGTGCTCGGCCAGTACTTCAGGTAGAAACCCGCGTCGGTGCCCGCGTCCTGGGAGACGACCGTCTGGTCTGCGGTGGTGTTCCCGGCGATTTTCGCCCAGGCCGCGACGGTAAAGGAGGACGCGGTGTTGATGACGGAGCCGGACGTGGCGATCTGCTGCCCGGTGGTCCCGGCGAACGAGGCCGCGCTGCCGGTCCAGGTGACCCCGGTCGCGGTCGCCTGGTTACCCGCCCCCGACGCGTCCGGCACGGCCGTCCCGGACGACTGGGTCAGGTTCCACCACCCGGCCGGGGTGCCCGCGCCGGCGACGGTGCCGTGCTGGCCGAGCTGGTACAGCGCCGACACCTGGGACGCCGACAGCGCCCGGGGGTAGGCCTGCACGCCGGCGACGCTGCCGTCGAACCAGTCGCCGACCGCACCGTTCCACTTGGACCGGCCGATGGCCAGCGGCCCGGTCGAGGCAATCGGCGTGGGGTCGCTGACCGAGCCCTGCGACGGCCCCGTTCACGTAGAAGGTCATGGACGAGGTGCCCGCGTCGTAGGTGCCGACGAGGTACGTCCACGTGCCGGTGGCCGCCGCGGACGTGGAGTTGATAGTCGCGTTGACCGGGTTGGTCGTGTCCGTCTTCGGGCGCACGAACTCCCAGTCCCCGTTGTTCGGGTAGTACTTCAGGTAGAACGCGGAATCGGTGCCCGCGTCCTGGGACACGACCGTCTGGTTAGCGGTGGTGTTCCCGGCGAGGTTGACCCAGGCGGCGACGGTGAACGAGCCGGTCGTGTCCAGCACCGGGCCGTTGGTCGCGATCTGCTGCCCGCTGGTGCCGGTGAACGAGCGCCGCGGCTGCCGGTCCAGGTGACCCCGGTCGCCGTCGCCGGCTGGCCGCCGGGAGCCGCGTCCGGCACGCTGGTGCCGGACGTCTGCGTCAGCGGGAACGAGGCCGCCGGCCCGCCGGCGCCGGGCTGGGTCACCGACTGCGAGGTCTCGTGGCCGGCCGGGTCATAGGTGTAGGACGTCGACTGCGTCGCGCCGGACGGACCGGACTCGGTGACGGAGGCCTGCTCGTCGTCCGGGGTGTAGGAGATGCTCGTCGTCCGGTTCAGGCCCGTCGGGTCAAGCACCTGCTGCGTGGTCCGGTCGGCCGCGTCCACGGTGTAGTTCGTGGTGGTGGCGCCGTTGTCGGTGACCTTCTTGACCAGGTTCCCGGCCGCGTCGAAGGTGTCGGACTCCTCGGTGAACGTCTGGGTCCCGGTCGGGTTCGGTCTCGGTGGTGGACGCCAGCAGCCCGTTATCGGTGTAGGCGTAGCTGGTCACCCGGCCCATCGCGTCGGTCACCGACGCCAGCCGTCCCGCCGGGTCATACGACGCGCGACTCTTCCGCGAGCGACGCGGCGGTCCTGGGATCCCGACGGCGACCCGGTGTAGTTCTCCAGGGTCGTGGTCAGCAGGTCCCCGTCGCCGTCATAGGCGTACTGGGTGACGTTGCCGTCCGCGTCGGTCTCGGTCTGCTTGTTCCCGTACGCGTCATACGTGTAGGAGGTGGTGTTCCCGTCGGCGTCCGTCTCCGACGACGAGCATGTCGTGCGCGTCGTAGGTGCTGGTCACCGTGCGGGACGCGTCCCCGCCCGAGGCGTCCGCGACCGTCTGCGAGGTCACGTTCCCGTCCACGTCGTAGACGGTGCTGGTCTGCGGCGGCGTGGATCGCGCCGCTCACCTGGTCGGTGACCGGCGGGTCGGTCTCGGTGACGACCTGGCCGTTCTTGTTGTAGGACGTACTGGGTCTCCAGCCCGTTGGGGTAGGAGTCGGAGTACTGCGTCTGCGTGGCCTCCCGGCCCACGCCGTCGTAGGTGTAGACGGTCTGCAGCCCGTCGCGGTCGATCGTCTCGGCGACGTCGCCGTTCGCGTAGTACAACGTCGTGGTGGTCGCGCCGCCCGGCGTCGTCACCTGGTACTGCAGGCCCTTCGGCGGGATCGCTCCCTGGTACCCGCCGTTGGTGGTCGTCCCGTCGGTGTACAGGTAGCTGGTCGCCCGCCCGGACGGGAACCCGGTGACCGGCGGAGTCGTCTGCCGTCGTCAGCTCGCCGAGCGAGTTATAGGCGTACGTCGTCCGATAGGTGGTGTCCGTGCTGGACGCCGACCGGCCGTCACTGGAGGTGAGCAGCACGTCGTTGCGCACGTCCGGGGTCAGCGTGCTCGACGTGTCGTCCGGGTAGTACGTGTCGTAGGAGGTCGAGCACGTATTCGTGCTCTGGTCCTGGCAGGTGGTCGTGGAGACGACGTTGCCGCGCACGTCGTACCCGGTCTGGGTGTAGTCCCCGTTCGGGTTGACGACCTCGTTCTGGAAGCCGTCGACGTCGTAGCCGTAGGTGGTCGTCTGGCCGCGCGCCGTCGGTCTGCGACAGCACCCGCCCGCCGTTCAGCAGGTCATACACCCAGGTCAGCGTGTTGTTGCCCGGGTCGGTGACCGTCTCGGTCTCGGTCGGGGTCGACCCGGCGGAGTTCTTCCACGCGTTGTACTCGGCGGTGACCTGCGTCCCGCTGAACTTGGCGGGGTAGAACGCCAGCTCGCCCATGTACCCCTGGAAGTACGAGGCGTACCCGGTCGACGACGTCGATGACTGGTGCGGCTCGGCCGGCCAGTTACCGCCCACGAAGCCCGTGCCGGCGTAGACGTTGGTCTGGCCCGCTGCCGCGCCGCCGGTGACCGTGCTGGACTCCGAGGCGGCGAACACCCCGTCAATCAGCATGTCCTGGCTGCCGCCTCCGGCGGTCAGGACCGCGTTGTGCCACTTGGAGTCGTCAACCAGCGTCGGGGAGTGCATCACGACCGAGGTGCTGCCGTCCCAGAACTTGCCGTACAGCTTCCCGTCGCTGCCGACGTACAGCATCGGCGTGTAGTTGCCCGGCGTCGTCGCTGCGCCCGCGGCGTCCGCCGACGACGAGAGGATCACGCCCCCGGCGGTTCCCGTCTTGAACCACAGGCTGACCGTCTGGCTGCCCGCCCCGTCCAGGCCCTGCGGCAGCTGCAGGTACTGGGGGGACCCGCCGAACCGGGCGACCGTCGTGTCCGCGAACGGCCCGCCGCCGGCGCCAAGACCGACCTGGTTGTAGGTGGCCGTGCCGCCGTCGACCTGGTTCACCGCGTCGGAGGTCCCGGAGTCGCCGAGCCGCCAGTAGTCCACCGGCTCGTTGCCGAGCACCGAGGCCACGTAGACCTGGCTGGAGCCGTCCACCGTCGGCGACGTTCACCGTCCAGGTGCCGCCGTTGTCGTCGGTCACCGAGGTCGTCCGGCCGGTGAGCGGATCGTAGTTGACCTGCGCGTACGTCTTGCCGGACGGGCGGGTCACCCCGGTCAGCAGGTCCGCCTGGTGGATCCCGGCACCGTACAGGGTGCTCACCTCGTTGCCGGTCAGCGGGCGGGTCCAGAACGCCGCGTCCGAGATGTCGCCGTTGAAGTAGGTGGCGTAGCCGGTGTTGCCGCTCCTGTGGTAGTTCGCCTCGTTGGGCCAGTTGCCGCCGAGGAACCCGGCACCGATGTAGTCGTTGGCCTCTGAGGAGACGCTGACCGTGCCGGCCAGCGACGTCACCTTGGCGCCGTCCAGGTACAGGGTCTGGGTGTTGCCCGCCGCCGTCAGCGTGACCAGGTGCCACTTGCCGTCCGTGACCGCCGCCGAGGTCGCCATCGGGTTCGATGCCACCCTGCCAGAACTGGCCGTACAGCTTCCCGTCGCTGCCGATGTACAGCGACGGCGTGTAGCTGCCCGTGGTGGTGCCCGCGCTGAGCGCGCTGTTCTGGTAGGAGAACAGCACTCCGTTGGGGGTGGTGGTGTTGAACCACATGGAGACTGACTGGTACGACGCGCCGGACACGAGGTTCTGCGGCAGCGTCACCTCCGACGACGTCCCGTCGAATGCTGCCGGCGTCGCGGACGAGCCCGCGAGCGGCCCGGTTCCGGTGCCCAGCGTCGCGCCGGAGTAGGTCGCGTTGTCGGTGCCCTCGTTCAGCATGACCGACGAGGCGGCCGTCGCCCCGGAGGCCTCGTCGAGCCGCCAGTAGGACGCCGGCCCGGAGTCAAGCACGGACTCGGGATAGTCCGAGCCGGACTTGTAGGCGTAGGTGGTGCAGTGCACCGAGTCCGCCGGCGGGCACACCGAGGTCAGCTCGTCACCGGAGTAGTTGTACTGCCAGGTCAAGGCGGTGGTGTCTGCGCCGGGCGTCACATCCTGGGTGACCACCTGCGACACGTGCGGGTAGAAGGGCGCGCCACTGGGTGCCGCCGGGACCCAGGTCAGCGCGAGCGTCCGGCCGGACGCCGAGGTGATCTGGGTGATCTCGAACGGCGAGGACGACGTCCAGGTGAACGTCTCGGTGTGCCCGAGGGCGTCGGCGATCGAGGTGATCCCGTAGCCGCCCGCCGTCAGGGCCTGCTTGAAGGTGTAGACCGTGTCGTTCTTGTCGGTCAGGGTGAACCCGCCGGTCACGGCGGCCAGCGTCGCGTACCGGCCGGGCGGGGCCACGTACGCGCCGGAGGACGTCAGGCCGAACGCGACTTCCTCACCGTCGGGGTACGTCACGACCTCGGTGGCCGTGGTGCCGGCCGCGTTATTCTGCCCGGGCGCCACCTTCATGTCGAGCACCGACGACCAGCCGGCCCCGAACGCGCCCGTCAGGCGCGGGTCCTGGCTGTTGTAGTCCCGGGTGATCTCCAGCGCGGGACCGGTCGTCGGCACCTGCGCGTCGGTCGAGGACGTGGTGTAGTCGCCGCTGCCCGCGTCATAACCGGGCCCGTTCTCGTTCTGCGACAGGCCGGAGGTCACCAGCGGCTGCGGGACCGGCGTGGAGAAGTAGTTCGTCGTCCCGGAGGTGGAGGTATCCACCCCGTCGTAGTCCTGCACCGTCCAGTAGTAGGTCTGTCCCCACGTCAGGTCGCCCGACGGCACCGTCCAGTCGGTGGCGGAGATCTCGCCCGAGTCGGCCAGCTTCGTGCCCGACGGAGTTGTAGACGGTGAAGTCGTACTTCAGCGCGTTGGGCCAGGAGTCCGGGTCGTGACCGGACGCGATCAGCTCCGGCGTCAGCGTGGCGGAGTTGTAGTTGTTCGGCGGGTACTGGTGGTCGACCTGCGGCGGGGTGTCGGCGGTGTAGGTCAGCGACAGGTACGGTGCGCAGTTGCCGATGCAATTCCCGCCCGCCGACGAGGCGATGGCTCCGTCGTCGACCGCGGAGTCGAACTGCTTCCACATCTGCGCGTCGGTCAGCGACGGCGCGATCGCGAAGCCGTAGTTGTGCGTCCCGTTGCTCAGCGTCCAGTCGTTCAGCAACGTCAGCCCGTCGGAGTTGAAGCCCAGGCTGATCCACGACGCCCTTGCCCGGCTCGCCCGTCGTGTTCGTTGCACACCGCCGACGACGCCAGGCCCGTCCACTGCGCGTCCTTGGTCGAGTACGACGGCCCGGGACAGGTGAGCTTCGACGACGCCGACCAGGACGAGGTCACCTGGTAGGCGTACATCTCCTCGGTGTAGGTGCACTGGACGGCCCAGACGTCGAACAGGTTCAGCGACGCCGACGTGACGTGCTGGTTGGGCAGCGAGGTGCCGACCTGTCGGGAAAGCTCAGGAAGTCTAACGTCTTTCCACGTCCCGTTTGTCGCTCACCGTCCCGGTCGGCAGGTGGGTCGAGCTCGCCGTTGTTCTCGGTCTGCGCCGTCCCGTTGAGCGACTCGGCGTAGGTCGAGGTCGACGTTTTCGGCGACAGCGTGGGGTCGATGACCACCGGGAACACCCGGCCAGGGGCGTCCAGCCAGGACTTGTCGAGCGTCATCTCCAGCGCGGTCCCGCCGTTGTAGGGAACCAGCTGGTACGCGAGGACCGACGATGCCTGTGAGTGGGGTACCGCCAGGTTGACCGGGCCGGACCGGGCCACGGCCGGCGGGATCACCCACACGACGCTGCCCGCGCTGTCCTTCAGGTCGACCGCGTCGCCATCCAGCACCGGGGTGAGCCCGGTGAGCTGAAGCGGGAACACCCACGAGGGGCCGGCCGTCGCCGAGTGCAGCGTGAGGGCCTCGCTCATGCCCGTCGCCGTAGCGGTCTCGGTCACGTCCGTCTGCGGCAGGATGCCGGGGTAGGTCACCGACGACCCGTTGGTCACGCCGGTCACGTTGGACGCGCCCGCCAGTGAGAACGACACCGACTGCGCGCCGTTGTCCGCCGTCAGGGTGCCCAGTGCCTGGCTGCCGTTGGCGGCGAAGCTGGCGCCGACCGAGTTGGCCGTTTCCTGCCAGCGGCCGCCGCTGCCGTGCACGAGGTTCTCGTTGATCGCCGCCCATGCCCCGGAGGAGGTCTTGTAGTTGACCGGCCCGGGATAGACATGCCGCGTGTAGGAGCCATCCGCGTTCTTGTACAGCACCGACTGCGCCGTAGTCGCTGAGGGGACCACGTTGGAGGTCTTGGCGTTGAAGACCCCGTGCGCCTCGCCCGTCGTGAACTGACGCGCGGACAGCCCGTGCGGCTGGTAGGACGGCCGCTGCCCGCGGCCCGCGTGCGGCTGGCGGCCCATCGCGTCCGCGACCGCCCTGGTCACCGCGGCCGGGACGCTGTGCGCGCGCCCCGCGGCCGTGCCCGCCTGCTGCTTGGGCGTATGGGGCACGGGCGCCTTGTGCCCGGTGAGGAAGTCAGCAACGCTGACGGCGGCCGACCGGATCGAGGCGGTCGACGGCAGGTGCAACTGGGTATCCCCGACGCCCGCCGCGGGCATCGCGAGGGGAACCAGCAGCGCCAGCGACATCAGCCGGTGCGCGCCTCGATGTGTGGTGCGGCGCCGCGGGGCCCCCAGCCACGACATACCCCGCCTCGACGTCCTAAGGGCACGCCTCCGCACAGCACCAAATCGCACCATTCAGCTGATCCCGCCCGCTCATGTTGCATACGCCACCAACGAAGCAGAGCTTCGCACATCTCTGAGAATCCCCATAGATAGCCATAAGGGAATCCCCATAACAAACCGGTAACGTTACACAAGCTTCAACATTTACCCAGGTCGGCACCGCCATGTGCCACTTTCGGTAACCTCGACGCCGGGATAAGCCGCCGGCCGAATGGATCCCGGACTCGACCGCCGTCGCCACGGCGGCCCGCATCCCGTTCGTGGGGAACACCACCGCCGTCACGTTCGCCGGGCCGGACGCGTTCCCCGCGACAACGAACTGGACCTTCGGGAACTGGCGCGCCTCCGCCAGCACGGCCGCGCTCTCCGGCGTCCCCGAGGCCACGATCACGCGGCACCCGCGCACCAGCAGCGACCCTAGGTAGGTCGAGGCGTTCGCCTCCGTCGCCGGCCCGGTCACCGACAGGTAGGACACCCGCGCGGAGGTGGCCTTCGACGCGTCCTCCATTCCTGCCCACGCCTGAGCCGCCGCCGGGCCGGACACCCCCTGCTGCCCCGTCAGCAGGCACGCGTCCACGTTCTCGTACACCCGGGCACGGACCGGAGGAAGCGCCCGGCCGCCCGAGCCCGCGATCAGCAGCCCGGCCGTCACCCCGGCCGCGGCGACCACCGCCACGACCAGACCGCCGATCACCATGGGCACACGACGCACCAAAACCACCCCGCCCGACTCAAAGGCCAGCAAATGGGCACCATGGTAGGGCCTGCGGGCGTCCGGGCGCACGGACTGCCGCGCCTTCGGTAAGTTGCCTCGGCTTCGAAACCCGCGTGGATTGCGGCACATCACGCATTGGAGCCGTTAGGACGCCGTTCACCACTGCGCACCAGGACGCATGATAGAGGGATGGGAGAGGTGGCACTGGACACCGGGGACGGGCAGACGCACAGGCCGCGCGGGCAACTGCGGATCTACCTCGGGGCGGCCGCCGGGGTGGGCAAGACGTACGCCATGCTCAGCGAGGGGCACCGGCGCGCGGAGCGCGGCGCGGACGTCGTCGTGGCGTTCGCCGAGACGCACGGGCGGCCGCAGACCGCCGCCCTGCTGGACGGCCTGGAGGTCATCCCGCGAGCGAAGGTCCCGTACCGGGGCTCGACGTTCGAGGAGATGGACACCCCGGCGGTGATCGCGAGGCGGCCGCAGATCGCCCTCGTGGACGAGCTCGCCCACACCAACGTCCCCGGCAGCAGGCACGAGAAGCGCTGGCAGGACGTGGAGGACCTGCTTGACGCCGGCATCGACGTGATCTCCGCGGTCAACATCCAGCACCTGGAGTCGCTGAACGACGTCGTCGAGCAGATCACCGGCATCCCGCAGCGGGAGACGGTCCCTGACGCGGTGGTCCGGGCGGCCGACCAGGTCGAGCTGGTCGACATGACCGCCGAGGCCCTCCGGCGACGGATGGCGCACGGCAACATCTACCCGCCGGAGAAGATCGACGCGGCGCTGACCAACTACTTCCGCGCCGGGAACCTCACCGCACTGCGGGAGCTGCGCGCTGCTGTGGCTGGCCGACAAGGTCGACGAGGGCCTGCAGCGGTACCGCGCGCAGCACGACATCAAGTCCACCTGGGAGGCGCGCGAGCGGGTGATCGTCGCGCTCACCGGCGGCCCCGAGGGCGACACCCTCATCCGGCGGGCGGCGCGGATCGCGGCGCGATCGTCGGGCGGTGACCTGCTGGCGGTCCACGTCACCACCTCCGACGGGCTGACCGGCGCGAACCCGGCGAACCTGAGCCAGGCAGCGGCACCTCGTCGAGTCGCTCGGCGGCACCTACCACCAGGTGGTCGGCGACGACATCTCCGAGGCGCTCCTCACCTTCGCGCGCGCGGAGAACGCGACCCAGCTCGTGCTCGGGGCCAGCCGGCGTCCCTGGCTGCTGGCGCTGCTCACCGGGCCGGGCATCGGCAACCGCACGATCCGCGACTCCGGCGCGATCGACGTGCACATCGTCACGCACTCCCACATGGGCGGCCGCTGGGGCCTGCTGCCCAGGAACCGCGGCGGCATCACGCCCCGCCGCCAGGCCGCCGGGTTCGTGCTCGCCGCGGTCCTGGCCCCGCTGCTGACACTCGGCCTCACCCAGGTGCGGACCGGGGCGAACCTGACGACGGACGTGCTGCTGTTCCTCGTGGTGGTGATCGCCGTGGCGGTGACCGGCGGCTTCCTGCCCGGCGGTGGCCGCGGCGATCACCGGCTCCCTGCTGCTCAACTACTACTTCACCCCGCCCATCCACCAGTTCACGATCACCCAGGGCAACAACGTGCTCGCCCTGGTCGTCTTCGTCACGCGTCGGCCTGGTGGTCAGCTGGGTGGTGGACATCACGGCCCGCCGGACCAAGCAGGCCTCGCGCGCTAACGCCGAGTCCGAGCTGCTGGTGACGGCGGCGGGCAACATCTTGCGCGGGCAGGGCGCGCTTGAAGCGATCCTGGAGCGAATGCGGGAGGCGTTCGGCATGAAGTCGGTGACCTTGCTGGAGTGCGCTGACGCCGCCGGCAGGTAGCAGTCTGGACCAGCAGCGCCGGCGCCCGGGACGGCCACGCCGCGCGGCCCGGTCCGCAAGTGGCGGGTCGTCGACTGCGCGGGCGAGGAGCCGGTCCTGCGGCCCGAGGACGCCGACGTCGAGGTGCCCGTTTCCGGAAGCCTGTCGCTGGCGCTGACGGGGCGGACGCTGCCCGCCGGCGACCGCAGGGTGCTCGGCGCGTTCGCGACCTACGCGGGCGTCGCCCTGGAGCAGCAGCGGCTGGCCGCCGAGGCGGAGGCGGCCAAGCCGATCGCGGCCGCCGACCGGATGCGGACGGCACTGCTCGCGGCGGTCAGCCATGACCTGCGCACGCCGCTCGCCTCGGCCAAGGCCGCGGTTACCTCGCTGCGCTCCCCCGACATCCCCTGGACGCCGGAGGACACCGCGGAGCTGCTCGCCACGGCCGATGAGTCGCTCGACCGGCTGACCCACCTGGTGGAGAACCTGCTGGACATGAGCCGGCTCCAGGCCGGTGCCCTGTCGCTGTTCCCCCGCCCGACCGGCCTGGACGAGGTGGTGGCCCGCGCGCTGGACGCCATCGGCCCGGCCGGGCGCGCCTTCCGGGTCGACGTTCCTGACGCGCTGCCCGCCGTGAGCGCGGACCCGGCGATCCTGGAGCGGATCGTGGTCAACCTGGCGGAGAACGCGCTGCGCTACTCCCCGGCCGGGCACGCCGCCGCTGCTGGCGGGCAGCTCGCACGGCGACCGGGTCGAGCTTGCGGGTGGTCGACCGCGGTCCTGGCATACCCGAGACGGACAAGGAGCGGATGTTCGTGCCATTCCAGCGGCTCGGCGACACCGACAACACCACCGGCGTCGGGCTGGGCCTGGCCCTGTCGCGCGGGCTGGCCGAGGCCATGGGCGGCACCCTGACCGCCGAGGACACCCCAGGCGGCGGCCTGACCATGGTGGTGTCCCTCCCGGTCGCGATCGATGACCGCCATGATCCCGAACGGACGCCCGTCAGCGTCCCAGGCAAGGCAATCGAGGGCACGCTGTGAGCGAGCGGGAGGCACGGTGACCCGTGTCCTCGTCTGTCGACGACGAACCGCAGATCCTGCGCGCGCTGCGGATCAACTTGCGGGCCCGGCAGTACGAGGTGCACACCGCCGCGTCGGCGGCCGAGGCCCTCGCGGTGGCGGCCAAGTTCCCGCCGGACCTGGTCCTGCTCGACCTTGGCCTGCCGGACATGGACGGCATGAACGTCATCGAGGGGCTGCGCGGCTGGACGAAGGCGCCCATCATCGTGCTGTCCGGCCGGGCCGACAGCACCGACAAGGTGGCGGCGCTCGACGCCGGCGCCGACGACTACGTGACGAAGCCGTTCGGGGTCGATGAGCTGCTCGCGCGGATGCGGGCCGCGGTGCGCCGGGTCGTGGCCACCGAGGACCTGCCCCGGTCCAGCTGGGCGACCTCACCATCGACCTCACCGCCAAGCGGGTGATCTCCGGCAGTGACGGCGACATCCGGCTGACCCCGACCGAGTGGCACCTGCTTGAGGTGCTGCTGCGCAACCCGGGCAAGCTGCTCAGCCAGAAGCAGCTGCTCAACGACGTCTGGGGGCCGGGTTACGGCAACGCCGCGGGCAACCTGCGGCTGTACATGGCTCAGCTGCGCCGCAAGATCGAGCCCGACCCGGCGCGCCCCCGCTGGCTCATCACCGAGCCCGGCATGGGCTACCGCTACCAGCCAGCCTCATCAGGGTGATCGCGTCGCCCGCACGGAATTGCGTGGGCGCGTTAACCATTTGTTAGGCTTTTCCACACCAATTTGTCCCTTCTTGTCAGGCCTCACCGGGTTCACCCTGTTGGTGTGAACGACACGGTGCTCGTGCTGGTGGTGATCACTGCCCTCGGCTTTGACTTCACCAACGGATTCCATGACACGGCGAACGCTATGGCGACGTCGATCGCCACCGGGGCGCTACCGCCCCGGGTCGCAGTCGCCCTCTCAGGCGTCTTGAACTTCGTCGGCGCCTTCCTATCCCTCGCCGTCGCGGCGACGATCGCGAGCGGCCTCGTCTCGGTGAGCAAGGTGACGCTCACCGTGGTCGCCGCCGGTCTCGCGGGCGGGATCATCTGGAACCTGCTCACCTGGCTGTTCGGCATTCCGTCGAGCTCCTCGCACGCGCTCATCGGCGGCGTTATCGGCGCCACGATAGCGGCGGCTGGCGGTAGCGCCGTCTTGTGGCACGGCCTCGTGCAGAAGGTCATCATCCCGGCGGTCGCCTCGCCCGTCATCGCCGCCCTCGTCGCGGCCGTCGGCACCTGGCTGATCTACCGGATCAGCCGCAGCCTCACCGAAGGGGCGCGCAACCACGGGTTCCGGGTAGGGCAGATCGGGTCGGCCTGCATGGTCTCGCTCGCGCACGGCACGAACGACGCGCAGAAGACCATGGGCGTCATCACGCTGGCCCTGATCACCAACGGGACGCTCGCCAAGGGGTCGCAGGCCCCGGTCTGGGTGATCTTGGCCTGCGCGCTGGCGATCAGCATCGGCACCTACTCGGGCGGCTGGCGGGTCATCCGCACGCTGGGCAAGGGCCTGGTCGAGATCGAGTCGCCGCAGGGCATGGCGGCCGAGTCCGCGTCGGCCGCGGTGATCTTGCTGTCGGCCAACTTCGGCTTCTCGCTGTCCACCACGCACGTGGCGACCGGGTCGATCATCGGCACCGGGCCTCGGCAAGAGGGGGGCCAAGGTCCGCTGGAACGTCGCCGGCCGGATGGCCACCGCGTGGATCTTCACCCTGCCGTCCGCGGCCATCGTGGGGGCCGTGGCGGAGTTCATCGCGCACGGGATCGGCGGCACCCTCGGGGTGGTCGTTGACCTGGTGATCCTGGTGGGCATCGTGGCCCTGATCTACTTCCGGTCCCGCAAGGGCAAGGTGGACCACAACAACGTCAACGCCGAGTGGAGCGGATCCACCCCGGCGCAGCCCGAGCCTGCCGCCGCCTGAGCCGGCCGCAGCGATAGCGAAGCGAGCACCCATGTCCTGGATCAATCTCACGGATCTGTGGAAGACGGTCGTCTACGGCCTGCTCATCGGGGCCGGCCTGCCCGCGCTGTTCGCGGTCGGCCTGTACGCGCTCAGCCGTGGCCCGCGCACGCAGACGGCCGGCGCAGACGCCGACACCTCTGATGTCGTCTACGGCGGCAGCATCATCGGCGCGATCATCGCCGTGATCATCCTGCTCGTCATCTTGGCCGCCATCGGCTGGGGGGTCCACTACATCTACGTAGCCTGGCCACCCGGCACCGAAGAAGTAGGAGGGCACGTCATGGCCTTGCCAGCGCTCCTGGACAAGATCATCGCCTGGCTGCGGGCCGGGTACCCGGAGGGCGTGCCCGAGCACGACTACCTTCCGCTGTTCGCCCTGCTCGGCAGCCAGCTGACGGACGAGGAAGTGTCCGCCATCGCCGAGGAGCTGGCGAGCGAGAGCAACCCGGACTCGGCCGCGGCGATCCGGCACGCGATCAGCGCGGTCACCGCCGATCAGCACCCGAGTGGCGCCGACGTCGCACGGGTGCGGGCACGGCTAGCCGAGGGAGGCTGGCCGCTGGCCCCGGTCCGCTCCGAGTAGCGCCGGGCGCGGCGTCAGCGCGGCCCGGCTCCTCCCGGATCGTCCGTCCCGGGAGGAGCCGGGTTTTCCGCTGGAAAACGGGGCAAACGACTACCAGGGCAGCTCGCGGCCGTCGCGGGTGAACGTGCCGGTGGGGCCCCCGTTGGGAATCGTTACGGCCCAGACCACGCTGGCGGCGCCCTGCGCGGCGGTGCGGCCGCCGCCCCCTCCCGCGCCTTCCTGCGCGGTCCAGCCGGGGCATACCGCGTTGACCAGGATCCCGTCGCGGTACAGCTCGGCGGCGAGCATCCTGGTGAGCGCGTTGAGCGCGGCCTTCGACACGGTGTAGGCGGGGCGCCCGCCCGCGATGCGCGTGATCGAGCCGCCCTCGCTTGATACGTTGACCACCCGCGGCCGGGGACTGGAGCGAAGCATCGGCAGCAGCGCCTGGGTCACCCGCCAGGCGCCGAAGAGGTTGATGTCCAGCGCCTCGGCGACCGGCGACAGGTCCGTGTTCCCGGCCATCGCCCACAGGTCGGGCGCGGTGGACGCGTTGTTCACGACCGCGTCGACCCGGCCGAACCGCTCCTTGACCCACTCCCCGAGCGCGTCGATATTCACCGAATTATCGACTTCAATGTGGCACGGAATGATCCGCTCGCCTTCCGGATCGATCTCCTTGGCCGCGATCTCGGCGCGGCGCAGGTCACGAGAGCCGAGCACGACCGCGTAGCCGAGGTTCGACAGGCGTCGGCATACCTCAAGGCCCACGCCGCGGTTACCACCGGTTACCACGGCAACCGGCAGTTCAGAGCGCACTGGCATCGTCACCGCCTAATTACCGCGCAACTTCCCATGCCGCATATCTTGCCACCAACGGCGGCGCGTCGCGCGTCACGATATCGGCCCGTAGCCATCGGGAGGCAGCGGCGGCGGGCCGTTCCCGGTCGTCAGCGGGCCGAGCGGGCCGTCAGCGAGTCAGGGTCTCAACTGCCAGGTGCGATCAACAAGAGGGCCAGCGGATGTGTCCGGGACTCTTGCGCTGGCCATATAGAGGGGCGGGGGGACTTGATGAGCGATCTGTCACGGGGCACGGAGAGCGGCGGCAGGCTAGCCTCCGGGCGGCCGACCATGAAGGATGTCGCGTCGCGGGCCGGCGTTGCCCTGAAAACGGTGTCGCGGGTGGTGAACGGAGAGCCTGGGGTGACTGCCGCGACCACGACCCGGGTTCTCGACGCCATCGGGGACCTGGGCTTCCGGCGGAACGAGAGCGCCCGGCTGCTGCGCACCGGGCGCACGTCAGCGTGGGGGATCATCGCGGATGACTTCGGCGACCCCGACACGGCGGCGATGTGCCGGGGGATCGAGGACGTCGCCCGCGAGCGCGGCATGCTCCTGTTCACCGGCTCGAGCGACGGCATCCCCGACCGGGAGCAGCAGCTCGCGCTCGCGCTGACCGCGCGGCGGGTGGACGGCCTGGTGATCGCGCCTGTCCCGGGGGACCATTCCTACCTCGCGCCCGAGATCGCGGCCGGGACCGCTACGGTGTTCGTCCTGCGGCCACCGACAGGCATCGAAACCAGCTCGCTGCGGGCGGACACGGTGCTGGCGGACGAGCAGGGCGGGGCGCGCGCGGCGGTAGCGCACCTCATCGCGTACGGCCACCGCCGGATCGGCCTGCTGGCCGCCGGACTCGGGGAGCACCGGTCCCGGCAGCTGCGCGCGGGCTACGCGGACGCGATGGCGCACGCGGGCCTCATGGTCGAGGACGCGTGGACCACGCTCACCGCGCAGCGCCTGCTCGACTCGTCGGTGACCGCCGTCTTCTGCGGCGACCGCGCGCAGACCAGGCTGGCATTGCGGACGCTGGCCGCGGCGAACCAGTCCAACCAGATCGCGCTCGTCGGGCTCGGTGACTTCGCGCTGGCCGAGTACGTCCGGCCCGGGCTGACGGTGATCAGCTTCGATCCCGCTGAGGTCGGCCGGACGGCAGCGGGGCTGCTGATGCGGCGCCTCGACGGGGAGGGCGGCCCCGCCCGGCTGGTCGAGGTGCCGATGAAGCTGACCGCCCGAGGCTCCGGCGAGGTTTCCCCGCCGCTGGGCCGGGTCATCAGCCCACGATCGCCAGCCCGATAAGGGCCGCCAGGACCGCCACGGCGATGACGAGCCCGACAAGCAGGCCGACCCTGGACGCGGGGGCGCCCATCCGCCATGCCGGGGGCATCTCGTCGTCCCGCTCCTGCACGAACGCCTGGAAGCGCGCGGTGTCAGCGCCGAAATCCTGATCAGGTTCACCCATGCCAGGACGATATCGGGTCATACCCGCTTACATGGGTTAAACGGACGGATCGACAGAGTCTGGACATCTGCGACCCGCGAGGCATAAGTGAGGCTCGGCGTCCCGCTTTCGCCGAGCCTCACATGTATGACGCACCATCCGCGCGAATGGTTTACGTCTCCACCTGCGCGGCGCCGGCGGTGGTGGCGGGAGGATCATGGAGTGCATGCCTGAGCCTGAGATTTATCGATCAATGTACGGACCCGAGATCACGTTCGCCGGGGTCCCGCGCGTGGAGCTGAAGGATCTCGGTGAGGGACGCTACGACGTTGTCATCATCGGGGCGCCGTTCGACGGCGGTACTACCTACCGGCCGGGTGCCCGGTTCGGGCCGAACGCGATCCGCGGCGCCGACTACCTGCCGCACGACGGGTCCCGGCCGCACCTGGCGCTGGGCGTGGACCCGCTGCAGGACCTGCGGGTGGCGGACATCGGGGACGTGGTCATGCCCTCGGGCTACCTCATGGAGTCAATCAAGCGGCTGGAGGACGTCGTCCACGCGGTGGCGGCGGCCGGGGCGATACCGCTCGTCCTCGGCGGCGACCACACGGTGTCGTTCCCCGACGCGACCGGGGTCGCCCGGCACGTCGGCTGGGGCCGGGTGTCGATGATTCACTTCGACGCGCACGCCGACACCGGGGAGAGCGAGTGGGGCGGCCACCTGTACGGGCATGGCACGCCGATGCGGCGGCTCATCGAGTCCGGCGCGGTGCGCGGCGACCGGTTCCTTCAGGTCGGCCTGCGCGGATACTGGCCGGAGCCGCCGACGCTGGCCTGGATGGCGCAGCAGCGGATGCGCTCCTACGAGATGACCGAGATCGCCGCGCGCGGCGTGGACGAGGTGCTGACCGAGGCGTTCACGATCGCCACCGACGACTGCGATGCCGTGTTCCTGTCGGTGGACGTGGACGTGGTAGACCCCGGCATGGCACCGGGGACGGGAACGCCGGAGCCGGGCGGCCTCACCAGCCGGCAACTCCTGGACGCGGTGCGGCGGATCGCCATGGAGATGCCGGTCGCGGGCATCGACGTGGTGGAGGTCTCGCCGCCGCACGACAGCGCGGAGGTGACGGCGTTCCTGGCGAACCGGGTCGTGCTTGAGGCGCTGTCCGGGATCACCTGGCGGCACCGGATGCTCGCCGGCGATCCCGTCCGCCGCCCCGAGTCCCCCCTTCTCGAAGGCCGCTGACCGGCACTCTTGCCTCGCCGAAGGCCAGCACGCGCCAGGTACGCCGAGGTGGTCCCGACGCCCTTTGTGGGGTGAAGTGCCAGCTCAGATGCGCTTTACGTGACCCATCGATATCTTGGATGCCCCTAGGCGAACAGAACAACTCCATCTATAGTCGAAGGGTGCTGGATGTTACGCGGCTGCGCGTCCTTGTCGCGGTCGCGCGGCATGGCTCGGTCACCGCGGCGGCGCACTCGCTGAACTACGCGCAGCCGTCGGTCAGCCACCACCTGGCCCGGCTTGAGGCCGAGACCGGCACCAAGCTGATACAGAAGGCCGGGCGCGGCATCCGGCTGACGGAGGCGGGACGGCTGCTCGCCGAGCGGGCGAGCGAGATCATCGGGCGGCTCGACGCCGCCGAGAACGAACTGGCCGCGTACTCGGGCCTGCGCGCCGGGCGGCTGCGGCTCGCCGCTTTCCCGTCCGCGCTCGGCACGATCGTGCCCGCCGCCGCGGCCATGCTGAACGACCCGGCACCCGAGCGTGGACCTGCTGCTCACCGAGGCCGAGCCGCCGGAGGCGCTGCGGATGCTGCGAGCCGGGTACGTCGACGTGGCGCTGATCTTCCGGCACGAGGGCGAGGGACCATCGAGCGCCCCGGCCGCGGCCCCGGACGGCGCCGGGCCGCGAAGGAGGACGCTGCGTCCGGGCCGCGATCGAGAAGGACTGCGCGAGCAGGTGGTGCTGGACGAGCCGGTCAACCTGATCATGCCGGACGGGGCGGCATCGTTCGGCCCTCCCGGAGATCGCCCCCGCGGTGACCGAGCTATGGCCGGACGACCTCGCCAGGTTCGCCGACCACCGCTGGATCGCCGGATGCGACCGGTGCCGTGAGCACCTGCTGCAGCAGTGCGCGGCGGCCGGCTACACGCCGAAGATCTCCTTCACGACCGACGACTTCGTCGCGGTCCAGGCGCTGGTCACGGCCGGCCTTGGCGTCGCCCTGCTGCCGAGCCTGGCGCTGTCGGCGGCGCGGAACCCGGCCGTGCGCGTTCTGCGGCTGCGCGGAACCCGGCGCAGTGTCGTGGCGGTCCGTTACGGCGAGCCGCCGGACTCGCCCGCTACCGCGCTGCTGATGGGGGCGCTGCGCGCGGCTTGCGCGTCCCCGGCGGCGGCCGTCCCGGGCGGCCCGCCGCCTGGCCGAGGCCCGGCCGGCGGCCGTCCCGGCGGGGGCATGGTCCCAGCGCCTGGCGACCTTGCGGCCCAGCGACTGCATCGGCTTCTCGACCGCGTAGTAGGTCACGGCGCTGACCGCGATGACCACCACGAGCAGCCCGAGCGCCAGCGGGATCTGCACGGCCAGGGTCGCGGGTGGCATCGTGCAGGACGCGGACGTCCCGGAACGCGTCGAGGATGAGCGGGTGCAGCAGGTAGACCGAGTAGCTGATCATGCCGAGCCAGGCGAGGGCACGCGGGACACGCCGGTGACGCAGCGCGAGGCCGACGGCGAACGTCGCCATGGCCCCGGCCAGTGAGGTGCCCCACTGCCACCGCCAGGCCGTTGAGTCCGTGCCCAGGCCCGGGTTCTGCGCGCCGTGCCACAGGCCGCCGGCGACCGTCAGCGCGAGCACCGTGACCGCGATCACGGCGGCCCGGGCGCGGCTGACCTGCCCCTGCTCGGCCCGGTAGATCAGGGTGCCGGTGAACATGAACCCCAAGATCGCGTACCCGCTCCATGGGTCGGGGTAGTTGTCCTGGTTCACCGACAGCAGGAAGAGGCCGGTGAGTGCCGCCAGCCACGCGCCGCACGCGGGCAGGAGGTGCTGCTTGTTTACCCCGCCCAGCCCACCCCCACCGCCCAGCCCGCCCCGCCCCGCGCCGGATACCGACGCGGCGATGCCGGCGATGATCAGCGCGTCCACCGCGATATCGACGTTGCGCCCGGCCAGCAGGCCGCTGGCCGTTGTCCAGTGCCGCCATCGGCAGTATCCCGCCGAGCGTGACGACGACGATCGCGCAGGTGATCGCGTAACCGCCGCTGTGCCGGTGGGCCCGCACGCTGAACAGCGCCGCCAGCAGCAGGTAGAAGACCATCTCGTAGGAGAGGGTCCACGTGACGTTGGGGACGTTCGGGCCGGTGAGCAGGTTCGGGATCATGAGCAGCCAGGAGGCCAGCGTGGCGACCGGGTGGTACTGGCCGCCGCGGAGGGTGCCGTAGCCCAGCTCGTAGGCCACGGCGGCGGCCGCGATCGCCAGCAGGTACAGCGGGTAGAGCCGGAACGCCCGGCTGATCCAAAAGCCCCGGACGCTCCCCTTGCGTTCGAGCGAGGCCGGGATGATGTAACCGCTGACCAGGAAGAACACGAAGACGCCGTACTGGCCGAAGTTGAGCCAGTGGTACAGGAACGTGTGCACCGGCCGCAGCACCAGGCTGGTCCCGTGGTCGAATACCACGCAGAGCGCGGCGAACCCGCGCAGTGCGTCGAGCCAGGCAAGCCGACTCGTCGCGCGCCGCGCGCCGCGCGCCATCGCCGGCACGCCGCTGGCTGTTGTCGCAGACATACGGCTGCCATGCTACCCAGGCGGGGAAGGCCGGGAAGGCAGCTAAGTTCTCCGACAAGCGCCCGAAATCAGAACAAAACGGACATGAACCGGCCGACTTCGGCGAAGCCGGCGCGGGTGTAGGCCGCGCGGGCCGGGTGGTTGAAGTCGTTGACGTACAGCGAGACGACCGGGGCGATCGACTTGCGCGACTCGACCACCACGGCGGCCATGCCGGGGGCCGCGATGCCAAGGCCGCGGGACTCCGGGTGCACCCAGACGCCCTGGACCTGGCAGGCCTGCGTCGTTGCCGCGCCCACCTCCGCCTTGAAGATGACCCGCCCGTCCTCGATCCGGGCGAACGCCCGCCCGGACCTGATCAGCTCGGTGACGCGGGCCCGGTAGGCGGCGCCGCCGTCGCCCGCCAGCGGTGAGACGCCGACCTCCTCGGTGAACATGGCGATGGAGGCCGGCAGCAGGATGTCGATCTCGTCCGGGCGGACCCGGCGCACGGCAGCATCGGCCTCGACAAGCGGCGGGCCGGAGATCGCCATCAGCGGCTGCACCGGCCTCAGCTCCCTGGCCGGCCCCCAGTACGGGCGCAGGTGCTGCCAGAACTGCGTCACCACGTCGGCCGGCCCGACCACGGACGAGCAGCGCCGCCCGTGCCGGAGCGCCCGGTCGGCGTACGCGGCGATCTCCTGCGGCGAGCTGACCTCAACCGGCACCAGGTTGGCCCCGGAGTAGCACGCCGACGTGAGCTTCCCGCCCTGCTCGCACCCCCACACCTGGGCACCGAGGCGACCAGGATCGAGGCCAAGCGCACGGACGCGGGACGCGACGAATACGTTGACCACCGGGTTGGCCTCGCAGAGCGCCAGCACCGCCGCACGGTCACGGTCATCGAGCAGCCGTGGCGACTCAGACCGCGGCCTAACGCGCAACATGTTTCCACCCTAGCGCGAAGAATACGGCGGGTGGCCGCGAGGCGCGGTGAGGCCGTGGTTGGGGTTTACCCTCCCGGGGACGGATTAGGCGGCGTCGGGCAGGTGGCGTTCACGAGGCCGGGCGCCTCCGGCAGGGCGCCGGTGCTGAGGTAATCGTTGAGGTACTTCATCACGCACGAGTCCACCGGGGATGTCAGCGACTGGCCGTGGTTGCCGCCGCCCTCCACGACCACCATCCGGGCCGACGGGAGCAGCTTGTGCGCGTCCTGCGCGCCCGCGTACGGGGTCGCCGCGTCCAGCGTCCCCTGCAGCATCAAGATGCCCGGCAGTCCCGCGCCCTTGATCTGCAGCGGCTGGGCAGGCCCCTTGACCGGCCAGAACGCGCACGCGGCGTTGAACCAGGCATTGCCCCACGCGTAGAACGGCGCGGCCTTGTCCACCTTCTGCGTGTCGGCCTGCCACTTGGCCCAGGCCCGTGGCCAGTCCACGTCCGAGCACTGCACCGCGTTGTAGACCGCGAACTCGTTCTCGGTCTGCGTGCCCAGGGCCTGGTAGGCCCCCACGAGGGACGTTGTCTGGCTGCCGCCGCTGTTGACGTAGGCCGACAGCGCCTGGGCGAGCTGCGGCCAGTACCAGTTGGCGTAGCCGCCTTCCACGAACGTGTCGTCGAGCTCGTCCGGGCCGAGCCGCGGATGGCCCGAGATATCGACGGGGGTCGCCTCCAGCATCGTGCGCGCGTGGTCGTAGGCCTGCTGGACGGCCGCGCTCGTATTGCCGAGGTGGTAGGTACCGTCGAACTTCGCGGTCCAGGCGAAGAACGCGTTGATCCGGCCCTGGAACGCGTAGTCCTGTGCGATGTTGTCGGCGTACCAGACGCCGGTCGGGTCGACGGTGCTGTCGAGCACCATGCGGCGGACCCGGCCGGGGAACAGCGTGGCGTACACCTGGCCGAGGTAGGTTCCGTAGGAGAACGCGTAATAAGTGATCTTGGACACACCGAAGTGCGGCGCGGATCATGTCCATGTCCCGCGCGCTGTCCTGTGTCGTCATGTACGGCAGCAGCCAGCCGTACCGCTGCTCGCAGCCGGCGGCGTACTCCTTGGCCCGGTTGACCAACTCCTGCTCCTCGGCCGGGCTGGTGGGGTCGTAGTCCGGGCGGGCGCCGCTGAAGAAGGCCGGGTCGCAGCTGAGCGCCGGGCTGGAGCCGCCGACGCCGCGTGGGTCGAAGCCCACGATGTCGTACTGGGCCGCGACGCCCGGAGCGATGGACTGCGCGACCGTCAGCGCCAGGCTCCGCCCTGGAGCACCGGGTCCACCCGGGTTGACCAGCATGACTCCTTGCTGCTTGTCCTTCGGCGCGGTCGCGGGGACCATCGTCAGCGCGATGGCGATCTTGCGCCCGCCGGGGTCGGCGTAGTTCACCGGCACCTGCAGCGAGGCGCACTTCATCCCGCTGTATTGGCCTGTGCAGTCGCGCCAGGCCAAACTTGACCGCATCCGGAACGATCCCGGCAGAACTACCAGGAGTGGCAGCCGAGTTACCAGATCCGCCGGTATTGCCATCTGATCCCGTACATGCGGTAACGATTCCCGCCGTCACAGTAATCACAGCGATGGTGGCGAAAAAGGCGGACCGGCGAGCCGTTGACATGGTGCCAATCTTGCCGCATGCTCCGCACAACTTGCGGCATACCTGAACTGCCGCGAGTCCGGGAGTCTAGGGCGATTCCCGACAGCGCCCGCCGGAACCGAACAACCCGGTCATGCGTCTCACTTAAAACTGTTCGACACCACTATTGAGGGGGTAGTGAAGTGCTTGCGAGACACCGCCAGTCGCTCATCTTGCAAGCCGTCAGGAGTGACGGCAGCGCGAGAGTTAGCGATCTCACCCAGCAGCTCGGCGTTTCGGATATGACGATCCGCCGGGATCTGGAGGTTCTCGCCAGGGACGGACTCGTCGAGAAGGTCCACGGCGGTGCCGTACTGCCAGGATCGCCGGCCTCGCACGAGCCTGGCTTCGAGGACAAGCTCGTCCTCGAGCGCCCGGAGAAGGCATCCATCGCGCACACCGCCGCGTCTTTGGTCAGGCCCGGCACCGCGATCGCGATCACCGCAGGGACCACCACGTTCGCCCTGGCCCAGTGCCTGGTCGACGTGCCTGGCCTCACCATCGTCACCAACTCGCTGCGGGTCGCGAACCTGTTCAGCGGCAATCGCGGCGCGGACGGCACCACGATCGTCTTGACCGGGGGGATGCGAACGCCGTCGGACGCGCTTGTCGGGCCGGTGGCCGACTTGACCATCAAGTCGCTCCACTTCGACACGCTGTTCCTCGGCTGCAACGGCATCGACCCGGAGGCGGGCCTCACGACGCCGAACCTGGCCGAGGCGGAGACCAACCGGACGTTCATCAAGCTGGCCCGCCGGGTGGTCGTGCTCGCCGACCACACCAAGTGGGGCGTCGTCAGCCTGGCGTCGTTCGCTTCGCTCGAAGAGGTGAACGTCCTGATCACCGACGACTTGCTCGGACTCGACGCGCGCGCCGTGGCCAGCGAGAAGATCGGCGAGATACTGCCGTAGCGCGCTCCTGGTGGCGGCGTAGCCGCTACCACCCCTGATAGCGGCTCCCCGAGGGCTGTTATCCGCTAGGAACTGTTATCCGCTAGGAAACCGTGACGATTGGCTGACCGGACTCGGTGCCCCGCTCACCGAGCCCGGTCCCGGCCAGCTCGGCCTCCGCCAGCTTCATGGCCTCTTCGATCAGCGTCTCCACGATCTTCGACTCCGGCACGGTCGCTATGACCTTGCCCTTCACGAAGATCTGGCCCTTGCCGTTGCCGGAGGCGACGCCCAGGTCCGCTTCCCGTGCCTCGCCCGGGCCGTTCACCACGCAGCCCATCACCGCGACGCGCAGCGGGACCTCCAGGCCGGTCAGCCCGGCGGTGACCTCGTCCGCCAGCTTGTAGACGTCCACCTGGGCCCGGCCGCAGGACGGGCAGGAGACGATCTCCAGGCCGCGCTGGCGCAGCCCGAGGGACTCCAGGATGCCCGATGCCGACCTTGACCTCCTCGACGGGCGGGGCCGACAGCGAGACCCGGATCGTGTCGCCGATCCCCTGCGACAGGAGGGCGCCGAAGGCCGTTGCGGACTTGATCGTCCCCTGGAAGGCCGGGCCCGCCTCGGTGACGCCGAGGTGCAGCGGGTAGTCGCACTTGCTTGCCAGCAGCCGGTACGCCTGGATCATCACGACCGGGTCGTGGTGCTTCACCGAGATCTTGATGTCGCGGAAGCCGTGCTCCTCGAACAGTGAGCACTCCCACAGCGCCGACTCGACGAGCGCCTCCGGGGTGGCCTTGCCGTACTTCTGCAGGAGCCGCTTGTCCAGCGAGCCCGCGTTCACCCCGATACGGATCGGGGTGCCCGCCTCGGTGGCGGCCTTGGCGATCTCGGCGACCTTGTCGTCGAACTCCTTGATGTTGCCCGGGTTGACCCGGACCGCCGCGCACCCGGCGTTGATCGCCGCGAACACGTACTTCGGCTGGAAGTGGATATCCGCGATAACCGGGATCTTGGACTTGCGCGCGATCTGCGGCAGCGCGTCCGCGTCGTCCTGTGACGGGACGGCGACCCTGACGATCTGGCAGCCGGCCGCCGTCAGCTCGGCGATCTGCTGCAGGGTCGCGTTCACGTCCGCCGTCAGCGTCGTCGCCATCGATTGCACGCTTACCGGAGCGCCGCCGCCGACGGGCACGCTGCCGACCATGAGCCGCCGTGACTGCCGGCGCTCGGCCAGTGGTGCCGCGGGGACTTCGGGCATGCCAAGGTCAACGCTCATCTGCTTCCCTATCCCATTCGATAGACGCGAGGTACCCCTGTGCCTTGGAGGTACCGTGCCACAAGATGCTGTGACGCGAGATACCACCTACCTCCGCACGGTCCCATTGTCACCTACAACCGTGGTGCCCTGGCGACGCACCCTGACCCCCACGTCATGTCGTAACGAGACATCCGCCACCCCGTCACCGCCCGTTCACCTGCCGCGGTCCAGTGACAGCGGTGGAACGGCAGGGCGAGCCGGGTCCGGGGCGGGGGGCGGGGGTTGGGTCAGCCGATGCTTACCGGGTTCACGATGTCGGCGAGGATGAGCATGACGCCGACGACGACTATGACCATGAAGAGGCTGAAGCTGACCGGGATCAGCTTCATGTAGTCGACCAGGCCGGGGTCGGGGCGGCGGCGCCAGCGGGCGATGCGGGAGCGGATCCGCTCGTAAATCACGATCGCGATGTGGCCGCCGTCCAGCGGGAGCAGCGGCAGCAGGTTGAACGCGCCGACGAAGACGTTGAGCGAGGCGATCAGCAGCAGGACGAAGCTGACCTTGTCCTGCCAGCCTACCGGGGCGGCGACGGCCTGGCCGGTCGCGTTGGCGGCGCCCACGATGCTGCTCACGTTGCCCGCCGGGGTCGATGACCGGTCCTTCGCGAACAAGTCGGGTATGGACGCGGGCAGTTGCCCCAGGGCCTTCACCGATCCGGACAGCACCTGCCAGAAGCCGGAGCCCGCGTAGGTCACCGCGCGCACCGGGCTGGCCGGTGAGAAGACCGTGGCGCCGGCGATGCCGAGGAACCCGCCGGAACGGCCGGGCACCGCGGCGAGCTTGGCCTGGACCGTCAGGGACTTGCCCTGCCTCAGCACCGTGATCGGGACCGTGGTGCCGGCCTTGACCCGCTTGATCGCCGTCGTCAGCTGGGTGTAGTTGGTCACCCGGGTGCCGTCGAACGAGGTGACCTCATCGCCGACCCGCAGGCCCGCTAGCCCGGCGGGCGAGCTGGCCGCGCCTTTCGGGCACGGGGAGGCGTTGGTCAGCGCCTTCGCGCTCGCCGGAACGCAACCGGAGATCGTGCCGAGCTGCGTGCTGTTGGTGTTCTGGATGCCGATGCCCAGGGCCAGCCCGAAGATCAGCAGAAACGCCAGGATGAAGTGCACGGCCGACCCGGCGGACAGCACGATTACCCGCTGCCAGCCGGGGAACCGGCGGAACGCCCGCGGCTCGTCCTCCGGAGGGACTTCCTCCATCGAGGTCATTCCGACGATCTTGACGAAGCCGCCGAGCGGGAGTGCCTTGATGCCGTACTCGGTCTCGCCCCGCCTCAAGGACCACAGCGTGGGGCCAAAGCCAACGAAGAACTGGGTGGCCTTCATCCCGAACCGCTTCGCGGTGGCGAAGTGCCCAGCCTCGTGCGCCATGACCGAGAACAACAGGGCGAAGAGGAAGATGAGCCAGCCGAGCAGGTCCACCCGTATGCCTCCCTACTGGCCGCTTGCGCGGTGCCGGTCAGATGCGGTGCCGGTCAGATGCGGTGCCGGTCAGATGCGGTGCCGGTCAGATGCGGTGCCGGCAGATGCGGTGCCGGCTCAGGTACAGCGCCGGTGCCGGTTCAACCGCGCGCGTTGAGTTCCGCTGCCCGAGTGCGCGCCCAGGCGTCCACCGCGAGCACGTCTTCCAGAGTCAGCCCCTTCTGAGCACCCGACGTATCGTGTTCCGAGACTATCCGTGCCACAGTGTCAACGATCCGTGGAAATGAAATTCTTCCCGCCAGGAACGCCGCCACGCATGCCTCGTTTGCCCCGTTGTAGACGGCCGGCGCCGTCCCGCCAAGGCGGGCGGCCTCCCGGGCCAGCGCCACGGCGGGGAACGCCGCGTCATCCAGCGGCTCGAACGTCCACGAGGCCGCCGTCGTCCAGTCCAGGCACGGTGCCGCGCCCGCGACCCGCTCGGGCCAGGCCAGGCCCAGGCCTATCGGTATCCGCATGTCCGGCGGGCTCGCCTGGATGATCGTCGCCCCGTCCGCGAACTCCACCATCGAGTGGACGATGGACTGGGGGTGGACGACGACGTCGATCTGGTCGAGCCGGAAGCCGAACAGCAGGTACGCCTCGATCACCTCAAGTCCCTTGTTGACCAGGGTCGCGGAGTTGACCGTGATCAGCGGGCCCATGTTCCACGTCGGGTGCGCTAGGGCCTGCTCAGGCGTGACCGAGTCCAGCTTCTCGCGCGGCCAGCCGCGGAACGGCCCGCCGCTGGCGGTGAGCACCAGTCGCTTGACCTCCGATCGCTGCCCGGCCCGCAGGCACTGCGCGATCGTCGAGTGCTCGGAGTCCACCGGCACGATCTGCCCCGGCTTGGCCAGCTGGGTCACCAGCGGGCCGCCGATGATGAGTGACTCCTTGTTCGCCAGCGCCAGCGTCCGGCCCGCCTCCAGCGCCGCCAGGGTGGCGCGCAGGCCCGCGGCGCCGTCGACCCCGTTCAGCACCACGTCACACGGGTAGGCGGCCAGCTCGGTAACCGCTTCCGCTCCCGCGGTGACCACCGGGGCCGGGCCCGGTTGGGCGTTCAGCATAGGCCGCCCAGGGCCTCCCGGACGCCCTGCGCGGCGGCCGGGTTGGCCACGGCCACCGCCTGGACGCCGAACTCGGCGGCTTGCCGTGCCAGCAGGCCGGGGTTCCCTCCGCCGGCCGCGATGGCGACCACGCGGAAGCGGTCGGGGTTGCGCCGGACCAGGTCGAGCGCCTGGGTACCGATCGATCCCGTTGATCCGAGTATCACGACATCGCGAGGGGCTGGCGTAGAAGTCACGCATGACATTCTGCGCCAGCCCCGCCGCCTGGTGCGAGCTAAGCCCGCCTCAGGGTTAACTATTCGGATGCGGGAGTTAATTGCTGGTGGCGTTCGCCAGGAACTTGGCGGCCGCGATGATGGCCTCGCAGGACAAGAGCTGGCCCCGCGGGTCGCGGATCGCGGTGTTGTCGTTGGCCGCCGAGTCCAGCTCGGTCTTGAGGTGGCCGGCCAGGCCGTCCCGCGCCCTCTCCAGCCCGAGCAGGGCCGCGTTGGTGAACTTGTACTTGACGTCGCCCGACGTGGCCGACTCGACCGCGTTGGTCGAGGCGATCAGCGTGTAGGCGCCGAACTCGCCGACGCTGGAGTTGAGCTGCTTATAGCAGGCCGCGAGCTGCTCGACCGGGCACGCTGCGCAGGTGCGACGGCACGTCGGTGAGGATGGGGGTGATGACCTGGCCGTCACCCTGGTAGTCATCGGTCAGGCCAAGCAGGTGCAGCACGGTGGCCCGGAGGTCCGTGGTGTCGGTCCACGGGGCGGGGTTGCCGCGCTGGATGTCGACCGACGGTGAGCTGGCCGGTGTCGGCGCCGGACGACGTCGGACCGCTCGACGGGCCACTGCCGTCAATGCCGAGGTTCTTCACGCCCGGGCCGGCGAAGCCGGCGTAGTCGGTGTTGATCTCGGAGGCGTAGTCACCGTGGTCCCAGGCGAAGCCCGGTGTTCTGGGTGACGCAGCCGCCGGTGCCGGTGACGGCCGGGTTACAGGTCGCCGAGCCGGTGGACAGGAAGTAGTCCGGCTTGGCGAACAGCGCGAACGTCGGGGTGCGGGCCGGGTCGGCGTCCACGAAGTGCAGGATCGCCTCTTCCGTTGGGTCGGCGATGTAGTTGGCGATCGGCTGCGTGCCGCCCGCGTAGGGGTTGCTCGCGGTCAGGCCGGCGACGTCATGCTCGAACTGGCGGACGGCCGGGTCGTTCGGCGCCGGGGTTGCCCGTCAGGTAGAACTCTGGCGCGGTGTCGGCCTCCACCGTGAACGGCGTGGTGTTGCCCTTCTCGTTGGCCAGCAGGCCGGTCACGTTGCCGGCCAGCTCACCGAACGAGCCCGCCGGGTAGGTGCAGGGCACGTCCGGGGTGACGGCGTCGCCGGACACGGTCGCGCCGTCGCAGTTGGCCGGCGTCGGCGCAATGGCCCGGCCGACGTTCGCCCCCGCCTCGTGGTCGCCCTCGTCCACGTTCAGCATGAAGAGCGTGTTCTTCGGGGTGATGCCCTCCGCGGCGAGGCGCTGGAAGAACGTACCGAACGCCTGGTTGTAGTACTGCGCCTGGGCGATGTAGCAGGCCGAGCCGCTGCCCAGCGCCGCCGGGGCGCCGTTGCACGCGGTCAGGCCGGGAATGTGCTCGTTGCCGTGGATGTCAGAGATGTACCCGTTCACGATCGGGACGCCCGACTCCAGCATGTCCGACATGTAGGCCAGCGTCTGGGAGGCGTTGATCGAGCTGAAGCCGGGGAAGCCCGCGTAGTTGTTCAGGAACGCGCCGTTGAGCTGGTTGCCGTTCAGGTCGACCAGGTTGCCGGCCGCGTTCGTGACCTCATAGCCGTCGCGGGTGACGTTCGGCGTACCCGCGCCGAGCACCGGGGCCACGTACTTGTGCCCGAACAACGCCGTGTACCCGTTGTAGCCGCCCGGCTCATCCGGGAGCAGGTCGGGCGCGGCCGTGCTGCTCGGCGTGGTCTGGCCGAACTTCACCGCGCTGGCGTTGGCGCACACCGCGTTGCCCTTCGCGCAGTGCACCGCGACACCGACGTAGTCAGCGGTCTCCGCGTCCTTGAAGGAGTCGGCGTCGCTGGCGACCTGCTGTGCCTCCGGCGAGCTCGGGCCGAACACGGTGTTGATGTCCAGTCCCGTGTTCTCTAGCTCCACGTTCGCGGTGGCGACCGCACCCCAGTCACAGCCGGCCTTGGTGTAGGGCACCCAGGGGGCCGGAGCGACGGTGTCCGGCGTGACCTTCGAGCTCGGCGGTGGCCGGCGGCACCGGCGAGTAGACCATGTTCGGGTTGGTGTCGTGCGCCGCGTTCGGGGTCCTCGCCGTGTCGTCCATCGGGTCGGTCCAGTACGTGAAGCTGGACGCCGGGTCGGTGGTGTTGAAAGCCCCGTTGGTCCCGTTGGCTGTTGTACGCCTGGTAGGAATTCGAGATTCCGTTACCGTGCCGGTCGCCGTACAGGCCGCTATAGGTGGACAGGATGTCGTCGGCTGTGTGCGCGATGAGGGGCGTGTGATTATTGGTAAGCACGGTGCCGTTGCTCGTGAAGAAGTTCAGGAGGTTCGGCATTAGCTCGAGGTCGCTCGGGACGTTCGGGTTGTCGCGGTAGAAGTGGACGTTGTCAAACATGATCTCGACGACATGCTTGATCCCGTTGCCGAGGTGGCAACCGGTCGCGCGTCCGGTTGGGCGGCCTTCGCGGCGGGTGCCGCTTGCGCTGCCTGTAGCGGTCGCCCCGGCCACGGCGACGCCCGCCATGAGCGCGGCGGCGGCGGCGATCGCCGCGATCCGCCTAGATCTCGGTCGCCTCGGTATGGGCACGGTCATTCATTCCTCCTGCTGGCCGCATGGAACCCCGCGCCGGGGTCGCCATGCCGTTTGGACTGACCCTTGCGGTGCGCCAGCGGGCAGCGCGCCACACGCGTTTCACGATTTCACGCGGGATTGCCGGTGATAAGTGACCCATCGATGACCAGTAGGGAAATATTTCCTCGTTATTCAGGAGGACCTCTGCGTGTCCTTTGAATTAGCTCTCGCTTCAGTCGAGGGCGTTCACGGTCCGCGCGAGCGCGAAGTCCTTGTCGGTGAGGCCGCCCGCCGAGTGCGAGACGAGCGTCAGCGTCACCTTGTTCCACGACACGGCGATGTCGGGGTGGTGATTGGCCTTCTCGGCCAGGTAACCGACCGCGTTCACGTACCGGAGGGCGGCCGCGAAGTCCTTGTGCGTCACGGTCTTGGTAATCAGCCCGTCCGCCAGTTCCCAGCCGGGGGTGGCGGCGAGCTCGGCTTGAACCTGATCTGCTGAAAGGAGCGCCATGACTACCGGAATACCATGCCTGAGTGACGATGCAACCGAGGAACACGCCGCTACGCCCCGTGCACGAGCGGCTAGGCGCGACCATGACGGAGTTCGCGGGCTGGCTGATGCCGCTGCGCTATGGCAGCGAGACCGCTGAGCACCTCGCCGTGCGGTCGTCGGCCGGCCTGTTCGACCTGTCGCACATGGGCGAGATCGCGGTCACTGGCCCGGAGGCCGGCGAGGCGCTCGACTACGCGCTGACCGGCTGGCTCTCCAGGCTGAAGGAGGGGCAGGCGCGCTACACGATGATGTGCGCTCCTGACGGGGGCATCCTGGACGACCTCGTCGTGTACCGGCAGGCCGACGACAGGTTCCTGGTCGTCGCGAACGCGTCGAACGCGGCCGTGGTGCTGGCCGAGCTCACGCAGCGGGCGGCTGACTTTGGGGGCACGGCCTCGGGCACTGGCTCCGGCGCGCCCGTTGCCGTCTCCGACGAGACCGACCGCACCGCGCTCATCGCCCTTCAGGGGCCGGGCGCGCCCGGGATAATCGCCCGCCTGGGCCCGGCGGCGGTGACCGCGCTGAAGTACTACTCGGGCTGCTACGCCGAGGTGGCCGGCGTCCCCTCCTGGGTAGCGCGCACCGGCTACACCGGCGAGGACGGATTCGAGGTCTACTGCCCGGCGGGGGACGCCGAGCACGTGTGGGCCTCGCTCACCGAGGCCGGCGGCGCCGGCCTGGTCCCGGCGGGCCTCGCCGCGCGCGACACGCTTCGCCTGGAGGCCGGGATGCCGCTGTACGGCAACGAGCTCGGCCGCGACGTGATGCCCTTTGAGGCGGGCCTTGGCCGGGTCGTCCGGCTGGACAAGCCCGGTGACTTCGTGGGCCGGGAGGCGCTGGCGAAGGCCGCGGCCGAGGTCGCCGCGGGCGACGGCCCCCAGCGCGTGCTCGTCGGGCTGATCGCGCGATCGCGGCGAGTTCCCCGGCACGGGTACCCGGTGCTGTCAGGCGGCGCGGAGGTGGGTACCGTGACGAGCGGCGCCCCGTCGCCGACGCTGGGCGCGCCCGTGGCAATGGCGTACGTGGCCCGGGGGTCACCCAGCAGGGGGCCGGGACTGAGTTCGGAATCGATGTGCGGGGTCGTGTCGAGGCGGCCGACCTCGTTGAGTTGCCTTTCTACCGGAGGAGTCAGCAAGCATGAGCGTTCCCGCCGAGCTCCGCTATACCGAGGAGCATGAGTGGGTGTCGATCGACGGTGACATCGCCACGGTCGGGATCACCGACTACGCCGCGTCCGCCCTGGGCGACGTGGTGTACATCTCGCTGCCGGCGACGGGCTCTTCGGTGAGCACCGGCGACCCTTGTGGCGAGGTTGAGTCGACGAAGTCGGTCAGCGACCTGTTCTCTCCGGTAGACGGCGAGGTCATCGAGGTCAACGAGGAACTCGACGACGATCCTGGCCTCGTCAACGCCGAGCCTTACGGGGCGGGGTGGATGTTCCGCGTCCGCGTGCCCGCGTCGGGCGGCGAGGCAACCCTCCCGCCCGGGCTGCTCTCGGCGGCCGAGTACGAGGACCTGGTGAAAACCACTTAACTATTTCTTCAGGCGACGCCAGATGAGATAACAGGTGACGCTCACGGCGGCGAGGGCAACCGCGCCGCCGACGAGCGGGTCCACCTGGCCGAGCTTTGCCCGGACCTCAAGCGCGGTCCGCTGGGCGACCCGAGAAGGAGCCACCCGGTCAGTGATCGCGTCAATGGTCCGCGCGAGCTCCGCGCGCGTGTTCTCGATCTCGGTGACCAGCTCCGCTTGCCCCAATTTCCCGCTGCCGCCCTGGGTTTCAGCCATGTGCACACCCTATCCCCGGCGCGCCCGGATGACGCTCATCGCCTGTCACGGCTTGGCTCGCCGTTGCGGCGGGCGACCGGACGGATACTTACCGCTCCGTCCGCCGGTAGCGCTCTTGCGACAAGAGCTCACTTCCTGATGATCGCGACCCAGATAGATCGTCATCGAATTACGGCAAACGTGCCTTTTCGACGAGTGCGGATCACTATGCTTCGTTGACATGGCATCCGCCCCCGCCATTCACATAGGCAAACGTGCATATCCCCTGTTCATCGCCGCGTTGCTGGTCGCGCTCACCGCTTGCTCCGGCAGCGCGGGCAACTCCTCCGGGACTTCCGGGACTGCCATGAGCGCGGTGATTCCCGGACCGACCGGCCCCCTGGAGTCCTCCACGATCACCGTGGAGGCGGTGCCGACCGCCGACGAGACGGGCCTGTACATCGCCAACGACCTCGGGTACTTCAAGAAGGAGGGCCTGAAGGTCGTCATCAAGCCAACTGGCGGTGGTGAACTGGCCATCGCGGACCTCAAGGCCCAGACGACCGAGATCGTGGCTGGTAACTACGTCTCGTTCATCCAGGCCCAGATCGCCGGCACAATCAACCTGCGGGTCATCGCCAACGGCTCGCAGATGCAGGAAGGCAACCAGGCGCTGTACGTCGCGCCGAACTCGAAGTTCAAGACCCTCGGCGACCTGGTGAAGATACCATGCGGGCGTCGGCGTCAACACGAGGAACAACATCGGCTCGCTGCTGATCGGCTCCCTGCTGGCGGACAACGGCTATGCGCTCTCGAACGTCCACCTCGTCGTGCCGAGCCCGATTCCCAACCCGTTCGTCAACCTCGTGAGGATGCTCGCAAGCGGGAAGCTCGACGCGGCGTGGCTGCCCGAGCCGTTCGGGACCATCGCCCAGGAAAACGGCGCGGTCAAGCTCGCCGACTTCGACCAGGGGTCGCTGCTGAACTTCCCGATCGGCGCCTACGTCGCCAACACGTCGTGGGTCCAGTCGCACCCGAACACCATCGCCGCCTTCCTGCACGCGCTCCAGCAAGGGCCAGGAGGTGGCCGACACCGACCGCGCCCAGGTCGAGACCTCGCTGATCAGTAACACCCTGGTGCCGAACGGTTTCGACAGGGCGAAGGCCGCGCAGATCGCCTCCCTGCTCACGCTGGACAACTACCCGCTGAACATGGACGTCGCGGCCATCCAGCGAGTGGCCAACTCCATGTTCCAGTTCGGCGTGGACGGCAAGAAGCTCAGCCAGCCGTACAACATGCTCAACATGATCCAGCCGGAGCCAGGCATGATCCGGTAGCCACCGGACGGCGTTCGCTCGTACCACCTGCGGCAGGCGTTAGCCTGCCCACAATTTTCGCTAAAGCCACAAGAGTCGTCATAGATACTCCTCTATGCTTCCTCTCGCAACGGCCAGTTCAGGCGATGAGGGGTATCCATGACCAGTTCGACCGGAAAGTGGTTGCGTGCCGCGTGCGCCAGCGCCGCTGTCGCGCTCGTGGCCGCTGGCTGCTCATCCGGCGGCGGAAGCACCGCGCTCCCGCAGTACGGGCCGCCCGAGGAGACGACCCTGAACGTCGGCGTGGTCCCGGCCATGGACTCGGCGGGCTTCTTCGTGGCCATGGACGAAGGCCTGTTCACCAGGGAAGGCCTGACGATCAAGTACTCGCCGGCCACCAGTAGCGAGACCGCCGTCCAGTCCCAGATGAAAGGGCAGCTGGACATCTCCGGCGGTAACTACGTCTCGTACATCGAGGAAGTGGCGCAGCACAACGAGCCCCTGGAGGTCGTCGCCGAGGGCTCCATCATGACGCCGGGCTCGCAGGTCATCTACACGCCCAAGGATTCCAAGATCACCACCGTGTCCGACCTAAAGAGCCACACCATCGCGGTGAACGCGCCGGACAACATCGACTATCTCCTCGACGTTTCCGTGCTGTCGGGATACGGGATCAGCCCCAGCCAGGTGAAGTTCCCTGGAGGGCCGCTGAACTTCCCGACGCTGGCGGACACCGTGTCGACCCCGAGCAAGGGCCTGTCCGCCGTCACCCTCCCCGAGCCGTTCGCCAGCCTGGCCGAGCAGACGCAGGGCTTCGTCCCGCTGGTGGACCTGGACCAGGGCGCGACGCAGCAGTTCCCGATCGAGGGTTACGTCGTCACCAAGAAGTGGGCGCAGACGAACCCCAACTCCCTTAAGCGGTTCCTCGCCGCGCTGGAGCAGGGCCAGGAGATCGCCGACACCGACCGCGCCGCGGTGGAGAAGGCCTTCGAGGACATTCAGTCCACCGTCAAGGGCTTGCCCAGCGCGGCGTTCGGCCAGGTTCCCCCGCCGATCGCCTCGGTCATGACGCTGAACACCTACCCGATCGGCGTCAACAAGACCCGGATCCAGCGCGTGGCCAACGTCATGGCGCAGTTCGGGCTGCTCACGAGCCACTTCGACGTCTCGTCGATGATCATCCCGCAGTCAGAATTCAACTTTGCCCGGTACGGCGGCTCTGGCTCCTGACGCGAGCCGCGTCCCCGGTGGCGGCAGCGGTGTTGCGGGATCCGGCACCCGCTGCCGCCTACGGGTGCCTCAGAGTGCGGGCGAAGGGACTTGAACCCCCACGGTGTTGCCACCAACAGGACCTAAACCTGCCGCGTCTGCCATTCCGCCACGCCCGCGAGCCTGTGGGCCAGGAGCCGCCGTTACACGCCGAGATCCTTCTTCAGGCGCTCGACGTGGCCGGTCGCCTTGACAGCGTAGTACGCCTTCTCGATCTTGCCGTCGGGGCCGACCACGAACGTCGAGCGGATGACGCCCATGATCGTCTTGCCGTAGTTCATCTTCTCGCCGTACGCGCCGTAGGCGGTGAGGACTGACTTGTCCGGGTCGGACAGCAGGGGGAAGGTGATTGCCTCCTTCTCCCGGAACTTCGCCAGCTTGGGCGGGGCGTCCGGGGAGATCCCCAGGACGGCCAGCCCGACCTTCTCCAGGGCCGGCCTGCTCTCGGTGAAGTCGCACGCCTGCTTGGTGCAGCCCGGGGTCATCGCCGCCGGGTAGAAGTACACGATGACGCGCTGGCCGCGGTAGGCGGACAGGGACACCGGATTGCCATCGGCGTCGGGCAGCGTGAAGTCCGGTGCCTCGTCGCCGGGCGCGAGCCGCTCTCCGCTCATGGCACTGCCTCCCTTTCGCCGCCAAGTCGGACGCCCTACGTTATCGCTTTCCGGCCGCATACCGGAAACCAGCGGCGCGCAAGATCGTCATCACCGAGACGGGCCAGCTCGGCTCCACCAGCTAAACAGCCAGCTGAGCCGCGATCACCGGGGCCAGGGCGCGCAGCGCCCGGCCCCGGTGACTGATCGCGTCCTTCTCCTCGGGCGCCAGCTCGGCGTTGGTCACGGAGTTCCCGTTGGCGATGAAGACGGGGTCGTAGCCGAAGCCGCCGCTCCCCCGGGGCTGGCGGGTGAGCGTGCCTGACAGCACGCCGGTCGCCGTCCACTCGCTTCCCGAGGGCCGCCCGCCGCCCGCGCCCATGGCACCCGGCAGCACCAGGACCGCCGCGCAGACGAACTGGGCGCCCCGCTCGGACACGTCCGCTAGCTGGCCGAGCAGCAGTTCCAGGTTGGCGTGGTCGTCGCCGTGGCGGCCGGACCAGCGGGCCGAGAAGATGCCCGGCATGCCGTGCAGCGCGTCCACGCAGAGCCCGGAGTCGTCGGCAACGGCGGGCAGGCCGGTGAACGCGGCGACGGCGCGGGCCTTCAGCAGCGCGTTGTCCGCGAACGTCAGGCCGGTCTCGGCCACCTCGGGCATGCCAGGGAACTTGTCCAGCCCGACGAGCGATACCTCGACGCCGGTCGCGGCCAGGACGCGGGACAGCTCGGTGACCTTGTGGGAGTTCCGCGTCGCGAGGACTAGGTCGCTGGGGGCCGGGTCGCGGGGGCCAGCCTCAGCCGGCAATGCTCTGCTCCTGGAGGGCCGAGAGCTCGGCGCAGCCGGCCACGGCCAGGTCGAGCAGGGACCCGAGCGCCGAGCGGCTGAACGGCTGCCCCTCCGCCGTTCCCTGTACTTCCACGAAGTCGCCGGTGCCGGTGCAGACCACGTTCATGTCCGTCTCGGCCACTGAGTCCTCCTCGTAGCACAGGTCAAGTCGCGGCTCGCCGTCGACGATCCCGACGCTGACCGCCGACACCGAGGCGACAAGCGGGGAGCCCTTGAGCTTGCGGCGCTCGCCGAGCCAGGTGATCGCGTCGCGGAGCGCCACGTACCCGCCGGTGATCGCCGCCGTCCGGGTGCCGCCGTCGGCCTGCAGCACGTCGCAGTCGATCGTGATGGTGTTCTCCCCGAGCGCCTTGTAGTCCACGCAGGCCCGCAGGGACCGCCCGATCAGCCGGGAGATCTCCTGGGTGCGCCCGCCGAGCCGGCCCTTGACCGACTCCCGGTCGTTGCGGGTGTTCGTCGCCCTGGGCAGCATCGCGTACTCGGCCGTCAGCCAGCCGAGGCCGCTGCCCCGCCGCCAGCGCGGCACCTCCTCGGCGACGCTCGCCGCGCACAGCACCCGCGTCGCGCCGAACTCCACGAGCACCGATCCCTCGGCGTGATCCAGCCAGCCCCTGGTGAACCGGACCGTGCGCAGCGCGTCAGCCGCCCGTCCGTCTGGTCGTGTCATAAGCCCCACCCTATCGGGGGTGCCGGGCGCCGCAGCGAGCGAGGAAGGCGCGGGTCGGGATAAACGCAGATCGAATGCCAGGCCGGTGCTGGCGACCGTCAGCTTCCCGTCATAGGCCGCCGCGGCCTCCTCGCGTGAGGCGGCCGGGTCGTTCCACGGCACCAGGTGGGTGAGCACCAGGTGCCGCGCGCCCGCCCGCGCCGCGTGCTCGGCGGCCTCCCGCGCCGTGAGGTGGACGTTCGGCGGACGCCCCACCTGGGCGGTCAGGAAGGAGGCCTCGAACAGGGCCAGGTCGGCGTCCGCGGCGAGCCGTACCAGCTCCTCGCTGTTCCCGGTGTCGCCCGAGTACGCGACCGACGCGCCGCCGGCCGTGAGCCGGAAGCCGAACGCCTCCACGGGGTGGTTGACGTGCCCCGCCTCGACGGTGAACGGGCCGATCGGGAAGCGGCCGGGCCGCAGGGCCGAGAACTCGAACTGCCCGGCCAGCCCGTCGTCGTCGTCAAAGCCATGGATCTTGGCGACGCGCCGCAGCGCGCCCGACGGCGCGTACACCGGAATGGGCGGCATCGGGCCGTCTGGGGCATAGCGCCGGGCGATGCAATACGCATACAGGTCGACGCAGTGATCGGCGTGCAGGTGGCTCAGGAGGACCGCGTTGATCCCGCCGATCGCGGCGTGCCTTTGCAGCACGCCAAGCGCGCCGTTCCCCATGTCGACGACAAGGCGGAACCCGTCAGCCTCGAAGAGGTAGCAGGAAGCGGGACTGTTCGGGCCGGGGAAGCTCCCCGCGCAGCCAATCACGGTAACGCGCATGCGCGTCATTCTGCCGCACCGCGAAGAGCCGGGCGCGGCTTGATCTGTACCGCGCGGAAAAGCACGACTAAGCCCAGAGCTGTCCGTCCAGCTTGTCCTCGGCCTCCTCGAGGGTGCCGTTGTACGCGCCGGTGGACAGGTACTTCCAGCCGCCGTCGGCCACGAGGACGACGATGTCGGCCCGTTCCTTGGCCCGGAGGGCCTGCGCCGCCATCGCCAGGCCCGCGTGCAGCGCGCATCCCGCCGAGATGCCCGCGAAGATGCCCTCCTTGCTCAGCAGGTCACGGGTCCGCCGCAGCGCGTCCTGCGACGACACCGAGTACCGCGTCGTCAGCACCGACTCGTCGTACAGCTCGGGGACGAAGCCCTCGTCCACGTTCCGCAGCCCGTAGACCAGCTCGCCGTAGCGCGGCTCGGCGGCGATGATCTTGACGTCGGGCACGTGCTCACGCAGGAAGCGCCCGGTACCCATGAGCGTTCCCGTCGTGCCAAGGCCGGCGACGAAGTGCGTGACCGACGGCAGGTCGGCCAGCACCTCCGGACCGGTCGTCTCGTAGTGCGCCCGCGCGTTGGCCTCGTTGCCGTACTGGTAGAGCATCACCCAGTCCGGGTGCTCGGCGGCGAGCCGCTTGGCGACCCGGACCGCCTCGTTGGAGCCGCCCGCCGCCGGGGAGGTGAAGATCTCCGCGCCGTACATCCGCAGGATCTGCCGGCGCTCCTCGCTGGTGTTCTCCGGCATCACGACGATGAGCTGGTAGCCGCGCAGCTTCGCGACCATCGCCAGCGAGATGCCGGTGTTGCCCGAAGTGGGCTCCAGGATCGTCGAGCCGGGACGGAGGATGCCATCCTTCTCCGCCTGCTCGACCATGAAGAACGCCGCGCGGTCCTTCACCGACCCGGTCGGGTTGCGGTCCTCGAGCTTGGCCCACAGCCGCACCTCATCGGAGGGTGACAGCCGGGGCAGCCCCACCAGGGGCGTGTTCCCGAGTGAGGCGAGGAGGGAGTCGTAGCGCATTGACCGGGTCCGTTTCGGTTCGGTTAGCGCCCGCCGCCAGCCACGGCCGGGAGCACCGTCACCGTGTCGCCGTCCGACACCGGGGTCTCAAGGCCGCCGAGGAAACGGACATCCTCATCGTTGAGGTACACGTTGACAAACCGGCGCAGCGCCTCGCCATCGACAAGCCGGTCGCCGATGCCGACGTGCGCGGTGTCCAGGTTCTTGATCAGCTCGCCGAGCGTGGAACCGGACGCCTCAACGACCTTCGCTCCCCCTGTGTAGGTGCGCAGGATAGTCGGGATGCGAACCTCAATGGCCATGAAGTGCTCCTCAGTACAGTCGGGCATCGTTATCTCCGGGGGCCAGTCCCGGGAACCCGCGGGGATTCCTGGTCCCGTTGGCCTGCAACCGCCCGGGACAGCGGATCATTCCGTGATCTCCACCGGCTCTTCGGTCACCGTGCCGTCAAGGATGCGATAGGAGCGGAACTCCGTCATGCCCTCCTCGCGGGTCGAGACGAGGACGTAATGGGCGTTCGGCTCGTTGGCGTAGGAGATGTCGGTCCGCGAGGGGTACGCCTCGGTCATCGTGTGCGAGTGGTAGATCACCACCGGCTCTTCGTCCCTGTCGTCCATCTCGCGCCAGACCCTGAGGTGCTCGCGGGAGTCGAACTCGTAGAACGTGGGCGAGCGGGCGGCGTTTTCCATGGGGACGAACCGCTGCGGGCGGTCGCCGCCCAGCGGGCCCGCGATCACCCCGCACGCCTCATCGGGGTGATCCTTGCGGGCATGAGCGATGATCTTGTCCGTCAGCTCGCGGGAGATCGAAAGCATGATGGGAGGTTATCGTGCCATCGCTCGCACGAGGGACTCCTGGACCGCGCCGAGCCAGCCGTAGGCCTCGAACGCGGCGAACCTGGGGTCTTCCGGGTCGAGCGCGGCGAGCTGCTGCTCGAATTCCTCGGTGACCTCCAGCCGCACGCCGAACGCGAGGCGCACGTCGTTCAGCGCGCGCATCCAGTCGCGCGCCTGGTCGCCGGTCAGCCTGACCAGGCCGCCCTTCTCCGGGAGCGTGTCCAGCAGGGTCTGGGCGAAGTACTTCTTGGCCTCCCGCAGGGAGGATTCCGTGTACCTGCGGAACTCATTGGCCTTGTCCGGGTCGTCCTGGTAGGCGTCGGGCAGCAGGCGCGCGAGCAGCGGATCGGTCGGCGTCTGCGGGGCCGGCCCCTCGCGGAAGAGCTTCCTCAAGCTCGTCCACGACGCTGCGCCCCGGCTGGTCCATGCGGTCGCCGCCCATCAGGTCGATCATCGGCGCGACAAGAGTGCGCAGGAGGGCGGCCTCGCCGGCTGACAGCCACGCGCGCACTCCCCCGTCTCGCGTGTGGCGGAACATCTCCACTGTCCTCAACTATCCTGCCTACTCGTCCTGCCTACGCGTCCTGGCGGACCGTCGCCCACAGTCCGTAGCCGTGCAAGACCTCGACGTTGCGCTCCATCGCCTCGCGGGTACCGCTGTCGACCACGGCCTTGCCCTTGTGGTGGACGTCCAGCATGAGCTTCTCGGCCTTGGGCCGAGGGTAGCCGAAGACGTGCTCGAAGACGTAGGTCACGTAGGACATCAGGTTCACCGGGTCGTTCCACACGATCGTGACCCATGGCTTGTCGGGCACCGATTCGTCCGCGGACCGGGGAAGATCAAGCTCAGTGGGTGCCACGCTCACTCGTACGCACCTCCCTATCCGTAGTCTTCCATTCGTGACTGATTCGGTGAACAGCGCGGCCCCGTCTGCGACGCCAGGGGCGGCCCTGGCCGGGGGCCTGGCGTGGGCAGCGCCCGCGAGTACTGCCCTGCTTACTGACCATTACGAGCTCACCATGCTGCAGGCCGCCCTGAGCAGCGGCGCGGCGAGCCGTCGGGCGGTATTCGAGGTGTTCGCCCGGCACCTGCCACATGGCCGCAGGTACGGCGTCGTGGCTGGCACCGGGCGGTTGCTCGACGCGATCGAGCAGTTCCGCTTCGGGCCAGCCGAGATCGAGTTCCTCCGCGAGTCCCGCGTGGTGGACGAGGCTACGCTTAGTTATCTCGCATCCTATCGTTTCGGCGGGAACATCTGGGGATACGCGGAAGGCGACATGTACTTCCCCGGCTCGCCGATCCTCGTGGTCGAGGGGTCCTTCGGCGAGGCCGTCCTGCTCGAGACGCTGCTGCTGTCGGTCCTCAATCATGACTGCGCGGTCGCCTCCGCCGCCTCTCGCATGGTAGCCGCCGCGGCCGGCCGCTCGCTGATCGAGATGGGGTCGCGGCGCACTCATGAGCTCGCGGCGGTAGCCGCCGCCCGCGCCGCCTACATCGCGGGCTTCGGGTCCACGTCGAACCTCGCGGCGCGGCTGGTGTACGGGGTGCCGTCGGGCGGGACCGCGGCGCACGCGTTCACCCTGGTTCACGACAACGAGAAAGACGCCTTCCTCGCCCAGGTGTCGTCGCTCGGCCGTGGCACGACCCTGCTGGTGGACACGTTCGACGTGGCCACGGCGGTGCGCTCGGCCGTATCGGTGGCGGGGCCATCGCTGGGCGCGGTGCGGGTCGACAGTGGCGACCTGGCCGCGGTGGCGTTCGCGGTGCGGTCCCAGCTTGACTCGCTCGGGGCCACGGGCGCCCGGATCATCTTGACCGGGGATCTCGATGAATACTCGATCGCGGGCCTTGGCGTCGCCCCGGTTGACGGGTACGGAGTGGGAACGTCGCTGGTCACCGGCTCCGGCGCGCCGACGGCGGCGCTGGTGTACAAGCTGGTGGCACGGTCCGACGGCGCCCGCGATGAGCTGGTCCCCGTGGCGAAGCGCTCGGTGGGCAAGCCGGGGCGCGGCGGCCGCAAGTGGGCGATTCGCGAATTTGGCCCGGACGGCCTCGCGGTAACTGAAAGAATCCTGATGAACGACCCCGCGGGCAAGGACCCCCGCGGCCGCGTGCTGCTGCGCGAGCTGGTCCGCTCCGGCACCGTCGTGGGACGTGAATCCCTGGCGACGGCGCGGTCCAGGCACGCGGACGCGCTGGGCGAGTTGCCGCCGTACGCCCTGCAGCTATCGCGCGGGTACCCCGCGATCCCGACCGTCTTCGGGAGAAACGGAGAAGAGTGACAGTCCTGGAGGACTCACGCCGGACGCCGCGTCCAGCCAACCCCCGGCTGTCGCGACGGCTGCTCGCGACGGCGGCGTGGGGGCTTGGCTTCGTCGTCTTCTTCGCGCTTAACCTGCGGCTGTCGCAGACCATCGCGGCGAACTCCGACGGCGCGTCCCAGGCGCTGCAAGGCTGGGACATGCTGCACGGGAACCTGCTGCAGCACGGCTGGATCACTGGCGACGTCGCCTACTTCCCCAACGACGTGTCCGTGTACGCGCTGATCGACTCGGTGCACGGGCTCAACGGGGACGCGGTGCACTGGTATGGCGCGCTGATGTACACGCTGGCGATGCTGCTGGCGGCGCTGCTCGCGATGGGGCCGCGAATCGGCGGGACGCCGCGCAGCGAGGGCGGCACGCAGAGCGAGGGGGGCACGGGGCTGGCGGCCAGCGGCCGCGAGCGATGGGTCCGGGGCGCCATCGCCGCCGGGATCATGATCGCGCCGCAGCTGGAGTCCGGCGTGTACGTGCTGCTTCAGGGGCCGGACCACTTCGGCACGGCCGTCCCCGTCCTGCTGGCGTGGCTGATCCTGGATCGCTGTCCCCGGCGCTGGTACATCGCGGCCGCGGTGGCGGTCATCGTCGGCCTCACGGGGATCGCGGACCTGACGGCGCTCTTCACCGGCGCGCTGCCGCTGGCTGCTGTCTGCGCGTTCCGTGCCGTGCGCGGCACGCTCCGGGAACGCCGGCCCGTGGTCGCCCAGCGCCCGGAGGCTCCTGCTGGCCGGGGCGGGCGTCGTCGCCAGCGTGCTGGCGGTGGAGGGGCCGCGCATCCTCGCCGCCCTTGGCTCGCTGACCCAGGTGGCGCCGGTCACGACGTTCTCTCCGCTGAACGTCATCTTCTGGCACAACTTCCGGGTGGCCGGCCTTTGCCTGCTCATCCTGGCTGGCGCGGACTTCGTCGGCGTCCGGCAGCCGCACCGGGCCGGCCTGGAGATCCTGCACCTGGCCGGGGCGGCCCTGGGCGGCTGCGCGATCCTGATCGCGGCCTGGCGGTTCGTGCGGGACGAGGACCTCATCGCCCAGCTGCTGCTGGCTGGCATCGTCGCCAACCTCGTGACGTTCGTGGTCGGCGACCACGCGGGCTCGATCAGCTTCGCCCACGAGATGACCGGCGTCCTGCCGCTCGCCGCGGCCCTCGCCGGCCGGCTGCTGGCCCGGTGGCTGCTGTCGCTGCGGCTGGCGCCTGTGCTCGCCGTGGTGCTGTGCGGCTACCTCGCCGGGCTCGGTTACGAGGTACGCGAGCCGGCGCTGCCCGCCCAGAATGCGGCGGTCATCGGCTGGCTGAAGGCCCACCACCTGAGGTACGGCCTGTCGGGGTACTGGCAAGCGAACTCCGTCACGCTGGCCAGCGGCGAGCAGGTCATCATCAGGGCGGTGAACCGGACGACGACCCGGCTGCCGTCGGGGCACGAGCGCGGCGGCCTCGAGCCGGTGACGCAGCTGGTGCAGCGGGAGTGGTACGACCCGCGCTACGAGCGGGCGAACTTCGTCGTCTTCCTCCCCACGGACATCCACCCGGGGCCATTCGCCGTCTACACGCGGCTGGTGGGGTTCACGGGGGAGAAGAACGCCATCAACCAGTTCGGGCCGCCGGCCAAGATCTACCACTTCGAGCGGTACACCATCTTCGTCTGGAACAAGAACCTGCTGGCCGACATGACCTTCCCGCCCGTGCACGCGGCAGGCTGAGCGGTGGACCGCTCGAAGGCACCGGGCTCACCGAAATTCGCGGCCCTGCTCCGCTCGCTCGGCGTTCCCGGGCAGGTGCGCGAGTTCCCTGAGCCGGTGCCAACCGCGGCGGCGGCGGCCGCCGCAGCTTGGCTGCGAGGTGGGGGCCATCGCCAACAGCCTCGTGTTCGCGGCCGACGGGGAACCGCTCCTCGTCATGACCAGCGGCGCGCACCGGGTGGACACCGCGCGGGTCGCCGCCGCCCTCGGCGTGGCATCCGTCGAACGGGCCGACGCGAAGTCGGTACGCGCCTGGACCGGACAGGTCATCGGCGGCGTCGGGCCGGTGGGACACCCCGCCCCGATCCGGACGCTGGTCGACAACTGGCTGGCCCGGTACGACGTGGTCTGGGCCGCCGCCGGGCACCCGCACACGGTGTTCCCGACGTCGTTCGCGGAACTGCTGCGGATGACCGGGGGGACCGCCGCCGACGTGGGTGACTAAGACCGACGGACGGCCCTTCCCTGGTCACTCCAACCCGCCGAAGGGCGTATGGTGACTTTCGTGCGCGCGCTCATCATCGTTGACGTCCAGAACGACTTCTGCGAGGGCGGCTCGCTCGCGGTCGCCGGCGGGGCGGCCGTCGCCGGCGGGATCTCCGCGCTGATCGGGTCCGGCGATCACGGCTATGATCACGTGGTCGCTACCCAGGACTTCCACGTCGACCCGGGCAGCCACTTCTCGGCCCACCCTGACTACGTCACCACGTGGCCCACGCACTGCATCGCCGGGACGGACGGCGCGCGCTTCCACCCGGGCCTGGACACCGGCCCGATCGAGGAGGTCTTCCGCAAGGGCGCGCACGCCGGCGCCTACAGCGGGTTCGAGGGCGCCGCCTCGGACGGGACCATGCTGGGCGACTGGCTCCGTGCCCGCGGCGTCGACTCGGTGGACGTGGCCGGGATCGCCACCGATCACTGCGTCCGTGCCACCGCCGCCGACGCGGCGGCCGAGGGGTTGCGCACCCGGGTCCTGCTCGGGCTGACCGCGGGCGTCTCCCCCGAGACCACCGCCGAGGCCATTCAGGCGCTGGTGAACGCGGGCGTCACCATCACCGCGGGCTAACGGCGGGCCTCGCGACGACCTCTTCCTCAGTGAGCGGGCCGTCCGGGTGGTAGCTCAGGCACAGCCGGGTCGCGGTCTTCACGAAGCTCGTGCCCTCGGTCGCGACGTAGAACTGGCCTGCGCGCAACCGACCGATGTCGGGCACGTCGCCGCCCCGGGCCCGGGCGACGTCGCGGGCCGCGTCGATATGAACGGGACTGCTGAGGAGACCGTAGAACTGGGTGGTCGCATTGCCGGTGATGCGGTTGTGAATCCCCTTCGGCGCTTGCGTGGCGAACAGTAGCCCGAGCCCGTACTTGCGTGCCTGGGACACCAGCCGGATCGTGCTCTCGCTGCAGGCAGTGAGCTGCCCAGATGGCGCCAGGTCCTGGGCCTCATCCATGACGAGCAGCCCGGACAGCGGCCGATCCCTGGCGGGGTGCTTCTTGATCCACGAGAACAGGGCCATCTGCAACTGGTTGACAAAACTCTGCCGCTGCGAAAGATCGGGAAGACCGATCAGGCTCACCACGGAGACCCGTGCTCGCTTGCCTGGGGGCGGGGTAAGCAGCAGGCCTGGATCCACTGGCTCGCCTTCCCCGGCGAACAAGGGGTCGTTGATCCGCGCTGCCTGCAGCCGGTCCGCCAGGTCCGATGCCGCCGGTACCGCCTTCCGCATGCTGCTCGCGCCCGCGGGCAGCTCAGCCAGCAGGGCCACGAACCCGTCGAAGTCGCTGCCGCCAGCCTTGGCGTAGTACCGCAGCGACTCCCGGAGCACGGCTGTCTCCTCACTGGCCTTCTGCGGCCCCTTCCCCGCCATGAGGCGCGGCGCGATCGCCCCGACGGCCGCGTCGATCGCGGCGTCGAAGTCGTCTGGATCGTCGATGACCGCGGCGAACTCCGGCAGCGGGCGGAACGTCAGCGGACGCCCGCTTTGACGGCGTGGAGTCCAGAGCACCACGTCTGTGTTGTCGAGGTACTCACGTGCCCGTTCACGATCGCCGTCCGTCCAGGATCGCGGCGGTTCCGGCCAGGCGTCGCCGAGCCGCGCAAGGTCATTGTTCGGGTCCAAGACGATCGCGGAGACCCCCTGCAGGGCGCATTCCTCGATGATGCGGCGGAGCAGGACGGTCTTCCCCGATCCTGTGCCGGCGAACAGCACCGCGTGCTGGCGGAGCACCTTAAGGTCGAGGCTGACCGGCTTGCCCGCCGGAAGCGTCGCGCCGATCCCGAAGGCCCCCGCGGCCTGCTTGCCGGTCCCGCCCGACCCTGCTTCCCCGGCAGCGGCGGCCGGCGTTTCCCGGGCTGGCGCCCGCGGAACTGGCTGGGCCAGGTCACCGAGCGCCTGGCCGAGGAGGTCAGTGCGATGCGCTGGCTGCCGCGACGCGAGCCAGGCACTGAGGCCGGGACTCCGCTCGGTGAGCATGACCCGCAGTGCCGCGAACGTCTTCAGGTCCGCCACGGTGGCCGCAATGGTCACGCCGCCCCTGGCCAGGAAGTCGGCCCGTTCCTCCTGGGTCTTCTTGCCGTTCGGCCAGGGGGTGCTCCGCACGACGAAGAGCTGGCGGTTGGCGATGTCGGAGTCCAGGCCGATCATCTTGACGGCGTTGCGGAGCCGGCTGAGGAAGGCCAGGGCGTTCTCCGCGGAGATCGCCCGGAAGGCCCAGCGGCGCTGGCGCTCGGTGCGGTCATCGATGATCATCCGCAGTTCCGCATGGAGGGCGGGACTCTTGCGCGGCTGCCGCTCCCTGATGAACGCGCAATCGTCGGCCTCGCCGCGCTCGCGGATCCATGCGTCCAGCCCCGCGTCCAGAAGCTCGGGCACCAGGGCGTCCTCCGTGCCCGGCACGAAGGCGGCCGAGACGTCAGCGGCGTCCCAGAGGCCGCGGAACCTCGCGTCCAGCTCGGCAAGGTCGTCGCTGACCGGCGGCTCCTGCGCTAGCGCCGATGCCCGGTCCGCGGCCAACGGCCCCGGCGCGGCCGGCTCCGTGGCCGCCGCGGGCTCGATGAAGTCACAGTTGAGCCGGTCCAGCTCCGTTCGCCGGCCCGCGCGCAGGCACTGGCTGACGTGCGCGTCAATGCGCTTGAGCAGGCCACGCGCGGTGTAGTCAACAGCGTCCGCGAACGCTTCCGGCCGGATTGGCCAGGTCGGGTACGGCGGCTCGAACCCGGCCCGCGCGTAGTCGGCGGCGAATCGCTTCTCGACCATGAGGCGGCCGATGCCCGCGGTCGGAATGTTCTGCATCTGGCAGGGCAGGCCAAACCGATCCTGCACCGCGTCCACCGCATGCGACCGGACGTAATCCCAGCTCTCCGGGAGACAAGAGATGATCGTGAAGGTGCGGTGAGTCGTGTCGCGCAAGTCCATCAGACCGGTCGCCACCTCGGGGATCACGCGTGCGTCTTCGCCCTTGTTGACGTCGTCGATGAGGGCGTCGATCTGGTCGACGGCGATGACCGCCGGCCCGGAAAGCGCCAGGAGCTGAGACACCTGGTTGATGACGAACCGCGCCTTCTTGGGCTTGGTCCTGATCCCCCACGGGCGGCGCTCGGCGGTCATCGACGTCCTCGGCATCCAGGTAGTAATAGCCGAGGTCCGAGTGTCCGAAGTCCGGTGAGGCCAGCAGCGCGAGCGCCCGGGCCGTGTCCAGGCACGGCGGGGCGACCGACGGGTCCACGGCCCGCAGCGCGGTGATGAAGGCGGCGACGTCAGCCGGGGTCGCCGTGACGGCCCCGGTTACGGCGGCGCGGACCGGCTTCTCGACTCCGGCCGGTCAGCGAGGTCGCCAAGCAGCCTGCCAAGCTGGTCCCGGCTGCCGTCGCGGAGGGGTTGAAGTTGCTGGACCACGGCGGTGCGGGCCTGGTCCCAGAACGTCTTGTGCGTGAGGTCGCCCAGCAGGAAGAAGTAGCCGCCCGCCGCCTGGACCTGCGAGCGCGCCCAGCCGAGCAGGTGCGTCTTGCCCACGCCGCGCTCCCCCTGCAGCGGCAGGCCGAGGGGATTACGCGATCCGTCGCGCCGGCTGGCTGCCTCGATGCCCCTGCGGAGCAGGCCGACCGCCTCGACGTGCAGTCCCTCAACGTGGTAGGGCGACGGACGCCAGACATCCTCAAGCGCACTGGTCCAGTTAAACGTCAGGGATTCCAGCGCCCTCCGTTCTTCCTCGTTCATCGCCTCTCCCCGCGTAATCGAAATCAGGTGCTTGGCCTCCCCGCCAATTCGGACCGCCGACTCGCGGTCGGCTTCCGTGAGGGCCTGCTGATTAGCCTGCGGGACCAGATTGACCCGCTGCACCGGTACAGCCTTTCCAGCGCGGCGTCGAGGCTCATCGCGGGGAACATCGCTCAACCGCGCACGCAATTCCCGGAGCTTAACGAACTTGCCGGGCTCGCCTGCCAGTCTGCAGATATGACGACGTAATGAGCGCGTCGATATCGGCCCGGCTTGCTGCCGCCTCCGTGCCGTGCTGCTGGAATACGTCGGCGAGGCTCTGGCCGGAGTGGTCCAGGTACCGCGCGATCCCGCCGAGGACGGCATACAGCGCGCCTTCCATGCTCGTCAGCCTTGCCATGCGGCCCGGCGGTGAGCGCCGTGGTGCACCAGTGCCATCCAGCATCGGTCAGCTCATGCGCGTACGCGTCCGGCCGGTCTTACGGCTGGTCCACTAGCTTTGAGCGGTTGAGCCTCCGGCGTTCCTTACCGTCCAGCCGGAATCCAGCGCGTTCCTCAAGCTCCGGATTCGATATCTCGCGCGCCTGCGCCCATGAGGGCGAACAGGACGGCCCGCTCCTTGGCGGAAAGATCTTCAGGCTGCGTCATCAATGCCATCCATTCTGGATTCTCCGGGCTCTCCCGCAAGCTGCAACATCGCGCAACTTCGACCCCGTTGGGATGGTAAGTACCTGCCAGGGAGCATTGTATGCCTATGTCCTTGCGGCAGCCAGGCCTGGCAGATAGCTACTTACCGGCGAGACAGCGCCCATTGGCGGATCATCTGGATGCGGGCCTGGATCTGATCCGCGCTCGCCTGCGGGATCGCCGGGCCGCCGCAGGCGTTGCGCAGCTCGGTGTGGATGACGCCGTGCGGCTGGCCGGTGCGGTGGCTCCACGCTCCCACCAGGCCGTTGAGCTCCTTGCGCAGCGCTGCCAGCGCCTCGCGGCTCACCGTCGGCTGTGCTGGCGAGGCCGTCGCGGCGGGAGCGGTTCCCGTGGCGGACAGGGGCAGGCCGCCGTCCCCGCCGCGGGCGCGGCTGCCGGCACGGGTACGGCGCGCCGGCGGCCGGGCGGCTGATCGCGCCGCCAGCTGGGCCGCCTGGCGCTTGCGCAGGAGGAGCGCCACCTGGTCCGGATCAAGCAGGCCGGGCAGGCCCAGGTAGTCCTCCTCCTCGGGTGACCCGGCCTCGGTCGCGGTGCCGAACTCTCCGCCGTCGTAGAGCACGCGGTCGAACGTGGCCGAGGCCTTGAGCGCCTCGAACGCCTTCCCGTCCAGCGGGGTGTCCGGCGTCTTGCGCGTCCGGTTCGCCTCGGCCATCTCGTCGTCGGCGTCCTTTTGCAAGTGCGCGACCACGTGGTCGCGTTCCGCCTCCAGCTCGGCCGCGAACCCGAGCAGGACCGGGACCGAGGGGAGGAAGACGGACGCGGTCTCGCCGCGCCGCCGGACGCGGACGAAGCGCCCGACCGCCTGCGCGAAGAACAGCGCGGTGGACACGCTGGTCGCGTAAACCCCGATCGCGAGCCGAGGCACGTCCACTCCCTCGGACACCATCCGGACCGCGACCATCCAGCGGTCATCGGACGCGGCGAACTTCGCTATCTTCCTGCTCGCCGTCGGGTCGTCGGACAGCACGACGACCGGCCGGGTGCCGCTGACCCTGCGCAACAGCGCGGCGTACGCGCGGGCCGTCTCGTGGTCGCTGGCGATGACCAGCCCGGCGGCGTCGGGGATCTCCCGCCGCACTTCGGTGAGCCGCTTGTCGGCCGCCTCAAGAACCCGCTGTATCCACTCGCCGCCCGGGTCGAGCGCGGTCCGCCAGGCCTGCGCGACCTGCTCCCTCGTCATCGGCGTGCCGAGCGTCGCGGTGATCTCATCGCCGGCCCTGGTCCGCCAGGCCATCTCGCCGGAGTAGGCCAGGAAGATCACCGGCCGCACCACGCCATCGGCGAGCGCGGGCCCGTACCCGTACACGAAGTCGGAAGCCGACCGCTTGACGCCGTCCGCCTCCGGGACGTACGTGACGAACGGGATCGGATTGGCGTCGGAGCGGAACGGCGTGCCCGTGAGCGCCAGGCGGCGTCGCGCCGGGTCGAACGCCTCGCGCACCGCCTCGCCCCAGGACAGCGCGTCGCCGGCGTGGTGGATCTCATCGAAGATCACCAGCGTGCGGCGACCCTCCGTGCGCTGCCTGTGCAGCGCCGGATGAGCGGCCACCTGGGCGTACGTGACGGCCACCCCGTGGAAGTCGGCACCGACCGGCCCCTGGGAGTTGCTGTAAGCGGAGTCGATCGCGATCCGGAACCGGGCCGCCGCCTGCGCCCACTGGAACTTGAGGTGCTCGGTTGGCGTAACGATCGTGATCGACATCACTTCGCGGCGGTCGAGCAGCTCGCGGGCCACGGTGAGGGCATAGGTCGTCTTGCCCGCGCCGGGCGTCGCGACGACGAGGAAGTCACGCTTGTTCGCCCGGAAGTACTCCGCGTACGCATGCTGCTGCCAGCCGCGAAGTCCGGAGACCGGAGCCAGCTCTCGTCGGGGGGACGCCTGCCCGGTAGATCTCGGAGGAGCTCGGGAGGCGGCCGAAGGCCGCCGACCAATCGCCGCCAGCGGTCTCTTCACTCCTCGCCGTCGTCGGACGGCAGCGAGTCGTAGATCTCCTTGCACTCAGGGCAGATCGGGAACTTCTGCGGGTCCCGGCTAGGCACCCATACCTTGCCGCAGATAGCTCGGATGGGCGTGCCGAAGACTGAGCTCTCGGTGATCTCGTTCGCGTCCGCGTAGTGCGCGAAGCGCTCGTGATCACCATTGGACGTGTCGATCCTGACGTCCTCGTGGATCTTGAGGTCGCCGTCTGGCACTGCTTCGGTGTTGCTCACGCGGTCAAGTCTACCGGCTCGTGCTCAGTTCAGCCCGGGGTCGTCGGGGTAGGTCGCCAGAAAGGCAATCTCGCCCGTCCTGGCGGCGCAGGACCATGCGCCACAGGTTGTCCGGGGTGGCGGCGAAGATATCGCCCGGCTCGGCCGCAACGACGTGCCACGCGCCCTCGTCGATCTCGGCCTGGAGCTGGCCCGGCGACCACCCGGCGTACCCGGCGTAGACCCGCAGCGACTGGATGGCCGGGGCGAGCAGCCGCGGCGGGGTGTCCAGGTCGAGCAGGCCGAGCCGGGCAAGGGAGGGCGCACCGTCCAGTGCCCGCCAGCCGACTGGTTCCTCCTTGCCCGGGACCAGGGCGAGCGCCAGCGCGCTGCTCGGCGCGACCGGGCCGCCCTTGAACACCACGGAGGGATCGGTGGCCAGGCCGGTCCACTGCTCCAGGACCTGGCCCACCGGGATCTGCGTGGGCCGGTTCAGCACGACGCCGAGGGTGCCCTCGGTCTCCTCGTGCTCGACGATGAGGATGACGGTACGGCGAAAGTTCGGATCCCCGAGCAACGGGGTGGCGACAAGGAGTCGCCCGGCCTTCGGATCCGGACCCATGTGATCCATGTAACCATCATCGGTGAGCTCGGCGAGTCATCTGGCACGTCCAGGCCGCGTGCCCGCCGCGCTTCGCGCCGCTCAGGTCGCGCCGGCGCCTCCCGCGTCGGCACCCTCGTCCACGGGCGTGCCCTCGTCGCCCTGGCCGGCGATCTCCCTGATGGCGGCGGCCACGCGGGACGCCACGTCCGGGTGGAAGACCGACGGGATGATGTAGTCCGGGCCGAGCTCGCCGGGCTGCACGACATCGGCGAGCGCCCAGGCGGCGGCCACGAGCATCTGGTCGTCGATCTTCTTGCTCTGGGCATCGAGCAGGCCGCGGAAGACGCCGGGGAAGGCGAGCACGTTGTTGATCTGGTTGGGGTAGTCGCTGCGGCCGGTCGCCACGACGGCCGCGTGCTCGCGCGCGTCCTCTGGATCGACCTCAGGGTCGGGATTGGCCAGCGCGAACACGATGGCATCGCTGTTCATCGTCTTGACGTCCTCGCCGGACAAGATGTTGGGCGCGGACACGCCGATGAAGACGTCGGCGCCTTCCACGGCGCCCGCGAGGTCACCCGCGTAGCCGTCGTCGTTGGTGTGCCTGGCGATCCAGGCCAGGCTCTCGTTCATGCCCGGACGGTCGCGATGGACGGCCCCGTCCAGGTCGCAGACGATCACGTGCCTGGCCCCCGCCACCAGGAGCAGCCTGAGCACCGCGGTGCCCGCGGCGCCCGCGCCCGCCATCGTGATCCTGACGTCGCCGAGCTCCTTGCCGACCACGCGCAGCGCGTTGGTCAGCGCGGCGAGCACGACGATCGCGGTCCCGTGCTGGTCGTCGTGGAACACCGGGATGTCCAGCATGGCGCGCAGCCGCCGCTCCACCTCGAAGCAGCGGGGCGCGGAGATGTCCTCCAGGTTGATCCCGCCGAAGCCGGGCGCGATCGCCGCGACCGTCGCGACGATCTGGTCCGTGTCCTGGGTGTCCAGGCAGATCGGCCAGGCGTCGATGCCGGCGAACCGCTTGAACAGCGCGGCCTTGCCTTCCATGACCGGCAGCGCCGCGTAGGGGCCGATGTTGCCCAGGCCGAGCACGGCCGAGCCGTCCGTGACCACCGCCACGCTGTTGCGCTTGATGGTCAGGCGGCGGGCATCGTCGGGGTTCGCGGCCAGGGCGAGCGACACCCGCGCCACTCCGGGCGTGTAGGCCATGGACAAGTCGTCCCGGTTGCGCAACGGCACCTTCGATCGCATCTCGATCTTGCCGCCGAGGTGCATCAGGAAGGTCCGGTCGCTGACCTTGTGCACCGTCACGCCGGGTATCTCGCGCAGCGCCGCGACCAGGGACTCGGAGTGGGCGGTGTCGATAGCGGCGCATGTCACGTCTACCCGGAGCTTGCCGCGGTTACCGGAGGACCACGTCGAGCGCGGTGACCACGCCTCCGGCCTGCTCGACGGCCCGCGTGATCTCGCTGACGGCGCGACCGTGCGACGCCACCTCGAGTCGCGCGGTAAACGAATAGGAGACGCTCGGCACCATGGTCACTTGAGTAACCGCCCTTTCCACGATGCCCGTCCTAGGGTCTGACCCCCGCGAGGCACCACGTACCCTTCTGTCATGGCGACGGAGTCCACACTCAGCCCGGCGGCCGACGCTGACGCGATAGACGTGACTCGCCTGCGCGTTGCCATCGCGCGGCTGTCCCGGCGACTGCGCCGCCACGAGCTGGCCGGCCTGACGCCGACACAGCTGGCGGCGTTGTCCACCGTCGAGCGATCGGGGCCACTGCGGCTAGGCGACCTCGCCGCTGCCGAGCGTATAGCACCGAGCACGCTGACGCGCATCGTTACGGTCCTGGAGGATGCGGGGTACGTCACCCGCCGCCCGGATCCCGCCGACGCGCGCGCGAGCACCATCGCCATCACCGAGCTCGGGCACCAGACGATGGAACGGCTGCGCGACGACGGCACCGCCATACTCAGGCAGAACCTGCTCCTCCTCAGCCAGGAGCAGCGGGCAACCCTTGCCGCCGCGCTGCCCTCCCTCGAGCAGCTCGCCGACTCGGACTACCCGCCGCGCGTTCGCTCCCACGGGGCGCTAGGCCTGCTCCCGCCGGAGGGCGACCGACGCGGCGAGCGACTCCAGCGCGCTGGCGGTCATGCCGAGGTCCATGCACGCGTCCGTCACTGACTGCCCGTAGGTGAGGGTCGCCGGGTCGCCCGGCTCCTGCCGTCCCGCCACGAGGAAGCTCTCCAGCATCACGCCGATCACGCCGCGCTCGCCGGCCGCGACCTGCTCCGCGAGCGAGTCGCACACGGCGGGCTGCCGGGTGTAATCCTTGCTGCTGTTGCCGTGACTGGCGTCGACCATCACCCGGCGCGGCAGTCCCACGGCGGAGACGAGGTCGAGGGCCTTGGTGACGTGGGAGGCGGAGTAGTTCGGCCCGGTGCGGCCGCCGCGCAAGATCACGTGGGTGTCGCTGTTTCCCGCCGTTGTCACCACGGCCGCGGCCCCCGCCGGGGTAACCCCGAAGAACGTGTGCGACGCCCCGGACGCGCGGCAGGCGTCGACGGCTACCTGGATGTCGCCGTCCGTGCCGTTCTTGAAGCCGACCGGCATCGACAGGCCGGACGCGAGCTGCCGGTGCACCTGGCTCTCCGTGGTCCGGGCGCCAATCGCGCCCCAGGTCACGGAGTCGGCGATGTACTGCGGCGTGATCGGGTCCAGCCACTCGCAGCCCACCGGCAGGCCCAGCCCGAGGATGTCAAGCAGCAGTCGGCGCGCCGTGCGCAGGCCCCGGTGGACGTCGTAGCTGCCGTCCATGCAGGGGTCGTTGATCAGGCCCTTCCACCCGGTCACGGTGCGCGGCTTCTCGAAATAAACGCGCATGACGATCAGCAGGTCGTCGGCGTACCGGTCGCGCAGCTCGGTGAGGCGGTGGGCGTAGTCAATGGCTGCCTTCGGGTCGTGGACCGAGCACGGCCCGGTGATCACCAGCAACCGGTCGTCGGTGCCGTCGAGCACCGCGCGGACCTCGGCGCGGGTGCGCTCGACGATCCGCGATTCGGCCTCTCCGAGGGGCTGCTCGTCAAGCAGCGCGGCCGGCGACAGCAATGGCTCGTAGCCGGATATCCGGGTGTCCCTGACGCGTGACATCGGGGTATCTCCTCCCGGGCGAGCCGCGCCCGTGCCCTGCCGGGAGCCAGCGTCGCCCTAGTTCTCGCGGGGCGGCATGGCCCCGTCGTCGGCTGGCTCCAGGTGGTCGGTAAGCGCACGCGAGTACGCACGGCTCCACCCGGAGCCCGCGTAAAGCGCCAATACCACCGTGACACAAGACCTGATCGTACACGTACTCCCGGCGGTTGGCATCTACCGGGCGGATAACAACGCGTGACGGCCGACGGTATAACTCGTTACGTGTATCCGCTCAACCTCGCCGACGCGTTCGTCACGTTCTTCGCGCTGCTCGGCCCGCAGAAGATCCTGGTGGCCGTCGCCCGCATGGCCAAGGCCCGCGATCCGCGCGGCGTCCGGCTCGCCGTGACCTATGCGGCGGCCGTCGCGGCGGGCGTCGGGGTGGCGTTCGCGCTGACCGCGCCGTGGATCGCGACCTTCTTCCACATCACCACCGCTTCGGTGGAGCTGGCGGCCGGCCTGGTGTTCTTCGTCTATGCGATCGGCCTGGTCTTCGGCGCGCACTTCGGGGAGAACGGGCCGCACGACGACAAGGAGGGCGACGGTGCCCGGCACCCGGTGGGCAGCGGGTTCCGCGAGCTGCTGCTGCCGCTTGTCGTCAGCCCGCTCGGGGTGGCGGCGATCCTCGAGGAGTCGATCACGGCCAGCGACTGGGGCGCGCGGTGGGTCGTGGCTGGCGCCTACGCGGCGGTCGTCGCCGTCGACCTCGTCGCCGCGGTGACGCTCGCCCCGCTCATGCGCCGCGCCCAGGCGACGCCGCTTGAAGTGCTATCGAGGCTGCTTGGCATCTTGCTGAGCGCCGTGGGCGTGTCCTTGTTCCTGCACGGCCTGTCCGTGCTCGGCGTTCACCTCGCTTCCGGCCGTTGATCATTGACGAAATAACAAGCCGGTAATCAGCTGGTTACGCCAGCATATTGATGTCGGCTAATCTCCTAGCTACCATTTCTCCTCAGATGGCCCTCCCCGCTATGCCATCCCGGACGAGAGGTGATTGCGCCCATGGAACGTCGTCTCAGAAAAATTGTCTTTTCCCTGCTCGCCGTGATTCCGGCGTTTGGCCTGTTCATCGGGGCCGGCGCCGCCGCGAACGCGAGCGCCGGGCCCGCCGCCGCGAGCAGCCCGGCCAGCTCGCAGGCCAAGGCCGCCGCGATCGCCGCGATCAAGACCCTGCGTATCGGCTTCCACGCGCACAGCACCCCTCGGGCGGCGCACGCCCGCGGCCAGGTCAGCGCCCTGACCCAGGTCACGTCGACCAACTGGTCCGGCTACGCGGACACCGGCAGTGCCTTCAGCGCGGTCTCGGCGAGCTGGACCGAGCCGACCCCGAGCTGCAGCGGCAGCCGCACCACGTCGCTGGCCGCGTTCTGGGTCGGCATCGACGGCTACAGCAGCTCCTCCGTCGAGCAGGACGGCACGCTCATCGAGTGCTACCGCGGCAGCGCGTACCAGTACACCTGGTGGGAGATGTACCCGACTAATGCCATTCAGGTCGTCGGCTCGTCGCTGGCGGCGGGCGACGCCATCACCGCCTCGGTGACGAGGAGCGGTACCAGCTACACGCTGAAGGTCACCGACTCGACGCACTCCGCCAACAGCTTCACGACCACGCAGACCTGCTCGGCGTCGTCCTGCGTGGACAGCAGCGCCGAGTGGATCGCCGAGGCCCCGAGCGGTTCCAGCGGCGTCTACCCGCTCGCCAAGTTCAGCACCTGGAACGACGCGAACTCGACGGTGACCGAGGGCTCCACGGCCGGAGTTATTTCCTCTTTCACCGATGACGAGATCACCATGATCACCAGTTCCGGCGCGACCGAGGCCCAGCCAAGCGCGCTCAACGGCGCCGGCAATGGCTTCTCCGTCACTTGGGTGCGATCGTAGCTCCCAGTAGCGACCGCGCCTAAAACAGGTCCCCAGGGAAAGAAGTAAGCCGCCCCGGAGGGGCGGCTTACTTCTGTTGGCTAATGTAGCCCCGACCGGATTCGAACCGGCGTTACCGCCTTGAGAGGGCGACGTCCTAGGCCACTAGACGACGGGGCCGTGCGACCAGATGATGTTCTACCTGGGGATGCTGCTGGGACGTAACGTTCCCGGCGGACGCTGTACACCATACCGCCTCCGGGCGAGATGGGCCAACTCGCCCCGACCGCCCCCCGGGGCCAGCCGGGCTGCCTCAGCGGCCGGCCTCGGCCGCCAGTCGCATCGCCGCCGCCACGAGGTCGGCGTTCCCCGCCGCCACCGTTCCATCCGGCAGGACCGTGGTGTCCTCCAGGCCGACCCGGACGCGGAAGCCCGCGCCCAGGGCCCAGCGGATCACGTCCCAGGTGGCGTGGCCGTATCCATGGTGCAGTTGAGGCACGGCGATACCGCGCTCCAGCAGGGCAGCGGACGCCTGCGAGGCCACCGCCAGCGCCTGCGAGGCCACGGTCGGCGTCGGCTCAAGCAGGACCTGGAACGCCCGGGTGGCCAGTGCGGACCGGGCGAGCAGGTCCACGTCGGCCACGGTCCACACGCCCGCCTCGACCGGGATGCCGAGGGAGTCGATCAGCAGGTCCGCCAGGTCGTCGACGCCGGGCTCGTTGACGTTGACCGACGCGAAGTCGGGCTTGTCCTGTCCTGTCCACCCGGCCACCAGGGACAGCCGCGCGTCGCACGTCGCCCGAGACCGTCCAGATGCCCGTGGTCACGCCGACGGGCAGGCCGGTCGCGGCCCGGATGGCGGCCACCGCCGGCAGCACGTCGCCCGGCGCGAGCGACTGCGCGCCGGACGGCGACCGTGGATGCACGTGGATCGCCCGTGCCCCGCTGGCGGCCACGGAACGGGCATCGGCCGACAGCTCGCCCGGTGAGAGCGGCACGGCCGGGTGCTCGGCGCGACTGGTCCCGCCGTTGAGGCACGCCGTCAGCAAGCCGCCCTCCCGCAGAAATGCGTGTGGCACGGAAGCAACCGTAAGTGCTTCCGTGCCACACAAGCAAGCTGGGGTACCAGGACTCGAACCTAGACTAACAGGGCCAGAACCTGTCGGGCTGCCAATTACCCCATACCCCAAGGGCTAGCAGTCGCGGCTCTCGCGAACCGCTCCCGCAGTCTACTAGATGCCAGACGCCACAGCCAACGCGAGCCAAACGCCGGCTGGAGGACCGCTCAGGACGGCGTGACGGGATCGGGCGAGGCGGGAGTGAGCAGTCGCCGCGTCTGCTCCAGTCCCCACTCGTCGAGCTCATCCACCGCGTCTCCCGATGAGCGCAGTCCGCCGTACCGGGCCACCAGCGCCGCCCAGTCCGCCCGCCGCTCGACCGAAGGGCGGAGCATGAGGCAGTCGGGGTCGTTGACCCACAGCCGGCCATGCTGCCACGCGCGGGAGATGACGTTGCGCGAGGCGTTGCGCTGGCAGGGCGCGGCCCATGACGACCCGTCGCCGGACGCCGGCAGCCACGACGCGGAGATGTCCGGCCCGATCCGCATCGCGTCCACCAGCCCGACGGAAGGCAGGACCGGCGCCCCGCATCCGACGAGCACTGCCCGCGGCCCGATGGCCGAGCGGATCAGCTTCATCCCCTCGCGGTAGGCCGCGACCCCGGGCATGTCGGCATGCCGCCGGCCCTCGAAGGCCCCGGCGTAGCAGAAGTCCACCTTGAAGTACTCGAACCCCCACTCCCGCAGGGTGCGGAGGGCCAGGGCGAGGTAGTCGGCGGCCTCCGGCGCGGTCACGTCCAGTGCGAGGCACTCATCGCGCAGCGCGGTCCCGGCCGGTACCGGCGCCTGCGAGTCAGGCGACCGCACCACCCAGTCCGGGTGCGCCTCGAACAGCCGCGACGAACGGCCGACCATCCACGGGGCGATCCAGATGCCCGGCCGTCGCCCCATGCCGGCGATCTGCGCCGCCAGTCCCCGCAGGTCGCCGAACCTGCGGCGAGACCGTCAGCCAGTCCCCCGGCGCGGCCGCCCAGCCGTCATCGACCTGGATTACCTGCGCCGCCAGGTCTATCGAGGCCATCCGGCCGAGGTTATGCGCGATGTCGCCCGCGGTCACCCGCTCGTAGTACTGGTACCAGGAGCACCAGACGGCCGGAATGGCCGGGGACGTCCGGGAGGCCGCCTCCCGCGACGAGGGCTGTCCCGCCGCGTCAGCCGCGGTGAACCGTTCCGCCCACCGGCCCAGTGCCCCCATCAAGCCGAACGGGCCTGAGTCGGTCGCCTCGACGACCGGCCCGTCGGCGGACACCACGAGTTCCCGCTCTCGCACGACGGCCTGGATCAAGCGGCACCCGCTCGGCCACGGAGTGCGCCCCGAACACGACCGGCGGGGCACCGTCCCCTGGGTCGACCGCGAGCAGCCCGGACCCCTGGAAGGTTCCCTCGGGCGCGGCCTGTCGGTTCTGGCTGGTCGCGATCAGCTCATGGGCAGCGGCCCGCCGGCGGCGGCGCCGACACCGGGTACAGCCCGGTCGGACTCCACGATTGCCAGCCCTCGGCGTAGACCCTGGCCAGCAACGGGTGCACCGAGACGGCCGCGATCTCCTCCACGCAGCCCCTCCGTCCCAGGGGTATGTCGCAGACCATCTACCCTGAGCCTACGCAGCCGGCCGCCAAGACGGAAGGTGCCGGACCAGTGCTGCCCCGCGGCACGAGCTCCGCGCGAGCCTCCCTGACGTGAGCGGGCCGCTGGCCGGCGGCCACCTCGCGCAGCAGCCGTGCCGCGGTTGAGCCGATCCCGGAGATGTCGCGGCCCACCGCGGTCAGCGCCGGATGCGTGATCGCGCACAGGACGGAGTCGTCCCAGGAGACGATCGACACGTCGGACGGGACGCTGATTCCCATCTGCTGCGCGACTCCTAGCCCAGCGACCGCCATCACGTCGTTGTCGTACAGGATCGCCGTCGGCGGGCGGCTGCCGCTGAGCAGGTCCCTGGTGGCTTCCGCGCCGTGCTCGGCCGTGTAGTCGGCCACCGCCTGCACCGTCTCTATCCCGGCGGCCGAGGCCACGGTCGTGAGCGCCTCCGCGCGCAGCGCCGAGTGCCAGTACCGGGCGACGCCGCCGACTCGCGCGATCCGCTTGTGGCCAAGGCCCGTCAGGTGCCTGATGATCGAGCGTCACGACCTCGCGCTCGTCCTGCCAGACGGCGGGCAGCGTGCCCGACCCCGGGGCGGTCCGATGACGACCGCCGGCATTCGCAGGTCCTCGAGCACGGTGATCCGGCGGTCGTCGCGCTGCAGGTCGTAGACGAAGACGCCGTCCACCCGGCGCTGCGCCCACCACGCCTGGTACAGCGCGATCTCGTCACCGGGATCCTCGGCCATGCTGAACTGGAGCGTGATGTGATGCGCGGTCAGGTCGGCCTGGATGCCGGACAGCAGCCGCATGAAGAAAGGCTCGACGCCAAGCATCCGGGCCGGCCGGTCGATGATCAGGCCGAACGTGCCTGCCCGCCCCGCGGTCAGCGCCCTGGCGGCGCTGCTGGGCTGGAAGCCCACCTCGTGCGCGATCGCCAGGATGCGCTCCCGGGTCGCGTCTGACACGCCGGGCTGGCCGTTGAGCGCGAAGGAAACAGCGGCTTTGGTCACGCCGGCCCGCGCCGCGATGTCAGCAATGGTCGGGCGCTTCATCCGATTCCCCCTCGCGCCAGGCGCGGCTATCACACAACGATAGTGAACGACGGGCGTCCCGCCGATGCGCCAGAGCCACGCGCCGTCCGTCGGTCTGGCGATAAAGTCACTATCGACCCTTTTGTCGTACGGATCCTGAGGCTTCACGCGGATCCTGAGGCTTGACTCGGAGGCAACGGTGCCCTGGTATGACCTGTCGCTGGACAAGCTCCGTGAGTACCGGACGCCGACCGCCGAGCCGGAGGGACTCGACGACTGGTGGGCCGGGAAGCTCGCGGCGGCGCGCGCGGTGGGCGATGAGCCCAGGACCGTTCGGCATGAGCAAGACATCTACCACCCGGTCGAGGTGTACGACGCGGAATTCTCCGGGGCCGGCGGGGACCGGATCCGGGCCTGGTACCTGAAGCCCGCCGGGGCCAGCGGCGCCACGCCGCACGTGGTGAAGTTCATCGGGTACGGCGGCGGCCGGGGCACTCCCGGCGAGCACATCCTGCTGCCCGCGCTCGGCTACGCCGTCCTGGTGATGGACAGCCGGGGCCAGGGCGGCCGCTGGTCCTCCGGCGCGACCGGCGACGGCGTTCCCGGCCCGGAGAACTCACTGGTCATGACCCGCGGCATCGCCAGTCCCGAGACGTACTACTACACGCGCATGTTCGTCGACGCGGCCCGCGCGGTCGACGCGGCCCGCGCGCTGGCCGGGCCGGACGCCCCGCTGGCGGTCACCGGGCAGAGCCAGGGCGGCGGGCTGGCGCTGGCCGCGGCCGCGCTGTGGAGGGGCAGGGACGGGGACGCGATCAGCGTGTGCCACTCCGACGTCCCGTTCCTGTGCGACATCCAGCGCGCGATCACCCTGGCGCCGCACGCGCCGTACACCGAGGTGCCGGAGTTCCTTGACCGGAACGTGGACCTCATCGACGCGGCCCTGGACACGCTGCGCTACGTGGACTGCGCGCTGCTGGCCCGCCGGGTCACGGCGAAGACCTTGATGAGCGTGGCGCTGATGGACGACATCTGCCCTCCGTCCACGGTGTTCGCCGCCTACAACGAGATCCCGCTGGCCGACGCGGACGGCAAGGACATCGCCGTGTACCCCTACAGCGGCCACAGCGTGCCGCAGGTGCACGCCGAGCGCCAGCTGCGCCACCTGAGGGAGGTCTTTTCCTAGGCCGCGCCCGGGCGGCTCAGTCGCGGATGACGACCCGGCTGGTCAGGGTGCCGATGGTTTCGATGGTGACGGAGACCTCGTCGCCGTCGGTCAGCGGGCCGACGCCCTCCGGGGTGCCCGTGAGCAGCACGTCGCCGGGGAGCAGGGTCATGACGGAGCTGACGTACTCGATCAGCGACGGTACGTCCCACAGCAGCTCACGGGTGCTCGCGTGCTGCTTGACCTCGCCGTTCACCATGGTCGTCAGGCCCAGGTCGGAGGGGTCGGCGGCGGTCTCGATCCACGGTCCCAGCGGGCAGAACGTGTCGAATCCCTTGGCCCGCGTCCACTGCCCGTCCTGGCGCTGCAGATCGCGGGCCGTCACGTCGTTCGCGCACGTGTACCCGAAGATGACGTCCTCGGCCCGGTCCCTCGGCACGTCCCGGCAGAGCCGCCCGATGATGACGGCGAGCTCGCCCTCGTAGTCCACCTGCTGGGTGAGCTTGACCGGGTAGGCGATCCGCTCGCCATGCCCGATCACCGAGGTGGACGGCTTGAGGAAGAGCACCGGCTCAGCGGGCGGCTCGCCGCCCATCTCGCGCGCGTGCGCGGCGTAGTTCTTGCCGATGGCCACGACCTTGCTCGGCAGCACCGGGGCGAGCAGCCGGACCTCGGCCAGCGGGTAGCGCTGGCCGGTGAAGCGCACGTTTCCTGGGTCGGTGCCGAACGGGTGCCCGTACAGCTCCGCGACAGTGACCGCGGGTCCCGCGGCTTCACCCTCTATGACGCCATAAGCGACTCCGTCGCCCTTGGCGAACCTAGCGATGCGCACGCCACTCCTTGAACTTTCCCAGACTTCCTTGCCCGGTTTACCCTACCGTCGCAGGGCCGACAATCGCGGGCAGTACGCCCGCTACTGCTCGTAGCCCTCGACCTCGGCGATCGGCCGCACCGCCGCACCATCCGCGCTCTCTCCGAACTCCCGCCTGGCCCGGCGCTGCCGGAGCAGGTCCCAGCACTGATCGAGTGCCTCTTCCAGCGAGTGCAACTGGTTCCGCTCGGCGTCGGCGCTCAAGTCCCCGGCCGCGAGCCGCGCCCGCAGCTCGTGCTCGGTCTCGATCAGCCCGCTAATCCGCTCCAGGATCTCCTTATCGTCCATGCCTCCACCGTATGATGCCGAAGCGGATGAACTACTCGCAGGGCGGGAATAGGGGCTTGCCTGTGCCCGGCCGAGAGCCAGGCTACCCCTGGGCGGCGCGCCGGGAGCGGAGCAGGCAGTAGGTGACGGCCTCCTCCAGGGCGTGCCACGAGGCGGCGACGATGTTCTCGTCCACGCCGACCGTGTTCCACGAGTCGCCCCGTGACTCCAGGGACGTGGACGTGGACTCGATGAGGACCCGGGTGATCGCGCCGGTGCCGTGCGAGCCCTCCAGGATGCGGACCTTGAAGTCGGTCAGCGACATCGCCGCCAGCTCGGGGAACGTCGTCTCCAGGGCCGAGCGTAGCGCCTTGTCCAGCGCGTTGACCGGGCCGTTGCCCTCGCCGACCGCGACGACCCGCTCGCCCTTGACGACGAGCCGGACGGTGGCCTCGCTGGTCACCGCGCCGGAGGCGTGCCGCTCGACGATGACGCGCCACGACTCGACGGTGAAGTGCCGCTGCCGCTCGCCGTTGATCTCGTCGCGCAGCAGCAGCTCGAACGAGGCGTCCGCCGCCTCGAACGAGTACCCGCGGGCCTCCAGCTCCTTGACCCGGTCGGTGACGCGCCCGATGACGGTCTTGCCGTTCTCGCCCGACAGGTCGTATCCGAGCTCGCGGCCCTTGAGCTCGACCGAGGCCCGGCCCGCCATGTCGGAGACGAGCATGCGCATGTCGTTGCCGACCTCGGCCGGGTCGATGTGCTGGTAAAGCATCGGGTCCACCCGGATGGCCGAGGCGTGCAGCCCGGCCTTGTGCGCGAAGGCGCTCAGCCCGACGTAGGGCTGGTGGGTGTCCGGGGTGACGTTCGTGACCTCGCTGATGGCGTGCGCGATCCGGGTCATCTCCCGGATGCCCGCGCCGTCGAGGACTACCCGGCCCTTCTTGAGCTGCAGGCCGGCCACGACGGAGAACAGGTTCGCGTTGCCGGACCGCTCGCCGTACCCGTTCGCGGTGCCCTGCACGTGGGTCGCGCCCGCCTCGACGGCGACCAGCGTGTTGGCGACCGCGCAGGCCGTGTCGTCGTGGCAGTGGATGCCGATCCGCGCCCCGGTGGCTTCCATGACGGCGTGCACCGCGTTCCCCAGCTCGGTCGGCATCATGCCGCCGTTGGTGTCGCACAGCGCGACGACGTCCGCGCCCGCCTCGACGGCGGCCCGCACGCACTCCAGGGCGTAGGCCGGGTTGGAGCGGTACCCGTCAAAGAAGTGCTCGGCGTCCAGGAAGACCCGCTGTCCCTCGGCCTTCAGGTGCGCGACGGTGTCCCCGATCATGGCCAGGTTCTCCGCCAGCGTGGTCCGCAGCGCGAGCTCGACGTGCCGGTCGTGGCTCTTGGCGACCAGCGTGACGACCGGAGCGCGGGACTCCCGCAGCGCGGCGACCTGCGGGTCGTCGGCGGCCCGCACGCCCGCCTTGCGGGTCGAGCCAAAGGCCGCGAGGGTCGCGTGCTTGAGGCTCAGCTCGGTCGCCGCCCGCCGGAAGAACTCGGTGTCCTTCGGGATCGCGCCCGGCCAGCCGCCCTCGATGAACCCGACGCCCAGGTCGTCGAGGTACCGCGCGATGACCAGCTTGTCGGCCACCGTGAGGTTCAGCCCCTCCTGCTGGGCGCCGTCGCGCAGGGTCGTGTCGTACACGTGGAACTCGTCGTTGAGCATCGCTGCTGTCCGTTCTTCCGAGTATGTGGGTCGTGGGCGCCGACAAATGCAGCATCCCGCTAAAAAGCAAGTGTCCCGCTAAAAAGCAAAAGACCCCTCGCGGAATGCGAGAGGTCTGCGCGTCGGCACCGGGCCAGCTTCTCGCTGGCCGCGCCCAGGGTCCTATGCCCCGGGAGCCGACGCGCCGTCGATAATAATCAGGCCGGACGCCACGGGCTAAGTCTGCCACACGTGGGCAACTACACGCCAACCAGGCGGGAAAGCCGCGCCGGGCAAGTGCGGCACCCGCTGGCGGGAGCGGGTGCCGGAGGCCGCAAGCGGGTGCCAGGTGCTGTCTTACGCGACCTTGTAGATCCAGCCGAAGGGGTCGGGCTTGTGGCCGTACTGGATGCCGATCAGCTCATCGCGCAGCCGCATGGTGACCGGGCCGGGCTCGCCGGTGCCGATCGTCCAGCCGCCGGAGGAGCCGTCGACCGCGCCGACCGGGGTGATGACCGCGGCCGTGCCGCAGGCGAACACCTCGGTGATCTCGCCGGACGCGCAGCCCTCGCGCCACTGCGAGACCGAGATCCGGCCCTCGCCGGCCGGGATGCCGAGGGCCGGCGCGACCTTCAGCAGCGAGTCGCGGGTGATGCCCGGCAGCAGGGTCCCGGTCAGCGCCGGGGTCATGACCCGGGCGCCGGGGCCGGACCCGTACACGAAGTACAGGTTCATGCCGCCCATCTCCTCCACCCACTGGTGCTCGGCAGAGTCGAGCCAGACCACCTGGTCGCAGCCGTTGTCGACGGCCTGCTGCTGGGCGAGGAACGCGGCCGCGTAGTTGCCGCCGCACTTGACGTCCCCGGTGCCGCCGGGCGCGGCCCGCGTGTAGTCCTCCGACAGCCAGACCTTCACGGTCTTGCCCGCGCCGAAGTACGAGGCCGCCGGCGAGGCGATGACGCAGAACAGGTACTCCGACGACGGGTGGTTGACGCCGAGGCCGCGCTGGGTCGCGATCATGAACGGCCGCAGGTACAGGCTCTTGCCCTCGCCCGCCGGTATCCACTCGCGGTCCTGGGTGACGAGCAGCTCAAGAGCCTGAACGAAGGTCTCCTCCGGCAGCTCGGGCATCGCCATCCGGCGGGCGCCAGTGTTGAACCGCGCCGCGTTGGCCCGCGGGCGGAACATGACCGCCGACCCGCCGTCTTGCTTGTAGGCCTTGAGCCCCTCGAAGAACTCCTGCGCGTAATGGAACACGGCGGTCGCCGGATCGAGCGTGAAGGGGCCGTACGGCTCCAGCTTGGCGTCATGCCAGCCGCGCCCGGCGCTCCAGCGCACCGTGATCATGTGATCGGTGAAGACCTGGCCGAATCCTGGCGCCTCCAGGAGTCGCTCTCGCTCGGCGTCGGGCACCCGTGACGAGGACGGGTGAACCTCGAAGGGGACCTCGGTGTCGGGGGTAGCGGTCATCACGGATCTTCCTTTCCTCACGGAGTTGCGGTATTTGGACGTCTAAGCATTATTGCGGCCGGTAGGCCTGGTAGAAACTGGCGCGCCGCATGCGGCGCGCCCGCTCATCATCCAGATACTCGCGCGGCGATGTCGTCGCCGATCTCCACAGTAGCCCGTGCTCCCGCCCCATGGCGCTTCACCAGGTCATCGGCGACGGCCTGGGTCACCCGGGCCGACTCGCCGTCCAGCCCCAGGTGCGACAGCAGCAGCGCCGCCGACAAGATGGCGGCCGTCGGGTCGGCCTTCGACTGCCCGGCGATGTCCGGCGCGGAGCCGTGCACCGGCTCGAACATCGACGGCGTGGTGCGCTCGGGGTTGATGTTGCCGCTCGCGGCCAGGCCGATCCCGCCGGCGATGGCGGCGCCGAGGTCGGTGATGATGTCGCCGAACAGGTTGTCGGTGACGATCACGTCGAACCGCTGCGGCTGCGTCACGAAGAACATCGACGCCGCGTCCACGTGCTGGTACTCGACGGTCACCTCGGGGAACTCCGCCGCCAGCGCGGTGACGTTGCGGTGCCACAGGTCGCCGGCGTAGGTGAGCACGTTCGTCTTGTGGACGAGGGTCAGCTTCTTGCGCGGCCGGGATCGCGCCACGGTGAACGCGTACCGTGCCACCCGCTGGACGCCGAAGGCCGTGTTGTAGCTCTCCTGCGTCGCGATTTCCTGCGGCGTGCCCTTGCGCATGACGCCGCCGGCCCCGGTGTACGGCCCCTCGGTGCCCTCGCGGACAACGACCATGTCGATGGTCTCCGGGCTGCCCGCCGTCAGCGGCGACGCGACGCCCGGCAGCAGCCGGACGGGGCGCAGGTTCACGTAGTGGTCAAGCTCGAAGCGCAGCCGCAGCAGCAGGCCGCGCTCCAGCACGCCGCTGGGCACCGACGGGTCGCCGATCGCGCCGAGCAGGATCGCGTCATGCGCCCTGATCTCCTCAAGCGCCGTGTCCGGCAGCGTCTCGCCGGTGCGGTGGTAAAGCCGCGCGCCCAGGTCGTAATCGGTGGTGTCGAAGGTGACGCCGGGCGCCGCCACTCGCAGCACCTTGAGGGCCTCGGCCGTCACCTCGGGGCCGATCCCGTCCCCGCCGATCACGGCGAGCTTGATCGTTGTACTCATCCTCTTCCCTCTTGACGCCGGGCGGCGTCCCCTCCGTTGTCCCGCCGGTCCAGCGCGAACTGCAGGCGGCGGTGAATTCCGGCTCGTCGGCACGGGGCGGGGCGTCCGCGTCGGGCGCCCCGGTCGCCGCGTCCCAGGGATACATGCTGTACATGGCACCGCCTACTCGTCGGGCGACAGCCAGCTCATCAGCGGGCGGAGGTGCGCTCCACCTGCTCGATCTGCTCGCTCTGCTCGGCCTCGCGGCGCTTGAGGAAGGTCGGCTTGCCGCCGTCGAACTCCTCGATCAGCTCGCGGGTGAACGTGCCGTCCTGGATCTCCGCGAGGATCTTGCGCATCTCCTCGCGGGTCTGCTCGTTGATCAGCCGCGGGCCGCGGGTGTAGCCGCCGAACTCGGCGGTGTCCGAGACCGACCAGTACATCTTGGAGATGCCGCCCTCGTACATGAGGTCGACGATGAGCTTCATCTCGTGCAGGCACTCGAAGTAGGCCGCCTCGGGCTGGTAGCCGGCCTCGACCAGGGTGGCGAACCCGGCCTTGATGCAGCTCGGAGACGCCGCCGCACAGCACCGCCTGCTCGCCGAACAGGTCGGTCTCCGTCTCCTCCTTGAACGTGGTCTTCAGCACCCCGGCCCGGGTGGCGCCGATGCCCGCCGCGTAGGAGAGCGCGAGCTCCAGCGCGTGGCCGGTCGCGTCCTGCTCCACGGCGACCAGCGCCGGGACGCCGCGGCCCTCGTTGAACTGGCGGCGGACCAGGTGACCCGGGCCCTTCGGCGCGACCATGGCGACGTCCACTCCGGCCGGCGGCTGGATGAGGCCGTAGCGGATGTTCAGGCCGTGGGCGAAGAAGAGCGCGTCGCCGTCGACCAGCGACGGGGCGACCGCCTCCGCGTACACCTGGCGCTGCAGGTGATCCGGGATGAGGATCATGGTGAGGTCGGCTTCCTCGCAGGCCTGCTCCGGAGTGAGGACGCGCAGCCCGTCGTTCGCCGCCTTCTCCCGGCTCTTGGAGCCCTCCGGCAGGCCGACGCGCACGTCCACGCCGGAGTCGCGCAGCGACAGCGCGTGCGCGTGGCCCTGGCTGCCATAGCCGAGCACCGCGACGTGCCGCTGCTGGATGAGGGAGATGTCGGCGCTGTCGTCGTAGAAGATCTCTGCCACAGGATGGCCTTTCGCAACTCGTCGGTCGTGGCGACACGGGCCACGTCCGTTGGGATTATGGGTGTGATTCTCTTTCTGGCCGCTATGCCGAGCGCTCAAGCGGGCGCAGGGTCCGGTCGGTGATGGACCTGCCGCCGCGGCCGACCGCGATCGAGCCGGACTTGACCAGTTCCTTGATCCCGAACGGCTCAAGCACGCGGACCAGCGCATCCAGCTTGTCATGGCTGCCGGTTGCCTCGACGGTCACCGCGTCGAGTGCCACGTCGACAACGTGGGCACGGAAGAGGCTCGACCGTCTCGAGCACCTTCGAGCGGCTGTCGGCATCGGCGCGGACCTTGACGAGGATCAGCTCGCGCTGTACGGCCTGCGACGGCTCTAGCTCGACGATCTTGAGGACGTTGATCAGCTTATTGAGCTGCTTGGTGACCTGCTCAAGAGGGTGCTCCTCGCAGTTCACCACGATCGTCATGCGGGAGATCTCCTCGTGCTCGGTCGGTCCGACCGCGAGGGAGTCTATGTTGAAGCCCCGGCGGGCGAAGAGGCCGGCGATGCGGACCAAGACGCCCGGGCTTGTTCTCCACGAGCACGGAGAGCGTGTGCTTGCTCACTCCGCTTCTCCGTCCCAGTCGGGCGCCATGCCGCGCGCCACGTTGATGTCATCGTTGCTCGTGCCGGCCGCGACCATGGGCCACACCATCGCGTCCTTGTGCACGATGAAGTCGATCACGACGGGCTGGTCGTTGATCGCCATCGCCTGCTCGATGATGGCGTCAACGTCCTCCTTGCGCTCGCAGCGCAGCCCGATGCAGCCATAGGCGTCCGCGAGCTTCACGAAGTCCGGGATCCGCGTCCCGGCGACCTCGGCCTTCTTGTCACCGAGGTTGGTGTTGGAGTACCGCTCGGCGTAGAACAGCGTCTGCCACTGGCGGACCATGCCGAGGCTGCCGTTGTTGATGATCGCGACCTTGACCGGGATGCCCTCGATCGTGCAGGTGGCCAGTTCCTGGTTGGTCATCTGGAAGCAGCCGTCGCCGTCGATCGCCCACACCTGCGTCTGCGGCAGGCCGACCTTGGCGCCCATCGCGGCCGGGACGGCGAAGCCCATGGTGCCGGCGCCGCCGGAGTTGATCCAGGACTTCGGGTTCTCGTAGCCGATGAACTGGGCGGCCCACATCTGGTGCTGGCCGACGCCGGCCACGTAGACCCCGTCGGGGCCGACGAGCTTGCCGATCCGCTCGATCACGTACTGCGGCGACAGGCTGCCGTCGTCCGGCTCGTCATAGCCCAGCGGGTACTTCTTTCGCCACCCGTCGAGCGTGGCCCACCACTCGGTCGTGTCGCCCCTGTGGCCGTGCTCGTGCTCGGCCTCGATCGCCGCGATCAGCTCCGTGATGACCTCCTTGGCGTCCCCGACGATCGGCACGTCGGCCCGCCGGTTCTTGGAGATCTCGGCCGGGTCGATGTCGGCGTGCACGATCCGCGCCTCTTTGGCGAACGAGTCGAGCCTGCCGGTCACCCGGTCATCGAAGCGGGCGCCGAGCGCGACGAGCAGGTCGGACTTCTGCAGGGCGCCGACCGCCGCGACGGTGCCGTGCATGCCCGGCATGCCCAGGTGCTGCGGGTGGCTGTCGGGAAACGCGCCGCGCGCCATCAGCGTGGTCACCACGGGCGCGCCGGTCAGCTCGGCGAGCCGCCTCAGCTCAAGCGAGGCATCGGCCCTGATGACGCCGCCGCCGACGTAGAGGACCGGCCTCTTCGCCTCGGTGATCATCCGGGCGGCCTCGCGGACCTGCCGGGAGTGCGGGCGGGTCACCGGGTGATAGCCGGGCAGGTCGATCGGGATCGGCCAGATGAACTCGGTGGTCGCCTGCAGCGCGTCCTTGGCGATGTCGACGAGCACCGGGCCGGGCCGGCCGGTGGAGGCCAGGTGGAACGCCTCAGCGATGGTGCGGGCGATCTCCTCGGGATTGGTGACGAGGAAGTTGTGCTTGGTGCAGGGCATCGTGATCCCGGAGATGTCCGCCTCCTGGAACCCGTCGGTGCCGATCAGGCTGGTGGACACCTGGCCGGTGATCGCCACGACGGGCACCGAGTCCATGTAGGCGTCCGCGAGCGGCGTGACCAGGTTGGTCGCGCCCGGCCCGCTGGTGGCCATGCAGACCCCGACGCGGCCGGTGGCCTGCGCGTACCCGGTCGCCGCGTGGCCCGCGCCCTGCTCGTGGCGGACCAGGATGTGCCGGATCTTCTCCGAGTCGAGCAGCGGGTCGTAGGCGGGCAGGACGGCCCCGCCAGGGATGCCGAACACCACGTCCACGCCGACGCTCTCCAGCGCGAGGACGAGCGCCTGCGCGCCGGTGACCCGCGCCCTGGTCTTCTTGTCCTGGGCTGTCTTGTCGTGCGGTGCCCGCTCGTGCGCCTCTCGTGCGGTGCCCGCTCGTGCGGCGCCTTCTCGTGCGCCGTGGACTGCCCGTTCGTCCCCGCGGCCGGCGCCTGGCCCGCCATGGGCCGGTGCCTGCGGCGTGTCGCGGTGTGCCGCGCGCGCCGCGATGTCCAGCGGCGAGGGGGCATGGCTAAGCTGCGCAGCTCCTGGTTGCTGCGCTGGCACTGGTCCAGGGGGCTGTCCGGGGCAGCATGCGCCTTCGGACTGGCTGGCTCGTCTGCTCGGTCATCGGGTGGCATCCTTGTCACTGACGTGCGCGGTTCTATGGCCATTAAAAAACCCCTCGTGCCGAGTGGCAGTCCGAGGGGCGCGCGCAGCAAGCTGACTGGTCAGCTCTCTGCGCGCCAGCCAAGTACTACGATGTGCTTCCGCTTCACGGGTACCACCCTCCACTAAGAAGGACCCCCGCGTCAAACTCTCGCGGTCATTGTCTCAAATATTGAGATGAAAATGTCCACGTTTGCCCCGAAAGGACTAGGCTGCCCCAGCCTTGGAGACTCGCGCGCGGGAAGGCTCGCTCGTGGTGTCGCGGAACAGCGCCTCGACGGCCGGCGCGGTCATCGGGCGGGCCAGCAGGAAGCCCTGTCCGTAGCGGCACCCCATCTCGGTCAGCTCCGCGAGCTCACGCGGCTGCTCGACGCCCTCGGCGACGACCTCCAGGCCGAGGTCGCGACCCATTTGGATGATCGTCCGGGTGAGCGGCGTCAGCGTGGGGTCGTGGCCAAGCCCGGCGACGAAGGACGGGTCGATCTTGATGACGTCCACGGGGTTCTCGCGCAGGTAGGCGAGCGAGACGTGACCGGTGCCGAAATCGTCGATCGCGAGCCGCAGGCCAAGCTCCCGCAGCTCGGCGAGCCGCCCGGCGACCTCCTCCGGCTGCGCCAGGAAGGCCCGCTCGCTCACCTCGATCGCGAGCGCGGACGGGTCGAGGCCGGTCTCGGCGAGCACGCCGGCCAGGTCGGCGACCAGGCGCGGCGCGGCAAGCTGGCGCGCCGAGAGGTTTACCGCGACGGTGACGTCCCAGCCGGCCGCCCGCCACCGCTCCCCCTGTGCGCACGCGGTCCGCAGCACCCAGTCGCCGAGCGCGACGCCGATCCCGCGGTCCTCGGCGATGGCGAGGAACTCGCCCGGGTCGATCTCCTCGTCGTCCTCCCGCTGCCACCGGACGTAGGCCTCGACGCCGACGACGCGGGACGTGGCCAGCTCAATGACCGGCTGGTAGACCAGCGCCAGCTCGCCGCGGTCGATCGCGCGCTTCAGGTCGCTGGTCAGCTCCATGCGGCGCAGCACGTCCACGTGCATGTACTCGGCGTAGAGGTCGACCCGGTCCCCGCCGGCGGCCTTGGCCCGCGACATGGCGACGTCGGCGTTCCTCAGCAGCAGCTCCGGCGTCCGCTCGCTGGCGCCGACCAGCGCGACGCCGACGCTGGCGGACAGGCTCACTTCCCTGTCGGCCACCCGGAACGGCTCTCCCGCGATGGCCTCGGCGAGCCGCTCGGCGAGCTCCGGTAGCTCGTGCCCCGCGGCCGCCTCGACGAGCACCGCGAACTCGTCCCCGCCCCAGCGGGCCACCGTGTCCCGTGCCGGGACCGCCGCGCGAAGCCGCCGCGCGGCCTGCGCGAGCACCACGTCGCCCGCGCCGTGCCCCACCGAGTCGTTGACCGCGGTGAACCCGTCCAGGTCGAGGAAGATCACCCCGGCCATGTCGGGCATGTCGGGGAGCGCCCCGCGCACCCGGTCTTCCAGGTAGGCCCGGTTGGGCAGCCCGGTGACGCCGTCGTGGAAGGTCAGGTGCGCGACCTGCTGCCGCAACGCGACCTCGTCGCTGACGTCTCGTGCCGTGATCAGCATCCGCGGCGGCTCGCCGGGCACCTGGTACAACAGCACGGCGCATTCGACGTGCCGCCAGGTACCGTCGGCCGCCCGCACCCGGCAGGCGAGGCGGCCCCGGGCGGCCTCGCCCCCCTCCGCGCCCAAGGGCACGATCGCGTCGTCGGCATCGGGCAGCGGGCCGGCCGCGGCATCGGGGATGGCGACCGGGTCGATATCGCCGGTCAGGCCGAGCGCCTCCCGTACGACGGACCTGGCCACCGGGATGTCCTCCGGGTGAACGAATTCCGCCAGGCGCTGGCCGACGAGTTCCTCCTGGGCGTAGCTGAAGCTGACGCCGCCCGGGCTGGCGTACGTGATCGTCCCGTCCAGGTCGCAGATGAGCACCATGTCGCTGGTGCGGTCGGCCAGGTCGCGGAGGCTGCCGCCGGAATGCCGCCACAGCCGGACGGCCACCGAGTTGTCGCGGACGAGCATCAGCACGCGCGCGATCACGACGATGACGGCCGCGCCGCCCGCGATGACGAGCGCCAGGCCGGACGCCGGGGCGCTGGCCAGCCCGTTGACGACGACGAAGATCGCGGCGACCCCCGCGGTGATGGCGGCGATGACCGTGGCCACGCCGCCTCCGCTGGCCAGGCCGGGCCCGTCGGGCAGGGCGGCCCCCTGGTCACCGACCGGAGCCCCGAGCAGCGCGGCGCCCTCACTGGCCGGGCCTGCCGCCCTTCCCGTCACCGCCTCCCCGTCCCAGAGCCACGGGACGGGCACGAGGCGCGCGGCGATCGTCTTGACCCACGGCGCGGCCCCGAGCAGGAAGGCGGCCGCGATCATCGCGAGTTGCTCAAGGACGCCCTCATGCCCTTCGGAGATCCTCGCCCCGACGCCGAGTGAGTCCGCGCCAGTCGCGGCGACCAGGGACAGATAGGGCAGCAGCGTCCGCTGCCACGCGACGGTCAGCACTGGCAGCAGTGCCCCGAGCACGGCCAGGTCCGCGAGCGGGTGCAGCAGGTCGAACAGGAAGGCGCCCGGCCGCTCGCCGGATATGTGGTACTCCGCGCCGAATGCCACGACCCAGCCCATGACCAGCAGGGAGACGGCGGTCACGTAGCCGTCGGCGAGACCGGGCAGCACCGAGACGGGACGGATAGAGCCATGCGACCCCGAAGATTGCGCCTGCGTGCCCGGAGCGCTGCCGTCGGCGGCCGCCGGCGGCGGCCCGACGTCGGCGGCGGGCGACGCCAGCACCATGATGCCAACGGCGGTAGCGCCCAGGGCGAGCAGCGGGGCCACGTCGGCCAGGGACAGCGGATCGGCCCCTGAGGTGAGCGACCTGGCCATGACCGACTGCAGGATGAGCCCCGCGCACCAGAACAGCGCCGCCCCCGATAGCCAGCGATAGCCCCTGGCCACGGTCGCGCGGTGCCGTCTCGCCCCCACCCACAGGCCAACGGCCGCCGTGGCCGTGGCGAGGGTAGTGAGGACAGCGAGGACGGTCACGACCGGTCCCCCGCGAGGTTCGGGTGCAACCAGGACTCCTTCCGAGACTGCGGCGTGCTCGCGCGCGGCCAGAGGCTGATCGGTGATACGCGACCAGGGTTCCCAGCCTCGGCGGACTGTCTGGCTATCTGGTCCTACCGCTTCACTCTACGTACCCGAGATCACGCTTCGGTTGAGGAAGGGCGTCCACCGGGAGACAAGTAAGATCACGGGAGGCTGACAACGATTGGTATGTCGCACTTATCTTAAGGTGCTTAATACGCTCCCGTAATGACGTTCTGGAGGGGTTCTCCGCTCAGGTAGGCCGCTGCCTGCCTGCGTGCCAGTTCAGCGGCCCGGCGCAGCGATACGGGCGTCGACGCGGCGACATGCGGTGTGACGAAGGCCCCAGGCAGCGACCAGAGCGGGTGCCCCGGCGGCAGCGGCTCGGGATCAGTCACGTCCATTGCCGCCCGCAGGCGTCCGCTGGCGACCTCGGGCACCAGCGCGTCGGTCACCACCACGGGCCCCCGGGCGGCGTTGACCAGCAGCGCGCCGTCCTTCATGCGGGCAAGGAACGCGCAGTCGGCCATCCCGGCGGTCTCGGGCGTGTACGGGACCGTCAGCACCACGACGTCCGCCGACGGCAGCAGCCCTGACAGTTCGTTGAGGCCATGGATTGCTTGCTCCCCGCCCGCGCCCGCCCCGCGCCCGCCAGCCCGCGCCCGCCGCGCCACCCGGACGACGCGGACCTCGAACCCGGCCAGCCGGCGCTCGACCGCCGCCCCGATGGAGCCGTAGCCGACGATCAGCACCGTCTTCTCCGCCAGTTCCGCGGTCGGCTGGTAGCGCCACCGCCCGGCCGCCTGCTCGCGGGCGAAGAAGGGGAAGTCGCGCTGGGCCGCCAGCATGGCCCCGACCACCCACTCGGCCGTGACGGCGTCGTGCGCGCCGCGCGCGTTGCACAGCACGACGCCCTCCGGGACGTGCGGGCGCAGCCCGTCCACCCCGGCGGTGAGCGCCTGCACCACGCGCAACCGCGGCATCCGCCGCATCACCGCGGCCACCGCCGACGGGGCCAGGAAGGGCGGCACGTAGAATTCGATATCGGCCACGCTGGCGGGTATATCCGCCTCGCTCGCGAACTCGGCAGGGTTCACGATCTCGACGCGCGTGTCCGGCAGGCCGGTCATCGCATCGGCCACCCAGTCCGCGGGCACCCACATCAGCACACCCACAACGGTACTCAGGAGAATGCTGTTCTAGACTCCTAGAAACCGGGTTTCCCTTTTCGGCGGACAATCCGGATGTCACCGGGAGTCGTCGCCGGGCTAACAAGAGCACACGGAGAGACCGAATTGCGCAAGGTTCTGATCGCCAACCGTGGCGAGATCGCGATCCGGGTGGCCCGGGCCTGCCGGGACGCCGGGCTGGCCAGCGTTGCCATCTACTCGGACCAGGACATCGACGCCCTGCACGTCACGTCCGCTGACGAGGCTTACGCGCTGGACGGCGCGACGCCGGCCCAGACCTACCTCGACATCGCCAAGATCTTGGGCGTCGCGGCCAGGTCCGGTGCCGACGCGGTCCACCCGGGCTACGGCTTCCTGGCGGAGAACGCGGCGTTCGCGCAGGCGGTGATCGACGCAGGCCTCACCTGGATCGGCCCGCCCCCGGCCGCCATTGACGCCCTGGGCGACAAGGTGAAAGCGCGTGACATCGCCCGGCGGGTCGGCGCACCGCTGGCTCCCGGCACCGACGGACCGGTCTCCAGCGCCGAGGAGATCAGGCACTTCGCTCGCGAGCACGGCCTCCCGGTCGCGATCAAGGCCGCCTTCGGCGGCGGCGGGCGCGGCCTCAAGGTCGCCCGCACCCTTGACGAGATCGAAGAGCAGTACGAGTCGGCGGTCCGCGAGGCCACGGCCGCGTTCGGCAACGGCGAGTGCTTCGCCGAGCGCTACCTGGACCGGCCCCGGCACGTGGAGACGCAGTGCCTGGCCGACGCGCACGGCAACGTCGTGGTGATCTCGACCAGGGACTGCTCGCTGCAACGGCGGCACCAGAAGCTGGTCGAGGAGGCCCCGGCCCCCTTCCTGACCGGCGCCCAGGTCAAGCAGCTGTACGACGCCTCCAAGTCGATCCTCAGGGAGGCCGGCTACGTGGGCGCGGGCACCTGCGAGTTCCTCGTCGCGGTCGACGGCGCCATCAGCTTCCTCGAGGTGAACACCCGGCTGCAGGTCGAGCACCCGGTGAGCGAGGAGGTCAGCGGCATCGACCTGGTACGGGAGATGTTCCGCATCGCGGACGGCGAGGAGCTCGGCTACGACGACCCGCCGCTGCGCGGCCACTCGATCGAGTTCCGGATCAACGCCGAGGACCCGGCGCGCAACTTCCTGCCCGCCCCGGGCACGATCACCGAGTGGAACCCCCCGTCCGGGCCGGGAGTCCGGCTGGACGCGGGCTACACGGCGGGATCGACCGTGCCCCAGTCGTTTGACTCCCTCATCGGCAAGCTGATCATCACGGGCGCGGACCGCGAGCAGGCGCTGGCGCGGTCCCGGCGGGCGCTGGCGGAGTTCACCGTCGGCGGGATGCCCACGGTGCTGCCCTTTCACCGCGCGGTGGTGAACGACCCGGCGTTCACCGGCGAGCCCTTCACCGTGTTCACCCGCTGGATCGAGACGGAGTTCACCGCTGAGCTGGCGCCGCAAGACCTCGTGCCCGCCGCCGAGGCCGACGCCGAGCGCCAGCGGCTGACCGTGGAGGTCGGCGGCAAGCGCCTGGAGGTGACCCTTCCCGCCACGCTGGGCGTGGCCCGCCGCGGCTAACTCCGCCCCGGCTGGCGGGGCCGCGCGCACGGGCGGCCGGCGCGCTCGCGGCGGCGGGCCCGCGGCGGGCGGCGACTCGCTCGTCACCCCCATGCAGGGCACCATCGTGAAGATTGTCGCGGCCGAGGGCCAGCAGGTGGACGCGGGCGAGACCGTGGTCGTTCTTGAGGCCATGAAGATGGAGCAGCCGCTGAAGGCCCACAAGGCCGGCACCATCACCGGCCTTGCCGTCGAGGTCGGCCAGACGGTCACAAGCGGCACGGAGATCTGCCAGATCAAGGAGTGATTCTCCGGCACCTGGCCGCGCCGGGGACGGTCAGTGAGGCGGGCGGCCGAGGTCCGCGTCCTCGGGGACATCGATGTCGTGCTGGTGCAGCCGGGCGGCGCGGATGTCGTCCGCGCCGATCAAGACGGTGCCCACGCTCGCGATGAGCGCGAACGCCGGCACCGCGATCCGCAGCCAGACCGGGCCGGGAAGGAAAGCGAGCGCCACGCAGACGGGGACCATGATGACGAGCAGCCGCCTGATGGTCCGGGCGCGCCAGCCGTAGTCGGTCAGCTCGTGGCGGACCCAGTCGCGGTTCTCCGGCGGCAGCCGGAACCCGATCGCGAACAGGATCCACCCGCCGACGGACGGGTCACCAGGTATGCGGGCCACGCCGCGCGCCTCCTCGTCAGATGATCGCGTCGGTGCCGAACTCCATGACCGAGCGGGCCGCCTCGGTGATGCTGCCGGACAGGGACGGGTAGACCGAGAACGTGTGGGCGATCTGCTCCACCGTCAGGTTCTGGTCGATCGCGATCGCGATCGGCAAGATCAGCTCGCTCGCGCGCGGGGCGACCACCACGCCGCCGAGGACCAGGCCCGTCCCCGGGCGGGCGAAGAGCTTGACGAAGCCGTCGCGGAAGCCGCCCATCTTCGCCCTCGGGTTCGTGACGAGCGGCTGCTTCATCACGCGGGCGGCTACCTCGCCGCGGTCCACGGACGCCTGCGAGGCGCCGACCGAGGCGATCTCCGGGTCGGTGAAGATCGTGGACGCCACATGACTGAGCCTGATCGGCTGCACCGCCTCGCCGAGCGCGTGCCACATCGCGATGCGGCCCTGCATCGCCGCCACCGAGGCGAGCAGCAGGACGCCGGTGCAGTCGCCCGCCGCGTAGACGCCGGGCACCGACGTCCGGGACACCCGGTCGACCTCAACGAAGCCCCGCGAGTCCAGGTGGACGCCCGCGTGCCCGAGGCCGATCCCGCTGGTGCTCGGGATCATGCCTACCGTCATCAGGCAGTGCGAGCCCCTGATCGTGCGCCCGTCGGCGAGCGTGACGAAGACGCTGTCGCCCTTGCGGTGGACCGCCTCGGCCCGAGACTTGCTGATCACGTTCATGCCGTGGCGCCGGAAGACCTCCTCGATGACGACCGCGGCGTCCTTGTCCTCGTGCGGCAGGACGCGCTCGCGGGACGAGACGAGCGATACGTTCGAGCCGAGCGCCTGGTAGGCGCTGGCGAACTCGGCACCGGTCACGCCGGAGCCGACCACGATCAGGTCTTCCGGTAGTTCGGGCAGGTCGTAGATCTGCCGCCAGGTGAGGATGCGCTCGCCGTCCGGCACCGCGTCCGGCAGGATGCGCGGCGTCGCGCCGGTGGCGATCAGCAGGACGTCCGCCTGGACGCGCCCGGCCGGGCCGGGCACTCCGTCCACCACGATGGTCCGCGCGTCCGCCAGCCGTCCCCGGCCCTGGATGATCCGCACGCCCTCGGCCTCGACATGCTCGACGATGTCGTGCGACTGGGCCGCCGCGAGTGCCTTGATCCTGGCGTGCAGCGCCGCCGCGTCCACGCTCACATCCGGGTTCTTGCCGTCCGCGAGCTGGAGGCCCAGCGAGGCCGAACGGCCCAGCGAGGTCATCGTGGCAGACGACTCAATGAGGGTCTTCGACGGGACGCAATCAGTCAGGACGCACGCGCCGCCCAGGCCATCAGCGTCAACAACGGTGACATCGGCGCCGAGCTGTGCCGCGACAAGGGCGGCCTCGTAGCCGCCGGCCCGCCGCCAAGGATCGCGATACGCGGAAGTGGCAAGGTCACTTAGGTAATTCTCCCGCACGTAGAACCCCCAGTGGCACGCCGCCCCCCGCCAAGGCGCCGTACGCCGAACCCCCGTGGCACTATACGCCGCCTACGGCAGCAACATGGATCCAGCGCAGATGCTCGCCCGCTGCCGTAGTGGTGCGACTGAGCGCTTCAGCTGTCGGGGTAGCGCCCGCCCGACGCGCGGGCCAGACTATCGGCCGTGAATGTGGAGCTGGTCGCGGTGACCGAGGAGCACAAGCCTGTTCTGGCGAACCTGCCAGCTGGCCGGCTTCACCATGACGCGCCGGGCCGGCGGCGGTGCCCGCGAGGTGGCGGAGTTCTTCGTCGTCCGGCGGCACCGCCGCCACGGCATCGGCCGGGATGCTGCCCGCCAGATGTTCCGCCGGCATCCGGGTGAGTGGCTGCTCGCCTTCGATCACGCTAACTCCGAGGCCGCTCAGTTCTGGCCCTCCGTCGTCGCGGCCATCGCCGCCGGCCCTGTCAGCAGCGGCGACCGCTACCCGCCCGAGGTGTCCTATCCGGGAACGTGGCTTCGCTTTGACGTCCAAGGATAAGAGAGGGCCTGCCTCTGCCCGGGCATGCCCGGGCATGCCCGTAAGCAGGCGCATCAGCCGGGCATCGCTGCCGCGTTCGCCACGCCGGCCAGGGATATCGACGCTAGAAGACGGACCGTCAGTCGAAGGGCTCGCCTTACCGCATGACAGCAGACAGGGCGAAACTCAGGGAGCACCGTGAGCAGGGTGCGCATGATCTGGGCACCGACCGCCGGGTCATCGATGCGCTGGTAACTCAGCAGCTGGAGGCACCAGAAGTCCCGGCTCACGGGTACCCCTGGAGTATCGCGGGCCTATCGGCAGCCGGGCTGGTGCCAGGCTGACAGGTCCACGAGCAGGTGCAACCCTGGCTGGGCCGGGAGATATGAGGCTTCTTCTCCTCCGGGTGGCCCGTAGCTGGCACGCCGTTGCCAGGGAGCGCCGTCGGACGGGTCCTCGCCACCCACGGCCAGCAAGATCTCGTCGTGGCGGGACCGGAAGTAGAACTGCTCGCCGCACGGCAGCACGCCCTCGAGCTGCACGGGCGCGGCTGAGCAGGTCATCTCCACCTGCCATCCGGTCTCGCGCAACGTGGCCAGCGCCGCGTACCACGCTCGCTGGTGCGCGCCGGCCCACCGGGGCAGTTCTGTCATAAGACGATGATCGCGGGGAGTCCCGGCCTGATGCCACCGGAAACCCGGGCGCACCTCAAGGCGGGCATTCATTCCACGGGGCCCTTGTCCGCGCCTCACACAACGACTGACCCAGGCCGATCACAGCGAGGCCTGCGCGTGGCGGCGAATCTGTCGACTGGCATCTCCAGATCGTCGGTGCGTCACGCACCAAGACACGGCCGGCACGCCGCTCACCGCACCCTCGCAAAAATAGCTGGCGCCTGCCGGGCATCACCGCAGACACTGACGGGCGTGGAAACCACGGCCACCTTCCGGCTAGCCGGAGACGCGACGCTGACCGCCGCGGCGGTCAGCCGACGGCTCGGCATCCAGCCCACCCGCGCCTTCGAGACAGGCGATCCCGTCGGCAGCCGCTCCGTCGCTACCCATGACTCCTCGCTGTGGCTGCTGACCTCCAGCCCCGGCATCGATACGGGCACCGAACTGACCGAGCACCTGCACCGGCTCCTTGCCATCCTCGAACCAGTAACGGCACCACTGCGGGAACTCGCCCACGCCGGCTACTACGCCAACTGGTTCTGCTACCTCGCCTCACACGCCACCGAGCACGCAGCCGAACTCGACCGCCTGACCATGCAACGCATCCTCGCCCTCCCCGGCGACCTGTGGCTCGACGTCTGCGGCGATGACACAGACAACTACTGTAAGACGGCCAGCCAGGCCCGATGTGGATGACGATCTACGGCTGGAGTATTAGGTTAGGCAGGATTGTATCCTGGCGCCACAATGGCGAAGCTAGGAATATTCGCCTTATCGCGTGTTACTCGGACACCGCGCTCAGGAATAGGGCTGTACATGCCGATCCCATTGAGGCACTTTCCGCACCAAAAGACGCCTTGGCCCCGCTCGTCAGAATCGTCTTGCACGACAAACACCAGGCTCAGGAAACCCCGATCACAGCTAGGGCAGACCAGTGCGGCAACGCGCCCAGGATCTTCCCATGCCCGCTCATAAAGCTCTTGCCATTGATCGTACGAAGCCTCATTCGGCATTAAGGTTAACCTCCATTTACTTGCCAGCTGGCCCACGCCCAGTACTGATCTTCGTACTCGGCTGCCGCAACCTCCCAAGAACTGTTGGGGTCATAGAACGCCGGGTACTTCATCCCTCCCTCGAGTTGCCACACATGATACTGCTCATGCGCTAGCGTCCTGACAAGCTGCTCCTCACTCGAGAACGCCGGACGGGCAAGGACTGTAGTCCCATCTGGACCAGTCGCACCATAGAAGCTCCTGCTCGCCTTCGCGAATGAGATATTCATGTTAGAGACGTCGAGCCCGTACTTCTCGGCTACCGCATTTACCGTATCCATATTTATCGGCAGGCGAGCACGAACATCAGGTGCCACTCCCCTGCTCACCAGCGTTGACGCGTCTCCAGCGGCGCCGGGTGCGCCAAGGACTGGTACCTGGCGGGCGCGGACGTGCCCTGGCACAGCAGGTAGCTCAGCAGGCCGCTGCACATGGAGCTGATCACGAAGCTGCCGACGCCCGACCCGCGGTCGACCTGCATCCCCGGCGACCCCTGCGGCGGCGGAACCCCGGCCCCTGCCCCGGTCGACACCCACATGGGCGGCCTTGGCGGCACCGGGGGGCAAGGAGCTGGTACCGCCAACACCGGGGACGGCGGTAGCGCCAGCGCCCTCCCCCCGGTTCCGCCGGGCCCTGCTTCCATGACTCCTGCGCCACCGGGGACGCCGGGGTGGGCGACCCCGGTGGGGTCGCTGTTGCCGACGGGGTTGCCGTAGGCGTAGAGGTAGGGGTTGAGGTCGAGGGGGTCGGCGGGGGTGAGGATGGGGTCGGGGGAGGTGAAGCTGGCGGTGGCGGGGTCGTAGGCGCGGGCGCCGTCGTAGGTCAGGCCGGTGGATGGGTCGTTGGGCTTGTCGAGGAAGCCGCGGTTGTCGATCCAGGTGGCCGCCGTGCCGCGGGGGGCGCCGTAGGGGGTGAACTGCCGCCAGGCGGGCGTCTGGGCGGTGTGGTCGAGGGAGAGGTCGTTGGTGCCGTGGGGGTCGGGGACCTCGAAGTAGTAGCTGGTCGTTGCCCCGGTGCGGACGACGTCGCCGCCGGAGGGCAGCGGGATGATCCGGGCCCCGGTGACGGTGGTGGCGTCGTAGCTGCTGTTGATGTCGGTGAGGTTGGTGGTGCCGGAGCCGATCTCCTCGTCGGTGACGTCGCCGAAGGCGTCGTAGCTGGTGGAGGCGGCGTAGCCGGCGGCGGTGCCGTTTAGGCCATTGACGAGGTCGATCGGAGAGGCGATCCACGGTCGGCATCGGGCGGCGCAGACCCTGGACGAGCTGCTGGCCGGGATCGAGCGCAACCAGTTGGTGATGCCGCACCAGGACGCGCAGCGACTCCCGGAACCGCTCGCGGTGGTGAACCCTTACGCGGGTCGCTGACGTTCGCCGACGCAGCCCGCGCATCGCGGGCAAGACGGGCTACTTGAGGCCGGCCCGCCGGCGTGCTTCGACAGCGGCCGGATCCGTGCGCCGCAGGCTCCGGGAGATCGTGTCGTCGAACGCCGGGGTCACCGTCCTGGCACCCGGGTGCCGGGGATCGCAGAACGCGTCACGGCCCAAGTGCTCAATGACGGCCTCACGCGCCGCGCCAAACGAGCCGACAGGCGCCAGCAGCCTCGGGACCCCCTTTCCGGGCACCCTCGGCCGGAACAGGCCCGACTTCTGCCGACCGAACGCCTCCCCGCCGCGCACGCGCGGCGCGCCACATCATCACGCCTGTGGCAGGCGCGACCCGACGCTCGACGCGAGCCGAGCCAGTTCAGACCTGCAGCAATGACTGGTCAGGCCAGACATCCTCGTAGCCAGGAGCGACCAGGAACCGCCATCCCGGAGGCAGAGCCAGGTAGGGGATAGCCGCAGGGCACCACTCGGCAAGGTGCTTCACATGCAGCGGAACGAAGAAGTCTGGATCATCAGACAACTGCTCCCCGGCCCAGATGTACCAGCCTGACGTGTCGCCCTCCGGCTTATGGCGCAGACCGTTCACCGGCATAAGACCATCAAGAACATTCCTTGCAATGCCGACTTTTTGTTCAGGAAGGACTCCTGACGGCTCAACTCCGAACCGGGCGCAGACGGCAGCCTGCTCAGCTGTCATCGAGATAGCCATCAGAATCCCCATACCCTTCGCATCGCCTGTGAGAACTGCGACAGCCACCATCCCTGGCTGGCAGAGCAAGTCGGGCACTGCGGCTGCACAGCATCCAGCGACCGCATCCGAACCAGGTCAATCGACCCAGTACGGTAATACTCCTGCACCAGCGGATCGATGTGATCCGCCACCTGGGTTGCCGCGGTAGTGCCGCAGTCGACACACGGTAGGCATTGAACCGACGCCCGCTGCGCAGCCGTCGTCGCGCCAGAAGGCCGGGCATACGGTCCAGGCGGGCGCACGCCATTCAGATCAGTCGCAGTCCCACTGCCATCAACAGAGTACCGGGCAACCGCCGGTGCTGCTTCTGCGGTGGCTGTGTCGGCTGCGGTGGCTGCGGTGGCTGCGTCGGCGGCCTCGCCGACGGGGATAACGCTGGCGAGGAAGGCGCCGAAGGCCTGGCCGCCCTGGTATTCCTGGCTGCCGGGGCTGATGGCGAGGGGGTTGTTGACGTAGCGCTGGTACAGCTGGCTGGGAAGCAGGCCGGCCCCCGCGTCTACCGCGCAGGCCAGCCCGGTTGTCAGGCAGGCCAGGTCGCCCAGGCCCGCGATGCTGAACCCGGTGCCGGCCCAGAAGTCACCCTCGGTTCCGGTCGGGCGGGCCCAGGCCGGCATTCTCCGGCGGCCCGCACAGCCCGCCCTTCACGTCTCCCGGCGAGCAGCTGGGCACGCCACCGCCGCCGCCGCCGTCCCCGGTGTTGGCGGTACCAGCGCCTTGCCCCCCGGTGCCGCCAAGGCCGCCCATGTGGGTGTCGACTGGAGCAGGGGCCGGGGTTCCGCCGCCGCAGGGGTCGCCAGGGCTGCAGTCGACCGCCCGGTGGGGTCGCTGTTGCCGACGGGGTTGCCGTAGGCGTAGGCGTAGGCGTAGGGGTTGAGGTCCTGGGGGCTGGCGGGGGGTGAGGATGGGGTCGGGGGAGGTGAACTGGCCGGTGGCGGGGTCGTAGGAGCGGGCGCCGTCGTAGGTCAGGCCGGTGGACGGGTCGTTGGGCTTGTTGAGGAAGCCGGCCACGGAATTGGAGTTGTCCCACGCCCACGCGGCGAGCTGGTTCGCCGGGGCCTGCAAGGTGGCCGCCGAGTCCATACTCGCCAGTCTCGCGGTCCATTGACGCACACCCGCCTGCCAGGATGCCGTCCAGGTTCGCCGTGAACTGCGCGACGCCGCCACCACTCCCGGCCACGGCCTGGACAACCCGGGACCACTCCGGCAACCCGCGTGCACTTACGCCAACATCGGCCCCAACCGCCTAACGGTCGGCGACAGGCATTAGCCCCTTCCAGGGCACACCCCTCAGTACCGCCCCCATACTTTGTCCGGAAGCCAGCTCGTAAAGCCGATGTCCAGCGCTTCGAAGGGAATGAACACCGGCCGGGTGAGCAGGTGATCGCCTGCCCGCTGCACCTCGATCGCGACGCCCAGTGACCGCGACCCCGGGTTGCTTGTCGCCACGTAGACGAGATCCTCATCAGGCTCCCCAGTGTCGGGACGCTGGTGCCGGTCGACCATCCACTGCTCCAGGACGGACGGAACCCGGCCGACCAGTGCCACGCCCTCCACGTAGACCTGTGGCCCGCGCAGCGCGTCGACCACGATCCCGGATAGCCGTTCCTGCTCGTGTAGAGATCCAGGCCGAACTCCCGGTACCTGCCCGCCTCGATGACCGACCTGGAGGCGCCCGGGGCCAGGTAATGCTTGTGGTGCTGGGTCTCTTCCGTGGCTCCGCTCAGCGCCTTTGACACCTCGCCGGGACTCATGCCGAAGGCCAGCGGCCCCACACTGGTAAACGGTTCCAGCGCCCATTGCTGCCGCTCGTCGTCCGGAAGCACATCCCACCAGTCCAACATGGATACGCAGCCTAAGCCATCGCGGGCATCACCGCGGGTGCTGGCGGTTCCTGCGGCACCTTCCTGGCCTCGTCGATGACGTCCTCCTGGTCCCGGCCATCGAGGATGCCGCACCTAAACCCCAGGGTCGCTACTCCTATTCGCATGTCCTTGTGCACGCCAGTCAGCCGAGGCCCTGGGCCTTGATGCCACCCTCGTCGAGGCTTCACGGGCAACGCCGCCGGCTGGCGTCTCAGCCGGTCCCGGCATCCCACCGGAGGAGCCGATGGCCCGTCGCCTTGCCGCTGGATAGCCAGCATCCGTCCATCGATTCGTACAAGGGGCACCGGCCGCCAGGACCGCTTCCGGGCCGCCAGGTGCCCAGACCCGGGCCGGCTACTGGAACGAAACAGGCGCGCCTAGCTTCGCCGCGGTCAGCGCAAGCTCCCTGAGCCGCCCGGGCACAAGCTCGCCGTCAACGTCGATGAAGCATTCACCGAGCGTCCTCGGCGCAAGCCCCAGCTGCCTAGCGACCCCCTCCTGCCATGACCCGGCCGCAAAGCCGCGCGCCGGAAGTCCCGCGCGTGCGCCGCCCCGATGACCTGCAACTCCCCGGCCAGCGCCATCGCCTCGCCAGCAGGCCACCGGCCATCTGAATCGTGATGCGCCATGAGCACGGGAAACCGCGAACCCCACTGCCCGTTCTCCAGCCCCTGGGCAACAACAAGCCGGAAATCGTGGAAGTCGTCGCATGCGCCCACCTCGACGCCATCAACCTCATCATCGGCCGCCTCACTGCGAAAGACGCACAGGTACAGGCCCACCTCAGCTCGCCTTCTCCACCTTCAGGCCCCGGGCCCCGCCCTGGCGAACGCCCGCAGATCAGCGAAGGCACGCGAAGACTCAGGCACCCGGATGACAAGGCGGGCACCGCGCTCAGCCGCCATGAACGTCAGCAGCCGGACCTGATAGCTCAGGCGCACCAGCGAGGCGGCCTTGACCAGGTACCACGTATTCCCCGACACGGCGTCAGGGCGGCTGCCCCTGGCCACCTGATGCGCAGTGTAACGATACTCCACCATCACGGAACCCGCCTGCTCGCCGATCGTCCACCCGTTCCGCGACGGCAGGTCGCTCACCAGGGCCTTCACGTACTTCCCGGCCTGCAGCCACGTCTGCGTCCGCGCGAAGCACGACCGGGCCAGGCCCATCAGGGCAGACCTCTCCCGCGGCACCCGCCGTGCCCCTATCCTGGCAACGGCAGCCGCCTTGTGCTCATTTGTCAGCACCTAGCTGCTTGCGGGCATAGGCGACACGCGCTCGTTCCGCCTGCGACAGCCGGTCGCCCAGGGCGCCGTAGTGCTTGACCACATTACCGAAATCACGATTCCGCCAAGCACGCCCCGCCATCTCCCGGAATTGCTCACCTCCAGCTCCACCCCACTCTGCTACGGCCAGCGATCGCGCCTGCCGCATGCTCTCAAAGAACTCGCCAGACCCCGAGAGAAGAGCGCCCGCAAGCCAAAGCGGCGGAAATCGGTTTCCAGCCTTGCCAGACCCCGCACTACCGCGCCCTCGGTGGTCGCCGAGAACTGCCTATACGATCGAGCGAGGCCAGGATCCGCGACGCGAAGCACGTCCACCATTGCGTAAGGACGCACCACCTCAGCCTCAACGGATTCCCGCCACACGGCAAGGCCAAGCTCATAGGACAGACGCTCGTGCAATACGGCGAGACCGACATCGACTCCAGCGTACGTGATGCGCCCCTCATCCTGGTCTACCAGCCAAAGCGAGTAGGGTGGGCTAGTCGCAGAAGTCGAACGCTGACCGAGCGGAAGCCACGAAGTTAAGCCGCGAAGAGGACGGGGAAATGTTCATGGCGCGTACTATACACTTCATGCACCGCAATATAGCCATCCGTGAAGGCCGTCCAAGGGGCCAGGGCATCTGCAAAGTCCGTTATTGCCTGAGCGTGTGAATGGTTTCCGCTGGTCAGCACCAGGCAGCGGGTGCGCGGCTTGCGAGCGCGCAGACCCTATGTCGCGTTGCGGTCACGGGGTTAACGCTTCCGGGTAACGGCGCGTGTTGTCCCGGGGGTGCGGGGTTCCCCGGGGAACACTGGTTCTTCTGCGACAAATCACCTGATCCGCGAAGGAACCCCGCGTTGCCTCAGTCTGTCATGCCCGTGATGCGCCGTGCCCTGGTCCCGGAAGTACTGCCGGCGGTGATGCCGGACCGTCCCGCGGTGCCTGATGTGCTGCCCGCGCCGCTGCCGGAGCCCGTCCTGCCGTCCCGGCTGCCCCTGGACCTGCCGGCGGAGGGACGCGCCGCGCTGGCCGCGGCGCTGGCCGGCCCGGTGCCCGGCGCGCAGCGCAAGGCCCCGGGCAGCATGGTCCTTCCCGGTGACGACGGCCCCCTTACCTGGGATGACGCCGGGCTGGCGCGGTTCTGCGGGTTCCTGCGCTCGATGTCGGACCACCGGGACCACCGCGGACGGCGGATCCCCCTGGACTACCTGACGGCGGTCGCGGTCGCGGCCGGCGCGGCCGGGGACGACAGCCCGGAGGGCGCCGCGGCGTGGGCCGCGTCGGCCCCAGCCCGGGTCCTGCACCGGCTCGGCGCCCCGCGCGGCGGGTCCGGGCAGCCCCGCCGCCCGGACGCCGCGACCTTCTCCCGGGTCCTGGGAGACCCCCGCCACGCGCAGCAGGTCGACGACGTGCTGTGCGCATGGGCCGCCGCCCGCGCCCGTGACCTGCGTCCGGGCATGCGCAGGCACCTGCGCGTCGACGGCAAGGCCCTGCGCGGCGCCGCCCGCGGCGGCCGTGCCCCGATGCTCCTGTCCGGCATCTGGGACGACGGCACCACCGCCGCCCAGCTCCCCGTCAGCAAGAAGAGCAACGAGATCCCCGTCTTCCGGGACCTCCTGGACAAGATCCCCGCCGGCGACCTGAAGGACGCCGTCATCTCGGCAGACCAGATGCACACCCAGCGCAAGCACGCGAAGAAGATCGACGCCGCCGGCGCCTTCTTCATCTTCACCATCGGCGATAACCAGGAGAAACTGTTCGACGCAGCGGACGCGCTGCCCTGGCGGGCCTTCGCGGGAGAGGCCTGGACCGTCGACCGCGGCCACGGCCGCATCGACGCCCGCACCATCAAGACCCTCCCGCCGGCGGAGCAGATCCTGAAGAAATGGCCGGAGGTCCGGCAGGTGTTCCTCGTCGAACGGTACAGCTACAGCACGGAAGGGGAGCTGCTCGGCGCGGTCGCCGTCCTCGGCATCACCAGCCTCCCGCCGGACCAGGCCGGCGCCGCTGACCTGCTCGCCTGCCTCCGCGGCCACTGGGCCATAGAAATGCACCATTATGTCCGCGATGTCGCATTCGGGGAGGACGGCAGCCGCGCCGCTGCCGCATACCAGGCCTTCGCCGCCATCCGCAACGCCGTCACCGGCGCCTTCCGCCTGCTCGGCGTCCCGGGCATCGCCGCCCAGCTCCGCGCCAGCCGCCGCGATCCGTACCGCCTGCCCCTCCAGCTCCTCGGTCTCGCCGCCCTCCCCGCGTCACCCGCCTGACACCGCCCCAAGACGCAGGACGACCAGAACACGCCGCCCGCCAGAACCCGCGAA
>CAVTLB010000006.1:0-146529 GCA_963735415.1 uncultured Actinomycetota bacterium | reverse complement strand
GAAACGGCTCCGCCACAGCCCGCCGGCAACGGCTCGTCTCTAGAGGAGGCAAACATGCCCGTTCTTGCACATGGGAAAAATGCGGCGGGCGCCTTCCGCTTGTCGGCGGCCGTAAGCTTCCTGCGCAATGCGATCGGGGGCGGCACAAAGCTGCTAAGCGCGTCGCGGAGGTCATCGGCGAAGCGCGCATGCAAAAAGCGCTGATCGAAGCGGAGCTATACCGCAACCGCTACAAGCACTCGTCCAGAACGACGACGATCTTCCGATTGCCCGCTAGCGGGCGCGCAAAGCAACCATTCACCGTGAAGGAGAAGCATCGTGAAACATTTCGAGCCTCCCTCTCCCGAACCGAGTTCGCGCATTCCGCTTTTCATGGTCGGAAAAGACAGCCGGGGGAATTGGGTCGTGCAAGACCAACACGGCATTTGTGGCGGACTTTTCGTCAATCGCGCCGAGGCCCTCCGCTTCGCAATGTTTGAAAATGGCAATCGACCGCAAGCGGTCATTATGGTTCCGGGGGTTCTCGAGCTCGATATGAGCCGCAAGCCTGGTCCGCAACATCGCCAGCCATCGAACGCCGGACAATTGCGGCAGGTGGCTTGAGGATTCCGATAGTCGAGCATCGGCCGGCACGTTCCAAAGCTGTTGGATTACACGCCCGCGCCGCCGATATCGATCAATGCGGCGACGATCATGGCGCACCAGACTGAACTGCCGCCGCGGCCTGATCCCGAATCCTCGACCAGGCAATTCCACTATTTTTCATCGGCCGCAACGAAGACGGGTTCTGGGTTGCGCGCGAATCCAACGGACGGACTGGCGGCATTTTCCTGCGCAAGCAGTCGGCCCTGCGGTTCGCCAAGAGAAGCGCCCAGCCAGGAGGATGCGCTTTAATGTTTCTATCCGAACGTTTCGAACTCAACGTCGCGAACCAAGGCAATCCACTCGTCGCTCACCATGCCGCAGCAAGGCGGATCGTGTCGCAACTTGCGCAGCGCATGGCCCAGTGGGCCGTCGCAATTGCGAAGCGCGCGCATCCGGCTGCACTCCTGCTCGAACTCTTCGCCACCGCCTTCAGCGCGGCGATCGTGCTGCGGCTTGCAATCTGGCTCGCCGTCTTCGCCGCTAGTTCGATTTTTTGAGGCAACGACGATGCTCTCAATCGGCCGCTAACGCGAACCCTCTCTATATCCGCCCTTTATGAAGTGCTTATGCGGAACGCTTAATTTCCCAATCGAATTCCTATGCGCCGGCACACACATAGCGGGCACCGGAAGAGCCACTTCCGCAACAAGAATAAGGAGAGACTTCGATGACTGCTTTTGTGCTTGAAAACGTCGCCACCCTGCCGGCCCATGCGAAAGGCCTGCGGATGCTACCGGTGCGTTTAGCGCGGGCGATCGATGCATTGGTCAGCGCACGTGCGGCGCGTGCCGTCCCCGAATGGCAGATGCGCCAAGTGCAAAGCGAGATCGATCGCTATCGGAATATTATTCGAGCTGGTGACTTGGGACATGACGCGTAAGCTGAAGATTAGCCGGCTGTATGTCTCATTTGGGTGGCCGGCTCAACCGATCGACCAAAGCGGACAAAGTCGGAATTTGGCCCAGGGCGGTTTGTCCGCCAATATGACGGCGCCCACTCTGCGGCATCGAAGTGCCATAGGGTGGTTGGGTCGAAACGCAACCACATTGAGGGGAGCCGTCCATGGGTGAGGTTAGCACGATTGGTGTCGATATTGCGAAGTCGGTGTTTCAGATTCACGGCGTCGATGCGGATGGCACGGTGGTGATCCGCAAGCGTGTTGGTCGAGCGAAGGTTCTTGAGTTCTTTGCCAAATCTGCCGCCTTGCCTCGTTGGCATGGAAGCGTGTGCAACGGCGCACCAGTGGGCGCGCGAACTCAAGAAGCTCGGGCACGACACGCGGCTGATGCCGCCGACCTATGTCAAAGCCTACGTAAAGCGCGGCAAGAACGATGCGGCCGATGCGGCGGCGATCTGCGAGGCCGTGACGCGGCCATCGATGCGGTTTGTGCCGATCAAGAGCGTCGAGCAGCAGAGTGCGTTGATGCTGCACCGGACGCGGGATCTTCTGATCCGCCAGCGAACTCAACTGATCAACGCACTTCGTGCCCACCTGGCCGAACTCGGGCTGGTGGCAGCGAAGGGGCATGAAGGATTGCAGCAACTGGTTATGGCCGTGACGGAGAGCAGCGATGAGCGGCTGCCGAATAACGCTCGCTTTGCCTGTCAGGCCATTATCGCGCAGCTCCATGCGGTGCAGACCCAGATCAACGGGCTCGACAAGCGCGTCACTCAAGCCCATCGCGCCAATGCAGACAGCAAACGACTCGAAGCCATTCCAGGGTTCGGCGTGATCCTATCCACGGCGGTCGTGGCAACGATGACCGATCCAAAGGCGTTCAGGACCGGGCGCGAGTTTGCAGCCTGGATCGGATTGGTGCCACGGCAGAACTCCACCGGCGGCAAGGAGCGCCTTGGCTCGATTTCCAAGCAGGGCGATCGCTATCTGCGGCGGCTATTCGTCCTCGGTGCAATATCCATTGTCAGAACCGCCCTCACGCGGCCAGACAAGTATCCCTGGGTAACCGAACTGCTGGGGCGTCGGCCGACCAAGGTGGTTGCGGTGGCGCTGGCCAACAAGATGGCGCGGATCGCCTGGGCCGTGCTGGCCAGGGGCGAGACCTATCGGGCACCGACACACTCAAGCAGCGCCGTCATTGCAGCGGCAGCCTGAACGGTTTGGTATTTGGAATGTGAGGTTACGTCGAGGGCGTAAAGGAACGTCGAGGGTGATGATGGTTTGATGCGAACCGGTTGGACCGGGGATCGGGAGAACCCGCTATGGGTCAAGCACTCTTGAGTGCGTGCGATTGATAGGGACCCGATCTGCGGATCACATCAGGGCCAGCGGTCATGAGCGCCGCACAAACAGGCCGGACACATGACTTGCACCCGACCGCAAGCAGAAAGCCAAAAGAATCCCTTGACCCGTGGGCGCCGTCCACACATGACCCAAAGCGGACATTGTGCCCCTACTCATTGAATTGTCACGGTGCCGACGGTGCGACGTACGTCCCCTGGCTATCTCCATTATGATACTTGACACATCAAAATAGATACATGAAAGTCTATAATTCACATTCTGAGTCACAATAATGGCTCGCGTCTCATGATCACCGCCGGGCAGTTGCGGGCCGCAAGGGCGTTGTTGGGAATCGACCAGCGCGAACTAGCGAAACGCAGCGGACTGTCGCTGCCGACCGTCCAGCGCATGGAAGCGAGCGATGGCGTCGTGCGCGGCAATGTCGACTCGCTCATGAAGCTGGTCGACGCGATGGCGGCGAACGGCATCGAACTGATCGGTGAAGGCGCGACCACCAGCGGTGGCGGCCGCGGGGTGCGGCTCAAATGATGGTCGTCTACGCGCTCTACGGCGTGGCGGCGCTGATGATCCTGGCGCCGGCCGCGATCGCGCTTGCCGCCTCGCCGCGCGGGACGGCGGCGGTCTACGGCGCCAGCCTGATGATCACCTTGACGCTGGGCATGATCGCCCTGCTCTGCCTGCTCGGGTTCTCCGAACCGTCGTCGGTGACCCTGCCGCTCGGCCTGCCCTGGCTGGGCGCGCATTTCCGTATCGACGCGCTCGCGGCATTCTTCCTTGTGGTGGTCAATCTCGGCGGCGCTTCGGCAAGCCTCTTCGCGCTCGGCTACGGCCGCCACGAGGACTCGCCGCAGCGCGTGCTGCCGTTCTACCCAGCCTATCTCGCCGCCATGAACCTGGTCGTGCTCGCCGACGACGCCTTTCAGCTTTCTGGTGTCGTGGGAGTTCATGTCGCTCACCTCGTGGGCGCTGGTGGTCGCGCATCACCGCGTCGCGGAGAACGTGCGCGCCGGCTACATCTATCTGCTGATGGCGAGCTTCGGCACGCTGGCGCTGCTGCTCGCCTTCGGCCTGCTTGCGGGCAGCCGACGGCAACTATGCCTTCGACGCCATGCGCGCCATCGCATCCCGTCGCGGCGCTCGCCGCGCTGGTGCTGGTGCTCACGATTATCGGCGCCGGCTCGAAGGCCGGCGTCGTGCCGCTGCACGTCTGGCTGCCGCTGGCGCATCCGGCCGCGCCCAGCCACGTCTCCGCGCTGATGAGCGGCGTGATGACCAAGGTCGCCGTCTATGGCTTCATCCGCATCGTGTTCGACCTGTTGGGGCCGCCGGCCTGGTGGTGGAGCATGGTCGTGCTCGCCGTCGGCGGCGTCACCGCCGTGATCGGCGTGCTCTACGCGCTCATGCAGCACGATCTCAAGCGCCTACTCGCCTATCACACGGTCGAGAACATCGGGATCATCTTCATCGGGCTTGGTCTCGCGCTGGCCTTCAAGGCCGACGGCATGCCGCTCGCCGCGGCGCTCGCGCTCACCGCCGGACTGTTCCACGTGTTCAATCATTCGGTCTTCAAGAGCCTGCTCTTCTTCGGCGCCGGCGCCGTGCTCAACGCGACCGGCGAGCGCGATATGGAGCACCTCGGCGGGCTGATCCACCGCATGCCGCAGACCGCTTTCGTGTTCCTGGTCGGCTGCGTCGCCATCTCGGCGCTGCCGCCGCTCAACGGCTTCGTGTCCGAGTGGCTGACCTTCCAGGCCATTCTGCTCAGCCCGCAATTGCCGGCCTGGGGCCTGAAGTTCCTGGTCCCCGCGGTCGGCGCGCTGCTCGCGCTGTCGGCGGCGCTGGCCGCGGCCTGTTTCGTGAAAGCCTTCGGTGTGACTTTTCTCGGCCGGCCGCGCACACCCGATGCGGCGAAGGCGCAAGAGACCGACAGCAATTCGCTCGCCGCCATGTATTTCCTGGCAGCCCTTTGCCTGGTCGCCGGGATTTTCCCGGGCTTCTTTATCGACGCGCTGGCGCCGGTGACCAACAGTCTGGTCGGCGTCGCCATGCCGCATCAGGCCGGCGTGCAATGGCTGTCGATCGTGCCGATCGCCGAAAGCCGGAGTTCCTATAATGGGCTCTTGGTGTTCGTCTTCGTCACCATGTCGGGCTCGATTGCGGCCTTCGCCATCCATCGGCTCGCCTCCGACAAGTTGCGGCGCGCGCCAGCCTGGGACTGCGGCTATCCCGACCCAAGCCCTGCGACGCAATACACCGCCTCGACTGATGCGCCATGGCAAATGCAGGTAGCTCGGGAAAGCAGGCGAGGTGGTCGCCGGAACTGCTGGCGGCCGCGGCAACGATCATCATATTCCTGCTTGCGCAGGGCAAAAGCTGGTTCAGGTTCTTGCCGAGCCCGACGGAAGTCGGGATTGGGGCCGCCGCCACGGTGGTAACCGCGGCCTTCCTCCGGCCGCTGCTCTACCGGCTGCCGTCGGCGGCCCAGTTCATCATCACGCTGGTCACGACGATCGTCATCGTGGTCGGCGTCGGCTTCGTCTCCTACTGGCACCAGACCTCGCCAGGCCGCGGCGCCCAGAGCGAGGCAGCCGACTGGTCCACTGTCAATATCGTGGCCGAGCCGAGCGGAAAGCACATCCCCGCGGCCAAGGCCAAGTACGGGACAGGCTATGGCTGGGATGAAGGCCGGCAGGTATACATCCACATGGATAGCAGCGGGCCGAACATGATCTCCTGGCTGCCCAGCGCGTCAACGACGGACACCTACTATGCCCAAGTGCAGGCGAAGCAGCTCTCCGGCTCCGACGCGACCGCGTGCGTCCTGTCGTTCGCGTGGAAGAACGGCAACTCGTTTTTCCACCTGGCCCTGCGGTCGGATGGCCTGCAACTGGCCTACTGGGACGGCAAAATACCCGCTCGGGCGTTTGAGGGACCTGCCGCCGTACCCTACGCGGCCAACCTGGCTGCCTGGCATACCATCGCGGTACTCGTGCAGGACTCGGAAGTAACGGCTTTCGTGGACGGCAACCGGGTATTCAGCGACTACATCTCGCAATCGCTGACCGGAGGCGTAACGTTCGGCACCATGGACATTGGCGGTGGCTACGACGACGACGCTACCTGCGAGTTCCAGAACCCCGAGATCCGCACGCAGCGATAGGCGCGGAAGCTTGCCGATAGGGGAGGCACGCAAGCGCGGGCCTAAGGTTGGGGTTGTGTTCGCGGCGGCTGATGTGCAGTACCTGGACTCCGGGGCGGCCCGGGCGGCGCTGGTCCTGGCGGAGACGGCGGCGTTCGGTGCGATCGCGGGCGAGCGGGTGGTCGTCGTCCCTGAGGTGGAAGAGTACGAGCCGGGGGCGTTCTTCCGGCGGGAGCTGCCGTGCCTGCGGGCCGTGCTGGCCGGGGTCGCGGGCGTGTCGCTGCTGGTGGTGGACGGGTACGTGGACCTGGACCCGGGCGGGCGGCCGGGGCTGGGGGCGCACGCGCACGCGGAATTCGGCGTCGCGGTGATCGGGGTGGCCAAGAGCAGGTTCGCGACCGCCACGCACGCAGTGCCGGTCGTGCGCGGCGGCGCCATCCGGCCGTTGTACGTGACGGCGGCAGGGATGCCCGCCGGCGAGGCGGCCGAGATGGTGCACGCGATGGCGGGGGCGCACCGGCTGCCGGACGCGCTGCGGCGGGTCGACCAGCTGGCGCGCGGCATCCGGGTGCCGCGGCAGGGCGGGGCGGGCGCTTCGCGGGGGCAGCCGGGTTTCTTAGGCGTCCCTTAGGTTGCTGGAGGGGCGATCTTTGGTGGCGCCGGTGGACTTGAGGTGTCCGTCAAAGGAGAGGAGCACCCCATGTTGGCCCTGCGTTATCGTCTCGCCATCGCGGGAATCGTCACGGCGACCGCGGTCGCCGTCCCGGTCGCCGCGCTGGCGTCCGGGCCCGGTTCACCGGCCGGGAAGCCGTCCCCCACGCAAGTGTCTTCCAGCGCCGGCAAGTCCCCGGCGCCGGCGTCCGCAGCCGAACGAGCCCTCGCCGCGTCCGCCGGGATCAGCGTCGCCAGACTAGAGGCCGGGCTCGGCGCCGCGAAGCAGGCGGGCGGGAACACTGCCGGTGGCGTCGCGGCCTTCGCGGCAACGACCGGGGTGTCGCGGGCGACCGCACAGCGAGTCGTGAATGCCGTTTTCGGCTCGGCGGCGGCGGGCGAGAAGGCGCCGTCGGGGACTGGCGCCAGCGCCGCCAAGTCCGCGGCGGCGCAGCACCAGCTGAGCGGGCTGCCGGAGGCGGCGAGCGCGCTGGCCGCGCGGCTGGGCGTCAGCACCGACACGGCGCAGCGCGCGGTGAAGGAGATCAGCCGGCTGATCGTCGTCGACGGGCGGGTCGACACCGCCAGCCCGGCGTTCGCCGCGATCGCCCACGACATCGGCGTGAGCCACGGCGCAGCTGACGGCCGGCTGGAACGCGGTCAAGCATTACGTGACCCTCCAGTGAGGGACGCCCGGCCGGCGCGCATCCCGCGCATAATGAGTCCCGTGCGGGTCCTCGTGGTCGACGACGACCTGGCGGTGCTGCCAGTCGCTGTCCACCGCGCTCGGGCGTGACGGCTACGAGGTGCTGGCCGCCGAGGGCGGCAGCGCCGCGCTGGCCCACCTCGTAGCCGTCAGCGTTGACGCGATCGTGCTCGACGTGGCGATGCCCGAGCCGAACGGCCTGGAGGTGTGCCGGCGGCTTCGCGCCCGGGGCGACAGGACGCCGATCCTGATGCTCACCGCCCGCGACCTGGTCGATGACCGGGTCGCGGGCCTGGACGCGGGCGCGGACGACTACCTGGTCAAGCCGTTCGCGCTGGCCGAGCTGCGGGCCCGGCTGCGCGCGCTGCTGCGGCGCAACGCGGCCGGGGCCGAGCGGCTCAGCTTCGGTGACCTGGTGCTCGACCTGGCGGCGGCGCGGGTGACGCGGGGCGGGCGCGAGGTTTCGCTCACCCGGACCGAGTACCTGCTGCTTGAGCTGTTCCTGCGCAACCCCGGCCGGGTGCTCAGCCACTCGCAGATCTTCCTGGCGGTGTGGGGGTACGACTTCGGGCTGCGCTCGAACAACCTGTGGGTGTACATGGGCTACCTGCGGACCAAGCTTGAGGCGGCGGGCGAGCCGCGCATCCTGCACACCGTGCGCGGGCTGGGCTATGTGCTGCGGGACGCGCCGTGACGTTGCGGAACCGGGTGTCGGCGGCGGCAGCCGTCGGGGTGCTGATCGTCGTCGCCTCGGTCAGCAGCGTGCTGTACTTCTTCTACGCCGCGAGCCTGCGGTCGCGGGCCGACCTCGCCCTCGTGGACGCCGCGCAGCAGGCGGTCAGCATCGCCCGGGAGATCAAGCAATCGGTCGCCGACGGTCAGCTGGCGACCTCCGGCCTCGCCGCGCCGGTCACCGTGGGCAGCGTGCAGGTCCAGCTGTTCCCCGGGCGCGGTGACGGTCGGGCAGGCCGCCCGGTTCGGGCCGCTAGGCAAGCTCGATGTCGCGGTGGCCAAGGGCGCGCAGCCCGCGTACTTCGCCAACGTGCTCGAGAAGGGACAGCCGTTCCGTGCCTATACCGCGCCTGGCCGGGCAACCCCGGAGGGCTGGTCCGCACCAGCCGGGCCGCGAACGGCGATGACGGCGCGCTGCGGAACGCGGCCTTGCTGCTGGCCGCGCTCACCGTCGCGGCGGCCGGCGTGACCTACGGCGCGGCGCGGCTGACCGCCGGGCGGATCCTGCGGCCCATCGCCGAGCTCACCGCGGCGGCCGAGCACGTCACCCAGACCCGCGACCTCACCGGCCGGCTGCGCTTGTACCGGGACCAGGGATGAGGTCGGCCGGCTCGCCTCGTCCTTCGACACCATGCTGGGCACGCTGCACGAATCGCTCACCGCGCAGCGCCAGCTCGTCGCCGACGCGTCGCACGAGCTGCGCACCCCGCTGACCAGCCTGACGACGAACCTGGACCTGCTGGAGGACGGCGCCGGGCTGGCCGACCCGCAGGCGCCCGCGCTCGTGCGGGCGGCCCGTGAGCAGGCCGGCGAGCTGGACCGGCTGATCACCGACCTGCTCGACCTCGCCCGCTATCACGAGTCCGCGCCGCACCGCGAGGCCGTGCGGCTCGACCTGCTCACCGACGAGGCGGTGCGCCGCCTGCGGCAGCGCGCGCCCGCCGTGGCGATCGACACCGAGTTGCACCCGTGCCTGGTGCACGTCGACCCGGCCGCGGTCGATCACGCCGTCAGCAACCTCGTCGATAACGCCGTCAAGTGGACGCCGCCCGACGCCGCGGTGCGCGTGGTCGTCGAGGATGGGCGAGTGTCGGTCACCGACCTTGGCCCGGGCATCGCCGAGGAGGACCTCCCGCGCATCTTCGAGCGCTTCTACCGCGCGCCCGCCGCGCGGGGCATGCCGGGCGCGGGTCTCGGGCTGGCGATCGTCGGCGGCGTCGCGCAGGCCAACGACGGCACCGTGTCGGGTGCAGACCGGGCCGCAGGGGTCGACGTTCACGCTCGCGTTCCTTCCGGTGCCAGGCAGTCCCGAGGCGCTGGCGGACGAGCGGGAGTAAACCGCGTGCCGGGCACGCCAGGAGAGACGGTCATCCGGACTGACTTCACGTTCAGGCGGCGAAGCGGCTGGCCGAGCTGCCCACCGCGCGGGGCGGCCACGAGGACGCCGGATAGGAACGTGGCCGGCCGGGGACCTGGTTGTGGCCGGGAAGCGACCGCCCGGGCGGACGGCCGGCGGCCTACCTTGACATCACGTGGGGCGGTGCCCAGCGTTTTAGCCGCCGCGAGCAACTCTTGGAGGGGAGAGCCGCTCGCGGCGGCCCTTCTTAATGGACGCTCAGGCAGGGGTAAAGGTTGTGCGCCTCCGGCATGAAAGTCCGTGTCGGACCGGAAAAAAACGCGTGACCGGATGCGCACCTGAGCGCCTGGCGACGCGAGCAGTCCCCGGCCGTGGGCCGGTGCCGCGATGGCATTCCGCGACCTTGCCCGGCCACTTCAGCCACAGCGGCACCTGCCCGCGAACTCCGCACACTTCCCGTATGGACAATTCCGCCCATATCGCCGCCGAAAGTGGTCGGGGAGTGTGCGAAGTCTCGCCGGGCCAGGCGGGCGCGGGCCGGGCGATGGCTGGCTGGCGTGTAACGCCGTCCCTGGTTCCGGTGACTACAGGTCAGGAACGCCTCGTCAGGGGCATGGGACAGGGAGAAAAACGATGTCGCCAGCAATCTTCGTGATCAGCGCCGCGGTCTTCGGAACCGCGGCCGGCTTCGTCGGCAACAAGAAGGGCCGCATGGGCCTGGGCATCACGCTCGGAATCCTGCTTGGCCTCATCGGCCTCATCATCATCGCGTGCATCCCGGCTAAGAAGTACGCGTAACCAGGCAGTCGTAGCCTGACAACTTACTCGCCACCGAGGATCGCCTCGTGCCGGTAACGCCGACCGCGAGCAACTCTGAGCGGAGCTGCTCGCCGGTCCGGCCCGAGGTCTTGATCGCGGGAGCCAGAAGTATCCACAAACTGAGGGGTACTCTTCAGTTTGTGGATAGACAGCCTGCGCCGTCGCTCCTGCCCATCCTGCGCTCCCAGCAGCAGGGCGAGATCCTGGCACTCCTGCTCGGCGACCCGGACCTCGAGCTCAGCCTGACGGAGATCGCACGGCGGACAGGCGCCCCGCACCCGTCGGTCCACCGCGAGATCGAGCGCGCGGAGCGGGCTGGCCTGGTGACCACGAGGAAGATCGGAAACACGCGGCTTGTCCGCGCGAATACCGACAGCCCCTATTACGCGGGGCTCGCGGATGCGCTGACACGAGCGTTCGGTGTCCCTGCTGTCCTGGCTGAAGCCTTGAGGCACGTCGAGGGAATCAGCGCCGCTTACATCTACGGGTCATGGGCCGCCCGGCATGCGGGCCAGCCTGGCCGGCGGCCGGTCGGAGACATCGATGTCCTCGTCCTCGGCGCGCCCGACCGGGACCAGCTGTACGAGGCGCTCAGCGCGGCGGAGCAACGACTCGGCCGGCCGGTCGAGTCGACGATCCGGGACTCAGCCTGGCTGGAGTCGGGAACAGGTTCCTTCCACGAGACCGTCACGGGCCGCCCGATGCTCAGGCTGGACCTGCCTAGTCACTAGAAAAGCGGCCAGGCGGCGAGCTCGCCAGCAAGGCATTCACTTCCGCCAGCGCCGTCGCCGCCTTCCCGATTGCCCACGACGCATCCCGTTCCGTGATCGGCGCGGCGGTGAGGTCGAGGTACTGCGCGGAATGACGGGTCCGGCGCAGCCGCGTGAACGTTGCCTTCCCGAACGCGGGAATGTCCGTGCTGAACTGGGCGGATACCGCGTTTTCCACAGTGATGTGCGACCCGTTGCCGCCGGTCGCGCGCAGCCCTTGGCGGGCCAGGAGCGCCTCGGCGGCCATGCGGTAGCCGTCGTAGGCAAGGACGAACGCGGCATCCACATCCCCGCCATCGAGGACGGTCCGGGCCGAAGCCACCCGCTGGGTCGCCCGGCCAAGCAGCACCTCGGCGACAGAATCAAGATCGTCAGCGGCAAAGCTCTCCAGGCGCCCCCGGTCGATGAGATATTCCACGGCGCGCTCGCCAGCGGCCCAGCGCGTCATGGAATCACCTCAGCCACCGATGGTCGACTAGATCCGATTTACATCGAATAGTAGCGTCCAGACAGGGACCTTGGACCGTTGCCGCCGTACGGTAGTTGAACGATAACCGGCTGCCATGCGTTCCCTTAGGTATGAAAAACATTCGGCCCGGTAACCGGGACCACAGCATGACCGCCGAGGTGACCCTCTGAATCACTCGCTTCCTGGCGGTGACCATGACGACGCCTAGCCGTGCCGCCATCCCCGGCGCGCCGGGCGCGCGGCAGCTCAGCCGCTACAACCCTCCAACCGTAAGTTACGGAAGCCTCCTCAAGGGCGACCTGGTGCCGCTGCGCTACGTCGCCGAGATGTACGCCCTCCAGATCGACCAGATCGCGACGCTGCTCACGGACTGGGGGGAGCCGGCCGAGAGTGCCACCTACCGCGCCCGTGAGCTGGTCGCCCGCTGGCGTGCGGCTGGTTACGCCGCCTGCGAGGAACTCACCCTCGGCGAGCCATGGGTATGGGCAACCCGCGCGGGCCTGGAAGCATGCGACATACAGACCACGCTGGTCAAGCCCGGGCTGCCGACCCTGCGGCACACGCGCGCGGTGACGGAGGTCCGGCTCATGATGGACAGGAGCAGGGCGCACCGCCGGAGCAACGCCGAGTGGTGGCCCGAACGCTTGCTCCTGGCCGGGGAGTTCCCAGCTCGAATGGGACACGCCCCGGACGCGGAGGTACGCAACCCGCCCGGCTCAGGCGCTCCGTGGGCAGGAGAGATCTGGGCGATCGAAGTGGAACTCAGCCGCAAGTCCGTCCCGCGGATCGCCTCCATCATGGAAGCGACGCTCAACCAGGCCGCCGACTTCCGCCGCCTCCCGGGCAGTTACCCGATCCCCGGACATCTGCCTCGCTACGCCCGCATTCTGTACCTGTGCTCGCCCGACGCTTTCCCATCGGCGGTAAACGCCCACAAGGAAATCGGCCCTCCTCAGGCAGGCCGGATCGCGGTCCGTGAACTGCCCTCGTCCGCGCTGCGCCTGCGCGTTCCGAAGCGGACCTGGCCGTGACCAGCCGCTACGATCCGTGCCTGCACAACCGGCAGGGAATTCCGAAACGGCGCACGCGGTCCTCCGGCTGGCTCTCTCCTCAACGACAGGACAACGTGCGGGCCTTAATCTCTGGCGCCAGACGACATCCGCCGGCAGCGACTCGGGCAGCCACCTCGCCTACAGGTTGAAGTCCGAGGGCCTGGCGGCCCGTCGGTGCCCGGAATTTAGTTACCCGCTGGTAGCAGTGTATTTTTCGGCGATAATAGCGGAAAAAGACACTGCTACTGGCGAGTAGGCCATGCCGCCCCGGAGCCGGCCACCACGGGGCAGGTACGCGGCCATGCCGGGCACCATCACCCGAGAAGGACCCTCGTCACTTCAATCCCCGTAAAGCCGTCGACCCGCTGAACCCGAGTCCAGATGAGCCTAATACCAGTAGCGCCATGCCGTAACTTCCGACTCACAAATGCAGAGTAGCTAAAATGCGTCACTCAACAGTTGTTCGGAAATGATGATTCTTGATTGAATCGGTCTTTGGCGATACGCCATTCGTCACATTTCACGGGTGTTAATATCGGCAAAACTATAGATACTGGGTACCACTGGTCGGTTATGCCGGGGATTTAGCCGCCGGTCCTGCTACGTGTGAGGCGCTATGGCGATTATCCGGCGTCCTGTCCGCTCGCGGCCGATCCGGCTGTTCCTGGTCGGCATGCTCGTTGTTCCCCTCGTCTCCCTGCTGGCCCTCTGGGTCTTCGCGGCGACCGTCACGGTCCCGCCCGCGATCAGCGACCACAACTACAACGCTGTCGCCACGGCCCTGGAGGGCCCAGGGGTCGCCACGCTGACGCAGGACCTTCCGCTCGAGCAGCAGCAGACCTACGCCTGGCTGCTCAGCGACCGGAGGGCACCGAAAACCTCACTGCTCGCCACGAGGGCGATCATCGACAAGGCGCTACCCGGTGCCACGATGGCGCTGCAGTTGAAGGACAACATGCTGTCGGCCACCTCCACCGTCGCGCTGGGCACCCTGCTCGCGGACCTGCGGGGCATCGACGCCATCCGGCAGTCGGCCGACTCGGGGCACCTGACCCCGGCCGCCGCCTTCCAGGCGTACAGCAACGTCATCGATGCCCAGTTCCAGATGTACTACTCGGCGACCCCGGACCGGGGCGCGTCGCTGCAGGCGGTCTCCGTCGGCGAGGTCGACGCGTCGTACTCGTTCGAGATGGTCTTCCGCGAGGTCACGCTGGTGGACGGCGCGCTCATGGTCACTCGCGGCACGATGACCCCGGCCGAGCGGCAGTTGTTCATCGCCACCGCGGCGGAGCGGCGGAACCTGATCACCACGGGCGTCTCCCTGCTCACGGGCGACCTGCGCTCCGGTTACGTCCGCCTCGGTCAATCGGCCGTCGCCCAGCAGTTCCAGGCGATGGAAGGCCAGATCGCGGCGAGCACCGGCAACGGGCCGATCCCGGTGAACGCCAAGGCCTGGGAGACGGTGTCCGGGGCCTACCTCGGTGCCCTGCTGACCACGCAGACCGCTAACGGGGCGCAGTTCGAGGCGCTGAGCCAGTCACGCAGCAACGGGCTCGTCACCGAGGCCGTCCTGGCGGGCGGCATCGGCCTGCTCGCCGTCGTGGTGTCAATCCTGCTGCTCGTCTGGTTCGGCCGCAAGGTCACCCGCGACCTGACCGGCCTGGACACCAGCGTCCGGGGGATGGCCGAGGAACGGCTGCCACGGGTGGTCGACCGGCTCAGACGAGGCGAGGACGTCGACGTGCAGGCGGAATCCCCGCCGCCCGCCACGAGCACCATCGGGGAGATCTCCCAGATCGCGCAATCGTTCGGCATCGTGCAGGAGGCCGCCGTCGCGGCCGCGGTCGAGCAGGCGCGGCTGCGCAAGGGAGTCAACCAGGTCTTCCTGAACATCTCCATGCGCAGCCAGTCGCTGCTGCACCGTCAGCTGGCCATGCTGGACTCCATGGAGCGGAGGACCAGCGGCCCAGGAGGACTCGCCGGCCTCTTCCGCCTCGACCATCTCACCACCCGCATGCGGCGGCACGCCGAGAGCCTCATCATCTTGTCCGGCGCCACTCCCGGACGGGGCTGGCGCGACCCTGTCCCCGTTGTCGACGTGCTGCGCGCGGCGGTGGCCGAGGTCGAGGACTACGTGCGGGTCGACGTGCTCAGCGAGTCCCGCGACCTGGTGGCGGGGAACGCGGTCAACGACGTCATCCACCTCGTCGCCGAACTAGTCGAGAACGCCACCGCCTTCTCCCCGCCCAACACCCGGATCGAGGTCAAGGCGGACCGGGTGGGCAACGGCCTGGTGGCGGAGGTCGAGGATCGCGGCCTGGGCATCGGCGACGACGAGATCGCGGACATCAACCGGCGCCTCGCCAGCCCGCAGGAGTTCGACCTGGCCAGCAGCGAGCAGCTCGGCCTGTTCGTGGTCAGCCGGCTGGCCGCGCGGCACAAGATCAGGGTGACGTTGCGGCAGTCCGTGTTCGGCGGAACGTCGGCGGTCATCCTCCTGCCGTTCGGGGTGATCGTCCGGGAAGAAGAGGCCAGCCCAAAGCGCCGGCCTGCCGGGGACGGCCCTGTCTTCCCGTCCGCCGGCAGCGACCCCCAGCTCACCACCAGCGGGCCGCCGTCCCGCGCCAACGGGTCCCACGGCGCGCCGGACTCCGGGTTGTCCGGGCGGCACCGCATGCTCTCGGGCATGACCGGCCGGCGCGCCGATGTCCTGGTGCCGCCGCCGCCCAATGGCTGGCCGGACCAGCCAGCGGGCCCCCCGCCGGCCCGCAAGCGCCCGTGGCGACGGAGTATCTCCCGGTCCCGCCCTGGGACTTCACGGACGCCTCCCCCTGGCCGGGAGCCTGGCACCGGGGGGCGGCCAGCCAGGAACCGTCCCGTGCGGCCGACTCCGCTGGCACGCCAGGCGACCGTGAGCCCGCCGGTCCCGTGCCTTCGGGCAGCACGGCGTCAGGTAACCACCTGGGGATGCCCATCCGGGTCCCGCAGGCCAACCTGGCGCCGCAGTTGCGCGCGCAGCGCGACACGGGGCCACACGCGACGGTGCGCGACGTTCCCGCCATCAGCCAGCGGTCACCGGAGGTGACCCGCAACATGATGAACCTCATGCAGCAAGGCTGGCAGCTCGGGCGCGTGGACGATCTCGACGATCCGGCGGGCGTCCCGGCAGAAGGCAACGATAGCGAGGAACGGGAATGGCACAGACTGACACGGCCGGGCACCTGAGCTGGCTGCTGGACAACCTGGTCAGCCAGGTTGAGCACGTGCAGCAGGCGGTCATCTTGTCCCGTGATGGCCTGGTGGTGGCATCCTCGCAGGGGCTGACCCGCGCGGACGGCGAGCACCTGTCCGCCCTGGCGGCCGGCGTGCAGAGCCTCGCTCGTGGCACTGGGGAACACTTCAACGGCGGCCGGGTCCGGCAGACGATCATCGAAATGGAGCACGCCTTCCTGTTCGTCGTCGCGGCGGGCAGCGGAACGTGCCTGGCGGTGCTGACTTCCGCGGAACCGAACGTGGGCGTCATCGCCTACGAGATGGCAATGCTCGTGCGCCGCATGGGCAAGTACCTCGCGGCCGAGCCGAGATTTCCTGAGCATGAAATAGCGGCGGAATGATTCCTCGCGACGGGCCTGGGGAGCGCTGGCTCGATCATGAGGCTGGCCCGATAGTCCGTCCCTACGCGGTGACGAAGGGGCGGACCTCGCCAGACGGCGAGGAGTCATTCGGCCTGATAGACGTGGTTGTCGCCACGGGCGAACGGCCCACGGAGCACTTCCGGCCCGGACCCGAGCACCGGAGGATTCTCCGTATCTGCCAGCGCCCCATGCCCGTCGTGGACCTTACCTCCGAGATCGACCTTCCCCTCGGGGTGGTGCGTGTCCTACTGGGCGACCTCACGAGCCACGGGATGATGCGGGTCGTCTCCGCCCAGCAACAGCAGGTGCCCGACCAGCAGCTATTGAGGATGGTGCTTGATGGACTCGAATCACTTTGACGACGACGCCGTGCCATTGACGGCGTCGTCCGCCGTGCCTTCGACCGCCAAGATCCTCATCGCGGGCGGCTTCGGCGTCGGAAAGACCACGCTGGTCGGCTCGATCAGCGAGATCAAGCCGCTGCGGACCGAGGAGCCGCTGAGCGACCGCAGCATCGGGATCGACGACACCGAAGGCGTGAGTGCCAAGACCACCACGACCGTGGCCATGGACTTCGGCCGCATTAGCTTCCGGAACCAGCTCGTGCTCTACCTGTTCGGCACGCCGGGGCAGGAGCGCTTCTGGTTCATGTGGGATGACCTCGCTGTCGGCGCGATCGGCGCGGTGGTCATGGCCGACACGCGGCGGATCGGCGACTGCTTCGCCTCGATCGACTACTTCGAGCGCAACGGCGTGCCGTTCATCATCGCGGTCAACTGCTTCGACGGTGCACCGAGGTTCGAGCCGGCGGACATCAGGATCGCCCTGACGCTGAGTCCCGAGATCCCGATCGTGTTGTGCGACGCGCGGGCGGCCAACTCAGTGAAGGTGGTCCTCATCAGCCTGGTCAGGCACGTCATGACCCGCATGCGCGTGGATACCGCCGCCCTCGGCTGACAGTTCCCCCTGAACGGGCATGACACCAGGCATCGGCTCGCTTCTTCCCGCCCACCACCCCAGGCATCGGCCCGCGCGGGTGTTGTCCCGCGCGGGCGGGTGCGGCTAGTGAATCGCGTTTAGCCGATGGGCTGGCCGGCGCGGAGGGCCGCGGTGAGGCGGCGCCAGGCGGCCGGGTACACCCGGAGCACCGGGCCGCGGCCGTGCTGGGCGGTGTCGCGGACGAGGACCGTGCCGGGGGCGTGTCCGGCCTCGACGCACTGCGCGCCGCCGTTGCTGCTGTAGCTGGACTTGCGCCAGCCTGGGCTCACTTCTGCTGGCTCTGCCAAAACTTGATCGCCTCCGTGATGAGGACCCGCGACTCCGCCACGCTGCGGGCGTAGCCGTGGATCTCCGCGAATCGGGCGATGACCTTGCCGACCACGGCCGGTTCGTCGGTCACGTAGTCCTCCACGGTCACCTGATCCACGATATCGGAGATGCCGGGGCCGCTCGCGATCTCAAACGCCCCCTCCACTCCCGGGAAGTACCCCTCATCGGGGATGACCTGGATGACCACGTTGCGCCTGCGGGACAGCTCCAGCAGGTCGGTCAGCTGGCCGATCATGGTCTCGGGGGTGCCGACCCGGAAGTACAGGGCGCGCTCGTGGATCAGCGCCGTGACGTGCGCGGGGTCGGGGCCGTCCACCCTGGCCCGCCGCCTCATCCGCAGTTCGGTCTGCTCGGTCGCCTCGTCCTCATCCAGGCCGCCCGCGAGGAACATGGCAGTACGCATAATCGCGGGTCTGCGAGCGGACCGGGGATCATCAGCAGGCCCCACACGCGGAGGAACGCCGCCGCCAGCTCCTCGGTGAAGTACTTCTGGAAGAACTCCCTGATGGGGCCCTTGGCCTTGCGGGCCAGGCGCCACATGGTCATGGTGTTCTCGCGGGCGACGCCGGTGACCTTGTACTCGTCGAGCAGCCGGCTGACCTGCTTCTCGTCGGGGACGACCGCGCCGGTCTCCCAGCGCGAGATGGTGTCGTGGCCGTAGTTGAGGCGGGCGGCGGCGGCCTCCTGGGTCGCGAATCCGGCGGCCTCCCTCAGGCGCCCGAGTGCCTCCCCGAAGGCGGCGGCGGGGTCGCTTTCCGGATCGCGGCTGTTTCTCCTGGGCACAACGACCTCCGGGGAGTATCGCTCCGTATCGCAGCGGGCGCGTTATCGGTAGCTTAACCCGGCGGGCGCGTGAGATCGTCCATTACACGGGTCACGCAACCGAATATCGGGCGCATCGAGCCTCTCCCCGGGATTCGAAGCCCCGGTTTGCGTGACCCTCTATTTCGCCATGCCGTGAGAAGGGACCTCCGTGAATGCCATGACCCCGCGAACCCTGGAGTCCATTCCGGTCGTGCCGCCGAATCCGGCGCAGCCCGGCAACGGCTGGCTGGCCAGCTGGGGCCGGCGCGACTTCCTGGAGCTCGGCCCGTACAGCACGGCGCCGAAGACCGTGCGCGGCCTGATCCGGGAGCGGCTTCCGGTGTGGGACCTGGGTCACTTGCAGGAGGCGGCAGAGCTCGTCGCGACCGAGCTGACGACCAACAGCGTCAAGGCGACCTGGGATTTCGTCGCCGATCCGCGGCTGCCGCCGGTGCGGGTGTGGCTGCTCGGGAGCGCGAGCCGGGTCGCGGTCCTCGTCTGGGATGACGTCGCCCAGGCCCCGGTGGAGCGGGTGGCGGGCGAGGAGGACGAGAGCGGCCGCGGGCTGTTCTTCGTCCGGGAGTTCAGCGCTGAGTGGGACTTCTGGTTCCCGGTGGCGCCGTTTACCGGAAAGGTTACCTGGGCCATCATTGGTCAACCGTAGTTATCCGTAGTGGGCCGTACTTAACCGAAGAGGATCTTACTCATGTTGGCAACGCGTTGCGCGTGCGGTTTCGAGCATCTCGACGACGAGCTGCTCATCGACCACCTGCTCGCGGCATTCGAGTCCGAGGACTGCACCGGAACCGACGGCCTGGTCCACGTGGAAATGGTGAGACTGACCTGCATGTGCGGATTCCAGGGCGCTTCCTCCGACGAGTTGGACCGCCATTTCCTCACGGCATTCACGCGCACCGATCAGCTCGGCCGCGACGGCCGCAAGCACGAGCCGCTCGCGCCAGTCGCGCGGTGACTGTGGCCCCAGAAGTCCCGCACCCGCGGACCCTTGCGGAATCCGCCCCGTCAACTCACCGTCGACGGCGAGCGTGGCGGCGCATGCCATCCACCTTGCTGGCGAAGGTGGATGGCGTGAGAATCGGCGTGCCGCGCCACGGGGACATCGCGAGCAGGTCTGTGTCGTTGGAGACCAACAGCATGGCACCGACCTCCGCCGCGAGGTCCAGAACCAGGTTGTCCTCATGATCGGGGCAGTCGTGGACGGTACGCGGGACCTCATCGAGAACGCCGCCGCCGCTGTGGTCGGCGACCCCGGCAAGTACTTCCAGGTATGCCTCAGTGGCCGAGTGCTCCCACTTGAACAATTCTTCCAGGACACGCCGCGTGTTGGCGAGGATGTGGCCTGAGAGCCACAGGGCGAACTCTGTGGCGTCCACGACGATCCCGACGCAGTCAGCGCTCGGGTTGCCCGAAGTCGGTGGAGGCGACGGCCAAGACCGGAATGGGCTGTCCCCACTGGCGATGGCCGTCACGAGCACGTTCACGTCGTACACGACCGCGGTCGGAACAGGGACGAGGTGATGGCTCACTCGATGTCGCGTCCGCTGTCGCCCTTCAGGAACTCCTGCACCTTCGCCGAGACGTCAGCAGGCTCCACGCCCACCTCGGCGGTTCGCTGCTGCCCGTAGGCCTGAAGCTCCCGAAGTTGGTCGGCCAGCATGACCGACCGCATGACCCGCAGGGTCGCTCGCAGGTAGGCAGACCTATTCCCGTTGCCGAAGTACTCGACCAGCTCCTCCAGGAGGGGAAGATCTTCCGGCTGGACGGCGAATCCCATGGTCTGCGCGCTCATACACCCAGCGTAGGTTGGCTGCACAGCGTCTGCAAGATCTTGCAGACGCCGCGGGTGCAGCGCTAGCTCCCTCAAGGTCACGCTCCTAGCAGGTCCGGCTCTTCCTTAGGTCACATAGTAGTCGACTGCGAACGCGTAGGATCGCATATTGGTCAATATCACACGTGCAGTCGGGTAGTTGCCGCCTACGCGGGGCAAGTGGCGCCGGTCCAGGGGCAGAGGCTCGGGTTGTAGTCGCGGTTACGCAGGTCGGTGAGGAACTGCTTGTTAGCCAGGAAGTCTTCCTTGAGCCAGCGGGCGACGATGAGTGCCGACACCCGGCCAGCGCCGGCCTGGCGGACGGCGAGGACGGCTGACTGGGCGTGGCCACCGGTCGTCCACGTGTCGTCGATGACCAGGACGTGACAGTCCTCGGGCAAGGCGCCACAGGTGAAGTGCTCTGGACTCACCGCGCGGGGGTGCTGCACTTGGGCGGCAGCTACCAGGGTCACCTCGGTCCCGTGGGCGTGCCCGGCGACCAGGGCGTGCAGCGGGTGCTCGTGCGGCTTGGCCGGGAGCGACGGGACCGTCGTCCAGTGCGTGACGGGGCGTCCGGCGAGCGTTCCGGCGCACTTGGCGTGGGCTTCGAGGGCCAGGCGCAACAGCAGCCCGACCACGAGCCGGTGCTCCGCCACTGGGCGGGACGCCTTGTAGCCGCGCATGAGGTGGCCTGACTCCTGCCCGGCGACCGCATAGGTAAGGAACGCGGTCGCGTCCGCCAGCCCGGCCCGGCTCTTGTAGCCGCTGCAGGCGAAGCAGCGCTTGAAGCCGGTGACGGGCGTCGCGCAGCTGGTGCACGTGACGCCGAGGGCCCGCACGGGATTACGCAGGTAACCGCCGCCAACGGCGATGAGAAGACGATCCGGACGCGACGCTGCCACCGGGTCAGCCACCTTAGGGGGTCACCAGCCTCCGCAGCTCATCCCACATGGCCACGACCTGCCCGACGATGTCCATGACGCCGTCCACGGTGCCCGCGACGTGCACGCCTGGCCGCCCGCGCAGTGCCTGTGCCCACTGGTTCCTGGCGACCACCTGATCGGTCAGGATCACCTGGCGGCCGTGCTCCACCGCCAGCCGGGCCTGGATCCGGGCGCCGCTCTTCTCCCCCGCCTCGACCACCACCGTGGCGAGGCCGTAGCCCGACATCGTCGCATTCCGCATCGGGAACGTCTGCTTGTCGGGGTGGGCGTCCGGCCAGAACTGGGACAGCACCAGGCCGCGCCGGGCGATCTCGTCCTGCAGCGCGCGGTTCTCCGGCGGGTAGGCCCGGCTGATCCCGGTGCCGATCACCGCGACCGTGCGGCCGCCCGCGTCCAGGGCGGCGCGATGAGCAGCAGTGTCGATGCCCCGGGCGAGACCCGACACGACGGTCATCTGGCGCTCGATCAGCGCCCGGGCGATCTCGGCCGCCATCGCGGTGCCGGGGGCGGATGCCTCGCGCGATCCGACGACGGACACGCCGGGATCGTCGACGAGGACGCGCCCCAACGTGAAGATGACGGGTGGCGCCTGGTGAATGCCGCGCAGCCCGGCGGGATAGTCCTCGTCCAGGATCGAGATCAGGCGGTACCCCTGGGCCGCCCAGTCGCGGACGTCCCTGGCCGCCCTGGCGGGCGTGACATCGCCGGGCAGGTCCATCAGGGTCGCGGGCGCGTGGCGCTGCCAGACCTCAGCGGCGCTGCCGACTTCCAGCAGCTCGGCCGTGATCTGGGGCCAGCTCAGGCCGTCCGGCCGGGCCTGGAGCAGGGCGACCAGGGCCGCGTGCTCGTCCACGCTCCCGCAAGACATGGCGCCAGCGTACGGACCAGCTCCCGGCGACGCCACGGGCCCTCCTCAACTCGAACGTACGTTCAATCGTAACACTGATGGCGGCAGGGGTGAGCGGACCGGCGACGGGACCGTTGAGAGCGGGAACCTGTTCACGGGCCTTGTCCGTTACCGTGATCGTGCGGCCTTTCTACCCGGGCGACCGGTTCCTCAAGCCATGTGACCACGAGCCTGAGTACCAGGCGCAGGGGCAGTGCGTCCGGTGCGGCATGGTGACGTCCCTCAATGAGTTCCGGCGGGTGAACGGCGCCCCCGAGGTACCGGGCGGGCAGCGGGCCTGCGAGCCGTTCCGGCTTCTCGACCGCGCCTTCACCAGGCAGTGCGCGCACGAGCCGCCGTTCCAGATGTACGGCGCTTGCCTCCGCTGTGGCATGGTCACCTCCCTGGAGGAGGCGTTGAGGGGCGAGCAGCGCTACCGGCCTGGTCAGCCCTCATCCTCCCGGCGCGGCTGCGCCGGCCACCGATGCCGGAGGCCGGAAGCGGAGCGTGAGGTGAGACCGTAGGCGGGTGGCTGAATCGGCGCGCCCACTCCTGCAGCCGCGGCAGCCGGCCGCCGCCCGAAGTACCGCGCTAGTCGGCGTCGAGGAGGTCCAGGTACCCGGCGACGGCTTCCCACAGCTCGTTCTCCGGGTACCGGCCCAGGCCCTTGTGCTCGCGCCGCCACTCATGGTCCCAGTACCGCCCGTGCACCTCCCGGAGCCGCCGCAGCGCCGCGTCCTTGTCGTCGCGCAGTTGCAGCCGCTGGTCCACGGGCTCGGGGACGAGGCGGGGCAGGCCGTCGAACCGCCGTGTCGCCAGGGCATCCAGGGTGGCCTCCTCGATGCCCGCCCGGGACCAGATCCGGACGGGCCCGTGGATGTAGTGGTTCCACACCGGGTCCAGGTAGGACCGCCACCAGTACTCGTAGCCGCCCTTGCTCAGCCGCAGCGAGTCCGCCAGCCACTGAGTGCCATGCGGGGAGGAGCTCCAGGGCACTTCCTCCGGGGGCAAGCTGATCACCCCGGCGACCTGCACGACCTCCAGCGGGTCAGCTCCCTCCAGCACGTCACCGAAGGCGTGCATCTCGACCAGGAATGACTCACCCCGCGCCGGCCACGTGCCATAGCGCTCGCATGCCTGCGCCAGCAGCCGCAGCTTCTCAACCGCCCGCTCGTACCGCATGCGCCCATCCTGGCCTAAAACCGCCCGGCAGCGGCACGATCAGGCCGGCTCGCCCGGCTCGCCCGCGGCGCCCGGCTCGGGGCCGGCCGGGCTGAGCCGCGCGAGGTGGAAGGCCAGCAGCAGGGCCACGAGGGCGACCATGACCACGATGGCGGCCGGGAGGGTGAGAAGCGGGGTGGCCGCGGCGGCGGCCAGCACGAGGGCGGCGGTGAGGAGGGTCAGGTGCAGGGCCGCGAGCCCGGTGCCTGAGCGGACGGACACCAGCGCCAGCACCACGATGTAGATCGCCACCGGGATGGCCACGGCGAAGGCCGCGAACTCGGGGGTGACGCGAGCGCCGTGGGTGAGGGCCTCGATGGCCACCTGGAGCCCGGCGCCGACGGCGGCGACCGCGGCGAAGACCAGGTAATGCGCGAAGGCCCACACGAACGTCCAGTGCCGCGACTGCCGGATCTCCTCGTCCGCCTCGTGCTTGAAGTACGACCACCACAGCGTGAAGACCAGCAGCAGCCCGGCGGCGGCGACGGTGAGCAGGCCGGGCGAGGCCTGGCGGTCGGTCACGGCGCTGTCGACGGCGGCGGCGATCGCGGCGATGACCTCGCCGAGCACGATGATGGTGAACCCTCCGTACCGCTCGGCGATGTGCCCCGGATGCCAGGGCGTGGCCTGGCCGCCGAACTCGGCCCAGGCCGGGACCGTGCAGCTCGGCCACCGCCAGCACGACGAAGCCGGGTGCCCGGGCCGGCCCGGGCAGGGCCAGCCAGCCGATCCAGCACAGCTGAACCGCGGTGATGCCCGCCGCGTACCGCAGCGTGGCGGCCCGGCCTTCCGGGTGGCTGCAGGCGGCGCGCACCCACTGGGCCACCAGCGCCATCCGCATGATGACGTAGCCGACCACCTCGATCACGAAGTCCAAGTGCTCGAACGCGGCCGGGATCCCGGCCGTGAAGACCAGCACGCCCGCCATCTGCAGCATCGTCAGCAGCCGGTACGGCACGTCGTCGGTGTCGTAGGCCGAGGCGAACCAGCTGAAGTTCACCCACGCCCACCACAGCCCGAAGAAGACCATGCAATAGCCCGCCACCGCGTGGCCCGCGTGGTCCTCCCCCAGCGCGCCCCGCAGCTCAAGCGCCGCCCGCGCCACCGCGATCACGAACGTCAGGTCAAACAGCAGCTCCAGCGGCGTGGACGTCCGGTGCTCCTCGTCGGGATCACGGCCGGACATGCGCCGCACCCACGGCAGCGGCCGTCCGGCGGGCCGGCTCATCCGCGCCCGCCGTCTGCGGAAGTAGCCGGCATCCTCACCGTTGTACAGGCCGCCGGCGCGGTCCCGCCAGCCGACACGCGGGGCGCCGGGGCGCAGGCCGCTAGCATGGCGCCTGTGGGAGAACTTCAGTGGCGGCGCAAGGCATTCGACGCGCCGGGACTGACGCAGGTGCCGCCGGGTCCCCATCTCGCGGAACTGTCCCGGCGGCGGAAAGGCCTGCCAGGACAGCAGGAGAGCCGGGATCCCACGGACATCAACCTGACGGGTACCTGGCTAGCGGACGGCTACCAGTGCTGGAGCGGCTTGCGGCTGGTGCGCCTGCCCACCAAGCGGGTATCGGTATCCCACGTCGGAGAGAAACTGGTCGCGGTCAAGATCGATGGTGATCCGTGCGTGCCCGCCGGGATCGTCACCTTCCAAGGACGGCTGCGAAGGGGCTCGCGGCGCGCCGCCGTCACTTTCACCGTCGGCTCGCCGGGGCGTCCCGCCAGCGGGACCGTCAGCGTCACGCTGAATGTCGTTGACCGTGATCACTTCCAGGTAGGCGATTCCCCTACGGGCGAGGCGATCGTCTTCGTGCGGGCCGGGGACGGCGAGGCGGCTCCGGGCTAGGGCCACGGCCGCGTCGTCCCGGCTGACAGACATTGAGAGTCCGGGGCCTGGGGCCTGCCTCTCGGCTACTCACCGGTAGCAGTGGCCTTTTCGGCGATTATCACGGAGAACAACACCGCTACCCGCCAGTAGCGATGGCCGCGAGCCGCGACGGGTCTCCGGCTGCGGCCCCTTCATTGACTTGGATCTGGCAATTACATTGGCGAACCGGAGGTCCGCTATGGGTCGTTTATGAGGTAATGGACTGAAACGGACCCGTAGGGGTGACATGCGCCAGTTGGGTCGCCGGCTGAGATCCCAGTACGACTATGCGTTCTTCCAGGTGAGCAACGAGTGGCCGCTCGTGCTGACGGTGACCGGTGTAATTCTCGGGGCCGTCACGATCTTGCCGAGCGCCATCGGTATCGTGTTGGGGGCCATCGCGTTCGTCGCCGGACTGGGGGAATTCTTGCGCGAGCTGCACGAGTTCCGCCGCCGGTGGGCCGACTACGAGTTCACCGCGATCGCCGCGCCGTTCCCCACCACCCGTATCCCGCCGCCCGGCGCCTATCCGGCCCCGGACTACATCCACATTCCCGGCCGGGGAACCGCGCTCGTCAGCGACCCTATTGACCAGGCCTTGGCCGCCGTTGACCTTCAGGCCGGGCTGGCCGACGAGGCGTACCAGCTTCCGAAGTACCTCAAGGCCAGCGCTCCCCACGTGCTTCGGGTCGTCAACCACGGCCGCCTCGTCTTCAACGGCAAGATCATCGGCTTGCGCAGCGACCCGCTGCCGCCGGGGGCTAGTCCGGCCCCGTCAATAACGCTGCACGTGGCCCGCTTCTTCGACGCTCAGTGCTCGAACGAGATGTGCACGCTACGGATCGCCCACCGCGAGACCGGCGAGGAATTCGATCCCCGAATCCAGCTGCTCACCAACGCCAACGGCCATCTGCGCACCCTCGCCGAGAGCACCCTGGCCGACTGCGTCGGCATCTCCACGATCGCCTTCACGGCCGACGGCCAGCTGGTCCTCACCCGACAGACCAGCCGCAACGTCGCCAGCGCCCTCCTGCTCGCCCCTTCTGGCAGCGGCTCGCTCGACCTGCGCGACCTCGGTGTCCAGCCCGGATAAGGCAGAGCCCCTCCAGGACATCCTCCGGCGGGGAATGGAACGCGAACTGCGCGAGGAGACCGGCCTGCGCCACGAGGAAATCCAGGCGACGCGCATCACCGGATTCGCCCGCTGGCTGGAGCGTGGCGCGAAGCCTGAGTTCTTCGGCATCACCGAGCTCAACGCCACGGCCGCGGACCTCGCAGAACGCCGCCACCTCGCCTCCGACGAGCGCCTGTACACCGGCGGCACCTTCACCATGCCCGTTGACCTGCCCAGGCTCAGCCAGGAGCTCAAGGGCGGCGCCGAGATCCTGGCCGCGCCCGGCCTCCCCGCCCGGGTCAAGGACGACGGCTCCCTGCCCCTGCTCCTGGCCCTGCGCGCCGCCGCCCTGCTCGGCGCGCCCGCTCGGCCCTGACCGCTCGGCCGACGAGCCGTCGGCCCGCCGGGCGCGGCTTCAGGCCGGGCGGAACTCCAGGAGCGGGCTGGTGACGGCCTCGCGCCAGTGCTGGCGATGGCCCTGCGCGCGGAGCCGGTAGTAGATCGTCTCGCGCTGAGGGTCGCCGGCGGGCCCGTCGTGGTTTCCGGTGTTGTGGGCTAGCAGGTAGTGGGCGAGCAGCACGCTGCCGGCCGCGCCTGTTGCCTGCACCGGTTCGCCGAGCTCGATGCGCGGGTACGGGCCTGGCCCCATCTCGTCGGGCCGCGTGAGGGCGTCGGCTCCGCGTTCGGCGAGGTAGCGCCCGAACCGCAGATGGGTGCCGGGCCAGATCCACAGGTTCCCGCGGCCGACGGCGCCGTGATCGGTGAGCCATACCCCGGCGAGCATGGAGAACGTGCCCGGGCGACCGTCCGGCTCGGCGGGCGTCAGGCCGTCCACGTGCGGGCCCCCGGGGCGGTGCGGCCAGGGCGGGACGGTGGTGGCGACCTGAGCGAAGTCCGGGTCCTGCACGGTGAGGCCCGGGCGGAGCAACTGGGCGGCGAAGCCCGCGATGCCCGCCTGGCGGTAGAGGTCGAGTAGCGGGTGGCCCTGCGGGCCGAAGCGCGGCCACAGGAAGTAGGGGCCGACATGACCGGCGGGCGGGGGCTCGCGGTCAAGCAGGGCGGCGGCCGTTTCGCGCGCCTGAAGGAGCAGGCCGCCGGCCAGGACGCCGGGGATGACGGCGAAGCCGTGCCGGGCGAACCCGGCTCGCGCTTGCGCGGTGATCGTGACCATGGCGCCCAGCAGATCAGGCAGCGCCGGCCGGGGGCAACCGGATTTCCGCCCTGCTGGACCTGCTCCAGGCGCTGCCGGTCAACTACGGCGAGCCCAGGCGCGGCTAGGCCTGGCCCGGGCCGGCGCCGGCGAGCAGATCAGCCATGTTCGATATCCCCGCGCCGACCGCGCCCATGAGGAGCCCGATGACCGGCAACGCGACGCAGAACGCGGCGTCGCTGCCCAGGTGCTGGCTCGCGTACAGCTCGCGCCCGTAGGCGGCCGAGGCGGTCAGGTGCTGCCCGTGGTAGAGCCAGCCCCGGACCAGGGCCGACTTGATCGTCAGCGCGGTCGTGCCGGTGTCGAGCAGGGCGGCGGTCAGGGCGCCGATGGCGCCGGCCAGCAGCCCCGCGGCCACGCTCTGCCCGGTCCTGTCGCCCGATGCCGTGCCGAGGTCGCCCGGCGCGCGGCGGCACCGCGCGGCGAGAGCGCCCGCGACCGCCGACGCCGACGCGCTCAGCAGCAGGACCACGGCCAAGATCACGCTCGGGTCCGCCGCGGACCCGCGCGGCCACAGGCCGATAATGGACTTCCCGCCGCCGAGTGAGTCCACCGCGCACAGGAGGAGCGGGCCCAGTACCAGGCCAGCGAGGGCGCCGATGCCCAGCGTGGCGGGGGCCAGCCCGGCGCGGCGCGCGGTCAGCGCGGTGACGGCGGCCAGGTAGCCGGCCGTGATGAGCAGGATGAAGATCTCGCCGCCCCAGTCGGGGCCGCCGGACGCGCTGCCCGGTGCCGGGGAGCTTTGCGTGATGAAGTCATAGGTATGCAGGTCGATGCCCCCCCGGGGGACAGAGCCCACGAACAGCTCGGCGATGGCCTTGGCCGGCATCATGACCAGGAACGCGGCGTAAACGCCCGCCCGGAGCCACCAGGCCGCCCGGCTGCCGGGCGGCCCGAGGTGCCGGCCGAGCAGCGGCAGGACTGCCAGCAGCGCGAGCGTCGCGATGATGTCGCCGTCGTTCGCGCCGCCATGGCTGAGGCTGACCGCGGACCTCGGCCAGGCCGCCCAGGCGGCCGCCCCGGCGGCGGCGGCGAACAGCAGCGGAACGCCGGCCCTGCGGCCCAGGCGCGCCTCGCGGGCGATCATCCGCACGCCGCCCGCTCGCCAGGCCAGCCGCCGCCAGCCGGGCGGCACATCCTGCGTTTCGGCCCAGAGCGCCTCGGCCCAGTCCCTGCGCCCGGGCGGGAGCAGCCGCGCCCAGGCGCGGCCGAGCCAGCTCATCGGGCCGCGGGCGCCGCGACGGCCCGCCCCCTCAGCCGCCTCGCGCCCGGAGCCGGCGCGGGCCGCGCGGATGGCTGCGGCCCGGTCGCCTGCGGTGTCGCCTGGGCGGCCAGCGCCTGCGTCGCGCGGGCCGCCCCGTCGGCGGTGAGCCGGTACAGGTGCCGGCGCGGGCGGCCGGGCTGTGGCTCCTCCTGCCAGCAGGCCTCGACCAGCCCCCGGTCCGCCAGCCGGATCAGGATCGGGTACAGGGTGCCTGACTTCAGGCCCGTCTTCGTGGCCACGGCGTACCCGTGCTGCCACTGCGATGGCTCCTGATGAAGCGCGGCCAGGACCGACAGCGTCTGGGGCGAGAACTCACGACGTGATGTCACGGTGCCAAGTCTACATAAGTAGAGTGGGTAAAGCCTACATAGGTAGAGGGCCGGGTCGGGATGCCCGCCGGCTCGCCGCCGCGGCGGCCACGGCGGCGGGGATCGCGAGCGCCCAGCCGCAGTAGCCGAGCATGACGACGACCGCGACGCCGGCCGGCAGGGCGGCCCAGCGGGCGTGGCCGCGCAGCACCCGGGCGGCGGCGGCCATGCAGCCGAGGTAGACGCCGAGGAAGAGCGCCGTCGGCACGGCCACCAGGGACGCGGGGCTGGCCAGGCCGAGGCCGTAGGCGGTGATGAGCAGCAGCCCGCAGGCCCCGATCGCCGCGAGCAGCCGGGCCGCCGGGGGGCGCGGACCGGTGTCGCGGCCGGTCGCCGGCCGGCATCCGCTCCCCCGCCCGCCGCGTCGCCGCCCGGGGCCGAGGCAGTGCGCATAGGGACAGTGCGCATAGGGACATGCGCCATCCAGGGACAGTGCGCCGCCGGGACAGGGCGCTGGTCATGGCGGCGGCGCCGCTGATGTAGGCGTTGGTGGACCCCAGGGTCAGTACCACCGCCGCCACCGCGGCGGCGGCCGTCCCGGCGGGGCCGACCGCGGACCGCAGCAGCCCGGCCAGCGGGACCAGGGTGCCGGCGCCGCGGCCGAGCACGCCGATGGTGGCGGCCGCCAGGCCCAGGTAGAGCACGCTGGTGACCGCGAGCGCGATCGCCACCACCCGGGGCAGCTGCCGGGCCGGGCTGGTGAATCGCGTGGTCAGCGGCGCGACCGCCTCCCACCCGACGAACGACAGCATCAGCGTCGCCGCCGCGTGGCCGACGGCCGGCCAGCCATGGGGGGCGAACGGCGCCCAGTTGGCGGCGCGGGCCGCGTGGGCCGAGCCGGCGACGGCCACCGTGACCACGATGACGAGCAGGCCGACGAGGAGGAGCTGGGCGGTGCTGCTCGCGCGCAGCCCGAAGGCCGCCAGGGTCAGCACGACGAGCAGCAGCAGCCCCGCGACGCACGCCTGCGCGAGCTGGCCGCCGCCGGTGAGCGCGGTGAGGTAGCCGGCGCCGATCAGGGGACGACCGGCGCGCCCGTGACGACGCCGGCAAGGAACATCCAGCCGACGTCCGCCCCGCCCGGTCGCCGAGGCCGGCCGTCACGTAGCCCGTCACCCCGCTGGCCGACGGGAAGTGCCGGCCGAGCGCGGCGAAGACCAGCGCGAACAGGGCGGACAGCAGGAGCAGCCCGACCCAGGCGAGGAGCGACGCGGGACCCGCCTCGGCGGCGGCGAGGCCGGGCAGCAGCAACAGGCCCGGCCCGAGCAGGGCGCCGATGTAGAGCGCCGCGCCGCGCAGGGTGGACAGCCGGGCAGGGCGGCCGGGCGGGGTGGGGCGGGTGGGCAGGGCGGGGAGAGCCCGGCCGCCGGGCGGGTCGCGACCTGGCTCGCGGGGAGGTCGCGCGGGGGCGAGTACGTTTCGGTCACGGGCCAGCCTGGCGTAAAACGGCTCGCAGCCGATGGCAAATATTGCCCGGTTCATGCTGTTAAGCGCAATCAACGTTGCGCGATATACGGTCTATGATGCATTTCATGCCTGAGCATGTGCCAGACCGGGTTGATCGTGCCATCGTCGCCCAGTTGCAGCGGGACGGCCGCATCGCGAACGTCGACCTCGCGGAGGCGGTCGGCCTGTCCCCGTCCGCCTGCCTGCGGCGGGTCAAGGCGCTTGAGGCGAGCGGCATCATCGCCGGGTACCACGCCGAGGTCAACCGGGCCAGGGCCGGCCTGGGCCTGACCGTGTTCATCGGGCTCAAGGTGGACCGGCACTCCCGGGAGACGTCCTCGCTCATCGAGCAGGCGCTGCTGGCCATCCCCGAGGTCGTCGCCTGCTACGTGGTCTCCGGGTCCGACGACTTCATCGTCGAGGCCGCCGTCCCCGACCTCGGCAGCTACGAACAGGTACTGCTCGACCAGATCCTGGCGATTGGCCACGTCACCGAGGCGCGCTCCACGTTCGCCATCCGCACGGTGCTCGCCCGCGGCCCGCTCCCGCTGAGCCACTGGCGATAGCGGCCAGCGGCGGTTAGCGGCACGGGCGGGCAGGACCGGGGGCGATCCCGTGGCGGATAGGGGGGCGCGTTCACGGGGTCAGGAAGCGCGCGCCGGTGAGGAAGAGGTCGGTGAGCACGTCGGCCTGGGCCGGTGGCCACAGGGGGCCGAGCTCGGTGTCCAGCCGGCCGATGACCTGGGCGTCGAGGTGCTGCGGCGCCTCGGCGCTGAAGATCTGCAGCCAGCGGCTGGGCACCAGGGAGGCGAGGAACGCGGATGCCTCCTCGTGCGAGGGGCTGACGATTGCCCGGCCGCCGGGGCCGGGACCAGCGGGCCCCGGGCGGGCCATCAGCCCGAGGGCACGCTGCACCGACTCGGCGCCCGGCGGAGACGCTGAGGGCGATGCCCGCCTCGCGCAGGGTGGTCACCACCGCGGCGTACCAGTCCCGTTCCTGCTCTCCCCGGGCGATCTGGACCTGCGTGGCGCCCTGGCCGAGGTGGTAGGCGGCGTTCGGGCCGGGGGCGGGGAAGGCGCCCGGGTCGATCCCGCCGCCGGGAAGCCCGATGAACGGGAAGCGCAACGGCGCGGTCAGCGGGCCCCAGTGGTCACGCTGCTGGTCGGACAGGTTGCCGAGGATGAGGCGCAGGCACACCCGAAGGCAGGCGGCGCACCGGGCGACCCCGGCGGCGGCGATGAGCCCGCCGGGAGAGGCGCTCGCATCCCCGGACTCCGCCGCGGCCGGTATCACCCAGGGCTGGCGAGCCAGCGCCGTCCCCGGATGCGGCACCGGGCCGCCGTCCCCGGCGGGCACGATGACGGAGGACCCGTGATCTCGGGCGATCCTGGCCGCTATCTCCAGCGGCTCGGACGGGAGGGAACCGGGGACGTCAGCGAGGCAGATGGCCTCGGCCTGACGGGTGATGCACGCGTCGATGCCCGCGAGCAGGTCGAGGTAGCCGGACGGCAGGTCGTTCCACGCGGTCACGATGCCCGACGGAGACGGGCGCTCGCCGGCGGCGCGGACGGCCATGAACGGCAGTTCGCGGAAGGCGTGATCGCCGCCCGACGCCCGGCGTCGCCTGCGGTGGAGGCGACTCCGGGTCAACCTGGAGCAGGTCCCACCCGAGCGGTGCCGTCGGCCCGGGCACCCACTCCGCCCGGACGACGGGAAACGGCGCGATGATCGTGTCCGGCCCGACCAGGCCGAGGCCGAGGGCATGGGAGATGGGATTCTCGTCGACGACGGGGAAGACCTTCTCGTGATTCTTGGCCGGGCAGGCTTCCAGGCCCTCGGTGTTGCCGACGGCGATGATCACGAACTTCCCGGCATCCGCCATTCGCCCGGCGGCCTGGCAGACGGAGCAATTCCCGGTGCACTGCGGGCGGAAGATCCCGAGGCTCATGTTCACGATGCGGACGTCGCCCCGCTTGCCCGCCCACGCCATGGCGCGCAGCAGCACCCCCACGCGACCGCGGCCCGATCCGTCGATCGCCTTCACGCTGACGATCTCGGCGTCGGGCGCCCGGTTCAGCAGGGTCAGGGCGACCATGGTGCCGTGGCCAAGCCTGTCCTCGGGCCCTTCGCCGGTGAAGTCGACCTCGTCCACGATGTGGCCGGCCAGGTCCGGGTGGTTCCGCAGCACCCCGCTGTCGATCAGGGCGCACCGCTGGCCTTTACCCGTGAGGCCGGCAACGCCGCCCGGGTCCGGCGGACCGCCCGGCAGGCCGTAGTGAAATCGGCGGTACCTGCCGGTGCCGGGGTCATAGAGCTGCCGTATCAGGCCGGGACCGGGGCTCAGCGGGCTGGGCGGGGCACCGGGCAGGCCCAGTATCTGGACATCTTCCGGCGACTCCGGATCGGCCCGCTCGCCCGCCTCCTCTTCCATGTCGTGCGCCATGTCGTCGTTCACTGGCCGTCCGGCAGGTAAAGGCCGGGCACGTCGCCCGGCGTGTACGTGACCCGGGCGAAGATATCGTCGGCGGCGTACTCTTCCCGCGAGAACGGCAGGACGGTCGCCCCGGAGAGCCACTTGCCGCGGACGCGCAGGGCATTGAAGAAGAGCGGTTGCCCGCCTGACTCGTAGGTCTCCGCGTCGCTTGCCTTCGCGGTCACCTGGAAGCTCGCCGCGAGCCCGGCAATATCCACGGGGCCCGCATTGAGATTCCCCTTGGCGCTGAGGAGCACGCCGCCGTTGCCGGACCGCGACAGCGCGGCGAAAACTGATTCAGGCACCGCGACCTCGCTGATGAGGATGCTGTCTTTCTCCCATTCCCGGCGACCGTAGGCGGCGAGGATGGCCCCGAGTAGCGAAGCGGGGTCAGCGACCGTCGAGATGACGACATTCTTGGCCGACAGGACGAAGGATTCCTGGCCGCCGAATGAGATCTCAGCCCGAACGGATGCCGCGGGCAGGTCAGGGAACAGGTTCGAGTTCTGGCCTGACGCCAGGATGCTCACCGCAACGGACCGCCCCGAGGTCAGGCCCCAATTCGCGGGCGCCAGGGACGTCGTTAGCGGCGGCAGGGGCTTCTTCAGCACCGATTCGACCGAGCCCGGCGGGTGAACTTCCCGCCGGACATGGTGCCGATTACCCCGGGTTCGATCGGAGTGCCGAAGGGAAGCAGCGGGTTAACGCCATATTCCTTGCGAATCTTCGCGGTAAATGCTTCAAAAATCGACATGTTCCCCCAAGCGTCCCACCCCACCTGGTAGGAGTATAAGACGGCACGCCGGGATGGCGATTCCGCTGGGGAAATTTATTAGCAGCGGTATTTAATGCGCCCGGATTGACGCAGGTGCCGCACGCGGGGGCCGCGCCCGCCGGGGACGGCTCGCGCCGCCCCGTGCCGCTACCCGGGGCGGGCAGAGCTAGCGCCGCTGTAGGCATTGCCTGCCACACGGCGGAACCCGTGTGCCAGAATGATCTCGGCACTGGGCGGCCGACACGGCGACGCTCGCGAGCCGGTCGGTCGGCATTGGAGCGGGTGATGAGTACTGTGGGGCCGGATGGCGACCAGCCATTTTCTGGCCTGGAAGACTCCTCGGTCGATGCGACCGTGCTGCGCATGCTGCTCGGCAGCCAGCTGCGGCGCCTTCGCGAGGCCGCCGGCATCACGCCCGAGCAGGCCGGCTACGAAATCCGCGCGTCCCGGTCCAAGATCAGCCGGCTGGAAAACGGCCGGGTCAAGCTCAAGAGCCGCGACATGACGGACCTGCTCACCCTCTACGGCGTGGCCGACGAGGGCTTGCGGGCGAAGTTCCTCGCGCTGGTCCAGCAGTCCAACACGCCGGACTGGTGGGCGAAGTACAGCGACATCCTGCCCGACTGGTTCGAGAAGTACCTCGGGCTCGAGGCCGCCGCGGCGACCATCCGCAGCTTCGAGGTCCAGTTCGTGCACGGGCTGTTCCAGACCGAGGACTACGCGCGGGCCGTCACCCGCCTCGGGCGCAAGACCGCGCCCGCCGACGAGATCGAGCGCCGGGTCGCCCTGCGGCTCAAGCGCCAGGACCTGCTCAGCAGGCCGAATCCGCCCAAGATCTGGTCGGTCATGGACGAGGCCGTGCTGCGCCGGCCGGTCGGCGGCCCCGCGGTGATGCGCGCCCAGTTCCAGCACCTCATCGAGGTAGCCGAGCTTCCGCACGTGACCCTCCAGGTCGTCCCGTTCGCCAGCGGCGTGCCACGCCGGCGAGAGCGGGTCGTTCACCGTGCTGCGCTTCGAGGAGCGGGACCTGCCCGACGTGGTCTACATCGAGCAGCTCACCGGCGCCATCTACCTGGACCAGCGCTCGGACGTCGAGCACTACCTGGAGGTCGTCGACGAGCTCAGCGGCGAGGCCCTCACCCCGGCCGAGACGACGCGCTTCATCGAGCAGGTCGCCCGGGAGACATGACCAGACCCCGAGAAAGGCGCTGAGATGACGATGGACGAGGCACCCGCCCCGGCCGAGGGCGCGGCGGGCAAGACCGAGCGGCCGCCGTTCGACACCAGCGTGGCGAACCAGGCCCGGATCTACGATTACCTGCTCGGCGGCAAGGACAACTACGCGGCCGACCGGGCCGCCGTCGACGCGGTGCTCAAGATCGCCCCGGAGATGGGCTTCACCGCCCGGGCGAACCGGGCGTTCCTCGGCCGGGCCGTCCGCTACCTCGCCGCGGAGGCCGGGATACGGCAGTTCCTCGACATCGGCACCGGCATCCCGACGGCGGGCAACACCCACCAGGTCGCCCAGGCCGATCGCGCCGGAGGCCCGGGTGGTGTACGTGGACTACGACCCGGTCGTGCTCGCGCACGCGCGCGCGCTGCTGACCAGCCACCAGGCGGGCGCCACGCGAGTACATCGACGCCGACCTGCGCGACACCGACACGATCCTCGACCGGGCCGCGCGGCTGCTGGACTTCACCCAGCCGGTGGCGGTGACGCTGCTGATGATCCTGCACGTGATACCGGACTCCGACGACCCGCACGCGCTCGTGGCCAAGGTGATGGACGCCCTGCCGCCGGGCAGCTACCTCGCCGTGTCCCACCTGGGGGCGGACCTCCTCGACCAGGAAGCGAAGCAGGGCTTCGAAGACGTCGTGAGCCGCACGGCGCAGCAGCAGTACATCGGCCGCAGCCGCGAGCAGATGGCGCGGTTCTTCGACGGGCACGGACCTGGTCGAGCCCGGACTCGTGCGGGTCGAGGAATGGCGCCCCGACCCTGGGCGGGCGAGACGGGCAGGTCGGCCCTGTGGTGCGCGGTTGGCCGCAAGAGCGCGCGCCCGGCTTAGCCGTTGCCCGGCGACGCCACTTGCCCTCACTACTTATTTGGCCCGCGCCCGGCTAGTGCAGCACCGCGTAAGTCCTTGAGGGGTTATCCGGCTGCGCCGGGTGACCGCTAGTGCCCACGACGGTGGCGGCACTGAGCGCAGGCGGGTATCTGGGGTGCCGGGCTGCGCGCTGTCCGGTTCAGGGCAACGCGGCTGCGCTCAGCTGCGCCAGGTAGGACGTTGACATTTTCCTGCGCGAGATCGCCGGCTACCTCGGGGCCGGCGCTTAAGGGCGGATGCCAGCTGCGGCGAGGGCATCCAGGAGCGCGCGCGGGCGTTCTTCGACGGGTGCGTGGTCAACAGGCCGGAATGCGCAGCCGGCCGCCGCCGCCGGCGCGTCAGCGACGGGGTTATCGCCGACCATCAGGTTGTCCGCCGGATCGTGACCGAGCAGGTCGCAGGCCATGCGGAAGACGCGCGGGTCGGGCTTCTTCACTCCCGCCTCGAACGACAGCACGTAGCCGGCCACGAGGTGATCCATGCCGTGGTGAGCGAATACTGTGCGCAGGTCCCAGCCGATGTTGGACACCACCGCAGCCGGTACCCCGCGGTCGCTGAGTAGCTCAAGCGCCGAGAGCGTGTCCGGGTAGGCCCGCCAGCCTCCGGGCGCGTAATGCCGGTCGTACAAGGTGTCAGCCAGGCCCGGCCAGGGCAGCCCGGCCTGCCGGATCAGCGCCGTATACGCGGCACGATGATCGGCAGCGGTCAGGCAGTACCTCGGCGACCCCGGCGAGTGGGCATTCGCGATCTGGCAGGCCAGCACCGACAGCTACGCCGAAGCCGTCCTGCTGGACGGCAAGCCCACCGGGCACCCCACCCAGGCACTCGACACCGCCTGCACCCTCTACCTCACCGGCACCAGCGACCACCCGGCGCAGCCGGATAAACCCCTCAAGGACTTACGCGTGCTGCACTAGTCCGAGGCGACTTCGCACACCCTGCGACCACTTTCGGCGGCGATATGGGCGGAATTGTCCATACGGGGAGTGTGTGAAGTTCGCGGGCGGGTGCCGCTGGGGCTGAAGTGGCCGGGCCGGGAGCCGGAATGCCGTCGCGGCACCGGGCCACGGACGGAGCTGCCCCTGCGTCGGCACTGAGGTGCGCATTAGGCTGACCCAGCACCGGATGGGTGACGAGTCGTCGCTGGACGACGGGACTCGACGGGCCTAACTGATTCAGACTTCGGGGGTGCCCGCCCCCAAAGTGTCAATCATTTAGGCCCGATGACGATGAGCGACCATGTTCGACTGGGCGCCGACGGGCCGGCCGGAACCTAGTTAGTACGCGCCGGCGACTTCCTCTTCATGCCAGGCGGCGCAGGGGCTTCCGTAGGTGCCGGTGATGTACGTCAGGCCCCACTTGATCTGGGTCGCCGGGTTGGTCCGCCAGTCCGCGCCCGCGCTGGCCATCTTGTCGCCGGGGAACGCCTGGGGGATGCCGTAGGCGCCGTCAGGGTTCTGCGCGTCCCAGCGCCAGGTGCTCTCGCGCATCCACAGCTGGTCCAGGCAGCTCCACTGGGTCGTCTGATTGAAGCCGAAACTGGGCAGCATCTTGTAGCCGATCTGCTCGGCCGTGCCCGGGTCAGGCGGCGCGACCTGGGTGACGACCGTGCCTCCTGACGAACTGCCCGTCGTCGCCTGCTGGCTGGCGTGCATGACCGAGTCCGGGCTGACCTTGGTCGGGCTTGCCGCCATCGAGATCGTGCCGGCGGCCGCGTCCATGATGAGCAGTTCCTGCCGCTCCTGCTCCAGCATGGTCATCTGCTGGCTGTTCGTGAGGCCGCTCAGTGCCGTCGCCATGCCGGCCGCGCCCCGGCCGTTCGGGCTCGTCAGGTAGGCGACGACGGTGACGATGACCACCAGGACCACCGCGACGCCGGTCGCCGGCATGACGATCCCGAAGCGTCCGAGCAGTCCCTTCCTGCGCCGCGCCGCGCGGCGTACCCCCTTGCCTGCCCGGCCGCCGGCCAGGCAGCGCGCCCTGGCCAGGCAGTGCCCCGTTGCCAGGCAGCGCTCCCCGGCCGGACGGTGCCTCGCCGGCGGCCGGGTCGCCGACGGCGGACTCCTCGGCGGGGTCCAGCGTTGCGTTAGGGCTTTGAGACAACGCAGTCCCCTCCTCGCGCGCCGCGACCCTCCCTGATACGGGGACAACAATGCCATGACGGCACTACATGCGTCCGTAAATTCACAAATAACCGATTACATTGTGATTTACTGCTGGCCGCGTTCGCGGGTCATTCGCGGTGACTCGCCGATGACGCGCCGGTACTGCCGGGAGAAATGCGGGTAATCGGCGTACCCCAGATCCGCCGCGAGCACCGAGAGGTCGGTGCCGGGCGAGGCGAACAGCGTGGTCGCGGCGTGCTGGAGCCGGCGGCACTCGACCAGCCATTTCGGGGTCATGCCGGTGTGGGAGCGCACGAGGCGCTCCAGGCTTCGCGGGGTAACGCCGAGGCGCGCGGACAGGTCGGCGGCACGGGTCAGCGCGGGGTCTTCCTCGGCCAGGCGGCAGGCCTCGTTGACGAGCCGGCCGCGATCATCGACGCCGGCCGCGAGCGGGACGAGCCAGTCCCGCAGCGCCCGCGCCAGCTCATCCCTGGAATAGCCGGCGGCCGCCATGACCTGCCGCACCGATCCGGCCGGGGCGGCGGGCAACGGCTCGCTCGCGCCGACCAGGGCGGCGGGGTCCGTGCGGGTGAGCAAGGGGCCGGCGGCGGGGCGGAACAAGATTCCGACGGCCCAGGACGTGCCGCGCAGTTCCCGCACCTGGACGCGGGAATCCGGCCCGTAGAGGGCGGCCTGCCCGGGCTCGATCACGGCGTTGAGCGCCGGGTAGGTCAGGACGCGCTGCGGCCTGACCTCGCCGTCGGGGATCTCCCATCGCGGTACCCAGACGTGGCGCACCAGGTCGGACAGGTCGGCCCCGAGCTCGAACCGATCGAAGGCAAGCCCGCTCGACCCTGGATTGAGATGTCCCTTTGACGTGGGCAACGCTGACGTGGGCAACGCTGAGTCGGGCACCCGTGCCATCCCTTCCACGCGGCTGCGTATCGCGAAAGTGCAAGAATCGCGACCCGGATGGCCGGTAGCGTCGTCGCATGACCGACAACGCCGCCGCCACTGGCCAGCACACCAGGGTCGTGGACGTCACCCGGATGCCCGGAAGCGACCTGGGGGCGCACGCGGCGCTGGACTCCGGCACCGGCATGCTGACGCTGAGCGACCCCATGGAATCCTACGGCCTGGTGGCCGGGGATCCGGTCCGGGGCACCACGTTCTCCCTCGCGCCGGTCCTGGACCCGTTCGGGCTGCGGTGGTCGATCATGACGCGCGTCGAGGACATATCCCCGCAGGAAAGCGCGCGGCGCGGCGCCGCCTGGGCCGCGACCCAGCAGGCCTGACCCGGCCGCCCGGGACATGTCACCAGCCGCGCACCACGACGACGCTCGCCCTGGTGGCCCCGCCTTTGACCCGGTTGCCGCCGCGCGCGCTCTCGCTGAGGCGCTGCGGGCGGCCGGGCAGCGCCGAACGGTCCGTGGCGGAGAAGAAGTACCTCAAGAGCGACCTGGAGTTCTTCGGGGTCGCGGTGCCGGACACGCGGCGGGCCGTGACCGCGGCCGTCCGGGGATACCCGGGCCTGACCGGCCAGGAAAGCGTCGCATGGGCGCTCGCGCTGTGGCGCGAGCCGGTGCACGAGCGCCGGATGGCGGCCGTTGAGGTGCTACGGCTGGGCCTGGGGCAGCTGCGCGCGGAGGACCTCGCGACGGTCGAGGCGCTGATCCGCGAGGCCCGTACCTGGGCGCTCGTCGACCCGCTCGCAGCCGACATCGCCGGGCGTGATCGCGCTGCGCTGCCCGGCGGGCGCGTGGCCGCGGATCGACGGCTGGGCGGCGGACGCGGACTTCTGGGTACGCCGGTCGGCGCTGCTCGCGCTGCTGCCCGGGATCCGGGCCGGGCGGCCGGACCTGCCCCGCTTCGAGGCGTACGCCGCCTCGATGCTAGGCGAAAGTGAGTTCTTCATCCGGAAGGCGATCGGCTGGACGGCGCGCGAGATCTCCAAGCGCGATCCGGAGTGGGTCGCCGCCTGGACGGCCGCCCACGCCCGCGCGATGTCCGGCGTGACCTTCCGCGAGGCCATCCGGCGGCTCCCGGCCGCGGCGGCGGAGGAGCTCCGCGCGCTGCGCGAGGCACCGCCGCGCTAATTCGCTTTCGGTCCTGGCGGGGACGCCGATTTTGCCGCGGTGGGTCAGGCGCGGGCGAGCTCGCCGAGCAGCCTCCAGGTGCGCAGCCGGGCGTCATCGCCGAGAAGGCTCGTCTGGGTGAAGATCACCTCGGTGGCGCCCGCGTCAAAGTAGCGGCCGACGGCATCGGCGACGGCCTGCTCATCGCCGATCGTGACCAGCTCGGCGGCCCTGGACGCGCCCGCCAGCGCGGTCATGCGCTGATAGGACGGCACCCGGTCGTAGAAGGCGGTCGCGCTAACGGCGGCTGCCCGCGCCGCGTCCACATCGTGGGTGACCAGGCCGGGCACGAGGACGGCGATGCGAGGCGCCCGGCGCCCGGCTCGCGCGGCGGCGCTGGTGATGGGGGGCACGACGTGCTTGGCGAGCACCTTCGGCGTGACGAACAGCGGCAGCGTCCCGTCGGCGAGCTCGCCCGTCACCCGCAGCGCCTGCGGGCCCATCGCGGCGACCAGGACCGGAACGGGCGGGGTGGCGCCGGCGACCTGGGCGGACTCGGGCGTCACCGCGGTCAGGATCTCGCCGCGGAACTCGACGGTACCGCCCGCGAGCAGGGCGCCCAGCGCGGTGAGGAACTCCCGCAGCCGGGCGATCGGGCGGTCGTAGGGCATCCCGAACACGATCTCGGTCATCGCCTTGGCGCCGAGGGCCAGCCCGAGCGTGTACCGGCCGTGCGTGGCGGCCTGGGTGGTCTGCGCCTGACTGGAGACCAGGATCGGATGGCGCGCGAAGACCGGTACCGCGGAGGTGCCCAGCCCGATCCCTGGCACCTCCCGCCCGACGATCCCGGCCAGGCCGATGGAGTCGAAATCGAATCGCTGGCCAAGCCAGACCGAGCGCAGTCCCGCATGGGCCGCCTGGCGTGTCAGCATGACCGTCTCGTCCACGACATTGCCGGAATTCGCCACGGCATCGGTGAGAGCAACCCCCATATTCACCGTCACGTCAACCTGGGACGTCACATCCGTATTCCGCTTGCCGGTCACGGCGGCACCGGCTTAACGAAATTGCCGACTTGCTGGGGCAAATGCGAATGAATTGACGCGGCACAGATGGAATGCGGGATCCACCTGCGGCGGAACAGGCGGAAGGTCGGTTATCTGGGTCGCTGACGGGTAGCACTTAGTTACTGAAAGTGGTCGCCAGGAGTGCCAGTCGAATAGATTGTCGGTACCGCCTGTTAGTGTCGGTTCGAAGTCGATCACGCTTTGGAGGGCTAATGTGCTGGCAGTGTGACACCGGCGGGTCATTTCCGGACTACCTGGAGTACATGCGCGAGCGGGTTGCCACGCACGGGTGGGCTGTCGTGGGGGTTGAGGGCGACGGGGTCCATCCGCCCTTCGCGTACACGGTCGGGCTGACCCCGCGCGACCGGCCGGAGCTGGTGGTGACCGGGATCGATCCTCGCCCGGCGACCCAGTTGCTGAATGACGCGGCCGAGTACGTGCTCGATACCGCCGTCCCCGTGCCCGGCGAGACCATGCGGATCGGCGATGGCCCCCTCATGGAGATTGTCAAGGTCGCGGAGCCCACGGCGCACCTGCTGGTCGCGATGGAGTTCTACGGGAGCCTTATCCGGGGGCTGCAGCTTGTCCATGCCGACGCCAACGGGCACTGGCCGTGGTGCCCCGAGTATCACGCCGGCCCGGGCGGCCAGCCCGTCCTCGGGATCCGCGCGGCGCCGCCCGGCGACCGCCACGTTGCCTGAATCCGCCCGCGACGGGGGAAGACGCGGGCGGCTCGCTGGCCATGAATTCGGCTGGGACCGGACCCGGACCCGTGCGTGTGCGAGGACGACGGCAGGGGCGCAAGCAGGGTCGTCGCGGCGAGCCGCATCGCCGCGACGACCACTGTTACATCAGTGAATCTAGTTTTGACCGGGACCGCTAGACCCCGTCCTAACAGGCTCCTTACAGCGGCAGGCCACATCCAAACGACATCAAGGCAGGGCGCGGCCGTAGCCTGCCATCGGAGGCAGGCCCTGCTGGCCTGACGATCGCGATCGTCGCGCCCTGACGCACGACTCGAGCCCCTGACGCCCGACTGGGGCGTTCCTGCCCCAAAGAGACCACTGTAATGGTTGCGCCGCCGATGCGGGGCGGCGATAGTAAGCGTTGCAACCTTTCGGGCGCGATGCCCGTTATAGGGTCGAGCGGGAGCCTTTAACCCCCCGGGCGGGCTCTCCACCCGGACAATCACCACAGCTCACGGGGGATGGAAATTGGGAGGCCCACCTTGTCAGGTACCGCAATTATCCCGATTGTCGTCTGGATCGCCTGCGCGGTCGGCGGCTACTACATCGGCCGGCCTAAGGGACGCCCCGGCTGGGGCATCGCGCTCGGGCTTATCCTGGGCATCATCGGACTCATCATCATCGCGCTCATCCCCGCTCGGCGCAACTAGTCGGCAGTCTCATAGCTGCCACGCCAGGCGGTGCCGGGTGACACGGGGACGTCCCCGGCACCGCTTGTCGGGCCCGCGCGGGAAATTGACTGGCACGGTGCGCAAGCCTCTGCTGGGATGAGTCGCATGGGAACGACAGTCATCTCGCCGCTGCCTCTTCTTAACGTGCGTATCACCGCCGGGCCCCTTGAGCTTCGCGGCATCACCGATGACCTGATAGGGGCCGCTGGCCGACCTGGCGATCGCCGGAATCCACGACCCCGATTACATGCCCTTCTATGTACCGTGGTCGATTGCCCCGGCGGCCGAGATGCCGCTGAGCGTCGCGCAGTATTACTGGCGCTGCCGGGCTGAGTTCTCGCCCGGCAGGTGGTCGGCGGCCTTCGCGGTGTCCTGGGAGGGCGAGCTCGCCGGGATCCAGGGGATCGGCACGCAGGACTACCTGGTCACGCGCACCGGGGAGACCGGCTCCTGGCTGGGGCGGCGCTTCCAGGGGCGGGGCATTGGCACGGCGATGCGCCAGACCATGTGCGCCTTCATGTTCGACCACCTCGACGCCGAGTTCGTGACGTCGGCGGCCTTCGACGACAACCCGGCCTCGCTCGCGGTGAGCAAGAAGGTCGGCTATGAGGACCAGGGATGGAGCCCGGTCAACCGCCTGGGCAAGCCGGCGCGGCTCCGGCGCCTGATGGTGGGGCCGGCCGGCCTTGTCCGGTACGAGCACCCGCTGCGCGTGTCGGGACTGGCGGAGTTCCGCCGCTCCATCGGCCTGGACGCCGACGGCCCGGCCGCGCCGCCCGGAGCCTAGGTTCTCCCCTTCCCTGGCGCGACGATCACGTGGCCGCGATCAGCAGGTCCTCCCCCGTGGAGACGCGCAGGCCGTCGGTGCGGCCGGTGAAGTAGCGGGCGTTGTGGTCGGCTGAGGAGACGTGCCTGACGTCGCGGAAGCCGGCCTCGCGGGCGAGTCGCAGCATCTCACCGGGCGCGAAGAAGCTCACGAACGGCGTGCCCGCGGCGGCGGCGCCCCGCTGGCTGAGGACGAGGCCCTGGCGGTCCTGGGGCGCGAGGAGGTCCATCGGCAGCAGGAACGTCATGGCCACCGTCGAGCCGGGGGCCAGGAACGCGGCCAGGTCCCGCAGCGCGGCGGCGTTCGCCTCCTTGGTCAGGTACATGCTGACGCCGGCGGAGGAGATCACGGCGGGCTGGCCGTCGTCGAACCCGGCGGCCGTTAGCTGCCGCTGCCAGTCCCCGTCTTGAGAAAAGTCGGACGGCGCGAGGTGCAGCCAGCCCGGAAGGCCATAACCGAGCTCGGCGAGGCGGCGGCGCTTCCACTCCTGGGTCGCGGGCTGGTCGACCTCATAGACCTGAACGCGGCCGCCGAGATCTGCCCGGCGCTGGGCGAAGGTGTCCAGCCCAGCGCCCAGAATCACGTATTGCGCGACGCCATCGGCGGCCGCCTGGGCCACGAGATCCTCGATGAACCGGGCGCGGGCGACGATCGATGCCCGGAACCCCGCGGTGTGCTGCGGATTCATATCCGGGCGGCCCCGCCAGCCGTCATCCGGCGCGGCGAGCTCGAGCCCGACGCGGTCCTCAATCACATGCGGGAGGCCGTCAACCTCAAGGTGCAGCGCCCGCCACAGCGCGACGCGTACCGCGGTGTTATCCGGCTGCTGATCAGACATGCTCTCCTCCACTGTCGGCAAAGAACCGCCGCGGCAAGATCCATGTCGTGCCGCCTGGCCAACAGGTTGTCATGGCCTGTGTAACGTTCGTTAATCAGCTGCGGACTACGCTGATAGAGAGGACGATAAAATTCGTTTAATCTGAGAGATGCGTTCAAAGCGGGGAAGTCGTCGGAGGAACAATGAGCACCCCATACCAGCCGGACCCCAATCAGGGCCAGGGCAGCGCCTACCAGCCTACCCAGTACACCCCCCAGTACGGCCAGCCTGCGCAGCCACAGCCTCCGCAGTACGGTCAGGCGCCTCAGTACGGGCAGCCTCCCCAGCCGCCCCAGGGCCAGCAGGGCGGCCAGCCGCAGTGGGGCCAGCAGGGCCAGGCTCCTCAGTACGGCCAGGCACCCCAGTACGGCCAGGCCCCGTCGGCCCCGCAGTACGGCCAGGCACCCCAGTACGGCCAGCCCCCGCAGGCCCCACCGTACCAGGCGCAGCAGTACGGCGCGCCGGGTTACGGCCAGGGCGCCTACGGTGCGGTGCCGAACTTCAGCAACGTCGCGCGCACGCCGTACCTGTCGGGGCAGGCGGTCGACTTCGGCACCGCGATCACCCAGGCGATCAAGAACGCGTTCGTGTACGAGGGCCGCGCCTCGCGCCCGGCGTTCTGGTGGTACGCGCTCGGCATCGGCGTCCCGTTCGCCATCTTGTACATCATCGCGCTGACGGCGCACAGCACGCCGCTGCTGCTGCTCATGTTCCTCATCGGGGTGGCCAACTTCATCGTGTCGCTGCCGCTCACCGTGCGGCGGCTGCACGACAGCGACCGGTCGGGTTACTGGTACTTCATCAGCCTCATCCCGTTCGGCATCGGGGCCATCTGGCTGCTGGTCCTGCTGTGCCAGCCCAGCACCCCGGGCCCGAACCGCTTCGGCGACAAGGTCGCCTGACCGCCCGCGGCGGAGCACCTTCCCCTGACGGCGTCACCAACGGGACCGCCGGCTTGCCAGAAGGCGAGCCGGCGGTTCCGTTGCGCGGGAAAGAAGCCGCGAAGGGGAAGAAAGGGCCCTCAGGCATGGGCGGACTTGGTCCGCCAGCCCTCGTGGTAGGTCTCCCGGGCCATCTTCGAGTACGGGGCGGGCGACACGATCGCGCGGACCGCGAGCTGCTCGTGCGGCTGGACGGTGGACTTGCGGGTGCCACCGTCCGGCTCGCCCCACAGCACGCGGACCTCGGCACCGAGCGGCACGTCCGGCGCGAGCGTCGCCAGCGACAGGGCCGCGCGCTCGTTCGAGCTGTACCCGGTGAACATCGACAGGCCGACCACGTTGCCGTCGCCGTCGAGCACGGAGTCGTAGTTGGACGAGCCGTAGTTCGCGTTCGGCAGGTCGAAGAGCTGATAGCCCGGTCCCTCGCCAAGGACCGAGCCAAGCAGCCGGGTCACGTCCTCGGCGTTCCACTCCAGCGTGACCTTGCGGCGCTGGGTCGCCGGGTCGATCGCCGCGAGGGCGTCGCGGCCGACGAAGTCGTGGTCGTACTTGATGAACGACCCGTAGCCGAGCTCAAACGGGTTGACGTAATAGTCCTCGATGTCGCCGGAGACGAAGGACCCGGCGATCGCGTTGGTGGCCTCGTACCCGCTGGCCGGCAGCCACTCGCGGTACTCCCGCATGCCGGGGCTGGTGTAGACGGCGGGCAGCGGGGAGGGGATCCAGCCGGACTCCAGCGTGTTGGAGGAGTAGGCGCGCGAGCCGCACGCCTCGATGCCGAACTCCGCGCCGGCCTCGAGGACGGCGTCGCGGATGAAGTCAAAGTCCTCGTACGGGCCCCACAGCTCCAGGCCCGGCGCGCCGGACATGCCGTGGCGCAGGGTGCGGACGCGCTTGCCCTTGATGTCCAGGTAGCCCATGCGGAAGAACTTGACCTGCTCCACCGTGTGGCCGGCGAGCTTCTCGATGATCGGCCAGGCGTTCGGCCCCTGGATCTGGAAGCGCCACAGCTCACGCGAGACGGGCTTGCCGTAGGGGCGCATGGGAGAGCGCGCGTCGAGCCGCAGGTCGACGTTGTAGCCCTTGCTGGCCTGGAAGAGCAGCCAGTTGCCGACCGGGGCGCGGCCGACGAACACGAGCTCTTCCTCGGCCAGGTGGAAGAGGATGCCGTCGCCGATGACGCCGCCCTCGGGTGACGTCGGCACGAACTGCTTGGCCATGTCCACCGGGAACTTCGCGAAGCTGTTGATGCCGGTGTCCGATAGCAGCTTGATGGCATCGGGACCCGAGATGAACAGGTTGATCATGTGGTGGGTCTGGTCGAACAGCACCGCTGTCGTGGCCCACGCGATCTGCTCGCGACGCCAGTTGGTGAACTCCGCCGGGACGACCGGGTAGATGTACGCGCCGAGCTGGGAGTTACGGAGCAGGTCTACCGTGTTCCCTGAGGCGTCCAACAGTTCCTGCAGGTTCTTCGCGCTCATGTGATCCCGTCCTCGTGGGGTGGCACAACCTGTGACGTATGCACCCGCAGGCTAACTCCGCCCCTGAACGTCGCGTAATGGTCGCGCGCACCATCCCGTTCCGGGACTTTTTGGCTCATCGCACAAGGTCAAGATCACGGAAATACCCTTTTCAGAACGGACCATGCCCCGGTCTTGTACCCTCCTGCGGCATCGTGTTGTGCTCACGCCCCACACGTGGCCCTGGCCGCGCCGGCGGCGGGCATCCGCCCCTTGACGGCCTGCCCGATATCCGGTCACCCATTGGCCGTGCCGATCACGGGTCACTTCCGCCAATTCCGTCACGGTTACTTTCCAGGTACTACCGGCGGCTCCTGGCAGGGAGCATGATGAGCAGATGACCGAATACATGCCCCCGGCGACCTGCCCGAGGTGCAGGAGCAGCGCGAACGTGCACACGGTCCGCGAGATGCTCGACATGATGACCATGGCCCGCGATCAGGCCATGCAGCGCGCCCAGGGGCAGGGCTTCAACGTGCCCGGCGCGGGGCCCGGCGGCGCGCCGGGAGCGGGACCTGGCCGGCCCGGGTTCCGGGTACTGGGCGAGGGCGAGTCCCCCGACGCGCCACGCCCCGGGCACTGGCGAACCCCGCAGTCCCGGCGCAACCGGCGCGGCCCCGACTTCGACTTCGAACCGACCGGGAACATCGCCGAGGACATCGGCGAGGACATCGCGGGGGCGGCACTGGCCGCCGGGATGGGCATGCTCGGGCGGGCCATCGGCAAGCGCGTGCAGAAGACGTTCGAGGAGCGCGTGATCCCGGCGGTCCAGCAAAGGACCGCGCAGGCCCAGCAGGAGATGGAGCAGGTCGCCGCGCGCTACCCGGAACTTCGGGTCTGCCAGCACGACCAGGTCGTCTTCCTGGAGGGCGGGCAGGCCACGGTCCCGCTCAGCGAGATCAAGATGCCGGTCACGATGGCGCAGGCCGACGCGGTCGTCGCTCGTTTGAATTCTTCCGGGGGGTAAACGCCAATCCCCGGGCCTTTCGGGAGTTACCAGTCGTTGGCGATGTTCAGGGTGACGACGGCGGTGGCGTTCCTTACCGATACGCGGGTGCAGACCGTGTGCTTGTCGAGCCACCAGCCGACGCTGTGGCAGCCTTGCCAGGCTCCCGGCCCCGCGGTGGCCAGTCGCCAGCCGTAGCTGCCCTGCATGGCGTACACGGCCGTGTGCGCCGCCCCCGTGCCGAAGGCCTTTTCCTGGCGGGTGAGGGCAGGGCCGTGCGGTGCTGACTTGCCGAGCGAGCCGCCCGCGGAATTCGCGTCCAGGGTCGCGGCCCCCGGAAGCTGGAGGTCGATTTCCCTGGTGCAGAGCATCTGCGGCCCCGAGCTCGCGCCGCATCCGTGGTCCACGTCCGCGATGACGGCGAGGCTGGATGGCATCGGCAGGACGCCGGCACTTGACGGCACCGAGGCTGGCGTGCCGAACGCCCACACGCCGAACATGAAGAACACGATCGCCGCGGCCGTGAGCGCGCTGAAGGCGCCGGACAGGAGCGTTCCGAGGCGCACGCGCAGCCTGGCGTAACGGAACGGCCGCGCGCCCGGCTGTCCCTCCTCCACCACGATGCCCGAGATCAGCGTGGTGATCGACGCGAAGCAGAGGATCACCAGGACCGAGTAGCGCGCGCCGACGAAGATCCAGCCCAGGGCGACGGCGATCTGCGCGCCGCCAAGGAAGCTGAGCAGGAAGGCGACGATCCCGCGAACCCGGGGGGTGCTGGCCACGATGAGCCAGCACGCGAGCGAACCTAGGGCGAATGCGACTGTCGCGGGGGTCACGTAGCCATGGTGGCCTGATAACGACCGGTTCGCAACAAATCTTGACCTGGCGGCGGCACCCGGGCCCGAACCGATATAACCCGGGCGGCGCGAGGCCCTGGCTCGCGGGCGGTGATCTCACGTCGGGCTTGGCTGGCGCGTCTACCGGGTGAGAAGGGAGCTGGCAATGACAACAGGGCAGGAGCTCCATGAAGCAGCCGTTTGAGAAGGTCGTGGAGCAGCACGGCGGGACCGTGCTGCGGGTGTGCCGGGTGATCGTCGGCGTCCACGATGCCGAGGACGCATGGTCGGAGACCTTCCTGGCGGCGATGCGCGCCTACCCGGACCTGCCGGAGGACGCCAATGCCGAGGCGTGGCTGGTGACGATCGCCCACCGCAAGGCCATCGACGTGCTCCGGGCCCGCAAGCGGCAGCCCGCGCCGGTCGGGGACATACCCGAGGCGCCGTCCGCGCTCGGCGTGCCGGGCGCCGGGGACGGCGACCTGTGGCAGGCGGTCGCGGCGCTTCCGGACAAGCAGCGCCAGGCAGTGGCATACCACTATGTCGCTGGCCTGGCCTACGCCGAGATCGCGGAGATCCTCGGCGGCACCACCGACGCGGCACGCAGGGCCGCGGCGGATGGCATCAAGAACCTGCGGAAGAACTACCCGGGCGCGGCCATGGAAGGAGCGCCATCGTGAACATGTCACCAGATCATTTCGGGTCCCCGTCCGACGCTGACACGCTGTCGAGGCTCAGGGACAGGCTCGGCCTCGCCGCCGAGGCGCAGGGCCTGCTCGACGTCGCCTACACAACGATCGACTCGCCCGTCGGCCCGCTGCTGCTGGCGGCGACGCCACGGGGCCTGGTACGGGTGGCCTACGCCGTCGAGGACCACGACCGCGTGCTCGGCACCTTGTCGCAGCGGCTCAGCCCGCGCGTGCTGCGGGCGCCGAAGCGGCTTGACGCCGCGGCGCGGGAACTCGACGAGTACTTCAGCGGGCGGCGCAGGGCCTTCGACCTCCCCCTCGACCTGTCGTTGTCCGCGGGTTTCCGGCAGCTCGTGCAGCGGCGCCTGCCCGAGATCGGGTACGGGCAGACCCGCACCTACGGACAGGTCGCGCAGCTCGTCGGTAACCCGAAGGCGGTCCGGGCGGTCGGCACCGCCTGTGCCACCAACCCGCTGCCGCTCGTCGTGCCCTGCCACCGGGTGCTGCGGGCCGACGGGACACCCGGCGGCTACGTGGGCGGCCCCGACACCAAGAAGGCGCTGCTGCGCCTGGAGGCGGCATGAGCGGGAGGCACGGCATGAGCGGGAGGCACGGCATGAGCGGGAGGCACGGCATGAGCGGCATCGCGCAGAGCACCGACCCGTGGAAGCAGCGGGTGGACTCGGGCGACTGGGAGGCCATCGCCGCCGAGGTCAGCGCCCTCGGCGGCGCGCTCCTGCCCGAGTTGCTCACCCCCGCCGAGGCGAAGGAGATCCGCGGGCTGTACGAGCGGGCCGGGCACTTCCGGGCAACGATCGACATGGGGCGGCACCGGTTCGGTGAGGGGCAGTACCGGTACTTCAAGACCCCGTACCCCGAGCCGGTCGAGCGGCTCAAGCAGGCGCTGTACCCGCGGCTGCTGCCGATCGCGCGGGACTGGTGGGCCAGGCTCGGCCGGCCTGCCCCGTGGCCGGACACGCTGGACGAATGGCTGCGAATGTGCCACGCGGCGGGGCAGGGCAAGCCGACCGCGATCCTGCTGCGCTACGGCACGGGCGACTGGAACGCCCTGCACCGCGACCTGTACGGGGACCTCGTGTTCCCGCTCCAGGTCGTCATCAACTTGAACGAGCCCGGCGTGGACCACAGCGGCGGGGAGTTCCTGCTGGTGGAGCAGCGGCCGCGGGCGCAGTCCCGTGGCACCGCCACCATGCTCCCGTTCTGCCGCGGGTTCGTGTTCACCACCCGGGACCGGCCGGTGCGGTCGGCGCGAGGCTGGTCGGCGGCCCCGGTGCGGCACGGGGTATCGGTGATCCGGTCGGGCCGGCGGCACACGCTCGGGCTGGTCTTCCACGACGCGCAATGAGCTACACGCTGCTCGGCGCGGACGGCAGGCCGCAAGAGTCGGACGCGAAAGGGCAATGGGGCGGCCACCGGGGCACCCGGATATACGGCCGCCTCGACTGCCCGTCGGCGCTGCGCGCGATCGCCGGCCGGCGGGTACGTGCGGCACCGGGTCTTCTTCGCCGACGAGGCGACCGCCATCGCCGCCGGCTACCGCCCGTGCGCCGTCTGCTGTCCCGACCGCTACCGGGCATGGAAGGCCGCCCGGTGAGCGTGCGGCGCGGGCCGCTAAGTCCTGGCTGTCCTCGCGGGGGGCCGCGTCCCTGGGCCAGGTGGCGAACTGCTTGCGCAGCCAGGCCACGTCCTCACCGCCGAGGCCGGGCAGGAGCGGTGCCAGCCGGCTGTCGCGCATCCGGTCCAGGTGCAGCCCCGCGTCGGCGAAGTCGGCTTCCTGCAGGCCGGGGTCGCGCTCCAGGGCCAAGGCGATCAGCTGCTCCACGGTGTACCGCTTGAGCAGCGCGGCGATGTCAACGTAGTCACGGGCCATCATGCGGTTCGCGAGCGCGACCGTCTTCCACCCGGCCAGGTCATCCAGGGCGAGCACCGGGCCGATGCCCGGCACCGTGACCGGGTCCTCCAGCGTCTCGAAGTAGGCGGCCTGCAACTGGACGGTGTGCTCACCGTCTGGCGCGGTGACCTCCCACTCGGCGAGCTCCTCGCCCATGTCCGGCCAGAAATCGCCAAGCTCGCCGGTGGCCGCCGCGTCAGTGCGCTGCGTGGCGTACCCGGCCGTGTGCAGCGCCGCCTCGATCTCCGATGCCGCCGCCGACACGTTGTCAAGGCGCCGGACGAACAGGTCAACGTCCTCGGTGTGCCGGCTGACCACCTCGTGGACCATGAGCGCGTTGCCGCCCGCGAGGGCTACCTCGTACTTGCGGCCGACGGCCTTGAGCGCGATGCGCGCGACGTGGCGGTGCAGGTCCTCAAACGCCACTGGTCAGACGCCGGCGGTCACGGCCCGCAGGTGCGGGTGCGCCGCCTCCCAGGCGCGGCGCACGCGCGGGGCCAGCGTGACATCCGGCCAGACGCGGGCCAGGGTCTCACCATTGACGTACTCGGCCAGGTCTGCCTCGGTGCGGGCCGCGTCAAACACGACCTCGTACATCTCCAGCAGGCGGTCGGGGTCGCTAAGATCGAACACGCGCTCGGAACCGGACCAGAATAGCCGCTGCGGCAGCTCGATCAGGCCCTCAACCGGCCCGACCAGGGCCTCCAGCGAGGCGGGGACGACGACGGGGCGCAGCGCGTACGTACGCGCGCGAGACTGAGTGCCGCGCACCTGGGGCGGTACACTCGCGGTCGTCGCACCTGCCGTCGTCATACTGCAAATTGTAGCGAGTCCGAGGCCGCACTGCTACCGCGTCCGAACGAACTTCCGTCAGAAAGGCGGGTTCCCTCCCATCATAGGGGCATTTCTCAGGGGCGTTCAGGGGCGGCCAGCCGGGTAACTGTAGGCTGCCCGGCGGGCTTTCCCGCCTGCCCCGTCCGCTTGACCAGGGAGTAACCGCATGGAACTGCTGCATTCCGGCAAGATCCGCGAAGTCTATGCCGACGGCGACGACATCCTGCTGGTCGCGTCCGACCGGGTGAGCGTGTACGACGTCGTGCTGCCCACGCCCATCCCCGGCAAGGGGAAGATCCTCACCCAGCTGTCCCTCTGGTGGTTCGACCAGCTCAAGGACATCGTCCCTAACCACGTCATATCCGCGACGGACGTTCCCGAGGAGTGGGCCGGGCGGGCGATCCGCTGCAGGCGGCTTGAGATGATTCCCGTCGAGTGCATCGCCCGCGGCTACCTGGCCGGCCTCGGCCTCCAGTCGTACAAGGTGACCGGGGAGATCAGCGGCGTCCCTGTCCCGCCGGGACTGTCGGAGGGCTCCCGGCTGCCCGAGCCGGTCTTCACCCCGACCACCAAGGCCTCGCAGGGCCACGACGAGTTCATGACCTTCGACGACGTCGCCGATCAGATCGGCCCCGACACGGCGGCCGCGCTGAAGAGGCTCACCCTCGCGATCTATGAACGCGGCGCGGACATCGCGGCCGAGCGCGGGATCATCATCGCGGACACGAAGCTTGAGTTCGGCATCGACGCCAGCGGCACGCTGACCCTCGCCGACGAGGTGCTCACCCCGGACTCCTCGCGCTTTTGGGCCACGGCCGAGTGGCAGCCGGGCGGCCCGCAGCGCTACCTCGACAAGCAGTTCGTCCGCGACTGGTCCGCCACCGTCGCCCACTGGGACCGGCAGCCACCTGGCCCGGAGATCCCGCACGACATCGTGAACGCCACCCGCGCCCGCTACATCGAGCTCTACGAGCGGCTGACCAGCACCGTCTGGACTGACTAGCTCCGTGGCCGTGGCCTTTCTCTGGGGCCCCGCTGGCGGTATCGCTGTGGCGAAAATGTGCGCCCGCTGGCGGTTCTGGTGTCCTGTCAGGACACCAGAACCGCCAGCGGGCGGGGGATCTGACCCCAGCGGCGCCCGCCAGCGGGGGGCGACGGGGCGGGGCGGATCGGCGGGTTGGCGGGTGGCTGGGTTGGCAGGGCGGGCGGATCGGGCGGGTTGGGCGGGGGTTAGAACGAGCCGGTGATGCTGGGGTTGCCGGTTTCGATGTGGCCGATGAATCGCTGTGACCAGGAGGCGTCGGTGTTCGCGGTCACGGTCACGTCGTACCAGCCGTGCGAGGTCGCCACGACGTCGGCCACGTGGCGCCAGGTCTCGCCCGCGTGCACGCGAATGGCCTGGGCCGGCTCGTCGTTGTAGTGGTTGCTCTTCACGGTGAAGGTGACGGTCGAGTGGCTGCCGTTGACCAGGTCGAGCAGGAGCGCGGGCTTGTCGGCGAAGCCGTTGCCGAAGAACGACGTGGTCACCTTCAGGTTCGCTCCGGCCGTGGTGGCGTTGCCGGTGAAGCGGCGCAGGAACCGGTTGGCGCTGACCACGGTCACGTCGTAGGCCGGGCCGCCGACGGCCTTGGTCGCGGTGGTGGCGGCGTGGCAGTTTTCGCGCGACCCGGCGACGGTGAACTGGCCGGGGAAGGCGGCCGGGTAGCTCGCGACGGGCGGGGCCGTCTGCAGGGTGTTGTCGTAGATCGCGTAGTGGCTGGCGCGCGTGACCCACGGGGCGTTGTTGGACAGGGCGACGCTCACGGTGACCGTGCCGTCGGAGTTGGCCATCACCCCGTGGAGGCTGGCGTTCTGCTGGTAGGGCAGCGCGCGGGCGCGCTTGACGCCCGGCTCCTGCGACGGCATCTTGCTGCTCGCGGGTACCGGGTGGTACTCGGTCGCCTCGCCGACCGGGGCGGTGACCCAGGGCAGGTCGGGCAGGCCGTAGACGGGGTGCTCGAAGTCGAGCGCGTTCAGCAGGTCACCGGAGACGCTGCGGCGCCAGGCGGAGACGTAGGGGGAAGGCGCGGGCTTGCCGATCGCGGCCGTCCACTTCTCCATGAGCTGGATGACCGAGGTGTGATCGAAGACCTCGGAGGTCACCCAGCCACCGCGGGACCACGGGGAGATGAGGATCACCGGGACGCGGAAGCCGAGGCCGACCGGCAGCGGCACCGGCTCGAATGAGGTCTCGAGCACGAACTCGTCGGTGGTGCCTGGCGCCGGGGACGGCGGCGGCACGTGGTCGAAGTCGCCGTCGTTCTCGTCGTAGTTGTAGATGAAGAGCGTGGAGTTGAACACGTCCGGGTCGGCGTCGTGCACGGCCTTCAGCACCCGCCCGATGAAGTACGCGCCGTCGGTCGGGGCGCCGTCGGGGTGCTCGGAGTACTGCTGGTTGGTGACCACCCAGCTGACCTGGGCCAGGTTGCCGGCTAGCACGTCGGCCTTGATGGCGTTGGCGAGGTTGTCGGCGTTGCCGTCCTCGGCCGGAAGCGGCTCGGGCACGTTGGCCAGGCCGTTGTCGTAATAGGGGCTGGTGCCAGGCGCGGGCGCGGTGCCGCCCTGCGACGGGTCAAGGTCGGCGAACGTCTTGAAGTACTGCGCGCCGTTGTCGCCGTAGTTGTCGCTGCCCTGGTAGACCTTCCAGGTCACGCCGGCTTCCTGCAGCGTCTGGGCGTAGCAGGTCCAGGGCAGGAACTGGCCGAGCTCGTCGCCGCCGTTGTTGGCGATGAACGTGCCGTTCGCCTGGTCGGCGTTGATCGTGGCCGACCACAGGTAGGTGCGGTTCGGGCCGGTGGCCGATAGCACCGAGCAGTGGTAGCCGTCGCCGATCGTGTAGGCCTCGGCGAGCGCGTAGTGGAACGGGATGTCCTCGCGGGTCAGGTAGCCCAGCGTGGTGGGGCCGCCCTTGGCGTAGTACCAGGCGTTCATGAGGCCGCCGTACCAGGCGCCGTGCTGGTCGGTCCAGCCGTGGCTGGTGCCGGGGAAGTTTTGCGCGCCCTGCTCGGGGTTCGGGGGCTGGGCGCCGACGAAGGTGCCCGCGCTCAGCGACCACGGGTACTGGGTGCCGGTGACCGGGACGCCGGGCGGGGTGGTCGGCTGCTGCCACACCGGGTAGCCGCCGGGCAGCTGGATCGTGGAGCGGTCACCGAAGCCGATGACGCCGCTCATTGATCCGTAGTAGTGGTCGAAGCTGCGGTTCTCCTGCATGAGGACCACGATGTGCTTGATGTCGCGAAGGTCGCCGAAGCGGCGGTGAGCGGTCGTGGCGGAGCCGGCCGGGGCGGCCAGCGCCTTGGCCGTGGGCGAGGCCGCCGCTGCCGCGGCGACGCCGGTGACGGCGGCACCCCTGATGACGTTCCGGCGAGACAGTTCAGGCATGAAAGCTCCAGGTTAGTTCTGGTCTGACCTGGGTGAATCTACATATCCCACTAAATGAGGATTCAACATGCGGCTTAACGACTATGAAATCGGGCGCAAACCATTCCAGTCGCCGCGCGCCTCCTCCGGCGTGGCTCTCCGCAGCTCGCCCCGGCCACGCCGGACTCGGCGCTTCGCGCGGCTCCTTCCCTCGCTCACTCCCTCGTACCTCGGTCGCTCCGCTCAGTCCAGTCACCGCTGCGCCTCCTCCGGCGTGGCTCGACTGCCTGGGCGGGGTATTGCGCGAGAATCGCGAGCATGCCGAGGACTGAAGAGTCACTTGAGGCCATCCTCAAGACGGTGCTGGCGCGGGGCGGTACGTCGCTCGGCGTCAGGCTGCCTGGGCATGGCTCTCGCGTCGACTGCCCGCCCGCTGCCGGAGCTGCCGGGATGCGCCGCGACCACGGTGCACCGCCTCAAGGTGAGCCTGCACGGGGCGAGGCCGCCCGTCTGGCGGCGCCTTGAGGTCCCGAGCGACTTGCCGCTGAACGTGCTGCACGAGGCGCTGCAGACCGCGTTCGGCTGGTTCGACTGCCATCCGCACCTGTTCGAGACGGCCTGCGGCGAGGTCGGCGACCCCGCGCACGACTTCTGGTCGCAGCGCGCCGACGAGTCCGCGGTCGCGCTCGCCCAGGTCGCGCCAGCCGTGAAGGACAGCATGCGGTACGTCTACGACTTCGGCGACGACTGGCGGCACGACGTCGTGGTGGAGGCGGTCAGGCCGGCCGCTCCCGGGGTCCGCTACCCCCGGTGCACCGGCGCCCGTGGCATCGCGCCGGATGAGGACAGCGGCGGGATCAGGGCGTTCAATGCCCTGACCCCGGACGGGCACGCCACCTCGGCGGCCGAGCTGACCCGGGCGCTCACCGGGTTCGCGGGCGTCGTGGTGCCCGTGTCGTAGGCTATGGCCGGCCGGTGACCTGGATCCCGTACACGGACTCCTGGTAGGTCCCCGCCGCGGTCTTGGGCAGCGAGGTAAACCAGACCTCCACATAGCGTCCCCTGGCCGGCGTGGCCGCCGACAGGGATATCGTCCCGCCAATGCCGTTGCCGACGGCGATCTCGGTGAAGGTGCCGGGAACCGGGCTGCTGCCCGCCCGGACGATCACGTCGGCGCTGCCCGCCGCGAGGTTCAGCGTGACCTTGGTGACCGTCACCGTCTTGCCCATGTCGAGCAGCAGGCCGGTACCCGACTGCAGGTTCCCGAAGTGCGGCGTCCCGTACCACTTCGTCTGCCACGGCCTGCTGCCGCCGCGCCCGATGACGTACGCCGCCAGGGCCGAGTTGTCGCCGTCTGACGTGCCCTCGGGGCCGAACGCCGCGACGCTCGCCACCGACAGCATCGTGGCCGGCGCCGTGGCCTTGCCCGCGGTCTTGCCCGGGCTGGCGGACGGGCGCGGCGATGCCGGCCCGGTGCCGGCATGCGCCGGCGCCGGCCGCGCTCGCGCTCGCGGCCGGCGCGCTGGACGGGGCGGCCTTCGGCGTGCCGCTGCCCTTCGGGGAGGCGAGCACCACGATGGCGGCCGCGGCGGCGCCGACCCAGGCGACGAGCACGACGGACGCGATGAGCCTGCCCCGCTTGGCGAACCGCTCGCGGAGGATCTGCATGGCGGCGGTGTCCATCAGGGTCCGCATCGCGTTGGTGTCCATGATGGCCCGCATCGCGCCGGTATCACGGATCCGGCGGAACGCGCCTGACTCCGACCGGCGTGGCTTCGGCCTGCTGAAGTTACCGGCGCTGTCGTCCGCGCTCGGCTGGCCGGACACGCTCGGACGCCGCGGCGGAGCGGCCTTGGCCGTGCTGACGTCGATGCGCCTGGCCCCCCGGAAGGGGACGTTCTCCTCACCAGGGCCGAACTCGCCGGCGACCAGGTCGTCGGCGCTGAGCGTCATCCGGCCCGAAGGGATCGTTGCCCGGCCCGGACGCGCTCCCCCAGGCCGGCCCGCCATCGTGGCCGAGCGGTACGTCCGCCCACGGGTCCTGCACAGGGACGGGACCCTGATTCGGGTTCACCCCGGCCGGCGTGCCGCCACGGGTAACCTCGGCCCACAAGTGGGCGGCCGTCTCACTGCGCGCCACCGCGGGCGCGGCGTGCCCGGCCGCCTCCTGGGTGCGCGCGGCCTCGGGGTAGCGCACGGCCTCGGCGTAGCGCCCGACTTCCGGGTACCGTCCGTCCGCCGGATACCGGCCGCTCTCGGGATGGCGTCCGTCTTCTGGGTGGCGTCCGTCTTCTGGGTGGCGCGCGGGCGCCGGTGACGGCGGGTACTCGGAGTACCAGCCGGGGGCAGGCGGCCGCACGGGCGCAGGTGGCGGCGCAGGCGCAGACGCAGGCTCGGGTGACGGCGCGGGCGCGGGTGACGGCGCGGGCGCGGGCGCGGGTGACGGGGTAGGCGCGGGGTCGCGCGGCAGCGTCGCGCCCACCGGCGGGAAGCTTCCGACTACCGTGTCCTGCGCGCTGGAGCTGACTGGCGCGGGGCCGCGGGTCGCGAACGGCGACGGCTCGAAGCTGGGGCCCGGCGGCCCGAACCACGCGGCTCCCCCGAAGTCCGGCTCGTGCTTGGCCTCGGCGCGGTGGGCCGCGTCAAACCACGACCCCGCGGGGCCCTGCGCCTGATCCGGCCCCGCCGGGCGCGCACCAGACACGACCGGCCCGGGCGCGCCCGGCTCCGAATCCCATGTCGCGGGCGGCTCGGGCTGGCCTGGCTCCGGCTGGCCCGGTGAAGACTTCTGTATCGGGGTGAACCATCCGCCAGGAGCCGCGCCATCCTCCTGCTCGCCGAACGTCAAGGTCCGCCCTCCCGCATCGCCCGGTTGCCAGGCGCCCGTGAAATGCCCGTTCTCCGGTAGAAATGTACCGAAACCAGGCAGCTGACCATGGCGCAATCCGGCAGCGGATTCCTAACGATGACCGCGACCGCCGCCGTGACCACCGCCGAAGGCGTGGCTCCCGCCGTCGCCGCCGTCATGGCCGCCGTGGCCGCCGTGGCCGCCCCAGCCGCCGCCCGCATGACCGCCGGCGCGCGTGGTCCAGGAACGTCCGGTGGTCTTGCTCGTGGTGTTGACATGGCCGGCCGACGACTGAGACGGCCGGTGGGCGGAGCCGTGGACGGTGATGCCGTAGACGTGCTCCTGATAGGTGCCCTGCGCGTCCAGCGGCAGCTTCGTGAACCAGACTTGCAGGTAGCGCCCGGACACCGGGGCGTGCAGTTTGGCTGAGACCCATCCACCGACGTCGCTGGCCGACGCCACCGGCGTCAGGCTCGCGAGGTTGGGACTGTCCCCCACGCGGATCTGCAGGTCGGCTCCCCACAACCCGGGGCTTCCGCCCAGCGCGAGCTGGATCTGCCTGACGGTCACGATCCGGCCCATGTCGAGCAGCAGGCCGGTGCCGTCTTTCAGGTTGCCGAAGTAGGCCGACTCATACCAGTGCGTCACCCAGGACATCTGCGTGCGAGAGTCGAGGACGAGCGGCGCCAGCTCGGGATGGTCGCCGTCGCTCGCGCCGTCCGGGCCGACCGCGACCGCGCTGATCGCCGTCAGCACCTCATTCGGTGGCGCGGCTGGCCGCGCGGGTGCGGTGGCCATGCCCGAGGACGCCCCGGACGCCGGCTTGACGTGCAGCTGGCCCGGCAGGTCCTCGACACCGGACGCCTGGGCCCCTCCCGCCTGGGTGGAGGCGGATGGCTTGCCGAGCGCGATCGCGACGCTGCGGGTTACCCCCTCGGGATGCCCGGGGCCCGCGCTGCTGCCGACCGTCGAGATCAGGGCGTAGGCGCCCAGCCCGGAGTAGACGAGCAGCAGGCCGGCCATCCCCCACTTGGTCGCGGCCGGGACCCGCTTGCCGGATTCGTCCTGCTCCGCCTCGATGCTCCCGAGGACCGCGCCCAGGCGCCCCCCGTTCGCCGGCTGGTCGTGCGTGGTCGCGTCCTGGTTTTCGCTGATGCTCAAAGGCCGCCTCCCCCTCCCGGACCGCACCTGCATCAAAGTCTTCTCTTATAGGACGCCTTAGTCCGCACTCCGGATCATAACTTTTCCATCCCAGACAGGGCGAGAAGGTTGCAGGCGATCGCCGCGGCCGCGACGACGTTGAGTGAATCGACGCCGGCCGCCCGGGCACCGGGATGCATCGGGATTCGCACGGCCTCGTCCGCCTCGTGCAGCCAGCGGCTGGACAGGCCATCGCCCTCGGTGCCGAGCAGGAGGGCGGCGCGGCCGGCTCCGCCCGGCTGGCCGGGGAGGTTCCCCAGCGCCTGCGCGATCGGGGTCGCTTGCTCACCGGGGGTCATCGCGAGCAGCGTGAAGCCGGCCGCGCGGAGCTCGGCCAGCCCGTCGCGCCAGTCGGTCATCCGCCCGTAGGGTATGGCGAACACCGCGCCCATGGAGACCTTGACCGACCGCCGGTAGAGCGGGTCGGCGCAGCGCGGTGAGAGGATCACCGCGTCGATGCCCAGGGCCGCCGCGCACCGGAAGATCGCGCCGACGTTGCCGTGGTCGACGAGATCCTCAAGCACCACGATGCGGCGGGCGCCGGCGAGGACCTCGCCGACCGCGGTGACCTCCACCCGGCGCATCGAGGCCAGCGCGCCCCGGTGCACCCGGTACCCGGTGAGCTGCTCGGCCACCTCGTCCGGCACGACGTAGGCGGGCACGTCCCGCCCGGCGGGTGCCGCCAGCTCGTGCAGGCCGGCCAGGTCGGCCGCCCGGGACTGGGCCAGGAGCAGCGAGCGCACCGGGTACCCGGCCCGCACGGCGCGGCCGATCACCTTGGCGCCCTCGGCGATGAACAGCCCGTGCGCCGCTTCCAGGCTGACGCGCAGCGAGACGTCGGTCAGCCTGGTGTAGTCCGCCAGCCGCGGGTCGCCGGCGTCGCCCACCGGGATCGTCTTGAGCACCTGTCCAGTCTGCCGCCCCGCCAGCAATGGTCGCGGTCATGGGCCAGCGACGACAAGCTTTCCGCGTTTGCCCATGTCAACGAGGGCTATCGTGGCAGACTGTGACTGACAGTATTACCGATAGCCACGGCTCCCCCTATCCGCGGCACAGATCCCAACGACGCGGCGCGCCGCGCGTCGTCGCAGACCAAGGAGCCGTACCAGCATGTTCCCCGCGTTGCCGAGCTCGCGCGACGTCGAGGTGGCGCTGCGCCGCCATCCGTGCGTCTGGGATGCCGCGGCGGTCGAGGTCACCGACCATCACGGGCACCAGGTGATGGCCGCGGTCGTGCAGCTGGCGGCCCCGCTGTCGGACGCGGCCACCGAGCTGGCCGAGTACTGCCGTGGCCGGCTGCCCGCCAGCCAGGTGCCCGCGCAGTGGGTCGTGTCGGGCCCGGACAGCCGGGATCACGACGGCGCCGGCCCGCCGTCGCCGGAGGGCCGCCGGGCCGCCATCGCCATCCCGCCGCAGGCCCACCGCGCGCCGCACCTGGATTCCTAGCCCGGCTCGTCACCCGGGCAGCGGCAACGGTCAGCGGTGCGACATCGTGAGCTGGATGTCGTCGAGCTGCTGCGCGAACTCCGCCGCGCTCGGCCGGCCCTGCGCCGGGCCGATGCAGGCGGTGATGAGGTCCGTCACGGCGCGCGGGCAGGCCCGGGGCGATGCGCGGCTCGGCCACGAGGGCCTTGCGCAGGGCGAGCAGGCCGTCATCGGTCGGCAGGTCCTCGCCGTAGATGCCCTGCCCGGTCAGCACGCGGTGCAGCGTGACCCCCAGTGACCACACGTCGGTGGACTGACTGGCGGGAGACCCTTGCAGCAGGTCCGGGTCGATGTACTCGATCGACGTGACCGGCCCCATGCCCGTGAGCGTCACGCCCGGCTGCATCACGTGCGCGAGGCCGAGGTCGGACAGCTTGGCGACCCCGTCCCCGAGCAGGATGTTCCCCGGCTTGATGGCGCGGTGCGCCAGGCCCGCCGCGTGCATGGCGGCGACGCCGCGCGCCGCGTCCCGCACCGCCCGCTGCCGCGTCGGGCAGCGGCACCTCGCTGGCCGGGATCGCCAGCGAGCCGCCGGACAGGTACTCCATGGAGTAGTAGATGACGCCGTCATGACGCCCCGCGTCGTACAGGGTGACGATGTACGGGGAGGTCACCGCGGCGAATGCCTTCAGCTCCCTCGTCGCCCGCCGGAACGTATCGGCCGTCGAGGTGCCCGCGAACACCTTGACCGCGACGTACTCCGCGTCCACCGGCAGCCGCGGCGGCTTGCGCGCGAGGAAGAACTGCCCGTGGCTGCCGTAGCCAAGGGACTTGACCAGCTCGTAATCCGCGATCTTCTGCACTGGGGTTCCTTGTCTTGTCGGCTATCCGGCCCGGTAGGACAGGTACTGGATGCTGCGCTGCCCGATGCCGATCCGGGTGCCGGGCGCTACCACGACGGGGTCGTAGGGGTTGAGCTTGCCCTCGCCTCCGTCGGGCAGGTGGATGACTGACCCGTTGACCGAGCCGAGGTCCTTGACCTCGACCTGCCAGCCGACGAGGGACACTCGCAGGTGCACCCGGCCGACCGTCCCGTCCGGGTCGGTGATGCGCAGCGGCCTGGCCCGCCCGGCCGCGACGTCGCCGTCGAGCACGGGCTCGCGGCCGAGAACGTAGTCGCGGTCCAGGGTGAACCCCGTGCCGTCATCGAGCAGCAGCACGCCGAGCGGCGGGCGCTGGCCCAGCTGGGTGGTCCTGGTCTGCTGGACCATGCCGATCCCGCACTGCCTGCAGTACGCCACGTCCGGGTCGTTGAAGTGATTGCGCGCGCACAGCACGCCTTCCACCATGGCCGGCTCGGCGCCCTCCGGCGCGAGCGGCGGCACGTCCAGGTCGGGTGCCTGCTCGCCGGGCTGTTCGTGATCGTGCCCGTCGGGCTCGCCGGACGGCGTCAGCGAGATCCACTCGAAGTCCGCCGCCGGGTCCGGCTCGTGCAGCTCGGGCTCGCGGCCACGGCTGGCCGGCGGCGCCGTCGGCATGAACTCCATCGGCGCGAGCCAGCCCTCGGCGCCGCCGTGCCCGATGTCGCTGGCGGGCCCCGCCGGGAGGTAGGTCTCCTGGTGGCCGAGGAGCGCGCCCGCCTGGTCGAGGATGGTGGCCGGCGGAATGGTCGCCGCGTCCCTGGGGCCGTCCGCGTCGCCGGCCGCGGGACCCGCCGGGGCATCAGTGGCGGCGGGCGAGGCAGCGGCCGCGGGCGAGGCAGTGACCGCGGGCGAGGCAGTGACCGCGGGCGAGGCAGTGGCACCGGCTCGGGTACGGGATCGGGCTGGGCGGCAGCCGGCGGGGCGGCGACAGGCGGGGCGGCGGGCCGGGCGCTCGGCTGCCTCGGGCCGGCCGCCTTGGCCGCCTTGGGCCGGGGGGCGGTGGCCGGCTGGTCCGCGAGCTGCACGCCGCTGGTTATCACCGTGGCCGCCTTGGCGGATTCAGTGGACGCCGTCACCGCCAGCCCGCCGGCGTACACGACGCCACCGTCGAGCCGGAGCCGGGCATCGAGGTCGCCCGGGGCGCCCAGGGCCAGCCGGATGGTGACGGCGGTCCCGGCGAACGTCCGGTTGACCGGGAGCATCGAGCCATCCGCCGTGACCTCGACCTCCTGGCCGCCGTCGACCGAGATGGCCGCCACCGCGCTGCCGTGGACGAGGACGGCCACCTCGCCGCTGGCCGTGATGCCGGCGCAGGCTCCCGATACCTGGTCCGGGTGCGCCAGCATCGCCCGCGCGACGGCGAGCACGAGCGCCGCGCCGTCGCCGGCTGTCGCGGCTACCTCATCCAGCGCGCCGAGCAGCGGGTCCGGGCCGGCCCCGCTCGCCCTCGGTCACGGCGACGAGGTCACCGCTCCTCGCGACCAGGCCCTGGCCTGGAAGCGGCACGCATCCGTTGATCTTCATGTCAGTCATATGACCCTCCCGCCGTGGAACCGCCAGCGGATGAACGGTATGCGCATCGGCCCTTGGCCCACTAGCCAGACGCATACCCAGACAACGATGAAGTCGATCAGGAACGCCGACAGCGGCGGGGTCTTGCTGAGGCCGGGCACCGCGTGCACGGCGAGGAGTATCCAGACGACGATGCCTTCCGGCACCGCGGTGGCCAGCCCGAACAGGGACGGCCAGTCCTTTTCCCAGCGCCATTGCATGAGCAGGTGGTACAGCAGTTCCCAGGCGATGCCGACCACCAGCACGGTGGCCAGGATGAGGTAGGTCATCTTGTATGCCGCCCCAGCGCGCCCGGGATCGGGAGCAGCGGCGTGATCAGCGCGGTCACGATGACGCCGACCGTCGCGAGCAAGAAGATCCGGGTCTGGACGCGGCCGACCAGTGTGGGGACCATGTGAGCCTCCTAACCGATCAGATCGGGGTGTTGTTGAGCCACTTGAACCACTGGATGGTCGACCGCACCGGGCCGATCTTGCGGCAGAAGCCGCGCCGGGCCAGGTCGTCGGCGATCTCCTGGGCGGCGATCTGCAGGCCGAGGAAGGTGTCCACGCCGGGGAAGTAGCCGCCGAGCGTCGCCGCGCCCGAGGCGTACAGCGCGCCGTCGCCGTTCGCGGTCCCCTTGACCTCGAAGTGCCGCTCGACCTCAAGGCGCTGCTTGGGGTTGCGGCCGGCGCCGCTGTGCTTCAGCAGGTCGGCGAGCACCCGGTGCTCGGAGATGTCGGCCTCCAGGCCGGTGCAGTCGATGATGAAGTCGGCCTGGATCTGCTGCTCCTCGCCGGTCTTGCGGTTCTTGACGTAGCTGACCACGCCGCCGGCCGCGCCCGGCTCGACCTTCGTGACCTCACCCTGCATGTCGTGGTAGTAGCCGCCGGCCCGGCCGTCGGCCATCTGCTTTTGCCAGACGCGCCGGTACGGCGTGTTGGTCCCGCCCATCAGGTCGTACAGCTTGGCCGCTGTCATCGCCGTCGAGCCTGCGCATCTGGGCCTTCAGCTGCCCGCCCCAGACCGACTTCGGGTAGTTGAAGCCCTGGTAGGCCCAGCCGTGGCCGCCCTTGCGCCGCATCCACGGGTGCGGGCCGTGCGGGCCCTCGATGTAGGTGCGGAAGATGTGGATGATGTTCGTCGGCAGCCGGTTCTTCTCCCGGTCGTCGAAGAGCCGCTGCAGCACCCGGGAGGCGACGATGCCGCCGCCGCGGATCACGACGGTGCCCGGCCTGTTCTTCAGCGTCTCGTAGACGTGCTCGTGCGGCTCGTACGCGGCCACGACGCGCTCGTAGTCCTGGTACTTCTCGCGGAATTCCTGCAGGTCGGGCAGGTACCGCAGGCCGGGGTAACCGACCGCGAGGTGGACGAACCTGGACCGGTAGGCGACCCGCTTGGTCGGGCTCGTCCCCTTGTCCGGGGTGAGGATCGTGAAGTAGCCCCCGCCGAAGCGGCGGCGCACCATGCGGACCGCGCCGCGCGCGAGCAGGCTTCTCGTAGCCGATCCGCTTGGACTCGCGCGTCCAGGCTGTTGAAGACGGTTGACCGCCGGGGGGTCCAGTAGTCGGCGAAGATCGGCTCGATCAGCACGTGCCACAGGTGCGCGAGCGACTTGTCCTGCCAGGCCTCCTGGAGGGCGTAGGACGGGAATCCCCAGATGTTGTCCGGCCGCGACGAGGAGTCCGAGCGGATCCGCGACTCGTCCGGTATCTGCGACACCCGGGTCAGGTACTCATACGTCTGCCAGGCGAAGTTGATGTTCGTCAGGACCTTGATCTGGTCGGCCGGGCACTCCGGCGATCTTCAGGTAATCCACCATGACGAACGACCCCATGCCGCCGCCGACGGTCACGAACGGCACGTCGATGATCGGGATTCCCGCCGACGCCAGCATCTGGCTCGGTCCAGACGGGCGTCTCCAGCAGTTCCGTGCGTCAGGTCGCCGCCGCCTTCGCCGGGCATCTTGTCCGGGATGATCTGCGCCAGGTCGGCGCCGAAGCCGCCGATGACGGTCTTGCGGTCCCGCTCATCGGTCATCGCTCACCACCGGGGGTCACTGGGGTTGGTCTGAACGCTCATGCATTAGTCAGCTCCTGTTGTCATCCGTTACGCTCGTCGCGACGCGGGCTGCTGTAGGCGCGCATCAGGCGCAGGAATAGGTGAAGTGGGCGCTGCCCGACGCCACGTTCGGCGTCAGGACGCGCAATTGCGCGGTGGCCTGCTGCGTGCCCTTGCCGTGGAAGGACCAGGTCAGCGTCACTTGCACGGTGTCGTGCCCGGCCTGGTCGGTGACCGTGGCGGGGCTGCCCGCCTCGTTCGAGTCGCGGATCCACTCGTACGCGATCGGACCGCCTTTGCCGTTGGTGGTGATGGTGGCGACGAGGCCGACGGTGGCCTCACAGCCCGGCGGCGGGCCCGCCAGGGATACCGCGACCCCGCTGACGGCCAGCGGCTGATGCGTCCGGTCCCACAGGAAGACGCCAAGTCCGGCCGCGACGGCGAGGGTGACCAGCGTGCTCACCGCGCCCCGCCAGCGGGCGGCCCGGCGCGGCGTGCTCGCTCTCCGCGGGCCTGGCCACTCGGGCGGGCCCGGCGGGCGCTGGGCCGCCTGGTCACGGTCGCCGGCGGGCGGGCCGGCCGGCGGCTCAAGGGTGGGAAGACTCGGCTCGGTCCGCTCGTAGGCCGGCCCGCCGCCCTGGTCGCGCGGGACGAACAACGGCTGTGCCCGCGGCTGACCTGCCCGCGGCTGACCTGCCTTGGCGGCGGTACGCGCGGCCGGCGCCGGCAGGGTCTCGCCCGCCACCACCGTCTGCCGGTCGGCCTCGGGCCGGACGAGGCCGGGCGCGGCGGGCTGCTCGCCGTCGAGGACCGCGGGCTTGCTGACCGTCTGCCGGTCGGCCTCCAGCGCGGGCTTGCCCTGGCCGGCCCCGGCGCTGATGGCGGCGATGTAGCGCAGCACCTGCGTCGCGTCGTCCGGCCGCGCGGACCGGTCCTTCTCCATGAGGCGGTCGACGAGGCGGGCCAGCCCCACGGGAAGGTCTGACCTGAGCGTGTCCAGCGGGGCCGGCCGCTGCTTGAGCTGCATCTGCATCAGCGCGCTCGGGACCTCCGCGACGAACGGCGGGCGCCCGGCCAGCTGCTCGTACAGCACGCAGCCGAGCGAGTACAGGTCGGCGCGCCCGTCGACGTCGTTGTCCTCCAACTGCTCCGGCGAGATGTAGGCGAGCGTGCCCATCTGCTGGCGCGGCCGGGTGAGCCGCGGGGAATTGTCGTGCAGCAGCCGCGCGATGCCGAAGTCGATGATCTTGGTGTCCAGCCGGGTGGCCACCATGAGGTTGCTCGGCTTGATGTCGCGGTGCACGACGCCGGCCGAGTGCGCGGCGGCTAGCCCGGCGCAGGCCTGCTCGGCGACGCGGAGCACGCTGGAGACCGGGAGCAGCCCCAGGTTGTTGGCGATGCGCTGGTCCAGCATGCTGGCCAGCGACGTGCCCTCCGCCAGCTCCATCACCAGGAACAGCTCATTGTCGATGCGGCCCGCCTCCAGCGCGGCCACGATGTTGGGGTGCCGGAGCCGGGCGAGGGTGGCGGCCTCCCGCCGGAACCGGGCGATCGTCTGCGCGATCAGCGCGGAGTCCCCGATCTCGGCCAGCTGGACCAGCTTCACGGCAACGGGCTTGCGCGTCGCCAGGTCACGGCCCCGCCAGACCTCCCCGGACGCGCCACGACCGAGCGGGACCTCCAGCTCATACCGTCCGGCCAGTGCTCGCGCCATCGGGTATCACCTGTCCCCTTGCTGCCCTAGGCCGGCCTGCCCGAGGTCGGCGGGCACGAGCGCGCCCGGCTCGGCCTGGACGTAGCCGGGGCCGGCCCGGACGACAAGGTGGGCATCCTGCGTGGCGCCGCCCTGGCGGGCCACGACCAGCGCGTCGTCCGGCACGCGGGCGGAGACCTCCGGTGCCGGGCCCGTGGTCGCGAGCTGGCTCGTGAAGCGGTCCAGCGCGCGCCCGGCCAGCCCGGCGGGATCCACCACGATCGTGGCCGGGCCGCCCGCCGCCAGCAGGCTGGCGGCCTCGGCCGCCGCGTCGGCGTCCGGACCGGTCCCGGCGCGGACCACCACGCGGCGCCAGCCGGCGGGCGGGGCCGCGGTGACCGTCACCACCATCCGGATGTCATCGGCGGCGGCGACGGCCTGGTAGTCCGGGTGCGCCGCCGAGATGACGAGCACGCTGGCCGCCGCGGCCACGGCGGCCAGTTCCGCCGCCGGGTCAGCCGAGAACCGGGCGAGCAGCGAGACCGCGATGCCGCGCTCCTGCGGCAGGAGGGCGGCCTCCTCCAGGCGGATCATCTCCTCGGTCATCTGGAGGAGCTCCACGGCCAGGCCGCCGCCCACCTCCAGCCGGGGCGCCCGGTAGGGCAGCAGCGCGCTGATGACCAGTTGCGCGTGGTCGCGGGCGGCGGCGAGCGCGGTGCCGATGGCGAGCGCCGCCACGTCGGACGCCTGCTCTCCCATGGCGACCAGAACCTGGTAGGCGACACCCTCGCCGAGCGCCTCCCGGTTGGCCTCGGCGATGTCGCGGCGGACGAACCGCGCCGGGTAGATCACGTTCAGCACCGGCCCGGCCATCGCGGTGGTGACCAGCGCCATGACCACCATCAGGGAGTACAGCCTGACGCCGATGATGCCGAGCTGGAAACCGGTAGTCAGGATGACGATCTCGGTGAGGCCCCGGGTGTTCATCAGCGTCGCCAGCGCGCCGGCCTGCCGGACGGGGATGCGCTGAAGCGCGCGCGGACAGGTACGCGCCGCCGAACTTGCCCGCGATCGCGACCACCAGGATCAGCGCCAGGTCCAGCCCGTCGCGCGCGTCGAAGCCCGCCAGGTTCACGCTCACCCCGGCCAGGATGAAGTACACCGGCAGCAGCACGAGCACCGCGATGTACTCCATCCGCTCCAGGATCTCCACCCGGAGCTGCTCCGCGCCCTCGCGCGGCATGACGGCGCCGACGACGAACGCGCCGAAGATGAAGTTGAGGCCCATCCACTCGGTCGCGTAGGCGGAGGCGAGCAGCACCACGAGGACGGCCGTGAGGAGGTCGGGCGTCAGCCGCCCGGCCGCCCGGCGGCGCCGGGCGAGGTAGTTCAAGAGCGGACGGACCGCGAAGGCTACCACCGCCACGTAGACGGGCAGCAGGAACAGCCGCCAGTCGGAGGACGAGGCGGACTTGGCGACGATGACGACGGCGGCCAGCAGGATCCAGGCGAGCACGTCATTGACGGACGCGGCGGCCAGGGCGAGGCTGCCGATCCTGGTGCGCTGCAGGCCGCGCTCGGCCAGGATCCGGGCGAGCACGGGGAACGCGGTAATGGCCGTGGCCACGCCGACGAACAGGGCGAAGGGCGTCCGCTGCACGGCGCCCTGCTGCCCGGCCAGCCAGAAGCCGAGCGCTATGCCGAGGGCGAGCGGCGCGATGATGGAGCCGATCGCGACGCTGACGGTGGCGCGGCCGCTGGACAAGACCAGCTTGCGGTCGAGCTCGTAGCCCACGATGAACATGAACAGGACGAGGCCAAGGTCCCCGATTCCGGCCAGCGCGGGCCGCACGTCCGCCACGGGAAATAGGTGGTTAGCCAGCCCGGCGCCGAAGAAGGTCGGGCCGAGCACGACGCCGACCAGGATCTCGCCCACCACGGCGGGCTGGCCCAGCCGCCGGGCGAGCGCGCCAAAGACGCGAGCCAGCGCCATGATGACGACTAGCGCCGCGAGCAGCTCACCGACTGCCGTTGCGCTCATAGCATGCCATCCCTATTCGCCGCCCCCCGCTTCCGGAGATCTCCGGGTCAGCAAGCCTGTAGCAGGTATAGAGCACTCGACCGCCAACAAAATACTAGTAACCAGGCGAAGACGCGTGCTAGCGGTTATTTTCCCCGCGCCGTGCGGCGACCGCAACCGGCGGCCGGCATGGGTGTCTGGCGGTAAATGGAGCCGCTGAAAATGATGGTGATTATAGGCGGATACGGTGCCGGATTATGAGAGGTCACAGCGGTACCAGGTCGCCCGGTTCGTGGGGATTGCCGTCCTCGAGCGCGGCCACCTGGGCGCGGATGCCGTCGGGCTCCGGGGCGCCCAGCTGGGTGTAGAGGTCCAGGGCACGCAGCCAGTGATGCCTGGCCAGGGTGATGTCGCCGGCCGCGTGGAGCGCGGCGCCGAGGCCGTTGTGCGCGCGGGCCTGCTCGTAGGCGTCGCCGATCTGGCTGGCCAGGGTGAGGGCGGCGGCGTGCTCGGCGCGGGCCTGGTCCGGCCGTCCGGTGGAGAGCATGATCTCGCCGACGCCGTTGAGCGCCTCGGCCTCGCCGGTCCTGTCGCCGCTCTCGCGCAACAGCGCCAGCGCCTGCCGGTAGCAGTTGGCGGCCTGGTCGTAGCGGCCCAGCTGTCCGTAGGCGACGCCGAGGTCCGGCAGCGCGCTGGCCTCGGCCGTCCGGTCGCCGATCTCGCGGAAGACGGCCAGCGCCTGCTGGTACCAGCTGACGGCCTGCTCGTGCTGGCCCTGGCGCCCGGCGACCGAGCCGAGATTGCCCAGCGAGCGGCCCTCGCCGGTCCGGTCGCCCATCTCGCGGGCCAGGGCGAGCGCCTGCCGCTGGCAGTCCGTCGCCTGGTCGTAGCGCCCCTGCCGCTCGTAGACGGTGCCGAGGTTACCCAGGGCCACGGCCTCGCCCGACCGGTCGCCGATCTCGGCCGACGCCGTCATGGCCTGCCGGTGATAGTCGGCCGCCTGCTGGTAGCGGCCCTGCCGCCAGGCGATGATGCCGAGGTTGATGAGCGCGGTCGCCTCCGCGGCGCGGTCGCCGAGCAGGCAGGCGGCCTGGCGGGCATGACCGTGCACGAGCGCGGCGTCGGCATAGTGCCCGCCGGTCTCGAGGTAGCGGTACAAGGTAGCGGACAGCCGGGTGGTGTGGCCCGGCGCGCCCTGCAGGGCGGTGTGCGCGGCCACCGCGACCAGGTCGGCTCGCTCGGCGTCAAGCCAGGCGAGCGCCTCGGCGGGGCTGCCCAGCTGGGGAGCGGGCGTGCCGGCCGGCGGCACGCGGGGGCGGTAGTGCTTCTCGGCCGGCACGAGGGCATCCATCGCGCTTGACGCGGTGCTGAGGTAGTAGTCGTACAGGCTGGTCAGTCCCGCTTCCTGCGCGGCCTGGCTGTCGTGCGCCGCGGCGAGGCTACTGGCGTAGGCGCGCAGCAGGTCATGCATCCCGTACCGGCCGGCGCCCGCCGGGTGGACCAGGTGCGCCCGGGCCAGCACGGCGAGCACGTCGCGGGCCTGCGTGGCGGTCGAGGAGGTCAGCGCGGCAACGGCGTAGGCGTCGAAGTCGGGCCCGGGGTGGAGGCTGGCCAGCCGGAACGCTCGCGCCGCCGTGGGCGGCAGTTGCTGGTAGGACCAGGAGAACACGCCGCGGACCGCGGTGTGCCCGTCGCCGCCCGCGTCCAGCAGGTCCAGCCGCCGCTGCTCGTCGGCAAGCTCGCCGACAAGCTCCTCGAGGCTGGCTGTCCGGGCTGGCCGCGGCCAGTTCGGCGGCCACCCGGAGCGCCAGCGGCAGCCGCGCGCACCGCTGGGCCAGCGCCGTCGCCGCGCCTGGCTCGGCGTCGACCCGGGCACCGATCAGCGTGCGCAGCAGGCCCACCGCGTCCGCGAACGGCAGCATGTCCAGGCTCGAGCCGGCGCGCGCCATGCCGCGCGACCAGCCCCGCGAGTGAATCGCGGCTGGTCACGACCACGAGGCAGGACGGGCAGCCGGGCAGCAGCGGGCGCGCCTGCTCGACGCTGGCGGCGTTGTCGAGCACCACGAGCACCCGCCGTCCGTCCAGCAGGCTGCGGTAGGCGGCGGCGCGCTCGTCCTCGCCGGGCGGGATGTCCTGCCCGGCCATGCCGAGCGCGCGCAGGAACCCGGCCAGCGCGTCGGCCGGCGGCACCGGCTGGCCGGGGTCGTAGCCGCGCAGGTTGACGTAGAGCTGGCCGTCGGGGAACGCGCTGGCGACACGCCGCGCCCAGCGCACGGCCAGCGCGGTCTTGCCCACCCCGGCGGTGCCCGACACGACGCAGATCGCCATGTCCGGCGACTGGGCCGCCAGGCGGTCAAGCTCGGCCAGCTCGCCCGCCCGCCCGGTGAACGCCGGCCACGTCGGCCGGCAGCTGCGCGGGCACCGGGCGCTTCTGCGGCGCGGTGGCCGGGACCAGGCTGGCCTGGCCGTGCGGCACGTAGTCCAGGCCAGGATCGGCGGCGAGGATCCGCGCGTGCAGCTGCCGCAGCCGCGGACCTGGCTCGATGCCCAGCTCGCTGGCGAGGACGCGGCGGGCGGCGGTGAAGGCCGCCAGCGCCTCGGCCTGCCGTTCCGACCGGTAGAGCGCGAGCATGAGCTGGACGCTGAACTGCTCCCGCAGCGGGTGCTCGCGCACCAGCTCGACCAGCTGCCGGGCCGCCTCGGCGTGGCGGCCGAGCGCGAGGATGGCGTCGATATGCTCTTCTATCGCGGTCAGCCGCTGCTCGCCGAGCCCGGCGCGGACGGTCTGCGCCAGCGGGCCGCCGATCCCGGCCAGCGCGGGTCCCTGCCACAACCGCAGCGCCGCGTCGAACGCCTCGGCGGCGCCGGCCGGGTCGCCCTTCCCGCGGGACTCGCGGGCCGCGGCCAGCCCCGTGGCGAAGGCCTCCGCGTCGAGCTGGCCGGGTGCCAGCCGCAGCAGGTACCCCGGCTTACTGGCCAGCAGCACCTGGCTCGGCGCCCGGTGCGGCCGGCCGGGCTCGAGCACCGCCCGCAGCCGGGCCACGTGGACGTGCAGGGCGTTCACCGACCTGGCCGGCAGGTCCTCGCCCCAGATGCCGTCGATCAGCTCGTCTTGGGTGACCACCTGGTTCGTGCGCACCGCGAGCAACCCCAGCACCGCCCGCCGCTGCGGCGCCCCAAGCTCCAGCTCCACGTCTGCCCGCCAGGCGCGCACCGGCCCGAGCACGGCCACGCGCAATGGCGGTCCCTCGTTGGCGGTCACCCTTCACCTTCCAGCCGCGAGCCGCGCCCGGTGCGTGCCCTGCGCGAGCGCTTGCCCGTGACCCGTTGCTTGACATCCAGAAACGACATTTTCACCGCATTCCGCTTCGTTCACAAGCGTGATGACAAGATCGCTCACTTTCGCGAGCAAGCCGGCGTTAAGCCGGCAGCAAGAGGACTGCGCGACGCTGGTCATGCCGATCTGCTCGCGGACTCCTCGATGGACGGGCGGCGTCGAGCGGCATCCAGACGAGAGGACAGGAGTTCCCAGTGGGGCTGTTTAAGCAGTTGAAGGACGCCAAGGACATGATCAACGCCGCCCCCGGCATGGTCACCCAGGCACAGCAGATGGCCGCGCAGGCGCAGCAGATGGCCGCGGCGCAGCAGGCCGCGGCGCAGGCGCAGATGCAGGCCCAGATGGCCCGGGCCGGCGGTGCCCCCGGTACCGCGCAGGCCGACGCCGACCCGGTCGGCCCCGATTTCGAGCCCATCGCCTGCGTCGCGCTTGACCAGTTCGCCGCGGTGAGCAAGGGGGTCGCCGCATTCAACTACGACCAGTCGAAGCTGGTGGAGATCGCGGCGGCGCGGGGGATCCCCGCCCAGGACTGGGCGGCGGCGCACCAGGGCTGGAATGACCGGATCAAGGCCAACCCCGCCGTCGCGCGCCACTTTAACCGGCTATACCGGGAGAGCTGACCCGTGGGCGTCTTCAAGAGCATGCGGGACCTGCAGAAGCAGGCCAAGGAGATGCAGCGGAACGCGCCGCCAGTGGGCGAGCGGATGGCCGCCGCGCAGGAGCGGATGGCCGCCGTCAACCAGATGATGGCCATGCAGACGCAGGCGGCCAACGCGGCCGCGCTCGCCGCGTCGGGGGCCGCGGGGTACGCCGCGCGCGTTCCCGTCATGATCACGGGGATGCGGCAGGTCGGGAGCGTGAACTTCGACCTGCTCGTGGAGTTCGAGCTGACGGTGACACCGGAGGGGATGCCACCGTACCCGGCCACGATGCAGCAGTTGGTCAGCCAGTTCCAGGTCGCGCAGCTCCAGGTCGGCCGCACCCTGGCGGCCACGATCGACCCGGCGAACCCCGCGGCGATCTGGCTGGACCTGGCGAGCGTGCGGTAACGCGGCAACGGGGCCGCCAAGCGGCCGGCGCTTGCGGACGCGGGGCAGGCCAGCGAGCGGGGCTGGCCTGCCCTGTCCCGTTTGCCTGGCTGGCGAGGGCCTTGTTCGGTGATCGTGCCCGGCATGGCCGCGGCCCGGGTAGCGGCCGACGGACCGGGCCGGCGTCGCCTACTCGATCGCCAACGTGGACGGCGACAGCGGTTACGTGCGGGTCCAGGTGCTGACCAACGCGGGCGCGCTGGACCGGGACAAGCAGCTCGCCGTGGCGGGCCAGCTCACCGAGATCATCGCCGCGGCGGCCGGTGATCCGGGCCTGGCCGAGCGCACCTGGGTGCTGCTGACCGAGGCGCCCGAGGGCGGCTGGGGCCTGCGCGGCCACGCCAACACCAACGCCGAGCTCGTCGCGCTTGCCCGGGCGCAGATCGCGGAGCTCAAGAGCGCCGCCGCGGCATCCTGAGCCTCAGCCTCACGACAGTGCCAGCCTCACGACAGTGCCAGCCTCACGACAGTGCCAGCCTCACGACACTGAGTGGACGATGGTGGCCGAGTAGACCCCGCCGACGGCTCCGCCTGGCACGGCGACCTGGATCCGCGGATTCCAGCTGACGGCGGTGTTCCCGGCGACGTTGGTCGCGCTGACCACGGCCTGCGGGCTGCCGCTCAGGCCGACGGGCGGTGCCACCTGGAAGGTGGCGTGCCCGGTGGCGGAGCTGAGGCCGGTGATGGTGTAGACCGCGTTGCCGACCGGGATGGTCTCTGCTGCTGAGCCGCCGCCGGTGGCGAAGTCGGTTGAGGACACGGCGGCGGTCCAGTCAGCGCCAAAGCCGCGCTGGTCGGTGACCGCAACGGTGCCCAGGTTCCCCAGGATGGTCCCGCCCGGCGGCGCGGCGCCCAGGTCGGTGCTCACCGGGGCGGTGATCGACAGCGGGCCGGCGATGATGGCGACGGTGGCGGTGCACTGCGCGCCGCCGCCGGCCGTCGGGCACGTGCTGCCGGCCGCGGCGGAGACGGCGGTGTTGGTCATCGTCGTGGACCCGGTCTCGGGGTTGCGCACGGTGAGCGAGTAGCGGATGGTGGCGGTGTCGCCGGGGGCGAGGTTGCCCGTCCAGGTCAGGACGGGGCTGGTGTAGGAGACGATGCCGACGGTGGTGGTGGCGTCCCCGTTGTAGGCGGCGCTGGGCAGGACGCCGGTGAGGTCGTCGGTGACAGTCGCGGCGGTGTAGGCGGTCTGGCCGGTGTCGGCCACGGTGATGGTGTACTGGACGGGCGTGCCCGGCGCGGTGGTGGCGACGCCGGCGGTCTTGGTGATGGCCAGGGCCGGGATGAGGACCGTGACGGCGGTGGTGCAGGCCGGCGCGGGGGCCGACGGCGGGCAGGTGCTGCCCGGCGCGGTGGAGGTGGCCGTGTTGACCATGTGCTTGTCACCGGTATCGGGGTTGCTGACGGTGACGGTGAAGGTGATGATCGCCGTGTCGCCGGGGCTCAGGCTGCCGGTCCAGGTCAGCGCGGGGCGGGCATAGGAGAGGGTGCCGGTGGTGGCGGCGGCATCACCGTCATAGGCGGAGTCGCTGAGGATGTTGGTGAGGTCGTCGGTGACGGTCGCGGCGGTGTAGGCGGTCTGGCCGGTGTCGGCCACGGTGATGGTGAACTGCAGGACCGACCCCGGCGTGCTGGTGGCGGCGCTGGCGGTCTTGGTGATGGTGAGGGCCGGGATCAAGACCGTGACCGTCGCCGTGCAGGCGGCCGGGGCCGGCCCGGAGGCGGGGCAGGTGCTGCCCGGCGTGGCCGAGGTCAGGGTGGACGCAAGCGTCTTGTCGCCAGTGTCGGGGTTGTTCACGGTAACGCTGAACGTGATCGTCGCCAGGTCCCCGGGATCCAGGTCGCCGGTCCAGTTCAGGTTTGGGCTGGCGAACGAGACCAGGCCTCCGCTGGCCGAGGCGTCGTTGTTGTACCTGGCGTCGTCAAGCACGCCGGATAGCGGCAGGGAGAACGCAATATCGCTCAGCGGCACCTGCCCGGTGTTGGCGACGGTGACGGTGTAGCTGACCACGCTACCGGGCGTGGTGGTGCTCGTATTGGCGGTGTTCGTCATGGTTAGCACCGCGACCGGGACGGTGGTGGCGCACCTGGCGTCGGTACTGCCGGCCACGCAGTTGTTGCCGGACGCGGCCGAGGTGATGAGGGTGGCCAGGATGTTGTTCCCGGTGTCGGGGTTGTTCACGGTGGCCGAGAACGTGACGGTCGCGGCCGCGCCGGGCGCGAGGCTGCCGGTCCAGGTCAGGTTCGGGCTGGCGAACGACACCGACCCGGTCGTCGCGGACGCGTCGCCGTCGTAGGCGGCGTCGTCGAGCAGCCCGGTCAGCGAGTCGGCGACGCTGATGGCGGTATACGGCGCCTGGCCGGAGTTGGTGATCGTGATCGTGTAGTGCACGACGGCGCCCGGCACGGTGCTGGCGGACCCGGCGGTGGCCACGATCCGCAGGGCCGGAGTGAGCACCGCGACCGTGCTGCGGCACGGCGCGGCTCGTGGTGCCGGACGGGCAACTCGACCCGGCCGCGTCTGAGGTCGCGGTGACGATCAGCAGCTTGTCACCGGTGTCGGGATTGTTCACCGTGACCGAGAACGTGACCGTCGCGGTGGCGCCCGGGGCCAGGCTGCCGGTCCAGGTCAGCACCGGGCTGGCGTACGACAAGGCGCCGGACGTGGTGACCGCGTCGCCGTTGTAGACGGCGTCATCAGCCAGGTTAGCGAAGGACTCGCTGACCGTGATGCCGGTGTAGGTCGTCTGGCCGGAGTTGGTGATCGTGAGGGTGTAGCCGACGACCGATCCTGGCACCGGCGTGTTGGTGCTGGGCGTGTTGGCTGATGGTCAGGCCGGGGGTCAGGACCGGGACGCTGGTGCCGCAGCGCGGGTCGGCCGACCCGGTGGGGCAGTTGCTGCCCGGAGCGTTGGACACGATGTCGTAGGCGATCAGGTGCGGGCCGGTGTCAGGGTCGTTCACGGTGACCGACCCGGACAGGGTCACCGTGGCACCGACCGGGATGTCCCCGGTCCACACCGCGCCCGTCGCGCTCACCGACAGGGTGCCCGATGAGGCCGTCTGGTCTCCGTTGCTGGTCGCGTCGCCGGCCAGCCCCTCGCCCTCGACGGTCATGGTGATCCCGTAGTACGGGGTCTGCCCGGCGTTGGTCAGCGTGGTCGTGTACCGCACCACGCCGCCCGGGACCGTGGTGGGCACGTTCGCCGTGGTGTCGAGGATCAGTTGCGAGACGGTCACCGTGCTAGCGCACCGCGAGTCGGTGCTGCCCGCCGGGCAGTTGCTCCCGGCCGAGGCGGACGTGACGGTGCTGGCGAGGACCTGGTCGCCGGCGTCAGGGTTGCTGACCGTGACTGAGAACGTGATCGTGGCGGTTCCGCTGGCCGGCACGGTGCCGGCCCAGGTCAGGTTCGGGCTGGTGAAGGTCACGAGGCCGGTGCTCGCGGCGGCGTCGCCGTCGTAGGCCGCGTCGTCGAGCACCCCGGCCAGCGAGTCGGTGAACGCCGCCCCGGCGTAGGGGGTCGCGGCGGCGTTGGTCACGGTAATCGTGTACTGCACCACGCCGCCCGGCGACCGTCGAGGCGACGTCGGAGCTGACGCTCATGGTCAGCAGCGCGGCCTGCTCCACCGGGACGGTGGTGGCGCAGCTGGGGTCGGTGCTGCCGGCCGTGCAGTTGTTGCCGGCCGCGGCCGAGGTGACGAGGGTGGCCAGGACCCGGTTCGCCGGTGTCGGGATTGTTCACGGTGGCCGAGAAGGTGACCGTGGCGGTGGCCCCGGGCGCGAGGCTGCCGGTCCAGGTCAGGCTCGGGCTGGCGTAGGAGACGGTGCCGGTGGTGGCGGTGGCGTCGCCGTTGTAGGCGGCGTCGTCGAGCAGCCCGGCCAGCGAGTCGGCGACGGTGATGGCGGTATACGGGGTCTGGCCGGTGTTGGTGATGGTGATCGTGTAGTGCACGGTGGCGCCGGGCACGCGTGCTGCTGGCATCGGTCGTGGCCACGACCTGCAGCGCCGGGGTGAGCACGGCGACCGTGCTGCGGCACGGCGCGGCGGTGGTGCCCGGCGGGCAGCTCGACCCCGCCGCGGCCGAGGTCGCGGTGACGATCAGCAGCTTGTCGCCGGTGTCGGGGTTGTGCACCGTGACGGAGAACGTGACCGTCACGGTCGCCCCGACCGCGAGGCTGCCGGTCCAGGTCAGCACCGGGCTGGCGTACGACAGCGTGCCGGCGGTAGCGACCGCGTCGCCGTTGTAGACGGCGTCGTCGAGCCATGTTGGCGAGCGACTCGCTGACCGTGATCCCGGTGTACGGCGTCTGGCCGGAGTTGGTGATGGTCAGGGTGTAGCCGACGACCGACCCCGGCACCGGCGTGTTGGTGCTCGGGCGTGTTGCTGATCGTCAGCGCCGGGATCAGCACGGGGACGCTGACCGAGCAGGCCGCCGCGGGCGCGGACGCCGGGCAGTTGCTGCCCGCCACCGCCGTGGTGATCGTGCTGGCCAGCAGCTTGTTGCCGGTGTCGGGGTTGTTCACCGTGACGGTGCCGGTCACCGTCACCGTGCCGCCGACCGGGATGCTCCCGGTCCAGGTCACGCCGGTCCCGACGATCGTCAGCGTGCCCGAGGTCGCGGTCTGGTCGCCGTTGGGCACCGCGTCGTCGAACACGTCCGCGGCGTTGGTGCTGATGGTGATGTTGTTGTACGGGCGTCTGCCCGGTGTTGGTGAACGTCGCGGTGAACCGCACCACGCTGCCCGGCGTGGTCGAGGCCACGTTCGCCGTGTTCGTGATGGCCAGCGACGCCACCGGCACCGTCAGGGCACAGTCGGGGTCGGTGCTGCCGGCCGGGCAGTTGCTGCCCGCGGCCGACGAGGTCAGCGTGCTGGTCAGCAGATCGGTCGCCGGTATCGGGGTTCTTCACCGTGACCGTGAACGTGACCGTCGCCGTCGCGCCCGGCCGCCAGCGTCCCGGTCCAGGTCAGGTTCGGGCTGGTGAACGATACCGAGCCGGCGCTCGCGGCCGCGTCGCCGTTGTAGGTCGCGTCGTCCAGCACCCCCGACAGCGAATCGGTGAAGCTCACGCCGGAGTCGGCTGGTCTGGCCGGTGTTGTCCGCGATGACCGTGTACCGGACGGTTGAGCCGGGCGTGGTGCTGGCGGTGTTCGCGGTGACGGCTCAGGGTCAGCCCGGGGACGAGCACCGGCACCGTGGTCGTGCACCGCGGGTCGGTGCCGCCGGCCGGGCAGTTGCTGCCGGCCGCGGCCGGAGGTCACGGCGGTGAGCCAGGCTGCGGTCCCCGGTATCGGGGTTGTTCACCGTGACCGAGTACGTGATCGTGGCCGACGCCCCGACCGCGAGCGCTGCCGGTCCAGGTCAGGGTCGGGACTCGTATAGGACACGACGCCGGACGTGGCGGCGGCGTCGCCGTTGTAGTTCGCGTCGTCGAGCACCCCGGCCAGCGAGATCGCGGCGCTCGCCGGGGTGTAGGCCGTCTGGCCGGAGTTGGTGATCGTGATCGTGTAGCCCACCGCGGACCCGGGCGTCGTCGAGGAGACTCCCGGCGGACGTGACGATCGTCAGCGCGGGCACCAGGACCGTGACCGACGTGCTGCAGGCCGGCGCGGGGCCCGACGCCGGGCAGTTGCTCCCCGGGGTCGAGCGAGGTGATCGCGGTCGCCAGGACCTTGTCGCCGGTGTCGGGGTTGTTCACGGTGGCGGAGAACGTGATCGTCGCGGTGGCCCCGGCGGCCAGGTTGCCGGTCCAGGTCAGGTTCGGGCTGGTGTAGGAGAGGCGAGCCGGATGCTGGCGGCGGCGTCGCCGTTGTAGGTGGCGTCGTCCAGCAGCCCGGACAGCGAGTCGGTGATGCTCGCCCCGGTGTAGCTGGCCGTGCCGCTGTTGACCAGCGTGATCGTGTACTGAACGGTGGATCCCGGGGTGGTGGAGACCGTATTCGACCGTGCTCGTGATGGTCAAGACCATCACGTTGACCGTGGCCGTGCAGCGCGGGTCGGTGCCGCCCGACGGGCAGTTCGATGCCGGCCGTGGTGGAGGTGATCGTGCTCGTGAGCACGTGGTTGCCGGTGTCGGGGTTGCTGATGGTGACCGAGAAGGTGATGGTGGCGGAGGCACCTGCCGCCAGGTTGCCGGTCCAGGTCAGGTTGGGGCTGATGTACGACACCGTGCCGGACGTGGTGGCGGCGTCGCCGTTGTAGGCGGCGTCGTCCAGCACGGCGGTCAGCGGGTCGGTGAAGGTGGCGCCGGTGTAGGCGACCAGGCCGGTGTTCTTCACCGTGATGGTGTAGCCGACGACCGCGCCCGGTGCCGCCGTGGACGCCGAGGGGACCTGTGAGATGGTCAGCGCCGAGACCGGCACCGACACGGTGCAGCGGGAGTCGGTGCTGCCGGCGAAGCAGTTGGTGCCCGTCGTGGCCGAGGTCACCGTGACGTTCAGCGTCCCGTTGCCGGCGTAGGGGTTGTTCACGGTGACCGAGAACGTGATCGTGGCGGCCGCGCCCGGCCGTCAGGCTGCCGGTCCAGGTCAGGTTGGGGCTGGTGAACGACACCGTGCCGGAGGTGGCGGCGGCGTCGCCGTTGTAGGCCGCGTCGTCGAGCACGTCGGCGAGCGGCACCGTGAAGGCCACGCCCGAGTAGGTGGTCGCGGCCGTGTTCGTGATCGTGATCGTGTAGCCGCAGGGTGCCGCCCTGCGCGACCGTCGAGTTGTTCGCCGTAGGCCGAGATGACCAGCGGGCCGACCGCGACGGTAGATGTTCAGGCCCTGCGTCGCGGTCAGGCCGAAGGAGTCCGTCACCTTGCACCGTGAAGCTGTAGAGTCCCACCGATGTCGGGAGTGCCGGAGATCACCCCGGTCGACGCGTTGAGCGTCAGCCCGGGCGGCAGGCTGCCCGCGGAGATCGACCAGGTGAAGGGGCCGGTGCCGCCGTTGACGGTGAGCGCGTCGCTGTAGGCGACCGCGACCTGTCCCGGCGGCGGCGACGGGTTGGATAGCGACGGGGCGGCGGCGATCACCACGGTGACCGGCTTGGTGGCGGTGCCGCCGACGGTGTCGGTGACCTTGACCGTGAACGGGTAGCTGCCGCTCGTCGTCGGGGTGCCGGATAGCAGGCCGGTACTGGAGTTCAGCGACAGACCTGGCGGCAGGCTGCCCGCGCTGACCGACCAGGTGAGGGCGCCGGTGCCGCCGGTCGCCGTCGGCCGTGTAGCTGTAGACGACCCCGACCTCGCCCGGCGGCGGCGCGGCGAAGGTAAAGGACGGGCCCGGCGTTGACCGTCACCGCCGCCGACATCGCCGAGGCCGGCCCGGTCCCCGCGGCGTTGATCGCCGCGACCTTGAACGTGTAGCTCGTGCCCGGCGTCAGCCCGGTCACCGTCTGGGTGGTCGCGGTGCCGCTGAACGTCTGGGGTGCCTGCGCGACGCCGTTGATGTAGGGCGTGACCACGTAGCCGGTGATCGCGGCGCCGCCGTTGCTGGCCGGCGCGGTCCAGTTCACCGTGGCCGCGGAGTCCCCGGCGCTCACGGCGCCGATGGCCGGCGCGCCGGGCAAGGTGTACGGGATCACCGCGTTGGACTGCGGGCTGGCCGCGCCCGTGCCGATCGCGTTGACGGCCGCCACCGTGAACGTGTACGAGGCCCCGGCGGTCAGGCCGGTGAGGGTCCGCGTCGTGGTGGACGCGTCGAACGTCAGCGGGGCCTGCGCGACACCGCTGATGTACGGCGTGACGATGTAGCTGGTGATCGGGCTGTTGTTGCTCGCGGGCGCCGTCCAGGACACGGTGGCGCTGGTGATCCCGGCCGATCGCCGTGGGGGCGGCGGGCGTGCCGGGCTTGTCGGTGTAGGCGTAGGTGGCCACGCCGGCGATGCCGAGCGTGACCACGGTCACGTTCACCGTGGTCGCGGACGGCACCGAGGGCATCGAGGAGATGCTGAGCGTGCCGTTGCCGTTCACGGTGAAGCAGCCCGGCGCCGGGCCCGGACGTGCACGGCAGCAGGACGATGGGCGTCCCGGCCTGCTGCTGGCTGGTGGTGCCGATCTCGATCGACGGTGGCGGCCGAGATGTTGCTGCCCGAGATCGTGACGGCGTTGCCGCCGGAGATCGTCCCCGACGTCGGGCTGAGGGTGATCCCCGACGGGGCGGCGGGCACCGTTCCGCGCGGTCGCGCTGCTCGGCGAAGCCGGGGTTGCCGTCGGACGGAGGACGCGGTCGCGGTCGAGCTGGACTGGATCGTCGCGACGGTCACCCCGGACGCCGTGACGATGCCCTCGACGGTGATCGGCGGAAGCGAGGTGCCCGGCGGCGAACGGGGCATTGCTGTTGGTACAGGTGATCACCTGCCCGACCGGCGCCGCGCAGGTCCAGCCCGTGCCGTACGCGCCCGTCGGCGTCACCCCGGCCGGCATCGTCTCGCTGACCGAGATGGGCGAGGCTCTCGCTGGCCCCCGAGCTGGAAACGCCCGCGTTGACGGTGTAGGTCACCGGGGCGCCGAGCGCGGGCGACGCGGCGCTGTAGCTGGTCTGCGACACCGTGAGCTGCGGCACCGGGCTGAAGCTGACCACGTTGGCCTGGTCAACCTCGTGGAAGTCGGTGATGGCCCCGGTGGAGCCCGACCCAGCCGAAGGCGAGCTGCTTGGGTATGCCGGCGGACGTGGTCCACGAGGACGACGGGTACAGTCCCGGCGCGGCACGGTCGGCAGCGTGCCGGTCAGCGTGGTGGCCGACCCGCCGACCGGGGTGAACACCACCTTGTACGTGCCGGAGGCGACCGTGATGCCCGACGCCGTCGTGAACGACGCGACGGTGGGGTTGATCACGACCTCGACCGGGACCACCGACGCGGCCCGGGTGGACGCGCGGAGCGTGAGCGCGGGGCGACGTCGTCGTCGTCGCGGTGCTGTTGATCGCGCAGTAGCCCACCGTGCCGTTGCCCGGCCCGCGGACCACGACCTGGCCGGGCACCCTTGCCGGTGCCGTGGCAGATGTAGGCGGGGTTGGTGCAGCCGGTCCCCTGGTACGCGCTGTTGCTGAAGTTGCCGTAGACGTCGAGGCCGATGCCCATGTACGCGTTGGCCAGGCCGACCTGGCTTGAGCCGGCGTTGGCCGAGTACCCGAGCGCGCCGCCGGACTGCCCGATGATCGCGGGCGACAGCGGGTTGGCCGGGTCGACCGCGGCGAGCACGAACGCGATGCCGTCGGCCGCCGGTGCCGCCGTACTGGTAGGTGTTGAAGGTCGCGTCGATGCCCTGGGACGTCGGGACGCTCGTCGCGGCGAAGACGCCGCCCTCCTGGTGAGGTCGTGGCGGCCGTCAGGCGGAGCTTGCCGGAGCCGTTGCGGTCGTTGTTGGTCGGGCAGCTATGCAGGACCCCGGTGCTGGGGTTTCCCGACGCGGTGAGGCAGGCCACGTTGGTCCCGCTGACGTCGCTCGGCAGCGCGGGCAGCGCCACCGGGTAGCTGCTGTTAATCGTGTTGTTCGCGAACGACTGGACGAAAAGGGTCGTGCCGCTGGCCGCGGCGACTCGTCCGGGCACCGCGACGGAGATTCCCCGACGATTACCGCGATGAGGGCCGCGACCATGGCCATCCGGATGACGGGTCGCGCGCGCATGACCCATGCCACCACCAGCAGGCAGGCAAAAAGCGCTCCTATAGCAAAGGCAAGAATGCCGCTCACCGGAACATATCCCCCGCTAGATTCGGCCCGTGAACCTATCAACGCTAGCCCGGGATCTTAGCAAGCCCGCCAGCAGAATTCATCCTCCAATGGTTAAGAACCCGCTAAGAAGGTTTCGCCATACCCATGGCATCAGCCGTCTACCGGCAAGCACGATGGAAAGGCAGTCAAAACCGGACCATAATGGCCCGCCACGGCGATCCTCATGGCCTTTGCAGGCCATTACTGTTATGCTTGCCGCTCATCGAACCCGCCTAAGGAGCTTCTTACGTAAGGGGATTGCCGGTGAATATATCGCGATACGACGCGCATGCCCGGGCATCCGCGGCCCTGGCGGTTGGGCTGATCGCGCTGCCCGCCGCGATGGCCACGGGCCACCCCGCTGCCCCGCGCGCGACCGGGACTCCCAGCTCGCGCGCGACCGGGCTCCGCTCACCATCAGCGTCAGCGATGGCCAGGTCGCGGTCCGGCCGGGAGACACGCTCACGTACCGGGTCAGCCTGCGCAACACCGGCACGGTGACCGCCCGGGCGCCTCGAGGTCACCCAGACCTTGTCACGCTGGCCTTGAGGTCACCAGGGCTGGCGGCAACGGCGTGGTGAGGGCCGGACGGGTCACCTGGTCTACCGCCGTGCCCCCGGGAGGCACCCGGACGCTTCCTCGTGACCGCCCGGGTCACCCGGCCGCCGGCCCAGATGCTGCGACTGGCGGCCATCGCCTGCGTTTCGCTACCTGGCGCGAGGCAGCCAATCGTGTGCGCGGCCCACCTCGACAAGCTGCCCGCCGCACCCGCTGATAAGACCGGGACGGCCGGGGCGGCCCGCCGCCGGCCCGGAACTGACATGATGCCCTATGCCGCGGTGGCCCTCGTCCTGCTCGCCGGGTGCCTGTTCGCGGTCCTTTTCACCCGCTACACCAGGCTAAGGCGCCGGCCGACGCCGGTTGTGACGGGGAAGCATAAGGAGGCCGTCCCGCGGATGTCGCTGCCCGCCGCGCAGAATGCGAATCCCGGTGAATTATCCGTGGCGGCTAGCGTGGCATGGTGATAGCAGCGCCAGGCCGCGGAAAAGACAACCGGACACGCAGCGGGCCGACGGCGGCGGGGCGGGCCACGAGATTAAAGGAGGCAACGCAGACATGTTTCAACGGCACGACGGCGGATAATCTAACGGGCGAAGATAGGCAGGGGCGTTGTCCCTGCCATGCCTTTGGGGGGGATATGCACAAGAAAACGCTAACTATTGCCGCGGCGGCGGCGTGCTCTCTGGCGGCCATCCTTGGCCAGCAGGCGCACGCGAACGCGGCCGAGGCCGCCCCTCGGCGGCGTCGCGCCGCCCGCGGCCGGGCCGCATCCAGAGTAATACCACGGTCACGTTCACCGTGACCGTGGGCGCGCTCAGCATCACGGCGCCCACGGCCGCGGATCTCGGGTCGGGCGCCCCGGGAAGCACGATCGGGCCGACGGCAATTGGCGTCGTCACGGTCATCGACAACCGGGCCGCGCTCGGCGCCAGCTGGACGGCGACGGCGTCCTCGACCGACTTCACGACCGGCGGCCTGGACCGCGCGGAGACGATCCCGGCCACCGCCGTCACCTACGCCACCGGCGCGGTGACGCGACGGGAACCGTGACAACTTCCGCGGCAGTGCCGCTTCGCGCTGTCCGGCTTGGCCCGAGACCGTGGTCTCGGGCACCGCGATCAACGGTAACAACACCGCGTCGTGGAATCCCGCGCTGACCGTCGCCGTGCCCGCCTGGGGCAGTCGGCGGCGTCTACACCGCGACGCTCACCCATTCCGTTTCGTAGGCCGAAAAGAGAGGAAGGCATCGGCACGTGCGACGGCCACTTGGCCTGGTCGCGGTGCTGGCGGCCGGGATCAGCCTCGCTGCTCCCGCCGCCATGGCGAGTCCCCCGCGGCCCGCGGGGTCATGTGCACCCCGCGGGCCCCGCTAACGCCGGTACCGGCAACTTCGGCATCCGCCTGGTTGACGTCCCGGTCTCGGAGGCAGCCGACAGCCGCGCCTGGCGATACATCATCGACTACCTCCACCCGGGCACGGTGATCCACCGCAGGGTAGCTGGTGCAGAACCATAGTTCCCGCGTGGCGCGCGTCAGCGTCTACGCGGACGCGGCCACCATCCACGGCGGCCAGTTCATCGGCGGCCCGGGACAGACCCAGAACGAGCTCACCACCTGGACATCGGTCAGCCGTCCCGTGCTCACGCTGAGCGCCACGGGCAAGCGCGACGGACATGGTCACCATACGGGTGCCGCGCGATGCCTCGCCGGGCGAGCGGTACGCCGTGATCTGGGCGCAGGAAAGCTCGCGCGGCCAGAACAGCCAGCACTTCGCGATCCTGGAGGTCAACCGGGTAGGCGTGCGCATCTACCTGGACGTCGGGCCCGGCGGTCCCCCGCCGACCAGATTCGTCATCACCTCCGTCACCGGAGGGCGCAGTCCCAGCGGGTTGCCCGAGGTGATCGCGCACGTGCGGGACACCGGAGCGCGGGCCATCGACCTGTTCGGCGTCCTGCGGCTGGCCGACGGGCCCGGCGGCTCGGTCGGCCGGGCCGTTCCGGTTCCGGTCGGGGCTGACCCTCGCTCCTGGCCAGTCCGGCACGATGCGGGCGGTCCTCAGCAAGACCACCCCCGCGGGCCTGCTGGCACGTGACCGTGACGCTGCAAAGCGGTATCACCACGCGACAGGCACATGCGGTCGTCCAGCTCGGTGCCCTGCAGCCCGTGGGATTCATCCTGCCCAGGCGCATGCTCATCGCCGGCGGCGCGCTCGCCGCCATTCTCGCGGTGGCCGCCTGGCTGTTCGCCCGGCGGTTCTCGCCGCGCCGGCTACGGCGGATCTAGCACGACAGGTTCCGGGAGGGCGCGCGCCTTCCCCGGCACAAACGAGGGCGGGGCGCGCGCTGGGTGCGCGCGCCCCGCCCTGCTGGGGCGTTATCGGGGGATCAGGTTCCGTAGATCAGGATCTCGGAGGCCTGGGCGCCGTTCTGGACGTTGTTGGCGGTGAAGCTGAGCTGCACGTACTGGTCGCTGGTCCCGGCGGGGAGGCCGATGGTGACCGTGTTGCCGGTGGCGGGGTTCCAGGTGTAGGTGGCTGGTCCGACGATGGCGGAGAAGGAGCTGCCGTTGGCGGAGCCGAGGACGGACAGCGTCTGGGTCCTGGCCGGCCAGGCCGGCGATGGCGGCAGGTCGATGGTGACGGAGCTGAGGGAGTGCACGGCTCCCAGGTTGACGGTGATGGTGGCTGGCCAGGCGCCGTTGGCGGCTTCCCAGTAGCGTGCTGGTGTTCCCGTCGACGGTGTTGGCGGGGACGTAGGCCTGGGTGCTGCTGCTGGCGGTGACGGCCTTGCCCTGGGCGAGATTGGTGGTGCCGGCGCCGGAGGTGAAGGCCAGGTAGCAGAGGTTCCAGCCGGGGTTGTCCTGGTCGATGGTCAGGGTCTGCTGCCCGGCGGGGAGGGTGACGGTGGCGGTGGCGGTCTGCCAGGCCTGCCAGCCGCCGGTGGCGGGCACGTTGATGTTCCCGGACAGGCTGGTGCCGGCGGAGCTGGCGATGTGGAGGCCGTCGGTCACGCCGCTGGGGGAGGCGAGGCGGAGGCTGACGGTGTAGGTGCCGGCGGTGGCGACGTTGACGGTGTACCTGAACCACTGCCCGGCGGTGGTCCAGCCGAGGTCGTCGCCGCAGCCGGCGTCGGAGCAGGCTTCCAGGTCGACGCCGTCGGTGCGGTAGCTGCTGGCGGTGCCGTTGACCGAGGTGACGTTGTAGGCCACGCCCTGGCCGCCGGTGTCGTAGTTAGCGGCCAGCACGGTGCCGGGGACCGCGGCCGGCGTGCCGCCGTACGGTCCCTCCGCGCTGGTGGTGGTGCCGGTGCCGGACAGCGCGACCGTCAGCGGGCTGCACGGCGCGTTGCTCGCCACCGACAGGGTGCCGCTGGCCGACCCGGTGGCGGTCGGCGCGAACGTCACGCTGACCGTGCAGGAGCCGTTCGCGGCGATCGAGCTGCCGCAGGTGTTGGTCTGGCTGAACGGCCCGCTGGCGCTGACCGACGAGACCGACGACCGCGGTGCTGCTGGGGTTGGACACCGTCACGGTCTGCGCGCGCGCTGGTCGACCCGACCGTCAGGCTGCCGAACGACAGGCTCGACGGCGACGCCGTCAGCGGGCGCTGGTCGGACCGGTCCGCCGCCGCCGCCGGGGAAGACCTCGAACTCCGACAGCTGCGCGGCGCTCCAGCCGGTGTTGGCGGTGAAGCTCAGCTGCACGTACCGGGCGCTGGTCCCGGACGGCAGGCTGATCGTCACCGTGTTACCGGTGGACGGGTTGAAGGTGTACCCGGCCGAGCCGACGATCTGGCTGAACGTGGAGCCGTTGGCGCTGCCGAGCACCGACAGCGTCTCGGTGCGGGTGGTCCACGCCGACGACGGCGGCAGGTCGAGCGTGACCGACCCGATCGACTGCACCGAGCCCAGGTCGACCGTGATGGTCTGCGGGTACCCGGCGCCGTCCGTGCTCTCCCAGTAGGTGCTGGTGTTGCCGTCGGTCGACGTTGGCGGCGACATAGCGTCTGAGTAGGAGCTGCTGGCCGTGACCGGCTGGTTCAGCGCCAGGTTGGTGGTGGAGGTGACGCCGGTGCCGGACAGCGCGACGGTCAGCGGGCTGCCCGGCGCGCTGGTCGCGACGGACAGCGTGCCGGTGAGGCGGACCGCCGCTGGTCGGGGCGAACTTGACGCTGACCGTGCAGGAGCCGCCCGCGGCGATCGAGCTGCCGCAGGTGTTGGTCTGGCTGAACGGCGCCGGTGACGCTGACCGACGAGACCGACGCGGCGCTGGTGCCCGGGTTGGACACCGTCACGGTCTGCGCCGCGCTGCGTCGACCCGGAGGCCACGTCACCGAACGACAGGCTCGACGGCGACGCGTTCAGCGAGCCCGCCTGCACCGGGTCGGGGAAGGTGGTGAGCACCGGGGTGGTGCTCCAGCCGGAGTTGCCGCTGCCGAGGTTGAAGGTGAAGGCGCCCGGCGTGTACGTGCCGTGTTGTAGCCGTCGTTGTAGGCGCCGGCCACCCCGACGCCGCTGGCGGTCACCCCGCTCACGCTGGCCGAGCCGCGCGGTCTCCGCCTGCATGACGACCGTGCCCGACGTTCTGCACGTTCACGTTGCGTGATGGTCAGGCCGCTGATGGTGTTGCCGCTGGCCGTCGCCGCTGACGAACTCGAACGCCTCGTAGGGGCTGTCCAGGATCGCGCCGCCGCTGTAGTTCACGGTGACGCCGCTGAACGAGGAGTCGTACGGGTCGAACTGGACCGCGCCCATCGGGTGGGCCCAGTTCGGGTTGTAGGCGCCGGCCCGGATCAGGTAGTTGCCGGTGACGTTGATCGTGCCGGACAGCGGCGTGAACGGGGTGAGGAACTCCTCGTTGGAGATGTCGATGCCGCTGCCGAGGGCGTTGTCGTCCGCGACCACGTTGTTGGAGATGGTGTTGTTCGAGCCGCCGTAATCGGCGATGCCGTTGGCCAGGGTGGGCGCGACGATGGTGTTGTTGGCGAACGTGATGCCGGAGTCCGCCGTCGGGTAGGACCAGATGGCCAGGCTGTCATCGCCGGTGCCGCGGAGGAAGTTGTTCTTCACCGTGCAGCTGGTCGCGTTGCCGTTGAAGTTGACGCCGTCCGCGTCGGTGGACTCGATGACGCTGTTCTCCACCGTGCAGTTGCTGTTGCCGAACTGCAGCCAGAAGCCGACGTTGGTGTCCTGGATCCACAGCCCGTTCACCGTCCAGCCGTTGCCCAGCGAGCCGTCGATGGCGTTGGCCGTGCTGTCGTCGTGCCGGCCGACCGTGCTGCCGAGGATCGCGAAGTCGCTGAGGTTGATCGCGCCGGAGACGGCCGAGGTGTTGTCGATGAGCTCGTTGGTCTTGATCTGCGAGTACCAGTCGCCGGCGCCCTCGATGGTCCCCGAGCTGATCTGCAGGTGCGAGCTGACGAGGAAGGTGCCCGCCGGGATCCAGACCGCCTCGCCGGCCGCGTTCGCCGCGGAGATCGCCTGGTTGAACGCGGAGGTCGAGTCGTTCGCGCCCGGTCGGGTCGGCGCCCTCGCTGGTGACCGAGATCGTGTTGGCCGGCTGGGTGAGGGCGGCCGGCACGTTGTAGAAGTCCGCCACGTCGAGCGTGTACGGGACGGCCGAGTTGCCCGAGTCCACCTCGAAGCGCACCGTGGTGCCCGCCGGGTACGTCTGCCCGAACATCATCCGGGCGTCGTCGAAGAACTTGTGGGTCTGGCTGCCGGTGATGCCGCCGGTGCGTGATGTAGCTGTAGGCCGAGGTGAGCGAGAGCTGCTGGCTGAGCTTGGTGCCGTTCACGTACACCGACAGCGTGCCGGACGCGCCCTGGTTCAGCGCGTAGTGCAGGTCGAACGCGTTGGCCGCGCTGGTCAGCGTGAACTGCACGTACTGGCCCTGCGCGGTCAGCTGCACCGCTTCCCGCCCGGACGCCTCGGAGGGCAGGGTGCCCTGGGCGAAGGACGGGCCGATGACCGTGCCGGTGGTGCTGGCGTTCTCCGCCTCGTACTCGGTGAACGGGACGCTCGCGCCGGTGCCGCTGGGGACGCTGAAGGGGGACTGCGCCCAGTAGGGCGGTGTGCCTGGGCCGCTCGCGGCGAACGCGGCGTGCTCCGGCAACGACCAGTCCGAGCACGGCCAGGAATGCCGTGATGACGGTCGCGACCGTAAGTCGCGTGCGGGAGCCGGCCCCGGCCGGGCGATGGCCTGGCGATCTGGGACGAATGGACATCGGGTGCGCGCCTTTCAGCTCTGACGGGCGGGTCTGCGGGGTGGCCGTATGGGACGACCTGACCCAGCGCCAATCAGCCGGAGCTGGATGGGCGGACTGCGCGCACGGCAGGCACGGCAGAACACGTCGCTGGGCCGGTCCTGGGCAGGGCCGGTATGACCGCCGCCTGGTGGGGCGACGGCAAGGGGTGGCTGCCGCGGCGAGCGCTGAGGGTGGGCAGGGTCAGCGCTGAACTATGAGCGGAACATAACATTAACCTCAACGTGACGCAAGAACGCAACTTATAGCCGAAATTTCTCGATTATTACGCGATCCTAATCGGGCAGGATGATGCCGGATCGTCGCGCGGACACATCCAGGACACCGCGTTTCCGGCCGACGCCGTGGCGGCCGATCCCGTCCTTATCGCGTGCCGCAGGGCACGGACCGGTCAAAAGAGCCTTCGCCAGGCCGCGGTCGAATGACACCTAAGCGCGGACGAAGATGCCGTCAGCAGTCTGCAAGGATTTGCAAGACTTGCGGATTGCTTGCAGCGCCCGCCCGGGCGGGACCGCGGGCTGGCACCCGAGGCCGCCGGGGGCGGACAGGGGGCGGGCGGCGCGGGGCGATGGCCATGAATTCACCGCGCCCAACACATGCGTCCATCGCTGTCCAGGAGTGTCCACCGGTGTCCCATAGGGGGTTGAGTTGTCCGTAAGCGACCCTGGCCTTGATGATCCTTTGTACGGTCGGGGGCGGAGCACTTTGCTGCATGGGCGCCGGAACCCGGCACCCCGAGTGTTGCCGGGCACAGACCTAGGGGGAGAATTCCTTTGTTGCCTGTGGCTGCTGTACGCTTTTCATCGCTAAAGTGACGAAACCCATCTAAGTCTTCTGGAGGCGTCTGTGAGCCTGGATAAGGAAGAACTGAACTCCGCCGTTCCCGACCTGCGGGAACTCTCGCTTGACCGGCTCGCTGAGCTGGGCGATTCGGCCCTGGCGCACTCGATCGCGCTGTACCGTCAACGGCTCGCGGAAACTGGCGTACCGCTGAACGGCTTCTCTGCGAGGATCTAGGGACGCCTGTTCCGACCCGCTGGAGGGAGAGCTCATCTTGATCACCACCCATTCGCTGTCGGCAGCCGCCTTCAGGGAGCTCGCCGAGCGGCGCCGGCGACCGCGCGGTCGTCAGGCAGTTGGGCGAGGCGCAACTCAGCAAGCACCTGATGCTTTTGCATGTCGTGGCCAGGGGCGCCGGCATTGATCCCCCGTCCCCCGCGACTGCCGCCTTCCGCGCTGGCTACCAACTGCTCGCCGAGGTGCAGGCGGCCGAGGCGGCCGCCTGCGCACGACTCGTGCGCCTGCCGCACATCGGAAGCTGGGCGCACGACTGCCTGACCTGCCTCGACCAGGGATCGACGCCCGATTTCGGCTACCTGGCCGCGGCCGCCGCGGCAGCGGCGATCGGGCTGGGCATCCGGTTCGAGGTGGACGTCCCCGTCCGTGACGGCCGCGTGCTCCTTCCCGGCCTCGGCTGCCTGGAGGTAGGCGGCCACGACGATTGGATCACGCTGAGCAGCGACGGTGAGCGGCTCCGGGCCGGCGACCACATCGCCGTGGACTGTGCCGCCCTCGTCCCGGACGATGGCACGAGCGAAGAGGTGCCGCACTGGCGAGGGACTCCGCTGGTCCGGGCGGTGGCCGACGGGCAGGCATGGGAGGTGCTGCTTGAGACCGCCGACAGGCACCTGGACCGGTACGCGCGGCCCATGGTTACCGTCATGACGGCGGCTGAGGTGGCGGCCTGGCGGAGGCAGCTGCAGTCCGCGTGGGAACTGCTGGTTCGCCACCACGCGTGGGCGGCGGGGCCGGTGGCGGAGGTCGTCACCGTCATCGTCCCGGTCGCGGCGCGGTCCGACCTGGACAGCGCGACGTCCCCGGCGGCCTTCGGCGCCATCGCGACCTCGGCCCCGCCATCCCCCGTCCGCATGGCGGAGACCCTGGTCCACGAGTTCCAGCACATCAAGCTGTGCGGGGTGCTGGACATGCTGTCCCTCATCGCGCCGTGCGCCGAACGAGGCTACGCCCCCTGGCGAGAAGACCCGCGCCCGATGGGCGGGCTCTTGCAGGGAGTCTACGCGTTCACCGGGATCGTCGTGCTTCTGGGACGTTCAGCGGCACCTGGAGACCGGCCCGGACGCCATCCTCCGCGCGAGCGCGCTGTACGAGCGCTGGCGGCTGGCCATTGGGCTTGTCGCCGGCACGCTGCTGACAAGCGGCTACCTCACGCCGCTCGGTGCGCGCTTCGTATCCGCGCTCGAGGAGCGCGGACGGTGCCAGGAATCTGAGCCGGTGTCGGCGGAGGCGGCGCAGATCGCCCGGGAGATCGCCCTCGATAACTGGCTCACCTGGCAGCTGCGGCATACGGCGCTCGACCCCGCAGGGGTCGCCGCCCTCGCGGAGGCCTACCATCGCGGCGAGCCGCCCGGCGGTCAGGCGCTTCCCGGGGCCCGGATCAAGGACGACATCAGGAAGGTCGATTCCGTCGCCAGAAGCCGCGTGCTGGACATGCGCTGCCAGGACCCGCAGCGGTACCGCCGCTTGTCCGCCGCGGACATGCCCGAGCTCCGCGCGGCCGATGCCCTCCTAGTCCGTGGCGACACGAGCGCGGCGCTGGCCGCCTATCGCGAGGAGCTCGCCGCCGCGCCGGACCCGGCTGCCTGGATTGGCCTGGCGCTGGCGGTCCACCGGCTCCCGGCGACGTCATCGCGGCCGGTATTCGCCGACCGCCTGCCGCTCCTCTTCGAAATGCACGCGTGCCTGGCCCGCCGGGGAATCCACGCCGATCCGCTGGACTTGGCGGCCTGGTTCGAATGACAACGGATCAGCCGGCACAGCACCCGGCTCCGTGGCCGCTACTCGACCTTGACGTGCCGGCGGTCCGGGCGGCGGGGCATGACGCGATTCCCTTTAACCAGTTCATACTGAAGGTCCACAGTCGTTGCAATTTGTCATGCTCGTATTGCTACGTCTATGAAATGGCGGACCAGGGGTGGCGGGGGCTGCCCAAGCGCATGAGCACGCCGGTTGTCCGCAAGACGGTCGAGCGCATCGCCGAGCACGCGGAAAGGCACGGCCTAGCCGCGTCGATGTCATCTTGCACGGCGGCGAGCCGCTGCTCGCGGGCGAGCGGATGGCTGGCCGACCTCGTCGGCTCGCTTCGCGCCCGGGTGCCCGCCCAGGTGAACGTGGCGATGCAGACGAACGGCACCCTCCTGCGACCGGCCGATGCTCACCACGCTCAAGAGCCTGGGGATCGGCATAGGCGTCAGCCTGGACGGAGACGCCGAGGCGACCGGGCGGCACCGTCGCTACGCCAACGGCCGCAACAGCTTCGACGCGGTCGCCGCGGGTCTTGACCTGCTGCAGTCGCCGGAGTTCCGGGACTGCTACAACGGCATCCTGTGCACCATCGACGTCGAGAACGACCCCGCTGAGCACGTACGAGGCGCTGCTGAAGTTCAGCCCTCCGGCGATTGACCTCCTGCTGCCGCACGCGAACTGGGACTGCGCCCCGCCTGGCGCCGGGTACGCGGACTGGCTGATCAGCGTCTTCGAGCGCTGGTATACCGCGCCCCGGCAGGAGACCCGGATCCGCCTGTTCAGCGAGCTCATCCAGCTCATCCTTGGCCAGCCCGGCGCCGTGGAGGGACTCGGGCTGCTGCCAAGCACGCTGATCGTGGTCGACACCGACGGCGCCATCAAGCAGCTCGACTCGCTCAGCTCGGCCTATCCCGGTGCCGCTGACACCGGCCTCGGACATCATGTCCGGCAGTTTCGATGACGCTCTTGACCACCCGACGACGGTAGCCAGGCAGATCGGGGCCGACGCGCTCTCGCCGCAGTGCCGGGCCTGCCCGGTGATGGAGATCTGCGGTGGCGGCCTGTACCCGCACCGGTTCCGTCACGGAGAAGGCTTCCAGCGTCCCTCCGTTTACTGCCCGGACCTGCTGCGGCTCATCACGCACGTGCGCGACCGGGTCGCCGCGGATCTATCCACTGCTCAGAGCAGGTCATACGGCTCGATCTCCGCGGTTAGCCGGGTACGCTGCGCGGCCGCACGCGCCTGCGGATGCTCCAGCGTGAGCGTCCGCACGTACTTGCTCAGCACCTCGGCGAGGCGCCGTTCCCCGCTGGCCTGGTCCCCGGCGGCCGCCTCGTCGCTCGAGAGGTTGGCCGCGGCTATCAGCGTGTCCGGATGTTCTTCGCCGAGATCGTGGCGGCATTTGCCCAGCGTTTCCAGGCCCTTCTGGATCGCGTCGCCCAGCCTGCCGCACGCGGCGAGATCGGAGGCGTAATTGATGTCCGTCGCCAGCGTGAACGGGTGCCGGTCGCCATGGATCTTCATGAACCCTCGGCGGGCGTGCTCGTCGTAAGGAAGCGCCTCATCCGGGCGCCCCGCCACGCGCAGCACGGACCCGAGACTCACCTTTATCGTGTAAAGGAGGACGTCGGGGGCATCGGACTCCCGGCAAAGGTCATGGGTCTCACGGGCCAGTTCCTCGGCGCCGACGAGATCCCCGACCGAGCGCCTGTCGTTGATCAGGTTGGTGGCGGCCCACAGCGTGTACACGTGGTCCACGCCCAGGTAATCCCGGCACCGCTGAAGCACATGCTCGCTTTGCCGCAGCGCATTCCAGTAGTGGCCGGCCTTGCGCAATGCGGTGGCAAACCCCTCGCAGGCGTGCAGCCAGCGGATATTCTCCCGGCCGCCGACCGCCTCATACGCCTCGACGACCCGGCGTGCTATGTCGAGCGACTCCTCGTAATGGCCGAGGCCACGCAGGTCGTGGGCCACCGCGTTCTCCGAGAGGAGGGTGTTCAGGTCATCGGGGCCCAGGACCCTGCGGCGGTCTTCGAGGACACGCTTGTCGGTCTCCAGGGCCTTCCGGAACTCGCCGAGCTGCCGGTAGTCGACCGCGATGTTGCTGCGGACATTCAGCGTCCGCTCGTGATCCACGCCGAAAACAGCCTCGAAGTGGCCCAGGATTTCCTGGTCGAGGGTAAGCGCCTCGCGGAACTGGTTATGGGCGCGCAGGTCAGCGCCGTAGATGTTCTCGCAGAGCAGGCGCGTCTTGAACCCGTCGCCGTCGGTGTACCGCTGCAGCAAGGGACGGATCTGCAGGATCAGCTCATGGGCGTCGGCCGCGTGGCCGGCCACGATCATGGCAATGGCCACCTCCACGGACATCGCCAGCACCTGGGGGTCGTCCTCGCCGAGGCGCTCGCGCCACACCTGGAGGGCGTCCTGACCGAACTTCACCGCCTCGTCGTGACCGCCGCGCAGGTGCAATCGCCGGACCTGGTCGATGATGAGCGCGCGCAGCTCCGGATTCCCCGTGCGCAGGAACCTGTAGTCAGACTCAAGGTGCTGGAGGGAGCGGTCGTAGATCCTGTCATTGCTCGCGTGATCAGGGTTACCCGGATTCGAGCTGGCCAGCAGCGTGTCGGCGGCGGCGCGGTACGCGCGGAACACCTCGATCCGGTGGAGCCGGAGCCGCCCCTGCGTGACGGCCTGGACCACCCTGTGCACCTCGATCAGGTTTCGGGCGCCGTCGAACCTGGCCAGCGACAGCCGGTCCAGCTGGGCAGCGGCGGCCCGGATCCGTCGCGACGAGGAGAGGAACTCGGCCAGGCCGGGCGGCTGGTCGATCCCCGCCGCGGGCAGGAAGAGCTCGGCGGCGATCGGCTCCGGCGAAAAGAACGAGCACAGGTTGAACAGGTGCTCGGCATCGGGGGTCAGGAGGGTTATCGACATCGCCCATGTGCCAGAGACCGGGACCGAGAGGTCTGAGTCAACCGGCTGCTCGCTCAGCAGCTGGTGGGCGTTCTCGGTGAACCGCGTGAGGTACTCCTCGACGCTGTGGCCGGTCTCGGCCAGGTAGGCGGAGGCGTGCGCGATGGCGATGGGAAGCTGGCCGAGTGCCTCGGCCAGCCGTTTTGCCTCGTCGGCCCGGCGGTCATCCTCCGCCGCGGCGATTCCCTTTCCCTCGGCCAGGCTGGGTACCGTGCGCCGCAGGAAGCTGACGGACTCGGCGTCGGTAAAGGCCGAGACCTCGATGCTGTCGGACTCTATGTAGGCCGGGCCAGTTGGGCTGGCGCGCGGTAATGATGACGTGCCCGTCCGGCCGGGTGGCCGGTATGTACTTCTGCAGGTCGAGCGGATTGGCGGCATTGTCGTATACGAGGAGCCAGCTCGACCGGGGAACCGATTCCAGCGCCTCAAGGACGGCCGCCACCGTCCTGTCACGCGCGCTGTCCGTCGTCGCCTGGCGAAGCCCAAGCCGCTGGCCCAGCTTGACAAGCGCATCCCTGACCCGGTCCGGGTGCTCGGCGCGGATCCACCAGATGATTTTATAGGTGTCAATATTTCGGTATATGTACTCGGTCGCGAGCTCGGTTTTCCCGACGCCTCCCATGCCAGAGATAACCTGGACGTGCGGCAGCTGCGGCTGGAGAGATTCTCATCCAGTCGGTCTAGCTCGGCCGCCCTGCCGGTGAAGTTCCTGTTGTTGGAGGGAATCTCGGTCGACCAGGTCCGTTCCGGTGGCCAGGACATGTCCTCCATCCCGTCCGGGTCCGCGCCCAGGAGTGTCCCCTGGCGCGGCCGCGGCTGCAATCCGGTGGTAGTCCGCTGCCTGGCCCTGAAAGGGCGCCAGGTCCGCCGGGGCCCTCAGCGGCGCCGCGACATGATTCTCCGCTCGCTCGGCCGCCTGCCAGAGGATCAAGAAGGCATCACGTTCCTCCGCACCGCCGAGAGCCTTCACGACATGCTCGAGGAAGTCCCAGCGCGGCACCCGCGACTGGCGGAAGAGATTGTGCACGCTCGAAGAACTGATGTTGCCGCGCCCGGCCTTGATCGCGATCCACCGCATCGAAGGCCGGCCTGCTTTTGAGTGCAGGTCATCGAGACGGTCAAATAGTTCAGCGATCGGACCAGGCGACGCCGGCTCACGCTTGATGGCAGCCACCCCGAAGCCACCTCCCTGATCCTGATTATGTCCAAGATCGTCCTGTCTTGCACAGGATAAAGGCATGACGCCTTCACTTAGCGGGTGACCGAGTACGCACAAAAACGTCCACGGCAGTCAGACCTCGCTCACTGAACGGCACTCCCCGCGCGTGTTCGGTCATCCTGAACCCGAGGGCCAAACCGTAAAGAGGCAGGAGGGATCATGACTACACAGCCAACAGCGGTAGCGTTTTCTGGCGGCCAGCTACCGGTCGGCCCTGTGCACCGATCGATTATCGCCGTTGATCTTGAGGGGTCAACGACGCGGACCAACCCGGTCAAGGGTGAACTGCGGCGGGTCATTTATGAGCTGCTTGAGCAGTCCCTGGAGGCGGTGGCGATAACCGGCAATCACCTGGAGCCGCTAGCCGACCGCGGTGACGGCGTCCTGGTGCTCATCAGGCCACATGATGACGTGCCCAAGACGGTCCTGCTAGACCGGCTAGTACCGCACCTGACAACCTTGCTCGCCGAGCACAACGCGCAGGCGGCGCAGCCCGCCTTGCGGATACGCCTGCGGGCGGTCGTCCACGCCGGCGAAGTTCACGTGGACGTGAGGGGCTTCTACGGCGAGGCCATCGACATCGCGATCCGGCTTCTCGATTCCCCGCGGGTCAAGACGGTATTGAAGCATGCCGCGGCGCCGCTCGTCCTCGTGGTCTCTGACGAGATCTATTCCGGAATCGTTTGCCACGGTTATGCGGAGGCCGGCACGTATTCTCCCCTTGTCCAGGTGCTCGTGGCCAACAGGCGGCACCGCGGCTGGGTCCACGTCCCCACTCCTGTCGTTGCCAGCGCCGCGGTGAGCTGAGGCCGCAGGGCGCCCGGTAGGCAAGGACCGTCCCGGCCGGGCGCGGTCGCCGTGCTTCCGCGCCCGGCCTGGGCTACCTGGGGCTAGGGCAGGAGATCAGAAGCCAATGGCTACCTGCACGTACTGCGCGTTGGTGGTATTGAAATCGGAGGACTGGCCGTTGACGTCGTCGTAGGCGAAGCCGTATTGCGCGTTGTTCACCGCGACCGAGTGCCAGAACGCGGAATAGTAGTTGCACGGGGCATTCTGGTAGTAGTCAGCCGGCGTGTTCTGCACGGTCGTGGAGAACTGCGCCACGCAGCGGTTCAGTGCCGCGCACAGGGTCGGGTCACCGTTGAGGGCCGGGCTGCCGCCGCCCTGGCACCCGAAGACCTCCTGCGTGGTCTCGGTGGCGCCCACCGATGCCGCGTACGAGGTCATGTAGTTCGCGTTCGCTCCGCCGGGCTGGAAGGCCGCGATGTCGCCAGGCGCGGGGATGGCGTAGGGCGCCTGCACGGTGGCGAGCTGCTGGAACGCCGCCGGGCACCGAGTTCTGGAACTGCTGGAACAGCGCGGTCCTGCTCTCGGCGAATACCGAGTCGTTCTCTCCCACCACGACGTCGCTGCCGTCGGAGTTGTGCAGGTGGATCGCCAGCGGCAGCCGGAACGCGTCGACGCGCGAGGTGTCGGCGTTGATCGTCGTGCCGCTGGAGTTCAGCTCGATGAAGTCGGTGTACTGGCTGGTGGGCGATCCGAGGAAGAAGTTGATCCGGCAGGAGCCGCACGCGGTCATCGTGTAGTACGGCGACTGGGCGATCGACTCCTCGACGCCGTTGACGTCCCAGTAGACCTGGCTGTCGGGGTAGGCGCCGTTGGTGGCGTTGACGAAGTCGAACTCGATGGCACCCGAGCCCGCGCTGGGGATGGCGCTGGTGTTGCCCCAGAACCCGGTCGGGAACCCGCCGAAGCTGCCGCCACCGCCTCCGCCGCCGGTCGTGCCGAACTGCAGGTAGTGAATGTTCCAGCCGGCGTGGTCCTGGTCAACGGTCAGCGTCTGCACGCCGGCCGGCAGGGTGACGCTGGCCGTCACCGTGGTCCAGGTCTGCCACCCGCCGGTGGCCGGCACGGTGACGTTGCCGGTGAGGTTCGTGCCCGCGGAGTTGGCGACGTGCAGTCCGTCGGTGACCGCGGTGGGCGCGGCTAGCCGCAGGCTCAGGGCGTAGGTGCCCGCCGTGGCCACGTTGACCGTGTACTTGAACCACTGCCCGGCCGCCGTCCAGCCGATGTCGTCCCCGCAGCCGGTGTCGGAGCAGACTTCCAGGTCGACGCCGTCGGAGCGGTAGGCGTTGTTGCTGCCGTTGACCGAGGTGACGTTGTAGGCCACGCCCTGGCCGCCGGTGTCGTAGTTAGCCGCCTGCACCGTGCCCGGCACCGCCGCCGGCGTGCCACCGAAGGGGGCCTCTCCGGTACCGCCGCCCCCGGCAGACGCGAACGTCATTTTATAGATGTTCCAGCCGTTGCTGTCCTGGTCGAGGGTCAGCGTCTGCGTGCCCGCCGGCAGGGTCACGCTGGCGGTGACCGTGGCCCAGGCCTGGTACCCGCCCGTGTTCGGGACGGCGATCGCGCCGCTGAGGTTGGTGCCCGCCGCGTTGGCGATGTGCAGCCCGTCGGTTTCCCCGTACGGCGAGGCCAGCCGTAGGCTCACGGTGTACTTGCCCGCCGTGGCCACGTTGACCGTGTACTTGAACCACTGCCCGGCCGCCGTCCAGCCGATGTCGTCCCCGCAGCCCGTGTCCGTGCAGGCTTCCAGGTCGACGCCGTCGGAGCGGTAGCTGTTGGCGGTGCCGTTGACCGAGGTGACGTTGTAGGCCACACCCTGGCCGCCGGTGTCGTAGTTGGCCGCAAGCACCGTGCCCGGCACCGCCGCCGGGGTCCCTCCAAAGGGGCCTTCGGTGGCGCCGTAGGCCGCGACGCGGGCACCGCCCAGCATCGCCAGGGCGGCCATGGCCGCGACCGCGAGGGCCGCCGGGCCCATGCGTCTCCGGCGTGGCCTGCCACGCCGGGGACGCGCCAGCCACGGGACGTGAATTGATCCCATTCCTGTCATCCCTTCTTCTCATTCCCGGCCGGGCTGGGGGCCTTCTCCTGCTTCGGTGTTCCTGATCTTGGGCAGGCGAACGCCAGCGTCCTGGCCGGGGCACGGACGCTGACGCGTGAGAACGGCTACGGTGGCGGCTATAGCCGCGTAAGCCCTGGCTCGGCAGGCGGCGCGCAGGCCTGGTGCCGATAGCTTTGGTCGCAGGCATAGCGACCAAATTCAGACCTTATAGTAAGTCGTGATTTAATCGGCGTCCATGGGGTTCCTCAAGGGAATCATCAGCACGTCGAGCACTGGCGAGTCCCCCTCCTGGCCGCGCGTGCGCGCGATCTTCTGCCAGCCCCAGCCGCGGAACGCGTGCTGGGCCGCGGTGTTCCGTGGGGCCATGGTGAGCGTCGCGCGTTCTTCCGTGCGGCCGCTCATGACGAGGTCGTAGAGCGACCAGCCGATGCCCTGCCTGCGCCACGGCGCCCGGACGGCCAGCGCGGTCAGCGCGAACGTGCGGCCCGGGTGCTCGGTCGTGACGTCGGCCGGCAGCGGCGTGGTCAGCTCCTTCCACCAGGAGGTCGAGGGCCGCAGCGGCATCCCGCACGCGTAACCGACCAGGTAGGCGCCGTGCCAGGCGACCGCGACCGCGAAGCCCGGCTGCCGGCGCCACACGCCGAGCCGCCGCGCGATCTCGCCCTCGGCCGGCGGATTCGCACACCTCGGCATGCAGCGTGGCCAGCTCGTCCTCATGCGCGGCCGCCTGCCTGCCGTCGAGCAGCTGGAACCTGACACCGGGCGCGGACACTGTCCCACTCTAGCGGCCAGGCAGGTCACGCGGCCTGCTTGTCATGCATGGTCGCCCATCACCATCCAGCGGCGGACGAGTCGATGATGACAACGAGCAGGAGAGCCACGAAGGCTATGAGTGGATGTACGTCCTGTCCGGGCGGTTGCTGCTGTGACTCGCCGAGCCTGACTTCGTCATGAAGGCGGGCGAGGCCGCCGAGTTCGACACTCGCGTCCCGCACTGGTTCGGCAACGACGGCCAGGAGGCAGCCGAGGTGCTGATGCTCTTCGGCCTCCAAGGCGAGCGCATGCACGTCCGCGCCCGGCCCAAGCCGGCCGTGACCCCGCCGGCACCAGGCATCCGGTTACCGGCGAATGCCGGAATCCCGGGCGGGTGTGGTGAGAGCATCCCAGACAGACGGGGTTCGCCGCGTTCTGGACACGGCATCGCCGCGAGTCGCTGGTCATTCTTTGGCGGGGCGGCCGACCGGAGACCCTGTTCCCGCCTCGCCTGGGCCTTGCGCGGGGTCCGTTCCGGCATCGGGTGTGTGCCGGGTGGTCCGCGACGGCAAGCGGGCGAGCATGAGGACGGCGCCGCCGAGGGCGACGGCGGCGCCGGTGGCCAGGGCTATCTCATTGCCGCTCATGAACGCGGCGCGGGCAGCTTGCGCCAGCAGGGCGCCGGTTGCGCCGCCCACGTTGCTCGCCACGGTGAGGGCACCGCCGAGCGAGCCGAAGATGGTGTGCGTGACGGCTGCCGGAGGTGCCGGCCGGCCAGCGCCGCGGTCATCCGGCCCTGGTAGCGGGTGGACAGCGTGCTACCGATGACGGCGACGCCGAGCGCGCCACCGATCTGGAGTGCGACGGCGTTGATAGCTGACCCGACGCCGGAATCGCCCCGCGGCACCGCGCCCACGACGGAATTCGTCGCCGTGGGCAGCAGGAGGCCGGCCCCGAGGCCAATCAACAGCATGCCGGGCACGAAACCCGCATAGTGCGCGTCGGCCGTGGATGCCACCGAGTTCTGCCACAAGCCGCCTGCGATCGCTACCAGGCCGGCGGCCACGGTGAACTTGATTCCGATGACGCGGGCGACGGCCGGGGACACCGGCGCGCTCGCGCAGAGCACAGCCGCAACGGGCAGGATCCGCAGCCCGGCCTGGAGGGGGGAGTAACCGAGGTCGAATTGCAGCATCTGAGTCTGCAGGAATAGCGCGCCCAGTAGCCCGAAGATCCCGAGGCACTCGCCTGCGGCGGCGATGGAGAACCGGCGATCGAAGAAGAACCCGAGCTTCAGCATCGGGTGGCGGCTGTGGGCTTCCCAGGCGATGAAGATGCCGATGACCGCGAGGCTGGCCAGTCCGGTTCCGGTCACCTGCCCCGAGGTCCAGCCCTGGGCCGGGGCTTCGATGATCGCCCAGAGCAGCAGGCCCAAGCCGGCGATCGACAGCAGCGCGCCTACGGGATCGATCCGGTCGGCGGCCGGGTTCCGCGAGCCGGTCACCAGCAGCAGGGCGCAGGCGAACCCGGCGACAGCGATCGGGACGTTGACGAGGAACACCGAGCCCCACCAGAACCGGGTGAGCAGCAGTCCGCCGGCGATCGGGCCGATGGCGACGCCGAGCCCGATGGTCGCGGCCCAGGCGCCGATGGCCCGGGCGCGCTCCGCAGGGTCGCGGAAGATGTCGTTGATGATCGACAGTGACGCGGGGATCGTCAGCGCCGCGCCTGCCCCCATCACGGCTCGCCAGGCGATCAGCGCGTCCACCGACCCAGAGAACGCCGCGCAGGCGGATCCGCCGGTGAAGAAGGCCAGGCCGATGAGGAAGAACCGCTTGCGGCCGAACCGGTCGGCCAGGCTGCCGCCGACGAGCAGCAGTCCGGCGAAGACCATCGCGTAGGAGTCGACGATCCACTGCAGTTCGCTGGAGGTGGCGTGCAGATCGCGGACGAGGGTGGGCAGGGCCACGTTGAGGATGGTGTTGTCCACGTTGACGATCAGGGCAGCGGCACAGACGACCGCCAGCGCGGCCCAGCGGGCACGCCGCCCGCCGCCCCGAGGCCGTGCGGACGGGCCGGCGGGTCGGCGCTGCCCGTCATCTGAAAGGTGTGCGGGCGGGGTAGTGCGCGGGGCGCTTCGCGGCCCTTTTGCGGGTCCGCTCTGCGGTCCGGCGCGCGGGACGAGCGCCATCGGCTTCTCCGATACTAGCTAGTATTCAATACTGCTCAGTACTGAATACTTGCGAGTATGCTACGTGGTATGAGTGATGTCAACGGCGAGACGGCCCGCGGCCCGGCAGACGAAGCCAGCCCGCGCGCCCTGCCCGCGGGACGGATCCGGCGGCCAGGGCGGGCGACGGTACGCCGCCGGCTGCTGGACGCGGCGCTGAACGTGTTCGCGGAACGCGGCTTCGCCGCCGCCTCCCTGGACGAGGTCGCCGAGGCCGCGGGCCTGACGAAGGGGGCGATCTATTCCAATTTCGCGGGCAAGGACGACCTCTTCTTCGCCATGATGAAAGACCAGGTGCTGAACCGAGCCGAAGCCGTCCGGACCGTCCTGGCTGCCAGTTCACCCGGCACTGACGGGCAGCAGGCCCGGCATGACATCGGGCGCCTTCTCACCGAGGCATTCACCCAGCAGCGGGAATGGCAGCTGGTCTTCCTGGACTTCTGGGGACGCGCCGTCCGGGATGATGACGTACGCGCCCAGTTCGTCGCTCACCGGCGAGTCTTGCGCGCCGCGATAGCCGACCGCGTTGAGCAGGCCATCGGGCAAGCACCGGCCCGGGGGGACCTCACCGTTGATGACGTCGTCACCGTGGTGCTGGCACTGTGCAACGGCCTGGCCATAGAGCAGTACGCCGACCCCGGCACCGTCAGCGATGACCTGTTCGGGCGGGTACTCGCGCAGTTGTCACGATAGGCCCGCCCGCGTGACACCTGGCTGACAGCCCCGGAGCATCACCCAAGCAGCCAGTGCGGCGTCCAAGGCCCCGGCGCCGACGGCTCCCCGGCTGGGAACACCAGCGGTCAGCCACCCATGAGATTGCCCACGGGGCCGGCAAGCCCCGTTACCGGCTTGTGGCACTTCCTCGCGGTTGTGGTCGCATCGCTCGCTGTCGGCCTTCATTGAGAGCCTTTCTCTGTCCTCCGGCGATGGCGCCGGCGGTCGGCCGATGCCCCAGGCACGGGCCCAGCTGAGGACATCACGGCCTGCCGCATCGTTAGCGACGTTATTAGCGCCTGGCTTGCCGGCATCTGCCTGGAATTTTCACGTGCAATGACCAGGCGATACGGCAGCGAAGATCGCTGCCGTGGCCGGTGTTCTTATCTCAGCGGAGCGGTGGCTCCAGATCGGGTGCGCAGAAAGGTTTCGCGGCCCGCGGCCGCCCAGGCGGCGGATTCTGACAAAAGTGTCATACTGTCCGGCCTTGCGGGGCGCCGGGGGCAGATCTAACGTCTATTTACTCCATATTCTTAATCTCTGAAGAATTCATTCACTTTAGTTCTCAACACCTGCTGTCAGGCATCGCCGGAACTGCTTCCGGTACTGGACACCGCTGCCCGCGAGACGACCGTCCCAGGTCATCCCTCGTCACCGAAAGGAACGAAATGGACATTGAGGAAGTCAAGGCTGCCGCGATGAGCCGGCGGTCGCTGCTGAGGAGGGGGGCAGCGACCACCCTGCTCCTCAGCCAGGCAGCCCTACTGGAGCAGGTGCTGATCGCTCCGGCGCGTCCGGCGCTGGCCGCGACGGCCTTCTCCGATATCCAGTTCAATGTCGGAGCGTTCATGCCGGCCGGGACCTTCGCCGGCGTGAACACCTACAACGACGGGGCTGGTCCCGTCACGGCCTCGTTCGGCCCCATATTCACGCTGTTCGCCCCGATCCGGCTGACCCGCACCCCCACCAAGGCCGACCAGGCCACGCTGGCCAGCGCCTTGGCCGCGATCGAGGCCAACTTCGACGCGAGCCCGTCGGGCCTGCTCATCGTGTCGCTGTCCTACGGCCTGCCCTACTTCAACCGCCTGCCGGCCAGCCTGGTGGCCGCGCACATGCCCCGCCTGACCTCGGCCACGTCGCGCTTCGTGCTCGAGGACGCGGTGGCCGGCCCGACCGACGTCGTCAACGGCGTGGTGCAGGGCGCCAATAACCCGCCACCCAAGGAGCGGTTCAACCTCAACGTCGTCCTCGAGCAGAACGACATGCTGCTCCAGATGCGCAGCGACTCGATGGCCAACCTGACCAGCGCGCTGCTGTGGCTCCAGGGCAGCAACAACCTGCACGGCAGGGTCATCACCTCGCCCAGATTCAACGGGCTGCTCGCCTTCCAGACCTCACGCATACAGTTCATGCAGCCGGGCATGCCGCGCCGCGTGGCCGACCAGGCCGCCGCCGCCAACCCTAACTTCTACGAGTTCCACACCAGGATCAACCCCAGCTCATCGATGGTCATGGGCTTCGTCGACCAGCAGACCAACTCCAGCGCGCCCAACGCGGCCACGGTGACCTTCGTGGGCGACCCCGGCAACGTGAACACGCAGGGTTTCACCACGGCCAGGGCGGGCGACTACTTCGACAACGGCTCCATCTGCCACTTCTCGCACGTCATCGACGACCTCTACCAGTTCTACCAGACGCCCGCCCAGGACCCGGCCGGGGAGGGCGAGCCGTTCAGCGAACGCCTCCAGTACATGTTCCGCTCCAACCAGACCGGAAGCGGCTTCCAGGGCCTGCCCTGCCAGCCCAACGCCGACGAGTTCACCAACGGCGGCGGCCCGGCCTTCGTCAACAACGTCTTCCAGGGCGCCGGCTCGGCCCAGTTGGCCGCGGTCGACGCCAACGGGGCGGCCACGCTCACCACCAACAACGACATGAACAAGACGTTCGAAGGCCAGCAGCGGATCGGCCACGAGTCGGCCCTCCAGCAGACCTCCCGCGCCGCCGACGGGACCCCGCTCCACATCCGCATGGACGGTCCAGGCTTCGACGGCATGGACGTGCCCGCCTTCCAGACTCACCCCGACATGCCCAGCATCTCGGTCCCGGTACCCGCCGGGACGAGCCAGTTCAAGCTCGAGTTCCTCATCTTCGTGCCGACGTCGGACTTCTTCCGGACACTCCGGGGGAGCGCGGGTGCTCAGAACCTGTTCGCGCAGTTCGGGCAGCCGAACGACCCGAATGGGACCTCGGGCGGCGTCCAGTTCGCCGACAACGGCCTAGAGCGGTTCCTGACCGCGACCCGGCGCCAGAACTTCCTGGCCCCGCCCCGGCGCAACCGCGCCTTCCCCCTGCTTGAACTCACCTGACCTTCCCTGATCCTGGGCCACCAGCGCGGCGATGCCCCTCCAGCGCTGGTGGCCCCAAGGACGCCCCGCCATCCCGCCCCAGCCGGCAGCCGGGCCTTCCTTTCGATCTCCTCCATCATCGATAAACTTCCGCATGTCCGTCCGTCCTATCATCGGTAATGCCGAGCGCTTCATCATGAGCGCCGTTAAAGCCACCCTGAACAATCTCCCAGACCGTGCGCTTACGGTAACCTGAGTATCCATCCCTCTCGCGTAGTCCCTGAAACTCGTTGGGAAGCGCCGCTTCAAAGGGTGCATAACGCTCTGGACTAGAGTAGCTCCCGCCTGAGCAAACACGTTCGCGAAACGATTTCCCCCAGATGCTTTACCATCCCAATCGGTGACTCATACACCACCAGGTGAGTTGCCCGAGATCGCTTCCTCCGACCTGACCACGCTCCCGCCAGTTCCTGGCTCATCTGCTCGGCGTCGTCGTCAGCCTCCGTTCGGAGCTGGCTGGCCCCGGCGGCGCGGCGCTCGGCGGCTGCCGCCCTGGCCTCGGCACGCAGCGACCGCAGCAGCTCCGCGCCGGTCACTCGGGCCATAGTCACCGGAGCGGTGTCATCGGCCGGGCTGATGGTGGCGCCGGAGCTCTCGGCGGCTAGCCGCCGGCGTTCCCGCCACGCCGACACGCGGATGTGCCCGCGCCCGGCGCAGTATTCCGGCGGCAGGCCGGGGCCTTCGGCCGGGGCGGTGGAGCTCCCCGCATCCCGGGTACTTGCACGTCGGCCGCGTGGTGCTGTTCCTAGCGACTGTTGCGGTCTTGATGGTCATCGGCCCTCCCGTCATCGTGAAGACTCCCGGTCTCGCGGGGGCCTTTTCGTATCGGGTGACGTAACGAATGAACGAAACGGAACGAAACGGTTCTCGTGCCGCGTTCAGGCGGAGGTGCTGCCCGGCGGGTCACGATCAACGGGAAGAGCTACGGCGAGGCGTAGCTCGGCGGGTCAGCCCGCCGGGAAGCTCGCCCAGCGTCACCGGAACGGACAACCCCTGGGCCGCGCGGGCCACCGAGAGGGTCACGTGTTCCCCCGGCCGGGCGCCGGCCAGTACCCCGGCCAGGGCCTGCGCATCTGGCGTGGGAATGCTGGCGGGGCGGTGGGGCGGGCGCAAGAACAGGAGCTGTCCGTGGCCTACCACGCGGCCGCGGCGGACACCACGGGCGGCGTCGAGGACGGGCGCGCTCGCCGGCTGCTTCGCGGCACCGTCGCCGCGCGCCAGCGGCTGGCCGACACCGAGGAAGCGCTCAGCCGGCTGACCGCCGGGAGCTTCGGGCGTTGCGAGGAGTGCGCGACGCTGATCCCTGACGCGCTGCTGCGCGCCGCGCCCGAGTCCCGCTACTGCGCCGGGTGCGACGTCAGCGAGGATGCGGTGATCACCAGGGATATAGTGGTTAGAGGGGACAAAGTGGCTACAGGGGATGCAGGGCTTCCCGCGGACGCGGCCGCCCCGGTCGCCATCGGGGGATACGGGCACCGATGAGCGCGCTCAGCCTGCTCAACGTCGGCTCGGTGCTGTCCTACCTCGTCGCCCTGCTCATCCCGGCGCTCGACGCGATCCTTCCGGTGCTGCCGAGCGAGACGGCGGTCATCGCCCTTGGCGTCGCGACCGCGGGGAGCACCGACCCGCGCATCGCGCTGCTCGTCGGCTGCGCGGCCGCGGGCGCCTTCCTCGGCGATAACCTCTCCTACCTGCTTGGCCGCCGCTTCGGCCAGGCCGTGCAGCGCAGGTTCTTCGCCACCCCGAAGGGCGCTCGGGCCCGCACGTGGGCTGAGCGCTCACTCGCCCGGTTCGGGGTGCAGCTCATCGTCGGCTGCCGCTTCATCCCCGGCGGACGCACCGCGGTGACCCTCACCTGCGGCCTCATCGGGTATCCGGGCCGGCGGTACACCATCGCGACCGCGGTGGCCGCCGTCATCTGGGCGCTCTACGCGTTCTTCATCGGCCGCATCGGCGGCCAGGCGTTCGAGCACAACCCGTGGCTTGGGCTCGTCATCGCCCTCGGCGCCGCCATCGCCGTCAGCGCCGCGATCGAGGTCATCCGCCGGCTGCGGGCGCGACGCGGGCGTCGCCGGGCGGGCACAGGGACCGCGCGCCGTCCCGTCACGGCGTCACGCCGGACAGGTTGAGGCCGACAACGCCGGCCAAGATCAGCGCGATCGAGACGAGCTTCACCGCCGAGACCGCGTCGCCGAGGAAGATCATGCCGACCGTGGCCGCCCCCGCGGCGCCGATCCCCGTCCAGACAGCGTAGGCGGGCCCGACCTCCAGCTGGCGCAGCGCCATGGTCAGCAGCGCGAAGCTGGCCAGCGCGGATGCCGCGAACCCGACCGTGGGCCACAGCACCCGCATGCCGTCGCTCAGCTTCAGGCACACGGCGAAAGCGGTCTCGAACAATCCGGCGGCAACCAGCGCCACCCATGCCATCACGTCACCTCGCGTCTGGTGTCTTCCGTCTTCCTCGTTCTCTCCCCCATGCATGGCAGGCGAGCGCGGAGGCCCCGTGTGCGGATGTTGAAGCCCAGGTGGAGACCGTCTCCATCGCGTCTCGACGCGGCACCGACCATCCCTGCATACCCGCCGGCCAGCCTGAGTCTCGTGAACTACAGGAAGGGAGGCTGCAATGCGAGGAGATGGCCTGCCGCCGTTCAATCCGGTCAGCGCCGCGTGGAACACCGTCGCGCGATTCGACGACTACGAAAGCGCCCAGCGAGCGGTCGACCGGCTCTCCGACGACGGTTTCCCGGTCGAGAAACTCGACATTGTCGGGTCCGGCTTGCGGCTCGTCGAACGGGTGACCGGCCGGCTCACCAGGGGACGCGCCGCGAGCGCGGGCACCCTGACCGGCCTGTGGGCGGGCCTGCTGTTCGGGATACTGCTCGGGGTGTTCACGCCGGGCCACGCCTTCCTCGCGGCCGCCGCGACCGGCGCCATTCTCGGTGCCGCCGGTGGCGCCGTCTTCGGGTACGTGGCTCATGCCAGGACGCGGGGCCAGCGCGACTTCAGCTCGGTACGCCAGCTGGACGCGACCCGCTACGAGCTGATCGCGCGGGACGGCGCCGTCGACCGCGCCCGGGGCATGCTCGCCGAGGCCGGACTGCTGCCGAGGCCGGAGCCGGCCCGCTGACACGCCAGGCGCTGCTGCCGGGGGGCCAGCCGTGACCGTTCCCCTGTGGGCGTGGTGCGTCTGGGTCCTCATGGTCGGCGTCATCGGCGCGCTGCTGATGCGGGCCTGCTTTCTTCGCGCCCACCACCCCAGGTATCGGCCTCGTTCATCGCGGCCGGCATCTCGCTGCTTGAGGCCATTCACCCGGCCATCCACGTGTTCGCAGCGGTGCTGCTCGTCGCGGCGGTGAAGATGCTCCGCCCTGGTTCGCAGGGCGCCCCTGAGCACCCCCGCCTGCCGCGGCTGCTGCGGCGGGTGCTGCCGGTCACCGACCGGCTGCACGGCCAGCGGTTCCTCGTCCGCGACGGCGGCTGGCTGCTCGCCACCCCGCTACTGCTCGCCCTTCTGGTGATCGAGACCGCCGACGTGATCTTCGCCGTCGACTCCATCCCGGCGATCCTCGCGGTGACCACCGACCCCTTCGTGGTGTACACGTCCAACGTCTTCGCGCTGCCGGGCATGCGGGCGCTGTACTTCCTGCTCGTCGGGGCGGCCGCAAGGCTCCGCTACCTGCGGCCGGGGCTGGCCGTCATCCTCGCCGCGGTCGCGGTCAAGCTGCTGCTCGCCGACACCCGGAAGTTCCCCTCCTGGGCGGCGCCGGCGTTCATCGTCGTGGTGCTCGGCGTCGTCGCCCTGATGACCATGCGCGATAACCGCCGAGCGCGGGCGCGGGCGCCCCGCGAGGCGCCAGCGCCCGGTCCCGGTGATCAGGCACGGGCGCAAGCGCGCGGCGGGACGGGCTAGGGCCTACCTGCTCGGGTGCTCGCCGGTGATGCCCCAGACGAGCTGGTCGATCGGGTCCGGCTCCGGTCGACGCGTCAGGTCGACCCAGGTCAGGCCCTCGAGGAAGACCGGCAGGTCCTGGCGGGTGGCGTCGGGCAGCAGCACGGGGACGACGGCGCAGCTGCCGCGCGACGGACTGCCGGACGAACGCGGTGAACTCCTGCTCCTGCCAGGGGCCGACCTGGGCGCCGATGATCACCGCCACCGCCGGGATGCCCGCGATGACGTCCTCCAGCGCCGGCTGCCAGGGGAACCCGGGGCGCAGCTCGTGCTCGTCCAGCCACGGGCGCAGCCCGCGGTCCCGCAGCTGCTGGGCGAGCTTGCGGACGGCGGGCTTGTCCTCCCAGTTATGGCAGAGGAACACGTCGAACTCCGCGACCTCCTCCTTTCCCCGCAGCACCGCGGAGGCGGCCGCGATCTCCCGGCCGGCGTCGGCCGAGGCGTCCATCGCCGCGGTGGACTGGTCGGCTGCCGTTGGCCAGCTCGTAGTCGTCACGCAGCGGGACCCTCGTCCTCGCAGACCGGGCACCGGATGTACGCCCGGCCGAGGCGGATGACCTGCTGGACCTGCTCGGAGGTGAACGCCGTGCCGTCGTGCGGGCAGCTGTACTGGCGCTCCCGCGTGACGCTGCCCGGCGTGGCCCGGCGGTCGAGGTGGGCGTGCACGAAGCGCTCGAACTGCCTGCGCAGGTCGTCCGGTACCCGGTCGTACCCGATCCACAGCTCGGCCTTGCCCTCGCCGTCGAACTTCAGCGCGACGGTGCACTCCCCGCCGTCGGCGGCGAACCGGGCCGCCGACTGCCAGGTCTCCTTCCGGGTGAACCGGTCGCTGCGGGTCAGCCGGACGATCAGGGTCGCGTACACGTTCTCGACCGGCCCCTCGAACCGGAAGACGACGCCGTCGCCCTTCGGCATCTCCGACGTCCGGCAGGTCGCGCCGGTAGGCCGAGGGGAAGACCAGCTGAACGCCGTCCTCGGTCGGCTCGCGCAGCACCAGCTCGTGCTGGCAGGAGCTCCTCCAGGGTGGCGCAGCACGAGCAGCCGCTCCTGCAGCTTCCTCGAGCACCCGGTCGGTGGACGGGACCGCGAAGTCAAGGTTGACGACCTTGGTCTCCAGGATGCTGCCCAGCCCGTCCGGCTCGTCCCTGGCGGCGTTCACGATGGCGCCGGCATAGGTGTCGAGCAACTCGGGCTGCAGCAGCACGTAGTCGCCGAACTTCAGCCGCTTCACCAGCCCCGCGGACTCCAGGCGGGCGATGCATCCCTCGAAGACCGAGGTCAGCCTGGCCGACGAGGATCTCCGGCGGGCCGTCACCGGCCGGGTCGGCCGGCTGCTCCTGCCCGGTCAGCAGCTGCAGGCCGCTGGGCACCGCCTCCTGGAACATCCGGCACAGTTCGTCGATCGGGGTCAGCAGGCTGCCGGACGTCTTCTGGTCCACGACGAACTGCTTCACCGCGGCGAAGAGGGCGGTCGAGGTGACTTCCGGGATCCGCGTCCAGTCGATCGCCGCCAGCAGCCGGGAACGCAGCAGGTCGATGTTCGTCCCTTCCTTCGCGCTGGTCTTGAAGTAGTCATCGAGCGCGAAGTCCGCCATCAGCTTCTGGATCCGCTGGTCGGAGACGTTGATGCCGCCGCGGTCGGCCCGGGCCGCGACCAGGAAGGTCGTCAGCCCGCCGGCCGCTGCCGGATGGGCGTGCCGGACCGCGCGCGCCCAGTGCTGCACCCCGGCCAGCGGCGCGGTCTCGCTTTTCGCGTCGAACACGATGAGCGCCAGGGCCGCGCCCTCCAGGTGCAGCTGGTGAACGATCCGGTAGCCGGGCTGGCCGGCCAGGTCCCACAGCAGGACCTCCCGGTTATCGCCCGGCGGAGTCCGGCTCCTCGGCCGCCGGGAGCCGCCAGATCCGGCGCCCGTGCGTCGACTCGGTGGCCTGGAACTCCTCGCCCGCCAGCACCATGGCCAGGCCCGACTTGCCGACCCCTGAGTCGCCGAGCAGCAGGACCTTCGCGTTCGCGTAGGTCGTGGTGACGGCCGGGGTGCTGTCCGCGCGGTCCCAGTCGCTGACCAGGAGCGAGCTCGGTCGCCCCCGCGTCGATCAGCGCCAGCAGGCCGTCCACGGCGCTGACCGCCAGCCGGGTGAAGTGCGCGGCGACGTTGCGCGACGGCGGGTCCCGGTACCACAGCTGGGCGGGGGTCCCCGCCAGGGACCAGGCAAGCAGCTCGCCTCTGCGCCGACCAGATCAGCGCGGTGCGCCGCTCGCGCACGAAGACCATCCCCGCCGCCGCGATGGTCTCCACGACGGTCGAGGACACGGAGTCGTCCGGGCGCCATACCCGCAGCGTCGCGTCCGTGGAGGCCGAGAGGATCCATTCGTCGTCGATCCAGCTGAGGCCGGTGACGGTCTGCGAGTGATCGTCGAACTGCCGCACCGGCTGCCCGGTGGCGGTATCGAATACCCAGACCGTCGACGTCCCCGTGGTGCAGGCCAGCAGGCGCCCGTCGGGCGACAAGGCCAGGTTGACCCCTTCCGGGTGAGTAGCCGGACATCCGGTTCCTGGTCAGCACCCGCTCCCAGATCAGGCCCCCGGTCCGGCTTCGATGACCGTGAGCGTCATCCGGCCCGGCAATGACGGCGCCAGCACGGCCAGCCGGTCGCCGCCGGGAGCGAAGGCCAGCGCGCTGCGCCGTTCCGAGAGCCGTGCATCCGGGTCTCCGCCCCGGAGGCGGAGACCGGCCCGGACAGCTCGACGAGCCGGCCCTGGCCGTCCTCGTCACGGAACGCGAGCTTGTCGCCGCCCGGCGACCAGGTGAGCCCGGGCGCCAGCGCGCAGGCCATGCTGGAGCCGCGGCTCGACGCGGGACGCCATCGGCGATGTCCGAGACGCTGAGCCGCTGGCCCACGGACAGGGCCAGCCGGTCGCCCGCGGGAGACAGGGCAACGCTGACCGGCTGGTCGCGGCGGGTCGGCCAGGAGTCGACCACCCGGACCTGGCTCCGGGTCCAGGGCCGGTGCCTGCCGGGCTGAGGACGCGCGCGCTGCCAGACGCATCAGGCTCTTGAGGCACTGAATCCACTCCTGGTCATTAGACAACGCCATCACCCGTGGCCCATATCGCCTACAGGCTCACCAGCTCTTATTATCCGTCAAGTCGCGCCCAACCGGCAGCGTCTCGGGGTATACCTATGATCTTTTTTGCCCTGTACAGTCTAGTTGTCTATGGTGGATCGCGAGCCAAGCATGCGGAACGACGCGGTGGCGTGGTCGGACTTTGACGCCGACGAGTACTGGACAGATCAATTACGCCTCAGTGCTACCAGAGGACGCAGAAATTATTCAGTGTGCCAGCAAGTTCCTGATTGAGGCCTGCGGAGCAGGCTCGCGCCCGCAAGCAGGGCCGTGGACGTCGGGGCCGGCGCCAATCTCTATCCGGCGCTGCTAATGCTTCCCTGGGCCGAGCACATCGTCTTCACCGAGTACGCTGCCTCGTCTAACTTCCACTGGCTCAGCGAGAACCTGGCCGACGCGCCGGGCGAGTGGCACTGGCAGCCCTTCTGGGACCTGGTCGCGGGCCTGCCCGGCTACCGGGCCGTCGAGCAGCCCCGGCGCAGGCTGGCGGCAGTGCACGAGATCCGCACGCCTCAGCATCTTCGACCTGCCCCCGCGCACCTGGGACCTCGGCAGCATGTTCTTCGTCGCGGACGGCATGAGCGATGACGAGGCGGAGTTCGAGTCCGCGGTGCGCGCATTCCTCGCGCGCGCTCACGCCGGGTGCCCCGTTCATGATGGCCTTCATGGAAGGGCTCGACCGGTTACGACGTTCGGGGCGTCAGGTTCCCGGCGGTGAAGGTAACCCCGCGATCCCTGGACGCGCTCCTGGCCGATCTCCCCGTCACGGGCACGAGCGTCCTGCGGACGGACAACTCCATTCGCAGGCTGAGGCCTGGGTACGACGCGATGCTGCTCGTCACCGGATTCATCGCGGAATAACAGGGCCGCGCTTTCCCCGTTCACTGCCCGGCGCCGCGGCGGCCGGACCACTGAAGAATGCCTCGTTAATGGTCGCGACGGCCACTGGCAATGATCGCCAGACGGCCTCTCATGTCACAGGAGTCCCTGCTGTCCCTTCACGTCCCGGCAGCCCGGAGTCCAACTCGCGGCAGCGTTACTGGACGGCGCGACACTTGTCAAGGCCGCGGCCACGGGGGAAGGCCGCGTTGCTGCAGCCCCATATACCACACAAATCGCATTGCCCCTGCCAGTCCCCTGTCAACATCTCAACCTGACAACCATGTGGCGAATCGGACTATGGGCGCTCATCAGGATGGCGACTATAATGTCTAGGCAGGTGCCCTTCGTGAACCGAGGCCATGATGAGACAAATCAGGCGCGCCAGAGGAGAGTTTCGTCGTGTCGAGGGCAATGGGGGCGATGGGGCAACCTTAAACCCCAGCGATGCGATAGCGTTTCCGTTCATGGCTGATGATGCTTCGCGCGTGCACAACGCCGACGCGCCATGGAACAACTTTTCGTCCCATGACTACTGGCGTCGGAACTACCATGAGCTACAGGCGGAGGACCAGGAAATCATCCGCCGGGTTAGCCAGTTTTTCATACACGCGTTCGCGGGCCGCGCGCCCGTCCAGCGAGGCATTGACGTCGGCTCTGGGACGAATCTCTATCCTGCCTTGCTGATGCTCCCGTGGACGGAGCAGATCCTGCTGACCGACTTCTCGGCGAGCAACGTCGACCTGGCTCCGGCGCCAGCTCGCGACGATGACGGCGACGGGTGGACGTGGCAGCCCTTCTGGCATGAGCTGCAGCGCGGCGGAGGGCTACCGGCTAGATCAGCGAGCCGCGCAAGCAGCTGCGGGAGGCCTGCGCCACCGAGGAGGGATACGCGGGGATCGAGCAGCTCAGCGTGTTCGACCTGCCGAAGGCGCGGTGGGACCTTGGCACCATGTTCTTCGTCGCCGAGTCCATCACCGAGGACCCCGAGGAGTTCCGCGCCGCGGTCGCGCGCTTCGACCGGCGCGCTGAAGCCGGGTGCCCCGTTCGCGACGGCCTTCATGGCGGGCTCGGACGGGCTACCCGGTGGCGGATACCCGCTTTCCGGCCCTGCCGATTACCCCGGACGACGTCCGGCGGCACTTCACCGAACTCGGCGCGAGCGAGCTCAGCGTGGAACTGCTCGAGACGAAGCACCGGGTACGGGACGGGTACGAGGGAATGATCGTGGCCACCGGTTTCGCCCACGGCCGGTGACAAGGCCGGAGAGCTATGGAGATCCAGACACGGCGGCACATCCTTGAGATCTGGCGCGCGACCGTTGACTACTGTTACCGCGACGGGGAATGGGACTGGGGCGGCCGGAGTGGGGAGGAACTCCATCAGCGACGCCGAGCAGTTGCTGACCATCCTGTACCCCGCCACCGCCATCGAGACGCTGAAGGTCGACAGCATCGACCAGACCGCGGACGACGTTCTCGATTACCTGCGCTCGCTGGGCAATGCGCGAGGACATCCCGCGGCGGCTGATCAAGTTCATCGGCGCCTATATGCGCACCTACACTGGTCGACGGGACGCCGGACTTCTCCGGAGACACCTACTTCGAGGCGGAAGACCGAGGCGAGGCGCCGGTCAAGCCCGAGCAACGGAAACTGCACGTCGTGGACTCCTTCTCGATGTCGGTCACGCTATGCCTGGCCACGCTCGGCTTCCTGCGGATCTACCGGCAGGGCCTGCGGAGCCAGCGGATGCGCCAAGAGGTCGACCAGCTGGAGAAGCTCGCCTCGCAGCGGCTGACCGCGGCCATGGTCGGCCTGCTGCGCAGCTTCACCGTCAACACCTTCGACCCGAGCGACCCGCCTGGCCAGACGATGTGCACGATGATCAACCAGAGCGGTATCGCCACCGAGATCCTCGTCCGCAACCTGCTCGACGAGCTCGCCGAGATCCGCGCCGGCCTGCGGCAGGAGCTGACGATCGGCCTCGGCCAGGTCGGTGAAGAGCTGGACAACCGCGGGCGGCTGTTTGAGTGCGGATGGTCCTGGGGCGTCGTCGACGGGGCGCCCGAGGTTCCCTACGCGACCGACATCGGCCAGCAGCCGGTGGGCGTGGCCGAGGCCCGACCGTACCTGTACTTCACGGTCGTCGCCCTCGACGGCATCCAGGACCTGTTCAGCGAGCGGACCCGAATTCTCGGCCTGCTGAACGAGGAGCAGCAGCGGCTGGCCCGGGCGCTGCAGTTGCGCTGGGACCTCACCCGGCAGTTCTGGGCCAAGATCGCCACCTTCGGCGGCGGCAGGTGGCCGCTGGAAGACCTGCCGTGGAAGACCACCGACGGCCGGGAGTCCGACTACTACTCGGTGCTGCTCACCTCGATCGTCATCGAGGGCGCGGGCAGCGAGCGGATCGTGGACGTCGACATCGACCGGATCGGGCGCGTGCTCGAAGAGCTCGCCAACCGCGGCCGGATCACCCGCAGGCCGATGGAGGACGACCCGGCGGTCGTCCTGCACATGCCGGGCATGCGGCTGCGGCTGATCGGCAGCGAGAAGGTGGCCGAGGGCCCCCGGCTCGCGTGGACGGTCTCCAGCTACACCCTGCTGGTGCTGAAGAGGCTGCTCCGGGTGGCCGAGCTGCTCGACGACAACTCCGCCAGGATCCGCTTCCTGGATCTCGCGGACCTGATGTGGGGGCACATCGAGCGCCGCCGGATCGAGCAGCCGAGTGCGCGCGGGCTGTGGGACGACCCGACGCAGGTATTCGGCGGCACGCCGTTCGCCCCGTACGACATGCCGTCCTGGTACCACACCGAGCGCGTCATCGAGGTGCTGGTCGCCGCGGCCAACGTGACGCAGGCGCCGTCGACCGCCACCGACGAGCTGCTGGAGAGCGCGAGGCAGCTCCTGGCCGAGGCCGAGCACCTGTTTGACCGGGAACGGCTGCGCGGCACGAATGACACCGGCGCGAAGATGAAGGAGAGCTTCCAGGTCGTGGGGGCGAAGCTGCGGCGAGCGCGGGAACTACTTCGCGACCGGCCCGGTACCGCGAGCGTGCTGGCCGGGGACGTGCTCCGCGAGCTCGACACGGTCGACGCGGCCCGGCAGGACACGGCCAGGATGAGCTAACGATGATCATCATCGCCACCTCGGACAAGGGCGGCACCGGTCGCTCGGTGACCGGGAGCAACGTCGTGTACCGGCGTGCCCTGCAGGGCGGCGACGCGTGCTACGTCGACTTCGATTTCGGCTCGCCGACCGCGGGGGCGATCTTCGGCATCAGCGCGCTCTCCCGCGGTACCAACGACCGGCAAGGGCACCCACTCCTATCTCCTCGGCCGGTCATCGACCGAGGAGCTCTGGGATGTCTGGCAGCACTCCGACCGGACCAGCCTCCGGCAGCGGCCGCCAGGGACCGGGCGGCTGGTCCTGGTGCCGGGTGACGCCGGCGGTGGCGAGTTCTCCTTCGACGACAGCGTGGTCGAACGATGCATCGACCTCTTCCTCCGGCTGCACAGCGAGTTCGAGGTCGTGCTCGTGGACCTGAGCGCCGGCCGGTCCTACGCGGCGGAGATCGTGATCGCCGCCACCACCTCGACCGAGCTGGCCAACGTGACCACCCGATGGCTGGTGTTCCACCGCTGGACACGGCAGCACATCCTGGCCGCGAACGGCCTGGTCTGCGGCGAGCGAGGGCTGCTGGACATCGGCGAGTCGCATGGCCTCGACCGCGAGCGGTTCATCGAGGACATCCGCTTCGTCCGGACCGCGATCGTCGACCCTAACGCGCCGGACCTCGCGGGGCTGCGACCGCCGCAACTCGCCTGGCTCCGCGAGGCCAACAGGGGACTGCAACGGCTGGCCGCCGAGCTGGACGTGGGCCGGTCCGCCATGCTCGGCGCGGTCCCGCTGGATCCCGTCCTGCAGTGGCGCGAGCAGCTGATCACCGACAGCGACGTCTGGGCCCGCCACGTCGCGAACCAGGCCACCATCGAGGCATTCGATTCGATCGCCAAGAAGATGGTCGACGAGTCCGCGTGGGAACAGCTGTGAGCGAGGTCAAGACCGAGTTCCTGGAGAGCAGCGCCGACTTCAAGCTTGAGTCGCTCCCGCTCTCCCACGTGTCGGTCGAGATAGGTCACCTCTACATGGAGGACTTCGTCGACGGCGAGGGCGCTGTCCGGCGCACCTTCGCCGCCGCGGCGCCATGGGTCCGGGCGGCGCAGGCCCCGCGGGCAATCGGCTGCGAGAAGAAATCAGTCCGGCTCAGTACCTGCTTCCTCATCGACGACTACTTCAGCCGGTTCTCGTCCCCCGCCGCGGTGATCCCGATGGTGCTCGCCGCGGCGGAACGGGAAGAGCTGCAGATCGACTACCTGGCGCGCGAGTCGGCCTGCGCGGACGCGGGCGGCATCAGCCCGGCCAGCCTGACGCTGGGGACGCCTGGTGACCGAGCCGGTGCCCGGGACCACCGGCGGGCGTCCGCCGCTCACCGAGACCGGCTGGCTGACCAACGGACAGCGGTCACCGAGCACCTCACGGGGCGAGGCGATGACCAGGCGCATGCCGTGGCAGCCGCCGCAGGAGAGCGCGCGCCGACGGCACTCCATCTTCGTCGACGTCGAGCTCTGGGACGAGCGTGACGGGCGCCGGACCTGGTCGTGCCCCATGCTCGCCGCCGTCTGGCAGCTGATGCGGCTGGGGCTGCTGCGGGACCAGGGTCGCCCGGTCGTGACGCCCCAGGACTGGACGGACCGGCAGTTCCCGCTGACAGCTGGGACGATCTCCCCCCGGTCATCCGGCTCAACCCCAAGGCGGCGGCCTTCGCCGCCTACACGACGCTTTCGGTCTTGTCACCGCGCTTCCTGCCGGTCGAACTCGCGGTGCGGACCATTCTCAGCCAGTTCGCCTGCGATACGGCCATCCTCGCGGAAGCCACGGACAGGGCCGCGCGCGACGCGATGCAGACTGCCCGCCGAGCTGGTCGACCGGATCCGCTACGTGTTCGCGACCCCGGGAGACACCGACCCCGCGTGAACCGCGTCCTGGCTCACTCGTCGACCATCGGGCGATCGGGGTTGGCGGCGTCCCACAGCTGCTCGAACTGGTCCTCCAGGTCATGGACGCGCGCGGCCATCGGCGAGAGCAAGGTCCGGACGACGGCGGGCCTCGTCTGGCCCGCGGCGAACGTCGTCGCCGGCGTCGTCTCGTAGCTGACGGCCCCGTCGAAGACGATGAAGTCGAAGATCATCGACTGCATCTAGTCCGGGATGAGCTGATGATCGAGCATCCGGACCTCGACCCCGACGTCACGCTGCATCTGGGTGATCTTCATGAAGGTCTCGTCGCTGGGCCAGTTCCTCGTTCTCGAACACGAAGATGCGCCGGATGCGGACGCTCCCGGGCGATCGCCTCACGCTGGAGCTCGAGGTAGCGAGTACCCAGGTCGCTGGTCCAGAGCCCGCCGTCGAAGCCGCGCATCCCGGCGTCCACCGTGGACAGCGAGATCGCGTCGATCGGAGTGCTCGGCCTCTCGCGTTAAACCGAGCAGCCAGTCCCGGTCTTCGCCGTCGTAGGCGATCTCGCTGCCGACCGGCAGCTGGCGCACGAACGAGGTCACCCGCTCGATCTCCCGCCGCGCGAGGCGCTGGAGCAAGGGGTTGACCCGCCCGTCCGCCCGGCTGGCCGTCTCCAGGAAATCCGTCAGCAGCGCGGTGTCCAGGGCGGACCGCTCCATCATGGCGGACAGCTCGGCTGACCGGCCGATCTTCGCAAAGCCCTCGGCCATGCGCTCGTCGACTGCCGAGATCCGTATCTCGGTGTCCACCACGAAGAGAATGAGCGCGAATGCAAACGCGACCACCGCGGTCAGCACCAGGGAATCCTGGGCCGGACATTCCGCCGACCTCGTGCGGAAACGAGCGTAATCAGCCCGAGGAGCAGGGGAAACCCGACCTTCAAGATGATTCCCGGGCACGAGGCTCCGGCGCATTCCGCCATTGGTCATGCGGACTCCGATCTCGGTGGTTCGGTGAACGGCTGCAGTGCCTCTATGAGGCCGACGGACAACTGGTCGCGTATTCGCTCGACGGTTTTCTGCCATTGCAGCGAGAATCCCGACCGTGAGATCCAGTTCCTGCCAGATCCTGTCCAGGGTCCTGCTCACGTGGGCCGCCGGCATCCAGGCGTGCACCAGGTGATCGATGCCGGGGCGGAGCAGCCTGATCAGCTCGGCGGCCGGGCGGCTGCGGGCGACGGCCCGGTCCACTATGTCGAGCAAGGTCGACAGCAGCCAGTCATGCAAGGCGAGGTCGGCGCAGAAGTCCGCGAGCGCGCGCGGATTGGGCTCCGCGGCGCGCAGCCGCACGGTCCGCAAGCCGTCCGCGCCCAGCGTGAAGACTATCTCCTGCTCGCCATCCGACGTCTCGGCCGACCAGCGCAACCGGGTCCGCCGGCTGCGGAACGGCGGATTGCGGTCGAGGTGATCGCTGCGCTGGATCGCGGCGAGTGCCCGCACGTTCACCGCGCCCAGATCAAGGGCGGTCGTGGTCATCGGGCCGCGAAGGAAACCGGTCGCCAGGCTTTCGTCGGACGACCTTCCCGAGCACTTCGATGACTCCCGGCTGGGCGAGATAGTGCGCCCACGGCCGGCGCCGGCCGGCGTGGTCATGGCGAAAGGTCGCGTGGGTCCCGGCCTGGATGATGCGCCCGTCGGTCAGCGACAACTGCGTGGCCGGAGTGCCGACGATCCGGACCTCCCGGCCCTCGGCGAGGGGCGCGGAGCAGTCCACTCCGGTCAGGACCTCGGGTGACCACGCGTAGCGAATCGGACGCTGACGCGTCCGGACCGCTCCCCCGGGCACAATCGCAAGCAGCTCTGCCGCGATGTCGGCAGACACCGCAGTGGATGTCAGGAGGAGGCCGGTATGAACCTCTCCGATCGTCAGCGACACGGTCAGATGATTTCGCTTCCTCGGCGCCGCATGTCATGCAGTCCCCCGGATTCTGACTGCCAAATTCGACCCATGGCCGTTACCTCAGTTTTACCCCACTGTTGACATTCCATCATACAGCGCCCGCGCGGCGCAATACCTCATAGGCGTCCGGGACGTCACGGTAATGCCAGCGGGATCACGCCAGGACGGGCATGCCAGGATAGCCGGTCCGGAGGTAGTTTCCGCAGGTAAGTCGCGGCCTCATTCACACCTCGCGCCGGGCAGCGCCTGGCGCCAGGACGAGGCCATCCAGAATCCGGTCGAGCAGCCGGCCGAAATGGGCGGCCGGGTCCAGCGCCTCCGGTTCGCCGCCCGCCGCGATGGCGGCGGCGAACCGCGGGTACCTGCCAGTGGCGAGCAGTTCGGGAAGCATCGCGAACTGCCTGCCCTGCTGCCCGGGATCGGCCGCGGCGGCACGGCTGTCTAGTTCCGCGCGCACCATATTCAGCACGAATCCGTTGACCAGGGAGATCGTCTCAAGCCGGTCACCAACGGAAAGGCCCGCTGGCTCCAGGGCGCCCAGCGCGAACTCAAGCAAGGCGAGCGTGCCCGGGCCAAGCGGCTGCAGGTGCGACACAACCTGGATCAGCCACGGGTGACGGTGCGCGAGGTCGCGTTGCTTGCCCGCCACGATGTGCATGTCGGCCCGCCAGTCGCCCGTCGGTTCCGGCAGGCCGAGCTCGGCGCTGACCAGTTCCGCCATGTCGTAGACCAGCGCTTGCTTGTCGGGGACGTAGGTGTAGAGCGACATCACGCCCGTCCCCAGGCGGGCCGCGACGGCGCGGAACGTCACGGCGTCGAGTCCCTCCGCGTCGGCGATCGACACGGCGGCCCGGGCCACGTCCGCGCGGCTGTAGCGCGGACGTGGCCCGCGGCGACGCGGGGGCGGCGCTGGCGTGGCGGCCGGCATCGGCCTCCTCCTTCCCGCGTCCTTCCCGCGGCGGATGCGCGGGTTACCCGCCTTATCTTGCCGGGTCGCGGGCGTTCCCTCCCTTCCCCTCCCCCACGCGATGGCGGGATGCCACCCCGAAATAACTACGTACAAGATACGACGTACTATGTACGTAACTCAACCAGGGAAGTGGAGGCGGGACTCGATGATGGCGATCGAGGCGGAAGGCCTGCGAAAGTCCTTCGGCAAGGTCCAGGCGCTGCGGGGGGTGAACCTAGCCGTCCGGGACGGCAGTATCTGCGCCCTGCTCGGCCCCAACGGGGCAGGCAAGACCACCGCCGTTCGCGTGCTCGCCACGCTCGTCACGCCCGACGGCGGCACCGCGCGGGTCGCCGGTCACGACGTGGTGCGCCAGCCGCGGCAGGTCCGCGAGCGCATCGGCCTCGCCGGGCAGCACGCGGCCGTCGACGACGACCTCACCGGCCAGGAGAACCTGTTCGTCCTCGGGCTGATGTGGCACCTGGGCAGGCGCCGCGCGCGAGCCGGGCCGCGGAGCTGCTCGAGCGGTTCGGGCTGGCGGACGCCGGGGGCCGCCTGGTGAAGACATGGTCCGGCGGGATGCGGCGGCGGCTCGACCTGATCGCCAGCCTGATCGTCGCGCCCGCGGTGCTGTTCCTCGACGAGCCGACCACCGGGCTCGACCCGCGCAGCCGGGGCGAGATCTGGGCGGCGGTCAGGTCGCTGGCGGCGGAGGGCACGACGGTCCTGCTGACCACGCAGTACCTGGACGAGGCCGACCGCCTGGCGGGCCAGATCGTGATCATCGACGCGGGCCTGGTCACCGCGCAGGGCACCCCGGACGACCTGAAAAACTCCCTCGGCAGCCGGGTGGACGTGGTGCTGGGCGACGCCGCCGGCGGCGGCGACGTCCTGGCCGTGGCGGCGGCCGTCCTGCGCCGCATAACGGGAAGCCAGCCGCGCGTCGACCCGGACGCGCGCCGCCTGACCGTGCCGGTCACGGCCGGCGCGGTCACGCTGCCCGAGCTGTCCGGCGGCTCGACGCGGCCGGCGTCGAGGCCGAGGACGTGAGCATCCGGCGTCCCACGCTCGACGAGGTCTTCCTGGCCGGAACGGCGAGAGAAGCGGAGGCGGCGTCATGATCGGCGCCGTTACCGACGGGGCCGCGGCGGCGGAGCGCCAGCTCCCCAGGCTCCGGCACGACCCGAGCGCGATCGCCCTGACGCTCGGCGCGCCGGTCGTGCTCGTGATCATCTTCGGGTACATCTTCGGCAGCGCGATCGCCGCGCCAGGCGGGAATTACCGGGAGTTCCTGATTCCCGGCCTGTTCGCGACGGTCGCGGTGAACATCCTGCCCGCCATGATCGCCATGGCCCGAGACAGCGGCCGGGGAGTAGTGGACCGCTTCCGGTCGCTGCCGATCGCGCGGGCGGCCGTGCCATTCGGGCAGGCGGCCGCCACCACGCTGTACGGCCTAGGGAGCTTCGTGCTGATGGGGTTGTGCGGGCTGGCCGTGGGCTGGCGCATCGAGCGCGGAGCGGGCTACGCGGTCGCCGCGCTCGCCCTGGTCGCGGGCTTTCAGTTCGCCGTCACCTGGATCGGCATGTACCTGGGCCTCTTGTTCGGCGACGAGCAGTCGGCGTCGCAGGCGTCGGTGCTGGTCTTCCCGGTGACGATGCTGTCCAACGTCTTCGTCCCGACGTCGGGAATGCCCGCCTGGCTGCGCGCGATCGCCGACTGGAACCCGGTCAGCGCGGTCGCCGCCGCCATGCGCGACCTCTTCGGCAACCCGGCCGCGCCCGCCGACGGCGCGTGGCCGCTCCTGCATCCCGTCCTGGCCTCCCTGGGCTGGCTGGTGCTGCTGCTGGTGATCTTCGTCCCGCTGTGCGCCGCGCGCTACGCGCGCGCCTGAGCACCGCAGGACCAGACGACGGAAGGCGGAATATCGGGCCTTTACTCATAGTCATTTAAGGCATTTTTAATGATCATTTATGGCTTTTCATCGCTTACGGCAATAGGGGCGGTGATACCTTACGTCGCGTTCGCGCCGCGAATGATCAATTCCGTACATGCCCCGGGAGCGGGGCAAGGAGGCCGCATTATGCCTGGCAGGCCACAACGCGTCACGCGGAGCCGTCGGCGCGCCCGGGGGGCCCTGCCGGCGGGCTGGCGCTCGCCATTATCGCGGCGGTTATCGCGCTGGCAGCGGTCACACACCGCGCCCCGCCGCTGACGGCCCAGGTAAGGCCCGCGGCGGAGACCTCCGGGACCGCGGCGGTGCCCGCCGCGGTTCCGGGTCCGCCGTCCGGCTGGTCAACCGTCTTCAGCGACGACTTCAGCGGCTCGTCCGGGTCCGGCATCGACTCCCAGTGGAAGTACGACACCGGCCCCGGGTCCAGCTTCGGCACCGGCGAGATCGAGACCATGACGAACTCGGCCAGCAACGTGCACCAAGACGGCAACGGCAACCTCGACATCACCGCGCTGGGCGGCGGCAGCTCGTGGACGTCGGGCCGGGTCCAGACCACCAGCGCCAACGTGGGCGCGCCCGGCCGGCGGCGAGCTGGAGGTCACCGCCTCCATCCGGCAGCCCGCCGGCGGCCTGGGCTACTGGCCCGCGTTCTGGATGCTCGGCCCCGGCCAGTGGCCGGAAAACGGCGAGATCGACATCATGGAAGACGTCAACGCCCTGTCCGAGGCATCCGGCACCATCCACTGCGGCACCGACCCCGGCGGCCCCTGCAACGAGCCCAACGGCATCGGCAGCGGCCTGCGCGGCTGCTCCGGCTGCCAGTCCGGCTACCACACCTACACCATGATCCTCAACCGGACCAACACCGCCAGCGAGTCCATCACCTTCTACCTCGACGGCGCGTCCTACTTCACCGTCACCGAGTCCCAGGTCGGCACCGCCACCTGGCAGGCGGCCTTCGACCACAACCTGTCCATCATCCTGGACCTGGCGATGGGCGGCGGCTACCCCAACGGAGTCTGCGGCTGCACCACCCCCACCAGCTCCACCACCTCAGGCGGCACCATGGGCGTCGCCTACGTCGCCGCCTACTCCACCAGCGGCAGCGGCGGCGGCACCGGCGGCACCGGGCCGGATCACCGGCTACCAGCGACTGTGCGTGGACGTCCGCGGGGCGGGCGCGGCCAACTTCACGCCGGTGCAGGCCTACGCCTGCAACGGCACCAACGCCCAGATGTGGACCGTGGTCCAGGCCGGCAGCACCCTGCACGCGCTCGGCAAGTGCATGGACATCAACGGCGGCGGCACCGCCGGCGGCACCACCGTCGACCTCTACGACTGCAACAACACCGCCGCCCAGGTCTTCATCCCGCAATCCAACGGCTCGCTGTACAACCCGCAATCCAATAAGTGCCTGGACGACACCGGCTACGGCGGGCCCGGCACCCAGCTCCAGATCTGGGACTGCACCGGCAACGCCAACCAGAAATGGACCCTTCCCTAACCGGGCCGCGCCGCGGCCCCCGGGCCGCCAGGCTGGACGGCCTGGCGGCCGCGGGCCACGAAGCGGGGGTGGCTACCCGGTGACCTTCACGGATTTCTTCGCCGACTGGGACGGGTGGTAGCTGCCGTCGCCGCCGTACACGGCGATGAACGTGTACGTGCCGGCGCGCAGCCGGGTGCTGGCCAGCGCGCAGCTGCCGGCGCCCTTGCTGAGGGTGATCGTGCAGATCGTCGTGCCACCGATCCGCACCGCCACCTTGCCCGTGGGGTAGACGGTGCCGGCGCGGCTGACCGAGACGGTGAACCTCTCGGCGCTCTCGTGCCCGTCGGTGACGCTCGTCCTCGACGGGACCAGCGTGGTCGTCGTGCCCCGCCGGGCGACCGTCAGCGGAAGCGCCACCGACGTCGACTTGAGGAAGTCACCACGGCCCGAGTAGGCCAGGGTCACCAGGTGCCTGCCGCCGGCCAGGATCGCCGTCGTTCCCTTGCAGGACACCGTGCCCCTGAACGGGAGATTGTCGCACCCGGACACCGGCTTGCCGTCGACGCGGACCGTGACCCAGCCGTTGGGCGTCCCCGCTGTGGCCGACACGGTGCCGGTGACGGCCAGCCTGGTGGCGGCGCCGGTGAAGGTGATGCTCCTCGGCGTGAACGCCAGGCGGGTCACCGTGGCCACCTGGGCAACGGTGATGTTCTTCAACGTGCCCGACGGCAGGTAGGTCGCGTCACCGGCGTACTTCGCCACCAGCGACTCGATGCCCGCGGGAAGCTGCGTCGGCGTGAGCCTGCAGGTATCCGGGCCGCTCGCGAGGGTGATCGTGCAGACGGTGCCGACACCCGGGCTGGTCACGGTGACGGTCCCGGTCGGCATGCCACCTGCCGGGGAGGACACCGTGGCGATGAGGGTCGCGGCCTGCTCGGCGCCGAAGGTCACCTTCGGCACGGACGTGGTCAGCGTGACCGTGGAAGCGCTCGCCTCGGTCACCATGTGCGGCGAGTTGATCCCGATGAACGTGGAGAGGACCCGCTGGAGTTGCGCCGTTGTACGTGACGGTGCAGTGGCCGTTGGCCGGGCAGGCCAGCTTGGGGACAAGAGGCTGGTTGTCGCCCGATATGGCCAGCTGCCGCGCGGTCCCCATGGCGCCGCCGTCCGTGCTCGCGGCGGAGAAGACGTCATACGGGACGTGCCCGGCCGGAGTGCGGACCCCAAGGAGGGTGCAGTCCCCGGCCGGCACGCAGGCCAGGCCGGTGGCGTAGCCCTTATCGCCCGCCTGGATCCCGCGGACGGCCGTGGCGGCGCCCCAGGCACCGCCGGACTCGGTCGCGGTGACTACCTCGCTCGACGGCGCGCCCGGATCATTGGCCGCGGTCGCGGCGATGACGCAGTTGCCCGCCGAACGGCAGGACACGAAGGCGGTCGACGCGGCGTTGACGGAATCGGCCGACGGGATGCCGAGGGCCTTCGCCTGCCCCCAGGCACCGGCCGCCTCGTCGAGGGTGAAGAACAGGCCAGCCGAATTGGGCTGCGGGAAGTAGGTTCCGGCGACGGCGCAGTCGCTGGCATCGGGGCAGGAAACCGAGGTGACCAGGTTTTCCAGGCTATTGTCGCCCGGCCCGCTCGAGCCCACCGTGGCAATGCCGGGTACCGGCTGGGGATCGCCCCATGAGTGGCCGGACTCGCTCACGAGGAATGGCTGCTGGACGGTTGCGTACTGATAGCTGCCGCCCGCCGTGCAGTCGCCCGGCGCCCCGCACGACAGCGAGGTCAGGCCGCTTTCCGTAACGGCCGAGGAGTGCGGCAGGCCCGGCACGCCCGCCAGTGGCCGCAGCGCCCGCCACGCGCCGCCGGACTCATCGGCGGTCAACGGGGCGGGCATGGCGCCCGTCGTACCGGGAGTGTAGGAACCGATGAGGGTGCACTCGCCCGCGGCCGGGCACGACAGGTCACCCAGGCCGATCGACTCCGCGCTGCCCAGCCCCGACGCGTCCAGCGTGGCCGGGGTGGCCCAGGTACCGCCCGTCTCGGTGACGGCGAAGGCCTGGGGGGAGTTGCCGGTGTCGTCGTAGGTGCCCACGGCGGTGCAGAAGTCAGGCGGGCCGCACGAGACGCTCGCGAAGCTCGGGGTGCTACCGGTGGCGACGGCGGGCAGGCCGGCCAGGGGCTGCGCATCGCCCCAGGTCCCGTTGACCTCGGTCGCGACGAACAGCGCCGCGGTTCCCGAGGGCGGGGAGTAGTCGCCGACGGCCACGCAGTTGCCCAGCGTGCTACAACCGAGCGCGCTGAGCGAGCTCGGCTTCAGGCCGCCCGGAATCCTCACGAGCGCGGCAAGGCCCGGTATGTCCTGCACCGATCCCCAGGTACCGCTGGTTCCCGCCGTGGCCGCGCCGGCTGCCCCGCTCGCGCCGATCGCCGCCACCGCCGCCGCGAGCACGACGGCCATCGTGGCCAGGCTCGCGCCCAGCTTCGTTCTCAATCGCATCCTCATCCCCATCCGATGGACGATAACCCCAGACCAGGCTCACAGACCCGCCCAGGCTAATCAACCCATATGAGCAAGATATGTGTTGCATTACGATTGATGCGGCGTGGACCGGATGCCGAGCTTGCGGCGAACCCAGCGTCCCCGACATTCGCGCGGTGATCAGCCGGCGTTCCTTTACTGGATGCCGGACGTTCGCAGATTTCTAGATTCTTTTCTCGTAAGCGTGTGCTGCCGGCCACGGGCCAGCCCGCCGGGCCGCCCCCCGCCGGGGCCGAGACGACAGCGGGGCCGCCCTCGCGCGAGGGCGGCCCCGTGCCTATCGGGGGTGAATCAGCTCGCCGGCTGCCACGGGCCGTACGGGTCGCCTGGCGCCTGATTGCGCGTCCACCACTTGGCGACGTACTTCTTGCCCTGGTAGAGGACGACGTTGCCGGCGGTGAAGACCCGAGACGGGGTCCAGATCGCCGTGCCGTCTTGTGCGGTCAGGATCTGCTCCCACGGGCCGTAGGGGTCGCCCGGTGCCTGGTTCTGCGTCCACCACATCGCCTGCCAGGTGGAGCCCTGGTACATGACCTGGTCGCCGTTGTTGTAGACGGTGGTCGCGTTCCAGGCCGGCGGGGCCGGCAGGGTCAGCCCGACGACCACCGGGTCATGGTCCGACGCCGCGAACGGGTCGCTGCCGTTGAACAGCTGGGTGACGTTGTAGTTGTAGCGGCTGTAGGCGAAGCCCACCGACTCCTGGGCGCTGATCTCCCACACGTCCGCCCCGGTCACCATGGACAGGGCGGCCGGGCTGGCCAGCACATGGTCGAGCGAGCCGGTCAGGCCGTCGAAGTCGTAGGTCTCCTCCGACGGGTCGAGCGTGCTGCCCAGGTCGGTGTACCCGGCCTGGTAGAGCGTCTGCAGCGGGTCCTCGTCGGTGTAGGAGTTAAGGTCGCCCATGATGAAGACGCGGTTCGTTCCCAGGCTCGCGGCCGCCTGGCTGGCGAACGTCAGCGTGTCCTGGGCCTCGCGCGTCCGGGTGGCGTTGAACGCGCCCTGGTCGACGGCCGGGGACGAGGCGTCCTCGGTGTCGCCGGGGTAGAGCGGGCCGGAGTCGTTGCTCTTGGACTTCCAGTGGTTGGCCACGACCAGGAACGCGCCGGCGTCCGGTGCCCCGGCCTTCTTGAAGCCCTGCGCGAGCGGCTCCCGCGCGATCGAGAACGGCTGCCCGGCACCGGAGTCACTGGCGAGCACGGTGGACGATCCGACCAGCGAGACGTCGGCGGGCTTGTAGATGAGCGCCGTGCGGATCACGTCCTGCGAGGCGAGCGGGGGCAGCTGGCTGGCCGGCGGCGACGGCACGTACGCCCACACGGTGGAGCCGGCCGCCTGGTTGAGCGCGTTGACCAGCCCGGCCAGGGCGGTGTCCCTCGGCTCGCCGAACTTGGCCGAGTTCTCGATTTCCTCCAGCGACACGATGCTGGCGCCGAGCCGGTTGATGCCGGTGACGATCTTCCCCTGCTGGCGGGCGAAGCTGGTGTCGTCCGCGGCGCCGCGCGGGCCGGGGCTGCCGTCGGTGCCCGTGCAGGTGTTCACCGCGATGTGGTTGCCGGCCCGGTCGTCGTAGTAGGTGCAGGCGCCCAGGCCGTCGGCGACGTAGTCCTCGCCCGTCAGCGCGAAGTAGTTCTCCACGTTGAACGTGGCCAGGCGGATGTCGCCGCCGACGCTGGCCGGCTGCTGGTTCTGCGTGCGGGTGTCGCTGAAGGTGGCGACGGCCGAGCCGTCCCCGGTGACCTGCTGGGTCGGCTGGAAGTTCCACAGGCCGAAGCGGTAGTCCAGGATCACCGGCTCGTGGAAGGTCACCCGCGAGCCCGTCCGGACCGGGTTGGCCGGGGTGAGCCACGGGAGCGGGGCGCCGGAGTGGCTGCCGTCGGGGTTGTAGGTCCAGCTCGACCCGTCGTCCAGGGTCACCATGCGGGCGGCGTTGTCGGCGGTGACCGCCTGGGCGGTGGAGCTTCCGGCGGGGCCGGCGTCGGTCGGCTGGCGCAGCGGGGTGTCGCCTGCTGCCAGCGTCATCGAGCCGTAGAAGTTGGCGTCGAAGTTGTCCGACACGGTGAAGTCGCCCTGCGGCATCATCAGCTCGCCCTCGTGCGCCTCCTTCTGCGTGTCGGTCGCCAGGCCGGACCACGGGATCTGGTCCGGCACCACGGCCGGCAGCGGGGTGGCGAGCTCGGTGACCGTGGGCGAGCCGATCTCGGTCTCCCCCTCGAACTCCTCCACCTTCCCGCTCACCTGGACGCTGTCGCCGATGCGGACCTGGCCGGCCGCGGCCGCGCCGAACACGAACACGGCGTCGGAGGCACCCGGCGTCGTATCCTGGGCCTCCGTGCCGCCGGCGCCGCCGGTCTCGATGACGAACTCGCTGAACCCGCCGGTCGCGTAGTCAGCCGTCACCACGCCCTGGGTGGTCACCGTCTGGCCCGCGTACGGCGAGGTGCCGGTGTTCGTGCCCTGGATCGCGGCGATCGCCACGATCGCCGCGGGCGCGGCGACCAGGAAGCTGAAGGACGCCGAGGCGGACGCCCCGGTGGAGTCCGTCGCGGTCACCGTCACGGTCGACGTTCCGGCCGTGTCAGGGGTGCCAGAAAGCACGCCGCCGGCCGACAGCGACAGGCCCGACGGCAGGCCGCTTGCCGTCCAGGTGTAGGGCGCGGTGCCGCCCGATGCGGTCAGGGTCAGCGGGGCGATCGCCGTGCCGGCCGTCGCGTTCTGGGTACCGGGGCTGGTCACGGTGACCGTGGCCGCGCCGCTGTCCGACGCCGCGTCCTGCGGGTCCGGGGTAGCGGCGTGGAAGTCCGCGGCGTTGTTGTCCGTGTCCGTGCCGGCCGCGTCACGCTGGTAGCTCAGCACCACGGAGTTGCCGCTGGCCGCGGTTCCTTCCGGGGAGTTGCTGGTTCCCCAGCCGATCTTGTCGATCACGGTGCTGTCGGTCGGCAGCACGCCCGACGGGCTGGCGGCGACGTAGAGCGTGCCACCCGCCGCGCCCGGGTTGACGCTGCCGCCCGTGCTGAGGTCGGGCGTTGGCAGCGGCGCGCCGGGGTTGCTGGTCGAGCCGTTGCTCGGCAGCTGGATGAGGAAGTGTCCGTGGGAAGCCACCGTGCCCGTCAGCGTGAACACCTGGGCACCGCTCGGCACCACGGTGCTGGCGGGCGCGCGGTACTGCAGGGTGTCGCCGACGAGCGAGATCGCGGCCGACGTCGGGTTGAACAGCTCGACGAACTTGTTGATGTAGCTCGCGTTGGCTGAGCCGCCGTTGACGTAGGCCTCGCTGATGACCAGGCCGGTCCCGGCCGGGCTGGCGAGCGCCGGGACGGCCAGCAGCGGCCCGGCGACGCTTGCGATGGACACTGACGCGGCTACGACGGCTGCTCTGCGCAAGAGCGGGTGGCGCATGTGGACCCAGGCCTCCAACTGGTCGTGGACCGGCCCGATCGGCGCGGGCCTGTCGCGGAAGTTACGCCCCCAGCACCGAAAGGCGGCAGACAGAGCTTGAACGGAGCGTGACGATCTTTGCAATTTCTAAGGATTCTTGAGCGATTGCGATCATCAGGACGGCGGCTTCCGCGCGACCAGGCCGTAGACGGGGACGGCGTCGCCAGGAGCGGGCCCGGCAGGCGGGGGGCGCCATTCGCTCACCGGCACCAGGCCGGGCTCGACGAGCTCCAGGCCCGAGGCGAGTCCGGCTACCCGGGAACGAGACCGCAGGGTGACCGGCTGCGGTGACATCCTGTTCCAGTGAGCGACGGCGAGCGCCAGCGCCTGGTCCAGGTCGCTCGCCAGGTGGTAAAGCGCGAGACAGCTGCCGGGCGACGCCGCCGCCATCAGCGCTGACACGATAGCCGAGGCGCTCGCGTCATCGGGGATGAACGCCAGCGTGGACGGCATGAGGACGGCGACGGGGCACTGGAAGTCAAGGGTGGCGGCAGCCCCGGCGAGGATCGCGGCCGGGTCACTGATGCTGGCGTCAAGGGCCACGGCCGCGCCTTCCGGCGTCGATCTCAGCAGCGCCCGCGCGTGCGACAGCACCATCGGGTCGCTGTCCACCCAGACGACCAGGCACGCGGGATCGACCGACTGGGCGATCTCGTGGACGCTCCCCGCGCCGGGCAGGCCGGCGCCGATGTCGAGGAACTGGCGGATCCCCGCCTCGGCGGCCAGGAAGCGCACGACCCGGTGCTGGAAGGCACGGGCCGCGGGCATGATCTCGGCGATGGAGGGAGCGGTTGCCAGCATGGACCGAACCGCCTTGCGGTCGGCCTCGAAGTTATTCCTGCGGCCGGCCAGGTAATCCGCCACCCGGGCGGCGTTAGGCACTGACGTATCGATCAGCGCGGGCTTCTTCCGCCGCACCGGGTAATGCCGCCAGTCGTCGATCACCGCGCTTCGCCCCCGTAAGAAGACTGCTCGCCCTTGCCCGGCCTCCAGGGCGTGCTTCTCGCCACAGTGCTTTGCTGCGATCCATACCCTATCGCGCCAAATGCTCCCTGGCATTTTTCACGGCAACTAACATCCGGCAAGTGATGGCCGGCATCGTCCGTTGTGAACGAAATCGGGGCATTCCGCCGGGCCCACGCGCGGGGAGCAGCGGCGGCCTTAGCGCCCTAGTGATGCATGTGCCTACTGTGATTGCCGGTGCCCTTGCGGCGCGTAAGGTTGACCGGGCGCCGCGGTTCCCTTGAGCAGATCATGCCGCGTTGGCTTGCCCATCTCCGCCCGCCCCTCGATCGGACGGTTAGGGGTGGTGCCTGGCCACGCGCCAGAGATAGGCCTTGCCGTTTCCGTCGCCGCTGGCGAGGGTCCTGCCGCCCGGCCCGAACGCCACCGAGGTCACGCCCTGGTTGGCGGGGTCGGTGAGGGTCGCGGTCATCTTCCCGGTGGCGGTATCCCACACGTAGGTCCTGCCGCCCTGGCTGCTGGTGGCCAGGGTAGTGCCGTGAGGTCCGAACGCGACCGAGGTCACGCCATCGCCATCGGGGTCGGTGAGGGTGGCGGTGATCTTCCGGGTCGCGGTATCCCACAGGTAAGTCCTGCCGTCTATGCCGCCGGTGGCCAGGGTGGCGCCACCCGGCCCGAACGCCACCGAGGTCGCAACGCCTCCCTTGGCGGGGTCAGTGAGGGCGGCGGTCATCTTCCCGGTCGCGGTATTCCACAGGTAGGTCCTGCCGTCAAAGTTGCTGCCGGGGTTGGTAGTGGCCAGGGTAGTGCCGCCCGGCCCGAACGCCACCGAGGTCACGCCGTTGCCGGCGGGGTCGCTGAGGGCGGTGGTGATCTTCCGGGTCGCGGTATTCCACAGGTAGGTGCTGCCGTCCTGGCCGCCGGTGGCCAGGGTAGCGCCGCCCGGCCCGAACGCCACCGAGGTCACGCTGCTGCCGTCGGGAAGGGTGAGGGCGGCGGTGACCTCCCCGGTCGCGGTATCCCACAGGTAGGTACTGCCGTCCTGGCCCCCGGTGGCCAGGGTAGTGCCACCCGGCCCGAACGCCACCGAGGTCACGCCGCTTCTATCGGGATCGGTGAGAGCCGCGGTGATCTTCCGGGTCGCGGTATCCCACAGGTAGGTGCTGCCGTCCTGGCCCCCGGTGGCCAGGGTGGTACCGCCCGGCCCGAACGCCACCGAGGTCACGCTGCTGCCGTCGGGATCGGTGAGGGTGGCGGTGAGCGACGACGTCCTGGCCGGGGCCTTGGGCGCGGCGGGCACCAGGGGAACGGCGGCGCGCACTAGCGGAACGGCTGTGATGGCGCCCCCGAGGACCGCCAGGACCGCGGCTGCCAGCGCTATCACGACGATGCGGTTGCGCCCCGTGCGCCGCGACGACATCTCATAACCCGTCGTCACTACGTCCGTATCCGCTGTTATCGTGCCTGTATCCGCCCCCAGCGTGGCCGGAGCTGCCGCCAGCGTGCCGGAACTCGCTGGCACCGGGTCCGGTTCCGCAACGGCACCGACGGCCGCGGCGTACGGGGCCACGCCGAGCGCGTCCCGTAGCGCGTCGGCGAACTCCCGGCACGAGGCGTACCGCTGCTCCGGCTCCTTGGCCAGCGCCCGGGCCAGCACCGCGTCCACCGCCGCGGGCAGGCCCGGCCGCCGCGCCGACAGCGGCGGCGGCGGCTCGGACAGGTGCGCCAGCAGCACCGCCAGGCCCTGGTCCCGCTCGAACGGCGCCTGGCCGGTGAGCAGCTCGCAGGCCACGCAGGCCAGCGCGTACTGATCGGCCCGCCCGTCCATCGCCCGCCCGTGGATCTGCTCCGGTGCCGCGTATCGCGGGGTGCCAAGGAACTGCCCGGTCCCGGTCAGGGAAACGGGTGATATCGACCCCTTGGAGACCCCGAAGTCCGACAAGTACACATGATCGGGCCGGCCCAAGTGCGCGTCCACCAGGATGTTCGCCGGCTTGACGTCACGGTGCACCAGTCCTGCCCGGTGCGCGGCATCCAGCGCCGAGGCCACCGGCGAGATCAGCCCCGTCGCCCGGCCCGGCGTCAGCGGCCCCTCCCGCGCCAGCACCCCCCGCAGGTCGCCGCCGGACACGAACCGCATCGCGATGAAGAGCACCCCGCCCGCCTCGCCCGCCTCGTACACCGGGATGATGTGCGGGTCATCCACCACTGCCGCCGCCCGCGACTCGGCGATGAACCGCCGCCGGAACGCCTCATCGGCCGCGAGCCCCGGCACCAGCACCTTCAGCGCCACCAGCCGGCCCAGCTTCAGGTCGCGCGCCCGGAACACCACCGCCATCCCGCCCGCCCCCACCTGCTCCTCCAGCCGGTATCCCGCGATGACCGATCCCACCCCGAACCCATTCAGCGCCGGGTAACCCTCGCTCAACACGCCTCCTCGCGCCTGACGGATCGCCCTCCCGCCGTCGCCGACTGGATCCGATCACGCCCACCGGCCCAGGATAAGCAACTGTCCGTAATGCAGTTTCCACGCAATCCACTCGAGTACACCCGTATTGCAACCTTGCGGCCACCTTCCGGTTACCGGACTGCCTGTGGGCGCCTGCCAGGGACCGCGGCCAGGCGATCGCAACCCTCCCGTGTGGAGCCGGCCGGTACCCACGCACCGGGCCATGCCGCCCTCCGGGACGGTCATCACGGGCGGCGACCGTGCGCCGCCGCCGTCACCGCGCCACGTCACGGTCCGCACGCTGGTCCCGAATGAGGTGCAGATCACTAATTCCGGGCATGCACCGTGGCCGGCAGCGGCGGAGCAAGGCGCCTGACCCCTAACTGTCCTCCAGCGCGGTTGAGCTGCTTCCCTCGTCCCGTGACCGTGCCCGGGCCCTTTAGCAGAACAGGGTGGGGTTGATCGCGGACGGCGGCTGGTGCAGGAGGGTTGCCCGCTCGTAGGCGTAGGCGTAGCCGATCAGGGTCGGCTCGCTCCACGCCTGGCCGAGGAAGGCAATGTTGAACGGGCGGCGGTTGCTGGCCTGGTAGCCCGCCGGGATGGAGATGGACGGGTAGTCCGCCTTCGCCCCGATGCCGGCGCTGCCGGAGTTGGCAAATAGCAGGGCGGTGAGGTTGCTGGCGGACATGAGCGCGTCGATGCGGCCCTTACTGTCGGCAAGGTCCTGGGCGCGGTCGGCCAGGTACTTGACCGTGTCAGCGCTGCCCGGCGTGATGTCCTTCGCCTGGGAGGCCAGCGCGAGCACCTGCCCGAACTTCAGCGCGACCTGGGCATGCGCTTCGTTGTAGGCGATAATGTCGGCCAGCGTCTTCATCGGCGCGCTGCCTGGCAGCCGGGACAGGTAAATGTTGAGGTCCCGCTTGAATTCGTAGCTGAGCACCGTCGAGCCGCCGGGGATGCTGCTGCTGGTGTCCAGCGTGACCGGGACCAGGGTCGCGCCGAGTTGCGTCAGCACGGCGGTCGCGGCGTTCCACAGGGCCAGGTTGTCCGTCCCGGCGGCCGGCACCTGGCTGGCGACGACGCCGATGCGGGCACCCTGCAGGGCGTTCTTGTTCAGGTCCCTGGTGAAGTCGTGACCAACGAGCGGGTTGCCGGCCGTGAACGAGTCCAGCGGGTCCTTGCCGCAGATGACCGTGAGCAGCGCGGCGGCGTCCGCGACCGACTTGACGATCGGCCCCGCCGTGTCCTGGCTGGCCGCGATCGGGACGATCCCGGTGCGCGAGACCAGGCCCGTGGTCGGCTTGATGCCAACATCGGAGTTGGCGGCCGACGGGCTCAGGATCGACCCGGAGGTCTCGGTGCCGATGGTGAGGGTGGCCAGGCCGACGGACGCGGCGACGCCCGGCCCGGCGCTGGAGCCGCTGGGCGTCGCAGAGACGTCGTAGGCGTTGATGACCTGGCCGCCGAGCGAGCTGTAGCCGCCGGGCATGCCGTTGGTGAGGTAGTTCGCGAACTCGGTGAGGTTGCCCTTCGCGATGATGATGGCCCCGGCGGCGCGGAGTTGCTTCACCAGCGGGGCGTCCACCTCCGGGTAGGAGTGCGCCAGCGCGACCGATCCCGCCGTGGTCGGCATCGGCGTCGCGTCGATGTTGTCCTTGATCAGTACCGGGATGCCGAGCAGCGGGCTGTAGGGCTTACCAGTGTGCAGGTAGCTCTTGATCTTCTGGTCGGCCGCGCGGGCCTCCTCGATGGCGAGCGGGTTGACCATGCGCACGGCGTTGAGGGCCGGTCGCCGGCTACTGAGGGCCTCGATCCGCTCTAGGTAGGCGGCGGTCAGCGTCTCGCTGGTCAGCTTGCCACTGTCGAGCAGCGGACGGAGGCCGGCGATGGTGGCGGTCTCCAGGTCGAGGCCGCGCGGGAGCCTAGACATGGCCGGAAAGGCCGACGCCGCTGGCACCGCAGACGCGGCCTGGGCGGTCGTCGTCGTGACGGCGGCCGCCGTGCCCGCCGCTGCGGTGATCGCCGCGCCACGCAGCATCGCCCGCCGGGAAACGCCCGTACTCATCGCTTCGCTCCTCCTGAAGAGTTTGGATGAAAATTCAACACAAGGCTCAGAAGTAACAGAGTCCTGTTGCTATCGCGTTTCCAGGCAGGAACGTCCCATTGAGGACAGCGTCGACCAGCGAGTTCTCGATTCCCTATTGCCTCAGCCGCGCGCGTCAAGCCCGGAACACACCCGCTCCTCGTACTCGGGCAAGAACGGATAAGCGTGGCCTCTTGGTGGCGGGGATTCTTGTCCTGAAGCGATGACGTTCTTCGGGGTGCTAAGAGGTGGGGTCGTTGTCCGGTCTGCGCGGCACGAACATCGATACGGCCGTCGTTTTGGGCGGCAGCATGGCAGGCCTGCTCGCGGCCCGGGTACTGTCGGAGCGGTTCAAGCGCGTTGTGGTGATCGAACGGGACGCGCTGCCGCCAGTCGGCGAGCACCGCCGGGGAGTGCCGCACGGCCGGCACCTGCACGCGGTGCAGATACGCGGCCTGGAGATCCTCAATGAGCTGTTTCCGGGATTCAGCGCGTCCCTGGCTGCCAGCGGTGCCGTGCTGTGCGACCTGGTGGGCGACACGCGCTGGCAGCTGTCCGGCTGCCAGCTGCGGCAGCCGCGAACCGGCCTGACGGCCCTGTTCGCCAGCCGGCCGTTCCTGGAAGGTCATGTCCGCGCCATGGTGCAACGACTGCCGGAGGTCTGCTTCCTCCAGGAAAGCTCGATCGACCGGCTCACCGTGACAGCGGACAAGCGCGTGGTCACCGGCGTCGAGGTCCGCGGGCCAGACGGCCGGTCGTCTCACGTCGCGGGCAGCCTGGTGGTCGACGCCACCGGGCGGGGCTCGCGCACGCCGGCCTGGCTGGCCGAGCTCGGCTACCAGGGCCCGGCGGAGGAACGCGTCGAGATTGGCCTCGGCTACGCGACCCGGCGCTACCGGCTCCGGCCCGGTGCCCTGGGCCGGGACCAGGGGATCCTCACGGCCGGCACGCTGGCGAACTCCCGCGCCGCGGTCCTCGCGCCCACCGAGGGAGGCTGCCACATCCTGACTACCGCCGGCATCTGCGGCGACTACCCGCCCACCGACCCGGCGGGGTTCGATGAGTTCATCGGCGCGCTGCCCACAGCCGACATCGCCACCGCTGTCGCCGGCGCCGAGCCGCTGGATGACCCCGTGCCGTTCCGGTTCCCGGCCAGCGTGCGCCGCCGGTACGAACGGCTGGCCACGTTCCCGGCTGGCCTGCTGGTCATCGGCGACGCCGCATGCTCGTTCAACCCGATCTACGGGCAGGGCATGACCGTGGCCGCGACCGAGGCCATGGCCTTGCGCGCACTCCTGGCCCGCGGCGCCGCGCCCGACGCCCGCCGCTATTTTCGCGCCATCGCGGCCGTCATCGACGCGCCCTGGGACATCGCCGTCGGCTCCGACCTGGCCTTCCCCCAGGTCCCCGGCAAGCGGACCGCGAAAGTGCGCCTGGTCAACGCCTACCTGCCGCGACTGCACGCCGCCGCCGTCCGCGACGAGGCGCTCGCAACCGCAATGATCCGGGTCATCGGCCTCAAGGACCGCCCCGAGGGGCTGCTCCGCCCGGATCGCGTGCTGCGGGTGCTGCGCGGCAACCTGGTCAATGGCAGGCGCCCCTCCCTCGCCCATGTGGCGCCAAGTTCCGCGACAGCACACGGGAAGTAAGCGTTCCGCCCAGGTGGACATACGTTTAGTGCCAGTGACCAGCCGGTTGAGGGAGTGCGGATGAGCAGTAAGCCGATCACGGCGGTGCTCGGACTGCTAGGGCTAACTCAGGTCCGGTACGTCTCGCCCGTTCGCCGCCCCGCGGCCCGCGGCCTCGTTGGCCGCGTCTATGAGCAGGTCGAGGAGGAGTTCGGCGTGCTGGCGCCGTCTGTGGCGCTGCACTCCCCGGCACCTGAGGTACTGGCCGCGAGTTGGCTGATGCTGCGCGAGGTCCTGCTCGTGACCAGCAACGTCGACAGGACGGCAAAGGAAGCCGTTGCCGCGATGGTCTCGCTCGGCAATACCTGCCCGTGGTGTGTTGCCATCCATAGCACCACGTTCTCTCGCCTGTCCGGCAACGCCGCCCAGTCGATCACCGACCCACGTCTGCAGGCGATCGCGGCGTGGGCGAAGGATTGCGGGACACGCGAAGGCGCGCTGCAGCACGAACCGGCGTGCTCCGCCCAGGAGGCGCCTGAGCTGATCGGGACCGTAGCCCTCCTGCACTACTTCAACCGCATGGTGAACGTCTTTCTCACTGAGCTCCCGATACCGCCCGGGACCCCGAGGATGGCATTGGGCCCTGTCATGCAGGTGCTCGGACGAAAGATCCAGCCGGCTGCCGGGCAGTCGTACCAGCCGGGCACGTCGCTGGAGCTCCTGCCCACAGCGCCCTTGTCCCGACGACCTATCGTGGGCGGCCGGCAACCCCGCGGTGGCAGGCGCTTTCGCCCGCATCCGTGGCGCCGTCGACGCGGCTGGAGCCCGCTCCGTAGCGCCAGCGGTCCGGGACGCGGTCATGACGGAGCTGGAAAACTGGCACGGCGAGCGGCGTGGCCCAAGCCGCGCATGGGCGGAGGATGCCATCTCCGCCCTGCCGACGGCGCACCGGGCGGCTGGCCGTCTCGCGCTACTCACCGCGCTCGCTTCTTACCAGGTCGACCGTTCCGTCATAGGTGAGTACAGGTCTGGCGGGTCTAGCGACGCGCAACTGGTCGAGCTGACCTCGTGGGCCAGCCTCGCGGCGGCTCGCCGGGCCTGCGCGTGGATCCCCGTGGGCATCCGTGACGGGGCTGCCATCGACAGGCCAGGGCCTTGACGGATCACTGACAGGCATGGCCGCGTACCTGCCTCGTAGTAGCCGGATCCGGGCCGGCGTCGCCTACTCGTCAGTAGCAGTGTCTTTTTCCGCTATTATCACCGAAAAATACACTGCTACCAGCGGGTAACCAGAAGCTGGGCGCCGACAGGCCGCCAGGCCCTCGAACTTCAACCTCTGCAGGGCGAAAGAGTGGCCCTACTTGAGCAACTGCCGCGCCATCACCATGCGCTGGATCTGGTTGGTGCCCTCGTAGATCTGGGTGATCGTGGACCACGGGGCGGTTTCCGCAGGTAGATCGCGTGCTGGGTGGCCGTGGGTCAGCACGGATTCAGCACGCCGGTACAGACGGTGCCTTCATGCCGAGCGTTTCGGAAACAGACCTTCGTGCCGAAGTGTTCGTGCAACGTGCTGGGCCGTGTAACCGTGGACCCGAATGCGTTCCAGAATGCATTCACCGCGGACCACCCAGCTCATGGCCTGCGGCGGGATGCCGAGCGATCGGAGTTCCACGATCAGGTCCAGGTCGTCGCTGCCAAGGCCGTTGGTGAGCCAGGTTCTGACCTCGCTGGGCGTGAACATGTGCTGCGCCCAGCGCCACGCTAGTTGCGCGCTGGACTCCGGACCATAGTGCTCGCACTCACAGATGATCGCCGCGATAGTGCCCGGCCGCGGCGGGGGTGCCGGTTTTGGCGGACGACGCCTAGCCCGGACGGGTGTCGACGATGACGGCGACTCGTCTCGCCGCCTGGACTGGGCATCTGGGTTGAGCTTGAGCCAGCCGAGAATGCGCTGCTCTTCCTCAGAGAGGTCGCTACTCATGTACCACCACCAGATGTTTTGACAACATATAAGGGTTCGAAGGCCAGCCCGGTCGGCCGCTCCTCGCGGCCTCCCCCTTTGGAATCGCTCGTTTAGCCCAAGCCTTCGTGGTCGCCCCGGTGGGGGTTCAGGCGCGACAAGAGCTTGGTCACCCAAGAGGGCAGGTGAGACTGGAATCCGGGTGCACGGGAGTCGGCGTGAGCGGTGTGTGGCGGCTGACTCGTTGTAGCGGCGATGCGTGCGGCGAAATACTTGGCCCGTCCGCGGTCATCGCGTGCTCGTCCCGCGGCGATCTGCTCGTCGGTCCAGGCCTGTGACCACCGGATCTCGCCGGCCGTCGATCCAGTAGTGCGAACGGCATGGAAAGCCCCAGTTCCCGATGGACGGCGTGAGGGAGATGGTGTCGCCGTCGTAGAAGAGCTGCCAGTCCGCCGGGCTGATGGGCGTGACGACCTTGTTGCCGCAGCCGCACGCGCACCGGTGGACGGCGGTGCGGTAGGGGATCGAGATGTACAGGACGCCTTCGGCGAGGTCGGCCGGGACGTACTCGACGAACTCGTGAGCGAGGGAGCTGTGCCTGGTCACGGCTGGTCGGCGTTCAGGAGCTGGTTGGCCGCGATCGTGTAGGCGGTGAACAGCTCGTGCTCGTCGTCGGCGTAGAAGCCGTAGAGCTTCTTCCACTTGATGACGGCGAGGACCGCGTTGAGCATGTTCAGGTCGGCGATCTGGATGTTGTCGTCGTACTCGTCGCCACCGTCGGCGAAGGTGATGCGGTTGCCGGCCCGGACATGGTCCCGGTGGCCGGGGGTGCTGGTGGTCACGGTCACGATACCGCCCAGCATGTCCCCGGCCCGGTAGACGCCCATCCCGGTGTCGATGAACGGGATGTCGTATTCCTCCAGCTTCTCGACGATGAGCTTCTTGTCGGGCCCGGCGTCGATGGTGAGGAACACGAAGGTCATGTCCTGCAGTTCGCTGACGTTGGACTCGCCGATGTAGCAGGGGCGGGCGATGATCCCGCGGCGCATGGCGTCGTACCGGTCGCGGTGGTACTCGGCCTTGTTGGGCGTGGCGTCGAGGTCATCGGCCGATGCGGCGCCGGGCGCACGGAAGGCGTTGTGCGCGAAGAAGGTGTCGCCGTCATACAGGTGGATCTCGCCGACCGGGGTCTTGGCGACCTGGTCCAGGACGTAGGAGCCGGTGCCGCCGAGCCCGATGATCGCGACCTTGGGCAGGGCGAGCTTGCCGGTGATCAGGCTGATCCTGGCCCGGCTGGAGGCCGAGTCCAGGTACCGGAACACCGACTGGTCCTCGGTCATCGTGACCGGCATCAGCGACCGGGCGCTCACCGCCGGGTCGATGGCCTGCGCGAAGCCGCTGACCATGTTCGCGTAGGCGGTCATCTTGGCGTAGTAGTCGGGGTAGCCGTCCGGCGGCTTGCTGGAGAACCTGCAGTCCGCCGTGAGGCCGTCGGCCAGGTGCTGTTCCCCGATGCTGTTGATGATCTTCGTCAGCTGGTTCCCGTTCTGGTCGCACGGGATGCCGCCGGCGAAGGAGACCACGTGGTCGGCTGGCCTGGTCGTGGCGGTTCCGGTGGTCGACAGCTCGGAGACGAGCGTGCCGAACGCGACCTCCCTGGCGGAGGTCGCGAACGGCACGTGCTTGACCAGCAGGTAGCCGGAGCGGATCTCGATGTCGTAGCCCTCCTGGTCGAGGCGCTGGAGATCGGGGCTACGACTTACCAGTGGGGACGACATCGAAGGTCGTGCCCTCCTTCCTGACCTCGACCGTCTCGCCCTCGACGAGGATGCCCTCGCTGCCGGGGCTGCCTTCGCCTTCCGGAAGGTCACCGTGTAGGTGGTGTCCGGGCCGGGCGGCACCGGGTAGGCGATGGCGACGACCTCGGTGTAAGAGACAATTTTCTATGACAACGTTCGTGATTTTCAAGGCGACAATCCGGTAAATATTGAAATCAAGAAACCCTACACGATCCCATAGGACAGCAGCGATTCGCCATCCTCAACAATGGCGTGACACTAAGGTAACGCGATCCCTTCGGACGACCGGAAACAAATTCGTCGTGGCCGACTACCAGATCGTGAACGGCTGCCAAACAAGTCACGTCCTCTTTGACTCGAAAGACCAACTCGGCGAAGAGACGCACGTTCCCGCTCAAAGTCATTTCGACCGACGACGAAGATATAATCAGCGCCATCATCACAGCCACCAACCGCCAGACTGAAGTAACGGCGGATGACTTGTACGCGATGAGCGCCTTCCAGAGCGCCAGAAGCCCTCTATGCGGCGTACCCAAACAAGAAGAAGCTCTACTACGAGCGGCGTTCTAAGCAGTACGCCTCGTCGCGGGCGTCGAGAAGGTGCGCATCATCGGAAAAACGCTTCAGGTACGAGCCTTTGCGGCAATGTTCCTCGACGATCCGCATCGGGCCGCTAGATACTATTACTCCGATCTCCGGATCCAGGTGGGGTCGAAAATCTTCAACGATTCCCACAAATTGGAGCCATATTACGTGTCCGCCTACGCGTACTACAAGCTTGAGTTTCTGTTCGAAATAGTGCTGTCCCCGCGTATTACAAGCCTGCGCGCTTCCATATCCTCATGGCACTCCGATATCTCGTTGGTGGGCTAGATATGCCGAATGCTACGGCGAACAAGGTAACGACATATTCGAATCAGATCGCAGAAGTTCTCTGGTCAGAAGACAAGTCGGTGAATGCCTTCATGCGGAATTGAAGTCATCGACCAGGCATTGGACGGCGGGTCGCTTACGCGAGACGCGGTCAAGACACAGGGGTTTACGGATCTAGTAAGGACCGCAGCCATTGCGGCGGCCACCAAAGCCAATGCCCACTCTACGCAATAGCGGTCCGCCTAAAAATCAGCCCGCAGCGTCCGCTACACGCGCGGCCTCATGTAAGACCTCTGCCAGCGAACTGACATTCCGGGTCTCGGATTTGAAAGGGCCACCCAGCCCCGCACCGGTGGCCCTGTTGGGCGCGTTTGCCATTGTCGGCGTTCCGGGAACGTTGGTGGCGGCTCACGTGATATGCAGCGTCAAGGGCGGTACGGGCACGGTCGAAGGATGAGGGGACGAGGTGACCGTAGATTTGGTGGGTGACCTCGATGCTCTTGTGGCCGAGCCAGCGGGACACCTCGGTGATCGGGATACCCTCGGCCAAACTGGTCGATGCGTACAGGTGGCGCAGGGAGTGCGGGATGAACTCCGGCGGAAGGCCCGCCTTGGCGGCGGAGCGTGGAAGTTCTCCTGGTAAGCGCTGGAAGTCCTCCTGGTAGGAGCGGCGGCCGACGAGCTTGTACTTGCGTCCTCGGAATAGGTACCCCCGTCGGCCGTGGTGCCATGCGCGGCGACGTGCTTGTCGATCGCCTCGCTGACGTACTCCGGCAGCGGGATATCGCGGAACTCCCCCACAACGCGGAACTTCAGCGGTCGCAACTGCGCGTTGGGGTTGACCTGCTCCCTGACCCGCAGTGTCTTGCCCTTGCTGATGCGGCAGCGGAGGTTGACCGCGAGGGCCTCGCCGATCCGCAGGCCCCCGCAGCCGTGCATCAGCCACACTGTGGCGGCCCAGTCCGTCGGCAGCCCGGCCGCGACCGCCTCGACCTGCGTGTGGGCGGGCAGGATGAAGTCGGCCGCGGTGACGACGCCGGGCAGTTGGATGCCCGGTGCACGGGGACTCGGCGAGCTTCTTGTCGCGGACCGCCTCGGCGAGCACGGCGCTGACGACGAGGTGGGCGCACCCGATACGGCTGGCCGACAGGCCCTTGCGGTGCATGGCGGCGATGAGCGCCTTGATGTCCTCGCGGCGGATCGTCCCGATCGGCTTGCCGCCGATCGCCGGGTCGATGTGGGCGCGCAGGACCGACCGGTAGGTCGCGATACTGGAGTCCGCGCCGAGGTGCTGGTCCAGCCAAGTTCCTGCCGCGTCGCGGAACAGCACCCGCCCGGCCTTCGGGTCGACAAAGACATGGGCGCGCTTGTCGTGCTCGACCTTGAGCGCGAAGTCCTCGGCCTCGCGCAGGTCGTCGCCGAAAGACTGCTCATGCCGGCGGCTGGACCGACCACCAGTGGTGCGGTAGCGGACTACCCACTAGTGCGGGCAGGTCCCCCACTGGCCTTCGGGGCAGGGGCAGCGCTTGAAGATCTTGGCCACGGCCGCTATACCTCCCGGGTCTGAAGCCATTCCTCCACGTACCGCTCTCGGAACCGCAGGTACCGGCCGACCCCGTAACCCCGCAGGCCCCATTGCCGCCAGCAGCCGTAGACGGTCTTCTTCGGCACGCCCAGGTAGGCAGCCAGTTCCGCGACGGAGAGAAGCCGGTTCGAGCCGCCCACGGGAGCCGTGCGCCGGGCAGCCCAGTACCGGACGGATGCACGCTCACCTGCGGCGACGTCGTCAAGTTCGCGGTTGCCCCGGGTGATCGTCACAGCAGCCTCCGGTCGCCGGAGGTGCGCCGTTTCGGAGTGGCGCGAGCCAGTGGGCGGGAGTTCCCGGGCGGTGGCCCCTGGCGCCGTGCTGATTCCTCCCCGAGTCCCGCCTCCTGTGCGAGCCGGGGAGCAGCAGCACGGGCTGGCCTGCCGCCCGGGACCGGCGACATCCAGCGCCGACTCCGCGCGCCACGTCAAGCCAATGGCACTAGCCGGGGACCCGGCACGGCCGGGCACGGCGTCCGGGGATGCCGCGGGCGGCGGGACGGCGGGGCTGGCCGTCGGCAGACTTGGCGCTGTCCGGCCCGGACGCGGCACACGTGCGCTGCACGTGTCCGGCCACGGGGAACATGCCGGGGACGACACAGCTGGCCGCCGTGGGCGGACGCTCAGGCGTTGTGGGGGGAACGGCAGCGTCGCCACCATGCACGGTGGGGAGAACGATCTGTTTTCTGGACGGCGCCTCTGGCAACGCGGGCACGGGATGAGGGCATGGCAGTATGGACATGGGGACTCCGGTCCCGCTGCCGCCGCAAACCGCTGACTACTCATAAATCGGGTTTTCAGCCTCTTTTTTCATCGTCGATCCCGTTTTTCTTGACGGTGAAGGCGACGTGCGGCTGCTCGAAGGCCAGTGAGATCGTCGGTCCTGCCGCGAAGCTCGCGGCGACCGTGTCGGTTGATCCCTGCCGTTCTTCCCTGCTGACCGCTGCTGCCTGCCTTGCCGCCCGCCTGCCACGACACGCGCGTACCTGCCCATGCGCCAGGCCCTCGCGCTCTCTGCCCCGGATGAGCACGCGCCTCAGTGCACGGGCAGGCGTCAGGCCGCGTCGCGGTCCGGCCCCCTGTCCTTGAGGAGGAGACCGTGGGATTAACATGTCAGCGTGCATGTCCGCCGCGCCATCACGATTGTTTTACGAGCTGTGCGCGTATATAAAGTCTGGGAGTCCACCGGAAGGTTTATTTCCGCCGAGTCCTGCGCATGCCCGAGGTCAAGTTACTCCGGCGTAAGCGGTAGTACGGAATAGAGTACGGATTAGCTGGCGACTCGGAGGGCCAACCGGTGAGCAGGGGCGGATCTACCTGGCCGCTCGGCCGCGTCAGCCATAACCACCTGCGGGCCTGCTCGCCGACGGTCAGGCCGATGCAGTGGCCGGATGCGTCGCCCGATGGCTCAGCGGGCCTGGCGATAGGCAGCCCATGATTTCGCGGCTTGTGCCATCTTCGGCTGTCCAGTCGCTCGTACTCGACTGCGCAATCTCGTCCCACAGCCGGACGTTGGCCGAGGCGAACAGGTCAATATGCGCCGGGTCAGCGGCCTGGAACGCGGGGAGGCGGGACGCTTGCCGTTCGGCCTCATGCGCGGTGTGGCCGCCGGAAGCCATGAGGCGGAGCACCCAGCAGGCCGGGTCGGTCCAGGCGGCGCCGAGGGTGGGCCAGGCCCAGTCGATCAGCCAGGCGCGGTCCTCTGATACCAGCACGTTGTCCGGAGTCCAGTCCGAGTGCGTGAGCACCGGGCCGGCGAAGACCGCGGCCGTTTCCGGGTCGTCAACGTAGGGCTTCCAGCGGTCCTCGGCCCGCTTGAGCGGCCCAGGGCGTCCGGAACCTTGATCGCGCTTAGCGCGCCCATGAGCTGCACCAGTCGGTCAAGGTCGGGC
>CAVTLB010000005.1:0-17674 GCA_963735415.1 uncultured Actinomycetota bacterium | reverse complement strand
GCGGTCGAATCCGTCATCCTCGGCAAGCCCGAGGTGATCCGACTGGCGCTGGTCGTGCCTGCTCGCCGAGGGGCACCTGCTCATCGAAGACGTGCCCGGGCACCGGTAAGACCATGCTGGCCAAGGCGCTGGCCAAGTCCCTGGACGGAACCGTCAGCCGGGTGCAGTTCACGCCCGACCTGCTGCCGAGCGACGTCACCGGGGTCAGCGTCTACGACCGGCAGTCCGCGCGAGTTCGAGTTCCGGCCCGGGCCGGTGTTCGCCAACGTCGTGGTCGGCGACGAGATCAACCGCGCGTCGCCCAAGACCCAGTCGGCGCTGCTGGAGTGCATGGAGGAGCGGCAGGTCACCGTGGACGGCACGACCTACCCGCTGGCGCCGCCGTTCCTGGTGCTCGCCACCCAGAATCCGGTCGAGATGGAGGGCACCTACCCGCTGCCGGAGGCGCAGCGCGACCGGTTCCTGGCGCGTACCTCGATCGGCTACCCCAACCGCGACGCCGAGATCGCCATGCTCGCCACCCATGGCTCGTCGTCGCCTCTTGACCAGCTCAAGCCGGTCGCCACAGCGACCGACGTGCGCGACCTGATCAGCGCGGTGCGCGGGGTGCTCGTGACCGAGCAGGTCAAGCAGTACATCATCGTCTTGGCCAACGCGACGCGGAAGGCACAGGAGCTGCGCCTCGGCGCGTCGCCCCGGTCAGCGCTGCAGCTGCTGCGGACCAGTCGCGCCCGGGCCGCGCTGGACGGCCGGGACTACGTCATCCCCGACGACGTGCAGGCGCTCGCGGTGCCGGTGCTCGCCCACCGGCTGCTGCCCACCACCGAGGCCATCTACGACGGCAGGCTCCCCGAGCAGGTGGTGGCCCGGCTCGTCGCCGACCTCCCGCTGCCCCGGCCATAGCAGCCCGGACGGCAACGATGCGGACGCTGCTACGCACCCTGACGACCCGAGGGCGGTCATTTGTCGCGGCGGGCCTCGCCGCCGTGTTGTGCGGACTGCTCATCCCTGAGCCCGACCTGGTCCGCATCGGGGCGCTGCTGGTCGCCCTGCCGCTGCTGTCGGCGCTCGGCGCCGGGCGGACCCGGTACCGGCTCTCGTGCGCCCGCCGGCTCAGCCCGGCCCGGGTGCCCGTCGGGCAGCCCGGCCGAGATGGTCATCCGGCTGACCAACGTGTCCCGGCTGCGGACCGGACTGCTGCTCAGCGAGGACATGGTGCCCTATGCGCTCGGCAGCAAGCCCCGGTTCGTCCTCGACGGGATCGGCGGCGGCAACGCCAGGGAGTTCCGTTACCAGGTTCGCGGGGATGCCCGGGGCAAGTACGTCATCGGCCCGCTGCGGGTCCGGGTCGCCGACGCGTTCGGCCTGGTGGAGATCAACCGCGCGTTCGCGAGCACCAGCACCCTCACGGTCACCCCGAAGATCATCCCGCTGGCCCGCCCGGCGGTGCCCGGCAGCTTCCTCGGCGGCGAGGACGGCCGGCCGAACATCGCGGCGACCGGGGACGATGACGTGGCCCCCCGCGCCTACCAGACGGGTGACCCGCTGCGCCGGGTGCACTGGCGGTCCACCGCGCGGTACGGCGAGCTGATGGTCCGCCGGGAAGAGCAGCACTGGCGCAACACCGCGACGCTGTTCCTCGACACCAGGCGGGTGGCCCACCCGACGACCGCGTCGTTCGAGCTGGCGGTCAGCGCCGCCGCCTCAGTCGGAGTTCACCTGGCCGGCGAGGGATTCGAAGCGCAGCTGGTGACCGACTCCGGCGTGATCCCGTGCCACGGGCCGTTCCAGGACGCCCTGCTCGACGCGCTCGCGGTCATCCGGCCATCGCGGGAGTCCAGCCTGCACACGGGCGCCGGCGCGCTGCGGGCGGGCGGCGGCCAGGTCATCGCGGTGCTCGGCCGGCTGACCGCCGAGCAGGCCAGGGAGATCGCCGTCACCCGGCGGGGCACAACGCCGACGATGGCGCTGGTGCTTGGCGCCAGCGCCATCGCCGGAGGCGGGAACGGGAGCGATGGTGACGGACAGCCCGAGGCCGACCGGGATCAGGCGATCGCCACGCACATCCTCATCAGCGCCGGCTGGCGGGCGGCGCTGGTGACCGCCGACAGCCCGCTCGCCACGGCCTGGCAGGAGCTGCACGGTCTTTATCCCCGCCCAGCCCACCCTGACCCCCCTGACCACCCTGACCACCCTGACACCCGGATCCGGCGGCCGGGCGCGACGGGCAGCCGCTGGCCAGCGCCGGCCAGGCCGTCAAGGAGCCAGGCCAGTGAATACCCGCAGCCACCGGCAGACCATCGCCGCCGCCATCGCCACCATGGCCGCGTCGGTCTCGCTGTACCCGCTCTTCATCGGTGCCACCTGGTTCTGGGCTGGTGCCGGGGCCGTCGTGACCGTCGCCCTGGCCGGAACCCTCACCCGGCTGCGGCGGCTGCCGCTGCTGGCGTGCCTCACCGTGAGCGTTATCTGCCTCGTCTTCTACCTCAACCTCGTGTTCGAGGCCGGGCAGTCGTTCGGGCACGTGGTGCCGACGCTGAAGCTCGCTGCAGCATCTCGGGCGGCTGGCCCGGACAGGGATGGATGAGTCGGCCAAGTACGCGCCGCCCGCGCCCGAGCTGACCGGCATCCTGCTACTTGGCGCGGGCGGCATTGGCATCGTCGCGATCCTCGTCGACTTCACGGCGGTCCGGCTGCGCAGCGCGGCGCTCGCGGGCGCCCCGCTGCTGCTCCTGGTCACCGAGCCGTTCGCGGTCAGCGCCGCGCGCGGCTGGTTCGAGACGGTGGGGGCGTTCTGCCTGGGCACCGCCGGGTACCTGGGGATGCTGTCCGCCGAGAGCCGCGAGCGGATCAGGGAGTGGGAGCAGCCCCGCCCGGGCGAGACCGCCGGTCCCGATTTGAGCACGCTGGCCAGCGCGGGCCGCCGGGTAGGCGCCGTGGCCGTGGTGATCGCGCTGTGCCTGCCCGCGTTCGTTCCCGGGCTGCACGTCACCCGGCTCTTTGGCGGCCAGCCGGGAATCGGCGGGAGCCCGGGAGACGGCCCCGGCAGCGTGGCCGGCCCTAGCTTCCCCTCGCTCGAGGCGACCGTCACCTCACAGCTGGGCTCGGCCAACACGCCCATCCTGCGCTACACCTCCACGACCGCGCCCGCGAGCTCGCCGCCGGACACCGGGGTCACGTTCGTCCCCGCGGGCACGTCCGCACCCGAGTACCTGCAGCTCGCGGTCCTTGACCAGCTCACCGCCTCGGGCTGGCAACTGGCCCCAGGCGGCACTTCCGTGGCGCTACCGCACGTGCGCAACGGTGACGCGGCGCTTCCGGTGGCGCCGGGGCTGCCGGGCAACCCCCTCGTTACGACCCGCCCTCCGCCTGGCCAGAGGTGTCCACGTCCGTTCAGGTCAACGCGGGCGTCGCCGCGGGTGTCCAGCTGAACGGGGAAAACGTCGCGATCTTGCCGGTGCCGTACCCGGCGCTCGGCGTGGCGGTGCCCGCGGGAACCTGGCGGGTCCGGCCCGGCGACCTCATGGTGTACTCCACCGACACTCAGGTCGGCGGGCTCAGGTACGGGGTGATCAGCCTGGACCCGCAGCCCTCTAACCAGGACCTGGAGGACGCGGGGCCGGTGCCGGCCGGCATCAGGCCGTACCTCTCCGTGCCTTCCTCGTTCAAGACGCTGGCCTCGCTCGCCCAGCAGCTCGTCGCCGGGGACACGAGCGCGATCGACCGGGCGCGGGCCATCCAGGGATGGCTCGGCAGCAGCGGCCAGTTCGCCTACTCGCTCAAGGCCAAGCCGATCACCACTGCCCCCGGGCTGGCGACCTTCCTGGAGTCCACCAAGCGCGGGTACTGCCAGCAGTTCGCCGTCGCCATGGCGGTGCTCGCCCGGCTCGTGGGCATCCCGTCGCGCGTGGTGGTCGGGTACACGTCCGGTACGCAGAAGAGCGGCTCGTGGGTGGTCACCACGCACGACGCGCACGAGTGGCCGGAGCTGTACTTCGCCGGGTCCGGGTGGCTGCGGTTCGAGCCGACCCCGGCCGGGGCCAACGGCCAGGGAACCGCGACCGCGCCTTCGTACAGCAAGCCGCAGACGCCGGCCGGCGACGGCAGCGGCACGGACATCCTCCCGAACGGCGCCGTCCCGTCCGCCACCGCGACCCCGCCGGGGCTGACGGCCGGCCAGCGGGCCGACCTTTCGCCCACCGGCGAGGGCGGCCTGGGCGGCTCGCTGGCGCGCACGTCCGGCGGGCTGACGCCCTGGCAGATCTTCGGGCTGGTCGTCGCGGGGCTGCTGGCGGTCGCTGTCATCGCGCCGTCGGCCGCCCGGCTGGTGATCCGGCGGCGCCGCTGGGGCCGCGCCCGGCGCGGCGGAGACGCGGCGCTCGCGCACGCGGCGTGGCTCGAACTCCAGGATGACCTGGTCAACTACCGGGGCGGCTACGCGCCCAGCGAGTCGCCGCGGGCGACCGGCATCCGGCTGGGCTCGGAGCGGCGGCTCGGCAGCGCCGGCATCGAGGCGCTCAGCCGCATCACGCTGGCGGAGGAACGCGCCCAGTACGCGGCCAGGCCTGTCTCAGGCGAGCTGCTGCGAGCGGACAGCACGCAGGTGCGACGCGCGCTCGCGGCGACCACGTCGCGCACGTGGCGGCTGCGCGCCCGGATGCTGCCGCCTTCCGTGCTCCGTTACCCGTGGGGGTTAGCCGCAGGGGTTACCCGCAGCGGCTAGCGGCCCTCCCGGCGCCTGCGCCAGCGCTCCTCGAAGCGCTCCATCATGGGGGTGCGCCCCGTCGTGCGTCCCCGCCTCGCGCCGCGTCGCTTGCGGCGGGTGGCGGGCGCCCCGGCGACGCCTAGGGTCACCCCGGCCATGTGCCGCCAGCTGCTCAGCCCCCAGATGCCGCACAGCAGCATGATGATGAACCCGGCAATGGCCAGCCAGAGATGCCAGCTCTGCGACAGGACGACGCCCGCCGCCACCATGCCCGCGCCGAGGACGAAGCCGGAGGCCGCCTGAACCACCCGGCGCCGGTAGTGCACGCGGGGATCACTGGAGCGCACGAAGCGGCGCAGCCTGCGATCCTGTCTGTAGAGCGCCTGCTCGATCGCCTCTAGCTGGCGCTGCTCATGCTCAGAGAGCGGCACGACACGCCTCCTATGGAACCCGGGGAAATGGGGTGACTTTCACCTCACTTACGTACCTGATTCAATTCCCAGGATACGAGCCTACGCACGCGCCGTGGAAGGGGGCGATGCCCGCCCCTCGGGAGACGGTTCCCCGGCGGGGTCGGTGCGTGGCGCTGCCCTCCTGCCCCGGCGCCGCCCGCTGCGCGGGTCCCGGCGGAACCTGGTCGTGGTCACCGCTGACGAGAGCCGCCGGGCGCACCGCCCCCGCGCCGAACTTGCGTGCTATCTGGTCAACGGCCTGCTCAGCCTCCCGCCAGCCGACCGGGCGGTCGCCGAACGCGAGCTGGGTCGCCGCCCCGGAGGCTGGCCGCAGCCCGGTGGCGCGGACCCCGACGAGGCGAAGCCTGGCCCGGGAGTCGAGCCCGGATCCCTCGATAGAGCGCGCACGCAGTGGCGTAGATCACGCGCGCGACATCGGTGGGCTCGGGCAGCGTGCGCGACCGGGTGATCGTCTTGAAGCTGGCGAGGCGAAGCTTGACGGTCACCGTCTTGGCGACCAGCCCGGCCGCGCGCAGCGACCGAGCGGTCTTATCCGACAGTCGCAGCAGCTCGCGGCGGATGACATCGGGATCATCCACGTCGGCGGGGAACGTCTCCTCAGCGCCGACGCTCTTCTCCTCCCGGCGCGGCACCACCCGGCGCTCGTCCCGCCCCCAGGCCAGTGCCCACAGGTGCGCGCCGGCCGCGGCGCCAAGCTCACGCTGGAGAACCTGCTCCGGAACGTGCGCTATGTCGCCGATCGTCCGCAGGCCCAGCTTGCCGAGAACCTCCTCTGCCTTGTCGCCGACGCCCCACAGGGCGCTGACGGGCAGCGGGTGCAAGAAGCCGAGCACGTCATCGGCGGGGACGACGAGCATGCCGTCCGGCTTGCAGCGAGCGGAGGCGATCTTGGCGACGAACTTCACCGGCGCCACCCCGACCGAGCAGGTGATGCCCTGCTGCTCGCGGACCGTGGCCCGGATGCCCTGCGCGATCTGGGCAGGCGTCATCCGGAGCCGCTTGAGTGCACCGGAGACGTCGAGGAACGCCTCGTCCAGCGAGAGCGGCTCCACCTCCGGGGTGACCGCCCGGAAGATCGCCATGACCTCACGCGAGACCTCGGCGTACAGCGCGTGGCGGGGCTGGATGTAGACGGCCTGCGGGCACATCCGCCGGGCCCGGGTGACCGGCATCGCCGAGCGGACCCCGAAGGCGCGTGCCTCGTACGTCGCCGACAGCACGACGCCGCGTGCGCCCAGGGCGGCCACGACCACGGGCCTGCCCGCTAGCTCCGGCCGGTCGCGGACCTCCACGCTCGCGTAGAAGGCGTCCATGTCCACGTGCAGGACATGGCAGCCGGTGTCTTCCGCCATCCCCGCCGCCCGAGGTCAGCGCTCGCCGAGCACGTGAAGCCGGGGCGCGATGTCGCGCAGCGCCGGGTAGACGGCCGCCTCGTCCTCTAGGCAGCGCAGCGCCTCGCTCCCCCCTGGGTCGGTATCGGCCGCCGGGAGCAGGCCGGCGAATACCCGGACGCCGTGCGCCTGCCCGGCCCGCAGCCCGGCGCCCTCGATCAGTGCCGTCAGCCGGGCCAGCGTGAACCGCCGCCGGCCGTCGACGAGCGTGTCTTCCGGCCTTCCCGCGGTTATCCCGGCCAGGATCTCGCGCGCCTGGTCATACCGGCCCGATAGCGCGCGGTGCAGCACCGCCGCGACAGCGTTGGCGGCGAGCACGCTCACCGTGCCGCCGGGCCGCAGCACCCGGGCGATGGCGGCCATCGCCGCCGCCGGATCCTCGACGTACTCCAGGACGCTGTGGCAGATGACCAGGTCGGCCGAGCTTCTCCCCGGCGAGGTGGTCAAGCCCGTCCGCGTCGCCCTGCACCGCGGCCAGCGGGACCCGCTGCTCGGCGGCCCGCCGCTGCGCGCCCGCGAGGGCATCAGGACTCGGGTCCACCACGGTGACGCGATGGCCCAGCGCCGCGAACGGGACCGCGAAGCCCCCGGTGCCGCCGCCCACGTCCACGATGTCCAGCGTCGCCCGCGCGGCCTGCTCGGCTCGCGCTGCGGCGACTCGCTGGAGAACGTCCCAGACCAGCGCGGACCGCCCCCCGTCGGGTCGCGTGTCAGGCGCGGGCGTCACCGGAACTCTTGCCGTCACAGTCAAAGCGTAGTGCGATCACCCGGGTCCTGGCACTCCGGGCTGGCCACCGCGGCACTATTTGCTACCATTGTGTTACCAATAGTTAATATCCGCATGTGAACGGCGAGTTCCGGGTGACCCGTTCTCCCTGTCATGAGGACTTCCGGCTCATCCACATATCACGGTACAAATCCGGCACGTCATCATCTCCGAATGACCCACCGAGATCTCCAGGACTCTCATATGCTCATCGCCATGCCCCATCACGGCTCCGAACATCACCTTGAGCTGCCTCATCCGCGCCGCCTGATCTGGACGGCGCTATGGAATATGGCGGAGTCGGTCGGCCTCCCGTTCGGGGCATGGATCGTGGTCACCGAGGTGGCCGGGCGCACCCCCGGCCTGCTCGCGGGCCTGGGCGTGGTGTGGCTGCTCATCGTGATCCGCAAGGTGGCCACCGGATCGGTCTCGGCGCTGCTGTGGATCTCCGCCATGGTGCTGACGCTGCAGACCGCCTTCGCCATCTTCACCGGCAACATGTGGCTGTACCTGCTGCAGTTCCCGCTGGCCAACCTCGCGATGTGCGTCCTGTTCGCGCGGACCGCGCCAACGCGCAAGCCGCTCGTCGCGCAGCTCGCCTGCGAGGTCGTCGCGCTCAAGCAGACGGACGCGCACCACCCCGGACTGCACCGCTTCTACCAGGGCGTGACGTGGTTCTGGGCGGGCCTGTTCCTGCTGCTGACGCTGGGCCTTGGCGTCATGATGGTGACCGAGCCGTACAAGCTCTTCATGCTGATGTCCACCGCGGTCACCATCGCCCTCACGCTGGCCGGCGCCGGCATCTGCGTGGTGTGGTTCATCGCGGTCCTGCGCCGCCTCGGCCTGCGGGTCAGGTTCGCCTAGTTTTCCGGCGAGCCGCCTGACTGGGCTACTCGTCGGCTGGGTCTGAGCTATCCGCCGGTCCGCTCGCACGGCCGCTCTCGGCGGCTTGACGAGCGGTCGGGCGCGCCTGGCGTCGGCCGAGCCAGCGGCTCCCGGGGCCGACTTCGTGGCCTGGACCGCTCCGAGCACGCCGTTGACGAAGGCGGCGGAGCCATCGGTGGACAGGTCCTGGGCGAGCAGCACGGCCTCGCTGATCGCCACGCCGTCCGGCACGTCGTCCGCCCACAGCAGTTCCCAGACGCCGATGCGCAGGACGTTGCGATCGACGGCGGGCATCCGCTCCAGCGTCCAGTCCAGTGCGTTGCGGGAGATCAGCTGGTCGATCTCGGCGCTGTGGCTCGCCACGCCGCGGACGATCTCGGCCGCGTACTCCGGAGTGGGCTGCTCGCCAAGCGACATCCGCTCGGCGAGCAGGCCGAGCACCGGCAGCCCGCGCAGCTCAGCCTCGAAGAGCACGTCAAGTGCCCTCTTTCGTGCCTTGCTACGCGCGGCCACCGTGCGTCCTTCCTGGTTGTGTCGTTCGCTGGGTGAGCTAGGCCCGGCCGAGGTAGGCACCGCTGCGGGTGTCGACCTTGACCTTCTCGCCCGTGGAGATGAACAGCGGCACCTGGATCGTCGCGCCGGTCTCCAGCTCGGCCGGCTTGGTGCCGCCGGTCGAGCGGTCGCCCTGCAGGCCGGGGTCGGTGTGCTTGATGACCAGCTCGACCGCGGCCGGCATGTCCACGTACAGCGGCACGCCCTCGTTGAACGCGATCGTGACCGTCTGCTCCTCAAGCAGGTAGTCCGCGGCGTCGCCCACCACGGCCGCCGGGATGCGGGGCTGGTCGTAGTCGGTCAGGTCCATGAACACGAAGTCCGGCGCCCTCGCGGTAGAGGTACTGCATGTCCCGCTTGTCCACGTTCGCCACGTCGACCTTGATGCCGGCGTTGAAGGTCTTGTCGACGACCTTTCCCGACAGCACGTTCTTCAGCTTCGTGCGCACGAACGCCGGGCCCTTGCCCGGCTTCACGTGCTGGAACTCAACGACATTCCACAGCTGCCCCTCCAGGTTCAGCGTCATGCCGTTCTTCAGGTCGTTCGTGCTTGCCACGGATCGTCTCCACGCATTACAGGACGAGCAGTTCCCTGGTCGTCGAATAGTCAGTCATCGAAGGCCCTGCCACCGAGCCGGCCGTCGAAGTCAGTGTCCGGGCTCCCCCGCCCGCCGTCACGACCAGTACGTCCTCGATCCGGACGCCGCCCTTGCCGGGCAGGTACACACCAGGCTCGACGGTGACAGGAACCCTGTCGGTAAGTTTACCCGTTCTTCCGTATCCCAGCATCGGGGCCTCGTGGATCTCCAGTCCCACGCCGTGCCCGAGACCGTGCTGGAAGTGGTCCGCGTGCCCGGCCGCGGCGATCACGTCCCGCGCGGCCGCGTCCACGTCGCCGCGTCCGCGCCGGCCGCCAGCGCCTCGATGCCGGCCCGCTGCGCCGCGGCGACGAGGTCGTAGATGTCGCGCTGCCAGCCGGCTGGCTCGCCGACGGCGAACGTGCGCGTCATGTCCGCGTGGTAGCCGGCGTACCGCGCGCCGAAGTCGATCGTCACCAGGTCGCCGCGGCGCAGCGGCCGGCCGGTTGGCGCGTGGTGCGGGATGGCCCCGTTCGGCCCGCTCGCCACGATGGTGTCGAACGCGGGCTTCTCGGCGCCGAGCTGCGCCATCCGGTAGTCGAGGAGCGCCGCGAGTGACAGCTCGGACAGGCCGGGACGGATATCGGGCAGGACGTCGGCCAGCGCCTGGGCGCTGATCCGGCAAGCGGTCGCCAGCAGCTCGATCTCGGCCGGGTCCTTGACCGCGCGAAGCTCCTCAACCTTCCTGCCCGAACGGGACGAGCGCGCTCCCGGCTGCCACCCGGGCCAGCTCCGCGTGCCGTTCCACCGTCACCTCGTGGTCCTCGATCGCGACCTTGCGCAACTGGCGACGGGTCATCTCCTGCGCCAGCCTCTTCTCGATGAAGCGGTCGATGACGAGCTCCAGGTCCGGGGCGTCACGCTGGGCCGCGAGGGCGTACCGCGAGTCGGTGGCGAGCACGCCCTGCGCCGTCGGCGGGCAGCAGCAGCGCGGCGTTGGAGCTGGCCAGCCCGGTCAGGTAGCGGACGTTTGGCCGGTGGGTGATGAGAACCGCGTCGGCGTCAAGCTCGCCGGCCATCTGCTGCACGCGGCTTCGGCGCGCTTGGTGTATCTCGGGCATAGTTAAGTATTTCCCTGGAGGGCGGCAAGGGTTTCGGGGGTACACCCCGCTGCGGAGCAGGCCAAACCGCGCCGACCTTGCAACCGCAGCGGGCGAATGCGCGATCGACCTGCTGCGGAACGGGTCGATGCGCGATCGACCACGGTCTAACCGACACGATCGCGCGATCCACCCACTTGACAGCGGAACGATCGCGGATCGACCTCGTCCCGCCGGACGTGCGCTACCCCAGGAGGTGCGGACCTTCGCGATGCGCCGGCGAGCGTGGGCGCGAGCGGCATGACGTTGAGGGTCGTGACGCCGGCCTCGCGGTAGGCCGCGAGGCGCTCGGCCACGTAGCCTTCCGGGCCGATGAGCGAGGTCTTCTCCGCCAGTTCCGCCGGGCACCAGCGCGGCGGCCTCGTCCTTGCGGCCGGCCAGGTAGGCGTCCTGGATCTCCCTGGCCTCCTTCTCGTAGCCGCAGCGGATGGCCAGGTCGTTGTAGAAGTTCCGGTCCCGCGCGCCCATTCCGCCGATGTACAGCGCGAACGTTGAGCGGGCCAGGTCGCGCATGTGCGTGACATCCTCCCCGATCATCAGCGGGGCGGCGGCGATGACGTCGAGCGGCCCGAGGTCGGGCGCGCGCTTCGCGGCGCCCTCCGCCAGGTGACTCGCCCCAGATCGCCGGCGCCTTCTCCGGGAAGTAGAAGATCGGCTGCCAGCCCTCGGCGATCTCGGCGGCGAGGGACACGTTCTTCGGGCCGAGCGCGGCGATCACGACCGGGATGCGGTCGCGGACCGGGTGGTTGATCAGCTTCAGCGGCTTGCCGAGCCCGGTCCCGCCGGGGTAGGGCAGCGTGTAGTGCTTGCCGTGGTAGTCCAGCCGCTCGCGCCGCCACACCGCGCGGCAGATCTCGACCAGCTCGCGAGTCCGGCCGATCGGCGCGTCATAGGGGACGCCGTGCCAGCCCTCGATGACCTGCGGGCCAGAGGTGCCGAGGCCCAGCGTGAACCGCCCGCCGGAGACGTAGTCGAGCCCGGCGGCGGTCATCGCCGTCAGCGCGGGAGTGCGCGAGTAGATCGGCAGGATTCCCGAGGCGATCTGCAGCGTCGTCGTCCGGGCGGCGATGTAGCCCAGCTGGCTGACCGCGTCGAAGGAGTACGCCTCGGCGACGAACACGATCTCCAGCCCGGCGCTCTCGTAAGCCGACCAGCCCCTCGACGGCTTCCTTGAAGCCGCCGGCGTAATCAAGCATCATTCCCAGGCGCATGGCTGCCAACTGTAGCGGCACCATCCAGCGCCCGGCCAGGGCAGGGAAGCGGAAATGTCCTTCTCGCCGGTTACGGTGGGCTCTACGCTGGCTGCACGGGAGAAGGGGACGGTTTAGTTATCGGGCAGGGCGTCGGCGGCTTCGGCGAGGAGCTTCGCGCTTTCCTCGGGAGTCAGGGCCGCCTCGCTCAGCCGCTCATAGAGCCGCTCGTACGGCGTTACCTGGGCGTCGCCAGTCAGGACCACGTCTGAGGTCACGTGCCTCCAGGAGATTCAGCACGTCGGCCAGGTCCGCGCTCTGCCCATTTTCCAGCCGGGAGATCTCCATCCGCGACTTGCCGATGAGCCTCGCGACCCGCGCCTGAGTGAAATCGTGCTCCGCGCGCAGCGCGCGCAGTTCCATTCCAAGCCTCAGCCGCCGGACATAAGGACTGTTCACCTCGGGCCTCCGTACTGCGATAGCGCACAGTAAGCCCAGTATTTAAGTACTGAACGTATCAGGGCAAGCCGAACACGCCAAGAGGAGCCGGGATTTCTCGGCGGTTATGACCGCGCGTGCTTCGCCTCAGCGATAAAGGCCCGCCACGTCACGGCGGGGAATTCGAGCACCGGGCTGCTTGCGTGGAGCGTGGTGTCGCGGACGCCGATTGCCTGGCGGTACGTCGCGACTTCCACGCACTCCGCGTTTCCGGCGCTGTAGCTGGACTTACGCCAACCGGTGGTCTCTTCGCTGGTCACGGGGAACCATCCTCCTCATGCTGCACTGTCCTGCCCGGCCGCCACTCAGGCTGCGGCGCGTCAAGCTTAGCCATGTCGCGGCCCGCGCAGCACCCCCGATTGCCGTGCACGCCCCGATCCTGAGCGCAGGCTAATCCTGTGCACGCCCTCTTGCCGCGCATGAGCGCATCGGATGCGAGGACGGGCCTCAAACGCGGCGCTATCTCGTGGGAGCTAGACACCCGGCATCCTTTCCGCCTTAATTGCATCGTGCTGATCGTCGTGACCATTCATTTCATAGCCTGTCCGGTTGGGAGTCGGCCGAGCTCATCGAGGACGCCGGGAAATCGCGAGCGAGTTTCGCGGCACGGTGGCCCACGGCGCGACCGAACCAAATGCCGGTCAGCTATCGCTCAATGCCGCTTGCCTCGGCCGCGCCGCCAGCACACGGTGATACCCATCGCAGCCAGGGCGGCCTCGAACTCTGCCCCAGCGAAGCCCTTGTCGCACACGTCCACCGTGCCCGGCCGGGGCCGGTTCTTCGGTTCAGCGAGCATCAGCAGCACCGCCTCGCGCTCACCGAACAGCTTGGGGTTGGTCAAGCCGAAGCCGGTCACGGCCCCGTCGGGTGAGCAGATCAGCATCAGCTTGGCGCCCCAGTAGAAGCAGTGGTGGGAGGCGTCATGGCCGTCGCCGGCCCACCCGGCCAGGCCGGAGCGCCTGGCTGTCTCCCGGGAGGTGCCGCAGCGCACCGATTCTTGACACTCTTCCCCGTCCCCAGCATGCCTGTTTGATACAGGGTCAGCTGTCGTCAGCGGGAAGCTTCGATCATTGCTGCCTGCCGGGTTGCCGCATCGACGGTCTGCTCCAGCAGGACCGCGATCGTCATCGGCCCGACCCCGCCGGGTACCGGGGTGAGCAGGCTCGCGCGTTCCATCGCGCTCTCGAAGTCGACGTCGCCCACGTTGCCGGGGTTGTATCCGGCGTCGACGACGACCGCGCCGGGCTTGATGTCGCGGCCCTTGATGAACTGCGGCCTGCCGACTGCGGCAACGACGATGTCCGCGGTCGCGACGGCGGCGGGCAGGCCGGCGGTCTTGGAATGGCAGTAGGTGACTGTCGCGTCGCGGGCCAGCAGAAGCATGCCCACCGGCTTGCCGAGGATCGGGCTACGGCCGACCACGACCGCGTGCTGTCCTGCGGGGTCGACCCCGTAGGCGGCGAGCAGCCGCATGATCCCGCCCGGGGTGCAGGAGGCGAAGCCCGGGTGGCCGAACGCCATCGCGGCGAATGACCGCATGGTCACGCCGTCGACGTCCTTGGCCGGATCGATCGCCTCGAACGCGGCCCGCTCGTCGATATGCGCCGGCACCGGGTGCTGCAGCAGGATGCCGTGCACCGTCGGATCGGCCGACAGCGCCCGGATGGCCGCGACCAGTTCCGCCGTGGTGGTCGTCCCTGGCAGCGGCACGTGCCGTAGTCGATGCCCGCCTTGCGCAGCGGTTGCGCTTCATCGCCACGTAGGTTCGCGTAGCAGTAAGGGCCGGATCCGATGTAGGCAGGTGACAAGAGCGGTGGTCTCGGGGCAGTGGACTAGACCAATTGGTCCGTATAGGGCATATCCTGCACTGCGTGGTCAGTACTGGGGATCCGTTGTCCATTACCGCCGCCGACCTGGAAGTGAGGTGTCTCGGCAGGGCTCGATTTACCTCCCCGATGGCGCGCCTGTTGCGGGGCCGGGCCAGCTCGCCGCATTACGTGCACGAGTCCGACCGTGTCCTGCTGGACGACACCCTGGCCAGCGCCGACGGCGCGGCGACACCGCGAAGCTGCCCTCCCTGGAACCCGGCGGCCCCCGTGAGCGCATCTACTTCAACCCGGCGAGCACGATCGTGGGGATCGTCACCTGCGGCGGCCTGTGCCCAGGGCTGAACAACGTCATCCGCGGCCTGGTCATGGAACTCGCGGACAACTACGGCGTCACCGACATCCTCGGCTTCCGCGACGGCTACCGGGGCCTGGCCTCCGAGGCGAGCCGTTGCGGCTGACCCGCGCCCTGGTCGCCGACATTCACAACATGGGCGGCACCATCCTCGGCACGTCGCGCGGCAGCCAGGACCCCGGGCGCATGGTGGCCACCCTCGCCCGGCGCGGCGTCGGCATCTTGTTCGTCATCGGGGGCGACGGCACGCTGCGCGGCGCGGAGCAGATCGCGGACGAGGCGGACCGGCGCGGGGTACCCGCTGGCGGTCGTCGGGGTGCCGAAGACCATCGACAACGACGTGCCCTACATCGACCAGAGCTTCGGTTTCCAGACCGCGTTCGCCCGCGCCACGGAGTCCATCAAGTCCGCGCACACCGAGGCCAGGTCCACGCCGAACGGGGTCGGGCTGGTGAAGCTGATGGGCAGGCACTCGGGATTCATCGCCTGCTACGCGGCGCTGGCCAGCCATGACGTGGACTTCGTGCTCGTGCCGGAGGTCCCGTTCTCGCTGGAGGGCCACACCGGGTTCCTCGCCGTGCTGCAGCGCCGGGTGCAGCGGCAGGGGCATGCCGTCATCGTCGTCGCGGAGGGCGCGGGGCAGGAACTGTTCGCCGGAGACGGCGCCGTGGACGCGTCGGGCAACGCCCGGCTCGCGGACATCGGGGCGCTGCTGCGGGCGCGGATCATTGACGACTTCGCCGCTTCCGGCGCCGAGATCAGCGTGCGGTACGTGGACCCGGGGTACGCGATCCGCAGCGTCGCCGCCAACGGCGTACGACGCGGTGTACTGCCTGCGGCTGGCGCAGACGGCGGTGCACGCCGCGATGGCGGGGCGGACCGCCATGGTGGTCGGGCGCTGGCACGGCCGGTTCGTCCACGTCCCGATCCCGCTGGCGACCGGAAGCCGCAACCAGGTCGACCCGGACGGCGACCTGTGGATGTCGGTCCTCGAGGCGACCGGCCAGCCGGAGCACTTCGGCGAGTCGTGATCTCCCGGGGATGCCCCTCACCCCTGTACGTCACAGCAGGGCCAGGATCTCCCTGGCGATGTCGGCCGGGTCCCGGCCGTCGACGTCCACGGTGACCGACGCGGCCTGCGGCGTAGACGGCCTGGCGGCGCTCGAAGACCTCCGTGATGTCGGGCCGGGCGAGCATGGGGCGGTTGCCGTCCCCGGCCACCCTGGCCCGCGCCTCGGCGTAGCTGACCCGCAGGAAGACGACGGGAACGGACGCGAGCAGCTGACGGGTCTCGGCGCGCTCGGCCGCGCCGCCGCCGAGCGCGAGCACCACGTCGGGGCCGCCCAGCAAGTCGGCGATCACCTCGTGCTCCAGCGCGCGGAACGCGGGCTCGCCATCGGCCGCGAAGATCTCCGGGATGCTCCGGCCCGCGCGGGCCTCGATCACGTGGTCGCTGTCAAGGAACGGCACGCGCAGCGTGCCCGCGAGCAGGCGGCCCACGGTGGTCTTGCCCGCGCCCATGAACCCCGCGAGCACGATCATGCGCGCCCCGGGGAATCAGGGGCCGCCGCCATGGCCGCTACGGCGTGCAGCGCGAGCACGTAGGACTGGAAGCCGAAGCCCGCGATGATCCCGTTCGCCGCCGCCGTGATCACCGACTCGTGCCTGAACCCCTCGCGGGCGGCGATGTTGGAGATGTGCACTTCCACGAGGGGGGCGGTGCGCATCTTGACCGCGTCCGCCAGCGCGTAGGAGTAATGCGTGAGCGCCCCGGCGTTGAGCACCACCGGCAGCGACGCGTCGCACGCCTCGTGGATCCAGGCGACCAGCTCGCCCTCGTACTCGGTCTGCCTGACCTCGACCGCCAGGCCCAGTTCCTGGCCGGCCTTCTCGCAGAGCGCGACGAGGTCGGCGTAGGTCGCCGTGCCGTACACCGACGGCTCGCGCTTGCCGAGCCGCCCGAGGTTCGGCCCGTTGAGGACCAGGACGCGCGTCCGTCGTGCCGCGCTCACCGGGCGCCGACACGGCCGCGTAGGCGTCCCCGAGCAGCGACTCCGGCGGGCTCTTCAAGATGCCGGGATTCCCCTCTCCGTTGAGGACGACCATGCGCAGCGTCGCGCCGCGCGACTTCTTGTCCAGGCTCATCGCCTCGCGCAGCTCGCGCCACCGGCCGCCGCGGGTACGCGGTCGGCAGCCCCACCGACTGCAGGATCCGGCGATGCCTGGCCACGGACGCCTCGTCCAGGCACCCGGCCAGCCAGCCGACCTCCGCCGCGAACACCATGCCGATGGCGACCGCGTTGCCGTGCAGCCACCGGTACCCGTCGACTCGCTCGATGGCGTGCCCGAGCGTGTGCCCGTAGTTGAGGATCTCGCGCAGCCCGGCCTCGCGCAGGTCAGCCGAGACGACCCGCGCCTTGACCCGGATCCCCCGCTCGATGAGCTCCCGCGCGTGCGGCCCGCCGTGGTACCCGGCCCCGGCTGGGTCTTCCTCCACCAGGCGCAGGATCTCGGCATCGGCGATGAACCCGGCCTTGATGACCTCAGCCAGGCCGGCCACGTATTCAGCGTGGCCCAGCGTTTCCAGCGTCGCCATGTCGCACAGCACGGCGGCGGGCGGGTGGAACGCGCCCACCAGGTTCTTGCCCTCGGGGATGTCCACCGCTGTCTTGCCGCCGACGGCCGCGTCGACCATGCCGAGCACGGTGGTCGGGACCTGCACGATCGGGACGCCGCGCAGCCAGGTCGCCGCGACGAACCCGGCCAGGTCGGTCACGGCCCCGCCGCCGACGCCGACCACGCAATCGGAGCGCGTCACCCTGGACTGCCCCAGCCAGGACCACAGGCCCGCCGCCACCTCGATCGTCTTGGCCGCCTCGCCGGACGGGACCGCGGCCGAGACGACCGTGAAGCCCGCGTCCTTCAGCGACGCGATCGCCTGGCCGGCCATCGCGTCCAGCCGCTCGTCGTGGATCACGGCGACCGTCTCCGCCTGATCGGGCACGAGAGCGGGCAGCTGGCCCGCGATGCCCGTCCCGACGAGCACCTCATACGGTGACTCGCCGCCTACCGGAATCCGCGTCACGTCCGCTGGAACTGCCTCAGTCACTCGATGCCACCGCCCTTTGCGATCCTCGCTCGCCGCGCCACGGGCGAGCGCACTTGCTACGGCCCTGGCCCCTAAGGCCCTCGGCCGCTCGTCGCTTCAGCAGGTCCGCCGCCACCTCTTCCGGGAGGAGGTCGTCGGTCGCGACGGTCAGCGCGGCGAGTGACTCATACACCGGGCGGCGCTCAT
>CAVTLB010000004.1:0-83381 GCA_963735415.1 uncultured Actinomycetota bacterium | reverse complement strand
GGCGATCAGACATCTTGGTCAATCCGGACACCACGCCATAGACTCAAGTATGTTTAACCGCCTGGCCGACGAGCTCAGGGCTTCTGTGAGGACTCCGGCATGCGTTCGTGGTAGGCATAGCGAGTGCCCGCACATGTGCGGCTATGGCGGAGGCTCAACCCGATCCGACTGCGTTTTGAGTCGGGCGTGGGGCTTTGCCCGTGCGACTGTCATGCCTCCTGCCCAGTCACCTTCCGCGACAGCCGGATAACAATCCCCGTGCGGACCTGGCATGAGTCGTGTATCTGTCCAGGCGCAGGAGACGAGCGCGCGAGGCAAGACCAGGCTGGCATGGAGTTTCCCGACTTCGATGAGCGCCGCGCCGAGGCGCGGCAGCGGTCCCAGTCTCGGCGAGAGGCATTCCTCGCGGCCCGATCTCAAGTTGATGGCAAGAGCCGCGAAGAGATCAGGGACCTGTACATAGCTGAGCTGCACGCGCGGGGACAGGAAACACCTTCAGAAGAAGCCCTCGGCGCGAACGTTGCCGCCCTTACAGGCAATTACCTTCCCACTGTCCGTATTGTGGGCCGAGCCGCGGCAGAGGCCGTGAAATTGTCCCGCGATGCGATGAAGCTATTCCGCGCAACCGGTTCCAGGTAGCGAAAAGGATACTGCCGCGCCGCTTCCGATTCTCGGTCGCTGCGCGACCTGCGAGCCGGGTCGGCTTGCCATCGAGGAACCTGGTTGCTCGCTGTAGATGGCTGAGGTTGTGCCGTCCCCTCGGTGCACGATTGTCCTGGCCGTGGCCGCTGCGTCAAGGCCAAGCCGCTACCGCGGTCGTTTCGCGAGCCTGGACACGTCGGCCACGGCCTTAGGGATCTTGCACCTGTCGAGGGAACGGGGGAGGAGCAGGGCACGCAAGCCAAGCGTTCGGCCAGGTCACGGCATGTTTTCTGTGGCCCTAGTCGTGGCCCTGCAGTGGCCTAGGACACCGGGGGCAAAAGGGGTAAATCGGAGGGAACGGCTAGGGGGACTCCGTAACTCGCCGCAGCTCAGAGGGGCTTTAGCGCTTCCAGAACGGCCGGATCGACACCCTGATAAGGAAGAGGTCTTCGGATCACTCCATCATTTCTTATCGTTTCAACATTTCACTTCATAGCATTGCGATATGAAATGAAATAAAATAGGGGCATGGCAGCAATCACCGCCCCGCAGAAGTGCGCTTTCCCTGGCTGTGACCAGCCCCCCGCAGCGCCCGGCAGCGACCGCGGCGCGAAGCCCAAGTACTGTCACGATTCGGACCACAACCCACTGTCGGCGCACCGCGAGCGGCGAAGGAGGGAAGCCGAGGCCAGCGGCCAGCGCGCCGAGGAGACCGGCGGGCAGCCCGTCACGTTCGGCCTGACCCGCGCCGCCGAACTTGTCCGCGCCCTGGAGAAGCTCACCGTCCAGCACGCCGACACCCTCACCCGCGCCATCACCGAGCTGCGCGCCGCAGGCGACATCGAATCGGCCGAAGCCGAGGTGTACGCCGCCCGCGCCAGCGCAGACCAGCGGGTTGCCACAGCCGAGGCCCGGCTTGCCGAAGAAGTCCAGCGGCGCAGGGACGCCGAGGCCGAACGAGACGACGCAAGCGCCGACCGCGAGCAGGCCGACGACGCCACCGCCCAGGCCATCGCCCGCATGGAAGACCTCGACCGCGAACTCGCCGAACTCGCGCGACCGCCACTCCGCGAGCCAGCGCAGGAAGTCCGCCACGTCCGCGCCAGTGCCGAAGCGGAGATCAAGCAGGCCCGCGACACCGCACAGCACGAGATCAGCGAAGCCCGTGACGAGGCCGCCCGCCAGGTCGCCGACGCCACCGCACGCGCCGAGCAAGCCGAGCACGACGCCGCGCAGGCGCACCGGGCCGAGGTCGCCGCCATCGAGCCGCCCGACCACGCCCAGGCCGCCGCAGCCGACGAGACCGCACGCATCCGCGCCGACCACCAGCGCGCACTGGACCAACTCACCACCGCCACCGCCGCACGCATCGCTGCACTCGAAGAGACCCGTGACGCGCTCCGGACCCGCGCCGAGCGAGCAGAAGCGGACCTCGATACCGCGCGCGCCGAGAACCAGCGCCTTGCCCAGCAACTCGCCGAGGCCCCCAGCGCGAACACTGACCCGGCTCCTGCCGCAACCACGCCACCGCGGCCACGCACGGCCACCCGCGCCAAGAAGGCCTCAGGCACGCGAACCTCCAGCTCCGGGACCTAGACACGGGCCATCGCCGGACCCAGCGGCGTGGGCGAATGCTGGCGAAACGCGCACTCCGCCGGGCCATTAGCGGGCCATTAACCCCGGTAAACAGCGGTCAACCACGGGCACTGGCGAACAATCGAACGCCCAGCTCAGCCGGCTTGACGGCCAGCCACGATACAACTTCCAAGCTGGTCATGCGGGTTCGATTCCCGTCGCCCGCTCTAGTGCACCTGCCACCACCTGCGAAAGCGGCCCGCTAGCTGCGAATTCTCGGCGATGCGGGCCGTATCTTCTCTGTCCCAGCGTGTGTCATCCTGTAGCGCTGTAGACCGTCATATTGCGGGTGTCCACGGACGCATAGCGGACGGAATCCGGGCTGGCAGAACGGTCGGCGTAACCGTCGCTTTCCACGGACGGCCACGGACGGGGACCGCAACGACGGACGGGCCACAGGCCAGGTCGGCGGAGGCGGCCCAGTACGCGGCTTGACGTTCGCGGCTGAGCTGAGCGTGCATTTCCCTGCGTGCGCCCGCTGCCCGGCCGGTTTCCGGGGCGGGGCGAGCACCGCTGCTGCCCGCTGCGGCGCAGGTCGTCGGGTTGGCTGCCAGGCCAGATAAATGAGGGGTCCATCGGAAGTCAATCTGCGACCACGGCAGGCGCATGCTGCCAGGTTGTCGCGTTGCGTGCCGTCCGGCCAGATCACGCGTACCGGCGTGCGGTGCTCGGCGGTCTCGGCCTGGAGACCGACGGCGCAGCCAGGCCGTCGAGCAGGCTCGCGCTTGGCCTGCTCGCGCCGTCCTCGCACGGGCGCAACGCTGACCGGCGGGTGATCGGGTTAGCGCCCGGTCACATTCCCGCCGTCGCCCCGAGCACCGCCAGGCCGGCCCACCAGGCGACGAACCCGGCGATGAGCAGCCACGCGACCGGTTTCCCGAAGTTGAGCGCCCAGCCGACGCCGAAGCGGGCACCGACCACGAGGGCGGGATCGTCGCGGTTGACGTAGAGCAGGCCGGCCTTCCAGAACCGGTCGTCGTCCCGGTCGGTCCCGGCCGCGCGGGCGAGGCCGCGAACGTTGCCGTTCAGCCGCGACCCGCCCTGGCCCGCCCGCGCGGCGACGGCCGCCAGCAGCAGCACGCCGGCCATGAACGGCAGCACGGGCAGGGCCCGCCCGATGCCGGAGAGCCGGTAGACCTGCCAGTCGGGCAGGGCGACCAGCAGCAGGGCGGTGTCTATCAGCGTGGTCAGGGTCAGCAGTGCCCGGGTGATGGCGGCGAGGAAGCGGCGGTAGCGCAGCGTCGACGCCGCGGGGTCGGCTGCCTCGATGTCCGGCCGGGAGCGGTGGACGATCAGCATGAGCCCGCTGTACACGGTGGTGAAGTACAGCTGGCCGGCCACTATCAGGACGCTGACGGCAGACTTGGGCACCCGGTGACCGGACCCGTTGACGATGTGGGCGGGCAGGCCGGGGTAGCGCAGCGCGCCGACGGCGGCGGTCGCCGCCATGACGGCCAGGGCGGGCACCAGCCAGCGCACCGGGAAGCGGGGCGGATCGGTGCGCCAGCTGGTATCGGCGACGACGGTCTGCCGCAGGCCCGCGAACCAGCCGTCCGCGTTCTTGACCGCGGCGATCTTGCGCCGCGCGACCCAGAAGCAGCCGAGGCCCGCGGCCAGTTCCAGCAGCAGGATGATCCTGGACAGCCACCATGACCCGTAGCCCTGCGTCGCCACCGCGACGAGGGTGCAGCAGCGCCGATGGCCGCGGTCCGCCAGTAGTAGGCCCGCCGTTCCCGCCGGATAACCGGCGCCCCCGCCCGCTCACGGGGAACGCGGACCCCGAACTGCACGGTCGGCCGCGTCACCGCGGGCATCGAGCACAGCAGCGCCCCGACGACCAGGACGGGGAAAACCCCGGCCAGGCCCCCGGTGCTCATGGCGGGCCTCCGCTTCCCTGCCACGCCTCCGCCGCGTCGGCGGGGAAGGCGAAATCCGCCAGGGCGGCCTCACATTCCCCGACGATGCCGGTGGCCGGCATCCCCTGGGCGGCGGCCTCGGCGAGCAGCGTCCGCAGCCGGCCCGTCCAGTCCCGGGCCCAGCCCGGATCCGGCGGCCCGCTGCCCGCGTCGCGGCGCACCACCGCGCCGGACTTCCGGCCGAGCCGCAGCAGGCCCTCCTGCCGCAGCAGGTCGTACCCCTTGTTCACGGTGTGGAAGTTGACGCCCAGGTCGACCGCCAGCTGCCGGATGGGCGGCAGCGCGGAGCCGACGGGCTGCCGTCCGCGAGCGATCGCCTCCACGATCCGGTCCCTGATCTGCTGGTAGATGGGCACGGGGCCATCCGGTTCGATGCTGAGCAGCATCACGCCTCCAGGGTCTTAGGGACCGTCGCCGCGCTCATCGCGGAATCTCCTCCCGGCAGGCGACGCCTCGCCCGATGGCATATGTGATAGCAGTTATAGAACAAATTACGCCCTGCTGTCAAACGCTCAGCCGTCCCGCCAGGCGCTCATGCCGGCCGGCCGGTGTCCGCTCGCCGGGGCAAGTCCGCAGTTTTGACTTCCATTCATCTGTTCTATATGTTATATAACTAATGATGAAGGTAGTGGTTGCCGCGCGGAGGCGGGCGGAAGTGAGCAGTGACTCGGTCATGTATGAAGGCCTGGACGAGACGGGAATGGCCCGCGCCCGGCAGGCTCCACCGGCGGTGTCCGCGGCCATCGAGGTTAGCCACCTGACCAAGGTTTTCGGCGGGCGGACCGCTGTGTCCGACGTGTCGTTCAGTGTCGCGGCCGGTGAGATCTTCGGGTTCCTGGGGCCGAACGGGGCGGGCAAGACCTCGACCGTGCGGATGTTGGGCACGCTGATCGCACCAAGTTCGGGAACGGCGATCGTCGCCGGGGTTCCGTTGAGCGCGAAGAACGGTCCGGTGATTCGGTCGCGGATCTCCGTCATGCCGGAGTCTCCGGGACTGTATCTGCGCCTCACCGTGGCGGAGAACCTGCAGTGCTTCGCCGGACTCTACGAGCTGGACGACGTTCGTGTACGCATCGCCCGGGCGTTGAGGGCGGTCAACCTCGACGATCGTGCTGGTGACCTGTGTGGGGCGCTGTCAAAAGGGCTGCGTCAGCGGGTCGCGCTGGCGCGAGCGCTGCTCAACGACCCGGCCGTATTGTTCCTTGACGAGCCGACGTCTGGTCTTGATCCCGTGGCAACTCGCGAGGTCCACGAACTGATCGGCTCGCTGCGTAAGCGCGGGGTGACGATCTTCCTCACCACGCACCGGCTGGAAGAGGCCGAACGGCTGTGCGATCGGGTGGCGATCCTGAGCACGACGTTGCGGCTGGTCGGCCGTCCCGACGCGTTGCGTACGCAACTGTTCAGGCGCTCCCTGGACGTGCGGCTGCGCGCGCCGCTCGACGATCCAAAGGCCGTGCTGTGCCCTTTGCCTGGCGTCCAAGGATGGGAGCAAACGCCATCCGGCTACACGCTGACCGTTTCCGACCCGGACTTCGCAGCCCCGGCTCTCGCGCGAGCACTCGTCGCGGCCGGCGGCGACATTCTGTCGATCGCCGAGTCTCACCATTCGCTGGAGGACGTCTACCTTGAGCTGATCGACGAGGACGTGGAGGCTGAGAGCCGATGAGCTTCAGCTGGACTCGGGTCGGCGCGATCCTTCACAAGGAGCTGCGGGACTACCGGCGCAACCGCTTCGTGATCGGCACGATGGCGGCGACGCCGGTGCTCTTCATCATCCTGCCGACGATCCAGCTGATCGCAGCCAACGTGACGGGGAAGGAACTCAGCGTTCGCGTTGGGCTTTCGCTTCTCTACATGCTGGTGATCCCGGTGATGATGCCGTCTGCCGTGTCCGCCTACTCGGTGGTCGGCGAGCGCGAGCAGGGCACGCTTGAGCCGGTTCTGACCACCCCGATTCGTCGGGAGGAGTTCCTTATCGGGAAGGCGCTGGCCGCGTTCGTACCGACAGTCGTGATCGCGTATGCGGTCTTCGGGGTCTTTCTCGGCGTCGCGGGGCTGTTCGCCCACCCTGTGATCGCCTCGGCGATCTACGCGGGAACGCACGTGCTGGTTCAGTTGCTGTTCACGCCGCTGCTTGCGGGCTGGGCGATCTGGGTTGGGATTGGGGTCTCGGCACGGTCCACGGACGTGCGCGTCGCGCAGCAGCTGAGCGTGCTGGGGAGCATGCCGCCGCTGGTCATCGTCGCCCTGATGTCGCTGAACGTGATCACCGTGTCGACCGCTCTCGCGATTGGTCTCGCCGCAGCGCTGCTAGCCGTCGACCTGCTCGCCTGGCGTGTCGTGGCCGCCATGTTCGACCGTGAACGCCTCGTGACCGGCAGACCCAGATGACCGTCGCCGGCACGTGGCGTCTGTCGCTGAGCACTCAGAGAAACGCCATCGAAACGCCATCAGGAAACAGAGGAGATCGGCAAATGTCCGCAACGCTGAAGCTGACGCACAAAACCATTGGAGTGGAAGTCCGCCGCGGCACGTACGACGCCATGGTCGACGGCAAGAGCGCCGGGTCCGTGGAACTGAACGAGACCATCGACATACCAGTCGAACCCGGACGTCACACCCTGCAAGTCCGCAACGGCCGAAACTCCAGCCGAACCAAGACGTTCGACGTCGGCGAGGGCGAAATCGCCAGTTTCCGATGCGGCGGAAAGACCATCTTGCCGATCTTTCTCCTGTCCTTCGTCGTTCCCAGCCTGGCACTCTCGCTCCATCGCGAGTAGCCCACCATGCGCGAGCCCACCGCCTCGCTCCGAGCCTGGCCCGCACGCTCCGCACCCGGAACGTGAACCCGAGGAAGGTGAACTCCGTGTGCTCGTGAAAGCCGCGTCGCTTGCTGTCCTTGCAGTACACGATCCGGTCTTCCCGGGATGCAACCGGACGCCGACCTGCTCCATCCGCTTCCGCAGCGCATCCAGCACGATGAACCGCCTTCGGCCCAGCCAAACCGCGAATGGCAGGCGGGGCTGGAGCGGGGTGGCGTCCAGTGTCCACTGGTGAGAGACCCGAGAATCGGGCGGCTATGCGCGCGTGGTGGACGGTCCGCACAACCGATCCTGCCCCGCCGTCCGTGGCCTCGCACGCCCTGTCCGTGGCCGCACAGGTTCCCGGGAACTCCAGAGGGCGCGGGCGCAGTCGGCGCCGGAACACGCCTCTCGAAGTCAGGGAATGCCTCAATGCAGTCGATCTCGTCATCGGACATGCCTGCTCGCCCGGCCAAGTCGGAAACGGTCAGGCGGAGGGCGGTCCGGACGTCATACACGGCCTTCCCGAAGGCCAGCGCCTCTCGGATCGCGATCCGCTCGGGGTCCTCGGCCAGCTCCTCAGGGCGCACCCAGCGGGCGTGGTCGCCGGCCATCACACCTGCCTCTCATAGGTCTCTGCCGCAGGCCCACGGTGGTCGCGCTCGCAGGTCTTCTGCGCGCGCACCGCTCTGTCGATCTGTCGCTGCTCATGCTGGCGGGTCTTCCGAAACACGGTCAGCAGCACGACCCTCCCATCAGGAGGTACACCAGTACGTTACCCGTGCCGCAACATCGGGAAGCCTGACCTTCAGCTCCCAAACCTGCCCTTCAAGGTGATCGCGGCGCCGGCATCTCACCAGCGTTATGGCGTCGCGTGGGATGTCTAGGGCAGTTTCTGCGGGTGCTGGGGCTTAATCACGGCTCGCCTAGTGGCAGAGAGATTGGAGATTAGGTAGGCGCGCGCGGTGCCATCTGAGGTGACGGCCCACAGGTCCGGCACGCCGTCCCCGTTGAGGTCAGCGGCTTCCAGAGTGGACAGCGGCTCGCCCTTGTTCCAGTGCGGGGAGATTAGGTACTGGGTGTAGGCAAGCGTGCCGGTAAAGTCGTCGTTGTCGTGAGCAGTGATGCCCTGCCACAGGTAGAGGGCGCCCGTGCCCTGGTTCCAGAGGAACATCCCCGTGCCGCTGTCATCGCTGAGCGTCGCGAGCGTCCACTTATTCCAATCGGCCGTGCCGTCGGGCGTGACGGCGTTAGTGGCGAAGTCCTCGGAGTACAGGCACGGAGCAAGTGTTGAGAAGTAGTCGAGGGAGTAGCCGTTGACGGGATCGCCGCTAACGCTGAGAAGGTTGGGCAGGCCAGTGTCGTTGAAGGACGCGTACGCGTTAGCGACCTGAAGTGGCTCGTCGCCGTTGAAGTCCGCCAGCGTGCCCGGCACCATGGTACAAACGCTACCGGAGTTCGGCACTAGTGCCGAGCCGTCACCCGGGCCAGCCAGGACCTGGCCTTCGCCCGCGAATTCGCTGTCGCCAGCGGGGCCGGAGGGGTAGTAGGCCAGCACGTCTTGGAAGCCAGTCCCGAGGAAACGGCCGGTGATCACCTGCGCGCCGTTGAAGTCAGCGGGGCTTCCCACTGTCTTGAAGCCATTGCCGTTGATCCCGATGTCACTGGCGGGGATGTTCAGCAGCCCGGCGCTGCCCCTGGTGGGGGGCCGTCCCGTGGCCTGCCACAGGCCCGGGGCCAGGCCGGCGGTATTCCCTACTGCCAGCAGGTCAGGTAGCCCGTCGCCGTTGAGGTCCTTGTCCGCGGCTGGCGTAGCCGCGCGCGCGGTGAAGTCGTCGACGGTCCCCCCGCTGACGGTGCCGTCCGCCGCGACAGCGTAGGCAATAAGCCGGTTGTTCTGGCGGGTGGGAACGATGGCGGAGCTCGCGGTGCCAGTAGAGGCGGGGATGGTCTGCGTCGCCCCGCCGTTGAGCGTGTACTGGTAGGCGACTGGAGTGCCGACCCCGGTCTCGGTGAACGTGAAGGTGACCGAGGTACCGACCGTAAAGGAGCCGAGCAGGGGACTGATCGTCGGGGGTGAGATGTCGGTGGCGGCCGAAGCCGGCGTGACCGAGGCACTGGCCGCCCCGACGACTATCGCGGGTACCAGCAAGCGTTTCCAGCGCATCACGAGTTTCTCCCGGGGTGGCGGCGGCTGAGTTCTTCGCCTATTTAATATTGTTGGTAATGAGAGGTATGTGTGGCATCGCGCATCTTATCATCCGCCTGGTGGCCGTCAGGAGGGGGAAGATGACGCGGGATTGTGAGCGTTTTCGCGGAAACGGCAGGCCTCGATGTGCCTGGGGGCATCGCCGAGTTGAGTCGCCTACATCAAGGCGCCGACGCCTGAAATCCGAGGACATGGGCAGAGACCGCGCGATCCAGCTCGTCGAGATCCGGCCGGCCATCCTCTCAGCCCTAAACCGCCTGGCACCTTTGCGCGTGCCACGCACGTGCCATATGCCAAGGGTGCCAGGCGGTCAGCCACGGTCACTCACGGACACGTCACCGCCGATGACCAGGACCGGAGTCCGCGCAGGTCAGCCGGCAGGCCGATCTCCCGAACTTCCAAGCTGCTCATGCGTTTCGATTACCGTCGCCCGCTCTAGTTGATCGGCTCCAGGTCAGTGGTCTAATCCGCTCTCCGCATCGAGAGGATGGTGCCTCACGGCTGGGGTCTCCGTGCCCGCTGCGAATCCCCGCGACCTGCGTACAACTCCCGCAGACGGCATAAGGCTGGGCTAATGTCGCATTCGCGGAGCTGGCGGGAAACGCAGAGGACTAGGCTTAGTCGTCCACCACTTGCTAGAGGTCGTTTGGTCGAGCTCGGACGCCGACAACTTCGACGAAGGCTTGCGCGCCCCTGAAGTCGTCCGGGTTCGCCGTGTAGAGCGGGAGCTGGTTGCTTGCCGCGGTTGCGGCGATCATGAGGTCCGCGGCGCGTCTGCGCGGTTCGCGCCCGGCTGCGCGGACCGCGGCGAAGATCTGCCCGTAGAGACGGGCTGCGGCCTGGTCGTACGCCAATGGGTCGAAGGTCGCCTCGACATGTTGCAAGATCCCCACCCGTCCGGCGCGCTTGACCGGATCGTCGGTGGCATGAGGACCGTAGGAGAGCTCTCCCAACGTGACCGCAGCGATGTAGATCGTGTCGGGAAACTCTGACCGGTCGTAAACCCTGAGCGCGGCGATGACGTTGGTGTCTACGACCGCGGCGCCGTGCTCCCTCACAGGCCAGTCCCCTCGTAGGGATCGCGGACGCCCTGGTCGAAGGCCTCATCCAGGTCGGCGCGAAGCTCATCTACGTCGATGACCGGGGCCGTGGCGAAGATCGCGAAGACTTCGTCCGTGGGAACCGCTTGGCGGCGCCGGATGGGGACCATCCTCGCCAGGGGTTCGCCATTGAGCGTCAGCGTGTATGTCCGCCCCTGCCGCAGTCCTCGCGTGATCGTGCCGGAGTCCGCCACGAACTGACGCACGCTGACGTCCGTCGATCGCTCACCTGGATGTGCCATAACACGCGAGTACCCCGCCGTACCACGCTGTACCACAACCGAGATCGGGACCGACTCTCGCCCATCCATTCCCTTCCATGCGAACCCCCACGGCCAGATTAGCCTAACGTCGATACTTAACGCGTAATGATCGACCATCGACCACGAGCAACACCTGCCAGTCGGGCGCCGTGCCCGTCAGGACGGTAAATCACGGTCATTCACGGTCACTCACGGACAGCGAAAAACCGCCTACGACCTGCGTAGCCGCAGGTAGGCCGCCCCTGGCCCGTTGCCTTCCAAGCTGGTCATGCGGGTTCGATTCCCGTCGCCCGCTCCATAGGTAGACCAGCTTTTTCGAATGCGTTCGAGCCTTCACGGCAGGCGGCCAGCGGCCACGAGCACCAGGGCGAGGAGGCCCGACGCCCTCTGGCGTGGAATGCCCCGTGCGACACGTGGGTGAGGTAACCTCCGCCCCGTGGCGATCATTCGGCGCAGTAGGTTCTGGTGGTGGCCACTGTGCTGGGCGTCACTTGCCGCAGGCACCTGCGGGTACCAGTTTTACTGGTCCGCGTTCCCGTTGACAGATGTCAACTGGCCGCCCGGCCTGGGCACAGTCTCAGGCTTCGGATTCCTCACAGGGTTGATCTACCTGCTCAACGCCCTCGGCTTTGCTCCGCTCGGTTCGCCGCCGAGCAGGCTCAAGGCTACGCCGACCACCTAGACGACCTGCGCCACAGAGGCCGCGCCCTACCCGGAGCAGCCGAGGCACTCCAGGCATTGGCCCAGCGCGACGACGTAACCCAATCCATTCTCACCGGCAACACCCGCCCATCAGCCGAGATCAAGCTCAAGGCCTTCGGCCTAGACGAGTACCTCGATTTCGACATAGGCGCATACGGCACCGACGACGACACGCGGGCAAACCTTGTCGGCATCGCCCGCCAACGCGCCGGGAAGGCCCGCGGCCAGGACTATGAGGCTAGGCACACGGTCCTGATCGGCGACACCCCCAACGACGTAGCCGCAGCGCTCAACAGCGGCGCACGGATCGTGGCGGTGGCGACCGGAAAGGACTCCGCCACCGACCTAGCCCGAGCCGGAGCCGACACCGTGCTGAACGACCTCACTGACGCCAGCGCAGTCATCGCCGCGATCTTCAGGGGTAACGAATAACCTTCGCCAGGCCTTGGAGCCGGCCGAGGAACGAAACACCCTAAAAGTGGATTACCATCGCCATATGCCGGACACCTGGGTCGCTCTTGATAGTGGTGCGCGCCGTGCGAACTGGCTGTGGATCGCTGCCGTCGGCCTCTTTGTCACGGGTATCACTGCCGCTACCTACGCGCCGCAGCGGAGCGCTCTTCATCCCTCACATTTTACAGCAGCAGGACACTGGTGGTGGTTCGGCGTGTTCGGCTCGTTCTTGCTCGCCTACTGCATCTATATGATGAACCTCGGCTACGGAAGAACGAAACCGTCCCGCGACGGAATGCAGTTTCACACCTTCTTTTCCCGCCGCTTCATTGCCTGGGGAGAGATCACCCAGGTACAGGAACGCAGGAACGGGACGCAGCACGGATTGGTCGTGCATAGGCGTCCGCATAGCAGGCGGCCGAACCGAACGTCATGTTCCTGGTACCTTGACGCTCGGTTCGGGAGCCAAGGCGCAGAAGGTCCTAGGCCAAAAGCTGGAAACCATCCGCTCATACTGGAAGAACGCCACTGATCAGGATCGGGGTTTCCGATGATCAAACAAGCGAAGCAAGCGGCGCGTCCGCCGGTACCCGGCCGCGCATAGTCGGGAGTCATCCAGTGAATAGGCCACTCGTCAGTGCGGACGAGCGATCGTCATATCTCACAGCCCTCTCACGGACTGGGCGAGTCATCCTGCGAGCGCCTGGCGGATATCGTCGGGCAGGGGCCAGCGACGGTGACGGCAGGAGCTCTATGGCATGTGAATCCCTCTGGGTGCCCGGGACAGCTCGCCGGCCGTCCTCCTACCGGTAGGAGCCGGTATGGAAACACCAGCGAATTTCGGCAAGGATCCTGTTGCGCTCGTCTACGGTGGAGCTTGTAAAAGCGGGACAATCAGTCCATGTTCACGACTGGCCTGGAGCCGAACGCGCTCGCGATGACGGGCATTGCCGGACTGCACCCCATCGGGCAGGTGATGGGTGCGTGCGTTTTTCACTCGAAGTTCATCCGGGGGGACGTGAAGCTGACCGGCAGGCCCGGGATGGTCTACCAGTACCCCACGGTGGTCGAATCGGTGCGGTCGACGCGCGAGCAGGCACTCCGTAGGCTGGCGCGCGACGGGAGGGACCGCGGGGCGGACGCGGTGGTCGGTGTCCGGGTCTCGCACGAGGAACAGTACTGGGGCACTGACGGCAACGAGGGAACGGTCGAGTCCGTGGCGACAGGGATTGCCGTGGCCTGCCAGGACAGGCGGTCGCAAGGAGGGGAGCCGGTGCTCACCAACCTGGGCGTGCAGGAGTACTGGAAGCTTGCCCAGGGCGGCTACGCCCCGGCGGGCATGGTGATGTCGACGGTCATGACCGGGTGCATCTCGCGCCGCTGGCCTGCTAATGCACCGGTCGTTGACACACCTGGGCAACTGAAGCGGGAGAGCTACGAGTACGAAGAAGTCAGCGACATGGTCCGCAGTGCCATCCACCGCATCGACGAGGACATTCGCCAGCAGGGCTTGGCGATGGGCGCCGAAGGCATCATCGGTGTCCAGTTCGACTCGCGCAAGTGGCGGGTTAAAGAACAGCCACGGTATTTCAAAATGATCGTGACCGTGGTCGGCACCGCTGTCGTCGCTACCCGCGATGATGGCGCGCAAAGGCCTGGCCAGCACCTGCCTGGCCCCGTTGCGCGCCTGCTCGGCCCCGTCGCGCGTCTTCTCGGCGACCAGACCGCTCCGGATGACGATGCCGCGCCAACTGCCCGCCAGCCAAGGCTGCGGATCACGCCGGTTCGCCACGCCGGCGCCGACCGCGTCGCCCTTGACCTGACCACGGCTGTGCAACCGCCGACCCGTACCGGAACTGGATTACAGGTTGAAGTCCGAGGGTCTGGCGGCCCGTCGGCGCCTGGCATCCGGTTACCCGCTGGTAGCAGTGTATTTTTCGGTGATAATAGCGGAAAAAGACACTGCTACTGGCGAGTAGGCCGCGCCGCCCCGGAGCCGGCCACCACGGGGCAGGTACGCGGCCATGCCGGGCACGATCAGCCGAGAAGGACCTCGTCACTTCAGTCCCTGTAGTGCGCTGATCTGCCTACCTTGAATCAGGAAACTGCAGGTCAGCTCGCCAATACCAGATGGTGACTCCATCAGAGGAAGACCTAGCCGATAGCCGCCTGGCAGCGCCTCTATCTCCTGCCAGGAAGGTACCGGAAGCGAACCAGGCGATTCGCTCACTCAGCGCTGCCCCATGCCTCGGAGAGTTCGCGGCGCGAGAATGTGAGCGTGCCATCCCCCGGCCCGGGGTCTGCCTTGATGCGAGCCACAGCCACCCTCTGCCCCAGTTCGCGCCGCAGTCGCCGCACCTCAGCGTGCAGCGAGTCCCACTCGGCGCGAGGAACAGTGACTGTCTCCGACGCCTCGACGCTCACGGTGGCTCCCTCCGCTCGACGCTTCGACATCCCAGCGTAGATCCCGGTCATGCTCTCCCCGAATCGCGTCACGCGATCAGCCTGGCCGTCCCGTTGCGTGCCCTAGCTTGCCCCTGCCTTCCTGGCCGAGAGAATGTAATGCCTCCTGGCCAAGACAATGTAGATCGCCAAGCAGCTGACTATTGACCATATAAGCCAGTCCTCGGTCAGGCCGGCCTTGTTGATGACGGGGACACCGCTGACTCCGGCCTCGCGGGAGCTGGTGCCGGGATCCTGCTCCAGCAGCGGCTCGCTCGACAGGAATCGCACAGGATAGCCCTCGTTGATCGTGGAGCATCCTCCCGGCGGCGAGTACGAGCTGTTAGGAGGCGAGACCCTCTGGGCGCAATCCGTCAATGGCTCCCAGGTCGCCGAGCCGAGGCACAGCAGCGTCAGGATTATTCCTGCCAGCAGGCCCCACGGGAGCACCCGCCACGCCAACAGCTTGAATCTCAACATGGGCAAAGCGTACTGTCCAGCTCATCGAGGGCATTGACCCGGAACTGCGGGCGGTACGGCCTATGCCCGTCGGCGTGAGAGGGCGCCGCCGGGTTCGCGGGCAGGACCTGAGTCCACCTCTGTTCCGGGGTAATGCTTTCCGGCTAGACCGCCTTCCTTACCGAGCCCACATGCGAGCCTGGGCCGTGAGGAGACGTCGTGCCCGAGCTTCCTGACCGCCCCAACCTCGACCAGCTCCGCCGCCAGGCCCGTGAGCTGCTGCGCGCGGCCGCTAGCGGGGAGCCAGCCGCCGTGGCCCGCGCCCGGATGCGCGCGTCAGCCGCCTGGCGCCGGTGCCGGAGGGTCGCGCCGCCCGGGACCTGTCGCAGCTAGCCCTCGACCTTATCGGCCTTACCGGAATCGACCGAAGTGGCATGGAGGAGCACTGCTCCGCCGCGCTCACCCGGGCGGCGGAGATCCAGGCGGAAATCCAGCCCGGCACCGTCGGCGAACTGCCCGGCGAGCTGGCCCGGCTGTGCGCCTTCCTTACCGGGCGCGGCCCGGGCGACGGGCTTCCCCGCGGATGGTCCGGCATGATCAGCGCCGCGAGCCTTGCTGACGGGGCACAGCAGCACCTCGACATCTCCGCCGCGTTGCCGCCGGTCGACGACATCGTGGTGCGGGTCGACAGTCTCGTCTCCGAGCCGGAATCCTGGAAGCTGTACCTGCGCGCCGAACCGGGCTGGTGGACCTACAGCGCCGACCGGAACCGTAAGTGGGCCGTCATGTCGGTCTACGCCGAAGACGACGTCGGCGGCCTGTACCTGAGCCGGTTCGGCGGCAGCACTGGTGACGGCGACCACGAGGACCTCATCCTGAGCTTCCTGCCCAGGCTTAACCCGCAGGCCCGCGCCTTGACGCTGACATTCACCCATGCCGGTGAACAGGTAACCATCGAACTTCACCTGCCGTGACCGCCGAGCGAAGGCGAGTGCTTGCCCCGAACGGCGAGGGGCACTTTGCTGCCAGGGAAACTCGGCATGATCGAATTGGAGGATGGGACAATCGGTCCCACGCACCGGGTAGCGACACGGAGCGACAGGGCCAGCGACACGGCCAGACGGAGGCGAGCACCGGCATGACCACGCCAGAGCAGCACGGCAACGCGCAGATCGGCGTCACCGGGATGGGGGTGATGGGGCGCAACCTTGCGCGGAACTTCGCCCGCCACGGATACCGGGTTGCCCTGCACAACCGGACGGCGTCCAAGGCCGTTGACGTGGCGCGGGACTTCGGCAGCGAGGGCACCTTCATCGCCAGCGCGACGGCGGAAGAGTTCGTCAGGTCCCTGGAGCGCCCCAGAAGGCTCGTCATCATGGTCAACGCCGGCCCGGCCACGGACGCGGTGATCGACGAGTTCGCCCCGCTGCTCGAGCCGGGCGACATGCTCATCGACGCTGGCAACGCGCACTTCAAGGACACGCGCCGCCGCGAGGCCGCGCTCAAGGCCAAGCAGATCCACTTCGTCGGCATGGGCGTCTCCGGCGGTGAGGAGGGCGCGCTCAACGGCCCCTCCATCATGCCGGGCGGGTCGCCCGAGTCCTACGCGGCGCTCGGCCCGATGCTGGAGGCCATCTCGGCGAAGGTCGACGAGACTCCCTGCTGCATGCACATCGGCCCGGACGGCGCCGGACACTTCGTGAAGATGGTGCACAACGGCATCGAGTACGCGGACATGCAACTGATCGCCGAGGCGTATGACCTGCTGCGGCAGGCGGGCGGCCTCTCACCGGAACAGATTGCGGCCACGTTCCGCACCTGGAACCAGGGCCGCCTCGACTCCTACCTCATCGAGATCACCGCGGAGGTGCTTGGCCACACTGACGGCGAAACGGGCAAGCCGTTCGTGGACATCGTCTTGGACCAGGCCGAGCAGAAGGGCACCGGCCGGTGGACCGTTCAGGACGCGCTTGACCTCGGGGTGCCGGTGAGCGGCATCGCCGAGGCCGTGTTCGCCCGCAGCCTGTCCGGTCACGCCGACCTGCGCGCGGCCGCCCGCGACCTGCCGGGCCCCCGCGCGGAACGCGCCGTAGCCGACCCGGAGTCCTTCGCCGCCAAGGTGGAGCAGGCGCTATATGCCTCCAAGGTCGTCTCGTACGCCCAGGGCTGGAACATGATCGCCGATGGCAGCCAGGAATACGACTGGGATATCGACCTCGGCGGGACCGCGGTCATCTGGCGCGGCGGCTGCATCATCCGCGCTAAGTTCCTGGACCGCATCCGGGCCGCGTACGCGAAGGACCCGGCCCTGCCGACGCTGCTGGCCGATCCCGAGTTCGGGAAGGAGATCGCCGACGCGCAGGCAGCCTGGCGGGATGTCGTCGCGACGGCGGTCCAGCAGGGCATCCCGGTCCCCGGGTTCTCGGCCGCGCTGGCCTACTACGACGCGCTGCGTGCCCAGCGGCTCCCGGCCGCGCTCATACAGGGACTGCGCGACTTCTTCGGCGCGCACACGTATCGCAGGACCGACCGCGAGGGAACGTTCCACACCCTGTGGGCCGATGACCGCTCGGAGGTCACCCGCTAGCGACTCCGCAACGGAAGATCCACGTCGCCTTTCCGTGACTTCGCCGCCACGAGTGCGAGTGCGTCGCGAATCCCGCCTGGGGACGCGTCCAAAGGCCGAACCTGTGGTGGGCAACAGCCTGATTCGCCGGGACAAGCCGGGCTCGCGGGCGCATCAACGGGGCCCAAGCCGTTGTGCGGCGGGGCTCCCGGTGCGTGATTGGCCGCTGGGGGGCGCGTAAAGTTTCACCGTGACTGAACTCGCGCGGGGCGGTGATCGCCACGCGCTTCCGGCGTGGTGCGAGCACGGCCCGGGGGCGCACGACGGGGGAGTCGCGGCGCGGGCGACGGCGCCGGTGGCCTCGCGCGGCTGGCTGCTGATCGAGCACCCGGGGCCGTGGGCGGAGAAGGCGGCGGAAACGGAGCTTCCGGTGCCGCTGGGTGACCTGGCGATCGCCGCCGACCGGATCGGCATTCGCGTCCAGCTGATCCGCCGGCCTCGCGCCCAGGAGGCCATGGACGGCGCGGGTGACGGCGCCGGCGTGTACGCGGCCTGGACGGGCGGCCCCGAGCCCTGGGTGCGCAGTCTTGGCGGGCCCGTGTGGGATCCGGGCACCCTTGACCTTGTCGGCATCGCGGAGGGCATCGCCCCGCCCGAGGCAGCGCTGGCCGGCCCGCTGTACCTGGTGTGCGTCCACGCGCGACGCGACCGGTGCTGTGGCAGGTTCGGTACCCCGCTGGCGCGCGAGCTGGCGGCGCGTTACCCGGCACGGGTGTGGGAGACGACGCACCTGGGCGGCCATAAGCACGCCGCGAATATGGCCCTGCTGCCGCACGGCCTGTACTACGGGCCGGTCGACCTGCCGGCCGCGCTCGGTGCGATCGAGGCCTACGAGCGCGGCGAGGTGACGGCGCACCGCTACCGCGGCCGGGCCGGCCATGACATCGCCTGGCAGGAAGCGGAGTTCGCGGCCCTCGCCGCGGGTGGCGGCCGCGGCCCGGCATGACGGCCGCCCTGGGCGCAATGCCCAAGTTCTGAGAATTGCCCGCCATGCAATAGTTTGTGCGCCGCGAATCTCCTAAACTGCCTTTCCGCATGGTATAACACTCGCCGTTCTGGGAATCGCAGCCCGTGAAGTTAAGATCGCTTCGGCGTAGCGCATCCTCCGGTTTTCCTGGCCATGTTCGGTGCGCTCAACAGTATCGGGAGCTTGGGCGGTATTCGAGTGGTTACCAGAATCTCCGGAGGGTCTGCGAAGAGCGCGCCGGAACGGAAGAGGCCTGCTGGCCGTCGTGTCCGTGGCGTGCTAGACGCCTTGTTTCCGGTTCCGGCGCAGGCGTTGCCGCGGTCGCTCCGCTGGCGTTTCTCGGTCGTCGCAGCGCAGGTCACAGCGGTCGCGCTCGGCACCTGGCTGCTATTGCTGCGCATTCCGGGCATTCCGCCGTGGGATTCGCTATACCTCGATGATTACGGGACATTCTTCGTGCGGGCGCTCGAGCGCCCCTGGCAATTGTTCTCGCCGCAGCACGGATACGTGCAGGTTCTTCCCCATGTGGTGGCGCAACTGGCGATTTACGTGCCATTGGGCCAAGTGCCCGTGGTATTCGCGGTCTCCGGGGCGCTCATCGCCAGCGCCTGCGGGCTTTACGTTTTCCGCGCCAGTGCCGGCCACATCCACTCCGTGGCGCTGCGCGCCCTGCTCGGCACCGCCATCGTTTTGCTGCCGATCGCGCCGCTGGAAATCGCTGACAACACGCTCGGCGCCCCCTGGTACATGCTGCTCGCGCTGTTCTGGGGAGTGCTCTGGCGTCCGCGGACGCGCGCGGGGACGGCGGTGACCGCTTTGCTCGCCTTCGCCACCGCCGCCTCGACCAGCATTGCCGTCCTGTTCGCGCCACTGCTGGCGATGCGCCTCTACGCGCTGCGCCGGCCGCGCGACCACGCGGTGACCGCGGGCTGGCTGGCAGGCTGCGTGGCCCAGTTGCCGGTCATCATCTCAGCCTCCGCCGGTGGCCGGTCGCCGCTGGACAACCCCTCGGCGTCCGGCAAGTCGCTGTCCTTCTACGCCCATGACGTGGTGCTGCCGTCGCTCGGCTGGCACCTGTCCTGGTGGCTGCAGTCGTTCGCCGGCAGAGACGGGGCCACGACCATCGTCGCCGCCATCCTGGCGGTCGTCTTCGCCCTGATCCTCATTACCCAGCCCCACGGCAGGCCCTTCGTGGCGACCGCGCTGCTGCTGGGCCTCGGCGTCACCCTGTTCAGCACGACCCTGGTCGCCTACGCGTCCACCTCTCCTCCCGTCACGCCCGACACCGAGTTCGGCGCCAGGTACACCGCGCTGCCCATCTTCCTGATCGAGGCGGCCATCATCGTCGGCGCGGACTGCCGACTGCGGGGATGGCGACGCGACCGCCTCGGGTTGCCCGCCGCCGAGCGCTCCGCGCTGAGGTCGTCCGCGCTGAGGCCGCTGACCGCGACGGCCGTCACCGCGCTGATCGCGGTCATGATCGCGAGCTGGGTGCCCGATTTCCGGTACCAGAACGCCATCCGCACCTCCTACACCACCGGGCGGTGGCAGGTAATCGTGGCGCAATGGCGCCTCGACTGCGCGATCGCCTGGACGGGCGAGATCAGCGTGAGGGCCATCCGCGCCCTCCCGCGCCGCCAGACGGTCCCCTGCGATCGCGTCCGCTTCTAGGGACGCGCTGCTCCTGAGCACACGCAGCGTGCCGCCGCCGGTACCACCGGGCTTTTGCCTTACACTAGGCAAGTCTGCGCTCCGTGCCGCGACCCTGCGGGTCCCGGATCGCTAGACTGTCGAAGGCACGGGCTGTAGCGCAGTTTGGTAGCGCACCGCGTTTGGGTCGCGGGGGTCGCCAGTTCGAATCTGGCCAGCCCGACAAGTCTCTCTATCGGGCGGCGGGTCTCTGGGGCGAGGCGGATCGCCCCGTCCCTACATAGCCGACTCATGGGCGAGTTCCGGTGGCTGGCGTTCGGCGGGCGTCAGGACTCCGAGGACCGAGCGGATCGCGGCGGTGACCGGCTCTAGGCGCTCATCGGCCGGCAGGGGCCTGCTCGTCGGCGGGAGCGCCAGGCCCGCGTCCATCGCCTCGGCGATCGCCCGCAACTCCCTGGTGAGCTGGTGGACCGCTTCCGGGGCGGGGGCGGGCGCGCCCCGGCTGATCGCCACTACGGTCGCCGCCACCGCCTCGACGACTTCTTCGAGCGCGACGAGGGCCGGCCACAGGACCGAGGCGCTACGGCTGATAGGCGGCGGCTCCGACAGCGTCCTTTGGTATTCGGCCCGCAGGTCAGAAAGAGCCTGGTAGGACCGGCGCCGCAACACGGACCGCCCGGTCGGCTGGCCGCTCAGGTGCGACTGGTCCGGCTGCCGTGCGGCCCACGCCGTCACCAGGGACTCGTCCATGTAGTCGCTGACGACTCGAAGCGTCGCGGCGAACTTTCCCGGCAGGTGCGCGTGCCAGCTCACCGGCCACACCGCGTACCCGACGACCAGGACGACCAGGGAGGCGAGCACGGTATCGACCGCCCGGTCGGCGGCCAGCCGCCACCCGGATGGGTGCAGCAGGTCGATCAGCAGCACGACGAAAGGGGTCAGGAACGTCGCGGACAGCCCGAAGTTCCTCGCCTTCCCGTATGGCAGGAGCGCCGCGAGGACCCCGAAGGGCAGCAGCAGCCATACCCCGAACGGGACCGCCGCGAGGATGGCGGCCCCTAGTACCGCGCCGACCACGGTCCCGAGGGCCCGCTGCACCGCCCGGGCGAACACCGAGCCGTAGTCGGGCTTGAGGATGACCGCTACCGTCAGCGGCACCCAGTAGGACCGCTCAAGCGGCAGCACCTCGCTGAGCACCCCGGCGATGGCCATGCAGGACATCAGCCGGAACGTGAACGTCCAGGCGATCCAGCCGCCGCCGAACTGGTCCCACGCGCCGCTCGCCCAGGCCCGCAGCCGGGCTGCCCGTCCCGCGGCCTGGCCAGCGCCGGCCCCGGTACCGCCCGATGCGGCCGGGGTCCAGTTACCCGAGATGACCCGCGACAGCCCGACCATGGACTCCCGCAACTCCACCGCGCCCGGGCTGGCCGACCACTGCGGCGGGACGAGGGGCAGGTCGCGTGTCTGGGGGTGGGCGGCGATCACCTCGGCGAGCCGGTCGATCGTGTCGGTGACCCAGGGAGGCTGTCGCTCGCCGGCGGCGCCCAGCGCGCTCGCCGCCTCGGCCATCGAGTGACTCGCGTTGAGGATGGCCATCAAGTGCTGCGTCGGCCGGATCCTCCCGGAGGAGGCGGAGCGGACGGCGACCAGCGCGTCGTAGGCGGCGGTGAGCGAGTCGCTGACGGCATGACGGGCGGCGATGATCTCGTGAGTGCCGATGGCTCGCAGGCCGTCCGCGAGGTTGTGGTACACGGACGCCACGAGGCCCCGCTCGACGGACCGCGGCGCGAGCACCCAGCCGGGAACGAGCAGCAGCAGCGCCCAGGCGGCCCCGGCGAGGAACTCAAGCGCCGTGTGCCACCAGGGCCGCAGCTCGCCAAGCGGGCCCACGGAGATGGCGCTGTACATGAGGAGCTGCAGGCCGGTGACCGACCCGATGCTGCCGAAGCGGGCGAGGACCGCCGACACGCCCGCGACCGCGACCAGGGTCGCCACCGAGACCCAGCCGCGGCCGTGGATCAGGGAGCCGATGATGAGGCCGGGCGCCGCGCCGCAGATCGCGGCGATCGCCACCCGGCGGAACCGGCTCGCGTACGGGCCGCCCTGGTCGACGGTGACGCTCACGAGCCCGCCCAGCGCGGGCAGCAGGGCGAGCGAGCGGTCCCCCGATATCATCCCGGCCGCGAGCGGCACCCAGATGGCGATGACGGCCTGCAGCATCGCGCCCCAGGGGGTGGGTACTTTCTTGGGCCGCACGGTCTCGGTGATCCAGTCCGGCACGGTGTCCAGCATCCAGTCCGTGACAGCCTTGCGGCCTCCGGCCAGGGTCCTCACATGCTCCTTCATACCGCGAACCATGATCGCGGGGAGATACCCCCTCTCCCGTCAACAATTCAGCGGCGCAACGGCGTCTGTGAAGCATGGGCTTGAAACTGAATCGCCTTCTCACGAGCGGCGCCGTGCTCGCGTGCGCCGCGCTCGCCGCCTGCGGAACCGCCACCGCGGCCGGGCGCGGGCGCGGGCACGGGCACGACGGCGCGTGCCCTCGCCCGCCCGGCCGCCGCCCCGCGCCAGCAGGCTCAGGCGGACGCGGCGTCGATGCTGGCCGCGTTCGTGCCGCCGCCGGGCGCGGCGCGGCTGTCGTCGGCCCCCGCGGGGAGCGGCGGCATCCTGGCGCGGAAGGCGTTCACCGCCGGGATCGAAGACCAGCTCGATGACGTGTCGTTCTGGCGCGTCCCGGCGTCCGCCGCGAGCGTGCTGGCCTACGAGAAGGCCCATTTGCCTCACCAGTTCACGCTGTCCGGCTGGGGAGGCGTCGGCGACACCGACGGGAAGGCGCCAAAGCCGGGGCGGCCGCTTGCTTCGCAAGGCCAGCAGGACCAGCCGCACCCCATCGGCGACGTCTACGGAGCCTGGCTCGACTGGTGGACCCTGCCGCTGGTCCCCGGGGTCATCTCGCTGCGCCAGCTGACCGTGGAGGTCACCGACCCCAGCAGCGGCGTGGCCTACGTGCGCGTTGACTCCGATGTCGCGTGGATCCCCGGGCGGCCCGCGGCCGAGCGTGTACCGGCCGGCGTCACGGCCGTCACGATCACCGCGTCCCCCGACATGAACCACCCGAAGGGGACCCCCGCGCCGGTCACGGTCACCAGCCCGGCGAAGGTGGCCCGGATCGTGGGGCTGCTCGACGGCCTGAGCCTGAACACCATGGGTGTCCATGGCTGCCCGGCGGAAGCGGGCAAGGGCATCACGCTGACCTTCCGTGCCAGGCAGAACGGCCCGGTACTGGCCGTGGCCAGCGAGGAGATCCCCAGCTGCGGTGGCGTCGTCCTGACCGCCGGCGGCCTGCGGCAGCCGGAAGCTCGCGGACTGGGGAACGTTCACGTCCAAGGTGCTCGCCATCGCCGGCGCGCAGTGGCCGAGCTGGTACATCTAGATGCCGCGCCGCCGTCTCCTCATCGGGTGCGCTCTCAGCTGCGCGGTCCTGGCCATGGCGTCAGGCTGCGCAACGGTCCCGCCAGGCCGCGCCACCGCCAGTTCCACCCCGCCTGCCGCGGCCGCCCACGCGGCATCGCCGCGGCCGAGCAGCCCGGCCCGCCCGGCCGCGTCGCGTCTACAGGCCACGGCGGTGCGCACCGTCATGGTCACCGCGGTGCCCGGCACGAACGACCGCGCCAGGCCGCCCGCTCCGCTCCTCGTCACCGACCCGGCCAAGGTACGGAGCCTGGTCGCACTGGTGAACGGGCTGCCGTTGTTCCCGCCCGGCGTTTACTCCTGCCCGTTCGACGACGGCAGGGGAGTGCGGCTTGCCTTCCTGTCGCGGGCGGGCGCAGGCAAGGCCGGCCACGGCCCCGTCATCAGGAGCGCGGTACTCGCGGTCGCGTTCGCGAAGTCCAACGGCTGCGGCGGGGTGCTGCTCACGATCGCCGGCACGCAGACGAGCCTGGGCTGGGGGCCGTCCGCCGCCGAGCGGGCACTGTCGATCTCCGGGATGCACTGGAAGCTCTTCGGCTACCTGCGATAGCCATGACCGCAGGTGGGGCAGGTGTTAGCCGGACGGGCGCCAGAGGTCTGCTCCGTACTGTACAAACTTGGTATGAATCATCTCCTACGGATCGTCGTGTCCGCTGTTGCCCTCGGCGTGGCGGCCTGGCTGGTGCCCGGCATCATCGTCGGCGGCTACACCATCGCGGGCCACTTCGTGACTAACGGCACCGCCGAGAAGGGCCTGACCCTGCTCGTCGTCGCGGTGATCTTCGGCGTCGTGAACGCGATACTCAAGCCGGTCATCAAGACTCTCGGCTGCGGGCTGTACGCTGTCACGCTCGGCCTGGTCGCGATCCTGGTCAACGGGCTGCTGCTGTGGCTGGTGAGCTACATCGCGGGGGACCTGGACCTGCCGTTCCACATCACCGGGATCGTCCCGGCCATCGAGGGCGCCCTAATCGTCGGGATCGTGAGCTGGGTACTGCACCTCGTCGTCCCCGATTAGAACGCAGGGCCCGAGCGAGCGCACGGCGCTACCGCGACTAGGCCCTAGACTAACTGCGTCCCGTCCATCATAGACTTCTCCGCGTTTTCAACGCTGAGGCACCGAACCCGTCCTGGAGTGACGTCGCCGTGAAGACCGCCGTCGAAGAGCTGAGCCCGACCCGTGTCCGGCTGAGTGTCGAAGTTCCCTTCGAGGAGCTCAAGCCGAGCCTTGACAAGGCATACCGCGAGGTGGCGAAGCAGGCGCGCATCCCCGGCTTCCGCCCGGGGAAGGTCCCGCCGCGCGTCATTGACATGCGGATCGGGCGTGGCACCGTCCTGTCCGAGGCCGTCAACGAGGCGCTACCCGAGCTGTACTCCAAGGCCGTGCAGGAGGCCGAGGTCTTTACGCTCGGCACGCCGGACGTCGAGATCACCCAGCTCGACGACGGCAAGGAGTTCTCCTTCACCGCTGAGGTCGAGATCCGGCCGAAGTTCGAGCTGCCGGACCTGTCCACCCTGTCCGTCACGGTCGACAACGCCACCGTGACCCCGGACGACGTGGCGGCCTACCTCGACTCGCTGCGCGAGCGGTTCGGCTCGCTCAAGGCCGCGACCCGCCCGGCGGAAACCGGTGACTACACCACGATCGACATGTCCGCGTCGGTGAGCGGCGAGCCGGTCGAGGACGCGCAAGCGACCGGCCTGTCGTACCAGATCGGCAGCGGCGCGCTGCTTGAGGGCCTGGATGAGGCGCTCGTGGGCCTGTCGGCGGGGGAGACGGCCACGTTCCAGACCACGCTGGCCGGCGGCGATCACGAGGGCGAGGAGGCCGACGTCACGGCCACCGTGCAGAGCGTCAAGGTCAAGGAGCTGCCCGAGCTGGACGACGACTTCGCCCAGCTCGCGAGCGAGTTCGACACGCTGGGCGAGCTGCGCGCCGACACCCGCAAGCAGCTGGAGCGGGCCAAGCTGATGCAGCAGGCCAGCCAGGCGCGCGACAAGGGCGTCGAGGCGCTGGTCGCGGCCGTCGACATCCCGCTGCCGGAGAAGTACGTCGAGCACGAGCTTGAGCACCTGCGCGAGTCGGTTGAGCAGCAGGTCGCCCAGCTGCAAGTGTCCTTCGATGACTACCTGGAAATGGTCGGCAAGTCGGCCGAGGAGCACGAGGCCGACGTTGTCGAGCAGGCGCGGCGCGGCGTCAAGACCGGGTTCATCCTGGACAAGTTCTCCTCCGACGAGGAGATCGGCGTCGACCAGAACGAGCTGTCCTATTTCATCAGCGACCAGGCGCAGCGGATGGGCGTCCCGGTGGACTACCTCGCCAACCAGCTCGTTGAGGCCGGCCAGGTCGGCGCGGCGGTCCAGGAGGTACGCCGGGGCAAGGCCGCGGCGATCATCGCCGAGCGGGTCAAGGTCGAAGACACCGACGGGCACCCGGTCGACGTCAAGGCGCAGATCGAGCAGCTCGTCGCGGCGCAGGCCGCCGACCTTGAGGCCGCCGGCCAGGACGACTTCGAGGCTGAGGCCATCAGGAACGCCGGCCTCGAGTCCGACGACGCCGAGGCCGACGACGCCGAGGCCGCCGAGGACTAACTGCCCCTCCGCCCTCCCCGGGCGCCGACCCGCCACCGTTCGCGTGCTTTCCGGCGGTACCGGTTGTTACTAGTCGATAGTGCTCAACGGGCCTAACTGATCCAGGGTGTGGTTGCGACCTGACCGTTCCGAATCAAGGTGAGCTCTCGGCGGGTTGGACTTTGGGGGCGCCTGCCCCCAAACTGTAAATCATTTAGGCCCGATGACGATGGACGACCATGTGTGACATGACCGCCATCGCCGCCGTCCGGCGGGCACCGGAGCACAAGCGAGGCACGGTCGCGGATTGAGGCGCGCGACTCGCCGCAACGTCACCTCATTTTGAAACACTCACACCACAACCGAATAGCCAATCAGTTAGGCCCGGCGACGACGGACGACCATGCCTGGTTGGCCTGCCGTCCCGGCCGTCTGGTCTTCCCGGCCGGAAAACCCTACGAGATGCGCATTCTGCGATAAAGGGAATTTACCGAACAATTCGGCATGGCGGTGAGGGCGGGGAACTTGCGTTCGCCCTGGAACTGATGGTTAGGGCGGCAACCTGGGTATGTGGGGGGTCTGGGGGTTGGTTTGCCCCACGGGGAGATACCTAGGGGGTCCGCGCGGGAGGCGCGTGCCCCCGCGAGACGGGCGGAGGGGGCGAGGCGAAGTGAGCGTCAGCGAGCGAAGCTTTGAGCGAGCGGGCAAGCCGCGAGGCCCCGAACAAGGCGAGCTCGGCGCGCATCTCCCAGGAAAAGGACCGTGCGCCCCTAGCGAACAGCCGCGTCCTACGGACGCGTTAGCTGCGGGATGGCGTTAGATTTCCCTCAACGACACCCGAAGTGACCAGAGCAGGTGACCACGTGACACAGCCTCTGCCAGTTGCCAGGACAGCGACCCCTGACACTCCCGTGATTCCGGGGGACCAGTTGTTCCAGCGGTTGCTGCGGCACCGCATTGTCTTCCTGGGACAGCAGGTGGATGACGACATCGCCAACCGGATCTGCGCCGAGATCCTGCTGCTGTCCGCCGAGGACAACAAGCGGGACATCATCATGTACATCAACTCGCCCGGCGGATCGGTGTACGCGGGCCTGGCCATCTACGACGTGATGCAGTACGTGCCGAACGACGTGTCCACCTACGCGATGGGCATGGCGGCGTCGATGGGCCAGTTCCTGCTCACCGCCGGGTCGCCGGGCAAGCGGTTCGCGCTGCCGCACGCCACGGTCTTGATGCACCAGCCGTCTGGCGGCATCGGCGGCACGGCCTCCGACATCCGGATCCAGGCCGAGCAGATGCTCTACGTGAAGAAGACGCTGTTCGAGCGCACCGCGTACCACACTGGCCAGCCCGTCGAGCAGATCGAGAGGGACGCCGACCGCGACCGCTGGTACACCGCGGAGCAGGCGAAGGACTACGGCTTCGTCGACCACGTGATCCGCAGCGCCCTTGACGTCCCCGTGGGCGTGGGTGTGGGCGTGAACGCGTGAGTCCCATAGCCAGAAAGGAAGCGACCTCCATGCAGCCGCAGTCTCGGTACGTCCTGCCGTCCTTCGTCGAGCGCACCTCGTACGGGATCAAGGAGATGAACCCGTACAACAAGCTCTTCGAGGAGCGGATCATCTTCCTCGGCGTCCAGATCGACGACGCCTCAGCCAACGACGTCATGGCGCAGCTGCTGACGCTGGAGGCCATCGACCCGGACCGGGAGATCACGATGTACATCAACTCGCCCGGCGGGTCGATGACATCGATGATGGCGATCTACGACACGATGCAGTTCGTCCAGCCGGAGATCACCACCTGCTGCATCGGGCAGGCGGCGAGCGCGGCCGCGGTGCTGCTGTCGGCCGGCACGCAGGGCAAGCGCCTTGCCCTGCCCAACGCGCGCATCCTCATCCACCAGCCCGCCACCGAGGGCGGCTACGGGCAGTCCTCCGACATGGAGATCCAGGCCCGCGAGATCCTGCGGATGCGGACCGCGATGGAGGTCATCCTCGCCCGGCACACCGGCAAGGACGACGAGACCATCCGGCGTGACATCGAGCGCGACAAGTTCCTCACCGCCGAGGATGCCAAGCAGTACGGGATGATCGATGAGGTTCTCACGATCCTCAAGCGTGGGAGCTGAGCGCATTCCCGAGGTAGTGTCTTCCTGAGAGGAACGGCAAGCGGGTAGGGTTCCCCCCTTCCCTCTTGGGCCGCTGAAGGGGTTTGATTGGTCCATCGGACCCCCGAAGGCGGTACCGTCAAAATGGCAACAGCTTGGCGGCTGAGCTGGTTGATGGCTCTGCCTGCTTTGTACGGCATGGCGGACATGTCCGCCGCGTACCGGCTCGCGGAAGCGAGCCGGGCCGGCGGCCCCATGTAAAGGAGAACCTGGGTGGCACGCATCGGTGACGGTGGCGACCTGCTGAAGTGCTCGTTCTGCGGGAAGAGCCAGAAGCAAGTCAAGAAGCTCATCGCCGGTCCAGGCGTGTACATCTGCGACGAGTGCATCGACCTCTGCAACGAGATCATCGAGGAAGAGCTCTCCGAGCCGACCGACATCAAGTGGGACAGCCTGCCCAAGCCGCGCGAGATCTACGAGTTCCTCGACGCCTACGTGATCGGGCAGGACAAGGCCAAGAAGGCCCTCTCCGTCGCGGTGTACAACCACTACAAGCGGATCCAGTCCGGCACCGAACGGCCGGGTGACGACGGTGTGGAGCTGGCCAAGTCGAACATCCTGCTGCTCGGCCCGACCGGGTCAGGCAAGACGCTGCTCGCCCAGACTCTCGCCCGGCTGCTGAACGTCCCGTTCGCGATCGCCGACGCCACGGCCCTCACTGAGGCCGGCTACGTCGGCGAGGACGTGGAGAACATCCTCCTCAAGCTGATCCAGGCCGCTGACTACGATGTCAAGAAGGCCGAGACCGGGATCATCTACATCGACGAGATCGACAAGATCGCCCGCAAGAGCGAGAACCCGTCGATCACCAGGGACGTCTCCGGCGAGGGCGTTCAGCAGGCGCTGCTGAAGATCCTGGAGGGCACCACCGCCAGCGTCCCGCCGCAGGGCGGCCGCAAGCATCCGCACCAGGAGTTCATCCAGATAGACACCACGAACGTGCTGTTCATCTGCGGCGGCGCGTTCGCCGGCCTGGAGAAGATCATCGAGTCCCGCTCCGGCAACAACGGGATCGGCTTCAACGGCGTGCTCCGGGTCCGCAGCAAGAACATCACCGAGGACGCGTTCGGCGAGGTGATGCCGGAGGACCTGCTGAAGTTCGGCATGATCCCCGAGTTCGTCGGCCGCCTCCCGGTCATCACCAGCGTGCACAACCTCGACCGCGAGGCACTCATCCAGATCCTCACCGAGCCGCGCAACGCGCTGGTCAAGCAGTACAAGCGGCTGTTCGAGCTGGACGGGGTGGACCTGGAATTCACCCCGGAGGCGCTGGAGGCGGTCGCGGACCAGGCGAACCTGCGCGGCACGGGCGCCCGCGGGCTGCGCGCGATCATGGAAGAGGTCCTGCTCTCGGTGATGTACGAGGTGCCGAGCCGCAAGGACGTCGAGCGGGTCGTCATCACCCGCGAGGTCGTGCTGGAGAACGTCAACCCGACGCTCGTCCCGCGCGATGTCTCTCGTCGCGCGCCTCGCACGCGCCCGGACGAGAAGTCAGCCTGACGAGCGGCCGGCCTGCCGACGGCATCTCCCCGGAGGGAACGATCCCCCACCGGTCAGTTAACTTTTGATCACTCGCGCCCCAGCGCAGCCCGTTGCGCCCCATGACCGGGGCTCGTCCCTGTAACCTCATGGGGCGTCAGAGTTCCTGCGATAAGGGGCGTTTCACTATGAGCGGCTGGCATCCCTCGCGTCCTCCCTGGGAGACCCAGGAGCAGCCCCTGTATACCCCCGACGACGCCTGGTACGGCCGGGCGCGGGGCCCGCGCGTCATCATCAAGCCGCACGCCGGGTCAGCGCGCGGCGGCCGTTACGCCGAGCCGCAGCGCCATGCCAACCGGGGCATGATCCTGGCGGGCGTCGTGACGGGGCTGGCGGCTTCCGTGGGCATCGCGGCGGGCGCCGTCTACCTGACCCACGTCTCGTGGGGCCAGGCCCCGGCGCCGGCCACCCAGGCCCTCGCCACCCAGGCCACCACGGCCCCGGCCACGACCCCTACCCCGACTCCGGCGCCGTCGGCGAGCAAGAGCGGTGCCAGCACCACGGGAACGGCGTACGAGCTGGGCACCCCCGCGACCGCCGGCGGCTACAAGCTGACCACGCCGATGTCGCCCGCCATCCAGTCCGTCGGCAGCTCCGGGGCGACCGCGCTGATGACGGCGGTCAAGGCGGCAGGCGGCAAGCCGGCGGGCAACGTGAGCGGCGAGTACTTCATCAGCGGCGACCAGGCGATCGGCTACTCGGGATACAACGGGACGTTCAGCCCCGCGGCCGTGATCACCGCGTTCGAGGCCGGTGCCAGCGGCGCGACCAAGGAATCCGCGGGGCCGCACGGCGGCGAGCTGGCCTGCGCCGAGGTGACCGCCAAGACCGCCGGCGGGGCGTCGGTGCCAGGGACCGCGTGCGTGTGGGCCACCGCGACGACGGTCGGCATGGTGGAGTTCTTCGGGGGCGCCTCCCTGGAGACCGTCCCGCACGCGAAGGCCGCCTCGGACACGCTGGGCTTCCGCGACGGCGTCGAGACGGTCAAGGGCGGGTCGGCCTCCGCCACGCCGACATCGACCGCCACCGCCTCGCGCGTAACGGGGATGGCCGGCGTCCGCCGCGTCATCCGTAAACTCACATGATGTGACGATGAGCAAGCCCGACGGCATCCCCGCCCAGTACGCGCCCGCCGAGGTGGAGACCCGCCTGTACGAGCGGTGGGAGAAGGCTGGCTACTTCCAGCCCGAGTCCTGCGAGAACCCGGACGCGGAGCCGTTCTGCGTCGTGCTGCCGCCGCCCAACGTCACGGGCAGCCTGCACATCGGCCACGCCCTTGACCACACGCTGATGGACATCCTGGTGCGCCGCCGCCGCATGCAGGGCTACCGCACGCTGTGGCTGCCGGGCATGGACCACGCGGGCATCGCCACCCAGAACGTGGTGGAGCGCGAGCTGGCCAGGGAAGGCCTGTCCCGGCATGACCTGGGCCGCGCCGCCTTCGTCGAGCGCGTCTGGGAGTGGAAGGCCGAGTACGGCGGCCGGATACTCAACCAGATGCGCCGCCTGGGCGACAGCGTGGACTGGTCGCGTGAGCGGTTCACCATGGACGAGGGGTTGTCCCGCACCGTCCAGACGATCTTCAAGCAGCTCTATGACGACGGGCTGATCTACCGGGACAACCGGATCATCAACTGGTGCCCGCGCTGCCTCACCGCCCTGTCGGACATCGAGGTGGAGCACACCGACGACGACGGCGAGCTCATCTCCATCCGCTACGGTGACAGTGACAGTGCTGACCCAGGGGGGCCACCCCCTGGAACTCCCGGGACGTCGATCGTGGTCGCGACCACTCGCGTGGAGACGATGCTCGGCGACACGGCGGTGGCGGTGCATCCCGACGACGACCGCTACGCGCACATGGTCGGCGCCACCGTGGAACTGCCGCTCACCGGCCGGCGGATCCCGATCGTGGCCGACGCCCACGTCGACCCCGCGTTCGGCACGGGCGCGGTGAAGGTGACCCCGGCCCACGACCCCAACGACTTCGAGATCGGCCGCCGCCACGGCCTCCCCGCGCTGGCGGTCATGGACGAGCACGGGGTGATCACCGTCGCCGGGCCCTATCAGGGGCTGGACCGGTTTGAGGCCCGCCCGGCGATCGTGGCCGCGCTGCGCGAGGAAGGCCGCATCGTCGCCGAGCGCAGGCCCTACGTGCACGCGGTGGGGCACTGCTCCCGCTGCGGTACGACGGTGGAGCCGCGTCTTTCCCTGCAGTGGTTCGTCAAGGTGGCGCCGCTGGCCAAGGCGGCGGGCGACGCCGTGCGCGACGGGCGGGTGAGGCTGTCGCCCCCGGAAATGAACGCGCGGTTCTTCGGCTGGGTCGACGACATGCACGACTGGTGCATCAGCCGCCAGCTGTGGTGGGGCCACCGCATCCCGGTCTTCTACGGTCCCGATGGCGAGGTGCGCTGCGTCGGGCCGGACGAGGCCGCCCCCGAGGGGTGGACCCAGGACCCCGACGTGCTGGACACCTGGTTCTCCTCGGGCCTGTGGCCGTTCTCCACCCTCGGCTGGCCGGACGACACGCCGGACCTGCGGACGTTCTACCCCACCAGCGTGCTCGGGACCGGATACGACATCCTCTTCTTCTGGGTCGCCCGGATGATGATGTTCGGCCTGTACGCGATGCGCGGGAAGGCGCCGGCCGACGCCGTCCCGTTCCGCGTGGTGGCGCTGCACGGCCTGGTGCGCGACCAGTTCGGCAAGAAGATGTCCAAGTCACGCGGTAACACGGTCGACCCGATCGACTGGATGGACCGCTTTGGCGCCGACGCCACCCGGTTCACCCTCGCCCGGGGCGCGACGCCCGGCAGCGACGAGGCGATCAGCGAGGACTGGGCGGCCGGCTCGCGCAACTTCTGCAACAAGCTGTGGAACGCGACCAGGTTCGCCCTGATCAACGGCGCCCAGGCAGGCCTCCCGTTGCCGGACGCCCTAACGGTCACGGACCGGTGGATCCTGTCCCGGCTGTCGAGCGTGATCGCCGAGGTCAGCGACCTGCTCGATGCCTTTGAGTTCGGGAAGGCCTGCGAGGCGCTGTACCACTTCGCCTGGGACGAGTTCTGTGACTGGTACCTGGAGCTGGCGAAGGTGCCGCTGGCGGCCGGCGGCCTCGGAGGGGCTGGGGGGTCGTCCCCCCGGAAGATACCGCGGCCCAGTCCACACGCCAGGTGCTCGGCTTCGTGCTCGACCAGATGCTGCGCCTCCTGCACCCGGTGATGCCGTTCGTGACCGACGAGCTGTGGACCACTTTGACCGGGCAGGATTCGGTGATGATGGCACCGTGGCCGGCGTTCGCGTTCACCGATCCCGCCGCGGAGGCCGAACTGGCGTCGGTGCAGCGGCTGGTGACCGAGATCCGGCGGTTCCGCGCCGACCAGGGGCTGCGCCCGGCCCAGAAGGTGACGGCCAGGCTCGCGGGCATCGACTCGACGCCGATCGGCGCTCACGCGGCGGCCATCCGGTCCTTGCTGCGGCTCACCGAGCCGGGCGAGGAGTTCACCGTCAGCGCCGGGCTAGCCTGCGAGGGCGTCACGGTCGAGATCGACCTGGCGGGCACCGTGGACGTGGTGGCCGAGCGCAAGCGCCTGGACAAGGACCTGGCCGCCGCCCGCAAGGAGGCCGCCCAGGTGTCGGCCAAGCTCGGCAACCCGGACTTCATGGCGAAGGCCCCCGCCGCGGTGGTGGCCAACGCCCGCGAGCGGCTGGCGGCGGCCGAGGCCGATATCGCCCGCCTGGAAGGGCGCCTGGCCGCCTTGGCCAACCGGTAACTCATGCGACGCGCCGCCCGGCGGTCGATACCATTCGGGGTATGACCGACGCGCCGAGCCGTTTCACCGTGCCCGACAAGCCCACCCTTGACGGTCTTGAGGACCGGTGGGCCCAGGTATGGGACGACTCCCGCGTATACGCGTTCGACCGGGCGAAGACCCGCGAGCAGGTCTTCGCCATCGACACGCCACCGCCGACGGTCAGCGGCTCGCTGCACGTGGGCCACGTGTTCTCCTACACCCAGACGGACGCGGTGGCCCGGTTCCAGCGGATGCGCGGCCGCGAGGTGTTCTACCCGATGGGGTGGGACGACAACGGCCTGCCGACCGAGCGCCGGGTGCAGAACTACTTCGGCGTCCGCTGCGAGCCGTCGCTGCCGTATGACCCAGACTTCGAGCCGCCGGCCACACCGGGCAAGCGGCAGGTCCCGGTCTCCCGGCGCAACTTCATCGAGCTGTGTGAGCGGCTGACGGAGACCGACGAGAAGGCCTTCGAGGCCACGTGGCGGCGTGCGGGCCTGTCGGTGGACTGGTCCCTGACGTACCAGACGATCGACGCCCACGCGCGGGCCATCTCCCAGCGGGCGTTCCTGCGCAACCTGGCGCGCGGCGAGGCGTATCACGCCGAGGCGCCAACCCTGTGGGACGTGACGTTCCGTACTGCCGTGGCCCAGGCGGAGCTGGAGGACCGGGAGCGCCCCGGTGCCTACCACCAGCTCATGTTCCACGGCCCCGGCGGGGGCGACCTGCAGATCGCGACGACCCGCCCGGAGTTGCTGCCCGCCTGCGTGGCGCTCGTCGCGCACCCCGACGATGAGCGCTATCAGCCGATCTTCGGCAAGAACGCGACGACGCCCCTCTTCGGCGTCGAGGTGCCCGTCGTGGCGCACCGTCTCGCCGACCCGGACAAGGGCACCGGCATTGCGATGGTCTGCACCTTCGGTGACGTCACGGACGTGACCTGGTGGCGCGAGCTGCAGCTGGCGACCCGCCCGGTGATCGGCTGGGACGGCCGGTTCCTGCCCGAGCCGCCGGCCGGCGTCGAGAGCGAGGCGGCGCGCGAGGCGTACGCGCAGCTGGCCGGGGCGACCCCGGTGACCGCGCGGGAGAAGGTCGTGGCCCTGCTGCTCGAGTCCGGCGAGATGCTCGGCGAGCCCCAGCCGATCACGCACCCGGTGAAGTTCTTCGAGAAGGGCGACAAGCCCCTGGAGATTGTGACCACCCGCCAGTGGTACATCCGCAACGGCGGCCGGGACGAGAAGCTGCGCTCGGCGCTGCTCGACCGCGGTGCGGAGCTGGACTGGGTCCCGGCGCACATGCGGGTCAGGTACGACAACTGGGTCAGCGGCCTCAACGGGGACTGGCTGGTGTCCCGGCAGCGCTTCTTCGGCGTGCCCGTGCCCGTCTGGTATCCCCTCGACGAGGCCGGCAGCCCGGTCTACGACCAGCCACTGGTCCCGCCGCAGGACCAGCTGCCCATTGACCCGAGCACCGACGCGCCGGCCGGGTACACGCCGGATCAGCGCGGCGTGCCAGGAGGCTTCACCGGGGACCCGGACGTGCTGGACACGTGGGCGACCTCATCGCTCACGCCGCAGATCGCTGGCCGGTGGGGATACGACGACGACCTGTTCGAGCGGGTCTTCCCGATGGACATGCGCCCGCAGGCCCACGAGATCATCCGCACCTGGCTGTTCTCGACGCTGCTGCGCAGCCACTACGAGCACGACGTGCTCCCGTGGCGGCACGCGGCGATCTCGGGCTGGATCCTTGACCCGGACCGCAAGAAGATGTCCAAGTCCAAGGGCAACGTGGTCACCCCGATGGACGTGCTCGTCGAGTTCGGCTCGGACGCGGTGCGCTACTGGGCCGCCAGCGGGCGCCCGGGCACCGACACCGCCTACGACATCGGGCAGATGAAGGTGGGCCGCAAGCTCGCCATCAAGCTGCTCAACGCGAGCAAGTTCGTCCTCGGCATCGGGGTGCCCGACCCGGGGACGGAGATCACCGAGCCGATCGACAAGGCCATGCTCGCGCAGCTGGCGGATACCGTCCAGGCGGCGACGGACTGGTTCGAGGCGTTCGACTACGCGCGGGCGCTCGAGCAGGCCGAGGCGTTCTTCTGGAACTTCTGCGACAACTACCTGGAGCTGGTCAAGGACCGCGCCTACGGGGAGAAGCCGGTGCCCGGCACGTCCAGCGCCCGCGCGAGCTTGCGCATCGCGCTGTCGGCGATCATCCGGCTGTTCGCGCCGATCCTCCCGTTCGCCGCCGAGGAGGTCTGGTCCTGGTGGCAGGAGGGATCGGTGCACCGCGCCGGGTGGCCCACCGTGGCCGGGATCGGCGCCGCCAGCGGCCTCGGCGACGCCGTCACGACCGGAGACCGCGCGGTCCTCGCGACGGCGTCAGACGTGATCGCGGCCATCCGCAAGGCCAAGTCGGAGGCCAAGGTCTCGATGCGCACCGAGGTCGCCAGCGTCCGGCTGGCCGGCCCGGCAGCGGCCCTGGAGCGGGTGGCCAGCGCCGAGGGTGACCTGCGCGCGGCGGGCCGCACCACGAAGATCGAGCACGTCGTCACCGACGCCGGTGCCCTTGAGGTGACCGTCACCCTCTGACCCCGCCCCGCCCATCCCCCACGTGAGCTGAGGGGAACCTGCCCGCTCAGGGCACTAGGCCAGCGCGGTGGGCGAACACCACCAATTGGGCGCGGTCGCGCGCGCTGACCTTCGCCATCGCGTGGTTGACGTGCGTCTTGACCGTGGCCGGGCTTAGGACGAGCCGTGCGGCGATCTCGTCGTTGGACAGGCCGGTTGACACCAGCGCGGTAATCTCCCGTTCCCGCTCGGTGAGCCTCGGCGAGCAGCCGCCGGGTCGGCTCCTGCGGGCGCGGGGCGGCCAGGAACTGGCTGATCAGCGTCCTGGTCGCGGCGGGGGACAGCAGCGCGTCGCCCCGGCTCACCGTGCGGATTGCAGCGAGGAGCTCATCAGCCTCCGCGCCCTTGCCGAGGAACCCGCTCGCTCCGGCCCGCAGCGCCTCGAAGACGTACTCATCGATCTCGAACGTCGTCAGGATCAGCACCTTGACCCCCGTCAGCTCCGGGTCGGCGGTGATCAGCCGGGTTGCCGCCAGGCCGTCGAGGACTGGCATCCGGATATCCATCAGCACCACGTCGGCGCGGGTCGCGCGGGCCAGTCGCACCGCCTCCCGCCCGTCACCCGCTTCTCCGGCCACCTCAAGGTCAGCGCAGGAGGAGATCAGTGACGCGAACGCGGTGCGCAGCAGCGGCTGGTCGTCCGCGACGACCACGCGGATGGTCACGTCGGTGCCACCTGAACCTGCTGGTGAGGGAGCACGGCGATCACCTGGAACCCACCCCCCGGGCCAGGCTCGGCCGCGAATCGCCCGCCGAGCGCGAGCACTCTCTCCCGCATCCCGGTGATCCCGTGCTGGCCAGTGGTGACAGGGGCGGTAGGCGGCTCGGTGCCCCCGCGGTCGTCCACGGTGATGCTCAGCACTTCCCGCTCGTAGCCGAGCGTCAGCCGGGCCTGTCGCCGAGCCGAGTGCTTGCACACGTTGGTCAGCGCCTCCTGGATCACCCGGTAGGCGGTGAGGTCGGCCGCCGGCGGGAGCGCGCATGGCGGTGCCCCGCACCCGGTAGTCGATCGATAGTCCAGAGGCCCGCAGCGCGGCGAGGAGTTCCTCCAGCGCGCCGAGTCCCGGTGCCGGGATCTCGGTCGGCGCAACCGGATCCCCGGGCTGGCGCAGCAGGCTGACGGTGTCGCCTAGTTCCATGAGGGCGGTGCGGCTTGCGGACTTCACGTGGGCCAGGGACTCGCGAGCCGCCTGCGGGGTCGCCGTCGAGCGCCCGCCCCGCCACGTCGCACTGCACGCTGATCAGCGCCAGGTGATGGCCCACGCTGTCGTGGAGGTCGCGGGCGATCCGCAGCCGCTCCTGCGCGACCCGTCGCCCCGATTCCTGATCGCGCTCGAGTTCCGCCAGGGCAGCGCGCTGCTCCGCCTCGGCGAGGTAGGCGCGACGGTTGCGGGAGGAGTCGCCCGCCGCGATGGCCAGGCCGCCGAGCGCGGCGAAGGCGAGGTTCTGCGCGCCCAACTGGTCGGCCGCTTCTAGGTGCATGAGCAGGTGCAGGCCGACGAGCGTGGCGAGCACGCCGCTGCCGATCGCCAGGCCGCGACGACGCTCGACGAGATCCGCCACAGTGTAGAAGGCAACGCACGGCGCGAGCAGGATCAGGACCCCGCCGGCGCCGGTGGTCTCATGCAGCACTACCTCAGCCGACACCGCGCTGACCCCGAGCGTCGATCACCGGGTGCGGCCGTCGTAGCGCCAGGACGCCGCAGGCGACGCGCGCCGCTGCGCAGATCGCCACGGTGCCCATCGTCGCAGTGAGCACGGTGGCGATGAACACCGCCAGCGAGATTGTCGCGTCCGCCAGCTGCGCATGCCGCCGGATGGCGCCTCCCAGGTGGCCGAGGAGGTTCATGTCCTCACGATAAGCGCGAAGCACTACCGCGAACGCGGTAACTGCGCCGCACGCCGCGTACCGCGAATGCGGTACCACGGTCACCGCACGCGGCCGAGGACACGCCGGTGACCGTCCCGGGCAGGCTGGTGGCGAACGAAAGACGGAAGGGGTCTGATGAACGGCACCATTACGGTGCGCGGCCTGACCAAGCGCTACGGCGCGGTAACGGCGGTCAGCTCGCTGAGCTTCGACGTGGAGCCCGGGCTCGATAACCGGCTTCCTTGGCCCGAACGGCGCGGGAAAGACGACCACGCTTCGCATGACGCTCGGCCTGGTCGCCCCGACCGCCGGAGAGGCGCTGATCGACGGCCGCCGCTATGCCGGCCTGAGCAACCCGCGGCGGGTCGTCGGAGCGGTGCTTGAGGCGACCGGCTTCCACCCCGGCCGCAGCGGCCGCGACCACCTGCGGGTCATCGCCCAGGGGGCCGGCGTCGGGCACTCCAGAGTTGAGGAGGTGCTCGAAAAGGTCGGCCTGGCCGAGGCCGCCCGCCGCCGGGTGCGGGGGTACTCACTGGGCATGCGGCAGCGCCTCGGCCTGGCCGCCGCGCTGCTCGGGGACCCCAGGGTGCTCATCCTCGACGAGCCGGCCAACGGTCTCGACCCGGCGGGCATGGCCCAGTTGCGGGGGCTGTTCCGCGACCTGGCCGCGGAGGGCCGGACCATCCTCATGTCCAGCCACGTCCTCAGCGAGGTCGCGCAGACGGCCGACCGGGTGATCATCATCGCTCACGGGACCCTGCGATACGCGGGTCTTCTCGCCGAGCTGACCGCCACTCAAGGCGAGACGCTGGAGGCCGCGTTCCTCCGGGTGACCGGCGCCGAGCGAACGGAGTCGTCATCATGGGCATCCTGATGCGCGCCGAGGTGCTCAAGCTCCGCACCGTGCGCGGCCCGTGGCTGCTGCTCGCCGCCGGACCGCTGCTCGTGCTCGCCGGCATCAGCGGCCTCGTCGTCTCCGGCGGCAACCTGCACGACCCGGCCATGCAGGCCAAGGCGCTCGCGCACGTGGGCCTGGCATCGATCTTCCCGCTCATCTTCGGCATCCTCGCGGTAGCGGGCGAGTACCGGCACAAGACCATCACCGACACCTACCTGACCACCCCGGCGCGCGGCCGCGTCATCGGCGCGAAGCTCACGGTGTACCCGGTCTTCGGCGTGCTTGCCGGGGCGGCGTGCACTGTCGTCGGGCTCGCCGTAGCGGCGGCATGGTGGTCGGCCAAGGGCGCACCGTTCGCGTGGGGCGACTCGGCGATGTGGGCAACGATCGCTGGCGGCATCGCGTGGAACACGGCGTTCGCGGCGATGGGGGTCGGGCCTGGGCGCGCTGATCCGCAACCTGGTCGCCGCGATCGCCGTCGCGCTGGCCTGGATCGCCGTCGTCGAGGGCGTCATCGGCCAGCTGATCGGCAACCTCGCCCGCTGGCTGCCGTTCTACGCCGGGCAGGCACTCGGCGCTGGCGGCACGTCCATGCTGCCCGAGCCATTGCTGCCCCGTTGGGGTGCCGCAGGCGTGCTCGCCGTCTACATCGCGGTGCTGGCCGTCGTGGCCGTCACAACGAGCGTCCGGCGCGACGTCAGCTGAGGAGTCGGCACGAGCTGGCAGTAGTCTGGGCAGCGTGGACATAGAGGAACGGCTGCGCGAGATCGAGCTGGAGATCGTCGCCCGCCGGCCGGAGCACCAGATCTCGCCGACGCTGGACCGCATCGCGCTGCTGACGTCCTTGCTCGGCGACCCGCAGCGGGCCTACCAGGTCATCCACGTGACAGGGACGAACGGCAAGACGTCGATGACCAGGATGATCGACTCACTGCTGCGCGAGCGGGGACTGCGGACCGGCCGGTTCACCAGCCCCCACCTGGTCTCCATGCGCGAGCGGATCTGCGTCGACGGGGCGCCGCTGGACGCCGAGCGGTTCGTTGAGCTGTACGACGAGCTGCTGCCTTACGTCCAGCTCACCGATGACCGCCAGCCCGCGCCGCTCTCGTTCTTCGAGGTGCTGACCGGCATGGCGTTCGCCGCGTTCGCCGACGCCCCCGTCGACGTCGCGGTGATCGAGGTCGGCCTGGGCGGCCGGTGGGACGCGACCAACGTCGCCGACGGGTCCGTCGCGGTGATCGGGCCGATCGGGATCGACCACACCGAATGGCTGGGCGACACGATCGAGGCGATCGCCGAGGAGAAGTCCGGGATCATCAAGCCGGGCGCCATCGCGGTGATCGCCCAGCAGCCGCAGGTGGCCGCCGCCGAGGTGCTGCTGGCCCGCGCCGCCGAGGCCGGGGCCAGCGTGGCGCGGGAGGGCATCGACTTCGGCGTGCTGTCGCGCGAGGTGGCGGTGGGCGGCCAGTCGCTGACCCTGCGCGGGCTGCGCGCCACCTACGACGAGGTGTACCTGCCGCTGTTCGGCGCCTACCAGGCAGGCAACGCCGCCTGCGCGCTGGCCGCGGTCGAGGCGTTCGCAGGGGTGGCCGAGACCATCGGCCTGGAGCAGGGCGGCGAGGTCGAGCTCGGTCCCGGGCTGAGCTCGGCCGGGCTGGACGCAGGCCTCGTGCGCGAGGGCTTCGCGAAGGTGACGTCGCCGGGGCGGCTGGAGGTCTTGCGGCGCAGCCCGACGGTCATCGCCGACGCCTCCCACAACCCGGCGGGCATGGCGGCGACGATCGACGCGCTGCATGAGTCGTTCCGGTTCACCCGGCTGATCGGCGTCGTGGCGGTCGCCGCGGACAAGGACGTGTACGGGCGCCTCGAGGACCTGGAGCCGGCCATGGAGTGGATCGTCGTCACGGCCAACAGCTCCCCGCGGTCGATGGCCGCGTCCGAGCTGGGCGAGCTCGCGACCGAGATCTTCGGCGAGGACCGGGTGGTGGTCCAGGAGCGGCTGGATGACGCCATCGAGGCGGCCATCGCCCTGGCCGACGAGCCGCAAGGCCCGGACGAGATCCCGGGGAGCAGCGCCGTCCTCGTCACCGGCTCGGTTGTCACGGCCGGCGACGCCCGGGCACTGCTGACACCCGGACGGACGCCTGAGTCAGACGCGGCGCCCCCGTCGGCTAGCCCGGCGCGCCACACGTTCACGGTAGGAGACTTGTCATGAAGCGGCTGTGCGGGACCGTTCTGGGCATGGAGGCCACCCTCGTCGCGCTGTGCATCGTCCCGGCGATCGCGCTAGAGCACATTAGCGGTGCCGTGGCCGGGGGAGTGGGCGGCGGCATCGCGATCGTGGCGATCGTGCTGGCAGGGCGCATCGGCAAGCACAAGTGGGCGCTGTACGCGGGAAGCGCCCTGCAGTTCGCGGTCATCGCCGCCGGCGTGGTGCTCCCCGTGATGTACGCGCTCGGCGTCATCTTCGCGGCCCTGTGGTTCGGCGGCATCAAGCTGGCCCGCAAGTGGGAGTCGGCCGCCGCCGCGCCAGGCACGCCGGTCGGTGAAGGCTAAGCGCAGGTCGAGCGCCCCGTTGCCGCAATAGGATCGGGATGCTGGCCCGTTGCCCCGGACGCTTCCGTGGTGACGACACGCAGCACCCGCATGCAACGGTCAAAGGGGACGCGGTGATCGGGTTTGTTCGGTTACCCGGTAGGCTCTCACGTGGTGGCCCGGCCCACGCGCGACAGCCGTATCGCAGTGCCCTCGCGCCCTGATCATGCCCGGGTGAAGAATCCGCGAAAAACTTTGCAAGGGAGCAACAGTGCCTCAGCGCACCCTCATTCTGGTCAAGCCGGATGGCGTCCGCCGCAACCTGATCGGCGAGGTAATCTCCCGAATTGAGCGTAAAGGCCTCAAGATCGTCGCGCTTGAGCTGCCGGACGATCACCCGCGAGACCGCCGAGGCGCACTACGCCGAGCACGCCGAGCGGTCGTTCTTCGGCGAGCTCGTTGACTTCATCACTGGCGGCCCGCTGGTCGCGATCGTCGCCGAGGGCGAGTCCGCGGTCCCCGCGTTCCGCGCCCTAGCTGGGAAGACGAACCCGGTCGAGTCCGCTCCCGGCACCATCCGCGGTGACTTCGCTCTAGAGGTTTCGCAGAACATCGTGCACGGCTCCGACTCTCAGGAGTCCGCCGAGCGCGAGATCAAGATCTTCTTCCCCGAACTCGTTTAACAGCCCCCGTACCAGCCCAAGTATGAGAGTGCGAACGCCGCCCACCCGGCAAGTTGCTGACAGTGACTGAGGGCAGAGCACAAGGGCCGCATGAGCATTTCGTGAAGAATTTACCTGGCGTTTTCGGATCGGAAGGTGCCCGTTCCCGATGAGCAGCGCGACGTTTCTCGGCCGTGACATGGCGGTCGACCTTGGAACCGCGAACACCCTTGTGTACGTACGCGGCCGTGGCATCGTCTTGAACGAGCCGAGCGTCGTGGCGCTCAATACCAATAACGGGCAGATCGTTGCCGTCGGCGTTGAGGCGAAACGGATGATCGGCCGCACCCCGGGCAACATCGTCGCGGTGCGGCCGCTCAAGGACGGCGTGATCGCCGACTTCGACGTGACCGAGCGGATGCTCCGCTACTTCATCCAGAAGGTCCACCGGCGCGCCCGGATGGCCAAGCCGCGCATCGTCGTCGCGGTGCCGAGCGGCATCACCGGTGTCGAGCAGTCCGCCGTCAAGGAGGCCGGGCACCAGGCCGGCGCCCGGCGGGTCTACATCATCGAGGAGCCGATGGCCGCCGCCATCGGGGCGGGCCTCCCGGTGAACGAGCCCACCGGGAACATGGTCGTCGACATCGGCGGCGGCACCACCGAGGTCGCGGTCATCAGCCTCGGCGGGATCGTCACGAGCCAGTCGATCCGCGTCGGCGGCGACGAACTGGACCAGGCGATCATCACGTACGGGAAGAAGGAGCACTCGCTCATGCTGGGCGAGCGCACCGCCGAGGAGATCAAGCTCGCGCTCGGCTCCGCGTTCCCCAGCGCCGATGAGCCGAACGCCGAGATCAGGGGCCGGGATCTCGTCTCTGGCCTGCCCAAGACCGTCATCATCACCGCGGCCGAGGTGCGGCGGGCCATCGAGGAGCCGGTCAACCTCATCATCGACGCGGTCAAGACGACGCTCGACAAGTGCCCGCCGGAGCTGGCCGGCGACGTGATGGACCGCGGCATCGCCCTGACCGGTGGCGGGCCCTCCTGCGGAACCTCGACCAGCGGATACGCGAGGAGACGGGGATGCCGGTGCACATCGCCGACAGCCCGCTCGACTCCGTGGTGCTCGGCACCGGCAAGTGCGTGGAGGACTTCGACACGCTGCGCCAGGTGCTGGTGCCCGACCACCGGCGCTGAGTCGCGAGTAAGTCGCAAGCAAGCTGGGCGGCTTGATGGTAAGCCGCCCGAACGTAGGTGACATACGGGAGCTGTGCTGTGCATGAAAACCGGCGGACACGCCTGGTGCTCGCCGTGCTGCTGGTGGCCGCCATAGCGCTGATCACGATCAGCTACCGCGATGGGGCCACATCGAGCGGGACCGGAGCGGGCGACGTGATCTTCGGCCCGGCGGAGCGGCTTGCCGGGGATATCACGCGGCCGGTCGCCGGCTTCTTCCACGCGGCGACCAACGACGACGCGTCCGAGATCGCCGGCCTCCAGACGCAAAACGACCAGCTCCGCGCCCAGCTCAGCTACCTTCAGCTCTCCCAGAAGGACGATGCCCAGGTCAGGCAGCTCCTCCGGCGCAACAACAAGGGCGGCTACAAGCTCGTCGCCGCCACCGTGATCGCGGCGGGCGGCGCCTACTCCGACACCGTCACGATTGACGCCGGGTCGGCCGACGGCATCGCGGCCAACGAGACGGTACTCAACGGCGAGGGCCTCGTCGGCGTCGTCACGAGCGTCGGCACCACCACCTCCACCGTCCAGCTCGCCACCGACGCGTCCTCGACAGTCGGCGTCCGGCTGGCGGGCAGTAACACGATCGGCGAGCTCACCGGATCCGGCCAGACGATGGCCGGCAACGACACGCTGCACCTCACCCTGTTCAGCGCCACCGCCGTCCTCTCGCGGGGGGAGCAGCTCGTGACGTTCGGCTCGGTCGGCGGCCGGCCGTACGTGCCCGGCGTCCCCGTCGGCTACGTCCAGGCCGTCACCAGCGAGCCAGGCTCGCTCACGCAGACCGCGCTGATCACCCCGTTCGCCGACTTCACCGGCCTTGGCGTGGTCGGCGTGGTGATCGCCCCGCCGCGGGCCGACCCGCGCGACTCGCTCCTGGCCGGCCTCCCGGGCCATCTGGCGGTCCAGCCGGCCCGCCATCCGGCCAAGAAGGCCAAGGGCACGCAGCCCACCAGCGGCACGCAGCCGACGGGCGGTACGCAGCCGACGAAGCAGGCACAGTGATCCACCTGCTGCGCCGCGTGCTGGCCGTCCCGGTCCTGCTGGCCGTGGCGGTCCTGCTGCAGGTCAGCCTGATCAACCGGCTACCGCTGCCAGGGAACGCGGGCCCGGGCCTGGTGATCCTCGTCGTCGCCGCGCTGGCCGTTAGCGGCGGCCCGGTCAAGGGCATGATCGCTGGCTTCCTCGGCGGGCTGGCGCTGGACATCGCCCCGCCCGGCAGCGACCTGGTCGGGGAGAGCGCGCTGGTCTGCTGCGTGGTCGGCTATGGCTGCGGCGCGCTGGCCGCCTGGCGGCCAGCGTCGGGCGCCGGGGCCCACAGGACCACGCCCGACGGTCGGGTGGTCCCGGTGACGCCGTTCACCGCGGCGAGCGCGTCGGGCATGTGGCAAGGCGCCGCGCGACAGTCGCGACTGCGGGCGCTGCCCTTGATGGCGTCCGGCGCCGTGGCCGGGGAGGTCCTTCAGGCGGGCCTGGGCATGCTGCTCAGCGACCCGTCCACGACCATGCCGGCCGTCCGGAACGTGCTGCCGGCCGCGGTCACGTACGACCTGCTGCTCAGCCCGCTTGTCCTGGTCCTCGTCGCCGTCGTCGCGCGGGGCGCGGCCGAGCCGGGCACCGCCGGGTACGCCGCGGCCACCGTCGTCCTCGCGACCCCGGTCGCGGTCACCCGCGTCCCTGCCGCGTTCCGCTCCGCGGACGCCGCCGTAGGCCTGCGGAGGGGCGGCGTCCCCCGGTTGTCGTTCGCCGATACCCGCCCCGCCGCCATCCGCGCGCCCGCCCGTCAGGACCCCAAGCTCAAGTTCGCCGCGGGCAACGGTCCTTCCTCTTCACGAACGGGCTCGCCAGGTCCGCGTGCCTCCCATCCCGGTCGCCCGGGCGCTGGATCCTGGAGCGGCGGCTCGGCGAGCGGACCACGCGGCAGCGCGTGGCTACGCGACGGGGGCCAGCGCGGCGCTGCCCGGCGCGGCGCCCCCAGTACGGCGCTGCCCAGTACGGCGCTGCCCAGTACGGCGCTGCCCAGTACGGCTCCGGCCAGCAGCGCGGCCCAGGGCAGGGACGACCGCCCAAGGTCGCCTTCGGCGGCCGCCGCGACGGGCTCATCGGCGGCAGCGTCCTGGCGAACGGCAATTTCGGCTTCGGCCGGTCGTCCGGCGGGTTCAGCGGCGCGCTCGGCCCGTCCCTGTTCGCCGGCGGCGACGGCCGCCGTGGCAGCGGCTCACGAGGCCGCGGCCGACACGGTGCCCCGCGCGGCGGCGCCTTCCGGGGTTCCGGCCTCGGCAAGGGCAGCATGCCCGCGGGCAGTGCGCCCCGGAGCGGCGCGTTTCGCGGGAGCAGCGCCAGGAGCGGCACGCTCGGCAGCAGCGCGCTGGCCGGCCGGGCCGCCAGGAGCACGGCCATCACCGCCCGGGCCTTCCGCGATCACGGTCCCGGGCGGAACTGGCTGCGGGAAAGCGGCGGCCGTGCCCGCGGCATGGGGACAGGGAAAATGCGGTCGGGCTGGCTGGCGGGTACCGGTGAGCTGGGCGCGGCGCCGCGGCGGGGCGGCGGCCCTGGCAAGGGCTGGCTGCGGCCGGCCAAGCCCGCCGCGCCCGCCCGGCGGTCCACCCCGAGCCGCGGGTGGCTGTCCCGCAAGCCGCCCAAGCTCATGATGGGCAAGACGCGAACAGGAGGACGCCGATGATCCCGGCCTCGCGGCGGCGGCTCGTGGTGTTGTACGCGGTGCTGGCCGCGATGCTGGCCGCGCTCGGCGGCCGGCTGTGGTACCTCCAGGCGATGAACGGCACCCAGTACCGTCAGCTCGCCCTGGCGAACCAGACGCGTGACATCGTGGTACCGGCGGTGCGGGGCGAGATCCTCGACGACGAGGGCCGCCAGCTCGTCACGAACCAGACCGCGCTGGTCGTTTCCGTCGACATGATGCAGCTCTCCCGGCAGCCCGATCGCGGGACGGCGGTGCTGCAACGGCTCGCGCGGCTGCTCGGCATGTCCTACAACACGCTGAAGGCCAAGACGACGCTGTGCACCAAGGGCGTCAAGGCCCCGTGCTGGTCCGGCTCGCCGTACCAGCCGATCCCCGTCGATGAGCACGTCAGCAACCAGGACGCGCTGCAGGTCATGGAGGAGCCGTCGCTGTATCGCGGCGTAACCGCGCAGGTCCAGCCGATCGTCTACTATCCGCTGCCGGGTGGCGCGAACCCGGCGCAGGTACTCGGCTACCTGCAGCCGATCACGGCGCAGGAGATCGCGCAGCGGCACCTGGTGGTCACCGGCTTCTCCGCCGTTGACCTGGTGGGCCAGACGGGCCTGGAGGCGGAATACGACGCGCGGCTGCGCGGCGCGCCGGGGGTCAAGGCCGTGGCGGTGAACGCGGCGGGCGACGTCACAGGGACGGTGTCCGAGGAGGCGCCCAAGCCGGGCGATGACCTGATCACCAGCATCGACGCGAAGGTCCAGGCGATCGCGCAGAACGCGCTGACCTCGGCGATCTCCAAGTCGAAGGGCTCAGGCAACAACGTCAACCAGGGCGCGGCGGTCGTGGAGACGACCGACGGCCGGATCGTGGCCATGGCCAGCTACCCGGCATACAACCCGAACGTCTGGACCAACGGCATCTCCCAGCAGGAGTTCAAGGACCTGTTCAGTACCTCGTCGGGCGAGCCGATCCTGAACTACGACACCCAGGGCCAGTACCCGCCGGGATCGACGTTCAAGGTGGTGACCACGGCGGCGGCGGTCGCCAACGGATACAGCATCAACGGAACCTATGCGTGCCCGGCCACCTACTCCATCGCCGGGCACTCCTACGCCAACGACGGTCAGCCCGGCCTCGGCCAGATGTCGTTCTCCGAGGCGCTGATCCAGTCCTGCGACACGGTCTACTACGAGCTCGGCTACCAGATGTGGCGGTCCGACGACGAGCACGCCGACTTCAAGGCCAACCCCCACGCGCCCGTCCAGAAGATGCAGCAGCAGGAGCTCGACTGGGGATTCGGCAAGCCGACCGGGATCGACCTGCCAGAGGAGTCAGCCGGCGCCATCCCGACCAGGCAATGGCTGTACTGGCTGTGGAAAGACAACGCGCACGCCGGCGAGAACTGGTGCAAGAACGGCAAGGCGAACGGGTCCTACATCCAGCAGATCGAGTACCAGGACTGCCTCGACGGGTACATGTGGGAGCCCGGCCAGGCGGCCATCGCGGCGATCGGCCAGGGCTACATCACGGTGACCCCGCTGCAGCTCGCCGACGCCTACGTCGCGCTGGCCAACGGCGGCACCCTGTACAGCCCGCGCGTCGCGGAGGCCCTGGTGTCGCCGGCGGGCAAGGTCGTGCAGCACATCAACCCGCCGGTGGTGGCGCACGTGCCGGCGTCGGCCTACACGCTGTCCTATATTCGCCAGGCGCTCGCGGGCGTGGTGACGCAGGGCACCGCGGCCAGCGCGTTCGGCGGGTTCCCGCTGAACAAGGTGTGCGTCGGCGGCAAGACCGGTACCGCGCAGCTGTTCGGCAAGAACGCGACCTCGGTATTCGCCTCCTTCGCCCCGTGCAACCACCCCAAGTACGTGGTGGTGGTCATGCTGCCGAACTCCGGCTACGGCGCCGACGCGGCCGCCCCGGCGGTCCGGCAGATCTACGACGGGATCTTCGGGCTGGAGGGGCAGAAGGCGGCGCTGCCCGGCGGCCAGCGCCCCGCGCACCTGCCCACGGTAAAGCGATGAGCGGCACCGGCTTCGGCTCGCCGGCCCGCGGGCTGGCGGGGGTCAAGCCGCTCGGCAGCGGGGCGCGCTCCGCGGAGTACCGCGGCAGGCCCGGCCCCGGCTCGCTGTGGTCCCTGTTGTTCGCGAAGGACGGGCTGCTGCACCGGTACGACTGGTACCTGATCTTGCTCGCGCTGGTCTTGACCGCGTGCGGCACGGTCCTCATCTGGGCGGCGACGGAGCCAGCCTGCGCGAGGCCGGGCTTGACCCGCACACCTACCTCAAGAAGCAGACACTGAACGCCGGCATCGGCGTGATCTTGATGTTCGCCGCCGCCACGATCGACTACCGGCGACTGCGTGCCTGGACGCCCCTGGTGTACGGGGTGACGCTGCTGCTCCTGCTCGCGGTCCTCACCCCGGTCGGCACCTCAGTGAACGGCGCCAAGGCCTGGATCGCGCTGCCCGGCGGGTTCCAGGTCGAGCCATCGGAGTACGCCAAGCTCGCCATCGTCGTGGCCACCGCCGCGCTGCTGTCGCGGCGGCCCGGCCTGCGCGGCCGTTCCGGCGACATCGGGGTAGGCAAGCAGGGCCAGGGCCAGGGCCGGCCGTCGGTCAGGGACGTGCTGTGGGCGGCGCTGGCCGGCGCTCCGCTCGTCGGCCTGGTCGCGCTCCAGCCCGCGCTGGGCGTCACGATGGTGCTCGCCGTCGTGCTCGCGGGCATGGTGGTGCTGTCCGGGCTGCGGCTGCGCTGGATCGCCGGGGCGTTCGCCGTCCTCGCGGTCGGCGTGTACCTGGCGGCCGGCCTGCACCTGCTGAAGGGCTACCAGTCGTCCCGGCTGACGGCGTTCTTGCACCCGCAGCAGGACCTGAGCGGCGCGGGCTACAACCTGCTCCAGGCCAAGACGGCCATCGGCTCGGGCGGCATGTTCGGCGTGGGGCTGTTCCACGGCACGTTCACCGGCAACAACTTCGTCCCTTCTCAGCAGACCGACTTCATCTTCACGGTAGCGGGCGAGGAGTTCGGGTTCGCCGGCTGCGCGGTCGTCATCATGCTGCTCGTCCTGCTGATCCTGCGCGCCATCAGGATCGCCTTCAGGACCGATGACCTGTTCGGCATGCTGGTGGCGGCCGGGGTCGCCATATGGTTCATCTTCCAGTCGTTCGTCAACATCGGCATGACGATCGGGCTGATGCCGATCACCGGCCTCCCGCTGCCGTTCGTGTCCTACGGCGGGTCGGCGATGTTCGCCGACATGATCGCCATCGGCCTCCTGCAGTCCGTGCGCCGTCATCATTCCGTATTCGAGTAGTTCGCGGCCGGGGGAAACCACGGGGGTCGCCAGTCACGTGGCCCTGGATAAACTTGGTGGATGCCAGTCCAGTCGATCTTCCCTCAGCTTGAGCCGCTGCTCCCGTTGGTGCGCAAGCCGGTCCAGTACGTCGGCGGGGAGGTCAACTCGGTCGTCAAGGACTGGGACGCCTGCGAAGTGCGGTGGGCGCTGCTCTACCCCGACGCCTACGAGGTTGGCCTGCCCAACCAGGGCCTCGCGATTCTTTACGAGGTGCTGAACGAGCAGGACGGCGTGCTCGCGGAACGGACGTACAACGTGTGGCCGGACCTGGAGGCGCTCATGCGCTCGTCCGGGATACCGCAGTTCACCGTGGACGCGCACCGCCCCGTCGGCGCCTTTGACCTGCTCGGCGTGAGCTTCTCGACCGAGCCTCGGCTATACCAACCTGCTGACGGCCATTGACCTGGCGGGCGTTCCGCTGCTGTCGTGCGACCGCACGATCTGTGACCCGCTGGTCATCGGCGGCGGGCACGCGGCGTTCAACCCAGAGCCGCTGGCCGACTTCCTCGACGCCGTGGTACTCGGCGATGGCGAGGAAGCGGTCCTGCTGATCACCTCGCTGGTGCGCGCGTGGAAGCGGGACGGCTGCCCGGGCGGCCGGGACGGGCTGCTGCTGTCGCTGGCGGCGACCGGGTCGGTGTACGTGCCGCGGTTCTACGATGTCAGCTACCTTCCCGACGGGCGCATCGCGGCGGTGACGCCCAACCGCCCCGGCGTTCCCCGGGCGGTGCGCAAGCACACGCTGATGGACCTCGACGCCTGGCCGTACCCGAAGGCGCCGGTGGTGCCGGTCGCCGAGACCGTGCACGAGCGGTTCAGCGTCGAGATCTTCCGCGGCTGCACCCGGGGCTGCCGGTTCTGCCAGGCGGGCATGATCACCCGGCCCGTCCGCGAGCGGTCGATCACGACGGTGGGCTCGATGGTCGCCGCTGGCCTTGCGTCCACCGGCTTTTCCGAGGTGGGCCTGCTGTCGCTGTCGAGCGCCGACCACAGCGAGATCAACGAGATCGCCGTCGACCTCGCCGACTGCTACGAGGGAACGAACACGGGGCTGTCGCTGCCGTCCACTCGGGTGGACGCGTTCAACGTGACGCTCGCCGACGAGTTGTCGCGCAACGGGCGGCGCTCGGGCCTCACCTTCGCGCCCGAGGGCGGCTCGGAGCGCATGCGCAAGGTCATCAACAAGATGGTGACCGAGGACGACCTGATCCGGACCGTGACGACCGCTTACTCCTCCGGGTGGCGGCAGGTCAAGCTCTACTTCATGTGCGGGCTGCCGACAGAGACCGACGAGGACGTCCACGCCATCGCGTCGGTGGCGCGCCGGGTGATCGCGGCCGGCCGGGAGGCGACCGGGCGCAAGGACATCCGGTGCACGGTGTCGATTGGCGGGTTCGTTCCGAAGCCCCATACGCCCTTCCAGTGGGCCGCCCAGTGCGAGCCCGGTGTGGTGGACGCCAGGCTGCGTGCCCTCGGGTCGGCGCTGCGCTCGGACAAGGCATACGGGCGGTCCATCGGCTACCGCTACCACGAGGGCGAGCCGTCGCTGATCGAGGGGCTGATGGCCCGCGGCGACCGGCGCGTCGGCCAGGTCATCCTGGCCGCCTGGCGCGATGGCGCGCGGTTCGACGGGTGGAGCGAGTACTTCTCTTTCCAGCGCTGGGTGGCCGCCTGCTCGAGCGCCCTGGCCGGCTGGCCGGTCGACCTCGCCTGGTACACCACGCGCGAGCGCGACTACGATGAGGTGCTGCCCTGGGACCACCTGGACTCGGGACTGGACCGGGACTGGCTGTGGCAGGACTGGCAGGCAGCGGTGGCGCCGTCCGAAGCCGACGAGGTGGAAGACTGCCGCTGGACCCCGTGTTATGAGTGTGGGGTATGCCCCGCGATGGGTACAGAGATTCAGGCGGGTCCGACCGGGGAAAGGCTCGACCCCTCTCGCCTGCTTCCGGTGCTGTCCGTGACTGGCCCTGCTGCCCCGGGGACGGGGGGAGACAAGGCGTGGTAAAGCCGACACCAGACGGTCCTCCCGCCACGCCTCCAGTTCAGCACCTCGTGGTCCGGTATGCTAAGCGGGGAAAGATGCGTTTTGCCAGCCACCGGGATGTGGCGCGTGCCTTCGAGCGGGGAGTGCGGCGGGCAGGAGTGCCCATCGCGCACTCAGCCGGATTCACCCCGCATCCGAAGATCTCCTACGCGGGAGGTGCGCCGACCGGCGTCGCCAGCGAGGCGGAGTACCTCAGCCTCGCGCTGGTGATCAGGGCCGACCCGGCGGCGGTGGGGGAACGGCTGAACGCAGCATTGCCGGATGGGATTGAAGTGATCAACGTCAGCGAGGGTGCGGGAGGGCTGCCAGCCAGCCAACTCGTCGCGTCCGAGTGGCAAGTGATCCTTCCCGGCTTGCCGCCGCGGGACGTCGCCCCGGCGGTACAAGAGTTTCTTGCCCTTGAGCACGCGGAGGTAGAGCGGCTCACGAGCAAGGGAATGCGTCGCATGGACGCCCGGCCCGCGGTGGTCGCCATCGACCTCCTCGCGGGTGACAGTGTCTCCGGTAGCGGAGCCTCGACTGGGGATGCGACGCTGCGAATGATCGTGAAGCACACCGTCCCGGCTATCCGCCCGGACGACGTGCTGACGGCGATGCGCGAATTTTCAGGCGTCACCCCGGACGCCCCGCCGCTGATGACGCGGCTGGCGCAGGGGTGGATTAGCGAATTCGGGGTGGTCATGCCATGACGACCCCCGAGACCAGGAATATGACCATGTCTGGGAGCCGTGCGAGCGGACCCGTGCGTGACCGCTTCCCGCACGGCAGCCGACCCCGCGGCCCAGGCGGACGAACACTAGGAGCTTCCGCGCGGCGCAGTGCCGTCGAGATCGGCGCGCCCGGAAGCCTGACTGGAGATTGCCCGAATGCTCGACAGCGAGCTGAACAACCACGAGACTGACGACAACGAGACACCTAGCCATGGGGCGAACGGCGCGGCGAGCAGCGCCAAGGTAAGCACCGCGGGAGTGGGCACGGCTCCGGCTCCTCCCGCGCCGGTGGTGCCCGCCGTCTTGTTCCAGGCACCGCAGGTGCTGTTCCAGCCGCCGCAGGCCTATGCGCCGTCCAGCGGCGGGGCCAGCGAGGCGGCCGAAGACGAGCCGCGCGCCGGCCGGTACCGCGCGGCCCCGCCGCGCGGCCGCTGGCGGACGGGCCACCCGCGGGCGGGGCGCTCGCGGCGATTCCGGCCGCGATCATGACCAGGCCGAGGGTGAATCGGCCGCCGACGCCGCCGACGCCGACGAGGCCGCCCCGGCCGACGCTCCCGCGGCCGAGGCTGCCCCCGCGCCGGAGGACCAGGAGGAGGGCGCGGGCACCCGCCGGCGTCGCCGCCGCGAGCGGAGAACCCGCGGCCGGGCGGACTCGCCCGGGGCCAGTCCGGCCGACGCCGCGGCCCAGGACGCCGAGGACGCCGCCGACGCCGAGCAGGACTCGGAAGACGCCGAGCAAGACTCAGAAGCCGACGCCGGGACCGGCCTGGCCGACAGCGCCACCAGCCGCCGCAGGCGGCGCAAGCGGCGCCGCGGCTCGGGGGAGACCGACGTCAGCTCACCGGACGACCCGCCGGACACCGTCGTGCACGTTCGGGAGCCGCACAACCTCGCTGACGACGTCCGCGCGGTGAAGGGCTCCACCCGGCTGGAAGCCAAGAAGCAGCGGCGTCGTGAAGGCCGGGAATCAGGCCGTCGCCGCCCGCCCGTCATCACCGAGTCCGAGTTCCTCGCGCGCCGGGAGTCCGTCGAGCGTGCGATGCTGGTCCGCCAGCGCGGCGACCGCACCCAGATCGCGGTGCTTGAGGATGGCGTCCTGGTCGAGCACTACGTCAACCGGACCACGCATCAGTCGTACGTCGGCAACGTGTACCTGGGCAAGGTGCAGAACGTCTTGCCCTCGATGGAGGCGGCCTTCGTCGACATCGGCAAGGGCCGCAACGCCGTGCTCTACGCCGGCGAGGTCAACTTCGACGCCAGCGGCCTCGAAGGACAGCCCAAGCGCATTGAGTCGGCGCTGAAGCCCGGCCAGTCAGTGATCGTCCAGGTCACCAAGGACCCGGTGGGCCACAAGGGCGCGCGCCTGACATCGCAGGTCAGCCTGCCAGGGCGGTACCTGGTCTACGTGCCTGGCGCGTCGATGACGGGCATCAGCCGCAAGCTGCCCGACACCGAGCGGAACCGGCTCAAGCACATACTGAAGAAGGTGACGCCGGAGCACGCCGGGGTCATCGTCCGCACCGCCGCCGAGGGCGCGGCCGAGGCGGAGCTTGAGCGCGACGTGACGCGGCTGGCCGCGCAATGGGACAGCATCGAGAAGAAGGCCAAGACGGCCACCGCCCCGGCCCTGCTGTACGGCGAGCCCGACCTGACGATCCGGGTCATCCGGGACGTGTTCAACGAGGACTTCACCCAGCTGATCGTCTCCGGCGACGAGGGCTGGGACGTGATCGACGAGTACGTCCGTTACGTCGCGCCGCACCTGGCCGAGCGCGTTGAGCGCTGGGGGCCGGAGGCGGCCTCCGGTGGGGGCGCTACCGGTACCGACGACGTGTTCGCCGGCTACCGCGTCGATGAGCAGCTGGCCAAGGCGCTGGAGCGCAAGGTCTGGCTTCCGAGCGGCGGGTCGCTGGTCATCGACCGTACCGAGGCGATGACCGTCATTGACGTCAACACCGGTAAGTTCACCGGCCAGGGCGGGAACCTTGAGGAGACGGTCACCCGCAATAACCTGGAGGCAGCCGAGGAGATCGTTCGCCAGCTGCGACTGCGCGACGTCGGCGGCATCGTCGTCATCGACTTCATCGACATGGTCCTGGAGTCCAACCGGGAGCTGGTGCTCCGGCGCCTGCTTGAGTGCCTCGCCAGGGACCGGACCAAGCACCAGGTCGCCGAGGTCACCTCGCTGGGCCTTGTCCAGATGACCCGCAAGCGGGTCGGCGCTGGCCTGCTCGAGGCATTCTCCGAGCAGTGCGAGCATTGCAACGGGCGCGGCGTGATCCTCCACTTCGAGCCGGTCGAGCTGACCGGCCAGCACCCGCACCGCCGCAACGGTAACGGTCACGGGTACGGCAATGGCAGCGGCACTGACCACAACGGTCGACGCGAGTCCGGTGCCGCCGCGGGGGCGTCTTCCGGTGCGGCCGTGACCGTGGTCGACAGCCCGCTGGACTCACTCGCCGATTCCGCCGACTCCGGGAGGTCGGGGCATGGCAGCCGCCGCAACCGGCGCGACCGTGACCGGGACCGCGACCGGGGCGGCCGGCAGGGCCCGCCGTCCGTGGCCCACGCGATCGCCGGGATGGCATCGGCGGCCCTGTCTGGCGCCAAGCCGGGCGCGGACCTCTACCCGGCCGAGTCGGACGCCGCCATCGAGGAGACCGTCCCGGCTGACCTCACGAGCCAGGCCGGCGCACCCGCCGAGGCCGTGAGCGAGCAGGCCCTCGGCGATCACCGGGCGACGGCGCCCGCCACCGAGGTCCCGCCCGCCCCGCCGGGCCGCCGTACCCGGTCGGGCTCGGCCATGGTGCGCCGCGTCACCACCTCCGACGAGCCGGTCACCGTGGTCGTCACCGTCCCGCCCGTTGAGGCCGAGGCAGCCTCGACGGCGGAGGCGACAGCCACGCAGCCGCCAGCCGAGGTGACGCCAGCCACCGAGTCCCCGGCCGAAGCGCCCGCGGTCGAAGCACCCGCAGCCGAGTCCTCCGTGGCTGAAGCGCCTGCCGAAGCCGAAGCGCCTGCCGAAGCTGAAGCGCCTGCCGAAGCTGAAGCGCCTGCCGAAGCCGACGCGCCTGCCGGAGTCCCCGTGGCGACGCTGGCCGACGCGCCTGCCGAGGCGACGCTGGCCGACGCGCCTGCCGAGGCCGCGCCTGCCGAGGCCACGCTGGCCGACGCGCCCGAGGCCGACGCGCCCGGAGCCGAGAACACGACGCCTGCCGAGGCCGAAGCGCCTGCCGGAGTCATCGAGCCCGCGCCCGCCGAGCCGCAAGCCCCCGCCGACGCTGCAGCCGAGGCCGTGTATTCCGCGGCTGACGCGGCCGGCGTGACTGACACGACGGCCGAGCCCGCCGAAGCCCGCGAGGCAATAGCCTTCACCGAGGCTGAAGCGCCTGCCGAGGCCGCGCCTGCCGAGGCGACGCTGGCCGACGCGCCCGAGGCCGGTCCGGCGGGCGAGGGCGAGTCGGCCGTGGCCGAAGACGCCCCCGCGGTAGTCACCGACCCGGAGGAGGCCACTGCTTCTTACGAGGGCACCGCTTCTTACGAGGGCACTGCTTCTTACGAGGGCACCGCGCCTGCCGAGCCAGCGCATGAGGAGGGTTTCCTCTTCGAAGACTGATCCTTCTTACTGGCGATCGCGGTCGACCGTTGTTGACGGGTCTAACTGATTTACAGTATGGGGGCGGGCACCCCCGAAGTCTGAATCAGTTAGGCCCGTTGACCGCTGTCGGCTAACGATGACCAGCAGCGACACAGACCACGTAAATCCAGAACGCTTACCCGGCGGCCCAGAGGTAAATCAGCTAGGCCCGTCGATGTTGGACGACTACTCCCGGCTATCGTTGTGGGATGGCCTTTCAGGGTCCGTGACCTGCCTGCCCGCGGTCCGGTCGGGGGAGGCCGCGATAGCTGGTAAGCTGTACGACAGTGTCCCGGAGTCAGTTGATGGCTGGGTGGACACTTCATGCGCGTAAGGTGGCACGTCAGGTTCGTGGCGTGTCAAGGTGGATGGCGAGCTCGCCGCACCCGCGATGACCGGAGGCAGAGGCTGAGAAAGGCTTCGCCGCGGTTGATATCGCTTCGGGGGCACAGGGCACGCACAAGGGAGAAGAGAGTTCTCGGGTGTACGCGATTGTGCGCTGCGGCGGCAGGCAGGAGAAGGTCGCCCTCGATGACGTGCTCGCCATCGACAAGCTCGCGGAGGAGGAGGGCGCGACTATCACGCTCCCCGCGATGCTGGTAGTTGATGGCGAGACGGTGATCAGCGACCCGGCCGAGCTGGGCGGGTACCGGGTGACGGCCGAGGTCGTCGGGCCGGCCGCCGGGCCGAAGATCAACATGATCCACTACAGGAACAAGACGGGCTACAAGCGCCGTCAGGGTCACCGGCAGAAGTACACGCAGGTCCGGGTTACCGGGATCGAGAAGGCGTAGCGAAGAGATGGCACACAAGAAGGGCGCGTCGTCCAGCCGCAACGGCCGTGACTCCAACGCGCAGCGACTCGGCGTCAAGCGGTTCGGTGGCCAGGCGGTCAACGCCGGCGAGATCATCGTCCGCCAGCGCGGCACCCACTTCCACCCGGGCGAGAACGTCGGCCGCGGTGGTGACGACACGCTGTTCGCGCTGGTCGGCGGCGCGGTGAAGTTCGGCACGTTCCGCGGTCGCCGCGCGGTGAGCATCGTTCCGGACTCGGCTGACTAACCGGGCGCGGCTTGGGTTTGGCAAAAGCGGGCCGGGTCGGACGCGACCGGTCCGCTTTTGGCATGTCCGGCGATGCCTCCATAAAACAAGGTGCCTCCATAAAACAAGGGGACAATCATGGCGGAGTTCGCTGACCAGGCGCTGCTGAAGGTGCGTGCGGGCGATGGTGGAAACGGCTGCGCCTCGGTCCACCGTGAGAAGTTCAAGCCGCTCGGCGGCCCTGACGGCGGCAACGGCGGGCGCGGCGGCGATGTGATCCTTGAGGTCGACGCCTCAAGCTCGACGCTTCTCGATTTCCACCGCCGCCCGGTGCGCAAGGCCGGAAGCGGGCGGCAGGGATCCGGCGCCAACCGTAACGGGGCCGACGGCGGCGACCTTATCATCAAGGTGCCGAACGGGACGGTGGTCCTGGACAAGCGCGGCGCCATCCTCGCCGACCTGGTTGGCACCGGGACCCGGTTCGTCGCCGCGGCTGGCGGGAAGGGCGGCCTCGGCAACGCGGCCCTCGCCTCGCCCAGGCGCAAGGCGCCCGGCTTCGCGCTCAAGGGAGAGCCCGGCGAGGAGCGCGAGCTGACCCTGGAACTGAAGACCGTGGCCGACATCGGCCTCGTCGGCTTCCCGAACGCGGGCAAGTCTTCGCTGATCGCCGCCATGTCCGCCGCCCGGCCCAAGATCGCCGACTACCCGTTCACCACCCTCATCCCCAACCTGGGCGTCGTCGAGGCGGGCGACGTCCAGTTCGTCGTCGCCGATGTGCCGGGCCTGATCCCCGGCGCGAGCGAGGGCAAGGGACTGGGCCATGACTTCCTGCGGCACGTCGAGCGGTGCTCCGCGATCGTCCACGTGCTGGACTGCGCCACGATCGAGCCCGGCCGCGACCCGATCTCGGACCTCGACGCGATCGAGGCGGAGCTGCCGGCCTACGAGCAGCTGGCCGCCACGGGCACCATCGCCGGCTCACCGCTGGCGGGCGTTCCGCTGTCCCAGCGGCCCGCGATCGTCGTGCTGAACAAGATCGACGTGCCAGAGGCTCGTGACCTTGCCGACCTCGTGCGGCCGGACCTTGAGGCGCGCGGCCTGCAGGTGTACGAGGTGTCCGCGGCGACGACCGAAGGGCTACGGGAGCTGGGGTTCGCGATGGCCGGGCTCGTCGTCCAGGCCCGCGCGATGCACCGGAGCCGGAGCCGACCCGCGTGGTGATCCGCCCGGCCGCCGTCAGGGCCCGGAGTTCGAGATACGCAAGACACCCGAGGGGCGCGTACCTGATCCGCGGCGACAAGCCGAGGCGCTGGGTGCGGCAGACCGACTTCACGCAACGACGAGGCGGTCGGCTACCTCGCGGACCGGCTGGCCCGGCTCGGCGTCGAGGAGGCCCTGGCGAAGGCGGGTGCCGCAGCCAGGCGACGAGATCCTGATCGGCGACGAGGATGACGCGGTCGTCTTCGACTGGGACCCGGAACTGTCGGCCGGGCGGCGGCCACGTGCCTGGCCCCCGCGGCACGGACGGGCGCCTGCAGAACTGGTAGCGCAGCCTGCGACAGGCAGGAGCCGCACGTCGATATTCATGCTGCTGTGCTAGTACGCCAGGACATCGCGGACGCGCACCGGGTCGTCGTCAAGATCGGCTCGTCGTCGCTGACCACGAAAGACGGCGCGATCGACGACGCCCGCATCGACGTCGCTGGTCGCCGCCCTCGCGGACCGCGTCCGCGACGGCAACCAGGTGCTGCTCGTCTCCTCCGGCGCGATCGCGGCCGGCATGGCCCCGCTCGGCCTGAGGAAGCGCCCGAAGGACCTGGCGACCCAGCAGGCGGCCGCCAGCGTCGGCCAGGGCCTGCTGATCGCCCGGTACACGGAGGCGTTCGCCCGGCACGGCCTCGGGTACCGGCCAGGTGCTGCTGACCGCCGACGACCTGATGCGGCGCGGCCACTACCGCAACGCGCAGCGCACCCTGGACCGGCTGCATCGAGCTTGGCATGGTCCCGGTCATCAACGAGAACGACACGGTGGCCACCGACGAGATCCGGTTCGGCGACAACGACCGGCTCGCCGCCCTCGTCGCCCATGTCAGCCGGGCGAACGCGCTGATCCTGCTGTCCGACGTCGACGGCCTCTACGACGGGGACCCGCGCAAGGGCGGTGCCAGCAAGATCGCCGAGGTGAACGGCCCGACGGACCTGGTCGGCATCAGGGCGGGCAAGACCGGCGCGAGCGGCGTCGGGACCGGCGGCATGTCGACCAAGGTCGACTCGGCGCTGATCGCGACCGCGGCCGGCATCGCCACCGTGCGTCACCGCCGCGCCAGTCGCCGCGCAGGCACTGGCGGGTGAGCGCGACCGGCACGTACTTCGCCCCGACCGGGCCAGCGGCCCGCGCACCCGGCTGCTGTGGCTCGCGCATGCCGCCGTCGCGCGGGGCACCCTGAAGACTCGACGACGGTGCCGTCATCGCGGTGGTCCAGCGCCGGGCCTCGCTGCTCCCGGCCGGCATCACCGGCGTCGACGGGCACCTTCGACGCCGGCGACCCGGTCGACCTGACCGACGAGGCCGGCAAGGTCATCGCCCGCGGCCTGGTCAACTACGACGCCACCGAGCTCCCCGGCCTGATGGGCCGCTCCACCCGCTGGCTAGCCAGCAGGCTCGGCCCAGAATACGAGCGCGAAGTCGTCCACCGCGACGACCTGGTCATCCTCTGATCCCCCCGCCCCAGCTAGCTCGCACCACCGCAAAAAACCCCGCGCCCGGCCGCTGGCGGGCGGCCGGGCGCGGGGGCGCTGTGCTGGCAGGCCTAGTTGTCGCTGTTGTCGCTGCTGTCGCCGGAGTTGCGGTTGCCGCCGAGCCGGTCGAACAAGCCGCTGGCCGCGCGGACGCCGCCTTCGGCGACGCCGCGCAGGATGCCGGCGAGCGGGTCCTCCGAACGGTTCCACGAGTCCTGGTAGGACTTGGCGGCGTTGCGCACCTCGTCGGTGAATGACGCGTCGCGGTCGTCTTCCCGGCGCGGGTAGTCGCCGGCCGAGGATCGGGTCGTAGTCGCCGTTGGTCGCCCAGTGGTCGAGCTCGGCGAACCGCACCACCGCGAACGGGTGCGTGGTGCCCTGCAGTTGCAGCACCTTGAGGATGCGAGTCGCGCAGGTCCGGCACCGCGTCGTACTCGTGCGCCTGCTCGCGGAACGCGTCCGGGTTGAGCTCGGACAGGTGCGCGCCGCCGGCCAGCTTCATCAGCGAGCGGCGGGCCGCGTCCACGTCCTGGCAGGCCAGCAGGCCCGCCCGGTCGCAGGACAGTTCCGACTTGCGGAACCACTCCTCAAGGCCCCAGATGATGGCGCGCAGCCCGAGGTAGCCGATCGGCATCCACGCGATCCGGGAGGCGAGGCTGGATGAGGATGAGCAGCATCGTCCGGTAGACCGCGTGCCCCGACAGGACGTGCCCGAGCTCGTGGCCGACGACGAATCGCAGCTCCTCCTCGTCGTGCAGGTTGACCAGGCCAGTGGTGATCACCACGAACGGCCGGTCCCGGCCGATGGCCATGGCGTTGCACGATCGGGGTCTGCATGACGTAGCACTCGGGCACGTCGGGCAGGTCCAGGATGTACGAGCCGTCCCGCACCAGCGCGTTGATGTGCGGGAACTGGCGCTCGGACACCTTCACGGCGCCAGCCAGGTAAGTAAGGCGCAAGGCCCGCTCGTTGATGAGGCCGAAGAGCTTGCTCAGGAGCACGTCGAAGCCGCTCAGCTTGCGCAGCGCGACAAGCGCCGAGCGATCGGCGGGGTGCTCGTAGGCGCGTGAGCTAATCCCCGTGAGGCGGACACGTGCGCGGTCAGGCACAGTCATACTCGCATGGTAGTACCGGGAGAGAGCGCTGGACAGCGTCTGGAGCAAATTCACGGCATATCTCGTTTGCACGGAGGAGTCGGCCCTTGACCAACCCAAAAGGACGCAGGCGGATCGGGGTAATGGGCGGCACGTTCGATCCCATCCATCACGGTCACCTCGTCGCCGGCAGCGAGGTAGCCCACATCTTCAGCCTCGATGAGGTGATCTTCGTGCCCACCGGCGAGCCGTGGCAGAAGGAAGGGAGGGGAGTGTCCCCGGCCGAGGACCGGTACCTCATGACAGTGATCGCGACAGCGTCCAACCCCCGGTTCAGCGTCAGCCGGGTTGACATCGACCGGCCCGGGCCGACCTACACGATCGACACGCTCAGGGACCTTCGAGAGGCTAACGGCCCGGATACCGACCTGTACTTCATCACCGGCGCCGACGCCCTGGCCAAGGTGCTGACCTGGCACGACGTGGAGTCGCTTTTCTCGCTCGCCCACTTCATCGGCTGCACGCGGCCGGGGCACCGGCTGTCGGGAGCGGGGCTTCCGGAGGGAAAGGCATCGCTCGTGGAAGTCCCGGCCCTCGCTATCTCCTCGAGTGAATGCCGTCTGCGCGTGGCCTCTGGCGACCCCGTTTGGTACCTGGTCCCTGACGGGGTCGTCCAGTACATCGCCAAGCGCGGCCTGTACCGGCGGCAGGCGGGATGACCCGGAACGCGGCTACTTAATCGACCCGGCGGTCAGGCCACCGACGACGCGGCCCTCGATGAGCGCGAACAGGATGAACACCGGGATGGTGGCCACCAGCGAGGCACCGAACAGGTGCTGCCAGTCGACCGTGTACTGCCCGATGAACGAGTCCAGCCGCACCGTGAGCGGGAAGTCGCTGCTGCTGGTGGTCAGCGCGAGCGCCGAGATGAACTCGTTCCACGCCGAGATGAACGTGAAGATCAGCGCGGTCACGATGCCCGGCATCGCCAGCGGCGCGGTCACGTGCAGCAGCGCCCCGAGGCGCCCGTGCCCGTCGACCATCGCCGCCTCCTCGAGCTCCTCCGGGATCGACCCGATGTAGGCGTTGAGGATCCAGATGGCGAAGGCGAGGTTGAACCCGGCGTTGACCAGGATCAGCGACCACACCGGGTTGATGTTGAGCAGCCCGAAGCTCAGGAACTCCTTGTAGATGCCGACGATCAGCGCGGTCGGCTGAAGCATCTGGGTAGCCAGCACGAGCAGCAGGAACGCGCCGCGCCCGCGGAAGCGGTGCCGCGAGGTGTAGTAGGCCGCGGGCAGCGCGACCAGCAGCACCAGGAGCGTCGAGCCGGCCGCGATCTCGATGCTCACCCGGAGGCTGTCCACGATGCCATAGGCGGATCCCCACATGTTCGTGAGGTTCGACCACGCGAAGTGGTGCGGCAGGTAGTCCCGGTCGAATAGCTCCTTCTGCGGCCGCACGGAGGTGACCAGCATCTCCAGGTACGGCAGGAGGAAGATCACCCCGGTGACGTAGGCGACGAGGGCGATGATCGCGGTCCGCACCGAGGGGAGCCGCCGCCGGCGCGCGGACCCCGGGACGCGCGCCGGGGCGGTGGCCTCGGCCCTTGCGGTGGTCACGGCCATCAGCGGGCCTCCTCCCTGTTCCAGCCGTTGACCCGCAGGAACACCAGGATGATGATCACGACGAGGGCGAAGTTGATGATGGACATCGCCGCCGCCTGCCCGACGAAGGTGCCCTTCAGGTCGTACATGAACACGGTGCTCGTGGCGGTCTCGTAGCCGGGCCCGCCACGGGTCATCTCCCAGATGATCGGGAACGAGTTGAAGACGTTCATCAAGTTGATGACCGCTCCCACCGCGAACGCGGGCCGCAGCAGGGGGAGGGTGATGTGCCGGTAGGCGTACGGGGGGGACGCGCCGTCCACGCGGGCCGCCTCGTACAGGTCGCCGGGAATCGACTGCAGGCCCGCCAGCAGCACGTAGGTCGTGAACGGCAGCGAGACGAACACCGCGACCGCGATCATGCACGCCATCGCCGCGTCTGGGTTGCCCAGCCAGTCCGGCGTACTGACGTTGAACTGGCGGACGAGGCCGAGTTGGTGCAGGAGCAGGTAGATGACGCCGCTGTCGGGCTGCAGCATCCAGCGGAAGATCAGCGACGTCATCATCACCGACGCCGCCCACGGGGCGATGAGCGCCCACCGGACGTAGCGCCGCCCGGGGAAGCGCTGGTTGAACAGCTGGGCGAGGCCGAGGGACAGCAGCATCGTGATGGCGACCACGGCTGCCACCCAGATGAGGGTCCGCACCAGGATGCCGGGCAGGTTCGGGTTGGTGAAGACCTGGGAGAAGTTGCTCCATCCGGCCGAGCCGATGTCGATGCCGAGGGGCGTGATGTTCCGGAACGACGTCTCGATCATGGCGACGATCGGCCAGATCACCACGACCAGGATCAGCCCGATCGCCGGGCCGAGCCACAGCAGGGGCTCCAGCCGGACCAGGGGCCTGGTGCCGGAGCGGGACTTGGGAAAGCGGGCCAGCCCGGCCCGCTTGCGCGGGCCGGGCTGCTCGGTGGTGGTCGCGGACATCAGGCGCCGGTGCTGGCCGTCTGCTGGATCGTGCCGAGGACCTGCGTCGGGTTCCCGGTGATGGCCTGGCCCACCGACGTCTTGATTTGGGTCTCGACCGTGGTCCAGTTCGCCGCGCCCGGGTAGTTGACCGAGTTCACGATGTTGCCGAGGAAGGCGGCGAACATCGGGCTGGCGGTTCCCATCGACTTGGCGGCCGACTGGGTGGCGGGCAGCAGGTCATACTCATCGTCGAACTGGAGCTGCCACCTGTCCTGGTAGGCGAAGTCGAGGAACGCCTTGATCGCGGCCTGGTGGCTCGGGTTGGCCTTGAACGCCACGATGTCGTCGTGCACGCCCAGGGTCTGCGAGATCGGGCCGGTCTTGCCCGGGATGGACGCCGTGGCGTAGTCGGCCGGCTTGAGCACGCCGGCGGCCTGGATGATCGGGATGACGGCGGGGGAGCCGAGCATCATGCCGACCTTGCCCGCGGCGAAGTCAGCCCAGATCTCCTTGCGGTCGGTGCTGCCCGGGTTCGGCTGGGTGTCGCCCGCCGCCGCCAGGCCCTTCAGGAAGGTCAGCGTGGCAATGTTCTGCGAGCTGTTGATGACGTACTTGCCCGAGCTGTCGACGTACCCCCCGCCGTTGCCCAGGAACCACAGCAGCAGCTCGGCCTGGGCCTCCTCGCTGCCCAGCGGCAGGCCGTAGCCGATGTAGCCCTTGGCCTTGATCTTGGCCGCGTCCGCCTGCAGCTCCGCCCACGTGGTCGGCGGGCTCGCGATGCCCGCCGCGGCGAAGATCTTCTTGTTGTAGTAGAACGCCCGCGTGCTGGTCGTGAACGGGATGCCGTAATCGGTGCCCTGGTAGGCGCCGTCAGCCACGAACTTCGGGATCAGGTTGGTTTGAGTCGACGGCGACATCACCTGGGAGACCGGGTAAATGAGTCCCGACTGGGCGTACGGCGGGGCCGGGTTGCCTTCGAGGATGTCCGGATACTGCTTGTTCTGGATCAGCGTCGCGACCTTGATCGGGAAGTCCGTCCAGTCGACCGTCTGCACCTTGACCGTGATGTTCGGGTTCGCTGCGTGGAATGCCGTGGCGACCGCGTTCCAGTACTTGGTCGTGCTGTTGGCCGGGCCGTCCCGTAGTCGGCACCGTAAAACTGCAGCGTTACCGAGCCGCTGGCCGAACTTCCGGACGCGCTGGCCTCGCGACCCGAGCCACAGGCCGCCAGTGCGAAGAGAGCCGCCGTGCCGGCGGCGGCCGCGGCGATCAGCCGTGCTTTCACTTAGTCACTCCTTGCGATCCGCGTCGTAATGACGTCATGCCAGTCGCCCGGCTGCGCGGGCCGCAGCTGGTTAGTTGCGAACCGTGCACAGTCCATGCTTCTGACAGGAAAGTTACCTATCAGTGCAAGCGGCAGTCAACACGCAAGAGCACCAAACGTGCATAACGTGATCGATTCGTGTTTCGTTCGTGGAGGGGAAACGCGCACATCCTGCGCGTCTTGCCAAGTCACTACACGCTGATGATCCGAATGCCCTTATCAGCCAGCGCCGCCACCGCGACGTCGTCGTCGGCGGCGTCCGTGACCAGCACGTCGATGTCATCGACGCCGCAGACGCGGGCGAATGAGCGGCGCCCGAGCTTCGAGCTGTCGGCGACGATGGCCACGCGCTGCGCGCGCTGCGCCATGAGCCGGTTGAGGGACGCCTCGCCCTCGTGGTGCGCGGTCGCGCCGACCACCGGATCCAGGCCGTCCACGCCAAGGACCGCCCAGTCGAACAGCAGGTCGTTCAGCACGTACGTGGCCAGCGGGCCGATCAGCTCAGACGACTCCGGGCGCGCCACCCCGCCGGTGACGACCAGCTTGACCTGCGGCCTGATGGCAAGCTCGTTCGCGACGCTCAGCGCGTTGGTCACCACGGTCAGGGAGATGGTGCCGCCATGTCCGGGCGGCCGGCCCCTGGCGCCGGCCGGTCGCCGCCCTCGCCCCGGCTGACCAGCGCCCGCGCCACCTCGATCGTGGTCGTGCCGCCATTGAGCGCCACCGTCGCGTCGCCCGCGATGAGCGCGGCCGCGGCCCGCCCGATGCGCTGCTTTTCCGGCGCGTGCCGGGCGAGCTTATACAGCAGCGGCAGCTCGTGGGCCAGCTGGCTGCTGCCGGTAGCGCCGCCGCGAGTGCGGGTGAGCATGCGCTGCCCGGCGAGCTGATCCAGGTCCCGGCGGATGGTGGCCTCGGAAACGTCGAGGGCCTGCGCGGCATCCGATACCTCGACGTGGCCATGCTCCGCCACCAGTTCGAGCAGGCGGTTCCAGCGCTCGTATCGCGACATCTGCCGCACGTGCCGTCTCCTTCCCCGCCACTGCAGAGGCAGCCCCTGAGCGATGCACGATAATGCTTGTATAGCATGCAACCGGGCCAATATCGCGCACTCTGGTGTGTCAAGCTTCTCCGCGGGCCGTTCAGCGCCTGCGCGCCGCAGCGGCGGCCATGAGATGCTGGAGGGGTGAGCACCAGTACCGGGAGCGCACCGCCTACCAAGGAGGCCGAGCCGAACACGTGACTGCCACCGCACGAGCCATCGAGCTCATCGAGATCGCCGCGCTCGGCGCGGCCGACAAGCTCGCGCAGAACATCGTCGCCTACGACGTCAGCGAGCAGCTAGCGATCACTGACGCGTTCCTGCTGTGCTCGGGAGCCAACGACCGGCAGGTACGCGCGATCCTCGATGAGATTGAGCTCAAGCTGAAGCAGGCTGGCGCGAACCTGGTCCGCCGGGAAGGCGAGCGGGAAGGCCGCTGGGTCCTCCTCGACTACATGGATATCGTGATTCACGTGCAGAACGCCGAGGAGCGCACGTTCTACTCACTCGAGCGGATCTGGAAGGACTGCCCGCGGATCAAGCTGCCCGAGGCGGCTCTCGCGGGCAACCCGTCGGCCGCCGGCGGCGCCGCGAGCACGGGAGAGTCCCGCTGACCGAGGCGAAGCGGCTCGTGCTGCTGCGGCACGGCCAGACGATCTGGAACGCCGAGCACCGGTTCCAGGGACAGACCGACATCCCGCTGGACGAGACGGGGACCGCACAGGCCGAGCGGGCAGGCCGCCTGCTGGCCGCGCTGCGCCCGGACGCGATCATAGCCTCCGACCTGAGCCGCGCCGTGGCCACCGCGCAGCCGCTGGCCAAGCTCACCGGCCTGGTGGTGACCCTCGACATGGACCTGCGGGAGCGTTCCGGCGGCCTTTGGGAAGGGCTCACGGACGACGAGATCCGCGAGCGCTACCCCCGTGAGCGACAGACCTGGGACCCGCCGGGCGGCGAGTCGGCGCGAGCCGTGACCGACCGGGTGACGGCCGGATTGCAGCGCGCCGCCGACAGCATCCCGCCGGGCGGCCTGGCCGTCGTGGTCAGCCACGGCGCGGCGCTGCGGCTCGGCATGGAGCGGCTGCTGGGGATCGCCGAGGGGGGCGTTCTCGGCCCGTTGTCTAACTGCTGCTGGTCCGTCCTCGGCCAGCACCGCGGCCAGGCCGTCGGCATGAGCGGCACCAGCGAGCAGGCCCGGCCGGCCGCCGCGGCACAGGGCCAGCCGCCGGCGGCCGCCCCGCCCGGTGGCGGCTGCTTGAGCACAACGCGGGCACTCTTCCCGAGCCGGTCCTCGGCGACGATCGTTTAAGTTCTCCCGGTCGACCCGGAAGCACACGGCGAGCGCGGTGACGCACACCGCCGCGCCCCCGGCGAACAAGGCCCCCGTGAGCTGCGGGTGGTCGGACAGGATTTTCGTGGTGGCGACCACCACGCCCAGCGTCGAGGTCAGCACCAGCCACGGCGTCAGCATCGGCACCGGCTGCCGCCGGCGCTGCACCCGCGCGATGAACAGGCTCGTGCCCAGCGCCGTGCTGCACAGTCGGGCCGAGCGCGGTATCCGCCGGGTTCGCAGCAGCCCCCGCACGATGACCTCATCCGTGGTGACGGTCACCCGCCGTCGCCACCGCGACGCGCACCATATGCCCCCGCACCCGGCGACGATCAACGGCAACCTCATCCCGAACGCGACCGACACGTGAGGTCCCGTCAGCACGAGCGTGATCGCCGCGCACAGCGCCAGGAATGTCCAGGCCAGGCAGCCCGCCCGCTGCCCGGCCGGTGCCCGCCAGCTGACTAGCACCGCTGGCTGGCGAGGGGAGTACGGTAGCCGCTCGGCGCGGGAGATCCTGTTGTCCTCGGGGAAATCGGGGAAGTCGGGGGCCACGGGAAGGTCCAGGGCTGCCACGCCTCTCCCTCTCTGGCCGGGTTCCAGCCTGTCAAGCGACTCTCGGAAACCGAAATGTCACCGTAAGGCTTACCCAGGTTTTCGTTCCACGATGCGGAACTGCGATCGCCTTCGTCAGGCGATGCCGGCCAGGCGCAACAGGGCGGTCGTCGCTGCCGCCGCGATGGCGACGACGGGGAACGGCGCCTTCCGGGCCGCGAGCACCCCCGCGACGAGGACCCCGGCGGGTCGCGCCCAGCCCGCGAATCCGTGACCTTGCGTGATCGCTCCAGTTGCAGCTAGTGACATTAGCAGGATGGCGGCGGCGATCGCGAACAGGTCCTCGGTGCTCCGGGAGAGGCGCACCCGGCCGCGCAGCACCGGCCCGGCAAGCCGGAACGAGTACGTGAGGCCGGCCAGCACCCCGATGGCGAGCAACGGCATCAGCGGTCTGCCTTCCGTGAGCGCCGACGCGCGGGCAGGCACAGCAGCAGGCCGCTAAGGCCGGCGAGCACCGGCAGCCCGGCGGGCAGCAGGGGCGTCAGCGCGACCGCGACGGCGGCGCCGCCGCCCGCGGCGACCCGGGTCCGTGGCCGTGACAAGGCCGGCAATGCCAGCGCGACCATCACCGCGGGGAACGTGGCGTCAAGGCCGAACGCCCCGGTATCCCTGATCGTGGTTCCGGCGAGCACGCCGAGGGCGACCGATGCGTTCCACACGGCGAACAGGAAGGTTCCGCACGCCCAGAACGCCCGGGACGCCAGCCCGGGGTCGGGCGCGCCGCCGGCCCGGCTGCCGTAGCGAAGCGCGAAGGCGACCGACTCATCCGTCGTGAGGTGCGCGCCGATCAGGCGGGTCCACCAGGTGCGGCCGGTAATCCCTGAGACCGCGAAGCCGTAGGGCAGCAGGCGGGCGTTGAGCAGCGCGCCGGCCGCGACGGCGGCGGCAGGCCCGCCTCCGGCGATCACGACGCTGGTGGCCGCGATCTGGCTGCCGCCGGCGAAGACGATCAGCGACATCGCGACGGGCACCCACCAGGGCAGGCCGCCGGCCACGGCAGTGGCGCCGAATGACGCCCCCACGATCGCGTCGGCAACGCAGACGAGGGCGATATCGCGCAGCGGGGGAGGGGGCGTCCTCTCGGGGGAGGCCGGCTGGCTTGTTCGCCATAGAAGTCGCATGTTCAATATAGTGAACGCTGCTAGGGTGTTCGTCAAAACGAACAGATCGGAGTGTTGAGCGAACCCATGGAGGCGTCTGGTAGCGCGGCGGACCTGGTGGGGCTGATCGCGGGCGCGCTGCGCCGGGAGCGGGCCGGGCCGGCCTGTCGCTCACCGAGGTCGCGCGCCGGGCGGGCATCGCCAAGTCGACCCTGTCCCAGCTGGAGTCGGGAACCGGCAACCCGAGCGTGGAGACGCTCTGGGCGCTAGCGGTGGCGCTCGGCGTGCCGTTCAGCCAGCTGGTCGACCCGCCTGGCCCGCGGGTCGAGGTGATCAGGGCCGGCGAGGGGCTGGTCGTCTACTCGGAGGAGTCCAACTACCGGGTGTCGATGCTGGCATCCGGCCCGGCGGGCGTCCGGCGAGACATCTACCAGGTGTCGGCGGAGCCGGGAACGCCGCGACTGGCCCAGCCGCACCACGTAGGGACCGTCGAGCACCTGGTCCTCAGCGCCGGCCGGGTGATGGCCGGGCCGACGGATGACCCGGTGGAACTGAGGCCGGGCGACTACATCCGGTACCCCGGAGACATACCGCACGTGTTTCGCGCCCTGGAGCCATCGACGTCCGGCATCCTCGTGTCAGAGCACCCGTGAGCGCCTGCTTTCTTCCCGCCCACCACCCCAGGCACCGGCCTCGCTAGCCCTTTATAACCATGTATAGGGGTATCTAGGATCGCGGTGCCCGGCTCCTGCCCGGCTGGCCGTTCCCGTCACATCGGGCCGGGCTGTCTCGTCCTCGAGGTGTACCGGCCAGCGAACGGGTTAGGCGCCCACTATGGAAGCTCGTCTCAGCCTCTTCGGCAGCCACACCGCTGCCCAGTTCTTCAAGTACCTCAACTCGGCGGGCAAGGTGCTCGCGGGCTCGACGCTGCCCGCCGCGACCCAGGAACTCGTGAAGATCCGCGCCAGCCAGGTCAACGGCTGCGCCTACTGCATCGACATGCACACCAAGGAAGCCGCGCGCGCCGGGGAGACCCCGGTGCGGCTCAACCTGGTCGCGGCCTGGCGCGAGGCCACGGTCTTCACCGAGGCCGAACGGGCCGCGCTGGAGCTGGCCGAGCAGGGCACCCGCCTCGCCGACGCGGGCGGCGGCGTCACCGACGACGCGTGGGCCAATGCCGCCAAGCACTACGACGAGGAGCAGCTCGCCGCCCTGGTGTGCGCCATCGCCCTCATCAACTCCTGGAACCGCCTGAACGTCATCACCCAGCAGCCCGCCGGCGATTACCAGCCCGGCCAGTTCGGGTAACGAGGGCACGCCCCCGTTCCCCTGTTCGCCCCGCTCGCTAGCCGCGCGGGCGGTACGGGGGGATGGCGGGCAGCGAGTCGCGCCGCGCGCCGACCACAGCGCGGGCACCGCGTCGACCTCGTCGGCGATCGCGTACGCGGCCTGCTCGTAGTTGAGCCGCCAGCCGACGAAGTCCGGCCACGCGTCGGCCGGATCGCGCTCGATCACGAAGCCGACCTCTCGCATCCGGTCCACTGCTTCGAGGAACTCCGCGTACGTCAAGGCGATGCCGGTGGCCGGATCGGGCGCGTCGGGCACGTCCAGGCCCATTGCCTGGGCCACGCGGGTCAGGCAGTCGAACCCGCCGCGCAGGCACAGCCTGGCCGGGACCGTGGGGGCGGCACCCGGCGACAGCGCGAGGTACAGCGCCGCGGAATCGAGTACCGCCAGGAGCGAGACCACCCACGACGACAGCGGCCGGGGCGAGCGGAACCAGACGAGCGACAGGTACGCGCTGTGGCTCTCCGCCACGTCCGCCGCCCAGCGTTCCCAGCTGTGGTACAAGTCGGGGAGCGTGTTGACCGTCGACGTCCCCGAGCCCAGCGCGTAATGGGTGCGGGCCAGCAGCTCCGGCCCCCAGCAGGGCACCCCGGCGCGCGCGTTGAGCAGCGACACCTCGATCTCGCGCCGGTTGAAGGCGGCATACAGCGTGGGCAGGTAGCCGACCTGCAGGGCGACGATCACCAGGCCGGTGGCGGCGGCGACGAAGACGAGGATCCCGGGGGCGGTTCCGGGCGGCTCCTGGTACCCGAGGGTGAACAGCGAGGACCCGGCGTCGCTGAACGCTGACGCGATCCCGGATTGAGCGAAGGGCCACAGCAGGAGCGTGAAACCGGCCAAGACGATGAGCAGCCAGGCGACGAGCTGGCTGAGCAGGATCGCCGCCGCCTGGCTGGCCAGCCGCCGGTCCCGCTGCCGGTAGTCGGCACTGCCCTGGGTCACGCGCCGGTAGACGGCCAGCACCACCCATTCCACCCAGTGGGCCAGCCGGTGCCCGACCGGCCTGGGGACGATGAGCGTCCCGATGACGCTGGCCCAGGCCGTGAGCACGAGTGCGGCGCCGAGGGCCGCCGCGACGCAGCGAGCGACGAGAGGGACCACCATGAGAGCAGATCCTTCCAGACACCGCCCGCGACCGATCAAGCGTCGCCGGCACCCGGCGCGCGCGTCCAGGCCGAGGCCGCCCGCACGCCAGCGCTCGATCACGGTAAGTAATCGAGAGTTAGCGAATCTGTTACGCCCGGGCGATGTCGGGTAGCTAAAGCGGAGATCGCCCGAGCAGGAGGCCCGCATCATGCCTGAGCTTCATCCGACCCTGGTGACCGGCGCCACGGGCAACATCGGCTCGAGGATCGTCTCGGAACTGGCCGCCCGGGGAGTTACCGTTCGCGCCCTGGTGCAGCGGGACGACGACCGCGCGCGGGAACTGCGCGCCATGGGCGATGTCCAGATCGCGGTGGGCGACCTGACCCGGGCGCCGGATGTGGCGGCCGCTCTCGATGGCTGCCGGCGAGCGTACTTCGGGATGGGCGTGTCTCCCTACTACCTGGAGGCCACGGCCACGATGGCGGTCGTCGCGCTGGACAACGGGGCCATGGAATTGCTGGTCAACATGTCCCAGATGACGGTGTCGCAGATGGGCGTGCGCAGCTCGACGGAATCCAGGCAGCAGCGGCTGCACTGGCTCAGCGAGCACGTCCTTGACTGGTCCGGCCTGCCCGTCACGCACGTGCGCCCGACGGTGTTCATGGAGAACCCGCTTTTCGCCATGCTCGCGGTCGACTCGATTGCGCGGAACGCCACGATCAGGCTCCCGTTCGGCGACGCCCGGACCTCACCGGTCGCCTCCCGCGACGTGGCCGAGGTGGTGGCCCGCCTGCTCACCGACGACCCGGCCAGGCACGTCGGCCACGTCTACCAGCTGACCGGCGCCGCGTCCAGGGACATGACCGCGATCGCCGCCGAGTTCTCCGCCGCCCTGGGCCGCGCGGTCACCTACGTCAACGTGCCCTACCAGGAGTGGCTTGACCATGACCTGAAGCCGCTTGGCCTGCCTTCGCACATCCAGGAGCACATCGCGACGATGGCCCGGCTCCATGGCGAAAACCGGTACGACCGGGCCACGAGCGACGTCAGCGAACTCCTTGGCCACCCGCCGTCCGGCTTCGACAGCCTCGTCAGCGAAGCCCCGGCCCTGCGGGGCATGACGCAGCCAGCCGCGCGCTGAGCTCGCGGCCCGGGTGAAACATGGCTCAGCCTGCCGTCGAACGTAACGTCCTCACCGCGCTGGATAACCAGCGGGCCACTGCTTTCTACTGGCAGCTGACGCTGCTGGCGACGCTGGGCGGGTTCCTGTTCGGCTACGACACGTCCAACATCGGCTCCGCGCTGAACTTCGTGCCGTATCCCCTGCACGGCCTCGCGGAGGGGTACCTGGTGTCGGGGGCGTCGCTGGGCGCGGCCGTCGGCGCGATCCTGGGCGGCCCGGCCGCCGACCGGTTCGGCCGCAAGACGCTGCTGATCATTGACGCGGGCATCTACGCGCTCGGGGCGATCCTGTCGGCGGTGACGGTGGACGCGGGGATGCTGCTGGGCGCCCGGACGCTGATCGGGCTGGCGATCGGCGCGGACTCGGCGATCGCGACGGCCTACATCGCCGAGTACGCCCCCAAGGACCGGCGCGGCTCGCTGACCATGCTGCAGCAGTGGATGATCACCGTCGGCATCCTGGTCTCCTACATCGTCGCGCTGATCATCTTCGCCGCCTTCCCCGGCAGCGCCGCGACCGTGGGATGGCGGCTGGTGCTCGGCCTGGGCGCGGTGCCCGCGCTCGTCGGGCTGGCGCTGCGCACTCAGATGCCAGAATCGCCGCGCTGGCTGATGCGCCACGGGAAGTACGGCCAGGTGTCCAAGGCCATGGCCGTGCTGGGGGCCGGCGACTTCACCGAGGCCGAAGTCCGCGCCGCCGCCGCGGAGGTCGACCGGGCCGAAGACGCCGCCGGGCCCGTCGCGGCTGGACCCCGGGCGTGCTGCGCGCGCTGGTCGTGGTGTGCGTCTTCTTCATCTTCCAGCAGATCACCGGCATCAACGTGCCGTTGTATTACGGGCCGCACGTGCTCGGCCCGATCTTCTCCGGCGTCCACGCCAGCCTGCTCGACACCACCGTCGCCGGAGTCGAGGTCACCGCGATCATGACCACCGTCAACGTCGCCGCCACCTACCTGGGCTTCCGCTGGATCGACAAGATCGGCCGCCGCAGGCTGGCCATGGGCGGGTACCTCGGCATGATCGTCTTCGCCCTGGCCGCCGCGCTCGGACTGGCCTGGCTGCACGGCGATGCCCGGCTGGTCGTCATCATGATCGGCCTTGACTTCTTCATCGCGTCCTTCGCCATCGGCGTCGGCGGTGTCGGCTGGACCCTGCAGGGCGAGGTGTTCCCCACCGCCGTCCGCGGCCAGGCCGCCGCGATCGCCGCCGCCGTTGACTGGCTGGCCAACTTCGCCCTTATCGAGGTCTTCCCCGTCTGGCAGAACGCCATCAGCCTGGCCGGCGTCCTGGTCTGCTTCGCGGCCCTGTGCCTGGCCGCCATCGCCTTCGTGTTCTGGTTCCTCCCGGAGACCAAGGGCCTGCCCGTCGAGGAGATCGTCCGCCTCTTCGAGCGGCAGAAGGGGCCGATGGCGCACGGCTCTCCACCGATCACGGGACGGTAACCAGATCCGGCAAAATGAGGTGGCGTTGCGGCGAGTCGCGCGCCTCAATCCGCTATCGTGCCTGGCTTGTGCTCCGGCGCCCGTCGGACGGCGGCGATGGCGGGCCAGTTGCACATGGTCGTCCGTCGTCATCGGGCCTAAATGATTGACAGTTTTGGGGCGGGCACGGGCACCCCCGAAGTCTGAATCAGCTAGGCCCGTTGACCGCTGCCGGCTAACGATGACCAGCAGCGGCATAGGCCACGTAAATGCGGCAAATCGGGCATAATGATCCGCTTCCGCAACACGCCGAGAACGGTCGTGGGTTCCGCCTCTTAGCGTTCGCCGCCCAGCTGTCAGAGCTCGAAGTCTTCCACTAGCCGCGCGGGCTGGGCGCACGTCGGCCCAGCCCGCGTGACTGCCCTCCTAGCTCAGGCCCTCCTGCTTGAGGAAGGCCGCGGCCACGGTGGCGTAATTGGCGTGCTGCGTGATGACGGCGTTGTCCATCTGCAGCAGCGCGGCGGTCGTCAGCTTGGCCGAGATCGCGTTGAGGGTGCTTTCGATCGTTGGGGTCAGGGCCGGCTTGTAGACCAGCGGGATGACGTTCTGCGCGGCGAAGACGAACTGCGGGTCCGTTAGCGCGACGAGATGGTCGGAGATGATCTGCGGCGTGGTGGTGAAGACGTCGGCCGCCGCGACCTTGCCGTCGGTGAGCGCGGCCAGGGTGAGCGGGCCCGACTCATCGAGCGGCGAGAAGCTCTTGAAGGTCAGGCCGTAGGTGGCCTTCAGCCCGATGACGCCGTCATGGCGGGTCTTGAACTCCGGCGGCCCACCGAGGACCAGGCTCGACGCGTACGGCTTCAAGTCGGCGATCGACTTCAGGTGGTACTTGGCGGCGGTGGCGGCGGTGACCGTTATGGAGTCGCTGTCCTGAGCCGACGCGGGGTCGAGCACCTCCAGTGAGGACGGGAGGTCGGCGGCCAGGGCGGTGTCGACGTCCGCGGTGGTCTTGGCGGTGGCCTTCGGGTTGACGGCCACCGACAGCAGGGTCCCGTTGTACTCGGGGATGATCGAGATGGCGCCCTTCTCTATCTGCGGGTAGTACACCTCACGGGCGCCGATGTTGAGCTTCGGCGTCACCTTGATGCCCTTGCCCTGCAGCGCCAGGATGTAGATCTCGGCGATCAGCTCGTTCTCGGGGAAGTTCGCCGAGCCGACGACCACGCCGCCGCTGGCGCTCGGCGCCAGCGGGTTGCCGGCCCCCGAGCCGGACGAGCTGGAACTCGGAGCGGCGCCCGAGGAACTGCTTGAGCTCGAGCACGCGCTGACGGCGACGGCAACGATGACGGCCACGGCCGCCAGCCCCGCCCGGCCGCGTCTGGCGGCTGTCCGGGTGTCCATATATGTCGTCCTTTCGGAGTGGGGTTGCGGATTGTCCTGCTCGGTGCGGGACGCGCTGATCCTGCCGGCGCTGCTTTCGCAGTCCGGCGGGGACTACTAGCCAGGAGAGGACGGCGAACAGGGCCAGCACGAGGATCGCGAGCACGACCACGAGCAGCGCGCCGCCCGCCACCGGCCCGTATTCGTTGCTGGCCAGGCCGTCGATGATGAAGCGGCCCAGCCCGCCGAGGCCGATATAGGCGGCGATCGTCGCGGTCGCCACCACGAAGATCGCGCTGGTGCGCAGCCCGACCAGGATCAGCGGCAGCGCGATGGGCAGCTCGACCCGGGTCACCTGCTGCCAGGGGGTCATGCCGACGCCCCTGGCCGCGTCGCGGACGGCGGGATCCACCCCCGCCACGCCCTCGTAGGAGTTGACGAGGACCGGCGGGATCGCCAGCACGACCAGCGGCAGCGCCCAGGTCAGCGGGGAGAAGCCGAGCAGCACCACGAGCAGCGTCAGCAGGCCAAGCGTCGGGATGGACCGCCCGGCGTTGGCGATGTTGATGACGGCCGTCGCGCCGCGCCCGGTGTGCCCGATCGCCGCCCCGGCGGGGATCCCGATGAGGGCGGCGATCAGCAGCGGCAGCGCGCTGTACCCCAGGTGCGCGAGGACCTGCTGCGGAATGCTGTCGGGACCGTGCCAGTTCGCTGCCTGGGTCACCCAGCCCCAGGCCCAGCTGAAGAAGCTCATGAGCGCGCCTCCCACGGGGTGAGCGCCCGCCGCAGGCCGACCAGGATCAGGTCGCAGGCCAGCGCGAGGACGATGACGAGCACGAGGCCGACGTAGATCTCGGTCGGGAAGGACCGCTGCTCCCCGTCAATGAACAGGTAGCCGAGGCTGGAGACGCCGATGAGCTGCCCCACGCTGGCCAGGCTGATGCTGGACACCACGGCGACCCGCAGCCCGGCGATGATCACGGGGACGGCGAGCGGCAGCTCGACGGTGACCAGGCGGCGCAGCGGGCCGTATCCCATGGCGGTGGCCGCCTGCCGGACCGGGTCGGGGACGGCCCGCAGGCCGGCGACGACGTTCGGCAAGATGACGCAGATGGAGTAGACGGTCAGCGCGACGACCACGTTCGCGTCGGTGAGGCCCAGCGTCGGGATGAGCGCGATGAACAGCGCGAGCGACGGGACCGCGTAGATCACGTTCATCACCGTCAGGACCGGCGGGTAGAACCACCGCCAGCGCGCCGCCACGACGCCAAGCGGCAGCGAGATGATCAGCCCGTACAGCGCCGGGACCACGCCAAGGTAGGCGTTCTCGTGGGTCAGCTGCCAGATGAGGGGGCCGTTGCTGCCGATCCAGGACCACGTCACGTCCGGGCCCCCAGATGAGGCTGGCCGCTGGCCAGGCCCTGGCGCTCGCCCTCGGCCTGGCTGGCCCGGGCGATGGCGGCGCGGATCTCATCGAAGGTGGCCAGGCCGAGCACCCTGCCGTCGTCGTCCACGCCGATGGCCGAGGCCGGCGAGAGCACCGCCGCGTCCAGGGCGACCCGCAGCGTGTCGGTGCCGACGGTGAAGGCGTGGCCGTAGCCGTCGAGGCGGACCTGATCCAGCGAGGCGTCGCCCGGCGGGCCATCTAGCCGGGCGGCGGGCACCCAGCCAGCGGGCTTGCCGTCGGCGGTGGTGACCAGCAGCCAGCCGTGCTCTCCGGCGATGCCCCGCGCCTCGGCGACGCTCGCGGTGACGGGCAGGACCGGGCCGCGCTGCGCCGCGAGCCCTGCGTGGAGGCGAACGATAGCCGCCGGATTCCCCGGTCGAAGCCCACGAAGTCGGCGACGTAGGAGTCGGCGGGCGCGCCGAGCAGCCGTTCCGGGGGCCCGGCCTGCGCGAGCGTCCCGTGCGGCCGGAACAGCGCGACCTGGTCGCCGACCTTGATGGCCTCTTCGATGTCATGGGTGACAAGCACGATCGTCTTGCGCAGCGTGGTTTGCAGCGCGATGAGCTCATCTTGCAGCGAGGCCCGCACGATGGGGTCCACGGCGCTGAACGGCTCGTCCATCAGCAGCACCGGCGGGTCGGCCGCCAGCGCCCGGGCCACCCCGACCCGCTGCTGCTGCCCGCCGGATAGCTGATGCGGGTACCGGGTCGCCAGCGCCAGGTCGAGGCCGACCAGGGTGAGCAGTTCCCGCGCCCGCGCCCGTGCCTTCGACCGCGTCCAGCCGTTGAGCACGGGCACGGTGGCGATGTTGTCCTGCACGGTCCGGTGCGGGAACAGCCCTGACTGCTGGATGACGTACCCGATTCCGCGGCGCAGCCGGGCTGGGTGCTGCGCGCGCACGTCCGTGCCGTCGAGCAGCACCCGGCCCTCGGTCGGCTCGATCAGCCGGTTGATCATCCGCAGCGACGTGGTCTTCCCGCAGCCGCTCGGCCCGACCAGCACCATGATCTGGCCGGCAGGAACCTCCAGGTCCAGCGCGTCGACGGCGACGGTGCCGTCCGGATACCGTTTCGTCACCCGCTCGAACCTGATCACGCTGCTACCTTCCAGTGGCGGGAGAAGAACCACTTATTTCCGATTTTAATGATCGTAAATATAGTCGATATCCGCGGCGGTCGCGCCAGGACCCCCGGCCCGGCAGGCGCGCCGGCCCTTGTGGAAGTGCGCATGGGTCAACCATAGACGGGAGTTGCCGTGAGAGAGACCCTTTGACCACGAGGTCTTTGCCCCGGCTTACCCTCTGCGCCCGATTTGCGCCAGTTAAGGAATGTATCAGTAGCCCGCAGCGCGGCGGTGATCGCGGTGAGGCGAAGCGAGGCGCGGCGCGCCGGCCGGGCCGGTCTCGGTCGCCACCAGCAGCGCGTCGCCGACGTCACCGAACGTGGTCTGGGTGGTGAAGGCCGGCCCGTTGGGCGCCGTCTCGGTCGCGTCCACCTCCAGCGAGTGATCGCCGGTCCCGGCCGACGGCCCTATCCTGGCGCTCACGACGTAGCGCACGCCGTCCGCGTCCCGGTGTAGCTGTAGTGAAGGCAACGGCGCTGCAACGCCACGCTCGCGGCGTGGAGGCCCGCCCCCGTGCCAGTGGGATAGACGTTCCAGCGCATCCTATTCCCGTCTGCGGCCCGCTAAGCACTCATGAACGCCGCCGGCTGGTGCGCCCGCACTCCACGCCCCTGGCACGTTCCCGTCGCCGTGGCCGGACATGACACGGCCGGGCATGCTCGCGCCTACCCAGCCCCCGGCCATGCCGTAGCGAGCACCACCGCGGTGAACACCGACTCCCGCCCATCCCCCGATCACATCTCGCGGCGACCATTAGTTCAAGACCCCTACTCGGGGGTCATGCGAGGGCCTGGCACCCGCCCCGGACAAGCGCGACCCCGCGTCAGGCCAGCGTCGCCGTGAGCGCGATCTCGGGAACCCCCGCCAGGGCACGGGAGACGAGGCAGCCCGCCTTGGCGTCCTCGGCGAACTTCTGGAACTGAGCCGCGTCGATACCAGGCACCGTGCCCGTCGTGTCCAGGTCAATCCGGGTGATCGTGGGGGCGTTATCGACGAAGCGCAGGGTGACCTTCGCGCTGGTCCGCACCGAGTCGGGGGCGTGGCCCGCGCTGGCCAAGATGTTGGACAGCGCCATCGTGAAGCACGCCGCGTGGGCGGCGGCGATGAGCTGCTCGGGATTGGTTTCCGGGCTATCGCCCTCACCGAAGCGAGAGTTCGCGGAATACCCGCCCTCGAAGACCCCGTCCCCGACCTTGACGGTGCCCGACCCGGACTGCAGGTCCCCGCGCCATTCGGCACTGCCGTTCCGCTTAGCCATGGTGCCCTCCTCGGTAGCTTCTTTTCCCTGGCGATTGTCCCACCCGGCCCGGCCCCCGCGGCCACGGGAGGCACATCATCACGGGCGCGCACCCACGCCGGGCCGGCTCGTCCCATCAGGTAGCTGACCGCCGCCCCGGCGGTAACGGCGGCCGGGGAGATGGCGAGCGGTGCGTAGTCCTGGGCGTGCCGGATGAGCGCGGCGCCGAGCAGGGCCCCGGCGAGCATGACGGCGATCGGGGCCAGCCGCGGCCGGCCTTGGATCCCGTGCCGCCGGCCAGGGCGCTGTCGGCGGCGATGCCCGTGATGGTGAGGGTGAGCACGGTGGTGGTCAGGTCGGGTACGGCGATGGCGCGGGCGGCGGCGTTCTGGATTCCCATGGCGATGCCGGGCGCCGCGATGAGGCCGTACCGGTACCCGGCCGGCCGGCGCGCCGCCGGCGGCGATCGCGAGGACGAGCGCGGCCACGAGGAAGGCGGCCTGGGCCGCGGCGGCGGAGCTGTGCAGCCGGGCCCGGTGGTCGCGGTTCCGTGCGGCCAGCCTGCCGCCGAGCAGGGTCCCGATCGCGAACGCGGCCGTGGCGGCGAGGGACGCCGTGATCGAGAAACCGGGCGCGCGCGGCCAGCGCGAAGCCGAGGAACACGACGTTGCCCGTCATGTTGGCCACGCACACGTGCCCGAGAACCAGGTAACTGAACGCGTCGACGACGCCGGTGACCAGCGTCATGCTGAGCAGCAGGGGTGGCAGCGGGCCGTGCCGGCCGGGCCATCGTGTCCAACGATTGATATCGCTCGATGCCATCGATGGAATTGATAGCTGGGGGTGACCTGGGCTTAGCCTGGACCGGTGGAGATTCGTGACCTGGATTACTTCCTGACCTGCTGCACGACCGGCAGCTTCACCGCCGCCGCCCGCCAGGCCCACATCGTGCAGTCGGCCATGTCCGCCGCCATCGCCCGCCTTGAGCGGGAAGCTCGGGGTCTCCCTCTTCGACCGCTCCGCCGCCCCGGTCACCGTCACCGAGCACGGAGCGGCGCCGCAGCCGGCGCCCAGCGCATCCTCGAGGCGGTGCAGGCCGCCCGGGACGAGGTCGCGGCGGTGTCCGGCCGTGTCCGCGGCACCGTCATCCTGGGCAGCACCCTGCACACTGGCCCGCTTGACCTGGCCGCCGTCCTGGCCGGGCTGCGCGACCGGCACCCCGGCGTCATCGTCCACCTGCGCCAGTCGCTCGCCGGCTCCGCGGGCAACCTGCAGGCGGTCCTGGACGGTGCCATGGACATCACGCTGACCGCCAGCGCGGCCGATACGGGGCACGGTCGCCCGCCGCGCGGTGTCATCCTCACCCCGCTGGTCAGCGAGCCGCTGGTCTTCGTCTGCCCGGCGGGGCACCCGCGGAGCGATCGACGGCTGGCCTGGCACCTGTCCGCGGCCGTCAGCGCCACCCGCCAGCCCACCGCCGCCGCCACGGCGCTGCTCACCGCGCTGACCCAGGCCGCGGCCGCTCTTCCCCAGGCCGCTGCCCCGGCCTGAGTCAGGCCCGGGCCTCGATGGGGGCGCACGCGAGCGCGGCGCGGATCGACGCGGCCGGGTCTCCGCGGTGATACACGTGCTCGCTCGGCTCGATGTTGTCGAGGAACTCCTGGTAGCGCACGGCGTACGTGAGGTGCGCCAGCGGCTCGGCGATTCGCAGCGCCTCGGCGGGACGTGACCGGGGGATCGCGGCGGCCCAGGCCGCGACCCAGGCGCCGGCCGCCGCGCCGCGCCGGTCTTCCGGCAGGAAGCTGATCGCGCGCAGCCCGTCGAGCACGGGATTGCCCAGGTGGGCGTCGGCGAGGTCCAAGACGACCGGCCGGCCGCCGCCGTGCCGCCAGTTACCGGGGTGGAAGTCGCCGTGCACCAGGGTGTCAGGCAGGCCGCAGTCGGCCAGCATCTCCCATCGCCACCGCAGGCCCCGGGCGGCGCGCAGTTCACCCGGGCTCAGCTCCGCGCCGACCGGGCCGTCGAGCAGGTCGCCGACGGCTGCCGCCAGCACCTCCGGGCGGCGGTCAGGGACAGCGCGCGGCGGCCGGCCGATGCGGGCCTGCGTGGTAGCCAGGCGGTGTACAGCGTCCGCGACGACCTGCGGTGACGCGTACCAGCAGTCCGTGCCGGGAACATCGGCGAGCAGCAGGCGGCCCGGCGCGCTGGCCAGGACGGCCGGAACCAGGCCAGGGTCGGCCTCGGCGAAGGCGGTGATCGCGGCCGGCTCGGCGGCGGCGAAGCCCGGGATGGCCTTGAGCCAGACCGGGCCGCCGGCGGTCGGCAAGCGGAACAAGCCCGCCAGGTTCCAGGTCTTGCGCTGGACCGGCGGTCCGGTCAGCTCGACGTGCCGGGATGCCCACTCCAGCAGCTCCCGCACGCCGGACGCGCGCGCCCAGGGCAGCCGAAGCGGGTGATCGTCGTCGGTGAAGTCGCAGGATGCCAGGTCCCCCGGCGGCTGGAGTGCCTCGGCCTGGTAGGTGACATGGCTGTCGTGCGCCCCGTCGGGCCCTCGGCGGACAGCAGCCGCAAGACGACGGCCGGCCCGCCCAGCGCCTTCTCCAGGTACGTGACCACGGCGCCGACCTCGGCCCACCTCCGGTTGTCGACACCGAACGGCCCGACCATCCCAGCGCAGGCGCCGTCGTGGGTCACCACCACGGTCACCATCCGTCCCATCGCGCTAGTATGGCTGCCCGCCCGGGAAATCCCCACTGAATAAACCGGCCCGGTAACCGATAGGGGGCATGCGTCGTCTTTGGGGATGAACGGGAGGATTGGCGCATGGGTAACGAGGATGCTGACGGGTGTCGGCGCGACGACCCCCGCGACAGCGCCGGGCCGGGGGTGGGCGGACGCCCCCAGGCCAGGCCAATGGCGCGCCGGATAGTGCTCGCGGCACTCGGCGGCCTGGTGATCACCGGGACGGCCGTCGGCGCGGCCGCGCTGGCCAGCGGCCGGCACCGAGCGCCGGTGGCTCGCGTCCCGGCGCGGGCAGCGGGCACCCGGCACCGGGCACCGGGCAACCGGCCGCGGGCCGCGGGCGCGGCCCGGCGGCGGGGGAGACGACGGCGCCACCGCGGCCGCGCGCCGTCTCGACGGTCCGGCCGCGGCCCACGGGCCCGGCGGGCGCGCCGCGGGACGGCAAGCAGCCCGCGCGGCTCGAGTACTACATTCACGACGGGCCGATGACCGTGGCCCTGACCATCGACGACGGGCCCAGTCCCCTCTACACGCCACAGATCCTGCAGGTGCTGCATGAGCACGGCGTCACCGCGACCTTCTCCATGGTCGGCCAGAACGTGGCCTACTACCCGCGGGTCGCGCGCGAGGTGGTCAGCGCGGGCCACCTGATCGCCAATCACACCTGGAGCCACCAGAACCTGGCCGCCCTTCCCGCGGCGGCGATGCGGGACCAGGTCGCCGGACGGCCAGGGAGATCCACGCCGCCACGGGGAAGCGGCCCGCCCTGTTCCGCGCTCCCTACGGGGCCTGGTCGCCCGCGCTGCTGGACTACTGCGCGGACCTGGGACTGACCCCGCTGGACTGGTCAGTGGACCCGCAGGACTGGGCGCGTCCCGGCGTGACCGCGATCGTGCGGGACATCTTGCGCACCACCCGCTCCGGCTCGATCATCCTTGAGCACGACGGGGGCGGAGACCGGTCGCAGACCGTGGCGGCCCTGAAGATCGTGCTGCCCAGCCTGCTCGACAAGGGGTACCGGTTCCGCCTGCCGTAGCCAGGCCTGCGACGGGGGAAAGCTAGCTCATCAGCTCCAGCGCTATGAGGGAGGCAGTCAGCCCGCTGGCCGTTTCGACGTCGTGATGTGGAGCTGGCGCGCGCACGCGCTCACTGAGTACCGGCACCGGGAATAGGCCAGGACCGTCTCGGCGAGGTCCGGATGCCGCCGGGCCACGTCCATCGTCGGCTGGAGGATCGCCTCGAACCGGGGCTTGATCGCGTTGAGGCATGACATCAGCCAGTCGTGCTCGAACTCGATCATCCGGCGGTCCTCGCCCGTGCGCTCCACGGCCTCGTGCGCGTCCCGGAGGGACACCGCCGCGCCGGCCAGGCCGGGGCGGGGAATCCCGATGCCTATCCTGGCCGCCGGCCGGATCGCCTCGACCGCGGCGCGGACCTGCGCGGCCGTGAGGCCCTGGGCGACGACGACGACATGCCCCTCGTAATAGGTACAGGTGACCTGCCTGCTCGCGGTGCGCAGCGCCTCCGCCAGCCGGTCGGCGGCGTCGCGCCGGCCCAGCCCGGCCACGCACGCGACCATGAACTCGCCGTCGGCCTGGTACCCAGTCGGCGGCGATCGCGTCGTCGATGGGCGTCCGGCCGGTCGAGCTGGTCCATCAGCTCGCGCTCGCGCTCGAGCCGGTCGCTGCGGCGTACCTGCGTCTCCGCCGCGTGGCCCTCGGCCACGGCCGCGCTGAGGCGGTGAAACCACAGCCACAGCAGGCTGACCACGGACGCGAGGGCGCTGTCGAGTGGCGGGCATGACTCCGCGCGTCGCGCAGCAACTCGGCCCAGATCTCCCGGTAGGCGATGTGATAG
>CAVTLB010000003.1:0-21634 GCA_963735415.1 uncultured Actinomycetota bacterium | reverse complement strand
TCAACCACCCGCGCAGCCGTCCCGTCGGCCACTCCCAGCCTCATAGCCAACACATGCCCCCGAAGCCACCTAGCTCCAAGGCCGGCAATGATGGTCGACTATTGTCGTTGGACCTAACTGATGCAGAAAGTGGGGGTAATCACCCCCGCAACGTAAATCAGTTAGGCCCAGTCGACGCCACACGACCACATGGCCCAGAGTGGGACCGTCCGCCTTCCCGCGACTCGATCAAAGTCCCCCGCGACTCAGCCGGCCCGTCCAGCCCATGCGGTCCACCGTTCCGCCTCGATGGCGATGACCGGCCCGTTCGGACGGCGCTGCCGGTACTGCGGATACTTGGCGGCCAGCAGGTCCAGCGGCGCCTGGCAGGCATCCGGCAGCGTGCGGATGGCGGCGCGGCCGTCCACCCGGACCCACCACAGCGCCGTCCAGTCCTCCTCGTAGTGGTCGGCCAGCAGGCAGACGTTCGGGTTCCGCTCGATGTTGCGCAACCGCTTCAGGCCGGTCGTCGTCGTTTTCGGCTTGTGGTCGATGGCGATGTAGATGAGGTCGCCATTGATCGCGAACGTGACTGGGACGAGGTGCGGGCGCCCGGCCTCATCGGCGGTCGCCAGCCGCGCCACCCGCGCCGACCCGCAGCAGCGACCTGGCCTCGGCCTCGCTAAGGTTCACGCGTACAACCGTCCCACGCCGCGATGCGGAGCACTCCCCTGACCCGGTAGACTCGTTCTCGCGCCGTTCGCGAGGATGGCACGCCGCCTTAGCTCAGTCGGACAGAGCGACGCACTCGTAATGCGTAGGTCAAGGGTTCGATTCCCTTAGGCGGCTCCCATGTCAAAGCCCCTTTCCCGAGAGTCCGTTCGACTCGAAAAGGGGCTTTTGCTAACGGGTCTGCCGCGCCATCGAAGATTGAACCGACGGTTAAGTTGTGATCTCCGCGATCACGCTATTGGACGTGCCGCCGATGCACGCCACTGTCATGACGATGTCCATGGTGCTGTACGGCTCGATGTCCCCCAGGTCCAGCGTGAACGTGTGCGTTCCCTGACTAGGCACGCTAGCCGCGCTGGGCACGGCCAGCAGGGTCCGGGCGCCATCGCTCACGTTCTCCCCGTCCGGCGCGAGGGTATGCCCGTAGAGGGTGAACATGAGGCCGGGCGCCGAGTCCCTGTCCGCCAGCGTGACCGTGGCGGTCACCCTCGTGCCAGGCGGGGCGACGAACTGTATCGGTGCACCGGAAGTGGGATAGGTCACGACGGCGCTCGCGACGCCGATCTTCACCGTAACCGGGGTGGTCAACGAGGCCGTACCCGACGATGACATGCTCGCCGTGGCGGACGACCTGGCGGGAAGGGCAAGGATCCCCGCGATGAGCGCCGCCTGCACCGCGAAGGAAAGAGCGATGGCCGCGCCTTGCCGCGGTCGCGTTCCCGACATGACACCAGCGTCCCCCGTAAACCGCGCTACCGCAACCCCGCGCGGGAAAGGCGTGTCGCACGCGGCCGCGCGGGGGGCCGCAAGGACACATTCATGACAGTCACGGCGATGCCGTCATAGTGGCCGGCCTGTATGGCTTGCCAGCCAAGGCGCTCATAGAGCGCCTGCGCACCGCTGGCGCGCTCGGTGAACAGGTAAAGGGTCTGGTAGCCGAGGGAAGCGGCCCATGCCTCGCACCGCCGCACGAGAATGCCGCCCACTCCCTGGCGGCGGGCCGACGGGATCACGTAAAGGCCCTTTAGCCACGGGGTCAGTCCGGCGGTCCGCTCGTACCCGGCCATGTCCTGCCCGACGAGGCATGCCACGCCGACCGGCGTGCCGCCTTCGCGCGAGAGCGCGATCAGTGTTCCCGGCACCTTATCCGCGCCCGCCTGCCGGGCCATCCCGGCCGTCCACGCCTCCAGCGTGCCGCCCGGGTCGGTGTGTCCCCATTCGCTGAAATGCCATTCCGCAACCAAGGGCACTGCCCCCGGATGGTTAATCAACGGCTCCACGGTGACGTCCATGCGCCCGTTCTACATCAGCGATTCCGGAAATGGCAACGCGATAAACGCGCCCGAAAGCTACCGGCGGCACGCGGTGCCCGGCGCCTGGTACCGCGTGCCGCCGCCTAAGCCGTCCGCGTTACGACGAAGCGGCGGAAGCGGCGGGGCGGCTGGTCGACGCGGACCATGTTGCCCGATGGGTCGCGCACGGCGAAGTCCTTCGTGCCCCAGAACTGCTCGGTCGGCTCCTGCACGATCTCGGCCCCCGCGGCGCGCACCCTCTTAAAGGCCGCGTCGAGGTCGTCGGTGTGGAAGTTGATGCCGGGCATGGCGCCCTTGGCCACGAGGGCGGCGATCGCGTCGCTGTCGGCGGGGCTGCCGTTCAGGAAGTTGGTGATGACGATACCCACGCCGGGCTGAGCGGCGGAGCCGACGGTGATCCACCGGAAGTTGTCGCGGGCGACGTCGTTGCGCAGTTCAAGGCCGAGCACGTCGCGGTAGAAGCCCAGCGCGAGCTCGGGGTCGTGGACGAGCACGAAGCACGTGGAAAGAGTGAGATCCATGCACGCAACGTTAGCGAGTCAGCGCCTCGCGCGCTTCTCCGATCCTGATCGGTGCGCGGACCGGGCGGGTGAGTTCCCTGGTGACGCAGCCAGGCAGGCTCGCGAGCGCGCCGTGGTCACGGTTGCGGTAGGCCGTCGGCGTCTCGCCCACCAGCTCGGTGAAGCGCGCGCTGAACGAGCCGAGCGACGTACACCCGACCGCCAGGCAGACATCGGTGACCGACAGGCCGCGCAGGCGCAGCAGCGCCTTCGCCCGCTCGATTCGCCGCGTCATCAGGTAGGCGTATGGCGTCTCGCCGTACGCCTCACGGAACTGCCGCGAGAAGTGCGCGGGTGACATCAGCGCGGTGCGGGCGAGCGTGGCGACGTCGAGGGGCCGCGCGTACTCGCGGTCCATCAGATCGCGGGCCCGGCGCAGCCGCGCGAGGTCAGCGAGCTTTTCCGGCGTCACGATGCCAGCGTAACCGCCCTCCCAGGTGAACCGGGCGGGACAGCGGCCGTCAGGACTTGCGGCCTATCGCACAATGCGCGGGAATCTCGCGCGAGTACGGGGTCGTCGGGTCCCGGACGCCAGCAGTTCAGCGAGGTCAGGCCGGGCTCGACGAGGTCAAGGCCGTCGAAGAAACGCAGGATGTCGGCGGGGGAGCGCCTCGTCTGGGTGGCGCGGCCGGCCATCCCCTCATTCATCCGCCTGGTGCTTTCTGTGAGGACGGCGTCCTGCTTCTCGATCGTCGTGTCGGACACCACGAGGAAACTGCCGGGCGCGAGCGCGTCAACGTAACGCGCGACGATAGCGTGCGGATCCTCGGCATCGGGGATGTACTGCAGTGTCATGAGGAACATCAGCGCGACCGGCTGCCCGAAGTCCAGCGTGCCCGCCGCCTCGTTCAGGACCTTCTCGGTGTCACGAAGGTCCGCGCTGATGAAGGCGGTCCGCCCCTCCGGCCTGCTGGTCAGCAGCGCGCGGGCATGCGCGAGGACGATCGGGTCGTTGTCGACGTACACGACCCTGGCGTCGGGCGCGGCTCGCCTGCGCGACCTCGTGAGTGTTGTTCGCGCTGGGCAGGCCGGTGCCGACGTCGAGGAACTGCCGGATGCCCGCCTCCTGGACGAGGTAGCGCACGGCCGCGCCCGAGGAACCGCCGGTTGGCGCGCACGCCCACGATTATCTCCGGCCTGATCTCGATGACCCGGTCGCCGGCCGCGCGATCGGCGGCGAAATTATCCTTGCCGCCCAGCCAGTAATCGTAGATCCGCGCGGGGTGCGCCACGCTCGGGTCGAACACCGCAGACTCGTCCTCTGGCACCCGGCCAGCTTAGACCGCCCCCCCGCTGACCGTTGCGGCCGACCCCAATACGCAACGGGCCCGGCAAATCTCCTGCCAGTCTCGCCCCGCTACTACGTGACGACCCGGAAGTAGAACCAGGAACCGGGCGTCGTGATGTTCGTGGCAGCTCGTAGGGGAGATGGCATGAACAGCAAGCGGCCGCGGGCGGAGATCCGCCTGCGGCCGCTTGCCGTCGAGCCGGGCTAGTAGACGATGAAGTACTGCCAGCCGCCGTCGTTGCCGAGGTTAGTCTTGTCGGTGCTGATGGGGGTGTAGTCGGCCCGGATGCGGTACTTGATGCCAGAGCTGACGCCCGCATTGGTCAGGCTGAAGGGGAAAGAGAGCTGGCTTGACCCGTTCAGGGTGAGGCACTCGGTCTCCGAATTGAAGAACCAGCCCGTTGACGGGCCGTCGTTCTCCCAGATCTCCAGGCTCACGCACTGGCCGCGCTTGGTCGGGGAAACCGTGGTCTTCGTCGTGAGCACGTTCCTGGTGGTGTACAGGCGGTAGGTGATGCCGCCGGACTTGGCCGTGCCGTAGTAGCCGCCGATCGAGGTGGAGACCCCGGCACGAACCCGGACGAGATGCGCGACCGTGGCCCCGGCGACGTGCGCGTCACCCGAGAACTGCACGGTGAACGTCGAGCTGTTCGCCGCCTTGTAGGTGACCCTGAAGTTGCCCGCCGAGTTCACGTTGCCGTGCCCGATCAGCTTCTTGGCGTGGTTGATGACCCCGGCGTAGACCCACACCGTGCGGTTCGTATAGATCGTGTGCAGGTGCACGGTGACGACGGTGGTGGTTCCGTAGTTGATCGTCGTCGCGTTGAAGGCCACCGACAGCCCCGAGGCCAGCTTGACGACCTGGACCGTGCGACTGCCTGACGCCGGGGCCGTGGTCGCGGACCCCGGGTAGCTGGCGGTGTACTTGTACGCGCCCACTGCCTTGCCCGCCGTCGTGTCGGTCAGCGTGAACGAGCCGTCTGCCTTGGTCGACGCGGTGAAATGGGCCGTGGCCGTCCCCAGCGTCCGGGTGATGGCGATCGAAGTGCCAACTGGCGGCAGGGTGCCGTTGGAGAGGGTGACCTTGCCGGTCAGCGCGACGGTCTTGGTGACCTCAACCGACGACGGCGCGCTCAGCGTGACCGCGGCCCGGGTGAGCGTCGGTGCGGTGATGACGTCCAGCGAGTACGTGGTGGGGTTGGTGATCCCGTCCAGCACCTGGGTGGCCGTCAGCGCGTACAGCGCGGAGCCGTCAGGGGACCAGGCGAGGGCGCCCCAGCCGGCTACCGCGCCGAACTGGTTGTAGCTGGACGTCGCCACCGGAATGGTGTTGTACAGGTTCCCGGCCGGGGAGTACACGTAGACGTTGGCCGGCACGGTCGCCGTCGTGACGACGTCCGTGCTCTCGTCGCCGGCCGCGATCAGCCCGCTCGGGCTCACGGCCACGGCGGCGGGACCGGTCTGGCCGGCGTACGTGGCCGTCGGGGTAGTCACGTCCGAGGGGCTGAAGACTTGCGTTCCCTTCGGGAACTGGCACGCCGCGACGAAGCCCGCGCCGCCGGGGATGACGGCGAGTTGCTTCTCGTCGCCGCAGATCGTGGTGCCGTTGGTGGCGCCGCCGAGGCTTCCTGCCGCGAGACCCGTCTCCGGGCTGGTCGTGGTGTTGAACGTCGCCGCGTTGGTGGGGGTCAGATAAGGGTCGGCCGCCACCAGCAGCCCCGAGTCGGACGGGTCGGCCGCCAGGTCCGGCGGGCTGTACCAGCCGGTGGCGCCCGTGACGCTGGTGGACGCGGCCTCGAACGCGGCGGTGGGATCGGACGCCGCCAGGTCGATGTCGCCGATCGCCGCGACTCCCGCGCCGTTGTTGTTGGCCGGCTGGTAGCTCACCCAGACCTTCCCGCTCTGCACGGCCACGCTATAAGGGACGTCGCCCGCCGGGAGGGGGTAGAGGACCTGCGTCGCAGTACTGCTGCTCGCCGTGATCGAGGAGACCTGGATCGCGGCCACCGCGCTATCCCCGGCCAGGGCCGCGTAGAGGGTCCCGCCGTCGGCTGACAGCGCGAGCGCCGTCCACGCCATCTCCGGAGTCGAGGGTGGTGACGTACTTACCCGACAGGTCCGTGACCACCAACGGACTTGTCGAAGGGAAGCCCTGGAGCGCGCTGAGGCTGGACTGACCCTCGCTGATGAAGATGAAGCCCGCAGCGCTGTCGACCTCCATCTGATGGAAGTTGGCCAGCTTCGGGAACGTCGTGACGGTATCGGCCCGCGCAATGCTGGTCCCGCCGAGAGCGGGCAGTGCGAGCAAGCCAGTGAGGACAAGAGTAAAGGAGGTGAGTATGCTCCCCGAGCGTTGCATGGCACCGATGTTATTTGTCTGCTTACGGCGCGAAAGGCTAATAAAGTTGCGGTTCGGCACCGGTCTAAGAGGCGCCCCGCGCAACGGCGCGCTCGTGGCGGCGGGGGCTGCCGCTGTGGGTCATCTTCGCGGCCAACTCGTGATCTAGCCGATGGCCATCTCGGCCGCCGCGGGCGGCCAGGCGTGGGCGGACACCTCGCCCCCAACGACTTTGTACGTGAACAATGCCCTGGCGGCGTGCAGCGACTCCGGCCCCGGCAGCCAGGCCGTGCCGTTCTGCACCATCCAGGCCGCCGCGAACGTCGTGAGCGCGGGCCAGACCGTCATGATCGAGAGCACGCAGGCCGGTGCCCAGCCGGTCACGATTACACACTCCGGCACGCCATCCGCCCCGATCACCTTCACGGGGCCGCCGGTCGATGCGATAACCATCAATCCCGGGCAGGCAACGGGCAGCGCGGTATTCACGCTGAAGAACGTGCAGGACGTCACGATCTCCTCGCTGCCCCTGTATCACTGGGGCGGCGATGACGGCGTCGACGTGATCGGCTCGTCCGGCATCACGCTGTCGCACCTGTTCATGAGCCATCAAGGCACGACGCTGGCCGGGGCGCAGGCAGCGTCCGGCGTCAGCATTGACGGCACGTCCTCCGACGTGACCGTCACCAGGTCGCAGCTTCAAGGCCTCGTGGGGTACGGGGTACAGGTCCAGCCGGGCGCGCGGCGGGTGACCCTTTCCACGAACTACATCGGGGCGTCGCGCCAGCCGGGCGTTGACCTGGACGGCGCCGTCAACGCCGCGGTCGCCGGCAACACGGTGGCCGCCGCGTGCGCCCAGCCCACGGTCGAACCGGACGCGGTCGCCGTCAGGAACGGGACCTCGGCCGACGTGGAGGACAACGTCCTTGCCGTCGGCGGGACCGGCTGCCCGCAGTACGGCGCGGGCCTGGCGGTAGACCAGGAGCCGGCCGGCGCCGTCACGACGGGCTACAACGGCTTCTATGTCGCGCCTACGAGCACCTCCAGCAGCGAGTACTCATGGGCGGGCACCGATTACGGCAGCATCGCGGCCTTCCAGGCGGCCGTCCCGGGCCAGGGAACGAATGATGTGGCCGTGCCGACCTGGGGCGGGCTCGGCCTGCGGGAGGCTCACCCGCCATCGACTCCGCCAACTGCGATGCCCCCGGCTACACGAGCACCGACCTGTCCGGAAACCCTCGGGTAGCCGACCCGCTGGCGACCGACGCGAGCCTCGGCAACGGTACTTGCCACGGCGATCGCGGTGCCGCCGAGCAGCAGGACATCATCACCCTGAGCTCCCAGGTCACGCCGGGCTCGCTGCGGCTCGCCGCGGGAACGCCGGCCACGGTGACCCTCTCCAACAGCAGCGCGACGAGCGCCTGGGGCGAGCCGGTTACCTATACGGCCAGCTTCGGTGACGGCAGCGACCCGGTCACGATCACCGTCGCGGGTACCACCACCCCGACCGCCACGCACGTCTACCCGACGCCAGGGACGTACACGATCACCGTGACGGCGGCCGACACTAGCGGCCTATCCAGGAGCACCCAGCAGGCCGTCACGGTCTACACCGCCGCCGCCCCCAGCCTGAGCCTGCAGGCGGCTCCGTTCAACGAGGCGGCGGGCGTGCCCGTCCCGGACGATGCCGTCTTCACCGGCTCGGCCGGGGCCGACGCCTGGGAGATCGCGTCCTCGACGATCAGCTTCGGCGACGGCCAGTCCGACTGGCTGGGCACCGGCCTTTCCGCCGCGCACGTCTACCCGGCGCCCGGCACGTACAAGGCGACGCTTACCGTCACCGACCCCATCGGCCGCACCTCCACGGCCACCGCCACGGTGACGGTGGGCGACCTGATCCTGCCGTTCGGCCCGGAGCGCGCCTGGGTCGGCACCATTCCGGCGCACCATCTCGTCGAGCTCGGCAACGGTGCGCTGCACGCGGACTGGTCGGGGCGGGCGGCGCTCGTCACCGCCACCGTCACCAACCCGAGCAAGTCCGGCGGCCTCATCATCTACACGGAGGGCACGCGCCCGCGTCCTACCCAGGAGGCCGTTCAGTTCAGCGCTGGCCAGGACGCGTCCAACGTCGCGCTGGCGACGATAATCCCGGGTGAAGTCGCCGCCTTCTACAACGACAGCGACGGCCCGATCGGGCTCGTGCTGAACACGATCGGCGAGGAGGTCACCGACTCCAACGGGGTCACCGACGAAGCCGACACTTACGTCCCGGTCACGCCGTCGCCGGTGCTGGCGGCGACCAAGGTCGCGGGCAACCATAACGTCACGTTCGGGGTCGCCGGAGAGCTCACGGTATTCCGGCTAACGCTAGTGCGGTCGTCCTTGACGTCACCGCTACGGGCACGTCGGCATCCGGGCACTTCGTCGCCTACCCCCAGCGAGCCGGCGCCAGGTTCCAGGCGCAGGGCGCCTACTGGGCCAAGGGCCAGGCCGCCACGGGCCTCGTCATGGTGCCGGTCGACAATGGCCAGATCGTCGCGGGCAACGTGAGCGCGGGCGCGGCCGACCTGAGCGCTCAGGTGGTGGGCTACTACGAGGTCGAGGGCACCGGGGCGGTCTTCCTTCCGTCGCCACTGGACCGGATCCTGCACGTTCAGGTCGCGGGCAAGCACTGGGTCAAGGTGCAAGTCGCCGGGTAGGCCCGGCGTCCCCGGGACGGGGACCACGGCGGCCATGGTCAACCTGACGGCCGCCGGGGCCACCGCGAACGGCACGCTCACGGCGTATGCCGACGGAACAACCCGCCCGGCGAGCCTCATCAGTCTTAGCTACACCAAGGGTGAGACGGCGACGAACGAAGACATCGTCAAGGTCGGCGCCGATGGCGCGATCGACATCTACAACGCCGGCCTTCGGCCGCTCACCGTCGCCGTCGACCTGACCGGCTCGTTCTACGCCTACTCCTAAGAGGGCCTGCCTCCCTGAGAGGGCCTGCCTCCCTGGGAAGGCCTACGCCGCCGCCTGGGCCGGGTCGGCGCCGGCCCAGGCGGCGCGCAGCAGCCGTTCCAGGTCCGCGGCCGAGACCGGGCGCGGGTTCGACGGCGGCACGGACGGGAGGATGGCCGCCGCCGCCGCGGGGATGTCCGATTCCCCGAAGCCGTAGTCGCGCAGGGCGCGCGGGGCGTCCAGCTTTCCCCGCAGGGCCTGCAGTCCCTCCAGGGCCGTCTCCGTCCCGAACGCCTCCGCGATCCGCGACTCCGCCTCCGGCGCGGCCGGCCCATTGAACGCGAGCACGTAGGGCAGCACCGTGGCATGCGTCTGCGCGTGCGGCAGGTTGTACTTGCCCCCGAGCACGTGGCAGATCTTGTGGTGCAGGGCCGACCCGGCCGACGCGAACGCGACCGCCGAGACGTAGGCCGCGTACAGGGTGTGCTCCCGCCCGGAAAGGTCGGCCGGGTCGGCGGCGACCCGGGGCAGGCCGGCCGCCAGCGAGCGGATGCCCTCGCTGGCGAGGGCCGCGTTGATCGGGTCGGCGCTGGGCGCCCAGAGGGAGTCGACGCAGTGCGCGAGCGCGTTCAGCCCGGAGGCCACGCTGATGTCCACCGGCAGCGTCAGGGTCAGGGTCGCGTCGTACACAACGACCTTCGGCAGCACAGTCAGGTCAATCCCGGTGGTCTTCACGTCGCCCGCGGTAAGCCCCCACACCGCCGTGGCCTCCGAGCCCGCGTATGTCGTGGGCACGGCGATGATCGGAAGTCCGCTGGTCAGCGCGATCGCCTTGGCCAGGCCCGTTGTGGACCCGCCGCCGATGGCGACGATTACGTCGGCGCCGGCCGCCGCCGCCGCCACCCGGGCCCGGTCGGCTACCTCGACCGGGACGTGCATGACCACGTCGTGGTAGCGGAGCACGACCGGCACCTCGGCGGTGATCTTCTCGGCCTGCGAGGCATCCCGCTCCGAGGAGATGACCATGACCCGGGACCCGCCGAGCTGCGCGATCTCCCGGTGGATATGGGTGGCGGCCGCGCCGGAGCCGAAGCAGACCCGTTGCGGCAGGTTGTCGTGGACGAAGCGCATGGCACCTATCCTGCCCGATATTCTCGCTCTTCATCGGGCAGGCCCGAGGGGGTACGGGGGGCGTCCCCCCGGGAGGCAGCTGCCCGATTCACCGGCGCGCATCCCGCCACCTCGCCGCCCGCCGCCAGCGCCAGCGCCGCTACGCCGCCAGCGCCGCTACCGCCGCCCTAGCGCCGCTACCGCCGCCCCAGCACCGCTACCGCCGCCCTAGCGCCGCTGCCGCCCTAGCGCCGCTAGCCGCCCGCGCCGCTACGCGCCCGCGCCGCTACCGCCCAGCGCCGCTACCGCCCGAGCAGCGCCGTGAGCGCGTCCCGCAACGCCGACTCCGGGTCGGCGGGCAGGGTCATCGACCGCCAGCCGATGTGCTTGTCCGGCCGGACGAGCAGCACGCCGTCCTCCCCGACCTCGCGGATCCGCGCCCAGTCGTAGTAGATGTCCGTGACCTCCCGGCCCGGCCCGATGATGACCGTGCCAAGCGGCACGCCGAGGCTCGGCGCCCACCTTGGCCGCGGCGTCCGCCCACGCCTCGCCGGCGATGCCGGTGAACAGGGTGAACTGGCCGTACGGCGCCAGGTCAAGGGTGGAGAGCTTCCGGCCCGGGTCACCGACCCAGACGTGCGGGAGCCGGCCGCCGGGCACAGTCGTCGGCTCGAAGTACAGCTCGGGGTCGCGGGCCGGCGTCGGCCGGGAGGAGGAAGCGGAATCCGCGACGATCGCCGTCGACTCGTAGAACTGGCCCATGTCCACGCCGTGCGCGTTGAACTCGTAGTTCTTGAGCTCCATCGCCTCGACGAGGGCGGCGCGCTTGGCGGCCCCGCGCGGCGTGTTGGCCTTGCGCTCCTCGATCTGCGCCCGCATCTCCTCCTCGGACTCCGCGTCCATCAGCCCGAGCACCTCGAAGAACTGCACGAACTCGCGGCTGGACTTGTTGGCCCGCGCCACGATCTGCCGGGCGACCGGGGCGCGCTCGGCGGAGTAGGTCTCCAGCAGGCTCGGGTCCGCCTGCCCGCGCAGCACGGCGGCCAGCTTCCAGGCGAGGTTGTAGGAGTCCTGAACGCTGGTGTTCGAGCCGAGGCCGTTCGACGGCGGGTGCCGGTGGACGGCGTCCCCGGCGCAGAAGACCCGGCCCTTTTGCAGGTGCGTGGCGTACAGCTCGTTATTGCCCCACAGCGAGGTGCCCGTGATCTCGATGTCCAGGTCAGGCAGGCCGAGCAAGTTGCGGGCGATCTCGATGGCCGCCGCCTCGTCCACCACCGGCGGCGGCTGGCTGATGTCGTAGCCCCACACGATCAGCCACTCGTTCCACGGCCGCACCATGCGCACCAGGCCGGCGCCGATGCCGCCCACGTTGGACCCCGGCTGGATCACCCAGTAGAGCACCGAGGGCCGGCTGGCGACGTACTCGGAGATGTCGGCCTTGAAGGTGATGTTCATCGAGCCCGCGATGTCCATCTGCCCCTCGTACGGCAATTCGATGTCGGCCGCCACCTGCGACCGCGCGCCGTCCGCGCCGATCAGGTACTTCGCCCGGATCGGGTAGACCGCGCCGGTCAGCCTGTCACGGACCTGGACGGTGACACCGGAAGCGTCCTGCGAGTGAGAGACGTACTCGGTGGAGAACCGGGTCTGGGTGCCGCGCTCCGTCGCGTTCTTCACGAGGATCGGCTCAAGGTAGGTCTGCGGTATGTCGCAGATCAGGCACGGCGACGCGAGCTGGTAGTCCGCCTCGCGGGCCGGGTGCGTGCCCCAGGTGCGGATGCGGCCAATCTCCTCACCGGCGATCGACGTGCAAAAGACCGTGTCGCCGCACAGCTCATGCGGGGTCGCGTCGGCGAGCACCTGGTCCTCGATGCCCATGTCGCGGAAGATCTCCATCGCCCGCTGGTTCGTGATGTGAGCGCGCGGCGTGTTAGCCGTCCAGCGATACTTGGTGATCATGATGTTCGGCACGCCCAGCGTGGCCAGGCACAGCGCCGCGGCTCCGCCCGCCGGCCCGGAACCAACGATCAGCACGTCGGTCTCAAGGGTCCCGTGCGGCAGCTGCGTCTCGGTCTGTCCATCATCAAAATCAGGCATGGCGCGATTGTCGCCAGCGCCACCCCGCGGGTAAACCCCTCCCGCCCACGATGGCCGAAAAGAGAAGCAACCCGCCCCCCGCCCCCCGCCCCCGCCCCCAGCCCCCCCCGCCCCCCGCCCCCCGCCCCCCATTGCCGGTACCGGTGGTCCCGGATTCGACACCCGCTGCCGGTACTGGGTGCCTGTGAGACGCCCACCCCCGGCAACGGGTGCCGAATCTCGCCACACCAACACCGGCAACGGGTGTCCGATCAACGGGTGTCCGATCCCGGCGTGTTACAGATCATGAGGCGAAAACGCGTCGCACATCGCTCGCGTGCTGCCCGAAGTGCTCGGCGAACGCGTGCGAGAAGTACGCCGCCGACGTGAACCCGCACCGCGCGGCGACATCCGCCACCGTAGCGGCACCACTCCCGCCGCCCGCGCCCGCGCCACCCGCGCCACTCCCGCCACCAGTGCCGCCCCCACCAGCGCCACCCGCGCCACTCCCCCCACCAGTGCCGCCCCCACCAGCGCCACCCGCGCCCGTGCCGCCCCCACTCGTGCCACCCGTGCCGTCCCCGCCCCCCAGGCTCCCCGGCGCGGCAAGCAGCGAGTAGGCAAGCTCAAGGCGCCGGGCGAGGATGTGCCGGGGGATGCTCGTGTCGCCGGCCGCGAAGACCCGCGAGAGTTGCCGCGTGCTGATCCCGATCGCGTTGGCCACCTGCTCCGCCCCAAGGCCAGGGTCGGTCAGGTGATCCTCGATGTAGGACTTGGCCGCCGCCCGGTGCGCCACGGCCTGCGCCGCCTGGCGCCCGGCGATGAGCACCGCGACGAGATCGAGCAGGGCCTGCTCGTCGGCGGGAACCGGCCGCCTGGCCGCCGTCGCCCGGCCCGCCATCCGCGCCAGCGCGCGGGCGTAAGGGTCGCTCAAGCAAGACGTGACGCTCAGAAGGGCGGGGCCGCCCGGCCGCTCCGCGCGGGAGGCCAGTACCTGACGGGGCACCCTGACGACGAGCTCCTCCAGGCCACGGGCGAATCCGCGGGTGAAGGGCCGGTCGGCGTCGCAGGCCACGACGGCCCCCGGCCGCAGCGCCTCGGTACCGCCAGCATGGCGGAACCAGGACTCGCCGCGCACCGACAGGTACACCACGACCGCCTCCGCCGGGTCGCGCCGGATGACCCCAGCCGACCGTTCCACGGCGTGCGAGGTGCCCGCGACTCGGGCGAGGTGGACGGTGGCGAGCTGAAGATTCCGCTCGGTCGCGGTCAGGGGGGTGGTGGCGTGCACGGTCAGCCCGATGAGCGCCGTCGCGTTGTGGGACTCCCACAGCTCCACCCGCCGCGCCGCGGGCAAGCCGACGGTCGAGAAGACCGAAGCGGTCGACAAGACCGAAGGACAGACCAGAGAGGAGCGGGCCGCATTGCCCTCCTCGCGCACGGATAAAACGAAGAGCCAGCCCCAGCTTACGTAAGGCCAGGGCATTCACCCGCCGAGGCGGCGGGTGAAGCCGGCCGGTATCACCAGGTCGTCGGGCGACAGCTCGGCGATCGACGAGTGGCCGAGGCCGAGCAGGCAGGAGTCGATCCCGGAGCGCAGCAGGTCGAGCACGTTCTCCACGCCCGCCTGCCCGTTAGCGCCGAGGCCCCACAGGTAGGCCCGCCCGATCATCACCGCGCGCGCCCCCAGGGCGAGCGCCTTCACGACGTCGCCGCCGCGCCGCACGCCGCCGTCGAGCAGCACCTCGACCTGGTCGCCGACGGCCCGGGCGATGTCGGGCAGCAGCCGGATCGTGGCCGGGGTGCCGTCCAGGTTGTTGCCGCCGTGGTTGGAGACCGAGATCGCGGTGACCCCGCAGTCGACGGCCCGCTTGGCGTCGTCGATCCGGGTGACGCCCTTGAGCATGAACGGGCCGTCCCACTGCGAGCGCAGCCAGGCCACGTCCTCCCAGGACGGCGGCGGGGTGCCCATCCACTGCCCGTAGGCGCCGAAGAACGTCGGCGCCGGGCGCGCCGCCGACCGGCAGGTTCGGCACGGTCAGGTCGGGGATCCCGCCGGTGCGCGCCCACTGCAGCAGCCAGGACGGCCGCGTGAGGCCCTCCGGGGCCTGCCGCAGCATCTCCCGCAGCGTCATCTTCTCCGGGATCTGCGGGCTGCCCCAGTCCCGGCCGAAGGAGAACGACCAGTCGAGCGTCACGATCAGGCCGACCGCCCCGGCCGCGCGGGCCCGCTCCATCCGGGCAGCCATGTCGTCCCGCGTCCCGACCCAGTACAGCTGGAAGAACGTCTGCGGGTTGGCCGCGACGACCTCCTCGACCGGCTTGGACGCGAACGAGGACAGCCCCATCGCCGTGCCGCGGGCGGCGGCCGCCCGGGCGACCGCGACCTCGCCGTCCGGGTGCACCGCCTGCACGCCGGTCGGCGAGATGAGCACCGGCAGCGAGATCGGCTGGCCCATCACGGTGGTGGCCATCTCCCGCGTCGCGGGCAGGCCCGCGACGTGCGGCGCGAACCCGAGCTCGGAGAACGCGTCGACGTTGTCCGCGGCGGTCACGCCCTTCTCGGCGCCGGCGACCAGCGCGCCGTACACCGACCTGGGCAGGCGCCTCTTGGCCCGCCGCTGCGCGACCGCCACCGTCTCGAACCACTTGTTAGCCATCTAACCAAGCGCCTTTCTCGATGCCCGCGATCAAGCAGGAGTCCTACAGCACGCCCTTGCTCGGGCTGCCCGCCGGGTGCGGCGCGAGGAACTTGACGTCCATCGGACCGCGCGAGCTTGCCCTTCAGGGCGCCGATCAGCGCCGCCAGGCCCGCGCCCGCCCCGTGCGCGTCGACCGCCTCCTGGTCGGCGTACTTCTCGATCATGACCAGGTCGCCGTTCGGCCCCTCGTGCAGCGCGTACAGCAGGCAGCCGTCCTCGCCCGCGTGCACGGTCTCCTCGGCCCGTCTCGAACGCGGCGATCACCTCGTCGCGGTGCTCGGCGAGCGGGGTAGCGGTGGCGACGACGATGATGCTCATCGGTCTCCTTCACTGCGCGAAGAACTCACTGAGGGCCGGGGCCACGTCCCGGTAGGTGCGGACGAGCCTGCGCCGGCCGCGGCCGAGCCGCGCGAGGTCGCGGGCCAGCTCGGGGTCCTGCTCGCCGGTCGTGTCGAGCAGGACGTCGAGCCGGGGCAGCCGGGCCGCGAACGGCCGCGGGTCCGGGCCGGCGTTGTGCACGCAGTCTGACAGCAGCAGCACCCGGGCGTCCCGGGCCGGGACCCGGGCCAGCTCGCGCCGCGCCACCTGCAGCGGGAACGCCACGTTGGTGAGCCCGCGGGCCGGTATCGCGCAGCATCGACTCCACCAGCCGCTGCGGGCGCACTGCTGCCCGAGGTGCGAGAGCACCGCCGCGTCCGACCAGAACGCGATCACCGCCAGGTTGTCCCGGCCAGCTCCGGCCGCGAGCGCGCCGACGGTGGCCGCCGCGGTCCGCACCCGCTCGCCGCGCATCGACCCGGACACGTCGACCAGCAGCACCACCGAACGCGTGGTGGTGACCCGCTCCCGCACCACGATGTCCTCGTCCTCGGGCACCGGCTGCTCGGCCAGCTGCTCCAGCGTCCGGTCCAGGTCGATGTCGTCCGAGCCGCCCCGGTACGGCACGCTGGCGAGCGCCCGCCGCGCCGCGCCGCGCCGTCCGGTCGCGGCGCGGCCGCGGCAGCGCCAGCCGCGCCGCGATCTCCCGCGCCCGGCGCAGCGTCTCCGGGTCGGGACGGCATCCGCCGGTCTGCTTGGATCGACCGCGGTCAGCGCCGCCTGCTCGTCGGTGACGGCCGGCCCGCCGCTGCCGCCGCGCCTTCCGCCTCCCGAACGGCTCCGCTCGTCTCCCCGCCACGCCAGCCCCCTCCGGCCCCGGCCGCGGCGAGACGTCAAGCAGCGCCGGCTCCTCGGTCAGCGTCTTGGGCTTGCGGCGCAGCGGCTTGCAGCGGCGGTGCCGTCGCGGGGACTGCCAGCCCGCCGCGCGGCGAGTCGGTCCCCGCCTCGCCCACCCGGACCGCCGCCCGACCCGGCCACCGGACCTCGCCCGCCACTCAGGCACACCGGTCGCTCTTCAACCGGGGGCCGCCGTCGCCGGGTCGAGGATGAAGTGGTCCTCCCAGATCTGCCGGAGCACCTGCTCCGGGGTGGCCGTCGACGGTCTCGTCGAGGAAGATCCGGCCCGGACAGCGCGACGACCATCGCGTCGTAGACCGTCTCCGGGTAGTGCTCGGCCGTTGGCCTGCCCGATCAGTTTCCTGCTCCGTCGGGCATGCCAACGGGGGTACGGGGCGTCGCACCCCCGAGCAGCAGAAGCTGCCCAGCGACCAGGGTCAGGTCGATCGCGCCGCGCACGACTGAGCCCTGCCTGATGTCCTCGTGCGCGCGGGTGGCGCGGGTGACGGCGACGGCGTCGGCGACCAGCCGCTCGTAGAGCGGCCGGGTCGATGCCGGGAACGCCGGGGCGCGCAGCGCGACGATGCCGCGCTCGGCCGCCGCGTCCTGGTAGGTGATCGCGAGGCGGCAGAGCCGGTCGTGCACCGACGTGGACAGCCGGGTGGTGCCGATGTTGTCGTAGGGGTTCATCGACGCGATCACCCGGAAGGTTGGCCGCGCCGTGACGTCGCCCACCCGCGGCACCGCGATGCGCCGCTCGGCCATGGCGGTGAGCAGCGTGTTCAGCGTGTCCTCGGGCGCGCGGTTGAACTCCTCGATGTAGAGGAAGCCGCCGGACCGCATCGCCTCGACCAGCGGGCCGTCGACGAAGTTGTCCGGCGCTGTAGTCCTCGCGCAGCACCCGGGCCGGGTTGTGGTGGCCGACCAGCTTGGCCGGGGTGAGGTCGGCGTTGCCCTCGACGAAGACGAGCGGGATGCCCCACTCGCGCGGTGATCGCCCGGAGCAGCGTGGACTTGCTGGTGCCCGGCGGGCCCTCAAGGAGGATGTCGCGGCCCGCCGCGACGGCCGCGAGCACCAGGTCGAGCTCCGCGTTCCCGGCCGACGACGCGGGCCCGGACGCGCTCGCGAACCGAGATCAGGTCGCCGGCGGCGGTGCTGGCGCTCATGGTCGTCGTCCTGTCATGCGGTTGGCCTCCCCGGTCCCGCGACTCCGCGCGCCGACACCAGCATTACGACAGTTCATGACGTAATGTCATGGATGTTAATGACATCAACTGACACAAGCAAGCCCTAATCCGCCTGTGAGCCTGCCCACAGGCGGATTCGACCGTTATCGTTGCAGGACTCAGTGATTCTCCTGCGGCGAGCCATGAGTCTCCCTAGACTCGCCTAGGGGGCCTTCGCCCCACCTCACCAGGGCTGGGCGGGCCGCAGTGGCTCACCTCCGGCAACGTCTACGAGGACCACGAGGAAGGTGCTTTCCCGCTCATGGAGACGGCTGGACAGCCACGCGTAACGCTCACCCGATATGTGATCGTTCGTCCGTACTGCTCCAAGCTCCACGTGGCGAGCGGCCGGCTTCGCCGGGACCACTCGTGAGCGCTCCGACTCTCCCCGGCGGGTCGCGCGGCGGCAGCCGGGACGAGCGCCCCTACCCGCGGCACTCGGGCCCGAGCGAGCGGTCCAGCGACCCAACCGACCGGGATCGGGCGTACCCGCGCGGCGGCGATCCGGGCGAGGGGATCCGCTACCGAAGCGAGTGGCCCCACCAGCCCGTGCAGAGCCCGCCCGCGGCCAGCCCGCCCGCCGCCCGCCCGCCCGCACAGCGCCCTGCCGCGCACAGCGCCCGCCCGCACCGCACCCTGCCATGCAGCGCCCTGCCGCGCAGCGATCCGCCCTCAGCCGGCTGACCGGAAGTTTCACCGCGCTGAGCCGGTCACGGCCGCCGCCGTGACCGAGCTTGGCCCCGAGACCGGTCCCTTCGTCGGGCCGCCGACCAGCGCCCAGCTGATGGCCCTGCGGCAGCTGAACTACATCGCCGAGGTCCAGGAATCCGCCCATGACACGGCGCTGGCGCCGTTGGGCAACGGGCCAAAGGGCGCCTTGTCGGCGTGGCGGCGCGCCCGTAAGCGGCTCTTCCTCTTCGTGGCCAGCGGGCTGCTGGTCTTCGTCATTGGCGTCGCGGTCCAGTACACGCTCATCCACCACCTGGGGATGAGCCACGCCAAGTCGGACATCATCCAGATGGTGCTCAGCGTGCAGCTCAGCTTCCTGCTGTCGCGCTACCTGACCTGGCGGGACCGGGACGTGCGGCTGCTGCCCGCACTGGTCCGCTTCGAGGTCCAGCACGCGGCCCGACCGGCCTTGCCATCGCGCTCTACGCCGGCCTTGACCACTTCGGCCTGAACTACATCGCCGGCAACGTCGTGCTGGCGGCGGCTGTCGCGCCGGCGTCGTTCGTGCTGACCGACCGCTGGTCGATGGCCGACCGGACGACGTCGCTGCGGCTGCGGGACCTGCCCTGGCCCCTGTTCGCGGTAGTGGTCGTCCAGGTGCTGCTCTCCGTGCGCCTGGTCTGGTCCAACACCGCCTACATCGACGAGGCGACGTACGTGTTCGTGGGGACCCAGGACCTCAACCACTGGATCCATGGCGTGCCCATCGAGGACTACCAGACCTTCCTGTCCGGCAGCCCCGCCGTCTACCCGCCGCTCGCCGCCCTCGTCAACGCGGTGGGCGGGCTGGCCGCCGCCCGGTTCCTCAGCCTGGCCTTCATGGCCGGCGCCAACTGCCTGCTGTACGTCACGACGACCCGCCTGTTCGACAAGTGGACGGCGCTGCTGGCCTCGGCGCTGTTCGCGGGGCTGCGCGGGCACCCAGTTCCTCGGCGCCCTCTCCACCTACGACGCGATGGCCCTGTTCCTGCTCACGCTGTCGGCGTACCTCGTGGTCGGCCGGAAGAACGCATACGACACGCTGACCGATGTCGCGTGCTCCACCGTGATCGCGGCCGCCTTGCTGGCGCTGGCGAACGCGGGCAAGTACGCGACGGCGCTATGGGATCCGGTCGTGATCGCACTGGCGTGCTGTGCGCCGGCCCTGGCCGGGTACTCCTGGCGGTACGGGATCAGCCGGGCGCTGCGTTTCGCCGTCACCCTCGGGGCGTTCCTCGTGATCGGCCTGGCCATCGGCAAGGCCAAGTACATCAAGGGCATCCTGCAGACGACGGTCGCCCGGTCGTCCAAGGAGATCGGGATGGGGCAGCCAGCCAGCCTGGTCCTGCATGACGCCTGGAACTGGATTGGCTACGTGGTGGTCCTCGCGGTCCTTGGCGTCGTGCTTCTCCTGCTCACGCGCCGGTCGCGCTTCCCGGGTGCCCGGCGCGGCGCGGTGGCCGTCCTCTGCCTGATCCTGCTGTTCGCCGCGGTCGCCGCGCCGCTCAACCAGGCGCGCATCGGCACCACTGTCTCGCTGCAAAAGCACGTGATCTTCGGTGCCTGGTTCGGGTGCGTCCTCGCGGGCTACGCGGTGACCCGGATCCTGCGGGCGCGGGTGCTGATCGGCGTCGGTGCCTGTGCTCTCCTGGTGCCACTGGGGGGAGTTAACGCTCTTACCGCCCAGGGACTGTACAACTGGCCCACCGAGAACCCGGCCTTCATACCCGCCCTCAAGCAGTACGTGCGGCCAGGGGACGCGGAGTACCTGATCTCCGGGTACTCGGACATTCCGGCTTATTACGTGAAGGATGTCTCCTCGCTCCAGTGGAAAGAAGTCGGGAGCTTTTCCTATAAGGATCCGCGGACCGGCGTGACGCTCGTTAACGGCCCGGCCTATATATCGGCGATCCAGCACCATGTATTGAACCTGATAATCCTTAACTTCCAGGGAAATGGGGTGCCCGGTGAGCCGGCTGAGGACTACCTGATCGCGGCCGACATTGCCAAGTACGGTGGTTACAAGGTAGTAGGGCACCTGCCGCCAGCCCAGTCAACGTCGAGCAACTACTACACAGTATGGCGTGTGACGGGAGGAAGCTGAGATGTCCTTGGAACTTGATGCCATCCTGGCTTTCGGCAGCCTCGGGCTGACCCTCATTATCGCGCTGGTGATAAAGATTGGATTCCGTCCCGGCCGGGACGTCGGTGAACTGTGATGCCCCCGCATGAGCTTGACCGGCCGGGGCGCAGGGATATGCTCCCGCACCGGTACGAGATTCCTGAGGTGCGCCTGACGCGCAGCCGGTACGTGCCCGTGGTCGCCGTGACCTTCATGGTCATCCTGGCCTGGGCCTTCTACCGGGCAGTGTCGGTGGATCGCGCCTTCCACGGCCATGACGGCAGCGCCCTGTTGTGGACCGCCCTCTTCCTCGCGGCCGGGCACCAGATCGCGCTCGCATGGTTCGACCGGCCCTTCACGGTGACCCTTGAGCAGCAGGTTAGCCTCGACCAGTTGTACGTGACGGTCAACGTTCCCTTGTACAACGAGGACCCGGCCGTCATCGACCGAACCGTCTACGCGCTGTTCCGCCAGTCCCGGCTGCCCAACCGGATCCAGGTCGTCGATGACGGGTCCACCGCCAGCGACTACGCCGAGATCCGGGACTACTGGCTCAGGCATGCCCCGCGAGGCGTTGACTTCTCCTGGATCCGGACCAAGAACGGCGGCAAGCGGCACGCGCAGGCCGTGACATTCCACGACGACTACGCCGCCGAGGTCTTCGGGACCCTGGACTCCGACACCGCCCTGGCCAGGAACGCCATCGAGGAGGCACTCAAGCCGTTCGTCGATCCGCGCGTCCAGTCGGTCGCGGGCGTGGAGGTGGCCTACAACGCGCACGCGAACCTGCTCACCAGGCTCAGCAGCATCCGGCAGGTCGCGTGGCAGATGACCCAGTGCTGCGTCCTGTCGATGGCAGGCAACGTGCTGGTCAACCGGGGCACGTTCGCCTTGTACCGGGCCCCGGTGATCCGCGACAACCTGGACCTCTACCTCAACGAGAGGTTCCTCGGCAAGCAGGTCAGGTACAGCGACGACTCCCTGCTCACGCTCTTCGCGCTCAAGCGGGGGCGGACCGTCCAGCAGCTGACGGCCTTCCAGTTGCCGATGTACCCGGACAAGGCGCACCACGCGCTGCGGCAGTGGCTGCGCTGGATGCGGGGCTCGACGATCCGCAATATCTGGCGACTGCGCTACCTGCCCGTCTTCTCCTACGGCTGGCTGATGAGCGTGCTGTCCTGGTGGCAGTTCTTCGTATCGTGGGCCGCCTATCTCATGGTCTTCGCCGTACGGCCGGCCGAGGGCCACTTCAGCATCACCCCGGTCCTCATCGTCTTGCTGTCTAGTTACCTGGTCGCCCTGCGGAACCTGCTGATCC
>CAVTLB010000002.1:0-55030 GCA_963735415.1 uncultured Actinomycetota bacterium | reverse complement strand
CGTTTTCCTTCATGCTCGCCTGCCGTGGACGGCCGGGTGAGCAGGCACCGCGCGGGTGCCGGCCACTTCTTCTGCGGGGGAGCTGAGACGACTTGAGGCGATCTGAACTAGGACGACGCGGAGCAGACGCCGCCATGGGCGGCACCGTACACATTGCCCCACAGCGTCTGGTCTGTCACGGGGGTCGTGGTGACGGCGGCGGGCAGGCCGTCGACGGGGGAGGAGAGGGACAGCGTGGCCGCGGACTTGGTGACGAATGGCGCCACGATGGGGTCGGCGAGGTTCATGTCACCCTGGTATGACACCTCCTGCAAGGAGGGCGCGCCGCCGCCGGGCTGGCCAGCGGCCAGCTTGACGCCCTTCGCGGCGTCCACCGCGTAGGTCAGCGCGTACTGCGCGTACAGGTTGGCTGGCTGCGACTGGGACGCGCTGACCGACCCGGTGCCGATGTCGCACATCTCGAACGGCACGCCGTCATCGCTGACCAGCAGGACCGGGTTGGCCGACCCAGGGCCGAGGCTCTTGCTCTTCAGCAGCGGGATGATGCCGGTGTCCGGGCTGGACCACTGCGAGTAGATGGCCTTGAGCTGCGTGCCGTAGGCGTTGATCGCGTTCTGCGCGTCGGTGACGGCGGTCGCGTCCGTCCAGACGGTGGGGTCCTTCAGGATCTTCACGCCGGGGTCGTTCGCCGCCATGCAGTCGTTGAAGGCATTCGTCCGGTCCGCGCCGTTGGAGGATGTGAGGTCGCCTTCCAGGTCCAGCACGTAGCCGGACTTCACCTTCGAGGAGATGTAGGCGCAGGCGTCCTGGCCGTACAGGGTGTTGGAGGCGCGGACGACCATGTAGACGTGGCCCACGCCGACGATCGTGTCGACGGAGACGAGCTGGACGTTGTGGGCGGTCGCGTAGCTGATCGCCGGGCCGAGGCTGGTCGCCGTCTCCGGGATTCACGACGACGGCCTGCGCGCCCTCGTTCACCAGGTCCTCGATCTGCTGGTTCTGCAGGCTGGCGTTGGTGGCGGCGAGCAGCGGGCCGAGCAGCTTGATGTTCATCTGGCTCGCGTACTGCTGCTCGTAGTTGATGTAGGCGGACCAGAAGGCCGTGTTGTTGTACGTCAGGTCGACCCCGATCGTGACCTGCTTGGACGACGATCCGGACGGCGCGGAACCGCTGCTACTGCTGCTTCCCGAGCTGCAGGCGGCGGCGAGCAGCGCGACGGCAGCCAGCGCGATGGCGGCGTACCCGCGTCTTGCGGCTCTGGTAACTCTCATATGGTTTCTCCTAATGGGATCGTGAGGATTGCTGGCAAGGATGTCGTTGCCTTACTGGCGTCCTAGCTGCTGCCACACCGAGCCGCGCGGGAACTCGTAGTCACGCAGGGACGCGGGCCGCAGTGTCGCGGAGATGCCGGCCGCCGTCGGCGCGAGGTACCGGCCGCCCACCACGCGCACCGGGTGGGTGAAGTGCTCGTGCAGGTGGTCGACGTACTCGATGACGCGATCCGCATGGTCGCGGAGACGGCGACGTAGTCGAACATCGCCAGGTGCTGAACCATCTCGCACAGGCCCACGCCTCCGGCGTGCGGGCACACCGGCACGCCGAACTTGGCGGCCAGCAGCAAGATGGCGATGTTCTCGTTGACGCCTGCCACCCGGCACGCGTCGATCGTCAGGACGTCGACCGCCCCGTGCCTGCAGGATCTGCTTGAAGATGACCCTGTTGGCCACGTGCTCGCCCACGGCGATCCGGACCGGGTGGACGGCGGCGCGGATGGCGGCCAGGCCGAGTATCTCGTCCGGGCTGGTGGGCTCCTCTACCCAGAACGGACTCCACGACGCGAGTGCGGAGATCGCCGCCGTCGCCTGCCCGACCCCCCAGCGCTGGTTGGCGTCGATGGCAATGCGTACATCCGGCCCCACGGCGTCCCTGGCGAGCGCCAGCCGGCGGGCGTCGTCGTCGGGGTTGGCCCCTACCTTGAGCTTGATCTGGCGGAACCCGTCGCTGACCGCCTGCCGGCACAGCCGCACGAGCTTCTCGTCGGAGTAGCCGATCCAGCCGGGCGCCGTGGTGTAGGCGGGATAGCCCGCGCGCTCGAGCTTCCGCGATCCGTTCCCGGCGCCCTTCGCGGGCGGCCAGCAGGATGTCCAGCGCCTCCCGCGGTCAGAGGCGTCATCGATGTAGCGGAAATCGACCATGTCGATCACCTGCTCGGGCGTCATGTCGGCGAGCAGTCGCCATAGCGGCTTGCCGGCGACCTTCGCCGCGAGATCCCAGGCGGCGTTGACGACGGCGCCGATGGCCATGTGCATGACGCCCTTTTCCGGTCCGAGCCAGCGGAGCTGGCTGTCGCCGATCAGCTCCGCGCTGAGACGGTCGAGCCCGCCGGTGATCTCCTCAACGGGCCTGCCGACGACGTACTGCCGCAGCGCCTCGATCGCGGCGACCACGACGTCGTTACCGCGGCCGATCGTGAAGCACAGAGCGTTGCCTTCGAGGCCGCCCACGTCCGTGCGCAGCACCGTGTACGCGGCGGAGTAGTCCGGGTCAGGGTTCATCGCGTCGGACCCGTCAAGCTCAAGCGAGGTCGGGAAGCGCACGTCGTAGCAGTCGAGCGCCACCACCCGGGCGCCGGCGAGGCTGGGGGAGAGCGCCGACCGTGCCGGGATGGTCGCGGGGTCTTCTGGCTGTACGTGCGTCACTGGCGTCGCTCCCGGGATCGAAACATCGGACCTATAGATCGGATGTATACGCCCCTGGTGGGCCGCCCGCAAGGGTTCCTGTCATGAAATGTCTGTGCCCTGAACCATCTTGGGCGGTTGTCATCGGATCATTGCCGATCGACCCGCAGCCCCCTGCGCCCCCCGCCCCCGTCCCTGCCCTCGTCCCCGCCCCCGCCCCTGGCCTGGCGGCTCCGGCGACGGATGGCTTTGTATCTGGCGGCGCGGTCATTGCTCTGTGCAGGTGACGCTGGCCGAATGTTGAAAGGGGGAGATCCGTGAATAACCGGCGACTTACCGGGGCGGCTACGACTGCTGCTGCGGCGCCAGCGTCAGCCCAGCATGATTGCCTTATCTTCCACGACCTCGCCTTTCAGTCCGACGGTGATGAAATGGCCATCGGGCGGCCGGAGGCAGGCTTGTGCGGCATCTTTCCCCCGGATGGCGCCGAATTGCTGCGTTACCTGATGGCCGGAAATAGCCCGTCTAGGGCCGCCGCCTGGTACCAGAGCACCTACGGCGAGGCGGTGGCCATGGATCAGTTCCTCGTCATCCTCGACGAACTAGGCTTCCTGAAGGCGACGGGCGCGTCCGCCGCGCGGTCGCGACCCGCCCGCGGCTGGTTCCGGCGCGCCGCGATGTCTTGTTCGTCCCGTCGCTCGTAGTCATCGAGCTAGCATCCCGCCGAGCCGCCGGGCACGCCTTCCGGCAGTGCGGCGTCCGGCAGTGTTCCGGCTGGCAGTGCTCCGGCCGCATTGGCGAACGCCACGCCGAGCAGGCCCATCACGAGCCCGATCAGCGGGAACACAACGCATATCACCCCGTAGAACGCAATTCCCCCGCTCGCGTACAGTTCGCGTCCGTAGACGGCGGAGGCGGTCAGGTGCTGCCCGTGGTAAAGCCAGCTCCGCACCGAGGCCGACGCGAGCATCAGCGCGATCGTGCCGGTCCCGAGCACGGTGGCGGTCAAGGCGCCGACGCCGCTGGATACCAGGCCCGCGGTCAGGCCCTGCCAGCCCCAGGCGACGGACGCCTGGGTGGGATCGTTAGGCACCCGGCAGCGCCTCGCGGCGAGAGCGCCCGCGACCACCGGCGCGCCGAATAGCACGACCCAGGCCAGGGCCACGAGCGCGTCGGCCGCGGATCCGCGCAACCACGGATTAGTGGCGACCTTCCCGCCTCCGAGCGGGTCCATCACATACATCACCAGGCCAGTGAGCAGGCCAGCGCCGACGCCGATCGCCAGCGTGGCCGGGGCCACGCTGGCCCGCCGTGCGGTCAGCGCGAGCGCCACGGCCAGGTAGCAGGCCGTGATGAACAGGATCAGGATCTCGCCGCCCCAGTCGGGACCGCCGGACATGCTGCCCGGCGCCGGGTGGCCCTGGGTGATGAAGTCAAACGTCTGCCGGTCGATGCCCCTTGCCGGGACCGTGCCAATGAACATCTCGGCGACGGCTTTGGCCGGCATGATGGCCAGGATCGCGGCGTAGAAGCCGGCCCGCAGCCACCGGGCCACCCGGCTGCCGGGCGGCCCGAGCAGCCAGCGGGCCAGCAGTGGCAGGCCGGCCAGCAGCGCCAGCGTGATGATGACATCGCCCTGTCCGGCGGCGCCATGGCTGAGGCCAGCTGAGGGGCGCGGCCATGCCTCCCAGGCTGCCGCCCCCGCCGCCGCGAACAGAACCACGTTGCCCGTCCCGCGCGTCAACTGCGCCTCCCTCGCTATCAGTAGCACGCCGCCCACCCGCCAGGCCAGCCGCGGCCAGCCAGGCGGCAATTCATGCGCCTCGGCCCAGAGCGCCTCGGCCCAGTCCCGGCGCGCCGTCGGCACTAGCCGCACCGCTGCGCGCCCGGCCGCGGCCGCGGCCCGGCCCAGCCAGCTCACGGCGCTACCGGCGCGGCGACACCGCGCCCGCGGCCCGCGCCCGGACGAATCGAGGTGATGGCCGGCATTCCCCGGATAGCCGCTCCCGCGCCACCGCTGCCGTGGCGGCAGCCAGGCCATCAGCGGTGAGCCGGTACAGGTGCCGCCGCGGCCGGCCGGGCGTGGCGCTCTTCCTGCCAGTACGCCTCGATCAGGCCCCCGTCGGCCAGCCGGATCAGGATCGGGTACAGCGTGCCCGACTTCAGCCCGGTGCGTCCGGCTAGCGCGTACCCGTGCTGCCAGGCCGACGGCTGCTCACACAAAGCCGCGAGCACCGACAGGGCCTGGGGCGAGAACTCAGCGCGCGATCTCATACCAGTAACTCTACCTATGTAGACCCGTGTTGTCTACATAGGTAGGCTTCAGGCCGCTCGCAGGTGTATGCCTGTACTAGTACACTGACGGAATGATCGCCTTCTACCTGGAAGACGGCGCCGGGGTTCCGGTGTACCTGCAACTGGTCAGGCAGGTTGAGAACGCCATCCGGCTGGGACGACTGCGGGCCGGTGACCAGCTGCCCTCGGTCCGGGACGTGGTCGCGGTGCTCGGCATCAACCCGAACACGGTCGTCAAGGCCTACCGCGAGATGGAAAGCCGGCGCCTCGTCGACACCCGGCAGGGCCGGGGCACCTTCGTCGCGGACCTGGCGCCGGCGGCCGGCGGGACGCCCATCCCGGCCGGGCTTGCCCGCGACCTGGGCCGCTGGATCGCAGCCGCGAAGGCCAGCGGCCTGACCCGCGACGACCTGACGGCGCTGTTCGACGACGCGCTCCACGAGGCGTACCCAGCGGAGGGAGTCGCGTGAGCGAGCGCGGGAGGCGGGTGGGCCTGGTGGGGTCTGCGGTGGCTGGACTGAGCGCAGCGAGGGAAGCCGCCGCCCCTCACAGCGCCCCGGGGCGAGCGGGAGACGCAGCGTGAGCGAGCGGAGGGGCGCGGCGGTGGCTGGACTGAGCGCAGCGACCGAGGCACGAGGGAGCGCAGCGAGGGAAGCCGCCGCCCCTCACAGCGCCCCGGGGCGAGCGGGAGACGCAGCGTGAGCGAGGGATGGGGCATGAGCGGCGCGCACAGCATGAGTGGCGCGGCGGTTGAGGCGAGCGGGCTCGGCAAGCGCTACGGGAAGGCGTGGGCGCTGCTCGCCTTCGCGATCGGGGTGCTCGCGGGAACGGTGCTGCGGCGGGTCATCGCGGCAATGGCGGTCACTCTGCTGGCATATGCCGCGATCCGGTTCCCGGTGGAGTTCGCGCTCCGGCCCAGGTACCTTCCGCCGGCCCGGCTGTGGGGGGTGCCGTTCACCGACACCACGCCGCTGCCGCGCGACGCCTGGCAGCTCGGCGAGGGCGTGGTCGCGCCCGGCGGGCACACGATCTTGACCGGTGCCCAGTTCGACCAGCTGCAGCACACCGCATCGCCCGCACTGCGGGCGGACGCGTCCTCGGCGTCGGATTACGTCGCGGGGCTGGACCAATGGCTGGCCGCCCATGGATACACGCAGGTTTTCACCTATCAGCCGGCCGGGCGGTTCTGGGTCTTCCAGGGCATCGAGGGTGCCCTGTGCCTCGTGCTGGCGCTCGCGGTGACCGCTGTCGCCTGGCGGCTGGCGCTCCGCCGCCCCGCCTAGGGCGCCGCCGAGACAATCACTCACGGTCACTACGCCGCCCACCGTCATGAGCCACCCGTTGCCGGAACTGGTGGGCTGACAAATGGCGCCCGTAGCCGGTATCGGGTGCCTCACAGACCACCATCATCGGCAACGGGCGCGTGATTACACCCCACCAGCGACGGCAACGGGTGCGCTCAGGCCAGCGCCTCATGGGCCGAGCGGCAACGACCCTACAGTCTCCGCAGGTCAGATGACATGTCATGAATAGCTCTTAAGGGTGGTGACCTGCTCCGCCGGCAGGCTGCCGACCACGAGCACGGACGGGTACGGCCCAGCGATGTCGGTGTCCACGCCCCGTTTGGGTACCTGGAAGTCATCGAGCGTGATCCTTGCCGTGGTGCTCCCGCCGGCGACACGTTTCTCCCTCCCTCAAGATGAGTTTCGAAAAGTCTCGAAGGTTTTTTCTACATCCGGATCGTCCTCAATCGTCCGTCATTCGTCAAGATTTTTGTGATCTTTTGAATTAAGAGTGCGACCAGGGAACCGTAGTGCCAGCGGGACTTTCGTACGGCGGCGATAGCTTCCGGTGGATCACCCTCAAGTGGCCGCATCTACGAAACCCGCCCAACCAGGTACGACACCTGAGGAACGGCTTAATAGCACGGCCGATCACGCTGCCGCGCTCACCCGGCAATGGGCTTGCGGGCTTGCGGGCTTGCGGGGGTCGATTTAGGTTGCTTGTTGGGCCCGCCGAAAATCCTGGCAAGGCTTGCTGGAAGGCCGATCTTCTCGTGGAGGCCATCACATGGTCGCTAGATTCCTTCTCATCGCCGGAGCCGCCAGCCTGCTGGCCGCCCCACTACTCGCAAGTCCGGTGGTAGCCAGCGCCGCGACGTCGGGCTACCACCAGCCCGCGAATTACCCGCCGAAAGCTGAGCGCATCGCGGCGACGACAGCGACGTTCAACGCGATCGAGGCGAAAATCGCCGCCGGGCAGTCTCTCCGGCTGCGCTTCCCCGACCCGACCGCGCAAGAGGACATCATCGACTACGGCGTCAACGGCCTGTGGCAGAAGGGGATCGACGGCGCCGGCGTGACCGTGGCTTACGTGGTCACTAACCCGGACCCGAACCTCACGACAGCCCTGGCGACTTACGACACGGCGATGGACCTGCCGCCGGCCAATATCACCGACATGGCGCTTCCGGCGCCGACCGACCCGACCGCGGCCTGCCAGGTCGAGTGCAGTCCAGGCGAAGACCAGCTGGACGCGGAGGCAATCCACTCGATGGCTCCCTACGCGAACATCCTCTTCGTCCACCCGCCGGTGCCGGAGACCCTCGGCATCCAGGGCTGGCCCCAGGTAGCGCAGGCGATCGAGATGATCGCCGACCAGCACCTGGCCGACGTCATCACGGTGAGCCTGGGCGACGGCGAGGCCGACTTCATCGGCGACCCGACCAACCCCACCGCCACCGAGCAGGCCGCCATCCGCTCGCTGGATCCCGCGTTCCTCGATGCCGCCGCGCACAACATCCCGGTGTCGTTCGCGTCGGGTGACTGCGGCCCGACCATCGCGTCGGTTCTCAACGACACCGGCCAGTGCACTCCGACCCTCGGCCTCACCTCCGGCCACCCGGTTGACAGCCCGTGGGTGACCGCGGTCGGTGGCACCATCCCCAACGCCGGCCTGGCGACCACGGCCGGCCGCACCGCACCGGACGCGCTATGGATCGCACGCAACAGCAACTCCGACGCGGCGGGCGCGGGCGTTTCCTCCGTCTACCCGAAGCCGTGGTGGCAGCGGGGCAACCCGGCGCTGAGCGGTGTCACCGGCCGCGCCTATCCGGACATCTCGTTGGACGCCAGTGACGGCACCTCGCAGGCATCGCCTACCTTCGCCGGCATCCTCGCGCTGGCCACCCAGCTGCGCCACGCCGACCTGGGCACGGTCAACCCGGCCCTGGCGGCACTCGGGCCGCGCGGCACCACGGCGGGCATCGTCGACGTTCCAGCCGGCGTACACCAACACCGCCTACAACGTGACCGGCTTCCCAACGGCGACCGGCTACGACATCGCGTCGGGCTGGGGCACTATCTACGCGCCGGATTTCGTGCCCGCCCTGGTCGCGCAGGTTGACCGCCAGCATGGACCGTTCCAGCCGAGTGAGCAGGCACGTTTCGCGCTGAGCCGGCTGGAGGCCAACATCCGGGCCTCCGGCGACGAGGTGGCCAGGGGGAGGACCGTCACGGTAACCGGGAACGGATTCATCCCGGGCCGCACCCCGAACGGCACGACGGTGGTGGACGGCTTCGGCGTGTTCCCGCCGCTGCCGGGGCAGTTCGGCGCCAGCACCACCGGCCCCTTCGCCGACCCGACCTCGACCGTCCCCGGGCAGACCTGGGACACCGTGACGGCCACCATTAACGGCCCAAGGAGGGACTCGCCGGCCGCGCAGCTCACCCTGACCGGCCCGGACGGGAACGGCACCGTCACGGCCGCCATCGACACCAAGGGAATGGCCCCTGGCACGTACACGGTGACGATCAGCGGCCTGCTGCTGACCCAGACCATCAGGTTCGAGGTCCGCTAGGATCACGCCGCCGATGACATCCCGAACCTGGTCAGCAGGCTAGCTAAGCGCCTTCTGCTGACCAGGTGAGGGAGGGTCCCTTTAGCGTGCCGGTGCTGGTCACCTGGACCCGGGCGACGAGGACGCGCCCGGGGCGCAGGGCGTCGTCGATAAGGCGAGGGTCAACGGCGCCGAGGGCGAGCTTGCTGCCGCGCACCAGCCTCATCGTTCCGTCGCCGGGAATGGTGCCCCAGGCGAGGAACAGGTTGCGATCGGTGCGGTCGCCGCGCACGTACGGACCGCTGAAGTCCAGGCCGTCGGCATCGCGGCGCACCGTGACCGCCGCCTCCCAGCGGGCCGATGGGGCATCTCCGGGCACCGGCTCGATGACCAGCCACGGCTTGCCCGGGACGACCAGCGCGTCCCGTGACGTCCTCTTGATGCACAGTGCGATATGGATGCCGTTGTGTTCCCCTCCGTCGGCCGACGGGCAGGTGGCCCGGGCAGGCGGGGGGCCTCGATGATCACGGTGAGCGTCCCGGCCACCGGCGCCTGGCGCCGCGCCGGAGGCCGCGACGCTGGCCCGGACGCCGCCGCGAGCACCGCGTCGAGCACGGGCCGAAGCCCCGGCCGGTCCCGGTACTGCCCGTCAATCAGCTCGCGCGCCTCGATGGCCTCGGCGGTGTCGCGAGCCGCGGCAGCCTCACGAGCCGCGTCGCTTCGAGCCGCGTCAGTCGGGGTGCTCATCAAGCCGGAAGCCTACCTTCAGCTTCACCTGAAAATGGCATACGTTGTTGTTCTCGATCCGGCCCCGGATATCGCTGACCTCGAACCAGTCGAGGTTGTGCAGGGTCTTGGAGGCGCGCCCGATAGCACCCTTGATCGCGTCGTCAACGCTCTCGGTGGACGAGCCCACGATCTCGCTGACGGAGTAGACGTTGCCGGACATCACTGCCCCCTTTCCAGTTCGCCTGGCTGCCCCGCATCCTTCCCGGCGAGGACTCACTGGAACCGCCTGAATCAAGGGAAGAACGGGAAAGAAGGGGAAGGAGTTAAGGTATGGCGCCTATCCTGGCAGCAAGGGCCGCTCCCGGTCCTGGAGTCAGTGAACGTCGGCATGCCGAAAGACGTGTCCTGGCAGGGAAGGACCGTGCACACCGGAGTGTGGAAATACCCGGTGCACGGCCCGGCGATGGTCCGCCGGCTCAACATCGACGGGGACGGCCAGGGTGACCTCGCCGGGCACGGCGGCGAGCAGCGGGCCGTGCTTGTCTACCAGACCCAGTCCTACCGGCACTGGGAGCGGCACTTCGGGCGCGACGATTTTGACTACGGTCAGTTCGGGGAGAACCTCACGGTTGACGGCCTGCCCGATGACGAGGTGTGCATCGGGGACCGGTACCGCATCGGCGAGGCCGAGTTCGAGGTAACCCAGCCCCGCGTCACCTGCTACCGGGTCGGCATGAGGCTCGGCGAGCCGCAACTGCCCGCCCTGCTGGTCAGCCACCACCGGCCCGGCTTCTACATGCGCGTCCTCACCGAGGGGCACATCCAGGCCGGCGATCAGATCGTCAAGACCATGACGGGGCCGGGCGCGCTGTCGGTGGCCGACACTGACGCGCTGCTGTACCTCCCGGGCCACGAGCAGGAGAAACTGCGGGTCGCCCTGAAGATCCCCGCGCTCAGCCCGGGCTGGCGGGACTCCTTCCGCGACATGCTCACCACCGCCGAAGGCCAAGGAGCCGCGCCCGGCCTGGCCCGCCTTCAGGAAGCTGCGCGTCACCAATGTCGTCGCGGAAAGCGAGAACGTTACCTCGATCTATCTCGCCGCCGCCGACGGCACCGCGCTCCCGGCGGCCCTGGCTGGCCAGTACCTCACGCTGCGGCTCACCGGCGCCGGGCAGCCGGCCCCGGTCCGCAGCTACTCGCTGTCTTCGGCAACGGACGGCGGAACGTACCGGATCAGCGTCAAGCAAGAGCCGCACGGCGTCGCCAGCGGCTACCTGAACCGCGGCCTGCGCCCGGGAGCGGTGCTGGACGTGGCCGCGCCGCGCGGCGAGTTCGTCCTCGACGACGGCGCCGGCCCGGTGCTGCTCATCTCGGCCGGCATCGGCGTCACGCCGGTGCTGTCCATGCTGCACCAGCTCGCGGCCCGCCGCAGCGAGCGGGACGTCTGGTGGCTGCACGGGGCACGCGGGCCCCGCGAGCATCCCTTCGCCGCCGAGGCACACGGCCTGCTGTCCTCGCTGCCGCGCGCCCGCGAGCACGTGTTCTACAGCGCGGCCACGCCGCCCGAGCGCCACCGGGCCCATGCGACCCCCGGGCGGCTGTCGAAGGAAAGGCTGGCCGGGCTGGGCATCCCGGCCAGCGCGACCGCCTACATCTGCGGCCCGGCCGCGTTCATGGCGGACACGTGCGATGCCCTGGCCGACATCGGCCTCGACCGGGCCGCGATCCGCACCGAGCTGTTCGGGGCGCTGCCCGCGATCAACCCCGGCCTCACCGGGCACAAGCCAGTGCCGCCCCATCAACCGCCCGGCCACCCCGGGACCGGGCCGCTGGTCACCTTCGCCCGCAGCGGCGTCACCGCCCCCTTCGGCGGCGGCCACGGGAGCGTGCTCGAATTCGCCGAGGCCTGCGACGTCCCCGCCCGGTGGAGCTGCCGGACCGGCGTCTGCCACACCTGCGTGACCCCGCTGCTGTCTGGCGACATCAGCTACGCCCCGGTTCCGCTCGAACTACCACCCGACGGGCAGGCCCTCATCTGCTGCGCCCGCCCAAGCACCGACATCGTCGTGGACATGTAGGCGGAACGGCCGGACGCGGCGAAAGCGTGCGCACGGGGTGGCATAGTGTGGGGGTGCACCTGCTTCCCGCCGAGCGGTCCGGTCACCGCGTCATCGACGGCGAGCGCGTCTGCCAGGCAATCGAGGCCCTCGACCAAGAGGCCGACATCGAGGCCCGTGCGAAGACCTTCGCGCTCCTCGGTGACCCGACCAGGCTCACGCTCTTGACCTGCATCAAGGCCGCCGCGCCGATCAGCGTGTCGGACCTCGCGGCCGCGACGGGCTTTAACGACACGACCGTGTCCCAGACGCTGCGTCACCTGCGGGCGGCGGAAGCGGTCCGCGCCGAGCGCGATGGCCGGGTGATCCGCTACCGGCTGGCCGACGGTCCGGTCGCGGCACTGCTTGACATCTGATCATCTGCTCAGGCTTGACGATTTCGCGTTTCCCGATGTACCGTGCCGATGGCCTCGGAACCCCGGGGCGGCAGCCATGTTAGCGAAGTCCGGTGTGAGCCCGGCACTGTCCCGCAACGGTCAAGCCCCCTCGGGGGACGAGTCCGGTCGCCTGACCTGGCCTGCCCAGTGAATGCCAGTCCTCGGTAGAAGGGCGGATTCCCATGGCACTGCGGGCTGCGAGGTCCCGGCTGCGCGTCATCCGAACGGCGATGACCGCCGCGGAATGGGGCCGATTCGGCGCGATGCTCGCCCTCATCCTCGTGATCAACATCGTCGGCTGGGGCATCTACGTGCTGTACGTGATGCCGCACCACTTCACCTACAAGGGCGAGGGCGGCAGCGCCGGCCTCGGCGTCGGCATCGGGGTCGCGATCACCGCCTGGTTCCTCGGGTTCAGGCACGCCTTCGACGCCGACCACATCTCCTGCATCGACAACACGACCCGCAAGCTGATGGCCGACGGCAGGCGGCCGCTGGGGACGGGATTCTTCTTCTCCGCCGGCCACTCCACCGTCATCGTGGCGGTCGGCGTGGGCATCACCTTCGCGGCGCGCGCGGTATTCGGCGCGATGGTCGACCCGAACTCGGCGTACGAGACCGCCGGCGGGGCCATCGGGACCACCTTGTCCGCCAGTTTCCTGTACCTGATCGCGCTGCTGAACCTGGTCGTGCTGGCCGGGATCTTCAAGGTCTTCCGTGAGATGCGTTCGGGCACCTACAACGAAGTGGAGCTCGAGGCGCAGTTGCAGGCCCGCGGCCTGATGTACCGGTTCTTCGGCCGCTTGATGAAGTCCATCAACCACACCTGGCAGCTGTATTTCGTGGGACTGGTCTTCGGCATCGGGTTCGACACCACCACCGAGGTGCTGCTACTCGCGGCGACCACCTACGCGGCGATCCAGGGGCTGCCTTACTTCGCGGTGCTCGCGCTGCCGTTCCTGTTCTCCGGCGGCATGATGCTGTTCGACACCCTCGACGGTGCCTTCATGAACTTCGCCTACGGCTGGGCATTCGCCCGCCCGGTACGCAAGGTCTACTACAACCTCGTCATCACGGCGCTGTCGATCGGGGCCGCGTTCATCGTCGGAACAATCGAGCTTCCTTGGCATGCTCACGGCCGAGTTCCACCTGAGCGGCTCGTTCTGGAACCTGATGGCCAACTTCGACATCAACGTCGCGGGGTTCTGCATCGCCGGGATGTTCGTCCTGGTGTGGACCATCGCCCTCGTCTACTGGCGGGCCGGCAACGTCGAGGCCAAATGGACCGCCAACGTGGCCACGGCTCCAGCGGTGCCGGCCCAGTCGCCCGACGGTACCCGGGAAGCATGACGGGCGGAGTGTTACGTCGCGCGAGAACGGGTATACCAGCGGGTCACAGACTCCCGCCGATGCCCGAACCCTGCCTGGGGGTGGAGCGCCATGAAGGTCCAAGACGGAATGTCCGAGTTGGTTCTCACCATCGGACCTGCCCATACGCTGCGTGAGGCAGCCCAGATGATGGCCGCGCGCCGCGTAGGCGCCGCGGTCGTTGTGGATCCGGACGACGCAGGAGTCGGCATCCTCACCGAGCGGGACATCCTCATGTCGATCGCCTCGGGGCAAAGCCCGGACGCTGAGGTCGCCGCCGACCACTACACGCCGGACGTGGTGTTCGCGGCCCGCGACTGGACCATGGAGGGTGCCGCGCTGGCGATGGTCCGTGGCGGCTTCCGTCACCTGGTCGTCGTGGAAGGGCCGGACGTCGTCGGATTGCTGTCGATGCGCGACATCGTCCGCTGCTGGTCAGCGACCATGGTTCCGCCGCAGGCCAGCGCGTCGGCCGGCATCCAGGTCACCCAGCCCGCCTGATCGCGGCGAGTGCCTGGTCAGCCTGGGAGGCGAGGCCGGATCGAGGCCTGCGCCTCGGCTAGGCGGCGGTCCAGGAATCGCCGCTCGGCAGCGGTGCCAACCAGGGCGAGCGCCTCCCGGTAGGCGCGAGCCGCGTCGTCTGGCCGGCCAAGGCGGCGCAGCAGGTCAGCGCGCGCGGCTGGCAGCAGGTGGTAGCCGTCCAGGGCGCCGGCATCGCGCTAGGGAGTCCACGAGCGCGAGGCCAGCCGCCGGCCCGTGCGCCATCCCCACCGCGACCGCCCGGTTGAGCTCCACCACCGCAGATGGCGCCAACCGGGCGAGCTGCCCGTAGATGCCGGCGATCGTCGGCCAGTCGGTCTCGGCGGCCCGGGCGGCCCCCGCGTGGCAGGCCGCGATCGCCGCCTGCAGCTGGTATGGTCCCGGCCTGCCGTGGCTCAGCGCGGCCGCCAGCGCCTCCTGCCCCTCCGCGATCCTGGCGCGGTCCCAGCGGCCCCGGTCCTGCTCCTCCAGCGGTGACGAGGTCACCGCTGGCGTCCACCCGGGCCGCCCGGCGGGAGTCCTGCAGCAGCATCAGCGCCAGCAGGCCGAGCGCCTCCGGTTCGTCCGGCATGAGCCGGGCGAGCAGTCGCGCGAGCCGGATCGCCTCGGTGCACAGGTCCGGTCGTAGCATGTCCACGCCGGACGTCGCGCTGTAGCCCTCGTTGAACAGCAGGTACAGCACGGCCAGGACCCCGGCGGTCCGCTCGGGGAGCAGGCCCGCGGGCGGGACCCGGTACGGGATCGGCGGCATTGCGGATCTTGCGCTTGGCGCGGACGATCCGCTGCGCCACGGTCGCTCTCCGGCACCAGGAGCGCGCGGGCGATCTCGCGTGGTCGTCAGGCCCGTCAGGGTCCGCAGGGTGAGCGCGACCCGGGCCTCGAGCGGCAGCGCCGGGTGGCAGCAGGTGAAGATCAGCCGCAGCCGGTCATCGGCGATGCCGTTGTCGTCGGCTTCCGGCAGGTCCCGCGTCCGCCGGCACCGTGGCGGTCGGGCCTGCCGGCTGAAGCCGGGCGGCCTCCCGCAGCTTGGCCGCCTCGTTAGCGCGGCGGCGGAGCACGTCGATCGCGCGGTTGCGCGCCATCGTGGTAAGCCAGGCGCCGGGCCGGGCGGGCACGCCGTCGCGCTGCCAGGCCTGCAGAGCGCGGGCGAACGCGTCCTGCGCGCACTCCTCGGCCAGGTCCCAGTCGCCGGTTACCCCGATCAGCGTGGCGACGATCTGGCCCCACTCCTCACGGAAGGCGGCGCTGACCGCCGACTGGACCACCGCGCTCGCGTCAGCCGTCATGATGTCACCGTATGCCGGTGTCGATCTGGCCGATTCCCGTTCGTCGTGGGCACGAAAGGCTTCATCGAAGACGACGGCATGGCCGCCAGGCCAGCCGCCAAGGACAGGAGGACAATCGTGAAGTACCTGATGATCGTCTGCATCGACCCCGCTATCACGGTCACCGGCAACGACTCCGACAGGACCTCGACGCCTGGGTCGCGGAGATGGACGGCCGGGGCGTCCGCCTCGAGGGCCGGCGCGCTGGACCAGAGGGAGGCCACCACCGTCCGGGTGCGCGCGGGGGAGGTGCTGGTCTCCGACGGCCCGTTCGCCGAGACCAAGGAGTTCATGGTCGGCTACGACATGCTCGACTGCAAGGACCTCGACGAGGCGATCGAGGTCGCGTCCAAGCACCCGCTGGCCCGCGCGGCGCGATGGAACTGCGGCCCTTTGGCCCGCGAGACAGTGAGGTCGCCCGCGCGTCAGGTCATCCATCGCGCCTTCGCGTCGTTCGCGGCACTGCCGGTCTTTGCTGGCCGGCCGTTCAGGAACGGTTTACCTGTTGCCTCTGGGTCGAAAAAGGGCGGAACTGTACCGTCAGGGTAGAGAACGCTCGGAGTTCCTGGTCAGTTGCTGACCGTCCTTTACCTGGAGGTACATGTGCACCGCGGCCCCGTGGACCGCGTCCTCCGGGGTGATCGCCGACAACTCCAAGGAGCCGCCGCACTCCGGTTCCTGGGACGCATGGCTCGACGGTTACGGCAAGACCACGACCGACACCCTGTCCCAGACGGTGACGCTGCCCAGCGGCTGCACCACCTACAGCCTGAGCTTCTGGCTGCACATCGACACCGCCGAGACCACCACGACCACCGCCGGTCCCGGCGTCGCTGACGCCGGGACCACCGCCTCGTGGAGCCGCCCAACTGCTCCGTGCCAGCCTCCTCCCGTCTCGTCAGCCCCCTCGGATCGGTCACCTCGCCCGTCGCGCTTCGCGTCAGCCTCCTTGCTTCGCGTCAGCCTCCTTGCTTCGCGTCAGCCTCCTTGCTTCGCGTCAGCCTCCTTGCTTCGCGTCAGCCTCCTTGCTTCGCGTCAGCCTCCTTGCTTCGCGTCAGCCTCCTTGCTTCGCGTCAGCCTCCTTGCTTCGCGTCAGCCCCACCCGCTGCACGTCCCATGAGTAACACAGGCCTCTGATGTTGACTACGCATATGAAAAGTGGGCTTTGCGGCCGGATTAGGCGCTCGAAGGCCTCGTTTCATATGCGTAGTGAAATTCTGAGGCGCCTGCGACTTTCCGGTCCCGGACGGGAGGCCCGCACACGCCCGCCGGCCAGTGCCCGGCCGGTGAACGCCCATCATCGACGAAACTCGCCGCCCGGCGGCGCCTCGTTGACGCAACCAAAATGGTTGCTATACATGGGCAACCAGTCGGTTGCTGCTTACTGGAGGCGTCATGGGCTTTCCTGACAGGATCGAGCGGACCGTAGAGCTCGCTCACCCGCCCGCCGAGGTCTGGGCGGCGCTTACAACGGCCGAGGGCCTGCGTTCCTGGTTCGGCAAGGAAGCGGCGATCGACCTGCGTCCGGGCGGCCCGGCCCGGATGACGTTCGGTAACGGGTTCACGGTCAGCATGCGCGTGGAACGGGTAGAGGAGCCGACGGTGTTCGGGTTCACCTGGCAGATCTACGGGCTGCCGGACGATGATCCACGTCGCACCTACGTCGAGTTCACCCTCGAACCGACTGGTTCCGGCACGCGGCTGACCGTGACCGAGTCCGGATTCGCGCAGCTGCCGCGGGACGCATACCACAAGGCCTATGACGGCAACACCCAGGGATGGATGAGCGAGCTTGGCGAACTAGCCGATTACCTCGATGCCGGATGACATCGAGGCGATCGCCGAGCAGGTCTTCGTCGCCCTGGCCGACCCGACCAGGCGCGCCATCCTAGCCGCGCTGGCCTCGGGCGGCCCGTCCACTGCCACGGACCTGGCTGGCCGGCTGCCGATCACGCGACAGGCGATCGCCAAGCACCTGGCGCTGCTGGCCGTGGCCGGCCTGGTGACGGCCGAGCCGGGCGAGCGACGCCGGGTGCGGTACCGGCTGCGCTCCGCGCCAATGCAGGTGGCACAGCAGTTCCTGGCCGCGCTCGCCCGGGACTGGGACGACCCGCTCGACGCCCTGAAAAATCACCTCAACCAAAAAAGGGACGCATAAGAATAGGAGAACGGCAATGACCAGTCACAAGACCGGAACTCCGCAAGAATGGCTCACCGCCCGCCTCGAGTTGCTGGAGGCCGAGAAGGAGCTGACCCGGCGCGGCGATGAAGTGTCGCGGCTACGCCAAGAACTGCCGTGGGTCCAGATCGCGAAGGACTATCGCTTCGATACCGACAAGGGAGCCGCGTCGCTCGCCGATCTGTTCCGTGGGCGCTCGCAGCTGATCGTCTACCACTTCATGTTCGGCCCCGACTACACCGCCGGATGCCCGTCCTGCTCGGCGATCGCCGACAGCTTCAACGGGTCCGCCGCCCACCTCGTCAATCACGACGTCGCGTTCTGGGCGATCTCACGGGCGCCGCTCGCCAAGCTGCAAGCGTTCCGGCAGCGGATGGGCTGGAGCTTCCCGTGGGCGTCCTCTTACGGCAGCGACTTCAACGTCGACTTCGGGGTGGCCCACACCAAGGAAGAGTGGGAGGCGGGCGCCGTCAAGTACAACTTCCATGAGCAGGACCTGCGGCCAGCGGCCGGCCAGGAAGGCTCCCGCGACGCCTTCACCATGTCGATCGTCGGCACGGACTGGAAGACCTACCGGCGCGAAGGGCCCGGCATGAGCGCCTTCGCGCTCCAGGACGGCGTCGTGTACCACACCTACTCGACGTACGGGCGCGGGCTGGACATCCTGTGGGGCATGTACCAGTGGCTCGACCGCGCGCCCCTGGGCCGCAACGAGGACGGCATGTGGTGGCGCCGCCACGACGAATACGACAATAACTGGTAAGCCGCGTTTATTGACCGTCTGCCCGAATATGCGTTATCCGATAACCCGAAAAGCGCGCCGGTAAATCCCTGGTAGGCTGATCCGAGGATTACCAAGATTATAAGGCCGGTATTCGGAATGAGGTCATAATGCCGGGCAGATGGACAATCGCGGTCAGTGCGGCCTGCGTGCTTAGCACGGTGGCCGCGATCGGCGCCGCGCACTCCAGCACGGCCGTTTCCGCCTGGACGGGCCTTCCGCGGCTGTGCGCGACGAGGCCCGCGCCGACGAGTATCCCGGCCCGTAAGCCAGTCACCTCAGGGCCCAGCGTCTGGAGCTTTCAGTCGGCGCCGAGGCTGCATCCGATGCGCGTCAACGTGCTCGCGGACCGTCCGGGCACCGCCGCTGGCCAGATCTTCGTGGCCCCCTACAGCACCGGCCGGATGGTTGGCCAGACTGGCGCACTGGTGCTCGACAGCGCCGGCGACCCGGTCTGGTTCCGCTCGCTGCCGTCCCCGCGACTCCAGAACGCCGACTTCAAGGTCCAGTCCTACCGTGACCCCGTGACCGGGGCCACCCAGCCCGTCCTGACGTTCTGGCAGGGCACTCTCGCCATCCCCCCGTCCTACACCAACCTGCACGGCCGGCGCGCCGGAACCCGGTGGCTGCTACTACATCTACGACCGCCATTACCGGCTGGTCAGGACGGTCTCCGCGCGCAACGGCTTCACCGCCGACGAGCATGAATCCTGCTGACCCCGCAGGGGGATGCCCTGTTCATCGCGTCCAAGCCGGTGCCCATGGACCTGCGCCGCTACGGCGGGCCGAAGAACGGGGCCATCGAGGACAGCGAGGTCCAGGAGGTCAACCTCGCCACCGGCCGGCTCGATCTTCTCGTGGGACATCCTGCGCCACGTGAGCCCGGCGCAATCCCAGGTCGCGGCCTCCTCCGCCAGTTCGAGCGACGGGGTGTGGGACGCCTACCACATGAACTCGCTGGACCCCGGGCCCGGCGGTCAGCTCCTGATCTCGGCCAGGAACACGTGGGCCGTCTACGACATCTCGATGGGCACCGGCCGGATCCGGTGGCAACTGGGCGGCAGGCACAGCGACTTCACCTTCGCCCGCGACGCCGACTTCTACTGGCAGCACGACGCCAGGTTCCGCCCGGGAAACACGATCAGCATGTTCGATGACGGCTGCTGCGACCTGCCCGACGGTCGGCCCGAGCAGCAGTCACACGGCCTGATACTCCGGCTCGACTTCCGCCGCCAGCGCGCGACCGTGGCGCGGGCCTACTACCACCAACCCGGGCTGTACTCGCCCACCCAGGGCAACACCCAGCTGCTGCCCAACGGGAACGAGTTCATCGGGTGGGGCCAGAACGAGTACTACTCCGAGTACGCGCAAGCGGGCAACTCACTGGGCCACGGCGCGCTGGACCTGCTGTACGACGCGAAGATGCCCGGCGCCAACATCTCCTACCGGACATTCCGGCAGGCCTGGACCGGCCTGCCGTACTACCCGCCAACCCTGGCCGTTCAGCGCGGCCGCGGCCACGCCACGGTCTACGCCTCCTGGAACGGATCGACGCGGACCGCGGCCTGGCAGGTGCTCGCCGGTCCCCGGGCCGGCTCCCTGGCGGCGGTCGGCCATGGCCGACGGACCGGATTCCAGACGGCCATCACGACCAGCAGCCCTGGGCCGTACTACCAGGTGCGGGCGCTGTCGGCGAGCGGCGCGGTCCTCGGGACCTCGCGGGTCGTCAGGGCGGGCGGTGATGGCGGGGCTAGCTCGAAAGGGTCGCGGGCATCCAGGTGGTGAAGGCCTGCGATATCGCCCCGCTTGATGACCTTCAGGCCGCGCTGTCCATGGCGGAGCACTGCCCCACCAACGCCCGGGCGGCGGCGTCGAGGTCGCCGTGCTCGCCCCCCCGCCCCCCGAGCACCCGGCCGAGCAGATCCGGGCGCGCCAGTCTAAGGCGTAGGGTATGCCGCTCGCGCATGACGTAGGCGTGATAGGCATTTCAAATCTGAGTTCGGCCAGCATAGCGTCGTGCGCGGAGCCGGGGTGCTCGCCGGCCACTCACCCGCGACCGAGGGAAAACAGCCATGACCGAAGTTCCTTCCCGGGCTTCCGCGCCGGCGGCCGCACCGGGCAGCCCGCCCTGGGGCATCGTCATCCAGGGCGCGGCGGTGATGGCCGTCGGCATGGGCATCGGGCGGTTCGTCTACACCCCGGTCCTGCCGTTGATGGAGCATCAGGCCGGCCTGTCGGCGCCGATGGGGTCAGACCTCGCGACGGCGAACTACCTCGGCTACCTCATCGGCGCTCTCGCCGGCATCGCCGTTCCCGGCCTGGCCCGTTCCCGGCTCGCGCTGCGCGCGTCACTGCTGACCGTGGTCGTGACCCTGGCGCTCATGCCCGTCACCGAGGACGCCGGCGCCTGGCTGGCACTGCGGCTGAGCGCGGGCGTGGCGAGCGCGCTGCTGTTCGTGATCGCCTCGAGCACGATGCTCGCCCGCCTGCACCAGGGCGCCCAGCACCTCGTGGGGTGGGGATTCGGCGGCGTGGGGCTGGGGATCGCCCTGTCCGGTGCGCTGGTGCTGGCCCTGCAGTCGTCATCGGGCCTGGTGCCCGGGCCGGCCTGGCGGACGGCCTGGTGGAGCGCGGCGATCCTGGCCGGGCTGCTCTGGCCATCGCCAGCTGGACGCTGCGCCCGCGGCCACCGGGTGCGCCGGCCGCGCCGGGGCCGCCCGGCGACCTGCCGCCCGCGCACCGCTGGTTCGCGGCGCTGCTCGCGAGCTACAGCCTGGAGGGCATCGGCTACATCATCGCCGGGACCTTCCTGGTCGCGGCGATCAGCCAGAACTCGCCCGGCTGGCTCGGCGGCGGCGCCTGGGTCCTGGTCGGCCTGGCCGCGATGCCCGCCTCCGCGATGTGGGCCTTCCTCGCCCGCCGCACCCCGCGCTCCACGCTGCTCCTGTGGGCGCTGGTCATCCAGGTCGTCGGGATCGCCCTGCCGAGCCTGTCCACGGCATCGCGCCCGCCCTGATATCGGCCGTCCTGTTCGGCAACACGTTCATCGCCATCTCCTCGACCGCCGTCTCGATCGGCGCGCACCTGCAGTTCCCGCGCTCGGTCGCGCTCCTGACGGCCGGGTACAGCGCCGGGCAGATCCTCGGGCCGCTCGTCGTCAAGCCGCTGCTGCGCGACGGCTACCACGACGCGCTGCTCGTCGGCGCGGCCATCGTGGCGGTGGCCGCGCTGGCCGCGGTCGTGCTGCGGATCAGGTTCCCGCACCGCGTCGGCGCTATGGTCGAGCCGTCCCGCGCCTACCGCGCCCCGGATGCGCCCGCGGCCGCCGGTCGCTGAAAGACTCATGAGGAGTGACGTCATGGATGACTCAACCGGCGCCACATCGCCGCTGGCCGGCCTGGGCATAACGGCGCCGGTCCTGGCCGCCCCCATGGCGGGCGGCGCCACCACGGTCCCGCTCGTGCTGGCGGCCGCGCGAGCCGGCGGCATGGGCTTCCTCGCGGCCGGCTACAAGACCGTCGGTCAACTCGCCGGGCAGATCGCCGAGGTGAGGCAAGTCCGGGGCCAGCGAATCGTCCCCGGTCTTCGGCGTCAACCTGTTCGTCCCCCACCCGCTCGCCGTCGACGCTCGCGGAGTACCGCCGCTACGCCGACGCGCTGCGTCCGCTCGCGCAGCGGTATGGCGTCGAGCTGCCACCCGAGCCGGTCGAGGACGACGATCAGTGGGACGCGAAGATCGACCTGCTCCACCGCGACCCGGTACCGGTGGTGAGCTTCACGTTCGGTATTCCGCCGCGCCCGGTCATCGACTCCCTGCGCGCCCGGGGAACCCTCGTCATCCAGACGGTCACGAACGCGGCGGAGGCGCGGGCCGCGACCGACGCGGGCGTCGACATGCTTGCCGTCCAGGGCTGCGCGGCGGGGGCGCACTCGGCGACGCTGACGCCCGAGCGGTTGCCCGATCAGATCCCGCTGTCGGTGCTGGTCGCGATGGTGCGGGACGCGACACGGCTGCCGGTCGTCGCGGCCGGCGGCTCGCCACCGCCCTTCAGGTCGCGGCCGTGGTCCTTCCGGCGCCGCCGCGGTGATGGTGGGCACGCCGTTGCTGCGCACGACGGAAAGCGGTGCCTCCCCGGTCCATCAGGCCGCCATCGCCGACCACTCCCGCGGTGAGACCGTCGTGACCCGGTGCTTCACCGGACGGCCCGCCCGGGCGATCCGCAACCGCTTCATCGACGACTACGACGCGACCGCCCCGTCGGGTACCCCGCCGTGCATCACCTGACCAGCCCGATCCGCAAGAGCGCGGCCGCCGCGGGCGACCCGGAGGCCGTGCACTTGTGGGCCGGGAGGGGCTACCAGCACGCCACCACGGGCCCGGCGGCCGGCGTGCTGCGCGAGCTGGCCAGCGCGCTGTGAACGCCCGCGGTCAGGTCAGGCCGGCGACATGGACATAGAGCTGCGGCACCTGCGTGCCTTCGCCGCCGTGGCGACCTCGCGCTCGTTCAGCCGTGCCGCCGAGCAGCTGTTCATCACCCAGCCCGCCCTGACCCGCACCGTCAGGCAGCTTGAGACCCTGGTGGGCGCGGACCTCATCGACCGGGCCACGCATCCGGTCTCGCTGACGCCGGCCGGGCGCAAGTTCCTCCCGTACGCGACGCGCATCCTCAGCCACCTCGACGCCGGCGTCGCGGAGGTCCGCGGGCACGCGACCGTCCGCGGGGAGATCGCCGTCGCCAGGGACGTGCGCGTCGTCCGCCTCTTCGACGAGACGCGGGTCGCCGCCTGCTCGGTCAACGACGACCTGGCGGGCGCAGGCGAGCTCGACTGGCACGACGCGCCCGGCTGGACCCTGGTCGTCAACACGATCAGCGGCACCACCGGGCCGTGGTCGTGGCCGGAGGGCACCGGGCCGCGCCGGGTCGTCCCGACCGCCAACTTCGACGAATGGCTCGAATCAGTCGCCGCCGGGCGCGGCATCGGCATCGTCCCCGACGTCGCGCGACGGCGCAGCATCCACCCCGCCATCCGGTTCATCCCGCTGCGTAACGCGCCGCTCAGCCCGGTATCGCTGGCGTTCCGCCACGGCGTACGCGAACCGCTGCTGCGGCGGTTCGTCGACGCTGCGCTGAGCGCCGTCGGGCACCCGACCAGCACCTAAAGTGCCCGTGGCGGTCAGGAATCGTCGTACTCGCCGTAGGCCGGCTCTTCCGCTCCGGTTTCGAGAAGATCTAGCGCGAGCACGGCGGCAGGAGGCAAGCCTGCGACACTTCAAGCCCGCACAAGTCGCGGGCGATGCGCCGGCAGGCGGCGTCGGGTGCCTCCCGTCGGCGTACCATGCCAGACGGCAGTACGAATTCCCCTCTATCGTCGCGGACGACAAGCACCTGGTCATCACTCGTCACGACGAATATCCAGACGCGGATCCCGGCTTGCGCAAGCTCCTCGCCGGACGCGCCGAAAATATCCCACCACGCTCCGCTCCGGCGATTGGCCGGAATTGATTCCGCGGGCAGCACCGTTCCAATCGTCAGGTGCGGCCGCGCCTGTGATGGCGTCCCCGTCATCGTTGTCTCGTCATCCGGTACGAGGTCGAGGCCGCCGGGGTCGGCGGTAACTTGCTTAGGCGATGAAAGGCCGTCAACGGTCGCGTACGTGAGCGTCAATCGCGGGACCTGCTGGATTCCCCCCCAGCCCACGGCCAGCACGAAGACGTCCCGGGACTGCAGGCCGGCCTGCCATAGCCGGTTCTGGTCAGCGGCAGGCCACAATTCGATTTCACCGGGCGTCGCCTTCAATCGCGTCCAGCCGCCGGCGGCATGCTGTCCTGGTGGGCGCTGTCCTCCGCCGCGGACGGTGTATTTCCCCCGGATTGGCCGCCTTCTCGCCATGGCCAGAGTTGCGTCATCGGCGTGCTCGCGTGCGGTTCGCGTACCTTGCTGGCATGCTCGGTCCAGTCCAGGCCAACCCATTCCTGGTAAAGCGGCCCAGCCCAATCTCGGTAACTGGCGCGCAGTTCATCAAGGGTCGGCGGAATATTGTCGGCATCCGCCGCGCCGCGCTATGCGCCGCGTAGGCCGGCCGTGCCCGGCCGGTGCCGCCTGGTGGCCGGCGCCGGGTGGCCGCGGTGGCCGGCGCCCGGTGGCCGCGGTGGCCGGCGCCCGGTGCCCGCGGTGGCCGGCGCCCGGTGCCCGCGCGGTGACCGTGAGAATCTCTCGTACTCAACGCCTCTTGTTGCCGTCATCAGAAGATAAGTTGCGAGCTCTAGTCAATATATTGCATGTCTCTGTTGCGAAGCTTACAGTCATCTCAACGAAGCGACCCAGCGTTCCCTCGCCTGCGGCGCTCGCGACCCGTCACGGCACGGCACACCTGCGCTCAAGGAGGAACGCGACATGAGCGTGAACGGATGCGCGTCGGCGTTGTGGCACCACGGCCTTCGGCCGCGGCACAGCCTCCGTCCCCGTCGGCTAGTACTGCTCATCGCGGCGGCCGTGACGGTCGCGCTCCTCGGCGGCATCCACGCCCCGATGGCGCGGGCGGCCTCGTCGCCCACGACGCCGATCTGGTCCACCCAGCTCGATTTCGATAACAATGGGACGCCCTGGTCGGAGTCGTTCTTCGCCGGGCTGGCGTCCGATGGCCTGACCACCGCCGAGCTCAACATGCCGTGGGGCACGATCGAGCCCCAGGCGGGCACGTTCACCTTCGCCGAGTGGGACACCGAGCTCGCCAACGCCAGCGCGGCCGGCATCCAGCTGATCCCGATCTTCTGGCAGGCCGGCTGGGGCGGCAGCCCCGCCCCGTGGATCAACGACTTCGAGGTCGGCAGCGGCGGCGCGCAGGGCCAGCAGCCCGCCTGGTGGGACCCGACGGAGCAGTCGGAGTACTTCACCTACGTCACGGGCACGATCCAGAACGCCATCGCCCAGCCCGGCGGCTACGGCGGCGCGATCCTGGACTACGGCTTCCTCGACGCCCAGTGGGACCTGGGCGGCGCCGGCGGCGGCTATGCGGCCGGCGACATCAGCGAGTTCCAGAACACCTACCTGCCGCAAACCTATGGCACGATCGCCACGTTCAACTCCGACTACGGCACCTCCTACAGCGCGTTCAGCCAGGTGCCCGCGGCCGCGCCCGGCCAGGCCCTGTTCGGTGTGTTCCAGGCGTTCCGGGCGTGGAGCGTGCAGCAAACCTACGGGCAGCTGACCGCCGACGTGCGCAACGTCACCGCCAGCACCCCGCTGTACTACTACTACGGCGGCGGCTTCGGCAGCTCCTACCAGGGCTTCGTGGCCTCCAACGTGACCGACGGGAACACCAGCAGCTACTGGGAGAGCACCGACGGGGCGGGGTACCCGCAGACGATCACGGTGAACCTGGGATCGGTGCAGTCCGTCGGTTCGCTCACCCTGGACCTGCCGCCGTCGTCGGCCTGGAACACCCGCACCGAGACCCTGTCGGTGCTCGGCAGCGCCAGCGGCTCCACCTTCACCCAGGTGCTGGCCTCGGCCGGGTACACGTTCAACCCGTCCACCGGCAACACGGCGACGATCAGCCTGCCGTCGGGCACCAGCGCCCAGTACGTGCGGCTGAGCTTCACCGCCAACACCGGCTGGAGCGCCGCCCAGCTCTCAGAATTCGAGATCTTCCCCTAACCACCGCCCCCCGCCCCACCCCGAGCCCCTCGAGGAACCCGATGAAGTCCCTTGCCGAAGCTTCACCGACCCGGAACTCAAGACATCGCCCCCACGCGTGGCTTGCCGTGTTCGCCGTCGTGGCGACCCTCCTCGGGGGGCTGGGCGCGGTAGTCGCGACGCCGCTCACCGCGATGGCGGCAACGAACCCTTACCAGTCGCCCAACACCCCGGACCCGAGCGTGGCCGGGGCGACGACGCCGTTCGCCACCTACCAGGCCCCCGAGGCCGCCCTCGGCGGTGGCGCCAGCGTGGTGTCGCTGACCTCGGCGCCCACCAGCGAGTACGACAGCCCGCAGGGTGAGGCCAGCGGCCATGCCTATGTCCAGCTGACTGGCGTTGGGCAGTCCGTCCAGTGGACCAACGACACGGGCCAGCCGATCAACTTCATCAACGTGCGCGCCTCCATCCCCGACTCCTCCAGCGGCAGCGGCATGACGGCCACCCTGGACCTGTACGTGAATGGCGCCTTCCGCCAGGCGCTGAACATGAACTCCATCCAGAGCTGGGAGTACGAGGGCAACAACAACTACAACGGCAGCGACGAGAACCCCGCCGACGGCGACCCCCGCGCCTTCTGGGACGACTTCCACGCCCTCATTAGCGGCGCGGCTATCCCCGCAGGGGCCACCTTCAGCCTCCAGGAGGACTCGTCCAACACGGCCCAGTTCTACTGGATCAACTCGGTCGACGTATGGAACGCCCCGGCCGCCGCGGCCCAGCCCGCCAACTCCATATCGATCACCAGCTGCGGGGCCGTGGCCGACAACACGCCGACCAACGGCAGCGCCGCCGCTGGTGCTCAAGACAGCACCGCCGACATCCAGAACTGCGTCAACCAGGCCGCTTCACAGGGCAAGATCCTCTGGATCCCGCAGGGGACCTTCTACCTGATCGGCACCGCGGGAATCGTGGCGCAGAACGTGACGATCGAAGGGGCCGGATACTGGTACAGCGAGATCTACCGCGACGTGCCGCTGCCCAATAACACCCCGCTGGGCGCGGCGTTCCAGTGCTACTCCTGCCAGCTGGAGAACTTCCACATCGACTCTGACTCGATGAGCCGCGCCGAGGTCGACGGCGGCGGCGGGGCGCAGGACACCACCGGGACCAACTGGCTGATCGAGGGCATGTGGGTGCAGCACGTGGAGTCCAGCGTGTGGGCCTCCGGCAGCGGCGGGACGGTGGAGAATAACTTCTTCACCGACATCTTCGCCGACGGGTGCAACCTGAACAACGTCTCGCTCACCGGCACGTCGGGAAGCAATCTGACCGCGACCAATAACTTCATCCGCGGCACCGGCGATGACGGGATGGCGATCAACTCCGTCGCCAACAACGGAAGCCAGACCTACACCGCCATGTCCGACATCACCATGACTCACAACACCGTCCTCGCCCCGTGGGGAGGGAAGGGCCTCGGAGTCTACGGGGGCAGCGGCCACCTCGTGGAAAACAATTACCTCGCCGACACCGCCCGCTACATCGGCCTCGGCGTGGGACGGTTCGGCGTCAACGGCAGCGACATGCTCGGCGCCACGGTCTCGGGGAACGTGGTCGTCAGGTCCGGCGGAAACGCCTACTTCCAGGGGCAGCCCGCCCTGCAGGTCGGCAACGGCGGGGACGGCCAGAACGTCGGGACCGTGAACGACGCCACCGTGACCGGCAACACGATCATCCAGTCGGTGTATGACTCGGTCGGATTCTCCACCTCCACGAACACCAACCTGGCGAACAACACGATCACCAACCCGTGGCGCAACGGGATCGTGATCTCGCCTCCGTTCTATCCGGCTCCCAGCGGCAGTGCCACCATCACCGGCAACACCGTGACCGGGGTTGGCTCGGGGTTCACCGCGTACGCCAACGACTCCAGCGGCTTCTCGGCGACCCTCAGCAACAACAGCTGGCAGAACGGCACCGGCCCCACCGAAGGGCCGTACGGCGGGACGGCGGCGGCGATCCCCGGCACGGTGCAGGCGGCGAACTACGACACCGGCGGGCAGGGCGTGGCCTACAACGTGACCTCGGTCAACGGCACCGGCAACAGCTACCGGTCTGACGGGGTGGACCTGGAGGCCTGCTCCGATACCGGCTGCGGCGACGACCTGGGCTGGACGACGGCGGGGCAGTGGTTCAAGTACACCGTCAACGTGGCCACCGCCGGCACCTACACCGTCAGCTTCCGGCTGGCCTCGCCCAGCGGGGTGACCGACGGGCTGCACATCGCCAGCTCGGCGGGCGCGAACCTGTCCGGCAACGTCAACGTCCCGGCCACCGGCGGCTGGCAGGCCTAGGCGACGGTCACCGCCAGCGTCACGCTGCCCGCCGGGCAGCAGACGCTGACGGTTGACCAGGACAACGGCGGCTGGAACCTCTACACCATGGCCTTCGCCATCGGCGGCGGCCACGCCAACCTGGCCCAGGGCAAGCCGGTGACGGCCAGCAGCTCCTACCAGGGCTTCGTGGCCTCCAACGTGACCGACGGGAACACCAGCAGCTACTGGGAGAGCACCGACGGGGCGGGGTACCCGCAGACGATCACGGTGAACCTGGGATCGGTGCAGTCCGTCGGTTCGCTCACCCTGGACCTGCCGCCGTCGATCGGCCTGGAACACCCGCACCGAGACCCTGTCGGTGCTGGGCAGCGCCAACGGCTCCACCTTCACCCAGGTCGTGGCCTCGGCCGGGTACACGTTCAACCCCTCCACCGGCAACACGGCGACGATCAGCCTGCCGTCGGGGACCAGCGCCCAGTACGTGCAGCTGAGCTTCACCGCCAACACCGGCTGGAGCGCCGCCCAGCTCTCAGAATTCCAGGTCTACCAGTAGACCCGGGTCCGCGTGCGCGCCGGGCTGGCGCGCACGCGGGCACCCGCTCCGGTGACCGGAAACTTCATGCTGAACGTGTTAAAGGGCCATTTCGAGGTAGCGGTAGGGCGTCTCTACCGGCAGCTACCCGCCGGGCGGCAGCGGCACGAACCGGAGGGTCCATAATGCGCGTCGGCTCGCTAATCCTGGTCATCTGGCTGGTCATCGGAGTGATAGCCGCTGGCCAGCGTCATTACTACACTTCGTCAGCGGACAACTGCGCCACTGCGGGCACGATCCTCGTGACGATCCTGGCGGGCCCGCTCAACTACGTGGGCGTGAACCCGAAGGTGTCCTGCCATGTGCCGCAGCCCAGCAAGTGACCCCGTGCCAGCCCGCACGTGAACCGCCACGTGTAAAAATTTCCGGTACCTCTGCATATGCCCGTACTCACGGGTAGCCTATTGTGTCGATCTATCCTGGTGAAGTCTGCCGGATGTTGTTCCCGATGGGTGCGTGGAGGTGGCGATCACGCGCGGCACAGCCGGTGCGTCGTGGCTAGGCGAGCTGCGGGTTACCGATCCGGAGCGGGTCGGCGCCTATCGGGTCCTCGGCCTGCTCGGCGCGGGCGGGATGGGGCAGGTATACCTCGCTCGGTCGCCCGGCGGGCGGGCCGTCGCGGTCAAGGTGATCCGGCCGGACCTGGCGGCCAAGCGCGGGTTCCGTGAGCGCTTCGCCCGGGAGGTGGCCGCCGCACGCGGCGTGAGCGGCATGTTCACGGCGGCGGTCGTCGACGCCGACCCCGACGCCGACCTGCCCTGGATGGCTACCGCGCTACGTTGATGGCCCGTCGCTGGCCGCCGTGGTCGACGAGCAGGGGCCACTGAAACAGGACGCGGTACTGGCGCTGGCGGCCGGGCTGGCCGAGGGGCTGCAGGCGATTCACCGGGCCGGGCTCGTGCACCGGGACCTCAAGCCATCGAACGTGCTGCTGGCGGCGGACGGGCCGCGGATCATTGACTTCGGCGTCTCCTGGGCGCGCGAGAACAGCAGGCTGACCGACGCCGGGATGGTCGTCGGGTCGGCGGGATTCATCTCGCCCGAGCAAGCGCTCGACCGCGAGATTGGCCCGGCGAGCGACGTGTTCAGCCTGGGCACGGTGCTCGCCTACGCCGCCTCCGGGCACGAGCCCTTCGGGCCTGGTCCCACGCAGGCGCTCATGTACCGGCTGGTGCACGAGCCCCCGACCTTTCATACGTCCCGCCCTCGCTGCGCCACCTGATCGGCGCGTGCCTGGCCAAGGAGCCGGGCTACCGGCCGACCACGGCCCAGTTGCTCGACCGGCTCGCGGAGTCCGTGCCGGATGACCCGCTCACCGTTGATCCCCTGGCGGCCGTCTCCGGGACGGCCCGCCTGACCGGCGCCGGCCCCTGGACGCGCGACTCCGCGGGGCCGGCCCCGAGACCGGGATGCACCTGGCCGGGCTGCCGGATACCGGGTACCGGCTGCCAGCGGCCGATCCGGCGACGAGCGCCTCCGGGAGACAGCGGCGAGACCCGCCGGTACCCGGGCGGCGCGCACCGGCCCGAGGGACGCTCCATGGGCGCGCGCCGGACACCTCGCCCGACCGGCCCGCCGCCGGTGACCCAGGCGTCCGTGACCGGGCGGCACGGCGCAAGACGTGGCTGATCGCCGCGGCGGCGGCCTGCGTTGTCGCCGGGGCGGGCGTGGTGACGGCCCTCACGCTGTCCTCGGGCGGGCAGCAGCCGGGCCCGGCCGGCTACGGCACGTCCATCCCGACCGCGGCGAGCGCGCTCCCGGGCGCCCGGCGCGCCCAGCCCGTCGATGAGCGCCAGCAGCGCGGCTGGCTCGGCCACCAGGCCCAGCCAGCGCCACGCCGACCAGGACCAGGCCATCTCAGTCCGCTTCCGCGACGGCCCCCGCCCAGACGACGCCGCCCGCCACGACGCCGTCCCCGCCGCCGCCCTCGTCGTCGGCGGGGCCGTCACCGACCCGCACCACGCCCACGACGCCCGCGACCTCCTCCACCCCGACCTGCGTCCTGATCTGCATCGGCTAGACGCCCGATTCATGATCATTTCCGACGGCGACGGATTAGTCTCAGCGTTGGCGCTGCCAAGGAAAAAGGTGGGAAGTGTCGACGAGCGCGGACGAGGAAAGGGCGGCGCGGGCGACTGGCGCCCCGACCGCCCGACGAGGCCGGCACTCACACCACTGTCTGGGGCGGAGTAGCCCTCAAGCCCTGATCACCGCGCCAGGCCAGAGTTTTGTCCGTAAATCCGCTTTGCCGGGAATGCCGATCTAGTAGCTTTTTCCGGTACGGAAGAGTTTTCCCTGTCAGGGCCGGACAAGTCTACGTAACCGGAAAAGTCTTCGGGATAACCGGTTGCCATCGCCCTTGGGCGAGTGCAATATCGGTACAGGGATCAACGCCCGGTGCAAGTGTTGCCGATGCGACGCGGGAGGCAGCGGTATTGGATCAAGGCGGGTCTTGTTTGACACTTCACCGCAAGCTTGGTTGAGTTATCGGAGCCAGCGACAAGTCCGATGCGGTGGGAGGGTGACCAATGGCAGACCACAATGATCCGAACGCCGTTAACTCGATATTCTCCGACATAGACCCAAGTGCGGCCGACGTATACGATATGTTCGGTTTTCCCGGTCCCGACGATAGCCAAGGCGATCGCGTCGTCGTCGCGCTGACATTCGCCGCCGTTCCCGAGACCGGGGTCTTCGACACCGATATGCTTTACCGGCTCCGGATGTTCGCCCATCCGCGCGCGGCCGTGACGGGCGACGAGCCGCGCGACCTCGACACGCTGCGCCGCTACCTCGACGGAGTGCGCGGCACGTATTTCGGCCCGGAAAGCGCGATGGAAATCAGGATGACCGTCGATGACCGCGGTCAGGCCACGGTCGCATTCCACGATTTTCCCGGCGGCAGCTTCGCCGTCACGGTCCCGGTAGGCGAGGTCACCACGATTCCGGCGCCCGACGGGCCCGCGATCGACGCCTTCATCGGCGGCCGCGACGACGCGTTCTTCAACGACCTGCCCGGCTTCTTCCGGTCCATCAACTACGCGCCCCAGTTCTACCACGTGCCGTCCACCCGGCCGGACCTGCGCGAGCTGCCGATTCCTAAGACGCTGCTCGAGCTTGAGGGCAACGACCTGTTCAACTACAACCCGGCCGTCCCCGACCTCGGCTGGGGCGTCAAGCTCGACCTGCCGCCGGGCCCGTACACCTGGACCGGCGACAGCTTCAAGAAAGATGCCGCGGGCAACTACAAGTTCGTCTACGACGGCCGGGACGCCCGGGCCGGCCAGAACGTGAACGCGATCATCCTTGAAATGCCGCTGCAATTCATTACCCGCAGGCCCGAGGTGGACCGCATCGTGGACATCTGGGGCGAGAGCTGGGTGCGCAAGGCGTCGCACAAGGTCCCGGCGATTCCCGATCACCCGATCTGGCACGAGCACCCATTCGCGTTTCTCGGTTCCGACCACCGCGACAAGCAGCTGGACGGCTACAAGCTCGTCGATACCGTCGGTCAGCCCTTCGCCGACGCCGGGCTTTCCGAACGGGAGAACAACCGCCAGCTCGGCGCGAACAACTTCTGGCTGGCACCGCACTTCGTCAAGCGGCTGGCCCACCTTGGCTGGGGATTCGGCCCGTCGATCACCGCGCTCGGCCTTCGGTGCGCCTTTGACACCGACAACGCGCCCGTATCGGTGCACCGCGTTTACCGCTCCGCCGTCGAGGCCTTCCCGCGGACGCGCAAGGTTATCTTCCAGCGGCTCAACATGCCCGACGACAGCTGGGACCGCCGTAAGCTCGGCATTCCGCTGCGGCGGCCGTTCGAGATATTCGTGCCCAATGTCTGCGCCCTGGACATGGATACCACCGGGACGTGGCCGTTCGGCCGTCGCCTGGAGGATCAGGTGGCCAACCGGTTCCTTTCCCTGTTCCTCGACATGGAGTCCGCTGGCGCCGACGGTTCCAGGTACCACGTGGAGACCCTCTCCGACCAGGCGCTGTGGGACGCCGCCCCGATCGAGCCCAAGACCTCGCCGAACCCGCTGAAGAACGACAAGGAATTCCTCCCGCACTTCCCCTACCTGGCCGAGCCATGGTGACCCAGGCGGCCGCCAGCGACTGCGCGGACGAGCTTCGCCACCTTGACCTGGCGCTCACCTCGCTGGCCGGCGTCGATGGCGCCGACGCGGCCACCCGGCGTGCCTACCTGCGGCTGCGCCGCGCCCGGTTGTCCGGCGTCCTGGATGAGCTGCGTGGCGCCGATACCGAGGTGGATACCGCCCTGCGGCGGCATCCCGAATGGCCTGACCTGTCCTACCTGCGGGCCAGCGCTGACCTGGACATGCACCGGCCCAGCGCCGCCCTTGCGCGGCCTGGACACCGTGCCCGGGCTGGCCGACTCCCCGGCCGGCCTGGAACTGCGCGGCGCCGCGCTGGAGCAGCTCGGCCGCTACCAGCAGGCCGCCGACTGCCTGACCGCGGCCCTGGCGGCCGATCCGAGCTGGCAGGCCCTCGCCAGCCTGGCTCTGGTGCGGGCGGCGCTCGGTGACCACGACGCGGCCGACGCCCTGTACGCGCAGGCCGAGGACGAGCTGACCGCCAAGCAGATGAGCGCCTTCGCCTGGGTGCGCGCCGCCCGCGGCGACCTCGCGGCCGCCGTCGGGAGATCACGAAACCGCCTGGGCCCACATGCGGGTGGCGTCCGCCGCGTTCACGGGCTACTGGCTCGTCGAGTCCCGCGTCGCCGGGCTCTTGCGCCGCCAGGACCGGCTGGATGAGGCCGCGGCCGCCTACGCGGCCGTCCGCGCGCGCACCGGACGGCCCGACCTGGCGCAGGCCCTCGGCGACGTGCACCGTCGGCGCGGTGACGACGAGCAGGCGGCCCGGTGGCAGGCGATCGCGCGAGCGGAGTACGCGGAGTCCGCCGCGCGCGGCGAGACCCTCTATCTTCATCACCATGAGGCGCGATGACCGAGTTCAAGCTTGACGCCGACATCGACGGCCCGGCCGAGCGGGTCTTCAACCTGATCGTCGACCTCGGCGGCCAGGACGGCTGGCTGTCGCGCTCCTCATCGTTTCGCGGCACCACCGTGCTGTCCCCTGGCCCGGTCGCCCTCGGCACGCGCTACCGCGAGTCCGACCCGTTCGGCGTCAGGAACGGGACGGTCACGGAGTTCGAGCCTGCCGCGAAGGTCACCTTCCGCCAGCCGATGACCCTGCGACTGCACGCCGGGACCATCGACGTGACGGTGGCCTACACGCTCACGCCGGCCGCCGGCTCGACCCACGTGACGCGGATCGTGACGCTGGGGATTCCCCGGTCACTGCGGCTCGCGCGACCGCTGCTGATCCGCGCCTTCCGTCAGGAGAGCACGCGTACCCTGCTCGCGCTCAAGGCCCACGCGGGCCAGCGACCCCGATGACCTCCTAGCGCAGGCCGCGCTGGGCGCATCGCCGCGGGCGCTCACCCGCCGGTCACCGTCGCCCACGGCTGGAACGCGTTCGTGACGCCGCGCATCGAAGGCCGCAGTTCCGGGTAATGCCGCAGACAGCACGTCGATCATGGTCGTGTTCTGCACCCAGTTCATGCCGACCTGCGTGTACATCTCGGTGGTGAAGTCCGTGGTGAAGTACCGGTCGCTGTTGAGGCGCCTGGACGCCATCAGGATGAAGATGCGGAAGGCCGTATCGGAGAACCCGAATCCCTTGGGCTTCTTCTCGGCGAACATTCCGATGATCGTGTCGACGCGGTCGATGTCGCCGCCGTAGACGCTGCGCAGCTTCGCGGCGGTCGCCTGGTCACCGGCCAGGTCCTCGAACGACCGGGCCGGCGCCAGGTGCAGAAGGCGGCGGAACTCGTTGTAGCGGGGCACGCCGAGCTCGCGCGTGCGCAGGATGTCCGTGGCGGCCAGGTCCATCAGCCGGTCGTTGTCGGGCCGCTGGAACTCCTGCAGGAAACGCGGGTAGTTGTTGAGGATCAGGGCGCCGGGATAGGCGATGCCGAAGCTGTAGAACAGGTCCCGCAGGGCCAGCTTGCCGGTCATGTCGTGGGCGGACGGGCCCGCGATCTCGCGGAACGTGCACTGCTGGAGCTCCGAGTCATCGGCCACCGACCGGAACGTGTAGTCATCGGGGATGAGCGGGTGCATCCGGTAGACGATCGAGAATTCCTCGGTCAGCGAGTACGGCACGCCGAACTGCTCGGTGGCGCTGCCCGGGATGCCGCTGATGACCTCGCTCTTGCTGATCCGCCCGAACGTCTTGCGTATCCGCTCCCCGGCCACTCCCCACCAGTTGGCGTGCAGCGCGGTCACGGTGGTCGGGTGCGCGATGATCGCCGGGGTCCATTCGGCGGTGTGGATCTTGGCGATGAGCGCCGAGATGATGAGCCGCGCCCGCTGGTACAGCTCCTCGTCGCTCCAGGTGGGGTAGTCCCGCTTCAGCGCGTCGCACACCGCGTTGTGCTCCAGGACGAACAGCGTGAACATCATCTCCAGGCCGAGCCACCACCCGGGCACCCGGTCGGGGCTGACCGCCGGGTCGTCGGGGAGCAGCAGCCGTCCGTCCGCCCCGACGATCAGCTTGCCGTCCGTGCCGGACCGCCGGGGCAGCCTGTCCAGCGGATCGATGCCGCCGCCGTAGATCTGCGACACGTCCCACCACGGCGACTCGTGGTTGATGTAAGTCTGGGGGCCCTCGCTGCCCTCGGCCGGGTCGGGTCGGGGAGCGTCTTCAGCACGGTGAGCGGCGGCCGCGGCCACGGGTCGCCGTCGGCCAGCGGCAGGTCGTAGGTGTGCCCGGGGTGGCCCTCGCCGTGGCTGAACCAGTCCTTGACCATGAACTGGATCCACGCGGCGGCGATCAGGTTGATGATGGTCACGGGCTGGAACGTGGTGCGGGTCAGCAGCTCGCGGCTGACGGTGCGCGGGTTGGGCGACAGCAGGTCGCCGGGTGATTCCTGGTACGCCGCCGACAGCGGGATGTTGCGGCCGAACCGGGTGCCGGCCATGCCCATCGTGGGGTGCTGCAGGTCGTTGTAGGAGCCGTCGGGGGTCCGCCCGCTGAGCGCGGCGGTGGCATACGGTCCCGGCTGCGCCGGGTCCTGGGTCGGCAGCGCGGAGGTGTCATGCAGGTTGCGCTGGCGCAGGATGTCGCGCAGGCCGATCAGCACGAGCAGCCCGATGGGCTTGGGCAGGTTGGGCCAGCCGATCCGGTGGTCGATCGCCTGCGCTATCCCGTCGTAGACCTTCCAGAACGGCGAGACGCGGTACGGCCGCAACTGGGGTTTGCTGCTGGTCTGGCATGACTGCCCCTTTCAGTGCTGGCGGCCTCTTAGGCTCGCGCGTCGGAGAGGATGACATCGCTCGCCTTCTCGGCCAGCATGTAGACGGAAGTGACGATGAAGAACCCGGGGATGCGCGGGAAGACGGACGCGTCCACGATGCGCAGCCGTTCGGTCCCGTGGACCCGCAGCCGGCTGTCGACCACGGCGCCCGGGTCGCCAGCCGGCCCGATCGGGCACGTGCACGACGCGTGGTGGCCCCAGGCCTGATCGCGCACCCAGTCCCGTAGCTGTTCCCGGGTCGCCACCGCCGGGCCGGGCCAGACCTCCTCGGCGACGATCTCGCCCGCCCGCCGCATGACGTCCCGCGCGATCTGCACGCCGTCCACCACGGCCTCCAGGTCGGCGCCCTCGGTGTCGCTGCCCTCGCCGAAGTAGTGGAAGTCGATGTCAGGCGGGTCGCGCGGGTCGTCCGAGCGCAGCACGACCGTGCCCGCCCGGTTGATGGTGTGCGCCTTGAGCACGGCCCAGGTGAAGTAGTCGTGGTGCCATTCCAGGTCGGCCGAGTATCCCGGGTAGTAGCCCTCGAACCTGGCGGGCAGGCCGAAGACGAACAGGTCAGGCGCGGGCAGTTCCCGGCGCGAGCGCCTGATGATCGCGACGAGGGCGCCGTTGGTCGCGTAGATGCCCTTGCCCGCGCTCTGCCACTCACGCAAGCCGGGGTCGGGCGCCTCGCCCGGCGCCGGCGGGCGGAACTGGTCGCCGCGCAGCAGCGAGAACTCCCGCTTCATCTTGCTGACGACGCCGACCTCGTAGCGGTCCTGCAGGTTGCGGCCGACTCCGGGCAGGTCGAGCAGGACCGGGATGCCGAACCGCTCGAGCTCCTCGCGCGGCCCGATGCCCGACAGCTTCAGCAGCTGGGGCGTGTTGAACGCCCCTCCGGCCAGCACCACCTCCCGCGCCGCGTATGCCTGCTGCCTGGGCGGCAGGGCGCCGCGGGCCGCGTGCGGGTCGCACCGGTAGGCGTGCGCGGCGTCGATGTACTCCACCCCGGTCGCCGCTAGCCTCTTGTCGAGCACGTGCCCGGGTCGAACAGCACCCGGGTGGCCAGGCACCCGGTGCGGACGTGCAGGCGGTCGGGGAAGCGCTTGGCCACCTCCCGTATCCGCTCGCGGCTGCCGTTGCGGCGGCCGTCGCGCACCGCCAGCGGAACCTGCCACAGTCCCTCGGGCAGGCCGCGGACCCGCCAGTCGTTCGGGTCGACCCAGCCGCCGAGGCCCTTCGAGCGGCTCCAGCGGCCGCCCGAGGAACTCCTCGAGGTTCCCCGCGGCCGCGTCGAGGACGATCTGCCGTATCTCCTCGTCCCCGACCGCGAGCGCCGGGTCGGCGAGCGAGGTGCCCAGCCAGCCGTCGAAGCCGTGCCTGGCCTCGTTCTTGAACCGCTCGGAAACCAGCGGCAGGTGCGTGACCAGGGCCGCGAGCAGCGGGTTGGCGGGCCGCTTCCAGGGCCGCGGCCAGTAGCGGCAGTCTTCGAGCCGCTCGAAGTAGGCCCGCATGTTCCGCGCGGCCCAGGACTGGTCGCCGGTCAGCGCGGCGATGCCGTCCCAGTCCTCGTCGTGCGGGTACACGGTGATCATCGCGTTGTGGGCGGTGCAGCCGCCGAGCGCCGCCGCTCGCGGGTAGAAGACCCCGTCCCGGGCGGCCACGTATTTCTTGTCCCGTGCGGCCTGCTCGCGGTCGGCGTAGTGGCGCACGAAGAACTCCCAGCTCATCGCCGGATCCTCGGTCGCCAGGCCGTGGAAGACGGGGACCGTGTAGTCGTCGCTGTCGGGGCCGCTCGCGCCCTGGTCGCCCGCCTCGAGCAGCAGCACCCGCATGCCGCTTTCCGCCAGCCGGGCGGCGAGCGGGCCGCCGCCCGCTCCCGAGCCGACCACGATGTAGTCGTAGGAGGCACCGGACCCGGGGTCCGGGCCCCGGTCACGACCCTGCCTCGCGCCGGCCCTGCACCCAGGCGGCAACGGCGAGCGCGGTATTGAGCGCCGAGATGAGCGTGATCGGTATGGCCATCTGGGGCCGCAGCCGCCCCGAGGTCCCCAGCGTCGCGGCCGTCACCGTGTCGCTGGCGTGGATGACGACGGCCTGGCTGAGGGAGTGCTGGAGCGGCTCGCCGTGCTGCGTTATCAGGTCCGCGCCGATCAGCACGGTGCGCACGCCGAATAGCCGCAGGCCGTAAATGGCCGCCGCGTCCTTATCCTGGTCCTCGCCGAACCGCTTAATGATCACTGAAGGGGCGACGAGCGCGAGCAGGCCGTTGGCGATGCGGATCGCCGCCAGCGCATACCTTGCCTTGGACAGTACTGTCACCGGGACCTCCCACCCTCGTCCAATAAATCTACAGGGAAGGAGGGGCCGGGTACCGCACCTGATACAGACAGCGCGCCATCGCGTTCCTACAGCGTAAACCCCGATATCCGGCAGCCCCATTGCCGGTGCCGGCGTGGCCGGAAAGGTGCCCGGCCGGCACGGGGCCATCCACGAAGGATTACGGCCGCGCCGGCGGGCGGATAACCAGGGCGCCCGGGATCTTCCCGGGCGCCCGGCTGGCCCCTTGGCCGCACATTTGTTATACGGAGGCCAGCCGGGAACGGATTGCCAGATCTTGCCCGGCCGCGCGGGTGACCTACGGGAGCGTGGCCAGGTGGGGTGCCACCGTGTCGGCGAAGTTGTAGCCGTTAGACGCGTCCCAGTTGATGGACCACGTCATGACGCCCCGGATCGCGGGCCAGGTCGTCGGCGGGACGAAGCTTCCGCAGTTCTGCCTGGCGGCCAGGCAGTCCAGCGCGTTGTTGATGACCGACGGGCTGACGTACCCGCCTCCGGCGGCCGACGGTGACGCGGGAAGCCCGAGGCCGACCTGGGCGGGGGACAGGCCGCCTTCGAGGCTCGGTGCAGGCGAGGGCGGTCATGAAGTTCTCGGTGCCCTCGGCGTAGACGTTGCCGTCGCAGCCGTTCATCGTGCCCGAGTTGTAGTACTGGGTGTTGATCATCGTCAGGATGGACTTGATGTTCAGCGCCAGCTGGAAGTAGTCGTTCCCCGTTGACTGAGTGTCGACGGTCTGCGGCGCGAGGGTGATGATGAGGCTGGAGCCGACGTCGCCTTCCAGTTGCTCAAGCGCCGAGGCCATGAACGTCGGGTTGACGCCGTTCTCCAGGTCGATGTCCACGCCGTCGAACCCGTACTGCTTGATGAGCGAGTCGACGCTGCTGGCGAAGGCGGACGCGCTCGCCGCGTCACCGACGCTGACCGTGCCGTTCGCCCCGCCGACGGACAAGATGACCTTCTGCCCCCGGGAGTGCATCGTGGCGATGTCGTTGATGAACTGCTGCTGGGTGTACCCGCCGAGGTCGGAGGCCAGCGTCGGGTCCAGGCTGAACGCGACCTGGCCCGGGGTGCTCGTCGCGGTCCCGAACGCCACCGCGACCAGGTTGTAGCTGGTGGGGACGCTGGCCAGGGTGAGCGGGGTGGCGCCGTTGGCGAAGTCCTGCCAGTAGCCCATCAGGAGGTGGGCCGGCAGCGTGCCGCCGCCTCCTCCGCCGCCGCCGCCCGCGCTCGACGTGGTGGCGCTGACCGCGCCGGACGCCGGGGACTGGCCGGCGGAGTTGACGGCGATGACGGTAAAGGAGTACGTCGTCGAGGCGGCCAGCCCGGTGATGGTGGCGGTCGTTCCCGTCACCGAGGCCGCCTGGCTGCCGTTCTTGTCGACGTCGTAGCCGCTGACCGTGCCGGAGGGCGCCGTCCAGGACAGCGAGACCGACGACGACGTGGTCCCGGTGACGGTCAGGCCCGTCGGCGCGGCGGGCGCCGTCGTGCCGCCGCCGCCCCCGCCGCCGCTTCCGGCGGGACCGGTGAGCGACAGGGCGTCGGCGTAGAACTCCGGCTGCGCGTACCAGCCGTGGATGTAGATGGTGACGCTGGTGGTGGACGAGCCGGTGGTGAAGGTGGTGGACAGCTGGGTCCACGTGGCGGCGGACGGCGTCCAGTTGTCGGTGTCGCTGCTGCCGGTGCCGCTGTCGCCGAGGAAGACGTAGTCGCCCTCCACCCAGCCGGTCAGCGTGTAGGAGGACGACGGCTGGACGCTCACGACCTGGCTGCACTGCGCGTCGTCGCTGCCGGTCGGGGTGCCGGCCAGCGCGTCGGGCGCGCCGCTGAAGGTCGGCGAGGTCACCACGGAGTCGTTGGCCGAGCATGTCCAGCCGGACGTGCTCCCGGTGGCGAAGCTGCCGTTGGTGAGCAGGTTGGCCGCGGCCGACGAGGCCGGCGCCGCGACGCCGGCGCCAAGGGCGAGCAGGAGCATGAGCACGCCGAGCAGCGACGGCCAGCGCAGGCGGCGGGCAAGCGATGATCGGGCCCAGGATGAGGGGAAACGGGGACGGAACGAGCCGGGCATGCGGCCTCCCACGGGACAAGGTCGGGAGAAACTAATAAGTAACTTTCTTATTAGTTTCATCGACGGTAACCCGGCAGTATCAACCACGTCAACACCAGCCCGGACACGACCGCACACGGCGCCTCCGGCCGACCGGTGAGTGCCGCGGGGTCGGGGTAACCGGATGCCGGTTGCCGCTAACGGCCGGCCAGCGTCACGGTGAGGCTGCCCCCCTCGGGTACCGATACCGGGCGGGTGAGCCTCGCCAGCCGGCCGCCGTCCGATATCTCGGCCGCGGCCGGCCGGCCGCCGACGTGCACCGCCCCGATCACGCCCGCCGGGACGCGGACCTGGGTCAGCGGCAGCTCGCCGCCGAGGCACCGGAAGGACACCGCCTGGTCCGCGACCGTCACCTCGCCCCAGGCCGGGCCGGCGATCAGCGGGTAGCGCTCGCGCGCCGCAGCCCGAGCCGCAGGTGCCCGGCCCACGCGTCGTACCAGGCGCCGGTCCAGGCGTCCAGGACAGAGAACCCGGCCATCGCCCGCGAGTAGTGGTCGCCGCACTCGATCTCGTTGTACGGGTTACGGCGGCTGCCGTCGTAGCGGTCCCGCAGCCCGGTGAGGATCCGCAGGCCCTCCTCCGTCATCCCCTCGAACAGGCAGTGCGCGGCCACCTGGTACTCCACCCCGGTCCAGACCTCGTCGGCGTAGCGGATGGGCACGGCCGGGCGGCCGCCGCGGGGCCAGGTGCAGATCAGCAGGCCCGCGTCGTCGGCGTCGGCGAACACCCGGTAACCGTGCTCGAAGCCGCGGAAGCTCTCCCGGTAATTGAAGGCGACGATCGAGGCCAGGGCGGTGCGCACGTGCTCGGCCGGCAGGATGTGGCCGAGGTTCAGCTGGTGCGCCCACCACTGGCCAAGCAACTGGTCGGCCAGGCAGCCGTCGCCGAAGTCGAACGACTGGCCGTCGGACTTCTGGCTGTAGTACTCGCCGTTCCACAGCAGCTCGTCGTAGCTGGCGCTGGCGACGCGGAACCGGCGGCCGAACTCGGCCGCCTCGGCCTCGGCGCCGCAGCGCCCGGTCATCTCCTGCATCGCCCGCAGCGCCGCCAGCCACAGGCCGCCCACGAAGATGTTCGGCCCCTGCAGGCTGATGTCATGGGTCACCGGCTGGTCACCGGTCAGCACCCCCGAGCCGGTGACGTCCCAGGTGCCGGTGACGAAGTCCATCAGCCGCCGGGCGTGCGGCAGGTACCGGCGCAGCCAGTCCTCGCCCGCCCCGCGCAGGACCTCGCGGTAGGTCTTCAGCACGGTGCCGAGCATTCCGTCGATGGCCGGCCGGGCCGGGCCGCCGACGGTCACCCCGTGCAGCTGCCGCCCGTCGGCCGGCAGCAGGACCCGGTGCGGCAGGTACCCCTCGGGGGCCTGCATGACGTCCCAGTCGGTCTCGCGCATCGACCTTTCCAGCGACGGGAACAGCTGTGCCACCGCTTGCTCGTAGTTCCACACGTGCGTGCAGTTCAGCGGGCAGGAGCCGCCGATGTTGCCGTTCCAGTTCATCGTCGACTCGCCCAGGACGCCCTCGAAGCCGTAGAACCGCCCGTCGGCCGTGCGGAAGGTGGTCGGGCTGCGGACCAGCGACGGCTGGGCGCCGATCACGTCCGTGACCACGGCGGGCAGGCTGCTGTCGTAGACGGCGTCGTGCCAGCGCCGGGTCCGCTCGAGCAGGTCGTCCTGCCGCCCGGCGAAGTGCTCCACGACCTCGTGCGCGCCCGCGAACGCGGTGGCGTAGTGATTGCCGATCCAGGCGGGCCCGGACGGCGCGGGCCCGGCGTCGCCGAACCGGTCGAAGTCGGCCCGCCGGTTGGGGAAGTGCCACGCGTACACGAACTGAACCTCAACGGACGCGCCCGGCGCTATGCCGAAGGGAACCGCCAGTGCCGCGGCCCAGGTGCGCCCGGCCGGGCTCGGGCCGCGCGCGCCGCGGGTCACCGGGCTCAGCTCGGCCAGCGCCCGGGCCGACGCCTCGGCGCTCCAGTCGTCAAGCACGGTCACGTTGGCCAGCTTCAGGGAGTCGGCGAACGCCAGGGCCGCGTCGGCGTCGTCGAACTGGGGGAGTGCCACGGCCGCGGCCGGGGTCCACAGCGCCATCGAGCCGTAACCGGGATGACCCCGGTCCAGGTCCTCGCTGGCCAGCACCAGCCCGGTGCCGCCCGGCGTGGTCATCATCCGGTTGACGTTCCCGCCGAGCACGGCGCACTGGCTGTCCCTGATGGGCGTCACCCCGTCCCAGCCGACGAGGTTCTGCAGCGTGCCGAGCATCCAGCCGTGCAGGGGGTGGCTGAACCGGTTGGTGACGCGGAACGTGAAGCTGGCCAGCGGCAGGCCGGAGGCCTCGGCGTCGAGCGGGACGAACGGCGTGTAGGCCTCCAGTCGCACCTCGGCCGGCCAGTCGTCGGCGTAGTCGACGCGCGCGAACGGGTAATCGCCGCCGAAACTGGTGTCCCGTACCTCCGGCCAGCTGGCCGGCCGCGCGTACCGCCCGGCCGGGTCGAGGTCGTCGTTGACCAGCGGGGCGGGCTCGCGGTGCGGGGCGATCGCCGGCCCGCGCAGCACGCGCCGGAACGACAGGGGCGGCTCGGTGCACGCGAGCCGCAGCGCGAAGAACGACTGCGGCGAGAAGCCCCCGTGATTGCCCTGGTTGTGCAGCTGCCACTGCGTGAGCGCCCCGGTGCCCGCCAGCGCGAGGTTGCCGGTGCCGATGCCGCCGAGCGGGAGCGCGACCGCTCGCCGCCGGTCACCGGCGAACGTCCGGCGCCCGGTCGTGGTCAGCCCGGTCGTGGCCGGCCCGGCCGGGGTCGTGGGCGTGAAATCGCGAGTTCGCGCACGTGGCACGTGTTCAGCCTTTCTCTGTCCTGCAAGATGAGCCTCCGCGTCATGCGGGGCGAGTCTCCGCGTCCCGCGGCGAGCGCCGTGTGCTGCCGCGCTGGACGAGCTCGGCCCGCAGCACGACGCGCTTGGGCGGGAAGCCCTCGCCCTCGATGCGGCGCAGCAGGAGCTCGGCCGCGATCCGGCCAATGTCGTAGGTGGGCTGCGTGACGACCGTGAGGGGCGGGCGCAGCGCCGTGGCCCAGTTGGCGTCGTCGAACCCCACCACCGCGATGTCGTCGGGGACGCGCAGCCTGGCCTCGGCGATCGCCTGCATGCCGCCGACGGTCATCAGGTTGTTGGAGATGAGCAGCCCGTCCGGGGGGTTGCGGGAATGGAGCAGCTGGCGGGTGGCGGCGTAGCCGCCCTCGGTGCGGAAGTCGGCATAGGCGACGAGCGTCCCGTCGTCGGGGTGGCCTGCCGCCCGCAGCGCCGCGCGATAGCCGGCCAGCCGGCTGGCGCCGGTGTTGATCGCGACCGGGCCGGCGACGAACCCGACCCGCTGGCAGCCCGCGCTGATCAGGTGCTCGGCCGCCGCCTGGGCCGCCTGCCGGTTGTTGACCGTGACGCTGTCGACCGGCGAATTCGCCAGGCGGCGGTCGATGGTCACCACCGGGATGTTGCGCTCGGCCAGCACGTCGATGCTGGTCAGCCGGGAGGAGGCGGGAGTCAGCAGCACGCCCGCCATCTGCTCGGCCGCGGCGACCTCCAGGTAGCGCGCTTCCTTGGCCACGTCCTCATCGGCATTGGCCAGCACGACCGAGTACCCGGCGAGCTGCGCCACGTCCTCGACCCCGCGCACGACCGCGGTGAAGAACGGGTTGGTGATATCGGAGATGATCAAGCCGATCACCATGGTCGCGCGCGTGCGCAGGCTCCGCGCCGACCCGTTGCGGCGGTAGCCGAGGCTCGGACACCGCGGCGAGGACGCGGCGCCGCAGGTCCTCGGCCACGTCCTCCTTCATGTTCAGGACGCGCGAGACGGTCGCCGGGGAGACCCCGGCCGCCGCGGCGACATCACGGATGGTCGTCGGCACCCATTCCCTCACCTTCGGTCGCCGGGCTGGCGCGCGGCCATCGCCCGTGCGGAGGCAGCTTTCCGGTAAGTCATTCTTAGCCGGGCCATCTCGCTCCTGGATACCCCTTCTGGCACGTGGTTCCGGAGGGGTTGACGCCCTCAGGTCGCATCCCTACAGTAGTGGGAAATCGATCCATAAAACGATTTCTCAGCAAGTTACCCCAGTTCGCGAGGAAGGTACAGACCCACGGACGCGTGGCCTTCCTCGCACCGTCCGGCGGCCGGGACGCCAGTGCCCGGGACGTCTCGCCAGTTCCCACGCTGCCCTGGATGCGATGGCGGCCGCGCGCTGAGCGCACGCCACGACGACGTCCGCGGCGGCCCCGTTTCGTGTTTCCCGCTTGCCAGTCCGATCCAACGAAGCCGAAGGACGCAGCCATGCCTCATAGATCAACGCGCTCTCGCGGGCGCATCACGTTCACCGCGGTCGCGGGCTTGTCGGCGGTGGCGGGCGCGGCCCTGCTCGCCGCCTGCGCCCCGGGTGCCTCATCCGGTAGCAGCCCCAGCTCCTCCCAGCCGGCCAGTACCGCGGTCGGCAACGCCAAGGTGACGATCACCGTCGAAGAAGCGTCGATCGACGTGCCGCTGTTCACCAAGCTCGGGGCGCTGTTCACCGCGAAGTACCCGAACGTCACCGTCAACGTGGTCGGCCAGGACTTCAACACCCTGCAGACCAACGTGCCCCGCATCCTCGCGGGCGCTACCCCGCCCGACATCATCCGGCTCGGCGCGTTCGGCAACACCATCGCCGACAAGCAGCTGACGAACCTGGACCCGTACGCGGCCTCCTACGGATGGAACAGCTGGCCGCGGGCGCAGTTCGAGTCCACCCGCTCCAACGCCGCCGGAACGCAGCGCGGTACCGGATCGCTGTACGGGGTCGGGCCCGGCTTCGGCCTCACCGGGGTCTACTACGACAAGGCCCTGCTGGCCAAGATCGGGGCCACCGTCCCGGCCACGCTCTCTGACCTGCAGGCCGACATGGCCAAGGCCAAGGGCATGGGGATCGCGCCGATGATCGTCAGCGGGCCTGCCCAGACGCTGGCCTTTACGCTGCAGAACCTCCTGGTCGACTACGCCGGCAGCGTGACCCCGGTGCAGAACTGGAACTACGACGTGCCCGGCGCCAGCATCAACACCCCGGCGTTCGTCCAGGCCGCGACCACGCTGCAGGCCTGGGCGAAGGACGGCTACTTCCCCTCGGACGTCAACAGCGTCCAGGAGTCCGACGCGGTGGCGAAGTTCGACTCCGGCACCGGCCTGTTCTACGTCAGCGGCAACTGGGACGCGCCCGCGATCGACAAGGCCGGCCCCGGTAAGTTCGGGTTCTTCGGCTTCCCGCCGGCCACCGCGGGCGGCATCACCGACGCCATGTCGGCCTCCGACCTTCAGGTCATCCCGATCAAGGCGGCCCACCCCGCGCAGGCGGCCGCGTTCCTCAACTTCATCCAGACCGACCAGGGCGCCCGCCAGGACAGCCTCGACATGGGCGGCTACGTCCCGGGCGGCCCGTCCGACGCGGCCCCGCTGACCACCCCGGCGGGGTCGGCGGTCAGCGGCACGGTTTCCTTCTTCGCCCAGGCCACTGCCAAGAACGAGCTGACCGAGTTCATGGTGAACGCCACCAGCTCCATATCGTCCACCACGCTGGTGCCGGAATCGGAGGCTCCTGGTCGGCGGCAAGACCGCCCCGGCGAGCTTCGCCTCCGCCGTCCAGTCCGCCTATGTCAGCCAGCTGGCCAGCCGCTAGCAGGGAGAACCATTGACGTCCTCGAACACCCGAGCGTCGTCCATCGCGGCGCCGGCGGCGAGCCCGGGCACCCGGGCCCGCCGCCGGCGGCTGTCGCGGCGGCGAGCCAGCTGGGCGACCGCGGCGTGGGTGCTGCCCGCGCTGGCCGTGTACGGGACCTTCGTCCTGTACCCGCTGGTGGAGACGGTCGACTTCTCGTTCTACCACTGGGACGGCATCGGGGCCGCGACCCCGGCCGGGCGCAGCAACTACGTGCGCGTCTTCACCCAGGCTTCCCTGTACACCGCGATACTCAACTCGTTCGTGCTCATCGTGTTCTTCACGGTGATCCCGGTGGCGCTCGGCCTGGTGTGCGCGGTGCTCACCCGTGAGATCAAGGGCCGGGGCACCGGCACCCTGATCCGCACGCTGCTCTTCCTCCCGCAGGTCATCCCGCTGGCCGGCGCGTCGATCGCGTGGACCTGGATGTACTCGCCCAACGGCGTGGTCAACCAGGTGCTGCGGGCGGTGGGGCTCGCCTCGGACGCCCGCCCCTGGCTCGCTGACTTCAGCACGGCCCTGCCGGCCGTCGGGATCATCGGGACCTGGGTCGTCACCGGGTTCTGCACGGTGCTCCTGCTGGTGGGGATCGCCAAGATCGACCCGTCCCTGTTCGAGGCGGCCCGCCTCGACGGCGCGGGGCGGTGGGCGGAGTTCCGGGCGATCACGCTGCCGGGGCTGCGCCGCGAGATCGTCGTCTGCGTCACCGTCACCATCATCTCGGCCCTGGCCAGCTTCGACGTCGTCTACATCGCGACCCAGGGCGGCCCCGGCTACACCACGATCGTGCCGGGGCTGGAGATCTACCAGCTCACCTTCCTCCAGCAGCAGGTGGGCCAGGCATCGGCGCTGGCCGTGGTCCTGGTGGCGCTGGTGCTCGTCATCATCATCCCGATCCAGCGACTAGGACGCCAGCGATGAGCCCGGCCGAGTCCGCGACGACGCGGAGCACGCGGATCGTCATCTTGACCGCCCTGATCGTGCTCACCGTCTTGCCGCTGCTGAGCATGATCACCACCGCCCTCCAGCAGCAGGGCACCTACCCGACCGGGCTGTCGTTCCCGGCCCATCCCCAGTGGCACAACTTCGTCGACGCGTGGAACGCGGCCGACCTGCTGGCCCTGCTCAAGTCGAGCGTGCTGATCGTCGTGGGCGTCGTGCCGGCCGCGGTGATCTTCTCCACGCTCGCCGGCTTCGGGCTGGCGGCCACCCGGCTGCCCGGCAGGTCCGTCATCTACGGGCTGTTCGTCCTGGGCCTGACGCTGCCCGCCGAGGCGCTGATCTCGCCGCTGTACTACGAGCTGCAGGGCATGGGCCTGCTGAACAGCCGCTGGGCGCTGATCCTCCCGCTGCTCGGCCTGTTCATGCCGTTCGGCGTCTTCTGGATGCGGACGGCCTTCCTGTCGCTGCCCGCCGAGCTCACCGAAGCGGCCGAGCTCGACGGCGCCTCCGCCTGGCAGGTGTTCCTCAGCGTCAAGCTCCCGCTCGTGCTGCCGTCGCTGTCGTCGCTGACGATCTTGTTCTTCTTGTGGACGTGGAACCAGTTCCTGCTGGTCATCGTCTTGATCAACAACCCGGCCGACGGAAACATGGCCGGGGCGCTGGCGACGTTCCAGGGCGAGCACGGCACGAACGTGGTGCTGTTGTGCGCCGGCGGGCTGATCATCATGGCCCCGTCACTGGTGATCTTCTGCGTCTTCCAGCGGCAATTCGTCCGGGCCCTGCTGCAGGGGGCAGTCAAGTGAGTTCCCCGCTAAGTTAGGAGATCCTTCATGTCCCACTATGACGTCCCGGTTGCCGCCCGCCGCCCGAGCGCCGCCCCCAGGACCGCGTACCTGATCGCGAGCGGTGACCTGCGCGAGTCGGCCAACCTGGCCGGCTGGCCGACCCAGCTTGAGCTGGAGCGCGTCGTGATCGCGGCGTGCGCGGAGCTGGACTGGACGGTCCTGCGCGCGAACGACGTGAGCCCGCTGACCGGTCACGGCTTCATCAGCAGCCAGCGCATGGGCCTGGAGGTGTTCAAGGGCATCCCGGTCGACGCCCCGCTGATCGTGGCCGAGGCGGTGTGGCAGTACAGCCACCACGTGCTGGCCGGGCTGCGCACCCACCAGGGCCCGATCCTGACCGTCGCGAACTTCGTCGGGAAGTGGCCCGGCCTGGTCGGGCTGCTCGGCATCAACGCCGGCCTGACGAAGATGGGCCGCGAGTACAGCACCATCTGGACCGTCGACGGCAGCGACGAGTGGTTCCGCGCCGGCCTGCGCGACTGGCTGGAGACCGGCCGCATCGAGCATGACGCCACCCACGTCCGCGACCTGCCGGCCCTGGCGCCCACCCCGGAGGCCGAGCTCGGCCAGGCGATCGCCGCCCAGTTGCAGGCCGACAAGGCGATCATCGGCGTCTTCGACGAGGGCTGCATGGGCATGTACAACGCGATCATCGACGACGAGCTGCTCAACCCGCTCGGCGTCTACAAGGAGCGGTTGTCGCAAAGCGCCCTGTGGGCCGAGATGCAGCGGGTGGGCGAGGACGAGGCCGCGGCGGTCGGCGAGTGGCTGACGGCGAAGGGAATGACGTTCAAGCTCGGTACCGACGAGGCGCACCGAGCTCACCGCCGCCCAGCTGACGTGGCAGTACAAGATGTACGTGGCCACGCTGCGGATCGTCGCGACGACTTCGGCCTCGACGCCGTCGGCATCCAGTACCAGCAGGGCCTCAAGGACCTCGCCCCCGCCTCCGACCTGGTCGAGGGGCTGCTGAACAACGTCGACCGGCCCCCGGTGACCAGCCGTGACGGGCACCGGATCCTGTTCGAGGGGCAGGCCCTTCCGCACTTCAACGAGGTCGACGAGGGCGTCGCCGTCGACGCGCTGGTTACCAACCGGGTGTGGCGCGCGATGGGCCTGGACCCGGCCACGACGCTGCACGACGTGCGCTGGGGCGAGGACTACGACGGGCGCTTCGTCTGGGTCTTCGAGATCTCGGGCTCGGTGCCGCCGTCGCACTTTGAGGACGGCTACGCCGGCGCGGTCGGGTGGCGGCAGAACCCGATGTACTTCCCGGCCGGCGGCTCCACGATCAAGGGCGTGGCCAAGCCGGGCGCCGATCGTCTGGTCGCGGCGTCTACATCGCCGGAGGGCGGCTGCACCTCGACATCGGCCGGGGCGACGCCGTGCGGCTGCCGGCGCGGGAAACCGAGCGCCGCTGGAGCCTGACCAACCCGGAATGGCCGATCATGCACGTGGTGCTGCACGGGGTGAGCCGCGACCAGTTCATGGCCCGGCACAAGGCCAATCACATCCAGGTCGGCTACGCGCCGCAGCGCCGACGTCGCCGACCTGCGCGCTCGCCGCGAAGGCCGCGGCCTTCGCCGCGCTGGGCGTCCAGGTGCACCTGTGCGGCGATGTCGTCCTCTAGCGAGCGCCTCCGGTGGGGCGTCATCGGCGCCGGCCGCATCGCGCGGGACTTCGTGGCCGGGATCCCGGCATCCCGGCACGGGGTCCTCGCCGCGGTGGCGAGCCGTGACCTGGCCCGCTCCCGCGAGGTGGCCGCGCGGGCCGAGGGCGCCATGGCCTACGGGGACTACGAGTCCCTGCTCGCCGACCCCGGCGTCGACGCGGTGTACATCGCGACGCTCCACCCGCGGCACGCCAGCCTCATCGACGCCTGCGCGCGGGCCGGCAAGCACATCCTGTGCGAGAAGCCGCTGACGGTCACCGGCGAGCAGGCCGAGGCCGCCGCCGCCACGGCGGCAGCGGCCGGGGTGGTCCTCGTGGAGGCGATGATGTACCGCTTCCAGCCGCAGACCGAGCGGATCCGCTCGGTCCTCGCCGCCGGGCTGATCGGGACGCCCGTGCACGTGGACGTCTCGTGCGCGTTCACTGCCCCGTTCGACCCGGCTGACCGGCTCTTCGACCCGTCGGCCGGCGGCGGCGCCATCCTCGACGTCGGCTGCTACGCGATGTCCTTCGCCCGGATGGTCGCCGGCGCGGCGGCCGGGGACGACGCGGTGGAGCCGGCCGAGCTGACGGCCGGCGGCCACCTGACCGATACGGGAGTCGATGACTGGGCCGTCGCGAGCCTGGTGTTCCCCGGCGGGGCTGACGGCGAGCGTGCGGACCGGCACCCGCCTGGCCGACGACATGCAGGCGCATGTCTACGGCACCGAGGGCCACCTTCGGATCCCCGATCCCTGGCGGCCAGGGGAGGGGAGCGAGCCCCGCCTGCTGCTCACTCGCGTTGGGGACGCCGAAACCCGGGTACTGACCTGTGCGTCGGCCCCCCTGTTCGGGGCGGAGATCGACGCGCTGTGGGAGGCGCGTGATCATGGGGAGGCCCGCGCCATGTCACTACGCGACAGCATCGCGACGATGCGCAGCCTCGATCGCTGGCGCGCCGGGGTTGGCCGCCAGGCGCGGGTCGCGTCATGACCGAGCTGGTCATCGGCCTGGACATCGGCACCTCCAGCACCAAGGCGGTGGCGGTCGACTCCGGCGGCACGGTGGTCGCCGCCAGGAGCGGCCCGCACGGCACCAGCCAGCCGCGCCCGGGCTGGTTCGAGCAGGACGCGCAGGCGGTCTGGTGGGAGCAGTCGCGGGACCTGCTGCGGGACCTGCTGGCCGACGAGCGGGTCGCCGGTTCCGCGATCAGGGCGGTCGCCACCAGCGGAATCGGCCCGTGCCTGCTGGCCTGCGACAAGGCGGGCAATCCGCTGCGGCCGGCGATCCTGTACGGGATCGACATGCGGGCCACCGCCGAGGTCGCCGAGCTGACCGAGCGGCTCGGCGCGGCCGCCATCCTGGCCCGGTCGGGGTCCGCCTTGTCGTCGCAGGCGGTAGGGCCGAAGCTGCGGTGGCTGCAGCGCCACGAGCCCGACGTCTGGGCCCGCACGGCCCGCTGGTTCAGCGCGAGCTCGTTCCTGGTGGAACGCCTCACCGGCGAGTACCTGCTCGACCACCACACGGCGAGCCAGTTCGACCCGATGTACGACATCCGCGCGCAGTCCTGGGCCAGCGACTGGGCGGCGGAGCTCAGCCCGGGTGTCGCCCTGCCCCGGCTGGCCTGGCCCGGCGAGATAGCCGGCCACGTGACCGCGCGCGCGTCCGCCGCCACGGGACTGCCCGCCGGGCACGCCGGTGCTCGCCGGGACGGTGGACGCGTGGGCCGAGGCGCACAGCGTCGGCGTGCGCGACCGCGGCGACCTGATGATCATGTACGGTTCCACCCTGTTCATGGTGGGCGTCGACCCGGCCGCCAGCCCGCACCCGGGACTGTGGCTGACCGCCGGGCTGACGCCGCGGACCGGCACGCTCGCCGCGGGAATGGCGACCTCCGGCTTGCTGGCCAACTGGGTGGCCGGTACCGCGCGGCTGCCGGTCGGTGAGCTCATCGCCGCGGCCGGCCAGGTGCCGGCGGGCGCGGAGGGGCTGGTCCTGCTGCCGTACTTCGCCGGCGAGCGGAGCCCGCTCTTCGACCCGGACGCTCGCGGCGTCGCCCTCGGCCTGACGCTCGCGCACACTCCAGCCCACCTCATGCGCGCCGCCCTGGAAGCGGTGGCAATGGGCGTGCGGCACAACCTGGAGGCCTTCGACTCCGCCCGCCCCGGCGAGTCCCGCTGGCGGGCCGTCGCCGTCGGCGGCGGCGCGGCCGGCGCCCTGTGGCCGCAGATCGTCTCCGACGTCTGCGGCCGCGCCCAGGACATCCCCGCCCAGAATGTCGGCGCGAGCTACGGCGACGCCCTGCTCGCCGCGTCCGCCGTCGGCCTGGTCCCGCCCGGTACCGACTGGACCAAGATCGTCGCGACCGTCCAGCCAAACCCCGGCCTAGCCGACCTCTACGACCGCCGCTACTCCCTCTACCGCGACCTCTACACCACCACCCGCCCCCTAATCCCCCGTCTCTAACCGCCCCAGCCCCCCGCGCCCAGCCCCCCGCCCCGCCCCGCCCCCGCCCGCCCCGCCCCGCCCCCCGCCCCCCCCCGCCCCCGCCCGCGCCCCGCCCCGCCCCGCCCGCCCCGCCGCGCCGCGCCGGAACAGGTCAAACCCGCGACCCACCCACACGCAACACGTCAAACCCGCGATCCGCCTGGTGGCGCGGGCACGGCAGCGAGTCGCGCGCCTCAACCCGCTATCGTGCCTCGCTTGTGCTCCGGTGCCCGTCGGACGGCGGCGATGGCGGGCCAGTTGCACATGGTCGTCCATCGTCATCGGGCCTAAATGATTGACAGTTTGGGGGCGGGCACCCCCGAAGCCTGAATCAGTTAGGCCCGTCGACCGCTGCCGGCTAACGATGACCACGCAGCGACACAGGCCACGTGATTGACAGCGCTCTTGACGGAACTTCAGCCGCGACATAATTTCACTACATAAATTAAGCTTTACCAAAAGTGGGAGGCGGTCAGCCGACGTCACGCCGTGTCCGCGCCCTCAGCCTCGGCGGCGCCATCACCGACAACGCGATGGCTTAGGGGATCATGGGGGGAGGTCCCCCTGGGCCCGCGCAGGCCCAGGGGGACTTTCCGTTATGCGCGGCGCCGGCCACGGGCATGAGCGCAGCCGCCGGCCAGGGCAAATCGGGCATTATGGGGTGAATGATGGAAAAGGGTCGCTAGTAGCAGAGGAAGATATCCGTGCCTATGACGCCCCCGTCGAATGACGAGATCGCCGCGATCGCGGCCCGGTACGGGCTCGGGCTCGGCCCGACGCGACGTCGAGGAGTTCGGCGAGCTGATCGCCGGCGCGCTGACCTCCTACGACGTGGTCGAGCGGCTGTACGCGGCCCGCCAGGCGGGCGCGCCCGAGCCGCCCGCCCGGCACTGGCGGCGGCCCGCGCCGTCGGACAACGAGCTGGGCGCCTGGTACGTGACGACCGACATCAAGGGCGCCAGCGACGGCCCGCTCGCCGGGCGCACCGTGGCGGTCAAGGACAACATCGCCGTCGCCGGGGTGCCGATGATGAACGGCTCGGCCACCGTCGAGGGCTTCATGCCGCGCCGGGACGCCACCGTGGTCACCCGGCTGCTCGCGGCCGGGGCGACGATCGCGGGCAAGGCGGTCTGCGAGGAGCTGTGCTTCGACGGCGGCAGCCACACCGCGCGCACCGGCCCGGTCCGCAACCCGTGGGACCGGTCGAAGTCCACCGGCGGCTCGTCCAGCGGCAGCGCCGCCCTGGTCGCCGCGGGTGAGGTGGACATGGCGCTCGGCGGCGACCAGGCGGCTCGGTCCGCATCCCCAGCTCGTTCTGCGGCACGGTCGGCCACAAGCCCACACATGGCCTGGTGCCGTACACCGGCGCGTTCCCGATCGAGAACACCATCGACCACGTGGGCCCGATCACCCGCGACCGTCCGCGACGCCGCCCTGATGCTCGGCGTGCTCGCCGGGCGGGACGGCCTCGACCCGCGCCAGCGGTTCGACGCGCCTTCCGGCGGCTACCTCGACCGCCTTGACGACGGGGTCGCCGGGCTGCGGATCGGCGTGCTCGAGGAGGGCTTCGCCATTCCCGGCCTGTCGCAGCCGGGCGTCGACGAGGCGGTCCGCGCCGCCATCGCGACGCTGGCGGCGGCCGGGGCGGACGTGCGCCCGGTCAGCGTCCCCTGGCACCGGCACGGGGTGCACCTGTGGGCCGTGATCGGCACCGACGGGGCGTTCGGCCAGATGCTGGAGGGCAACGGCTACGGCATGAACGTGCCCGGCCTCTACGACCCCGAGCTCATCGAGCACTTCGCGCGCGGCCGGCAGGAGCACGCCGCCGAGATGTCGGTCACGCTCAAGATGACCACGATCCTCGGCCGGCTACAACCTCGACCGGCACGGGAACCGGTACTACGCCATGGCCAGGAACCTGGCCCTCGAGCTTGCCGCCGCCTACGACGCCGCGCTGGCCGACGTCGACGTGCTGGTCATGCCGACGCTGCCGGTCGTCGCCTTCGACATCCCCTCGGGAAGCGCCAGCGCCGCGGAGGTGATGGCCTACTCCGTCGGGCTGATGCCCAACACCTGCCCGTTCGACGTCACCGGCCACCCGGCGACGTCGGTGCCCGCCGGGCTGTCCGACGGCCTGCCGGCCGGGCTGATGATCGTCGGCCGCCAGCTCGCCGACGCCACGTGCCTGCGCGTCGCCCAGGCCTACGAGGACGTCGCCGGCGGCTTCCCCGCGCCGCCGGTCAGCAGGTGACGTCGACCGTGACCGGGGTGCTGGCGATGTCGGCGTCGCGGTTGGAGGTGCCGGCCAGCCCGGGCGGACGTGCCGTCGGCGGACAACGCGAATGAGGCGCTGTCCACGAGCGGCATCTTGCCGCTGGAAGGGCACGCGCTAACACCCTCGCCTCGCCTTCGCGGGCCACCCGGGCGCAGTGCCCCTGCGATTATGCTCGGCTCGTGAAGATCACAGTCCTCGGCGGGTGCGGTGCGTGGCCCGCAGCGGGCCGGGCATGCAGCGGGTATCTGGTCGAGCACGAAGGCTTTCGCCTTGTGCTGGACCCGGGCTACGCGACACTTCCCCAACTGCTCAAGGACACCGCCGCGGAACAAGTTGACGCGGTCCTGATCAGCCACGGCCACCCCGACCACTGCGCCGACCTGAACCCCTTGCTGAGGGCGCGGGCGCTGGGGGAAGCCCCGCCGCCAGCACTGCCAGTGCACACGCTGCCGGGAGCCATGGACGCCGTCCTCGCACTGGACAATCCGCGCATGCTCGCCGACGCTTACGCACTGCGCGAGTTCACCGCCGGGCAC
>CAVTLB010000001.1:0-40679 GCA_963735415.1 uncultured Actinomycetota bacterium | reverse complement strand
GGGAGGCACTCACCGCCAGCACGTCGCTCAAGTGCACGTCTTCGCCGCTCGACTGCGGCAGCTTCTCGATCTCGATTACGTCTCCGGGTGCGACGCGATACTGCTTTCCCCGGCGCGGATCACCGCGTACATGGCAATATTTCCTGAACTTCATTCCGTAGCGTTGCCTCGAAAGAACGCGTCTAGGCCTTGAAGGGCCTGGCTTTAAGCCTTGAAGGGGCACGGCTTTAGCCGTGCCATAACGCCACTCCTTGATTCTTGTCATTCCTCGCCGCCGTCAGGCCGGGGAATCTGCTCTTCCACGGGTGACCCATAATTGCCTTCTTCTGGCAACTGTGGGAACCGATGTCCCTGACAACACAATTCCGCGTCCTCTACCGCCGAACGCTATCTTGTTTGTGCACTTGCACTTACCCAGCTAGCGGAAGGAAACCTTCAGCAACAACTCTGCCCGGGGCCGCTGGGTGTCCTGATAAGGACACGAGTAGTACAGGCAAACCATTCAATAATATCGGATTGCCCCCATGCGGTTGAACGCCGGTTTTCGGGTGGGCACGGGGGTCAGGCAGGTCGTCCGGCCGCGCAGCCAACTCGAGCGGATGAGCCGGACATTCGGCGTCCGGAAGGGACAGTGGCGGGGAAAATCCCACCCGGCAAAGGACAAAAGGAAGCCGGGATGGGGCGCCCAGTCGGCACATAAAGCCAAAATACGGGTAAGATTATAACATTTATTATAATGGCTTTATGAAGACCAAATTGCGCAAGATTGGGAGCGCGCCGTTGCGCATCTTCGCGGCGGGCTTCGCCCTGACCGCCGCGTCGATGTCGGCGTCCTCGAAGATGATGAACGGCGCGTTGCCGCCTAGCTCCATCGAGCAGCTCAGCACCTGGTCGGCGGCCTGCCGCAGCAGGATCTTGCCGACTTGCGTCGAGCCGGTGAAGGACAGCTTGCGCACCCGCGGGTCGCCCATCATCGCCGCCACGACCGGCCCGGCACCGCGCCGGTCGGTCGTCACGACGTTGACGACGCCCTTGGGCACGCCCGCCTCGGCCAGCAGCTGCGCCAGGGCCAGCGCGGTCAGCGGGGTGTCGCGACGGCTTGAGGATCACCGGGCACCCGGCCGCCAGCGCGGGCCCGATCTTGCGGGTAGCCATCGCGGCCGGGAAGTTCCACGGGGTGATCAGCAGCGACACGCCAATCGGCTGGTGGGCGACGACGATCCGGTTCGAGCCGGACGGCGCGCGCATCAGCCCGCCCTCGATCCTGACGGCCTCCTCGGCGTACCAGCGGAAGAACTCCGCCGCGTACGTCGCCTCGCCGCGCGCGTCGCGCAGCGACTTGCCGTTCTCGGCCGACATCAGGCGGGCGAACTGCTCGGCTCGCTGCGTCATCAGCTCGAAGGCCTTGCGCAGCACCTCCGCCCGCTGCCGTGGCGGTGTGGCCGCCCAGCCGGGGAGGGCGTCGTGGGCCGCCGCCACCGCGTCGAGAGCGTCCTCGACGCCGCCATCGGCGACCTCCGCCAGGGTGTCCTCGGTCGCGGGGTCCAGCACGGGGAACGTCCCGCCGCCGCGGCCGCCGCCCCATTCGCCCCCCACGAACAGCCCGGTCGGCACGTCGATGCCGGTCAGCTCGGCCACGCTCATCGCTACACTCCCACGTACTTCGTCACCATGCCGGTGGTCTCTCGCTCTCCACGAGCCTACGACCCCGCGGCGATCACCAGCCATCCGGCCCGGAACGGCCCGTTCCCGCCACTTGCCCGGTCGCCGGCGACGCGGGGTGAGGCGTCAGCCAGTCGCGTTCAGCCAGCGGACCGGGGCGCCGTCGCCCGCCCGGCGGAACGGCTCCAGCTCGTTGTCCCAGGCCGTGCCCAGCAGCTTCGCCAGCTCCTTCTCCAGGACCGAGGTGCCGGCCGCGCTCATCGACATGACAGCGCGCAGCCGCCCCTCCGGCACCAGGATGTCGCCGTTGGCGCTCGTCACGGCCGAGAAGATGCCAAGCTCGGGCGTGTAGCAGTAGCGGACGGCGTCGCAGCCCTCGGACGCGTCCTCCGTGACCTCGAAGCGCAGCCGGTTCCAGCCAGCCAGGGCAGACGTGATCGCGCCCGCGGTACCCGGCTTCCCGCGCCAGGTCAGCTCAGCACGAAGAGACCCTGGGGCAGCGGGCTGGCTGACCCAGGGCATGCTGACAGGCATCCCGACCGTTCCCGCCACTGCCCACTCGATATGCGGGCACAGCGCCGGGGGCGCCGAGTGAACCTGCAAAACACCGTAAACCGACACCGTGCCTCCTAGACGAGGTTCGCCTTCCCCTGCGACCTCGCTAGCCGCCCCGTGCGTCAGCTAACGGCTTATGCTAGCCAGCAACGGGCTGCCCGGTATCTGCACCATATTCTGCCGCACCGCCACCGCCGGCACCAGTCGTATGAGCTAGAAAACCTCGCCGGCGACGGGCCATCAGCCCGGCGATCATGATCAGCAGGGCGATTGCGGACACCGCCACCCCGGTCCACATCACGTAGTCGCCGGCCTGGTCGTAGAACGTCCGCGCCGGCCCGGCGGGCAGCCGCAGGGTGACCGGAACCACCCCGCGGCCCGACTGGCCCAGCCACGCGAGCTCGCGACCGCGCGCGTCGAAGGCCACCGTGTCCCCGGTCAGCGCCGCCTGCACGACGGGGCGGCCCGTCTCCGCCGCGCGGATGGCCGCGAGGGACGCGTGCTGGTCCGGGCCCCACGTGCCCTGGAACGTCACATCCTCGGACTGGTAGATGATGATCTGGGCGCCGTCGTCGGCGTCCGCCCGCGACATGTCGGGGAACGCCGACTCGAAGCACACCAGGACGCCGGCCGGCAGCGGCCGCCCGGCCCGGTCGCTGGCGGCCAGCACGTGCGCCCCGGTGCCCGGGGTCATGTTCGAGCTGGCGGCGTGGCTGACCTTGGTGAGCCAGCCAAGCTGCTGGCGGAAGGGGATGTACTCGCCGAACGGGACGAGCCTGGTCTTGACGTAGATGCCCTTGATGCCGGACGGCGCGACGAGCACCGCCCACTTTTCATGGCCCTTCCCGGGCGGCGTGGCGTCCTGGCTGGCCAGGATCTCGGCACCATCGTGGGCCGACAGTGCCTCGATCTGGCGCAGCAGCCCGGCCGACGACGCGAGCGTCAGGTCCTCGCCGATACTGCTCTCGCCCCAGACGATCAGGTCGGGCCGGACGCCGGCGAGGGTGCCGGCCGTGCTGAGGGAGGAGGTCAAGGTCTCGGTGGCGTCGCACCCGCAGGGCCGCGCTGGACACGGTGCCCGGCTGGACCAGCGCGACCGTCGCCGTCCGTACGGCGGGCAATGGCGGCGTCAGCGCGAACGCGAGCGGCCCCGACCCGGCGGCGACGGCCAGCGCCGCCAGCCCCGCGACCGCGAGCCCGGGCCGAGGGGAGGTTCTCCCCAGGTTCACGACAAAGGCGGTGATCCCCGTGTTGGCGATGACCAGGGCCACGCTCACCAGCCAGATTCCGCCGACGGCGGCCAGGGCCAGCACCGCCGGGTGCTGCCACTGGGAGGCGCCGTACAGGTCCCAGGGGCCGCCGAGGCCCTGGTAGGAGCGGAACCATTCGGGGATCAGCCAGGTCGCCGGGAGCACGACCAGCGCCGCGAGCAATCGCCGCCACGCGCGCGGGCCCGGGCCAGCAGCGAGCGGGTGAACAGGGCGAACGGCGACCATAGGCCGCCGCAGACGGCACCGAGCAGCAGGAGCCCGGCCCGATCTGCGGGGCCATCCACGACAGCATCGTGATGAGGTAGCCCGCGCCGAACCACCAGCCGCGGGCGACGGCCTCCCGCGCGGACGGCGCGCGGGTGAACAGCACGAGGGCCGGAACGAGCGCGAACCAGGCGACGCGGGAAAGGCTCAGCCCCGGGAACACCGCCAGGACCGGCACGCACGCGGCGAGCAGCGACGCCCACCGGGCCGGGTGCCGGAACAGGCCGGCCATCGCCCCGTGGGCACGGCCCCGCCTGCCCCCGGTGGCGACCGGGACCCGCCTCGTGAATCGCACTGGCACGTACCTATTCTCGGGCGGGCCTCGTGGATCGGGCTAGGCGGCACCGCCGCGATCGGCCCGGGATGACCGGGGACCGACCGTGGCGGGCAAGCCAGCCGGGGCTACCGGCCGGCGCGGGCCTCCTCCAGGGCGCGGCGGACCAGCACGCGCGCGAGGTGCTCGCGGAACCCCGCGCTCGCGTGGATGTCGGAGCCGGGACTCGTTCCCGCCGCGGCGAGCGCCGCCGCGTCGGCCACCGGGGCACCCGAGGCCAGGGCGGACTCCACCGCGGTCGCCCGCAGCGGGGTCAGGCCCATGTTGACCAGCGCCACCTTGTCGCTGTTGCCCGGACCACCCTGGAGGGCGACACCGACGATCGCCCAGTCGATCGCCCGCTTGGTGAACTTCTGGAAGGACCACGCGGCGGGCGTGGCCGGCTTGGGCACCTGGATCTCGGTCAGCAGCTCACCGGGCGCCAGGGCGGTCTCGAAGACGCTCTTGAAGAACTCCGTCGCCGGGACCGGGCGCGACGTGCCGCCAGTGCCCCGGATGACGAAGGTCGCGTCGAGCGCGAGCAGCACCGCCGGCAGGTCCGAGGCGGCGTCGGCGTGCGCGATCGATCCGCCAATCGTGCCGCGGTGCCGGATCTGCGGGTCGCCGACCTGCCCGGCCGCGTGCGCCAGCAGCGGGACGTCCGCCAGCAGCAGCAGCGAGGTGTTGACGTCATGATGGCGGGTCAGCGCCCCGATCGCCACGTAGCTGCCCTCGTCGCGGATGTAGGACAGCTCGGTGATCCGGCCCAGGTCGATCAGGTAGGCCGGGACCGCGAAGCGGAGCTTCATCATCGGCAGCAGCGAGTGGCCGCCGGCCAGGAACTTGGCGTCCTCGCCGAGCTCGGCGCCGAGCTCCAGCGCCTCCTCGACCGAGGACGCGCGGTGGTAGGTGAACGACGCGGGAATCACTGGGCCGCCTTTCCGCTGGCCGCTGGCGCGGTGCCCGCCGGCGAAGCGGCGGCCAGCGCTGCCTTCACGATGTTGTGATAGCCGGTGCACCGGCAGATGTTGCCCTCAAGCCCGGCGCGGACCTCGGCCTCGGTGGGCGACGGGTTCTCCTTGAGCAGGGACGTGATCGCCATGACGAAGCCAGGGGTGCAGTAGCCGCACTGCAGGCCGTGGTTCTCGTGGAACGCCCGCTGCACGGGGCCCATCTCGCCGCCGGGGCCGGCCAGTCCCTCCAGGGTGGTGACCTCGCGGCCGTCGGCCTGCACGGCCAGCACCGTGCAGGACTTGACGGACTCGCCATCCAGCAGCACGGTGCAGGCACCGCAGGAGGTGGTCTCGCATCCGATGTTGGTCGCGGTGAGGTCCGCCACGTCGCGCAGGAAGTGCACGAGCAGGGTGCGGTCCTCGACGTCCGCCGTGATTTCGTTGCCGTTGACGGTCAGGGAGACCTTACTCACTTCGTCGCGCTCACTTTCCGCTAGCGGCCTGGATGGCGGTCCACACGCGTTCTGGCGTGGCCGGCATGTCGACGTGCCGGACGCCAAGGTGGGACAGGGCGTCGATCACCGCGTTATGCACGGCGGGGGTCGCGCCGATGGTGCCCGCCTCGCCGATGCCCTTGACGCCGAGGGGGTTGAGGTCGGTCGGCGTCTCGCTGGTCACCAGCTCGAAGCTGGGCAGCTCGGCGGCGGTGATCGCCGCGTAGTCGGCCAGCGACGAGGTCAGCGGGTTGCCGTCGGCGTCGTAGAGGACCTCCTCGCACAGTGCCTGCGCCGCGCCCTGCGCGATGCCGCCGTGCCGCTGGCCCTCGAAGAGGATCGGGTTCAGTACCGGGCCGGCGTCGTCGGCGGTGACGTGCCGCAGCAGGGTGACCTTGCCGGTCTCGGTGTCGACCTCGACCAGGGACAGCTGCGAGCCGAACGGGAAGGTCGGCCGGTCCGCGGTGAACCGCACGTTGGCGACGATGAGCCCGTCGTCGGCCGCGCCCGCGACCTGCGCCCAGGTGAGCGACTTGTCCGGGTCGCCGGCGATGTGCCACAGGCCCGTCCCGGTGTCGAGCACGACGTCGGACTGCGCGGCCTCGAACAGCTCGGCTGCCTTCCGCGCGGCCTCCTCCTTGATCTCGATCGCGGCCTTGTGCACCGCGGACCCGCCAAGCTGCAGCGACCGGGAGGCGTAAGTGCCCACGCCCTCCGGGATCAGGTCGGTATCGCCGTGGATGACCTCGACCTTGTCCATCGGGATGCCCAGCTCCTCGGTCACCAGCATCGCGAAGGCGGTGTGGTGGCCCTGGCCGTGGGCCGAGCTTCCGGTGTAGACGGTGGCGGTGCCGTCGTCGTGCACCTCAACCTTGGCGGTCTCGCCCGCGCCCGCGTCGGCCGCGGTGATCTCCACGTACGACGCCAGCCCGATGCCGAGCTGCCGTACGTCGCCGGACGCGCGCCGCCGCTCCTGCTCGGCCCGCAGTCCCGGGTAGTCGGCGGCCGCCAGAACCTTGTCGAGTGCGGTCGCGTAGTCACCAGTGTCGTAGGGAGCTCCCGTCTGGGTGACGAACGGGAACTGCTCCTTGCGGATGAAGTTGAGCTTGCGGACGTCGGCCGGGTCCAGGCCCGCCTCGGCGGCGAACCAGTCCACGACCCGCTCGATCGTCGCGGCGGCCTCCGGCCGCCCCGCGCCCCGGTAGGCGGCGATCGGCGTGGCATTGGTGACGACGACCTTGTAGCCGGTCTGGACGGCGGGGATGTCGTAGACGCCGGGGGCCATCAGCACGGTCAGGCTCGGCAGGAAGCCGCTCATCCGCGCGTACGCGCCGGTGTCCTGGACGACGTCAAGCCGGTAGGCCTTGATGTGGCCGTCGCGGGTGCCGCCGATCTTGATGTGGTGCCGCTGCGCGCGGCCCTGGGTCATGGCCGTCAGGTTCTCGCCGCGCGACTCCGCCCAGCGGACCGCGCGGCCGGTGTGCTTGGCCGCCCAGGCGACGAGGATGGCCTCCCTGTCGACCCCGATCTTCGCGCCGAACCCGCCGCCCACGTCGGGGGCGACGACCCGGATCGCGTCCGGCGGCAGCCCGACCGCGGTGAGGATGAGCCGGCCGAGCTGGGCGTTCTGGGTGCTGGCCCAGACCGTGAGCTTGCCGTCCTTCCAGGACGCGGCGACGGCGCGGCCCTCCATCGGCAGGCAGGCGACGCGCTGGTTGATGACGTCACCCTCAACGATGACGTCGCAGCCGTCGAAGATGGCGTCGTCGAAGTCGCCGTCGCGGCTCTGGCAGACGTTGGTGTCCATGCCGCTGAACGTCGTGGCCCGGCCGGCCAGCGCGTCGTCGACGCCCACGACGGCCGGCAGCGGCTCGTAGTCCACGCTGACCAGCTCGGCGGCGTCCTCGCCCTGATACCGGTTGTCGGTGAGCACGATCGCGATGGGCTCGCCCACGAACCGGACCTCATCGATCGCCAGCAGCGGCTCCGACCACTGGCCGCCCAGCGGCATCGGCCCCTCGACCGGCGGTGCGTCCGGGTCAACCGGCTCGGCGGGCGGTGGCGGCGGGAAGTCCGTCATGTCGGCCACGGTGAGCACCGCGACAACCCCGGGCTGGGCCAGCGCCTCCGACTTGTCGATACCGGTAATGCGTGCGTGCGCGATGGTCGATCGCACGAACGTGACTCGTGCGGCGCCCTCGAGCTCGGGTTCCCTCAGGTCATCGACGTAGACGCCGCCGGCGGTCAGCAGCCGCGGGTCCTCCGTCCTTATTACCCGGGTGCCCAGGATGCTCATAAACCCTCCGACTGCATGATCCGCCTATGGACCTTCGCGCCGAACCTACACCGTTGCAGCTCGGCCTTGCTAGCCCGTTCACCTCAGCAACGCGCCAGATTTTCCTCAGCCGAACCACGAGGTCAGCTGCTCACATTAGTCGCAGAGATACTACTGTCGGCGCACTTCTTCGAGCTTTTCCATTAATTCAGAACCGATCCTGCAATCGCCGTGCCGCCCGCCCTTCGGCCGCGGAAAGGAGAGGGGGCGCGGGGAAGCGCTCGCGCTTAGGACGACGGCTGGTCCGGCCGCGCGAGCGGCCCGCCGCCGGCGGCGAGCCGGGCGCGGACCCGGGCGAGCTGATGCTCATCGGGCTGGCAGTCGGAGCAGCCCGTCAGGGCCTCATGGATCACCCTCGCGGTGTCCTCGTCGCTCAGTGCGGCCAGCTCCCTGACGGCCCCATCTTGCGTCCGCCGTTCGCTTCCTGGCGCCGTCGTGACGGCGCCCGGCATGATGATTACTTCGGGTGACCGGTCCGGTAGATCTCGTAGATTCCCCAGCCAATCGCGGCCAGCACGATGAGAAAGCAGATCGCGGCGATCATCATGCCGGTCACGCTGCCGCCGATGAGGACATCGTCCCCGCCGGGATCCGCGCCGGCCGTGGCCCTCCGGGACGTCCGGGTGCCGCCACGCGACAGCGCGGTCATGCCGATGGCGAACAGGGCCGGCAGGCCGGCCCCGGCCAGCAGGCCGAATACGACGATCTTCCAGATCGCTGAGAGGTCGATCCAGGATGACATTGCGCTGATTCCCCCCTGTCCTTGGCGCCGGCTGGTTACCCGGCGCTGTTCCCGGCCGCCACCGCCTCGCCGGCCCCCGGGTCGACCGACCCTGTCCACTCGGAATTGACGTTGTTGTGGTCCACCTTGGAAGCGCGTGACCGCAGGTAGATGTACAAGGCGATCGCGGCCAGGATGACGAGGGCGACAATGACGCCCGGGGTGCCGCCGATCACGCGCGTGAGGCCCTCGGCCGCCGCGCCCACGACGGCGGCGCACGGCAACGTGAACACCCAGGCGGTGGCCATCCGGCCGGCGACGTTCCACCGGACGTCGGCGCCCTTCTTGCCCAGGCCGGTACCGATGATCGACCCGGTCGCGACGTGCGTGGTCGACAATGTGTACCCGAAGCTGGCCGACAGCAAGATGACGGCGGCCGAGGCCGACTCGGCCGCCATGCCCTGCGGCGAGTCGATCTCCACCAGGCCCTTCCCGAGCGTCCTGATCACCCGCCACCCGCCGAGGTAGGTGCCCAGGCTGATCGCGAGCGCGCAGGAAACGATGACCCAGTCCGGCGCCTTGGCCCCCGTCGGGAGGGTGTGGTTGGTGATCAGCGCGAGGGTGATGATGCCCATCGTCTTCTGTGCGTCGTTGGTGCCGTGCGCGAGCGAGACCATGCAGGCCGATCCGATCTGGCCGATCCGGAAGCCGTGGCTGCGCGCCCGCGTGGTCATGGCGCGGCTGATCCGGTAGAGCAGCCAGGTGCCGGTCGCCGACACGAGCCCGGCGATGACCGGCGACAAGACGGCCGGGAGTATCACCTTCGACACCAGCCCCTGCCACTCCACGGCGGCGACGCCGGCGGCCGCCAGGGTCGCGCCGACGACGCCGCCGATGAGGGCGTGCGACGAGCTTGACGGGATGCCGAACAGCCAGGTGAGCAGGTTCCAGATGATGCCGCCTATCAGGCCCGCGGCGACGACGCTCAGCGTCACGTCCGCGGTACGGACCAGGCCGCTGGCGATGGTCGCCGCGACGGCGAGCGACAGGAACGCGCCGACGAGGTTGAGGACCGCGGAGATCGCGACCGCCACCCGCGGCCCCAGCGCCCCGGTCGCGATGGACGTCGCCATCGCGTTGCCGGTGTCGTGGAAGCCGTTCGTGAAGTCGAAGCAAAGGGCCGTGATGACGACGAGGACGAGGATCAGGTCGTTAGGCACGCCATCATTGTCCGTGACTCCCGGTAGTCATTCGAATCCGGGGTGCGATAATCCCTGCTCAGAGCGGCTGAGACTCAGGCCAGTTCACGGTCCGGTGGCGACCGGGCGGGACGGGTCGGTGATCCACTCCGACCACGAGCCGGCGTACAGCCCGGCGGGGATGCCCGCGAGCGCCAGCGCGAGGACCTCGTGCGCGGCGGTCACGCCCGAGCCACAGTAGACCCCGACGGCGGGGGCACCCGTGCCCGCCGAGTCGGCTGAGCCGGGGTAGGCAGGACTTCCCTGGACGCGGGGTCCCCGGTCGGGGACCAGAAGGCCGGCGAACCGGGCAGCCAGTTCGCTGGCCGGCCGGAAGACGCCGTCCGGGGCCACGTTCTGGGCCGTCGGGGCGCTGACCGCGCCGGGGATGTGGCCCGCGACCGGGTCGACCGGCTCGGACTCGCCGCGGTACCGCTCGCCCGTCCGCGCGTCGAGCAGGACGCCGTGCCGCGCTACCGCGGCGGCGGCATCGGCGTCCAGCAGCGGCAGGTGCCCCGGCTCGGCGGTGAAGTCGCCGGGCGGCCCGCCTTCCGAGGCAGGCGCGGCGGGGACCGCGCCGGCGCACGGCTGCACGGGCAGGCCAGCGGCCTGCCACGCGCGGAAGCCGCCATTGAGCACCCGGACCGCCGGGTGCCCGAAGTACCGCAGCAGCCACCACGCGCGGGCCGCCGCCATCGAGTCGGCGTGATCGTAGACGACGACAGCCCGGTCGCCGCGCACCCCCAGCCGGCGCATCGCCGCCTCGAAGGCCGCCGCCGCCGGCACCGGGTGCCGACCGCCGGCCCCCGGCGGGCGGCAGGTCCCGGTCCAGGTCGGTAAAGGCCGCGCCGGGCACGTGCCCGGCGGCGTACAGGGCGGCGCCCGGCGGGCCGCCCAGCGCCCACCGGACGTCGAGGACAACCGGCGCGGGACTGCCCGCGATCGCGGCCGCTAGCTCATCAGCGCTGATGAGGATGTCTTCTGCCACCCGGCAAGTATGGCGCGTGACCGGCCCGGCCGGTAACGGCGCCGTGCCGCTCGCGACCCGGGCCCGCCCTCACCGGGACAGGTAGGCCAGCAGCGGCACGAGCTGCTCGGCGGGAGTCAGCGAGCCGTGCATGCCGACCATGGCCGGCTCGGGCGGCTCGGCCGCGCTCGACACCAGCGCCCAGGTGCCGGCCGCGGCCGCCACCACGTCACCGATGCGCTCGCGCATCGCCTCATCGACCGGGCCGAACCACCCGTCCTTGATCGCCTCGTCCCGCGACGCGACCCAGGCACGGTCGCCGAGCACTTCCCGCCAGGTGGCGAGCACGTCGGCGGCGGCGCCCGGCTCGGCGTAGACGTGCCGGGCACGCGGCTCGCCGCCCAGCAGCGCGACTCCCTCGCGTAGCCGCGGTATCGCGTCAACGTCGATCCGGTCGTCCACGCCGACGTTGACCATCCCGTGATCGGCGGTCACGTACAGCACCGCGCCCATGGGCAGCGCCGCCGCGATCTGTTCCGCCAGCTTGTCCACGTGGGCAAGCTGGTAGCTCCACGCGGGAGAGGAGACCCCGTAGTGGTGCCCGGCACCGTCGAGGTCCGCGGTGTACACCGAGACCAGGACCGGCTCGGGCTCCTGGAGCGCCGCCACCGCCTCGGCGGCGAGCGCTCCCAGGGAGCGCGCCGGACGGTAGGCGGCGCCGCGCAGCGTCGCCCGGGACAGGCCGGTCGCCTCGTAGGCGCCATCGGCGACGTGGAAGACGGTGATTCCCGCCGCGCTGGCGCGGTCGAAGATCGTCGGCTTGGCTTGCCAGCTCACCGGATCGACGTCGTCGGGCCAGTGGAGGCCGTTCAGCAGCCGGCCCTGACCGGGAATGGCGACCTGCAGGCCGAGCATGCCATGGTCGCCGGGCACGAGCGCCGTGCCGATGGTGGCCAGGCTGGTGACCGTCGTTGCCGGGAAGCCGCAGGTCAGCGGGCGAGAGTTGAAGGCCAGCTCCGACATGAACGGCGCGGCGGCCTGATGGCCGCGCAATTGCTCCCAGCCCATGCCGTCCACGACGAGCAGGCAGGCCCGCCTGGTCGCTGGCAGGCCGAGCACGTTGTCGCCTCCGGCCGCTGTTCCCGCGCCCAGTGATGCCAGCAACGATGCGGACAAGTCCGCGAGGCTGAGCTCTCCGTAAGCGGGAATGATCGGGCTGGTCCTGGGCTCACGGTTCATGGTGCCTCCCCTACGCGGCGGCGCGCGCGGTCGCGTCGGACAAGGCGGCGGAGAACGCGAGCACCTGGCGGATGGCGTCCACGCCGTCGGCGGCCTCGCTGACCCGCAGCGTCAGGTCATCCGCCGTGATGGTGCCCAGGTACCCATGGTCGGCCTCGCAGGTCTCGTCGCCGCAGTGCGCCGGCTCCAGTTCCACGTGCGAGAGCACGTTCCAGCCGATCGTCAGGATCACTTCTGTCGGCATCGTCACGCCCGGCACGTAAGACGCGGGATCGGGCACCACGCGGGTCACCGACATCGACGAGACCCGTGCGAACCTGACCGCCTCCGTGCTCGTCTCCGCCCTCGCCACGCCGTCGCTCTCGTCAGCCGGATGCTCATCGGTATGGGAGTACACGAGCCTGGTCGGGGTCAGCGCCAGCACCGTCATGTGCCTGCGGACCTCCATGCCGGGGTCAAAGATCGCGTCATGCTGCACGAAGAACGCCGTGACCGGCTCGGGGCCGAGGGCTGAGGCGACCGCGTCGATCACCAGCCCCGGGTAGTAGCCCGCGTGCTCAATCGCCGCGCGTAGATCCTCTGTCCTGACTCGCGTTTCCGTCATGAGACCATCCTGCACTGTCCGGTGGCGCCGTTCACCATCGGTGGCTCTATTTTCCCGGGGGATATAAACCAATCCCCCGGACCCCCTGGAGCTCCCGGGTTGTGGTCTGCCCGTCCGGCTTCGCCGCGCGGGAACCCCTCCGCTTCGCTCCGGGGACCCGCGGGCTCGCCGGACCCGCGCTGTCCTCGCTCGCTGGCGCTCGCTGCGGCGCGCGGCACCTCCGTCCACGCCATCCCCGGGTTGGTTTTACCCCTTTGGAGTGCCGCTCGCTGCGGCGCGGGCCTCCGTCCACGCCAGCTACGGGCGTCCAGACGGGCCGATTGTTGCTGTTATCAGCGCCCGGGTAGGCGCTGCGGCTCGCGGGGGCGGGGGCTGAGGTGGTGGCGGGGCGCGCTGGCTCAGCGGGTCCTCCAAGACAGGCAGCGTCTCCTCGGCTAGGACGGACCGTTCGGCCCTTGCCAGCCGGAAGCGGCGGGTATCGCCCGGATCTTCGAGACTCAAGCGCCGCCGCGCCGGGGGCCGGCCGGGGCGAGCGGGGCTTGCGGGACCCCGCCGCGCCACCCCGCCCGCGGTACACCAGCAGGCCGTTGACCGGGTCGGGCACGGCGTCAAGCGCGGCGACGACCGTCGGCAGCGCGCGGAATGCCGCCCACTGATCGTCGGCCGCGAAGCACACCTCGAAGACAACCCCGTACGCAGAGTCATGCCAATCCCAGTAGACCGCTCCGCTGGAGGCCGCCGCCTCGGTCAGCGCGTCCTCATAGGAGTAGCGCCACGCGCTGGCCGGGAGCTTGTCTCCGCTAAAGACCTCAATGCTGAACCACTCGGCCATGGTGCAGGTCACCGCCTTAGCGCGGGCCGACGGCGAGAGGATTCGCGGCGTCCCGCCGCAGGCCGGCGAAGTTTGAGACACCCGTAATCACGATAGTACGCCTTTTATCCGCCTTGAGAAATGTGGCAACTCTCCTATCGAAGGCCGTTCGTTTGCGGCGGCCTCCGATCGCCGCTACGGTCGCGGCATGGCAGCAGACGGACGGCGGCACGTGATCGCGGTCGGGGGCGGCATGCTCATGGCCCAGGACGACGCGATGCCCTATCACGTGACCAACGCACTGGCGCTCACGGGGCAGCAGACCCCGAGGCTGTGCGTGATCAACACCGCGACTGGCGACGACCCCCAGGGCATCTTGCGGTTCTACGACCGGCTGGCGCCTTTCGGGGTGAAGGTGCGCCACCTCGCGCTGTTCCCGATGCCAAACGTCGCTGACCCCGAGGACCTCCTGATGTCGCAGGACGTCATCTTCGTGGGGGGCGGCAGCGTCGCCAACATGATGGCCGTGTGGCGGGTTCACCAGATCGACGAGATCCTGCGCAAGGCCTGGCACGGGGGAATCATCTTGGCCGGGTCAAGCGCCGGCGGGATCTGCTGGTTCGAGGGCGGGACCACGGACTCCTTCGGCCGCAAGCTGCGGCCGTTCACCGAAGGGCTTGGCATGCTCGCGGGGTCGTTCTGCCCGCATTACGACACGGAGGCCGAGCGGCGGCCGCTGTATCGCGGGCTCGTGGCGGACGGGTCGCTGCCCCCGGGGCTGGCCTGCGACGACGGGGCCGCCGCGCACTACATGGACGACACACTCGAGGAGCTCATCTGCGACCGGCCCGGCGCGGCCGCCTACCGGGTGACGCCCAACGGCTCGGGCGGCAGTACCGAAACCCCCCTCCCGACGCGCTTCCTCGGCGCTTAGCAAGAGGCGGCGGCCCGCGGGCGGCTGTCAATCCCCCGCAGAGGAACTACGCTAGGCGCGTGCTCGCGTTCTACGAGTGGCTGCGCCGCCACCCCATGCTCGTGGACGGCGTCCTGGCGGTGCTGGTGGTAGGGCTCGGCGTGGGCGCGGTGCCCGCGGCCGGGCCGCGGGTCGGGCACAGGCTGCTGGCGCTGGCCTTCGTCGCCGGGATGTGCGTGCCTATCATCGCGCGCCGCAAGCACCCGGTTCGCGTGTTCTCGGTGATCATCGCGGCCGGCGGCCTGGAGGTCCTGCTGCTGCCCCGTCCCGTGGGGTCGGACCTGGCCGTGCTCGTCGCGCTTTACACCCTGGCCGCCTACCGGCCGCGGCGCATCGCGCTGCCTGGCCTGCTCGTCTGCCTGCTCGGCTCGGCCATCGCGATCGCCCGGTGGGCACCGGGGCATGCCATCCACGACTGGTGGACGCTCGGCGAGGTGCTCGCGGTCTTCTGGGGCCGGCGGTGACCGCGTGGCTGCTCGGGGACATGATGCGCTGGCGGCGCAGCTACTACCGCGAGCTTGAGGAGCGGGCCGCCCGGCTGGAGCGGGAGCGGGACGCCCAGGCGCAGGTCGCCGCCGCGGCCGAGCGGGCCCGTATCGCCCGGGAGCTGCACGACGTGGTCGCCCACAATGTCAGCGTCATGGTCGTCCAGGCCGACGGTGCCTCCTACGCCCTCGACACCGCCCCGGAGCGGACCAGGGAGGCCCTCGCCGCGATCTCCGCCACCGGGCGGCAGGCCCTGGCCGAAATGCGCAGCCTGCTCGGCGTGCTCCGGTCAGCGAGCGACCCCGCCGCGGGCGATGAGGCGGACCTGGCGCCGCAGCCAGGAATCGAGCAGCTGTCCGGGCTGCTTGAGCAGGCCCGCGCGACCGGGCTGCCGGTGTCGTTCACCGTCGAGGGCGTGCCCCGGCAGCTGCCGCAGGGCACCGCGCTCACGGCCTACCGGGTGGTGCAGGAATCCCTGACGAACGCGCGCAAGCACGGCGGCCCGGGCGTCACGGCGACGGTGACGCTGGGGTTCCGCGCGGACGAGGTCGCCATCATCGTCACCGACGACGGCAGGGCGAGCCGAAGGCCGGCGACGGCCAGGGGCACGGCCTGGTCGGGATGCGCGAGCGAGTCGAGCTCTTCGGCGGCACGGTGGCCGCGGGGCCGAGGGCAGGCGGCGGGTTCCGGGTGATGGTCATGCTGCCGGCAAGCCAGTTGCCTCACGGCGCGGTGCGCGGCGCGGGAGCCGCCCCGGAGCGAGCGGGGAGCACCACATGAGCCGCCCCGGTTCCAGCCCGATACGGGTGGCGCTGGTGGACGACCAGGAGCTCGTGCGCACCGGGTTCCGCATGGTGCTCGACGCTCAGCCGGACATGATGGTGACCGGTGAGGCGTCTGATGGCCTCGACGCCGTGGACCTCGCCACGCGCGGCGACGCGGACGTGATGGTCATGGACGTCCGGATGCCCCGGCTGGACGGGGTCGAGGCCGCCCGCCAGATCTGCGCGGCGGGCCAGGCGCCGCGCGTGCTGATGCTCACCACGTTCGACCTCGACGAGTACGCGTTCGCCGCGCTCAAGGCGGGCGCGAGCGGATTCCTGCTCAAGGACGTCCCGCCGCAGGAGCTGCTGTTCGCGATCCGCTCGGTGCACTGCGGTGACCGGGTAATCGCGCCCTCGACGACCAGGCGGCTGCTCGACCGGTTCGTTCCGTTGCTGTCCGATGAGCCGCCGCCACCGCCGCCTAAGCTCGCCGACCTCACCGAGCGGGAGCGCGAGGTGCTCCTCCAGGTCGCCGCGGGGCTGTCCAACGCGGAGATCGCCGAGCGGCTGTTCGTCTCCGAGGCCACGGTCAAGACGCACGTCGGCCGCATCCTCGCCAAGCTGGACCTGCGCGACCGCGTCCAGGCGGTCGTGCTCGCCTACGAGTCCGGCCTGGTGCGGACCCGCCGCCCGCGCTTACCTGCGCTGCGCGGTGGCCCGGTGCAGGGTCCAGGCCAGGGCCGCGAAGACGATCACCGGGAGCAGCCACCAGGCGTTCACCCCGGCCACGTGGACCAGCAGGGCGGTCCCCAGCAGGCCCGCGGCCACCAGCACCGCGACGTGCCAGTCATCGCCGACGATGAAGTCCCACCAGAACAGCCCGAACTGCCTGAGCCTGCTCATGAGCTGATGGCCTCCGTGGCGCGAGCGGGATCGCCCTCGCGGGCGGCGGACCGGCGGCGCAGCCAGGCGATGCAGGCGGCCGCCGCCAGGGCGACCGCCGGGACGATGACGAGCAGCGCGCCGTCATTGCCCGGCCAGCGGACGCCCGCGCCCTCGGCACCCCAGAAGGTGCCGAACGAGGTGAGCATGACGCCGACCGCGAACTTCATCCAGTTCTCCGGGACCCTGGTCAGCGGCGCCCGGACCGCGATGCCAGTGACGGCCACGACGGCGACCGCGGCGACCGCGCCCAGGGTGGCGGCGAGGATGTCGTGCTGGCTGTCGCCAAAGGTGATGACGATGAAGACGACCTCAAGCCCCTCAAGGAGGACGCCCTTGAACGAGAGGGTGAAGGCGTACCAGTCGCTGACGCCGCCGCGGGACCGCGCCGCGGCCTGCCGGGCGGCGGCGACCTCCCTCAGGTAGGCGCTCGCCTCGTCATGCAACGCCTTATACCCCACCGCCCTGAGCACGGACTTGCGCAGCCATTGCAGGCCGAAGATCGCGAGCAGGGCCCCGACCGCCAGCCGCAGGGCGGTGAGCGGCAGGTAGGAGATGGCCGGCCCGACCGCGGCGGTGATCACGGCGAGCACGGCCAGGGCGGCCGCCATGCCCTGGAAAGTGGACTTCCACTCCCTGGTGACGCCCGCGGCCAGCACAATAGTAAGAGCCTCGACCGCCTCGACCGCGCACGCGACGAAGACGGTGAGGATGAGCGGGAGGGCGTTCAATGAGCCTCCAGGGGCCGGGCGACGCCCAGAACCGTCGGAGCGTGCCACTGCGAAGCCGATACCTCCAGTAAACAACCCTGAGCACGCGCGCAGGCCAGCGGGAGGACCCGTGCGGGGCGCGCGGGCGCGGTCCCAGTGCCAGGAAGCGACCCCGCGCCATGTAACGCGCACGGCTCGGCCGGGACTAGAGTTGCGACCTACAGGCAGGTACAAACGCAGCGAAAGCGGTGGCAGTCCGCGGAGCGGGCGGAGCGGGCAGGGGCGGTCAGGCAATGAAGTTCTGCGCGACATGCAATCAGGACCGGACGGGCGATAAGTTCTGCACGTCCTGCGGGACCGAGTTCGGGGCCGAGCCCAATACTGACACGTTCACGATCAAGAAGGTGCGACGGGAGCCGCCGCCGGCGACCGAGAAGGTGTCCGCCCAGCCGCCCGCCGGGCAGGCGCACGCCGCGACGCAGCTCAGCGGTGCCCCCGCGTGGGACACGGCCGACCCGGGCCAGACGAGCTGGGACCCCGCGGCCGGGAACCAGTGGGGGGCGGACCAGCCCCCGACGCAGACCTACTTCCCGGGGCCCGGCGGGCAGTCCCAGCCGCAGCAGCCGGCGGGCGGGTACCCATCGCCCGGCCAGTACACGCCGGCGGGCCAGACGCCGCCCGGCCAGTACCCGGCACCGGGCCAGTACACGCCACCAGGCCAGTACACGCCACCAGGCCAGTACACGCCGCCGGGCCAGTACCCGGTGCCCGGCACGGGAGCGGGGCGGCCGGGCTCCGGGCGCAGGCGGACGGCGGTCCTGGCGTCGGCCGCGGCGGTGGTCGTCCTCGCCGCGGGCGCGGGCGCGTACGCCCTCGTGTCCTCGCTCCACCACGGCCCCTCCACCACGCCGCCGTCCGGCACGGCCGCCATTGGCACTTCCGCCTCGCCCGCGACCACGGCGAGCACCGCCCCGGCGCAGTCGACGGCGCCCGCGACCACGCCGGCCACGACCCCGAGCAGTTCCGGGCCGGCGAGCGCCGTCACCCTCTCGCTTGCGGCGGCGAGCAGCCCGGCGGCGGCGAAGGTGCAGAGCATGTTCACCCGCTACTTCGACGGGATCAACACCCGGAACTACACCGAGTACTCGAGCGCGCTCGACGCGGCCATGCAGGCGAGCAACTCGCAGACGCACTTCGACTCCGGCTACAAGACGACCACGGACTCCAAGGAAGTGGTCAACTCCATCACCGACAACGGCAACGGCAGCCTGACGGCGAACGTCTCGTTCACCAGTACGCAGGACCCGTCCGACAGCGTCGACAACAGCTCGTGCAACAAGTGGACGCTGAACCTTCCCCTCGTCTCGCAGAGCGGCGGTTACGTCATCAGCACCCCGCCATCCGGCTACGCGACCCACACGGACTGCTGAGCGCGCAGACGCATGAAAACCGCGCTCTTGTGCATTCGGTCACGAGGGGCTTGACGGAACTCCGCGTGTATGGCAGGTGCTCTAACATCGGGGGAGTGACGGTCACCCTTACAACTAGTCAGTCGGCACCCGGCACGGCCGAGGCTGACGTCCTTGTCATCGGGGTCATCCAAACCCCTAACGGCCCGAGCGCCGCACCCGGCGCGACCGGCGTCGATGAAGTCCTTGGCGGCACGCTCCAGGAAGCGCTGACAGCGCTGGGCGCGACCGGCGAGGCCGATGAGCTCATCAAGATCCCGGCCGGCGGCAAGCTGCCGGCGCTCGTCATCCTCGCGGTCGGGCTGGCCCGGCGCCCGCCGACGGCGTCCCGTTCGACGCCGAGCGACTGCGCCGCGCCGCCGGGACCGCGCTGCGCGAGCTGGCGGGCAACAAGCTCGGCACCCGGGCCCCGGCCGAGGCGAACGGTTCCGCGAAGCCCGCCCGGCCCGCCAAGACGGTCGCCCTCGCGCTGCCGGCCGCCGACCCGGCGGAGGCGGAGGCGGTGGCCACCGGCGCGCTTCTTGGCGGGTACACGTTCCGGCGGTACCGGGCCACGCCGGCCGCCGACATCGCCGTGACGCTGCTGACGAGCGAGAACAACGCCGCCGCCGCCGGGCGCGGCCGGGTGATCGCCGAGGCGGTCAACCTGAGTCGTGACCTGATCAACACCGCGCCGCTGGACCTGCCCCCCGCCGCGCTCGCGGCCGACGCGGAGCAGGTCGCCGCGGCCAGCGGCATCTCCGTTGAAGTCCTGGACGAGGCGGCCCTCGCCGCGGGCGGGTTCGGCGGCATCCTCGCGGTCGGCCAGGGGTCCTCGCGGCCGCCGCGCCTGGTCCGGCTGTCGTACTCCCACCCGGAGGCGACCAAGACCGTCGTCTTCGTCGGCAAGGGGATCACGTTCGACTCCGGCGGCCTGTCGCTCAAGCCGCCGAAGTCCATGGAGACGATGAAGTGCGACATGAGCGGCGCGGCGGCGGTGCTCGCGGCGACGTCGGCGATCGCGCGGCTCACGGTTCCGGTCAACGTCATCGGGTACCTGTCCCTGGCGGAGAACATGCCGGGGGGCAACGCGCAGCGTCCATCGGACGTCATCACGATCTACGGCGGCAAGACGGTCGAGGTGCTCAACACCGACGCCGAGGGCCGCCTTGTCCTTGCCGACGGCATCGCCCGGTCCGGCGCTGACAACCCCGACCTGATCGTGGACATCGCCACCCTCACCGGGGCCGCCACGGTCGCGCTTGGCCGCCGCACCGCTGGCGTGATGGGCAGCTCCGAGTCCGTTGCCGCCGGCATCGCGGCCGTCATGCGGGACGCCGGCGAGCCCGCGTGGGCGATGCCGTTCCCCGAGGAACTGCGCAAGGGCCTGGACTCCCCCGTCGCCGACCTGGCCAACGTCTCCGGCGCCCGCGATGGCGGCATGCTGGTCGGCGGCCTGTTCCTGCGCGAGTTCGTGCCGGACGGCGTCGCCTGGGCGCACCTGGACATTGCCGGGCCGGCCTTCAACGAGGGCTCGCCGTTCGGCTACACCCCCAAGGGCGGCACGGGCGCGGCGGTGCGCGCGCTCGTGGCGATCGCGGAACGCACTGCAGAAGGCCGACTTTCCGGCGCCTGAGCGCCGCTGAGTGACATGATAAGGACACCGAGCGTGAGTCCCGCCGTCGTGACAACGGCGGCCGCGGAGCGAGCGCCCGTGGAAAAGGGGAGTTGACAGTGGCAGAGGGCGGCCATTACGACATCGTCGTGCTGGGCGGTGGCAGCGGCGGGTATGCCTGCGCGCTGCGGGCAGCGGAGCTCGGCAAGCGCGTGGCCCTAATCGAGAAGAGCAAGGTGGGAGGCACCTGCCTGCACCGGGGGTGCATCCCCACCAAGGCGCTGCTGCACGCGGCCGAGGTAGCGGACTCCGCGCGGGACAGCGGCAAGTTCGGCATCAAGGCGACGTTCGAGGCCATCGAGATGCCGGGCGTGCTGGCCTACCAGCAGGGTGTCGTCGACCGGCTGTGGAAGGGCCTGCAGGGCCTGATCTCCAGCCGGAAGATCGACACGATCGCCGGCGACGGCCGGCTGATCTCGCCGAATGCCGTGCAGGTCGACGGCGACGCGGTCTACACCGGTGACCACGTCGTCTTGGCCACCGGGTCGGAGCCGAAGTCGCTGCCCGGCCTGGAGATCGACGGAACGCGGGTCATCACCTCCGACGAGGCCCTGCGGCTGGACCATGTGCCGGCGTCGGCGGTCGTCCTTGGCGGCGGCGTGATCGGCGTGGAGTTCGCCTCCGTCTGGAAGTCCTTCGGGGCGGACGTGACCATCGTCGAGATGCTGCCGCGGCTGCTGCCGCTGGAGGACGAGGACAGCTCCAAGGCACTGCAGCGGGCGTTCCGCCGCCGCGGCATCAACACGGAGCTCGGCGCGCGCTTTGAGTCGGTGCGGCACACCGACGGCGGCGTGGAGGTGGCGCTGGCGGGCGGCAAGACGATCCAGGCGGAGATCCTGCTCGTCGCCGTCGGCCGCGGGCCGGTCTCGGCCGGCCTGGGCTATGAGGAGAACGGCGTCACCGTGACGCGCGGCTACGTGGAAGCGGACGAGCTGTGCCGCACGTCGGTGCCGACGATCTCGGCGGTCGGTGACCTCATCGCGACGCCGCAGCTCGCGCACGTGGGCTTCGCGGAAGGCATCCTGGTCGCCGAGCGGGTCGCCGGCCTGGAGGTCAGGCCGATCGACTACGACGGCGTGCCGCGCATCACCTACAGCGAGCCGGAGGTGGCCTCGGTCGGCATCACCGCCCAGCAGGCCGCGGAGCGCGGCATCGCCATCACCGAGCTCAACTACCCGCTCGGCGGCAACGGCAAGAGCCTCATCCTGCAGACGCAGCAGGGGTCGGCCAAGGTCATCGCGGAGGCGACTCCCTCCGGGGCGGGCCGGATCCTCGGCATCCACCTCGTGGGCAGCCGGGTCGGCGAGCTCATCGCCGAGGGCCAGCTGATCTACAACTGGGACGCCGAGCCGGTCGACGTCGCCAGCCTGATCCACCCGCACCCCACTCAGTCGGAGATCATCGGTGAGGCGCACCTGGCACTCGCCGGCAAGCCCTTGCACTTCCACGCATAAGGAGTCACCGAAATCATGTCGGTCGCCGTCAACATGCCCCAGCTCGGTGAGAGCGTTACCGAGGGCACCGTCACGCGCTGGCTGAAGAAGGAGGGCGAGCACGTCACGGTCGACGAGCCGCTGCTGGAGGTCTCCACGGACAAGGTGGACACCGAGATCCCGTCGCCCGCGAGCGGGATCCTGCGCGGGATCGCCGTCGACGAGGACGAGACGGTCGCCGTCGGCGCGCAACTCGCCATGATCGAGGAGGAGGGGGCGGACGCCGCCCACTCCCCCGCCGCGCCGGCACCGGCCACACCGGCCCCGGCCGCTCCCCCGGCGCCCGCGTACACCGCGCCGGCCGCCCCCGCGGCACCGCCGGCACCGGCACCGGCCACGCCGGCACCGGCCGCTCGCGGCGCCGGCACATGGTCGTGGAGCGCCCCGGCGCCGGCCGCCCCTGCGGCACCGCCGGCCCCCGCCCCCGCCCCCGCCCCCGCCCCCGCGTTCACGGCGCGCGGCCAGGCCGCGGAGACCAGCGAGCCCGCATCCGACGACGACGCTTACCCGGAGCCGACTCCGCTGCCCGCCGGCGGCGAGGCCCCGTACGTGACGCCGCTGGTGCGCAAGCTCGCCTCCGAGCACTCGGTCGCGCTTGACGCGATCGCCGGCACGGGCGTCGGCGGCCGGATCCGCAAGCAGGACGTGCTGGAGGCGGCACGCGCGCAGCGGGCCGCCGAGGCGGCCGCCGCCGCCGAGGCCGCCGCCGCCCAGGCGCCCGCCGCCGTGCCTCCCGCGCCCGCCCAGGCGCCGACAAGGCCCGCGCCGGCGGCCGCGCCCGCCGCCGCGGAGCGCCACCCGGCCGCGCTGCGCGGGACGACCGAGCGGATGAGCCGTCCGCGCCAGGTCATCGCCAAGCGGATGGTCGAGTCGCTGCAGACGTCGGCGCAGCTCACGACCGTCGTCGAGGCGGACGTGACCGGCATCGCCCGGCTCCGGGACCGGGCCAAGGACGCCTTCGAGGCGCGGGAGGGCGTCAAGCTGACCTTCCTGCCGTTCGTCGCGCTGGCCACCGTCGAGGCACTCAAGATGCACCCGAAGCTCAACGCGGTCATCGACGCCGAGAACTCGCAGGTCACCTACCATGACGCCGAGCACCTCGGCATCGCGGTCGACACCGAGCGAGGCCTCATGGTCCCGGTCATCCACCACGCGGGCGACCTGAACATCGGCGGCGTCGCCCGGAAGGTCGCCGACCTCGCCGCCCGCACCCGGTCGGGCCACGTCGGGCCGGACGAGCTGTCTGGCGGCACGTTCACGCTGACCAACACCGGCAGCCGCGGCGCGCTGTTCGACACGCCGATCATCAACCAGCCCCAAGTCGGCATCCTCGGCGTGGGGACCGTGGTCAAGCGCCCGGTCGTGGTCGAGGACCCGGCGCTCGGCGAGGTGATCGCGGTCCGGTCCATGGTCTACCTGGCCCTGACCTACGATCACCGGCTCATCGACGGCGCCGACGCGGCCCGGTTCCTCACCACGGTGAAGGGACGCCTCGAGGAGGGCGCGTTCGAGGCCGAGCTGGGCCTGTAGCCAGTCCAGCCATGAAGGTCGCGGTTACCGGTTCATCCGGGCTGATTGGCTCCGCGCTGACGGCAAGCCTGCGGGCGGACGGCCACCAGGTCGTCCGCCTGGTCAGGCGGCCGCCGCACGCGGTCGGCACTGACGGGACCGCCGCCGGCGGTGCCGGGGAAATCCGGTGGGACCCGCGTGCCGCCGACGCGGGCGACCCGGCCCTGGACGGCATCGACGCCTGCGTGCACCTGGCCGGCGCCGGGGTCGCCGACCACCGCTGGACCCGGTCCTACAAGGCGGAGATCCGGGCCAGCAGGGTCCTCGCCACCCGCGCGCTCGCGAGCGTGCTGGCCAGGCTCTCCGTCCCGCCCAAGGTCTTCGTCTGCGCCTCCGCGATCGGCTGGTACGGCGATACCGGCGGCCGGGAGGTCACCGAGGACACCCCGGCCGGGCAGGGGTTCCTGGCCCGCGTGGTGCACGACTGGGAGGCGTCGGCGGCGCCGGCGGCCGAGAAGGGCATCCGCGTGGTCCACCTGCGCAGCGGCCTCGTCCTGGACAAGAGCGGCGGCGTGCTCAGCCGGCTGCTGCTGCCCGCCCGGTTCGGGCTGCTCCCCCGGTTCGGCACCGGTTCCCAGGTGATGAGCTGGATCTCGCTGGCCGACGAGGTCGGGGCGATCAGGTTCCTGCTCGGCTCCGACGGGGCGTCGGGGCCGTACAACCTGACCGCGCCCAACCCCGTCACCAACGGCGAGCTCACGGCGGCGCTGCACCACGTGCTGCACCGCCCGGACTTCGCCGCCTTGCGGGTGCCGGAACCGCTGCTGCGGCTGGCACTCGGCGAGATGTCCACGGAGCTGCTGACGAGCGCCCGGGTGCTGCCCAGGAGACTTGAGGAGGCCGGGTACCCGTTCCGGCACCTGACCGTCAGCGCGGCGCTGGCGGCGGAGCTGCGCTGAGGTCAGCCGGCCCGGGGCGGGCGGCCGGGACGGGCGCTAGCTGCCTGGCTGCATGATGATCTCGAAGCTGGCGCGCCGGAACGGGACGGGAACGCCCCACTGCCGGGCCAGCGCCGGGTCGTCCTCCTCCTCGAAGTCGACGACCAGCGACTTCTTCACCGCGAACACCGTGTCCGACTCGATGTACTCGCTGTTGGCCACGAAGATGTGCGTGGTCAGGTCCCGGTGGCCGGGCGCGGTCACGATGAAATGGATGTGCGCCGGCCGGAACGGGTGGCGGCCAGTCGCGAGCAGCAGTTCACCCGCCGGGCCGTCGGTCGGGATCGGGTAGTAGCTCGGCACGATCGTGCGGAACCAGAACCGGCCGTCGGCGTCGGCCGTGAACAGGCCGCGGCCGTTGCCGCGCGGCTGGACGTCCGGCTGCTGCACGTCGTAAAAGCCCTGATCGCTGGCTTGCCAGACGTCGACCTTGGCCCCCGGCAGGGGCGTGCCGTCCACCGACACCACGCGGCCGGTCACCACGCACGGCGTCCCGGTGCCCACATGGTCAATGTTCGCCCCCGCCTCCAGGGCCGGCGACTCCACCACGTGGAACGGGCCGAGCACGGTCGACTCCGTGGCCACGCCGAACTTCCGGTTGTTGATCGTCTCGGTCAGCATCGACAGGCCGAGCACGTCCGACAGCAGGATGAACTCCTGCCGGTCGGCGTCGCACTTTTGGCCGGTCCTGGTCAGGAAGTCAATGCCGGCATTCCACTCGGGGATGGTCAGCTCCACCTCACGCGCGAACGCGTGCAGGTGCCGCACCAGGCTCGTAAGGATCTCCCGCAGCCTCGGGTCGGTCGACGGGGCGAAACTGCCGGTCACGGCGTCGGCGGCAGTTTCCTCGGTGAAGTCGGTAGCCATGCGCTCAGGCTAGACCCCGGCCCCCAGCCGTACTACCCCCTCCCCTGCAGCGGAACCCGCCAGATCGACGGGATCGCCGCGACGTCGCCGCGCGCCCCCGCCGCCACCGCGCAGTTCGGCCTCATTAACCACGATTAAGGTTGTGCCCACTGGGCACTGCCGTCTCACGTTGGGGCGCGCGTGCTCGGGGAGGTAATCAAGGTGTCCTACCCTCAATGACGTGGGTGGCGATCTTTCTTCTGGCTCCGTAGCCGAGCAGCTGCTATACGTGCACGCCGGCTTCGGGGCGGCGGCGGTGGACTACGTCGCGGGCTGGGACCTGCAACGCGAGACGCATGCCCGGCGGGTCGCGGACGAGGTGCCGGACTGCTGCCTGCTGCTCGAGCACCAGCCGGTCTACACGGCGGGCAAGCGGACGGCCGTGTCGGACCGGCCGGCCGGGGATCCCGGCGCGCCAGTGATCGACGTGGACCGCGGCGGCAAGATCACCTGGCATGGCCCGGGGCAGCTCACCGCCTACCCGATCATCCGGCTCCGCGACCCGGTTGACGTCGTGGCCTACGTGCGGGCCCTGGAGGAGGCGATGATCGGCGTGTGCGCCGAGTTCGGCGTGGCCGCGACCCGGGTGGCGGGCCTGTCCGGCGCGTGGATCCTCGGCGAGCCCGGCAACCCCCTGCGCCCCAACCGCAAGGTCGGCGCGATCGGCGCCCGGGTGGCGAAGGGGGTCACCATGCACGGGCTGGCGCTGAACTGCGACAGCGACCTTTCCTGGTTCGACCGCATCGTCCCCTGCGGCATCCGGGACGCGGGCGTGACCTCGCTCACGGCCGAGACCGGCATCCCGGTCACCGTGTCAGACGTCACGCCGCTCATGGAGCGGCACCTCGCGGCGGCCCTGGGCTACCGGGCCTGGCAGCGGGTGTTCTCCTGGGGGGACCGCGCGGTGGCGGGGCAGCACGTGGCCGCGAGCTAACCTGGGAGGGTGACGTCTCCTTCTGCGCTAGCTCCTGACTCCCTGGCTCCCGACGGACGGCGGATGCTCCGCCTTGAGGCCCGCAACGCCGCCGTCCCGATCGAGAAGAAGCCTCCGTGGATCAAGACCAGGCTGCGGACCGGGCCGCAGTACACGGAGCTGAAGGGCCTGGTGCGGGCCGAGGGACTGCACACGGTCTGCGAGGAGGCCGGCTGCCCCAACATCTTCGAGTGCTGGGAGGACCGCGAGGCCACCTTCCTCATCGGCGGCGACCAGTGCACCAGGCGGTGCGACTTCTGCCAGATCGACACCGGCAAGCCCGCGCCGCTGGACACCGACGAGCCGCGCCGGGTGGCCGAGTCGGTCGCCACGATGGGGCTGCGCTACGCGACGATCACCGGCGTGGCCCGCGATGACCTGGAAGACGGCGGGGCGTGGCTGTACGCGCAGACGGTGCGGGAGATCCACCGCGCCGTGCCCGGCTGCGGCGTCGAACTGCTCGCTCCCGACTTCAATAACGACGCCGCGCAGCTGGCCGAGGTCTTCGACGCCGCGCCCGAGGTGTTCGCGCACAACCTGGAGACGGTCCCCCGGGTGTTCCGGCGGATCCGGCCGGGCTTCCGGTACGAGCGGTCGCTGGCGGTGCTGCGGGCCGCGCACGAGGCCGGGATGGTGACCAAGTCGAACCTGATCCTGGGCCTGGGCGAGTCCCGGGCCGAGATCAGGCCCGCGATGGAGGACCTGCGCGCGGCCGGGTGCGACCTGCTCACGATCACCCAGTACCTGCGCCCCTCGCCCCGGCATCACCCGGTGGATCGCTGGGCCAAGCCGGAGGAATTCGTCGAATTGCGCGAGGAGGCACTGGCGCTCGGCTTCGCCGGGGTGATGTCCGGGCCGCTCGTCCGCTCCTCTTACCGGGCCGGCCGGCTCTATGCACAGGCAGCGCTTTCCCGGGGGGCGTAAACCAGCCGCCCGGACGCCCGGCTCACCTGCCCCGTGCGGTTACTTCCCAGTGCCCGGGAAACCGTATGCTGCCTGGTGTTGGAACGGGCATTTGCTGGAGGAAGGCTAACGCCGTGGTTGACAAGTACAGTCCTGAGGACATGCAGAAAGCCGGACGGCTGAAGCAGCTACGGATGGCCGCCAGCCTGGTCAACCAGCAGGACAAGAAGGCGCTGCCGATCACCATCGGCAGCGGCGTGGCGATTGTCGTCGTGCTCACGGTCGTCGGGCTGTTCACCGGGCTGGCGCCCATCCTCATCCCGCTGGGCGTGCTGGCCGGGCTGGTCGCGATCATGGTGATCTTCGGCCGCTACGCCCAGGGCGCGCAGTACGCGGCGATCGAGGGCCAGCCGGGCGCCGCGGCGGCGGTGCTGGAGTCGATGCGCGGCAACTGGACCGTCACCCCGCGCCGTCAACGGCAACCGGAACCTGGACGTCGTGCACCGGGCGGTGGGTCTCCCCGGCGTCGTCCTGGTCGCCGAGGGCGACCCCAGGCGGGTCGCGCCCCTGCTCGCGGCGGAGAAGAAGAGGACCGCCCGGGTCGCGTTCGACGTGCCGATCTTCGACTTCCAGATCGGGGCCGACGAGGGCCAGGTCAAGATCGGCGACCTGCAGAAGAAGGTCATGCGGCTGCCGCGCAACCTGCGGCCCGCCGCCGTCAGCGACCTGAACCACCGGCTCAAGGCCCTCCAGCCGACCCCGCCCGTGCCCAAGGGGCCGCTTCCGCGCAACGCCCGCCAGCCGAAGATGCCCCGGCCGCGAACGCGGTAATCCCCCGGCGGGCCGGAGTGCTCCCCCGGGGAGCACTCCTACATCCGCACGACGATGGTGTCGGCGGCGCGGTCGTGCAGGCCGCGCAGGTCACGGTCGCACAGCAGCGGCGGGACAACGAAGAAGAGCAAGACGGTGCGCACCGCCGCCCAGCCGAAGCCAGGGCGGCGGCCGTCGGTGCGGATGACCCGGATGCCGAGCAGGCGCTTGCCCACGGTGAGGCCGCTGACCGCGGTGAGCAGGTAGATCTCCAGGGCGCACGTGAGGAGCGTCCAGTTCTGCGTCGCGATGTAGGCGTGATCGCTGACGCCGGTCATCGAGTGCCGGGTCACGGCCGAGACGATCAGCTCGCACAGCAGCCAGTCAACGACCAGGGCGAGCAGCCGCCGGCCCATCGGCGCGGCCGAACCTGGCCCTTCTTGTGGCAGGCCAAACTGCTTGCCGGGATAATCCGGCGTAGTATCTCCCGCGTCAGCAGTCGGGGCGGCAGCCAGCCGCACCGCGCTCGCGCGACGAGGGTCCCGGGGTTCATCAGACACAGCACTACGGTATCCGCCCGGTGACTTCCGCGGTCCCGCCGCGCCCAGCTCCCGGGCGCGCCTCGCGGCGGGGCGCACGGGGACACGCTGCACGCGTAACACCAGTGAAACATCCGGGACACTAGCCGGAAATTGCCGACGACTAGCGTCCAAACGCACGCAGCCGTGATTACCGGGGTTAAGCCTACATATGCGCGCCCTGTACAGGGAGGGTTGATGTCGTTCAGCAGTGCTGAAGAGGTCCTCAGCTATATCGCTGAGGAAAAGGTGGAGTTCATTGACGTCCGGTTCGTCGACTTGCCGGGGACGGTCCAGCACTTCACCATCCCGGTGGAGACGTTCGACGCCGATGTCTTCACCGAAGGCCGGATGTTCGATGGCTCGTCCATCCGCGGCTTCCAGCAGATCCACGAGTCGGACATGCTGCTCCTGCCGGATCCGTCCACGGCGGTGCTCGACCCGTTCCGCCAGCACAAGACGCTGAACCTGACGTTCTTCGTGCATGACCCGCTGACGGGCGCCCCCTACTCCCGCGACCCGCGCAACATCGCCCGCAAGGCCGAGGAGTACCTGAAGGGCACCGGCATCGCCGACACCTCGTACTTCGGCCCGGAGGCGGAGTTCTACATCTTCGACTCGGCGCGGTTCTCGACCACGGCGAACGAGGGGTTACTACCACCTCGACTCGATCGAGGGCGCGTGGAACACCGGCCGCGAGGAGGACGGCGCCAACCTCGCCTACAAGCCTCCGTACAAGGGCGGCTACTTCCCGGTCCCGCCGATGGACCACTACACCGACCTGCGCTCGGAGATGGTCCGTAACCTGATCACGGTCGGCATCGTGACCGAGATGCAGCACCACGAGGTGGGCACCGCCGGCCAGGCTGAGATCGACATCCGGTTCGACAAGCTGCTGAAGCAGGCCGACAACCTGCTGCTGTACAAGTACGTCATCAAGTCCACCGCGTTCGCGGCGGGCAAGACCGTGACGTTCATGCCGAAGCCGCTGTACGGCGACAACGGCAACGGCATGCACTGCCACCAGTCGCTGTGGAAGGACGGCGCTCCGCTGTTCTACGACGAGAGCGGCTACGGCGGCCTGTCGGACATCGGCCGCTGGTACGTCGGCGGGCTGCTCAAGCACGCCCCGTCGCTGCTCGCGTTCACCAACCCGACGGTGAACTCCTACCACCGCCTGGTGCCGGGCTTCGAGGCCCCGGTCAACCTGGTCTACTCCAGCCGGAACCGGTCGGCCTGCTGCCGCATCCCGATCACCGGCGCGAACCCGAAGGCCAAGCGGATCGAGTTCCGCGTGCCGGACCCGTCGGCCAACCCGTACCTCGCGTTCGCCGCGATGCTGATGGCCGGCCTGGACGGCATCAAGAACAAGATCGAGCCGCCGGACCCGGTCGACAAGGACCTGTACGAGCTGCCGCCGGACGAGGCCTCCGCCATCCCGCAGGTGCCCGGCTCGCTGGAGGCGGTCCTGAACACCCTCGAGGCCGACCACGGCTACCTCACCGAGGGCGGTGTCTTCACCGAGGACCTCATCGAGACCTGGATCGACTACAAGCGGACCAAGGAGCTCGACCCGATCCGGCTGCGCCCGACGCCGCACGAGTTCGAGCTGTACTTCGACGTCTGACCAGTTTTGCCGGGCTCGACCTGGGGGCGCGTCACGGCGCGCCCCCGGCAGTCCGCAGGACCCCGACCGCTCGTTGCTGGCCAGTGTGATGTGCATCACCCGATATGGCCAACTGGCTGGTATGCCAGCCGATGCCGAACCCGCTTGCACAATGACCGGCCGGAGAAGTTGCCTCACAGCCGGGACCGCTCTGCGCGCTCGCGAGTGGGCAGGTCTGGGAAATGTCGGACCCCCCGCTTATGGTGAACACAAGGGAAGGAGGCCTCGGCCATGCCGGAAGTACAAGACCTGACCCTTGGCGAGCTAGATGAGCGCCGCAGGAGAATCCTCGAACAGCTCGGGATGCCCTACGAGGAACTCGCCGCGAAGGCTGCCGCAAGGTCACTAGTCGGCGACGAGTGGGCAGCCTGGGAGGCACTCCAGGAGATCGATTTCCTGCGGAACGGGTGAGCGACACGCCAGGAGACATGCACCAGCAAGTGGAGGAGTTCGGCCGGGAAACGGCCGGGGCCTCTCTCTGCAACTCTGCCGAACCTCCCTGATCCGCCCGTCGGTATCCTGCGGCACGCAAACCGGTCGGTCATACGGCCTGCGGATGGCGAGCTCTGCCTCTCTACGCGGGCAGGCAGCATCTCGCCGACATGAAGGTCAGCATCTCGTGCCAGCTGGACTCATCCGGCCAATGGCTGGCGGTTGAGGAGTCGCACTTCAACCTGTATGCCCTACTTGACCGGGCGCCGGTCCTGCGTATCCACTATCGCCGCGACCAGGGCACGCGACCATCAGCGCATGTGCACGTCCACGGCCACCGGGGCGCCCTGTCGCACTTGCTGTCGCGGGCCGGGCACGAGTCACCCCATGAAATGGCGTCCCTTCATATTCCGGTCGGCGGAAGCCGGTTCCGCCCGTGCCTGGAGGACTTCATCCAGTTCCTGATCTGCGAGTGCAACTTCGATTCGCTGCCCGGCTGGATGGCCCACGTGGAGGCGGGACGCGAACGCTGGCGCTGCCGCCAGACCGCAGCTGTCGCGCGGGACGTACCTGAAGAGGCCGCCCGGGTCCTCCGTGAACTCGGCTACACGGTGCAGGCACCAGATCCGCTGCCGCAGCCTAGAGCGCCTGCCCTGCATAGATGGTAGCCCCACGCTAGCGACCGAGACGAGAGGCGAGTCGCTCGGAGCTGCGGGCCTCGCGAGCAGACCGGACGGCAGCGAATGTCCCGGTGCGGGTGGGTTCTCCAGCTGTCACTCGGGTCGGCAACCGAGCAGGTCGAGGGCGCCCACCGTTACACGGGCTGTTACATCCGGCTGCTCGGCCGTGCCGTCATCGTGGCGGGTGGCGCCGGGGCCTGCTACATTGACCGATGTCACGAGTGCCAGCGCTCAGCCCCGGCTTGCTGGCCGGCAACCCTCCTCCGCGGTGGGGTGCTCCGGGTGATGACATGGCCGCGCCGTACCGGGCGCGGCAAGCGCGGATCCGGGATGCCGGGTCCCATCAAGGCCCGGAGGTACCGCGATGACGTCTTCCCTGGTCGCGAGCGCGCCGCTCGCCAGCACTGCCCCCGCCAGCGCGCTGCCGGCACTACCGCTCGCGGAGCTGATCGGAGGCGGCGACCTGGTTCCCCTCGTCCGGCGGCGGCGGCGTCCGTTGCGTCAACCTCGACTACGCCGCCAGCGCGCCCGCGCTGCGCCCGGTCGCCGACCTGGTGGAGCAGGTGCTGCCGCTGTACGCCAGCGTGCACCGGGGGGCGGGGTACGCCTCCCGGGTCTGCACGGCCGCCTACGAGGCGGCCCGGCGGGACGTCGCCGCGTTCGTCGGCGCGCGGCGCCGACGACGCGACCGTCTTCACCCGCAACACCACCGACGCGCTGAACCTGCTGGCCCGGGCCGTGCCCGGGCCGGTCGTGTGCCTGGACGTCGAGCACCACGCCAGCCTGCTGCCGTGGCGGGGCCGGATCGTGGTTCCCGTCCGGCGCCACCTTCACCGCGACGCTGGCCGGCGCTGGAAGCGGCGCTGGCGGCCACGCCCGCCGCGCTGCTCGCCGTCACCGGCGCGTCGAACGTCACCGGGGAGTGCCCGCCGCTGGCCGCGCTCGCGGCGCTCGCCCACCGGTACGGCGCCCGGCTGGCGGTGGACGGGGCGCAGCTGGTGCCGCACCGGCGGGTCGACATGACGGCGATCGGGATCGACTACCTGGCGTTCTCCGGCCACAAGCTGTACGCGCCATTCGGTGCCGGCGCCCTGGTCGGGCGGGGGGACTGGCTGGATGCCGCCCCTGCCTACCTGAAGGGCGGCGGCGCGGTTCGCGCCACGGTAGAGCTGGACCGCGTGCACTGGGCCGCTGCCCCGGCCCGGCACGAGGCCGGAACGCCGAACGTGATCGGCGCCCTCGCCCTGGCCGCGGCGTGCCGGCTCGTGGCGTCGCTGCCACCGGATGCCGTCCGCGCGCACGAGTCGGCGTTGCTGCGGGGGCTGACGGAGGGCCTGGCCTCGGCCGGCGCGCGGGTGCTGCGCATCTGGTCCGGCGGCGACTCCCCGGGCGGGCCGGTCGACCAGGTACCGGTTGTCTCGTTCACCGTGCCGGGCTACCCGGCGGGGCTCGTGTCCTCCTACCTGTCGGCCGAGCACGGAATCGGCGTGCGCGACGGGAAGTTCTGCGCTCATCCGCTGCTGGCCCGGCTCGCCGGCGGCCAGGCCGCGGTGCGCGCCAGCCTGGGCCTGGGCAGCTCCGCCGAGGACGTCGGCCGGCTCATCGCCGCGATGAGCCAGCTCCAGTCCCAGGGGCCCGCGTGGACGTACGACGCGGACCACCACCCGGTACCGGACCCGCGACCGCTGCCCTCCTGGGCCTTGTCCTCCCCACCCCGCCCACCCTCCCCACCCCGCCCACCCTCCCCACCCGCCCACCCTCCCCGCCCTGCCCGGCGACCGGGGGGCGGTGACGCATGGGCGGCAGTGATGACCTGAGGTGGATGGAGCTTGCCATCGAGCTCGCCCGGCTCGCCCCCCCGTCACCGGCGGCATACAGCGTCGGCGCCGTCATCGTCGGGGCCGACGGCGCGGAGCTGGCGCGCGGCTTCTCCCGGGAGGGCGGCGACCCGCACGTGCACGCCGAGGAGGCGGCACTGCGCAAGCTCGCTCCCGGCGACCCCCGGCTCGCCGGGGCGGCCATCTACAGCACGCTTGAGCCATGCTCGCAGCGCAAGTCGCGGCCGCGCAGCTGCACCGAGCTGATCCTCGCGACCCGGGCTCCCGTCCCGCCGCGACCGGGCGGGCCGGACGCGGGCCCGGGCATCGGGCGGGTCGTGATCGCCTGGCGGGAGCCGAGCCTCTTCGTCGCGGACTGCCAGGGCATCGAGTTGCTCGCGCGGGCCGGGATCGAGGTCAGCGAGCTGCCGGAACTGGCCGAGCGGGCGAAGGCGCCCAACCGGCACCTCGGCGTATGATGCCGGCCTGCTGGCCGCGGCGCGTGCCTGCGGGCAGTCGGGCCGGGGCGACACTCCCGCCGCGTAGTCGACTATGTAACCAAACAGCGCCTCATTCGTCACTTTCGGCAAATTACGTCGACGTAACATAGCTACCGGCCAGTATATTGGGTAGACATCACCGCGCCGGGGGGCTCCCCGTGACAGCTTGTCAACGTCAACGACCCGGTGATTAAGGGGCGCTGGAGGCATGGAGACGACGACCTTCACCGCGCTAGCTGAGCGCGCCGGTCGCTGGTGGACCGTCCGGGTCCCGCAGATTGAGGGACTGGCCGTCCAGGTGCGCAGCCTGGACCAGGCCGAGATGATGGCCCGGCGGCACATCGCCGAGGCGCTTCACGTGCCGCCGGAGTCGGTCCGGGTCGAGGTCAGGACCGAGGCATCGGTCTTGCCTGCCGTCACCAAGGCGCTGCAGGCCCGCCAGGCGGCGGCCCAGGCCGCCGAGGCGGCGGCGCGCGCGACGCGCTCCGCCATTGAGGCGCTGCTCGCCGACGGGTCCACCTTCCAGGAGGCGGCCATCGTGCTGCGGCTGTCGCCGCAGGAGGCAGCCGAGCTCGCCTCCGGCGGCCCGGGCGGTTCCGCCGGTCCCGGTGGCCGCGATGCCCCCGGTGGCCACGGTCACCCAGGGAGTCATGGTCCCTCCGGTGGCCATGGTCCCTCCAGTGGCCAGGGTGGCCCTGGTTCCTCCGGCGGGCACGGTTCCCCCGGCGGCCACGGCGCCCCCGGCGGACCGCGTCCCAGCCACGGCCAGGGCGGCCCGAGCCTCCCGTCGGCCCCAGCGGCCTGCCCCAGCGGACGCGCTCGACCGGCCCGGCCGCGGTGCATCACTAGCCCGGTGACCCGATAAATCCCGTTGGCAGGATTCGCTCCCGCCCGTAGGGTAGGCAGTACTGTGAGCGAATACGAGTCCATCGAGAGGATCGACGCCTTTTGCGACGCCGCGCCCCGGCAGTGGGCGAACGCCGAGTTCATGGGCCCGCTCGTTCTCTTCATCCCGTCCGGCCCGGGCTGGCCCTATTACGCCCGGCCACGTCTCGGCCGCTCCCCCGGCGAGCAGATCAGCGTCGCGAACGTGCGCGCGGTCCGCGCACGCCAGCGTGAGCTGCTGATCCCCGAGTCCTTCGAGTGGATCGAGCAGGCCGCGCCGGACATGGCGACGGCCGCCGCCGGCGCCGGCCTTGACGTGCACAGGCACCCGCTGCTGCTGCTGCGCACGCTGGTGCCGCCGCCCGCCCTGCCGCCACGGATCACCGTCCGCGTCCTGGCGCCCGACGACCCGGAGGTCATCCTGGCGTGGGCGGTACCCGGAGTCGCGTTCGGCCACCCGGGGACCGCGATCGGTGAGGCCGGGGCAATCGAGCGCGACAAGATCGCCGCCAACCATGACCCGGGCATCATCACCCTGCTCCGCGAGAAGCTCGAGTCCGGCATGTCGGTGCTGGCCGCCGCCTTCGGCCCGAACGGCCCGCTGGCGGCGGGCAGCTACCAGCTCACCGGCGGCGCCGCCGAGATCACCGGGCTGGGCGTGCTGCCCGCGAGCCGCCGCCGCGGCCTCGGTGCCGCCGTCACGGCCGCGCTGGCCGCCGACGCGATCGCCCGCGGCGGGCGGATCGTCTTCCTGTCCGCGACCGACGAGGTCGTGGCTCGCGTCTACCAGCGGCTCGGCTTCCGCCGCATCGGCACCGCGATGATCGCCGACCCGCCAAGCGCGTAGGCACGTTCGCCCATGCCAGTTCCCGCGACCAGGTTCAGCCCGCCCCTGACGCGGGCCAGGGCCGCCGGGGTGAGGCCGGACAGGGCCACGCATTCCCTGGTCAGGTGCGCCTGGTCGGCGTATCCGGCCTCCAGGGCAATGGCCGCGAGGTCCCAGGGATCCCTTGCGGGGTCGCCCCGCTGCCCGTCGGCACGGCGCGCGTCGGCACGCTGGACGAAGCGCTGGAAGCGGTAGACGCGCTGCAGGGTCTTGGGGCCGTACCCGACCGCGTCGTGGAACCGGCGGCGCAGCTGGCGCTCGCTGAGGTCGATGACGGCCGCCACCTGCTCAAGGCGGGCCGCCGGGTTCCGCAGCAGCGTTGCCGCGTGCGTCACCGCGTGGTCGGGGGCGCCCTCGCCCACCAGCCCGCCCGCTACGCCCAGCGCCTTCTCCACGGCCGCGCCCGGGTCGAGATCCGGGGACAATGCCGCCGCCAGTTGCCTGGTCGTCACGGGCAGCCGAGCCGGGGGCAGTAGATCAGCGAGGTCAACGCGCTGGTCGCGGATCTCGCTGAGCGGCAGGCCGAGCGCGGGACCGCCCGCGGAAGGCCGGAAGCGGACGCCGACCATGACGGCACCGGGCGGGGTACTGGACCGGACCGGGCCGGTATCGGGGCCGGCGACGTAGGCACCGGCCCCGTGCTCCCAGATGAGGTCGCTGGACGCGTCAGGCAGCACGAGGGCGTCCGGGCCGGCGCCTTCGGGCACGATGCTCGCCCACAGGCACGCGACCATGCCGCGCAGCGCCGCCGGCGGTGCCCACTCCGCATAGCCGGGCGCGAGCCACGCGCCGGCCGGCACCCAGCTGACGCCCGGCACTTCCACCTACCCAGGATGCCACGCCCGGGCGGGAGCGTAGCGGGGCGAATGGCCGTTTCGTTCAAGACGGGCGGCGGACGCCGTGCTGGGATGGGGGCATGGACACGATGAGGACTCCTGACGTCGCGGCGGCCGAATGGTTCCTGGCCGGGCAGGCGCGAGTGGTTGACCAGCGGGTATACGAGAGGCTTTTCCGGGGCGGAGCCGCGCAGCCGGTCAAGGACGCCGTGGCCGCTTACCGGAACGCCGATGGCGGCCTCGGGCACGCGCTTGAGCCGGACTGCCGGGCCGCGCCAGCCAGCCAGCCGCGGTGGCGATGGCGCTGGGGCTGCTGGACACGGCCGACGCCTGGGACGACGGCGTGGCGCTGGCCGCCTGCGACTGGCTCGGCTCGGTCGCCCCGGCCGGGGGAGGCGCCGCCTTCGTCGAGGCGTCCGTGTCCGAGGGACCGCACGCGCCCTGGTGGGTGCCCGAGGAGGGGCATCCCGCCTCGCCCATCCAGACCGGGATGCTCGCGGGGACCCTCCACGCGCGCGGAGTCACGCACCCGTGGCTGGAGCGGGCAACCGCTGTCATGTGGGACATGATCGAACGGCTCTCAGAGCCGAGCGCCTACCCGCTGCTGGGCGTCTGCCGCTTCCTGGATCACGTGCCGGACCGGGAGCGTGCCCTGGCGACGATCGAGAAGGTGGAACCGCTGCTGCTTGACCCGGGCGTCGTCGCGCTGGACCCGCAGGCGGCGGGCGAGGTGCACGGCCCGCTTGACTTCGCGCCGCTGCCGGGCTCGATCGCCCGCCGGCTATTCGACGACGCGACGATCGAAGCACATCTCGACCACGTGGCGAGCGCCCAGCGGGAGGACGGCGGCTGGATGTTCACCTGGGCGTCGTGGTCCCCGGCCGCCGAGGCCGACTGGCGCGGCTTCCTGACGGTGGACGCCCTGCGCCTCCTGCGCGCCAACGGCCGGCTGAAGGAAGCGTGATCCCTACTCGCCGAAGAACATGCGCTCCATGACCGCCCGGCCGTGGCGGGCGGCGCGGCGCCAGTCCTCTTCCAGGGCCTGGGCGGGCTCGACTGTCTCCACGCCGCTGGTGCCCTTGGGCACGCCGGTCGGGCGGTAGCCGAGCAGCCGCGCCACCGCCGTCAGCTCCGTGTGGCGCGACGGGAGCGAGTCGTCGGCGCGGCCGCGCACCAGCATGATGGCGTTGCGGATGCGGGCCGCGAGCCGCCAGGAGGCCGCCAGCGCGGCGGCTTCCTGCTCCGCCACGAGGCCGGCGTCAACGGCGGCGGCCAGCGCGTCCAGCGTCTGCGTCGTGCGCAGCCCGGGTACCGACGCGCCGTGCTGCAGCTGCAGCAGCTGGACCGTCCACTCGACGTCGGACAGGCCGCCCGGGCCGAGCTTGAGGTGCCGGGCGCGGTCGACGCCGCGCGGGATGCGCTCGGCCTCGACGCGGGCCTTGATCCGGCGGATCTCGCGCACCGCGTGCTCGGAAAGCCCGCCCGCCGGGTAGCGGTACTCATCGGCGAGGGCGATGAAGCGGGCGCCCAGGGCCGCGTCCCCGACCGCGAACTCGGCCCGCAGCAAGGCCTGGTACTCCCACGTCGCGCTGCGGGCGGCGTAGTACTTGCGGCACGCCGCCAGGCTGCGCACCAGCGGGCCCTGGCGGCCCTCCGGGCGCAGGCTCGCGTCCAGGATCAGCGGCGGATCGGGGGCCGGCAGCTCCAGCAGCCGGGTCATCTCGGCCGCGACGGCCTGGGCGCTGTCGGAGGCCAGCCGGTCGTCCGCGCCATCCAGGTCCGGGTCCGGGTCGTGCACGAAGATCACGTCGGCGTCGCTGCCGTAGCCGGTCTCGTGGCCGCCGTACCGGCCCATCGCGATGACGGCGAACCGGGTGGGCAGCGGCCTGCCGATATTCTCCTCGACGCGGGCGACCGCGACCGTCAGCGCGGCCTCCAGGGACGCGCTGGTGACGGCGGTCAGCGCCGCCGCCATGCGGGCCTGCCCCGCCCCGGGCGGCCCGCCGAGGCCGTCGGCCGTCTCGAGCACGTCGGCCGAGGCGATTCGCAGCAGTTCCTTGCGACGGATTGACCGGATCGCGACCGCCGCCGCGTCCGGGTCGCGCTCGTGCCGCGTGGCCGCCGCCATCATTTCCGAACGGACCATGGGCAGCGGCCGGGGCACCAGCTCCTCGTCATCGGCGAAGATCGCCACGGCCTCGGGGGCACGCAGCAGCAGGCCGGTGGCGTACCGGCTGGAGGCGAGCACCCAGGCCATCCGGCGGGCGGCCTTGGTCTCGTCCCTGAGCAGCCGCAGGTACCAGGGCGACTCCCCCAGCGCCTCGCTCACCTGCCGGAACGCCAGCAGCCCCGCGTCCGGCTCGGCCGCGTCGGCGAACCAGCCGAGCAGCACCGGCAGCAGGGTGCGCTGGATCGCGGCGCGCCGCCGCACTCCGGTGGTCAGCGCCTCGATGTGCCGCAGCGCGCCGGCCGGGTCCCCGTAGCCGAGGGCCTCCAGCCGGGCCTGTGCCGCCTGCGGCGTGAGCCGCGCGGCCTCGGTGGGCAGCCGGGCGACGGCGTCAAGCAGCGGCCGGTAGAACAGCTTCTCGTGCAGCCGGCGGACGCGCAGCGCGTGCTTTCGCCAGGCCTCGTCGAACGCCGTCGCCGGGTCGCCGCGGCCCGTCAGGGGCACGGGTGCCCGCGTGGTGCCGCTGGCCGGGTGCTGGCCGCCCTGCGGGGCCAGGCCTGCGCGGCCAGGCCCGCGGCGCGCATCGGGCGGCAGGAAGGCGGACCGCCCGTTCGGAATCGGAGAGCAGGTGCATCGCCCGGCCCAGCCGGCGCAGCACGGCGTGGTCGTCGGGAAGGGTGTGGGTCCGGCGCAGGTGGTAAAGCTGCAGCAGGTGCTCGGTCTGTCGCAGGAAGCGGTAGGCGGCGGCGAGGTCCTCGGCATCGGCGCGGCCGACGTAACCGCCGGCGGCGAGCGCGGCCAGCGCCGGCAGAGTGCCCGGGGCGCGGACCCGCTCGTCGGCACGGCCGTGCACGAGTTGCAGGAGCTGGACCGCGAACTCGATGTCACGCAGGCCACCGGGGCCGAGCTTGAGCTCGCGGCCGGCCATGTTCTTGGGCAGCGTTGACTCCACCCGGCGGCGCATGGCCTGCACGTCCGCGACGAAGTTGTCCCGCTGGGAGGCCTGCCAGACCAGCGGGGCCACCGCGTCGGCATAGGCCCTGGCCAGCGCCATGTCGCCGGCGACCGGGCGGGCTTTGAGCAGCGCCTGGAATTCCCAGGTCTTGGCCCACCGGTCGTAGTAGGCCAGGTGGCTGGCCAGGGTGCGGACGAGCGGGCCGCTGCGGCCTTCCGGGCGGAGGTTCGGGTCGACGGGGAAGATCGCGCCCTCGGGGGTGAACTCGCCGCACACGCCGATCATCCGGGTGGCGAGCTGGGTGGCGGCCTTGAGGCCCGCCTGGTCGGCCTCGTCTCCGGCGACGAGGATGACGTCCACGTCGCTGGCGTAGTTCAGCTCGCGGGCACCGCACTTGCCCATGGCGATGACGGCCAGCCTGGGCAGTCCGCCGCTGGACGGCGCCTCCGCGCCTCTTGCTGTTATTGCCTCGTATCGGGCAACGGCCAAGGCCGCTTCCAGGGCCGCCCCGGCGAGGTCCGCGAGTTCCTCGGCCACCTCATCGACGGTGGCGACCCCGGTCAGGTCCCGCGCGGCCAGGTGCAGCAGGCGGCGGTGGTAGGCGGCGGCGAGGGAGGCAGGCAGGGAGTCCGCGGCCGCCCGTTCCTGGCCGAGGGCCCCTTCCCGGCCGCGCCGCGGGGCGGCGACCGGCTCCGGTGCCCGCGGGTCGGCCCCCACGGCGCGCAGCAACTCGGCGCGGGCGGCGTCCGGGCCAGGGCGCCCGGCCCCCTCGCTGCCCCGCAGGACGTCCCGGTCGGCGGGATGCCGGGCCAGGTGGGCGGCGAGGGCAGTGCTCGCGCCGAGAACGGCGATGAGGCGGTCACCGAAGCCGGCGTCGCCGCTCACCTCGCGGACGACTGCCGGGTCGCGCTCGGCCAGCAGCGCGAGGCCGGCCAGCGCGAGGTCCGGATCGGACGCCGTCCCGAGCGCGGCGAGCAGACCCGTCGTACTCCGGCGCCGCCTCCCCGGTGGCCGGGAACCCTTCGATCGTCGCGGCGGCCCGGGACACGTCCGCGAAGCCCATCCGGGCCAGCCGCCCGGCCAGCGAGGTCCGGATGCCTCGTCCCTCGGAGCTGCCGCTCAGCACAGTCACCGTCCTCCGGCTCCCTTCGGCTACACGCATAACCGTATACCGGCCCCTCCGGCATGCAGCGAACCCGTGAGTAACGGACGCGTCATGGCGGCCCGGGGAGGTGAATCCCGGCATCGGCCCGCTGGCCG